>JADJSY010000041.1 GCA_016711435.1 Lewinellaceae bacterium
TTTTGCGTTGTGTGCGCCAAACTTTGCCTGGGCCAAAATTGACAACTTCCAAAAAGTTGTCAAATTCTCACGTTGCGCATGGGCAGGCCCTACCTTCGCAGCCAAATCCATCTCCCACCCATGCCCTTCTCCTCCCTCGGCCTCTCCGCCCCCTCCTCTCTCGGCCATCGCCCGCGCAGGCTACACCGCACCGCGCCCCATCCAGTCCGCAGCGATCCCGGCCGTTCTGGCGGGCAAAGACATCCTTGGCATTGCCCAGACCGGCTCGGGCAAAACCGCAGGATTTGTGCTGCCCATTTTGCAATTGCTGCAACAAAAACCGGCGGCCAAAAACAGGTTTATCCGGGCTTTGATCCTCGTGCCGACGCGGGAACTGGCGGTGCAAGTAGGCGAGGTCTGCAAACAATTCAGCGCGGGATTGGCGCGGCCCGTCAAAACCCTGGCCGTTTTTGGCGGCGTGTCCATCAACCCGCAAATGATGCAATTGTCGGGTGTGGAAGTGCTGGTAGCAACGCCCGGGCGCCTGCTCGACCTGGCGGACAACAATGCCCTGCAATTGTCAGCAGTGGAAATATTGGTGCTGGATGAGGCCGACAAAATGCTGAACCTGGGGTTCAAGGAAGAAATGAACCGCATTTTTGCCCTGCTGCCGGCAAAACGGCAGAACCTGCTGTTTTCGGCAACGCTGGGTAAGGATATCCACACCATCACTGAAATGCTGCTGCACGATCCCGTCAAAATTCAAATAGAACCGGAAGTGGAAAACCTGGATTTGATCCAGCACATCGGCTACCGAGTGACGGAAGAACGAAAGGGGCCTTTGCTGCGCTACCTCATTAAAGAACAAAACCTGCAACAGGTATTGATTTTCACCTCATCGGTGCACAAGGCAGACAGTGTGGTGCATAAACTGAAAATAAACGGCATTGCGGCCCTGGCGCTGCACAGCCAGAAAAGCCAGGCGGCCCGGACGGACGCTCTGCGCTATTTTAAATAAGGTGAAATCAGGGTGTTGGTGGCCACTGATCTGGCCTCGCGTGGCATCGACATTCCAGATTTACCGGTGGTGATTAACTACGAATTGCCCCGTTCGCCCAAGGATTTTATCCACCGGACGGGCAGAACGGGCCGGGCCGGTGCAGCGGGCACCGCGATGTCCTTTGTAACTTCGGAGGACGAGCAACACTTTAAAGTCATCCAGAAAAAAATGGGGAAATGGGTCAATATGGTGGAGACGGAAGGGTTTAATTTACATGGATATTGAATAAGTTTATAGGTTTATGGTGGTAACTGTTCTTTGGTTGATCAACAACCCTATAGAGTTTTACCCCATTCCACTCCCATCGGCCAAACGACTCAAAGTTGCCAAAGGCGGAGCGCCCCAAACACTATACACGAAACACTAAACACACAAATACCCGACCCACTCTTTTATCAGGCATTCCCATTTCAGCAGCGCTTTCCAGTCGGGTTCCAGCCAGCGCAGCAGGTTTCCCTGGCTATTTTCTTTAAAAAAATCGGTTCCGAAGGTATCGCAGGGCAATCCCGCCCGTTCAAAATTGGCGCTTGCGCGGCGGAGGTGCCAGGCCGAACTGATGAGCAGGCATCTGGCGCCGGGCGCCAGGCTATCGACCAATATTTCGGAGTACAAAGCGTTTTCGCGGGTATTGCGCGAGCGGTCTTCGACCCAGATGGCGCTGTCCGGCACGCCCATTTGCAACAGGTAATCATGTATCAGATCCGCTTCAATTTGTTCTTTTCCAATAATGCGACCTGAACCGCCCGACAGCAGCAGGCGCCGAATTTTCCCTGTTTGGTATAATAAAAGGGCCGTGCTAAGGCGGTTGCCCGAACGGCTGAACGTCGGCAAGCCCGGCGGTGATGCTGTCAGGGATTCGGTATATCCGCCCAGCACAATGCCAACTTCATACGGTTGGGTAAGATCTGCAGGGCTGCGCTGTCCGGTTTCCCACCAGCCGCCCAAAACGCTGATCAGCCAGGGATTGGTAAAAACCAGAAACTGGACAATGACCGCCCTGAAGGCGATTTTCTTTAACCGCTGCCTTTTAGCGAGCCATGCAATCAACCCTGTTATCAACATCAGGTTGAGCGGTTTCAAAAAGAGCGCTACTATTTTGGAGAGTATAAAAAACATGAAAATATGTGATTGTTAAGCAAAAACCGCGGGTTTTTCGGAGATTTGCGGAAATTTTCAACATGCTAGTACAAACGCCTGAAAGCGAAGACTTCAAACCATCAAACCATTTCAAACCTCTCAAACCTCATCTTAAACAAACATCCCTTACCGATTTAAAATTTATGAAAAAACTACTTTCCAGCATCTGTTTGTTGCTTTTTTGTGCGCAGGCAGTCCTTTTTTCCCAACTGACCATTGTTGTAACGGCTATTCCGGGCAATACGCCTCCAGGATCGAGTATTTATATTGCCGGAACTTTTAACAACTGGAATGCCGGCGATGCCACCAAGATACTGACCCCAATGGGTAACGGCCAGTTTAGTATCGTGCTGACGCCCGCCGTTGGTACGGTTAAATTCAAATTTACCAGAGGCGGTTGGCCTTCCGTAGAAGGCAATGCGAACGGCAGTTTCCAACCCGACCACGAAACCACCTACAACGGTCAGCCCAAAACGATCCAGTTGCCCATCCTTTCCTGGGAAGACCTGGGCGGCAGCGGCAGCAACTCCACCGCGGCGGCGAATGTACAAATCATGGACAATGATTTTTACATCCCACAACTCAACCGCAACCGGCGCATCTGGCTGTATTTGCCGCCCGATTATGCCACGACCACCAAAAGTTATCCGGTACTGTATATGCAGGATGCCCAAAACCTGTTTGATGCGGAAACCAGTTTTTCAGGAGAATGGGAAGTGGATGAATCCCTCAATGAACTGCACCAGCAAGGCGATTACGGCTGCATCGTAGTTGGGATCGACAATGGCGGCGTAGATCGTCTCAATGAGTATTCCCCCTGGATCAATGCGCAATACGGCGGCGGTCAAGGCGACGAATATATCGAATTCCTCGTCAGCACGCTCAAACCTTATATCGACGCCAACTACCGTACCCTTCCCGGACGCAATACCACCGGTATCATGGGTAGCAGTATGGGTGGATTGATCTCGATGTACGGCTTTTCCGAGCGGCAGGATATCTTTCCCAAGGCGGGCATTTTTCCCCCGCATTCTGGTTTGCGGGCAACAATCCGGTCAATCACGTGGCAACCCACCCCAAACAGGGCGCTGCGCGGGTATACTTCCTTGCAGGCGGCGAAGAACCGGCTTCTGTTGAACAGAATATGTTGCAAGTCGCCAATGCCATGACCACTGCCGGTTTTTCCTTATCGGAAAAGTTCTTTACGGTACCCTCCGACGGTCAGCACTCCGAATGGTTCTGGGCGCGGGAATTCCCCGCTGCTTACCAGTGGCTGTTTGCGGGCGCTGTTTCTGCCGGCCACGAGGCGCCCTCGGAAGAATTGAGTGTTTTCCCAAATCCTGCAGGCTCCTGGGTACGACTGACCAATGTAAAATCCGCTGAAAAAATCAAATTACAGGTGATCGGTGCGGATGGAAAAATGTGGCGCGATGCGACCATCACCGGCAGCGATCCCATCTGGACAGGCGATTTACCCAAAGGCGTTTATGTTGTAAAAATTAAAAAAGCGGGACAAAACTGGCGAACGGCCAAGCTGGTGCGGCAGTAATCCTGCACACTTTCGACTGCTGTTTTGCGTTAAGGGGTTGATGTTGTCTCACCTTAGCCGAGCTAATAATACAAATTTTTTTGGTTTTGCAGAATTGTGTTGGGGTTGGCCAATTCGGCCTTTTTCAGCCATGTCTTGTGATATATTAGACAGGTGCAACCCAATTGTTTCTCTAACGGATACTCTTATAATGATGTATAGTTCTTTTCCCGCCTTTCACCGGCGCTAACCATTGCGTTTTTGTTCTTTTTCTTCCCGAAAATTTTGCCCAAAAGGCAGGTCTTGAAATCACCCGGAGCAGCGCGATTGACCGCGCATTGCCTGTGTTCAACGTAACTGTGGATCCAGAAGGCCGTAAATGGGCATCCAACAGCAAAGGTGTTTTTCAAGTGAAAGCCGCCGATTTTGCTACCCAGCGAACCCTCGCGGCAGGCGAAAAATCGGTGCTGTCCTACCGGGGCGGCAATGCCGATTACACCTGGCAGGAAGCCGATTTTAAAAAAATTGCCGGTGATGACTGCGTGGTGACGGCAGCCTGGTACGACGCGGCTTCCGGCACGCTCTGGATCGGCACCGATCAGGCAGGTTTGTTTCAATTGAAAACAACGCCGCAACTGCAATTGGTGCAGCAGTACAAAACAGTCAATTCCAAACTGAAGTCGAACAATATTACCGTCATTTTTCAGGATAAAACCAATCGCCTCTGGATTGGTACCGACGATGGCTTGATGTATGGTCCGCCGGGCCGCTGGAAATCTGATTTTTCCGGTTATATCATTCAACGGATACGGGAATACGGCACCGTTACGTATGTGCTGGCGGATGGTGAGATCAGTAAAGCGCCTAATGGCGACAAATGGTCGGACCTGGCCCTGGATAAAAAAAACCTGGAAGGACAAATCGCTGATTTTGATATAGATGCAAACGGAAAGATGTGGATCGTTTCGGGTATACTGACCCGTTTCGACCTGCTGGATAACAGCTATACCACCTTTAGCGGCCCCGAATACTATACCAGCCAGTATGGCTATTGTATGGCCATAGACAGCGATGCTGCCGTGTGGATTGGCACGGAGGATAAAGGTTTGTATATCGTGGATAAAGCCTCTTCTATGACGGTCAATTTCTTGATCGAACAACCGATCAGTTGCTTAGGCAATGGCAAAGACGCGGAGCTCCGGTTAAAAATTACCGGTGGAATACCGCCTTACAAGATCGAATGGACCGGCGGACTCAGCGGAGAAAACCCGCGCAACGTAGCTGCCGGCAACTATACAGCCACGGTAACTGACACCAAAGGCAAATCCCGCACCATTCAGGTACCTGTGCCGGACGCCCGTCTGCGCATCAGCGCCCGGCAGCGCAAGGCCATTACCGGCCCCGGCAAATCCGATGCTGTGGCAGAAGTTGACATAGATGGAAATGCATCGGGATTACAAATCATCTGGGATAATGGGGAAATACTTGCTACTGCCACCAAATTAAGCGCAGGCGAACACACCGTCACCGTCACCGACCCTAAAGGATGTACCGCAACTGCCACGGTAACCATCACGGAAAAAATAGCGCCGCTTTCGATCACTATTACGGAAAAAGAATCAATCAAATGTGCCGGAGATAAAACGGCTGCCATTGCTGTGCTGGTTACCGGCGGTAAAGCGCCCTTTCAATATAAATGGAACAATCCCGCCGTTGCCGGTGATGCGCCTGCCGGCCTGGCTGCGGGAGGCTATCAGGTGACCGTAACAGATGCCACAGGAACGACATCATTTGCCGCCGTAGTGGTACCCCAACCCGAACCGTTTGCACTGATTGCCATCGCCCAGTCGCCCGCTACTCCGGGAAGCGCCGACGGCAAAGCGCAGGCGCAGGCTACCGGCGGCGTCACGCCACAAAGTTTTAAATGGGACAATGGCGAAACGACTGCCGTTGCCACCCGATTAACGCCCGGTCAGCACGGCGTCACAGCCACAAACCCCAGCGGCTGCGTGGCTACGGCCACAGTGCGTATCCTGGAAAATATCCAGCCGCTAAAGATTATTGTTTCAGAAAAATCAAGCATCAAATGCGCAGAAGATAAAAGCGCCGCGCTTGCTGTGCTGGTAAATGGTGGTAAAGCGCCTTTTCAATACAAATGGAGCAATCCTGCACTGACTGGAGACCAACCCGCAGGAGTTGCAGCCGGCGAGTATGTACTGACCGTTACAGATGCACTTAATGTCACCAGCGTAGCAGCAGTATCCGTCAAACAACCCCAACGCCTGAGTCTTACCGTCACGGCGCAGGCGCCTGCCGGCATCGGCAATAAAGATGGAAAAGCCCTGGCCCAACCGGCCGGCGGAGCAGGGAATTACATTTTTCAATGGCAAAGCGGCGAAAGTGGCAATGCTGCCACCCGCCTCGCTCCCGGCAACAACGGCGTTACGGTAACGGACGCCAATGGCTGTGTGGCTACCGCAACTGTTTCTATTTCAGAAAATATTCAGCCGCTGGCCGTAAGCATTACTGAAAAAACAACTATTAAATGCGCCGGTGAAAAAACTGCGGCGCTGGCTGTCCAGATCAGCGGTGGCAAAGGCCCTTTCAAATATAAATGGAACAATCCCGCATTCTCGGGCGATCAACTGACTGCAATGTCTGCGGGAGAATATTTACTTACTGTAACCGACGCAGCAGGTACAAGCAGCACGGCAAGTATCAGTGTGGCACAGCCTTCGGCACTTGCGCTCACTGCCACCGTACAGTCGCCTGCCAGTACGGGTAATGCAGATGGCAAAGCAGAGGCAAAGGCGACCGGCGGCACCGGCGCACAAAGTTTTAAATGGGACAATGGCGAAACAAGCGCATTGGCCGTCAAACTCGAACCCGGCCAGCACCGTGTCACCGTTACGGATGCCAACGGATGTTCGGCTACCGCAAGCGTCTCCATTTCAGAAAATATCCAGCCGCTTGCAGTAAGTATTGTGGAACAAACCCCCATTAAATGCGCAGGCGACAAAACTGCGGCACTGAATGTCCAGATCAGCGGCGGCAAAGGCCCGTTCAAATACAAATGGAACAATGCAGCGCTTTCCGGCGATCAAGCGGCTGCGCTGCCAGCAGGCAACTACCTGCTCACCGTAACTGATGCAACCGGCACGACCGGCACAGCGAATCTGAATGTGGCGCAGCCTGCTCCGCTCATTCTTTCCGCCACCGTACAGTCGCCTGCCAGCACGGGTAATGCGGATGGCAAGGCGGAAGTAAAAGCGAGTGGTGGCACCGGTGCACAAAGTTTTAAATGGGACAATGGCGAAACAAGCGCGTTAGCTGTCAAGCTTGAACCGGGCCAGCATTCCGTTATCGTGACAGATGCAAACGGCTGTGTCGCTACTACCACCGTTTCTATTTCGGAAAATATTCTGCCATTGGCTGTCAGTATTACAGAGCAAACGACCATCAAATGCGCCGGAGAAAAAACTGCGGCACTTGCTGTTCAGGTCAGCGGCGGCAAAGGCCCGTTTAATTATCAATGGAATAATCCTTTGTTTTCCGATGATCGTCCTAAAGGCATCCAGGCCGGCGATTACCTGCTGACGGTAACCGACGCTGCCGGAACAAGCAGCACCGCCGGCATCAGTGTAAAACAACCGAAACCACTTGATCTGACCGCCACAGTGGAGTCGCCGACCACCACCGGAAACGCCGACGGTAAAGCCCTGGCGCAAGCAGTCGGCGGCACCGGCGCTTACCGTTTTAAATGGGATAACGGTGAGACAGAGGCCCTGGCTTCAAAACTCTCACCCGGAGTTCACTCCGTGGCCGTTACAGATGCGAACGGCTGTTCAGCCAACGCAACTGTTCTGATGTCGGAGGATATCCAACCCCTGATCGTGCGTATTTCAGAAAAAACGCCGATCAAATGCGCCGGAGAAAAAGCAGCGCTGA
Organism: Lewinellaceae bacterium; assembly: GCA_016711435.1. Taxonomy (GTDB): domain Bacteria; phylum Bacteroidota; class Bacteroidia; order Chitinophagales; family Saprospiraceae; genus M3007. Next base: position 7,653 of record JADJSY010000041.1, read on the forward strand.
TTGTCACGGTCAGCGGCGGTAAAACGCCGTTTAACTTTATTTGGAATATGCCTGCTGCCAGTGGATCGCAGCCTTCCGGTCTGGATGGAGGCACGTACGCCGTAACGGTAACCGATGCAAAAGGAAATACCCAGTCTGCTACCATCGAAGTCAAATCGCCTGCGGCACTGGAAGTCACTCTTTTGCGCAACATCGGCGCTACCACCGAACGCAGCAACGACGGCAAGGCGGAAATTTCAATCAAAGGCGGCACGCCCAAATACAGCATCCTCTGGGATACCAAACAAACCGGAATATCCGCGCCAAAACTGCCTTTGGGCAAACACAGTGTCGTGGTTACCGATGCGAACGGCTGTAGCCAAAAGATTGATTTTGAAACAGAAAAACGCATTTTGCCAGAACTCACCGGCAACCTGGAAAGTGGTCAGACGATTCGGATGCGCCTGCTCAATTTTGATACGGACAGCGCCAGCCTGAAACCGGAATCGCTGCCCATGCTCGACGAATTATATGATTTTATGAGTGAAAACGGCTCCGTTGTAATCGAAGTGGGCGGCCACACCAATAACGTACCGCCGGATGATTTTGCCGATAAACTGTCTACCAGCCGCGCTAAAACCGTTGCGGATTACCTTTTTACCAAAGGTATCGACCCCAAAAGAGTGGTATTCAAGGGGTACGGTAAACGCCTGCCTCTGGTGCCCAATACATCGCCGGAAGGGCGAAGGACGAACCAGCGGGTGGAGATCAAGATTTTGCAGTTAAAGGGTTGACCCATGACCTGGCCTGCGGCATTGCAACAATTCAAAGCGTACCTGCTTTTCGAGCGCTCGCTCAGTTCCAACACCCTGGAAGCGTATCTGAGCGATGTACAGAAATTTGTGCAATACCTCGAACTGGAGCAACCCGCACTGGGGCCGCTGGCCGTTCGCAGAAACCACCTGGAGCAGTTTATCCTGTGGGTCAACCGGCTCGGGCTGGAAGCCAGTTCGCAGTCGCGGCTGATTTCGGGCTTACGGGCATTTTACAAATTCCTGCTGGTGGAGGATTTGTTAGACGAAGACCCTACTGAAATGCTCGAAAGTCCGCGCCTGAACCGGAAAATGCCGGATGTACTTTCCCTGCATGACATCCAGCGCATGCTGGCAACGATCGACCTCTCCGAACCGCAGGGAACCCGCAACCGCGCTATCGTGGAAACGCTGTATGCCTGCGGGCTGCGGGTGAGCGAATTGGTGCATTTGCGGATGACCAACCTGTTTCTGGAAGCCGGTTTTATCAAGGTTTTGGGCAAAAACGACAAAGAACGCCTGGTCCCCATCGGCGGGGAAGCCGTGAAATACCTGCGTATGTACCTCGACCATATCCGAAGTAAGCAGGAGCGCATCAAACCCGGCGAAGAAAATGTTGTTTTCCTGAATAACCGCGGCGCGCGGCTCAGCCGGGTGATGGTCTTTTACATCATCAAAGACCTGGCCGTACAGGCACGCATTTCCAAAAACATCAGTCCGCATACCTTCCGTCACTCTTTTGCCACACACCTGGTGGAAGGCGGCGCCGACTTGAAAGCCGTTCAGGATATGCTGGGGCATGAAAGTATTACCACCACTGAAATTTACACCCACTTAGACACGGAGTACCTGAAAGAGACGATTTACCTTTACCATCCGAGGATGAAGATGTAGATGGATGAGTGGAACACGGATTTAATTCTCATCCGTCCAATCCGTGTTCCATATCATCCAATAAACGAAGCATACCAATGAATCAAACAAAATACTGGATTGTCAAATCCGAACCGGATGTTTTTGGTTACGAGCAACTCGTCAAGGACGGCACTGCCCGCTGGGACGGTGTGCGCAATTACCAGGCCCGCAACAACCTGCGGGCCATGCAGGTCGGCGACTTGTGTTTATTTTACCACAGCAATATCGGTCTGGAAGTGGTGGGCATTGCAAGGGTGCAGCGCGAACATTACCCTGATCCGACCGCAGAAAAGGGAGATTGGTCTTGTGTTGATCTGGAACCCTTCAAAGCGTTTAACAGGCCCGTTCCGCTTCCTGAAATCAAAAACCACCCCAATTTGCAGAACATTGCTTTGGTTCGCAATGGCCGTTTGTCGGTGATGCCCCTGAGTTTCGACGAATTTTCCATACTCCTAAGCATGGGAGCCACACACCTTTGATTTCGAATTTTTGAGATATTCAAGCTAAGGTGGTTTTTGAGGATATGTCAGTGCAACAACCTGAAGGCAAAATGCTTGATTTTCAACACTGATAACCAATAACTAATAACGGATAACAATTTTTTTTCATAAACATGATTTTTGTTTCAACCAACCAGTTCGGCGGACAGCGGGGCGGCGGCGTACCCGGCGGCGGATTCGGTTGCCTGCTGATTACCATATTGGGATTTGTTGCGGCTTATTTTATATTGAAAGGGCTGTACAACCTGCTTTACCTCCTATCGCCAGTGCTGCTGGTACTGGCACTGGTGGTCAACTGGCGCGTTTTCCCGCACACCATCAAAAACTGGCTCAAAACGCTCGAAACCAACCCGGTTACGGGTTTGGTTTATGCCGCACTTGCCGTGCTGCTTTTTCCGTTTTTCAGTCTTTATATCCTTTTGAAAGCGCTCGGCATGAAAAAAATGGAAGAAATGGGCCGGCAGATGTCTGGCCAGGCCGGCAATACCCGGAATGAGGAAGAATTTGTCGAATTTGAGGAAATAGAAACGACGCCCAAAGGAGATTTTAAAAAGGAAGAGCCGATTGCGCCGCCGGAATTGCCGGAAAAAGAAACGCCGGTGGCAAAGCAACAGCCGCCGCCCAAACCGCAAAATCCGTACGATCAATTGTTTGACTAGCTTTTATGGCATAAAATGGAACACGGATTGAACGGAGGAGACACAGATTAAAATAGATTTTTTGATCTATTCGTGTTCCGGTTATCAAACCTACTTCCGTAACCCCGGTTCGATCGCATACGCCCGCTCAAACCACTCGCCCGACTTCTCCGGCTGGCCCATATCCCGATAGCCCGAGCCGATATAAAACAACAACGTCGCATTATTCGGCTCGTATTTCAGGCCTTCTTTCCATTGTTCGATGGCGGCGGGGAAATTCTTTTTCATCGCCAGCACGGCGCCGAGGTTGCGGCGCGCATCCACAAAACGCGGATCGTACAGGATGGATTTGCGGTATACCTCTTCCGCTTTATCCAATTCGTTGCGCATGAAATAAATATAGCCCATGTTGGACAACACTTTGGCGTCGTTGGGACGGTGTTTGATGGCGACCTGGTAATCCGCAAATGCTTTTTCGTATTGACCCAACCGGAAGTACGCCAGGCCCCGACTGCCGTAGGCGTCGTGGTATTCCGGGTACAGTTCGATGGTGCGGGTGTAGGCCGCTACGCCTTTTTCGACCTGTTCCTTGTCGGTCACGTTGCCGGTTTTTTCATCCAGCCCGTTTTTGGTGACTTCCAGGGCATTGTGGTAATTCAGTTTGGCACAATTGGGCGAGTTCGGCAAATCCGCGCCGTACAGAGACGCGCTGTCGTACCAGGCAGTATTGCGCGTAATCGTTTTCAGGCTGTACAGGGCCAGCAGCGCCCCGGCTACTCCCCAGACGAGCGTCGATTTGCCGTTGGGGTTCCAGATTTGATTTAAATCGTTGATTTTAAATAATTTGCAAATAGCCCACGACAAAGCGAATACAAAACCCAAAGAAGGAATGTATTGCAAACGCTCCCCATAAGAAGTGCCAATGAGAATCAGTACATTGCTGAACAACGAGAATCCAATGAGGTAAAAAAGGATAGCGAAGGAGAGAAAATGTTTTTTCCCGATATTTAAAATAGCCCAGATAAACATGCCTGCATAGGTAAGGAATCCGGCAATGGCTTTCCATTCGCTCCAGCCCACCGGTTTCAATTGCGGGTAACCCAGGTCGCAGACAAGTGGATGCGGGAAAATCAGCACCCAGAGATAGCGTCCGCACATCATAAAGGCGGAGGCCAGTTTGTCCGCTGGAGTAGCGGCGCCAACAATGAAATTATCCAGGATAGAAAAAACTTCTTCATAGGGTTGTTTGCCCAGCACCTGCTGCCTGACCAACAGGAAAATCGCCGCCGGAATCAACATCATGGCGGAAACGGACAGGATTTTAGACAAGGATTTGCCGGAAAAAACCACAGGGTGAGCGGGAACAAAGCCAGAAATGTAATGGCGCTTTCTTTGGAAAACATGGCCAATCCGTACCAGACCAGGGCGGCTAAGAGCCAACCTGTTTTTTGTAAGTCGAGGTACTTCCAGATGGCTTGCAGCGCGAGGGTGCCGAACAGCAGGGCGAGTATTTCGTCGCGACTTTTGATATTGGCCACCACTTCCGTGTGAATCGGGTGCGCCATAAAAAACAGCACGGCCATTGCCGTCAATGCCGGAGGATAATGGATGAGAATCTTGCGCCAGGTAGCCCACAACACCCAGCCTGTGAGCGCATAAAACACCACATTCATGAAGTGCATCAGGAACGGCTTGTCGGGCGCTAGTTGCCATTCAAAGGCAAACATGGCCAGTGAAAACGGGCGGTACAGGGAGCCCGGACTGTTCCAGCTGCCAAAACGGTATTCTGTGCTGAAAATGATCCCGAGGTTTTTCAGGCCTCCTTTCGTCACCCAGTTGTCCTTGATGGCTGAAAAGTCGTCGAGCGTGTACTGGTGACCCAAGGTGTTGACATACAACAGGAATCCAAGTGCTGCTGCGAGCAGACCTACCCAAATCGCGCCGGGGTATGCGTCAGTAGTGGTAGCTGCCGTCTTGGCTGCGGCAGGTTTTTTAAGCGGTTGTTTCTGGTGAGCGGGCGTTGATTTCGCCGGTTTCTGTTTTGCCATAAAGTTCCTTCGTAAAAACGCGGACGAAGGTAGGGAAAAGGGTTGATAAAGGTTGATAATGTTGAGGTTGTTGAGGTTCAGCGCCGAAATGAGGGTGATAATCCTATTTCAAGTTACCATATCAACCTTCATCAACCTTCATCAACCTATCCATACAACTCAAAATGTATCTGCGAACGCCCGTAGCCCTTTTTAATCATCAGGTTGGCCACAGCATCGTCGATCATGCTGCTCCAGCCGCAAATGAAAAAGTCCACATCGGGCCGGACGGTCTGGTATTCTTCCAGGTAAACCTGGTGTACATGCCCCTTCCAGCCGGACCAATCGGGCTGGCGCGACAAGACGGCATCGTAACGGAACCGCGGCATTTCCCGGGCTAATTGCTCCATTTCAGCGCGGTACAACAAACCGCTTTCTGTCCGGGTGCCAAAAATCAGGTGTATGTTCCGGTACAGTTTTCCAGTGTTTTTTATATCCAGAATCATACTCCGGAAAGGCGCGATACCGGTGCCTGTGCAGATAAAAACCAGGTCTTTTTCTATGATATCAGGCAGCACGAACCCGCCTTCCGGGCCTTTAAAGCGCAGTTCGGAACCTTCGTTCACCGACTCAAAAAGGTAGCGGCTACCGATGCCCTCGGTGGAGCGCGCAATACAGAATTCGAGTATGTTGGAACCGTCGGGCGCACTCGCGATGGAGTAGCTGCGCCAGCGTTGCAGGCGTTTATCACCAATGGGTAAATCCATCGTAATAAACTGACCGGCCTGAAAATCAACAGATTGCATGGCCGGTATTTCCACTTCAAAATGGCGCACATCCGGTGCAATCGGCTCTATTTTTCGGATCAATCCTTCGTGCCAGGTGGTAGGCATGGTAGGGTAAAACCTCGTACCACTTTGCGTTGACTATATAATCAGTTGAAACTTCCTTGAATAAGTCCGCCGCCGACCACATCGTCGCCTTCATAAAAAACGGCGCTTTGCCCGGGAGCGATCCCTTTTACATTGGCATGAAATGTTACATCCACCACATCATTGCCGACCTGGCGGATGGTACTCATGGTACCCGCATCGCGGTAGCGCACTTTGGTGAGTGTTTCGATGCCTGCTGCCGGCAATTCGGCGTATTTCATCAGATTGGCTTTCCCGACCAACATACCGTTACGGATCAGCTCGTCTTCCTTGCCCAACACAACGGTGTTGCTTTCGGGTCTGATTTCAGTCACAAACATTGGCTCGCCCAAAGCGATACCCAAGCCCTTGCGCTGGCCTACCGTGTAAAACGGGTAACCGTCGTGTTTGCCCAATATCTTGCCGGCAGTATCTACAAAATGGCCACCCGCCACTTGTTCGTCGAGGCCTTCGATGCGGCGGCGCAGGAAGCCGCGGTAGTCGTTGTCGGGCACAAAACAGATTTCGTAGCTCTCCGCTTTTTTGCTCAATTCATCCCAGCCCCGTTCGGCGGCCATTTGGCGCACTTCCGGTTTGGTGAATACGCCGAGCGGCATACGCGTGCGGTGCAGGCAATCCTGGCTCAGTCCCCACAATACGTAGGACTGGTCTTTTTGCAGGTCTTTGGCCCGGGAAACGTATTTACGGCCGTCGAGTTCGTTGATGATGCCGTAATGCCCCGTCGCAATGAATTCACAATCCAGCATATCGGCGCGGCGCAGCAGGCTGTTCCACTTGATATGGGTATTGCAAAGCACACACGGATTGGGCGTGCGGCCTGCCATATATTCGTCTACAAAATTGTCGATCACGTAATCGCCGAACTCTTCGCGAATATCCACGATAAAGTGGTGAAAACCCAGTTTTACCGCTACCGCACGGGCATCGTTGATGCTGTCGAGCGAGCAGCAGCCCGTTTCTTTTTTCGATCCGCCGGAAGTCGCATAGTCCCAGGTTTTCATGGTGATACCCACCACTTCCCAGCCTTCTTCGTGCAGTAGCACGGCGGTTATGGTACTATCGATGCCGCCGGACATGGCGACCAGTGCTCTACCGTGTTTTGACATTATGGACCTTGATGCTTTTACTTTCCCTATAATAGACTTCGTCTAAACAACAAATATCCCCCAAAAGGTTTGGAGAACAGGTGTTTTTTTGGCCGCAAAGGTAAAAATTTGTATCTAAATTAACGCCATTAAGCCTGTCCAGCCGTTCTTCGTGCCAGTTGCATTTTGCCCTTTCCGTTATGGCTGCACCACAAATTTTCCACTGGATTCCTGTTTCCCGTCAATCCGAAAAGTGTAGTAATACACCCCTTGCGACAAGGGCGCCTGATACTGGAAAGTGTGTTTGCCGTTCAGAAAAACGTAGTCGAATATATAATCCGTTTGGCGGCCGATAGCATCGAAAATTGCAATCTGGATCAATCCCCCGTGCCGGGCATAATATTGGAAAGTCATGCTGCCATTGTTCGGATTGGGATAAACGCCCGGCTTAAAATATTCATCTGGAATATATTCTCCCAAATACAAGGTCGTCATGGAGCCGTCGAGCCATTCGATACGATCGTCCAGCCAGTTTTCCAGAAAGTTGGCGTGCTCCTGGTAAGATCCACAACAGAATACATTGGGCCAGACCCATACATTGAGTATCGGCCATCTCTGAAAATTTCGGACCTGCGCCTCCTGTACGACCCCGAACAGTGAATCCACTACGCCATGTATGGCCGCATCAGAAAAAGCGCCGGCGCGCAACTCAAACCAGCGGGCCTGCATCTGCGCGCGAAAAGACGGCGTGTCCCAGAGGCGATTCCACCAAAAAGGAATCTGCCAGCCGTCAGCAGGGCATTGATCGTTGAAGTCGATGGCCCAGCCGTAGTAGGTATCTCCGCCACAATAGTTCGCATTACCCAAAGCGATATTGAAGTCCCAGACCGGCCCGGCGTGCAACAGATTGTTGTCGCTGTCTTTATCCTTATACAGAAAAGAACTCAAGCGATATCCATCTACATTTTTTGTAATTTCATTAATAATGGCAAAATCTATAAAAGATTGAATATCAATATACTGGCTGTATCCATTAGATGTGTCATCGTATTCCGAAGAGGCCATAACCGACTCAAAGCCAGTTATCCAATCGCGTATATACGAGGTCTGCTCAGGCGTAATATCTTCCAGTTTCGGGTATTCAATCTGATAGTAAGAGCTGCTGGGAAGTCCAAACGGCGATTGCCAGCCTTCGGAGGGAGCACCCGATGATTTATCGAGTTTTACAATGTAGCCGCCTGTCAGGTCATCACCGGCGATCTCGTCCGCATCTAATTTACTGATGTCCACGCGGTTCTGATCGCGTTTAATTTTTTCCGCGACGATATAAATACCTTCATAACTACCGTTCAGCACCAATTCCACAAAGCGGGTGCGCGAAGCCCAGGGCATGATGCGCCGCGCCAGTTCGAGCGCCAGCACATCCCGGATCAGGCTTTTGTCATTGTAAGTAGCCATAAAAACCCAGTCCGACTCTTCGGGCATTCCCAGCAAAGGGAAATCCAGGTCTTCACCCGCCGCGTCGCGGGTTTCAACGGCGTACGGTTTTTTATCGGAAAGGTCCAGGGAACTACTTCCACGCAGTTCTATTCCGATAAATCCGTCGTAGTGGTTGGGCGTATCATTCAAGTGGTTGATTTGCCCCGGCCCGTTGTCGATGATTCGCATGGTGGCCGTTATTTTCGGCTCATTGGGAATCGCCTGCCCGTTGGTTTCGATCAGTATGATGGGCAGGTTGGAGGATTGAAAACTAACTAATTGGGCACTGAGGGCAAGCGGGAAAAAAATAAGGGTAAATATTATATACTTCATGCAGGTAAATTTTTGGTAAAGATCAAAAACTCCAGAGAATGGACGTGTCCAAATACAGGCGAATTGTTAAATTTGGCATATCCTGGCGAGAGCATATCGCAGTGCGGTGAAAATGTTACCGGGAAATGTGCACAATGAGAGTGTCTCAAAAGGTTGATGAGGTTTTCAGCGTAGCATTGGAGGCGAAGTTTTTGTTGAAATGTGTGGAGCGTGTTTTCCACAAAACATGGATGATCTGCGTGGTTACGTATTTTTTAACAAATGAAAATAAGTATAATTTGCTGATAGTCAATATTTTTGATTTTTCTTAAAATTGGATTAACGCAATGCGCGTACAGGATGATTGAAGCAATGCGTAAATTTAGGCGTTAGCGGTCATTGCAGAGCGACACCCAAACCGGCAAATAGATAACAAAACCTTAAAGACAATTTGAACAATGAAAAAAAATTTATCACAAATGCAAGTCTGTACTCTCCTGGCAGTATTACTTTTTGGCACTGCCTGCAACGGACAAGTTAAAAAAGATTTGCCAAAAGAAAAGGAACATCCAAAACTTATAAAAAACCTGGGAAATGGCAATGTTCAATGTGGTATGCAGGACAAAGCAGGTAACCTTTGGTTTGGAACCTCAGATAATGGGCTTTATAAATGGGGGGGGGGGGGGGGGGGGGGGGGGGGGGGGGGGGGGGGGGGGGGCAAGGAGGAAAGGGGGGGGGAAGGGGGGGGGGGGGGGGGGGGGGGGGGGGGGGGTGTGGGGGGGGGGGGGGGGTGGGGGGGGGGGGGGGGGGGGGGGGGGGGGGGGGGGGGGGGGGGGGGGGGGGGGGGGGGGGGGGGGGGGGGGTGGGGGGGGGCTTTCCCGTTATGATGGAAAATCATTCACCTGTTTTAAAGATGGCCTAATCAATCCTTGGATTTGGGCAATTTTGGAAGATAAAACTGGAAATCTTTGGGTGGGTACGAGAGAAACAGGTCTCTACCTTTTCGATGGAAAAATATTTATTAATTATTCGGAATATAAACAATAGCCTCCAACGAACTAACAAACATGGATTTATTAAACAAACATTCATTGATATGAAGAACAAAATAGGTTTCAACTTGATTTTTGCACTACTTTCTTTTCCGATTGGATTGGCTTTGCTTCGGGAATTTGACTTCGAAACTTTTACATTTAGAAAAACGGTATTGGGTTTCCTTTACCTCATTACGTTTATCGTGACAATTTATCTGACATTTAAAAAGAAAACTAACTCAACAGATCAATAAAAACAGCTGCTAACAGGCGTTTGGCTCAATGGCGGGTTAAGTGCCTCTATGACAGCTTAGTGCAAGGTTCAAGTTTAGTGCTTCTAATGAACATTTGTGCTAAAACTCCCCCACCTTCGCCAAGCCGAAAACCGTTAGAGGTCATTGTAGGACGACACAAAACAGACATTCAAACGTCAGAAAAATGAACTTTTTAAAGAGCAACTACAACATCATATCGACAACATTTTTTGTGTTGTTCATTTTTGTTGCTCATGTATTTTCTACAAACAATTACGACTGGACAAAAAACACAATTAGCGACCTTGGCGCTCAATGCTATGATAGAAAACTAATTATGCAAATTGGTTTTTTAGCATTCGGGCTGATTTTGGCTATTGGAATTTTTCTAAACGGTTTTACTTGGCAGACAGCACCAATATTAATTTATGGAATTTGTGTTGCCATGACAGGTATTTTTTGCACCAAACCATTCACTGACATTGACACCTACTCTACAACACAATCGACACTTCATTCGACCTTTGCTCAAGTAGCAGGAGTGGCATTTAGTATTGGTATTTTGACTCAAATATTTTTTACATCAGACAACATTACAAAATATATTCACCTCGCATTCTTCGTTCTTGTTGTTGGACTTTCAGCAATTTTTGGACTACTAAATAATTACCAAGGCATCGCACAACGACTTTTATATTTGATAAGTTTTATATGGCTAATAAAATATTACAAACCTTGACAAATGAATCTAAGCACAGGAATAAAATATTCGCTTATAATCAACGACTTATCATAAATATTTGAAGAGTTAGAAAAATATTTTTTGAATAAGAGTATTTTTTTATTGTTTATCAATAAATATTTATTACCTTTGCGACATCAATTTAAATTTTACAATGATGTCAGAAAACAACAACTTCGCCTTTACAGTCCTGAGCATTGTGGCTTGGGTCATCTTCGTCGGCCTGTGCATCGAAGCCGGCGCCTTGATCGTCAATTTTATATTCTGCCTGTACAACCCTGAATTTGTCCAAAATTTATATCAAAAAATGGACTTAAGTGAAATGTATAATCGGAGCAAATGGGCTTTTTACAGTATGTATACTTTTATATTAGTCATCTCGATTTTGAAAGCGTACTTATTTTATATAGTCATCATACTCATTAACAAGCTTGATTTGACCAAACCATTCAACAGTTTTGTTTCAGAACAAATTACACAAATTAGTTACTTCACGCTATCCATAGGACTATTAAGTTACATAGCTCGACAAACGGCTAACAATTTGCTACACCGTGGATACGAAATCGACCAACTAGATCAGTTTTGGGTAGACAGTGAGGCTTTTATTTTGATGGCAGCTGTAGTCTATGTCATTGCGACTATTTTCAAAAAGGGACTTGAAATTCAAAATGAAAACGATTTAACAGTATAAGCCATGCCAATCATTGTAAACTTAGATGTAATGATGGCAAAGCGAAAAATGTCGCTTAATGAGCTATCAGAAAAAGTTGAACTAACACTTTCTAACCTTTCCATCTTAAAAACGGGAAAAGCGAAAGCTATACGCTTTAGCACTTTAGAAGCTATTTGTAAGGCACTAAACTGTCAGCCTTCTGATATTCTTGAATACGTAGAAGAAACTCAAAACTAATTTACAAAAATATCAATCCTGCAATCGGCGCTAGCGTAAACCGCATCCAGGCTACTTTTCTTTTGCGTTTTTTTTGTTCATCGCTAAATACTGGCGAGGTAGCGGTATATTTTTCCCCGTATGGTTTGCAATTGCGTAGGTATTTTTCAAACAAAACTTGTTGTTTGCCGGCTTGAAACGGGTCGTCTACCCAGGCGGCCACCTCCGTGTTGAATTTTTCCGATCTGCGCTCCAGGTTGTAGCTCCCGATGAGCGCAATGCGGTGATCGATGGTCAGGGTTTTCAGGTGTACCATACGGGTGCCGTAATATTCGTACAGTTCGATGCCGGCCCGTTTGTACCGTTTCCGCCGGTTGCTGTAGACCGCCTGCATCAACGGTACATCGTTGGAAACGGAGGAGTTGGTGATCACGCGGATGCGAACGCCCCGCCGATGCGCATCCCGCAGGGCTTTGAGCCAACGACGCGTCGGCAGGAAATAAGCGGCTTCAATATCGAGCGTACTATCTGTAGCCGCAACGAGTTTCAGTAATTCACGCGTGACGCGGCGGTCGAAATGGCTGGAACGGCGTATGCGGCCATTTTTTCCGTACGTGAAATTGGAATACATGAACTGTACCGGATTGATCGTGGGCCTTGTCGCATCGGCAGTACTGATGGTATCCGCTATACGAAGTTTACGCAAGCTGGGCAACTGATGAGCCACTTCTTTAATGGACTTGTCCAGCAGGGTCTCGCATCGCCCGCGGTCATCCGGACAAAAAGTACCTTTTAAATCGGTGCAGATAACCTTGTGTTTCCACATGGCGTTAAAGTGTATGGTGGCTTTTTCAAGCGCCTGGTCGCCGCGTATCAATACCTCCCGGTCTAAAAAGTTATCGGTCGAATCCATCCGGTAATATTCGTTGTCGATATTTCGTCCCCCGACCAGACAGTAGGCGCCGTCTACAATGAGCATTTTCCCATGCATCCGGCGAACAAATGTCGATGGTCTGACCCAGTTTTTTTTATTGAAAATTTTGATCTCAACCCCTTGGTCCGCGAGGTAAAGTAGCATATCCGTGGGAAGTTTATTGCCGAGGCCGTCCAGGATCATCCTGACTTTGACGCCGCGCTGTGCGGCATCCGCCAGCATTTTGAGGTTGGCAAAACCGATTTCATCACTTTTAATGATGTAGGTGCTGAACAGGATTTCTTTTTGGGCATCGCGCAACAAATTATACCGCACGGTGAGCGCGCTGTACTCGTCGCTCAGTATGCGGAAGAGATCACCTTTCTCCTGTGCAAAAAGATTGTTAAAACCAAAAGCCGGCAAAAAAAAGAGAAAGAACCGCATGAATTTTTGCTGAAAGATACTTTTATGGTGGAGAATAAAAAACCAAATCCCAAACGATCTTCCATCAAAACAAGCAATTTGACGTACCTTTGCGCCGCTTAGGAACGGGTGAACAATAACTTGTTACTTTCAGTTAGATTACTTTTTGCTCAGACAACTATCTTTTTGTGCGAATAGTGGGGCTATTTAATCAAAAAGACAGGCCGTATGAGCGGAAAGGAATCAGATGAAAGTGATAAGTTATTGTTCACCCGTTCCTTAAAGAAAGGCCGGCTACTGCCATTGACATAGATATATGAAAAACATCCGCAATTTCTGCATTATTGCGCACATCGATCACGGAAAAAGTACCCTCGCTGACCGCTTGCTGGAGTATACCCATACCATCAGCAAACGGGATATGCAGGACCAGGCATTGGACAATATGGACCTCGAACGCGAACGCGGCATTACCATCAAGAGCCACGCCATCCAGATGCACTACATACACCCGGCCAACGGGGAGGAATATATTTTCAACCTCATCGATACGCCGGGACACGTGGATTTCTCGTACGAAGTGAGCCGCTCTATCGCTGCCTGCGAGGGCGCTTTGTTGCTCGTAGACGCTTCACAAGGTATTCAGGCCCAAACAATTAGCAACCTGTATCTGGCCGTCGATCACAACCTGGAAATTATCCCGATTGTAAATAAAGTGGATATGGAAAGCGCCATGGTGGAGGAAGTGCAGGATCAGATTATCGACCTGATCGGTTGCAAACGGGAAGAAATCATTTCCGCTTCCGGGCGCACGGGTATTGGTATCCCGGAGATTCTGGCGGCAGCCGTAGATCGTATTCCTGCTCCCAAAGGCGACCCCGATGCACCCCTGCAAACCATGATTTTCGACTCCATGTTCAACTCCTACCGGGGCGTGGTAGCATACGTGCGGGTGATGAACGGCAAGATGCGCAAAGGCGACAAACTAAAATTTTACAATACCGGAAAAGAAGTGGTGGCCGAAGAAGTCGGCGTGCTGCGACTCGGCCAGTTTGAATCCGCAGAGATCGGTACCGGCGACGTAGGCTATGTGATTACGGGCATCAAAGTCAGCCGCGAAATTAAAGTGGGTGATACCATCACACACGTAGCCCGCCCCTGCCTGGAACCGGTGAAAGGTTTTGAAGAGGTGAAACCGATGGTATTCGCCGGGGTATATCCGCTGGATAATGACGACTTCGAAGACCTGCGCGATTCACTGGAAAAACTCCAGCTCAACGACGCATCGCTGGTATTTGAGCCGGAAAGTTCGATGGCTTTGGGATTCGGTTTCCGCTGTGGATTTTTGGGTATGCTGCACATGGAAATTGTACAGGAACGCCTGCAACGCGAATTCGACCAGGATATCATCACCACGGTGCCGAACGTAACGTACTTCGCCACCAATATGAAAGGTACTCGTTTTTCGGTGCGCCAGCCCAGCGAACTCCCCGACCCCAACCACCTGCAAAACGCGGAAGAACCGTACATTCTCGCCCAGATCATTACAAAACCGGAGTACATCGGCGGTATTATGAAACTGTGCATGGACAAACGCGGCATCCTGCAAAAACAACATTACCTGACGCCGACGCGTTTGGAAATGGTGTTCCACATGCCGCTGGCGGAGATCGTGTTTGATTTTTACGACCAGTTAAAATCACTCACCCGCGGTTACGCTTCCTTCGACTATCATGTGATCGACTACCGCGTAACCGACCTGGTACGCCTCGACATCAAACTCAATGGCGAACAGGTGGATGCGCTCAGCGCCCTGGTTCACCGCTCCAAAGCCGAATATATGGGCCGCCGGATGTGTGAAAAATTAAAAGAACTGTTGCCGCGCCAGCAATTCCAGATCGCCATTCAGGGCGCTATCGGCCAAAAAGTAATTGCCCGCGAAACCATCGCTGCGCTGCGCAAAGACGTAACGGCCAAGTGCTACGGCGGTGATATTTCGCGGAAACGCAAACTGCTGGAAAAACAAAAAGAAGGCAAAAAGAAAATGAAACAATTCGGCAATGTAGAAGTGCCCCAGGAGGCGTTTTTGAAAGTGCTGAAATTGAATGACTAATTGGTTGATGAGGGTTTATAAGGGTTGATGAGGGTTGATATTCATCCGCTCGAAAAATGGGGAAATAGATCATATTTCGAGTGGATGAATATCAACCCTCATCAACCCTTATAAACCCTCATCAACCCAACAACATGATCTACTCTGCTGAAGACACCGCCCAGATCGAGCGCCTGATCCGAATCAGCAAGGAAAAGCCGCTTTTGCCGGAGACCTTCATTCCCTGGGAGGAACCCGAACAGGAACATCATGTTTTTTTGCCTGAACAATTGGTATCGCTGGTCGGACTGCCGATTTACGAAACGCTCAGCGTCGCGCAAAAACGCGAGCTGGCGCGCCGGGAAGTGACGCAGGCCCTGTATGCCTACTGCTGGTCGGAAGGGCTTTTTTCCGTGTTTATGACCCGCTACATCCAGGATAAGATGCCCGACGACCTGGAACGGCGCTTTTTATTGTGCGAGATCATCGAGGAGAGCCGCCACCAGGAAATGTTTGCCGCTACGATTAAAAAACTGGGTAGGTCGCCATTGCCGGTAACCGGGTTTCAGCAGTGGTTCGGCGGATTTGCCGTGCGCATTTGCCCTGCCGATTTTGCCTTTATTTCCTGCCTCACCGTTGAAATGCTGGCAGACCGCTACGGCGAACACCTGCGCCAGGAAACGGGTATTTTCCCGGTTTTGCAAAAGATTTCCCAGTTGCACAACATCGAAGAAGCGCGCCATATCATTTTTACCAAAGCCCTGCTCAAACACTATACCGATGGGGCAGGATTCTTACGACGCAGTTGGTACAGCATAGTGGTTTTATTCAACATCCGCTTTTTCCTGGGCACTTATGTCCGCACGGAGATATACCGGGATATCGGCCTGAAAAACCCTGAAAAAGTGTTCAGGCAGGCTTTCCCGCATTACCGCAGCCGGTTTGCACAGGAATGCCTGGGTACTGTACGCGAATTTGTAGACAGTTTTCAGGGATATAACTTCCTGACCCGCCCGCTGTGGAAGTGGGTGCTGAAAATGTGAGAATGTGTCTACATTTGTCCGTCGGCCTTCCTTCCCGCCGGATATACACACGATGAAAAAAATTTTGTTTGCACTGCTGGGCCTGTATGCCTGCCAATCCACACCAACACCTCCTGCCACGCCACAAACAGATCAGCGTCCGCTGATTTTTGTGGGTACCTATACCCAGAAAATGGGTCATGTAGATGGCAAAGCCTCCGGTATTTATACCTGCCGTTTTGACACCGAAACCGGCGCTCTGACGGTGGTGGACTCCACTACGGATATTGAAAACCCTTCTTTCGTGTGCGTATCGCCCGATAAAAAATACCTGTATGCCGTTGCCGAAAACGGCGGAACGCCCGAACAGCCCTGGGGCAGCGTGGCGGCTTATCAAATCAAAGAAAACGGTAAGTTATTGAAAATCAATGAAATGCCGTCATATGGTGTGGCGCCCTGCCATATTTCTACAGATCAGTCCGGTAAATTTGTACTGGTGGCGAATTATGGCACTGGCAACGTTGCCACCTACGGCGTCCAGGCCGACGGGAAGTTGACCGACTCGCTGTGTACCGTCCAGCACCCGGGCAAAAGCCCCTGGGCGCACATGATGATACCTACGCCCGACCCATCGGAGGTGTGGGCTGTCGACAAAGGTGCAGACAAGGTATTTAGGTACCAACTAAGCCCGGACGGCAAATTGAAAGCGCAGGGAAACATTTTGACGGCTAAAGGCGCCGGACCGCGACATCTTGATTTTAACCCCGTGGCAAAGGGCAATTTGCCCTGATCAATGAACTGGGCAACAGCGTTAATTATTACTGGAAAGATGCTGCCGGAACCGTTGGCAGAATCGACTCTTTATCAACTTTGCCAGCAGATTTTAAGCAGGAAAATTACTGCGCCGACATTCATTTTCACCCCAATGGAAAATTCCTGTACGGCTCCAACCGTGGGCACAACAGTATCGTCGTGTATTCGGTGGATATCCAAACGGGGAAGTTGACCTTGCTGGAACACGAGTCCACGCAAGGACTGGCGCCCAGAAATTTCCTCATCACGCCAGACGGCAAATGGCTGTTGGCGGCCAACCAGAACTCCGGGAATGTGGCTGCATTTCGCATTGATGCGGCAACGGGACTACTGACTCCGGCAGGTAAGCCGAGCCTGGTGCCGACGCCGGTTTGTTTGAAAATGCTTTGAAAAGCGTGTTTGGTGTTTAGGGTGAGTGTGAGGGAATGAGGTGACTTTGGCGACCGTGATGTCAGACACGGGTCACGCCGGTCATTCCTCATTCCTCAACCCAAGGGTCGCCCAAACACCAAACGCCCCAAACGCCTACGCGGCCATCACCATCGCTTCCGCTCTTTCCAGCGGCAACCTGATCCGTGTAATTGTCCCCGTTCCCGGCGTGCTGCTCACTTCATAACTTCCTCCGGATGCATCCATTCGGCGCTCCATATTGAGCAATCCGTTGCCGGCTTTTTCCAATGCGGAGGCATCGAAACCTTTTCCGTTGTCCTGAATCCGGATTTCCAGGGTGTTGTGATCCAGCACAAAGTTGATATTAACTTTGCCGGCTTCTGCGTGTTTCAGGGTATTGTGCAGGGTTTCTTTGACGACCAGAAAAACATTGCGCCGCTGTTCGCCGCTCAGGTGAACGGCAGGCAGTTCGGGGATGTCAAAAAAGCAACGAATGCCGGAATCTTCAAAAAAGCCGCCGGCATAACGCCGAATGTATGCTGCCAGGCTGGGCAGGGTATCGTTGTGGTAATTCAATGCCCATACGATTTCGCCCATTTTCAACAGCAATTCTTTGGCGGCGGCAGATATTTTGTCGAGTTCGCCGGAAACGGGCGTTTTTCTTTTTGCTACTTCACTGAGCAATGAAATTTTGGAAAGTCCGGAGCCGAAGTCGTCGTGCAGGTCTTCGGCAATGCGGAGCCGTTCGAGTTGCTGCCCTTCCAGGTGGGCGTTGAGGGCCACTACTTTTCGTTCGGTTTCGAGCCGTTCTATGGTAGCGCGCTGGAGTTCTTCCTGCTGCGCGGAGAGACGCTGTTTCTGGCGATAGGCGCGGCGCATCAGGTAGAGCAAGACCAGCAGTCCGAGTACCCCCGCCAGGGCGCTGTATGTTCGGATATTCTGAATTCTATTTTGGTTTTCCAGGTCTCGGATGGCAGATTCCTTTTTCTCGGTTTCGTATTTCGTCTCCGAATCGGCCACTCTTTCGGCCATCTTGGCATTAAACACCGAATCCATGCCTGCGGTAAATTTTTCATCGAAGAGGCCGGCTTGCCCAAAATTTTTCTGGAGCAGATGCCAGTCCCGCAGGTGTGCATAATTTTCCAGGATCATGGATTTTTGCTTCATTTTTTCTGCGAGTTCGAGCGACCCGTCGAAATATATTTTAGCCTTTGCCATATCGCCCGCTTCGAGAAAAGTACGGCCCAGATCAGCCTTTGTTTGGCAGATCATAAATTCATCCTGGTGTTCCTGTGAGAGGGCCAGGGCTTTCTCAAGAAATTCGAGTCGTTTGGCCTGTTCGCCTGTGGAGCGATATATTTTGCCCAGAATACCGTAGATGTAGGCCAGGTGGAGTTTGTTGCCGGATTCCAGCAGAAACTTTTCCGCTTTAAATGCCGTCTCTACAGCTTCGTCGTATTTCTTTTGGTTGCGCAGCACCTCCGTGATGTTGATATAACTGGCGCCGATACCCGCTGCCATCCCAATGCTTTCAAAAGCGCGCAGGGCCGTATTGTAATATTGCAAGGCTTCATCATACCGTTTTAAATCCATGTAGGTAAGCCCGAGGTTCAGGCTGGCGATACCGGTTACTTCAGGTTTGTTCAGTTTTTCCGCTTCCCTTTGCACCTCCAGTTGATACACCAGTGCCTCATCGAATTTACCCATGCGGTATTTGATCGTACCCATTCGGGTAAGCCCGCCCAGCAAATTTTTTTTCTGGGGAATCACCCGGGCGTAGACCAGTTCTTCGCGGGTTATTTGTTCCGCTTTTTCGTAATCGCCGAAATTCAGCCATGTTTCCGAAATACTGTTCAACGAACTGGCAATCGCGCCGGTATCGCGCAACTCCGTGGCTAATTGCAGTCCCTCCTCGCCATACCGCAACGCTTTGTCTTTGTCAGAAAAACGGTATTCCCAACTCAGTACATATAATAATTCAGCCCTGTGGTTACCAGTGGCATCCACCAGCACTTGTTCTAAACTGTCGATTCTGGATTGGGAAAAAGCGGAGAAAATCGCGCTAAAAATCAACCAAATAACGCTGCCATATTTGATGTGGAACAACGTGTTCTTTGATCCGGGCAAGGAAGGCTTCCAGGATGTCCTCATATCTGAAAATTAATTGTTAAGCAATAGTTTCCTTGGTAGAAAACAAATTTCAGACATAAAAAAAGGTCGGTTTTGTACAGCGAAGATAGATTTATTTTGTGAGGAATGAAGAATTAGGAATGAGGAATGAGGAATGAGGGATGACCGAGCGTTATGTCCGACATAACGCTCGGTCATTCCTCATTCCTCATCCCTGTTAGTCACGCTCGGTCATTCCTCATCCCTCATTCCTCATTCCTAAAGTTCATTCCTCATTATTCACGAAGTCATCCGAAACACCTTATTCAGCGCTTCCGTCCGTGTCTGCACATGCAGTTTTTCGTAAATATTATGAATATGCCGTTTGACGGTTTCAATACTGATAAAAAGTTCTGCGGCAATTTCCTTGTACAGGTATCCTTTGGCAAGCAGGTCTAAAATTTCTTTTTCGCGGGTGGTGAGTACAGCCAATTCGGGCGAAGGCGCCGCCTTTTGCTGAAAGGAATTTACGACCCTGCGCGCGATTTCGCCGCTCATCGGCGAGCCGCCCTGGTACAAGTCGTAGAGGGCTTCCAGCAGTTTTTCCGGCGAGGTGCGTTTCAGCAGGTAACCGCTGGCGCCCGCTTTCAGGGCATTAAAAATATGTTCATCGTCTTCATAAACGGTACACATGGCAATTTGCAGCGCGGGCATTTGCGCTTTTAAAAGTTGTACGGCCTCTATACCAGTCATTCCAGGCAGGTGAATATCCATGATCACAACATCAGGGCGCAGCGCCGGGATTCCTTCCACAGCATCCTCTGCATTCACAAAAGCTTCTATACAATCGAAACCGGGCGCGTTGCCTACAATGGTTTCAAAAGACTGGCGTATATCCGGATCGTCTTCGACAATGACTACTCTGATAGGTTCCATTTTGGACAATTTGATAATGGGTGAAGAAATGATGCTCCAAATGTACATACGGAAATCGAGTCCTGAAATCACCCTTTTGTTGTATTCAAGCGCTTTTTTCCATAACAGCAGTGGTACGGCCGGTAAAGGGGGATACAGAATACAACAAACGGGTGATTGTTTGACCCCCTGTCGCTACCCCACCTTTGTCCTGTCAATTTTTTCACACAAAACCAAATCACTTTTTTCCACAATGAAAACCATCCACCAACGCAATGCTTCCCACAACTTTTTAGGAACGGTTGTATTGCTCAGCCTTTTAAGCAGCATCTGTATCTCTTTTGATTTCCACGCTTTCTCTGATCTCTGCCAGGCCATTGAAAGCCAGTGGTTGAATTTCGGCGACTGGGCTGCCTCCGGAATGTCGGCTCCGCACCGCACCCAGTGGTAACTTTTATTCATACTACGCACTCCCGAATTCCACTTCGCACTGACGACTTCGCACTGACGACTATTTTTCACATCACCCACTCACGAACGCACCCAACCTATGAAAAAGATTTTTAAAGTGCTCGGTTACACCCTCGGGGCCTGCTTGTACTACTGCTTTTATTTGCGGCCTATATCCAGTTTACTGGGCTACCCACCTATGAGGTAAAGGCGCCCAACCTGAAAATCGCTCCGGACAGCACCCTGATTGCCGAAGGCTGACGTATTGTTATGACCGACTGCATCATGTGTCACCGCGGATCGGATGACAAACTGAGCGGCCATTTATGGGCCGACGATGGAATATTCGGCAAACTGTCGTCGGCCAACCTGACCCAACACCCCATAGCAGGTATCGGCCAGTACACCGACGGTGAGTTAGCCTTTATGCTCCGCACCGGGATCAAACGCAACGGCCATTTTGCCGGACCTTTTATGAGTTTTCCCCTCATGGCCGATGATGATGTGGCCGCCATCATCGCATTCCTGCGCTCTGATGCGCCTGAAGTACAGCCTTCCGAGCGCAGGCAGCCGCCTGCGGAGCTCAAGTTTCTGGGCAAGTTGTTTTATAAAGTAATGGTCAAACCGACGCCCTATCCACAGCAGGCCATTACAGCGCCGCCGCCATCTGACAAAATCGCCTGGGGACGCTATTTAGCCACCGGAAAATGGGAATGCTACCGCTGCCACTCGGCCGGCTTTGAAACGAACAACGACCTGGAACCCGAAAAATCGGCAGGCTATTTCGGTGGCGGCAATCCGTTGGAAGACCCCGAGCACAACCGGGCAGTATCTGCCAATATTACGCCCGACCCTGAAACGGGTATCGGCAAATGGACGGAAGCACAATTTGCAGAAGCCGTACGCTTCGGCAAACGCCCCGACGGCACGTCACTCAGCCCGCTCATGCCGCCCATGTCAGCGCTCACAGATGCGGAAGTATCCGCACTTTGGGCTTACCTGCAAACGGTGCCGCCTGTCAAAAACGCCGTAGCCCGGGTTCAATAAAAGGGCAAAGTGCAAAAGGCAATTCAAACCAACGAATTACACAAGATTTATGATTTATAAATTTTGTAAACGAATCCACTTTTCTAACCCTTCACATTTAACTTTTTCAACCAATGTCAAACATTTCAAAACTGGCAACGCTGTTGCTCACCTGCTTCTTTGCCTTGAATCTCCAGGCACAATCTGTTTCCGCCGCCGACCAGCAAGGCGTCGAAGCATGTTACAAGGCCGTACAAACTGCTGTGGTGCAACTGGACGCCAATGCGATGGGCCCGCTTTTTATGGAAAATGCGGAAGTGGTCAGCCCGATGGGCGAAATTACTCGTGGCCGGGCCAACCTCGTCGCTATGTACACCGGCCTGTTTAATTATTTCAGGAGTCTGCCGAAACCCGACCGCCACGAACAAACAAATCTGTTCATGCAAACACGTTACCTGGCGACGGATGTGATCCTGGCCACCTACACAGAACAAACGGACAACTATTTTGGAGAAAAAAAGGACACGGGAAAAATGACCTTTTCAATTGTGTTGCGCAAAACAGGCGGCAAATGGCTGATCGAACTGGTAACACTCACACCGGTTATTTCACAACCCGCTGCGAACAACTGACCCACCTGATCCAACAAACAATTCTTAAAAACAACCCACAACTTCTAAAATTGAATCAAACAATGAAAAATATTCTTTTTAACCTGCTCCTCTGCTGTGCTTTTGCACTGTCCACTCAAATCGCAAACGCCCAGACTGTTACCGATGAAGCAGCCGTAAAATCCTTCTGGAAAGAAGTGTGGCAAGCCTACGAAACAGGCGACATCAACAAGGTATTGCCTTACTATACCGATCAGGCACAGGAAATCGGCCCGGACGGTCGCATGTTGACCGGGAAAGCGCAACTGCGCGAAAACTGGGAAGGTTTTATGAAAATGCTGGATGCAAAACCGGCTTTCACTTCTTCCGAACCCAATATTCGGTTTATCACCCCTGACGTAGTCCTGATCACCTCCGATACCCAGGCTGATATTAAAATGGGCGGCCAGCAAGTGGGCGGCAAAACAAAAGATTCGGTACTACTGCACAAAATCAAGGGCCGCTGGTATGTTGAATTCGATTCCATGACGCCGGTAATGGAAATGCCTGCGCCTCCGACCAGCAGTAATTAAAACGCACCGGATGTTGTTTTAATGGTTGATGAAGGTTGATAAGGGTTGATAAGGTTGATAATACATCCGCTCGAAAATGAAGCGATTTAACTTTTTTCGAGTGGATGTATTATCAACCTTATCAACCCTTATCAACCTTCATCAACCATTTAAGACAACCTCAACTGATCCAAAATATCACTTGCTTCGTATATGGCTTAACCTGTTTTTTTTTGATTTTTTAACCAACCAACCTTTCTATCAACATGAGAACTTTTCTTTTTGCATTTTTCTCCCTCTTGTTCTACATCGCTCAAAGCCAGTCGTTTAGTATAGTGGCCGATAGTCTGCGCCTTCCGGCGGGTGTGGAAGTGGACGCCCAGGGCAGGGTATGGGTAACAGAATCCGGCTATGGGTTCAACGACGGCGCTGTTTCGCTGGTGCAGTCCGACGGCTCGGTATGGCCGGTAATCGCCGGGCTTCCTTCTTTTTTCGATACCACGACACAGGAAGGGATAGGCCCCTGGCACACCCTGGCATTGCCCGATAACCGGCTGGCAGTGACCATAGGAGCAACGGGGCAAGTGCTGATTTTTGATCTGACCGGGTTTGTGCCTGGCGCAAGTGCACCATTGACACCGGACCTCAGCACCTGGGCACTGGATATCGGGGTTTTTGTCGTGGCTGAAGGTCTGTTGGAAAGTAATCCATACTCCATCGCCGCCGACGCGGCCGGCAATCTCTATGTAGCGGATGCAGCAGCCAATGCCATTGTTAAAGCCACTCCTTCCGGTCAATTATCGATTTTTGCCACTTTCCCTGATTTCCCGAATCCGCTGCCCTTCGGTCCACCGACAGTGGATGCGGTACCCACCAGAATCATTGCCAAACCGGGTGGCGGTTTTTATGTATGCCAACTGACCGGCTTCCCGTTTTTAGACGGCGCAGCCAATGTCTTTGCGCTGGATTCCAACGGTGTGGCAACGCCTTATGCCACTGGTTTAACGCAGTTGACAGATTTGGCGCTGGACGAAAGCACAGGCGATTTGTATGCGCTTCAGGTAGGACAATTTGTACTCGATCCGATGTTGCCGCCGGGTTATGCGCTCAATTCAGCCAAAGTAACGCGGATCAAAACCAACGGAGCACGCGAAGTGGTAGCGCAGGATTTTAATTTGTCTGCCGGCATGGCGCTCGATGCCCAGGGCAACCTGTATACTTCTGAAATTGCAAGCGGACGTTTGTTAAAATGGAACAATATTACCACCGGAACCCGGGAAGAAGGTCTTGCTGTAACTGCGTTATCCCTCGCACCCAATCCCACGGCAAGTGAAACAACGGTTTCATTTTCGCTTGCTGCTGCCTCCTCCGTACAACTGCGGGTACTGGATGCAACCGGTAAAACGGTACATTCTGAAGACCTGGGCCGCCTCGATTCAGGCGCCCATCAAACAAACTGGCAGGCCGCAAGGCAGGCGTCCGGTATTTACTGGGTTGAAATTCAAACGCAACAAGGCCGTTCGGTGCAAACCGTGGTGGTGAAATGAGTTTTTGAGTCTGGTGTGCTTTCGGGCGGCAACTCCCGAATCAGCACTCACTCATTTACTTTTCCGCGGTATAAAAACCGAAAAACCAGCCCCTCTCCTTTTTTCCCTTCACTGCTCAGGAGCATGTCGCCGTTGGAGTCGAAAGCGATACCTTCCGGCTGCGGCAGCATTTTTTTATCCAGACGAGTTACATATTTGATGGCGCCACTGTCGTAATCCAGTACCAGGAGGCGTTTCTGAGCGGTAGAAGTGATATAGACATCCCCTGTGATCGGGTGAATGGCAATACTGGAAGGGCTGAAAAAATGGTTGTTTTCATCCGATCCGGGCGGTAACAAACGATTAACTTCCAACGGATTGACCGAATAGACCGGTTGTTCACCCAACAGCTTGGTTGTCAGGTCAAACGCATAAACATCGCGGATATAACTGCTGTCAGCGTTGCCTTTGCCGACTAATAATAAGCAATTGCGTTTCAGGTCATATCCTAAACCCTCTACATCATCTTCTTTGTCAAGATGTGTATCATACATGTTGATACACATCTTCTTTTGTTTCCAGTCGCCTATTTCGAAAAGGTCTCCGTTGCTTTTTACGGCATAAAGACATTGTCCGACCATCTCTACACCCTCAAAATCGCCTTTATCCCGAAACAGGATACGTCGGGTAATAGCTCCTCCGTTGCCATCGACAAAAAAGACTTCGCCCTTCTCATCCGCAATCGCGAGGTATTTACCTGGCACATCGGTAGGACTCAGTCCCGAGATTTCTTGCAAGTCTTCGCTTACAAGGTTAATAATGTGTGATGGATTTCTCAGATCGTAAGGCAACGTATCCGGCGGAGCGGGGGACAACAACAGGTACAGCGGGAGCAGCAGGTTCATGAGTTATTGAATTGGGTTATCGTAATAAAGGTATCTAATGTTGATAGATGTTTGAAGGTTTGAAAAGGTTTGATGGTTTGAGGTGGTAACTTATGACTTTAAGTTATCACCTCAAACCATCAAACCTTTCAAACCTTCAAACATCCATCAACTTTTTTAGACCGTCGCTTTAGATAACGTTCAAAACCAGGAACATTGTTTTATCTACTCTGAAAAAACTTCAATTTCGTGTGTTTTGACCACTAAGTCTGTAAATTTCCCTTTAAAACGGGTCGCCTTTACGATATGGTTGTCGATCCAGTGATAATTGCCGCCGCGCGGTTTGCCGAACAGAATACCGTGGTATTTAAAGCCGTGTTTAGCCAGCCAGTATTCGGTAATTTCGCGGTGCGCTTCGGTACGGCTGGTGAAGAAAAAGATCACATGACCTTCATCGTACCAGCGATTTAGCATTTCCAGCGCATCGGGATAAGGCAATATGGTACCCATGCGCGCCGGTTCTTCATTTGGCACGTCATCGCAGATGGTACCATCTATATCGATGAGAAAATTTTTGATGTGTTTGGGAAGGACAGGGCTGAGTCGCTCACCCTTTTCATTGAAAATTTCTTGTAACGCCTGCTCGGTTTGCTCTTGCATGACTTTTTAATTGGTGTGAAATGGACGCAAAGGTATGGCTATCTGTTGATTTGTCCCACTTTAAGAGACAGGAAACATTAAGCAAAACCTTTTTTCAATGTTAAACAAATGACAAAATGGTGTAATAATGTGCGTTGCGGTGTTGTTTCGCGGTTTGTAGTATATCAAAAATCAATCCGTTTGTAATGAGCCAACGCCTGCTTTCCGCCGCTTTTTTCACCCTTGTTCTGATCAGTGTAGCCTGTTCGCCGGTTAAAAAAAACAATAAACCAACTCCTGCCGGCAGCTCCGGCAGCGCTGTGCAGTTGCGCAACCGCATCACTGATTATGCCCAGAAATATGTCGGCTCCACATATAAATATGCAGGAACCAGCCCTTCGGGATTCGACTGCTCCGGATTCACCAGTTATGTGATGAAAGAATTTAAAATAAAAATTTCTCCCGCTTCATCGGCACAAGCCAAAGAAGGCCGGGCTGTAGCGCTCGACCGGACGCAACCCGGCGACCTGATCTTTTTTGGCGAGAGCAAAAACCGGATTTCGCACGTTGCCATGGTAGTCAAACGTTCCAAAGCAGGTATTGTTTGTGTACACAGCACCACCAGCCGGGGTGTGATCGTGGAAAACGTAAGTACCTCCAATTACTGGAAACCCAAAATCCTGTTTGCGCGGGATGTAGTGTCGAAGTAGGTTGATGGAGGTTTGAGGGTTTGAAAGGTTTGATGGTTTGAGGTGGTAACTCATGGCTCAGGTTACCACCTCAAACCATCCTTTCAATCCCTCAAACCTCCATCAACTTTTTCAATCAGTTTCTCCAACCTAATTCCCCGCGATCCCTTAATCAGGATCAGCGTATTCTGGAATTTTTGTTGCTCCAGCCATGTTTTTGCAGCCGAATTATCAGGGAAATGCAAGGCATGGTAACGTTTGTACGGCGTTTGAGCAAACTCCCGGCCCACCAGTACCAGATGATCTAAATGCAGCCGGGCTGCGAAACGCAGCATGGCTGCGTGTTCTTTTTTACTATCTGCGCCCAATTCCAGCATATCGCCCAGGATGGCGACTTTCCGTTCAGCAGGCATGGCCTGCAGGCTTTCCAGTGCCGGTTGCATACTGGAAGGATTGGCATTGTAGGCATCCAGCAGCACGGTATTGCTACCGTATGGAACTATTTGTGAGCGATTATTGGAAGGCCGATAGGATTCCAGGGCCGATTTTATTTTGGAAGCAGGCACTTTAAAATAAATACCCAGTACAATGGCCGTCATCACATTATTGAAGTTGTGGCGTCCGAACAAATGCGTCCTCACTTCCACGGTCGGCCCTTCATCAGAAAGAAATGCCACCTCGACAAAAGGCATTTCCCGCAGCATTTTCACCTCGATCGTTCCGTCGTTCGGGTTCAACATATCGGATTGCCGGTATTCAATCCGGCGCTGATTGCGCCGTGCCATAGCGGGCAGGTGTTTTTCAGAAAGATTGAGAAATACACAACCCGAATGCCGCGCCAGGTAGCGATACAATTCACCTTCGGCTTTTTTTACCCCGGCCAGGCGGCCAAAACCCTCCAGGTGTTCTTTTCCGATATTTGTCAGTAATCCGTGTGTAGGCCTTGCTATTTCGCACAACTGCTCGATATCGCCGGGTTGGTTGGTTCCCATTTCAATCACCGCTACTTCCGTATTTGTTGGCATAGATAGCAGCGTGAGTGGCACGCCGATATGGTTATTCAGGTTTCCTTTTGTAAAATGGCAGGGGTAATGGCTCGTTAAAATACTGGAAATCAATTCTTTGGTAGTCGTTTTTCCATTGGAGCCTCCAATAGCAATCACGGGAATTTCAAACTGCATCCGGTGGTGTGTGGCCAATTTTTGCAGCGCTGTCAACACATCCGGCACCAGCAGCAGGCGCTCGTCTGTTTGTTTGGTCGGGTCGTCTATCACTGCGTAAGCTGCGCCATTTTCCAGCGCCTGCGCAGCGAACAGATTGCCGTCAAAACTGGCGCCTTTCAAGGCAAAAAAAATACAGCCCTGCGGCAACTGGCGCGTGTCCGTGCTGACTACCGGATTCCGGAGGTAAATGGAATATAGTTGTTCAATCGAAACCATATTGCTTGGTGTTTCGTGTGTGGTGTTTGGTGTTTGGGGGCGCTTCGCCTTTGGCCATGTATCGTTTTTAGTGTTTCGTGTGTGGTGTTTCGTGTTTGGGGCGCTTCGCCTAATCTCTCGTAAAAGGCCAAAGGCGGAGCGCCCCAAACACGAAACACCACACACGAAACACATCAAAGAATTGCTTCCCGGATACGCACCAGCCGTTCCAGCAGCGCTTCGAGCCGATCGAGCGGGAGCATGTTCGCACCATCCGATTTTGCTTCCGATGGTTTTGGGTGCGTTTCAATAAACAGGCCGTCGGCGCCTACCGCAATACCTGCCCGGGCGATGGTTTCAATCAGGGCCGGGCGGCCGCCGGTGACGCCGCTGCTCTGGTTGGGTTGCTGCAGCGAATGGGTGCAATCCAACACCACCGGGGCGCCGAAAGATTGCATGGCGGGCAGTCCGCGGTAATCGACAATCAGATCCTGGTAGCCGAAGGTCGTGCCGCGTTCTGTCAGAATCACATTTGGATTGCCTTCTTCCTGCACTTTTTCCATGGCAAAACGCATGGCTTCCGGCGCTACAAACTGTCCTTTTTTGATGTTCACTACTTTACCTGTCAGGGCCGCTGCCGTTAGCAGGCTGGTCTGGCGACATAAAAATGCCGGGATTTGCAGGATATCCACGTATTGTGCGGCCAATGCGGCTTCCGGGTCGGTGTGAATATCCGTAGTAGTGGGCAGGTCGTAATGTTTGCCAATTGCCTGCAGGATACCCAGCGCCTTTTCGTCGCCGATACCGGTGAAAGAATCGCGTTTGCTGCGATTGGCTTTGCGGTAGGAACCCTTAAAAATATAGGGAATCGCCAGGCGCTGGCAGATTTCCTGCACCTGACCTGCGATGTCGAAAGCCATTTGTTCGCCTTCGATGGCACAGGGGCCGGCAATGAGGAAAAAATTGCCGGATTCGGTATTTTTTAGTCGGGGAATCTGGATTTGCATATTCGAAAAATTAAAACACAAGCGGGGTTGGCGGGTGCAAAAGTTGTGTTTTTAATGAAATTTTCCAAACTTGTTTCAAACAAAAAATTTAAATAATTTATTGATTGTCAAACACTTACTTCGATTAACAAAAAATTTTATAAAAAATAAATTTAAAAATATTTGTTTTAAACAACAACTTGTTTATTTTTGTAACGCAATTTGAAACAAAAAATTAAACAGCACAAAATCAGTGAGTTATGGCACTCGAAATTTTGGAAAGTAAAAAAGGCACCAAAGTTGTCACCGCTACCAATCTCCACACGGTTCTGAAATTGCCGATCAGGCAATACGGTGCACAGGTACGCAAGTGGCTGCGCGATGCCTACGAATTTGAAGACGGTATCCGCCGCCCGCAGATATACCGCGATTTTGCCAAGCGCCCCAGGCCGGGCGAACCCGTGGAAGATTTCTACCTGACGCTGGAATTAGCCAAACTGATTACCCTGCGCAGCAACAGCAAAGACAAAATGAAGTTTGCTCGTCTCCTGGATGCCTACGCTAATAATGGACAAATGAACCTGTTTCAACAGGCAGCGTGAAATTAAAGGGCAAAGGGCAAAAAGCAAGCAGAGCAACAAGGTTAATGCAGACTTTGACCGATCCCGGTACAAATACCTGAAAGCGAAGCCTTCAAACCCTTACCCGCCGAAGCCTTTTTAACTGCCATAGCCCATAGGCGAAGGAGGGTCAAAACCACTCAAACCAAAAAAGAAACCCGTGAGCCGAAATCAATCGACCCACAGGTTAAAATGCATTTGTAGTACAGGTTTTAAGTAGGTAAGTAGGTGTGCAAAATTAGTTTTGGCTAAATTCTTTGTCAATGCTTGATTATGAATACTGATAACCAATAACTAATAATGGATAACTACTTAATGGGCGTTGGCTACATCCTTCACAAGCAACTGGAATCCGTTGCCATGGATATTGACAATTTCAATACCCGAATCTTTGGCTAAATATTTCCGCAATTTGGTCACAAAAACATCCATGGAACGCGCCGTGAAATAATTGTCTTCATGCCAGATTTTAGTCAGCGCTTCTGAACGTGGCGTCACATCATTCATATAGCGACAAAACATTTTGAGCAGCTCGGCTTCTTTCGGGCTGAGCTTCCACTGGTTTTCTTCGCCCGGCGCCGGATCTGTAAAAGTCCGAATACGGACAGGGAAATTGAAGTGGTATTTCCCGATGGTGTATTCCCGCTGTTCATCACGCGGATCGGGCGCTTTGTTCACCCGCTTCAATACCGCCTGGATGCGCAGCAACAATTCCTCCGAGTTAAAGGGTTTGGAAATATAATCGTCGGCGCCTATTTTGAAGCCCTGGAGCACATCGTCCTTCATCGTTTTTGCGGTGAGGAAAATAATCGGCACTTCCTGGTTGCGCTCCCGGATATCGCGGGCGAGGGTGAAGCCGTCTTTGCGCGGCATCATGACATCAAACACGCAGAGGTCATAATGACTTTTGCGGAAAGCCTCAAGTCCGAGCACCCCATCCGTAGCGAGGGTGACGTCGTAGTCATGCATTTCGAGGTAAGAACGTAGAACGTCGCCAAAGTTTTGGTCGTCTTCTACGAGCAGGATTTTGTAGTTAGCACTTGCCATAAATTTCGGTCAGTGGTTCGTGTGATTAGTGTAGTTGCGAAGGGAGGATTTGCAGGATCATTTCTTCTACAACGTTCGCTCCATAGAACGCAGTATGTGGAAGACGGCGGAGAAAGCAAATTTGTTAAAATCATATATTTTGGAACGCTTCAATATGTCGCCCCGGGAAGGCCCGGCTACGTGTTTTCAGCAGATTGCGGAGTACCTATGCAGTTATCTTGTTCAGGCACAACGGAATATTCAGGTGGCTGTCTGCTGGTTTACGCACCGCGACATTTTTGAAGTGCTGCTGAAACGCCTCCGTGCCGGGGTGCAGGTAGAGTTGCTGTTGGAATACGACACGCAAAATATCCGTTCGGGCGGACTCGATTTTCAACTGTTTATCCAACAAGGCGGCCAACTTTTTGCCTGCCTCGATGCGGGCCTGATGCACCACAAATTTGTCATTATCGATGGTCGGCTGCTGCTCTGCGGTTCGTATAACTGGACGTACAATTCCAATGCGGAAAACCTGCTGGTACTGCATGATACGACGTTGCTTCAGGCCTTTCACGACGAGTTCCTGCATTTAAAAAGCGCAGCCAAACGTATTTTCCGTGTACGGCAAGCCGATGCGAAGGTGTTTGCCGCTTTTCCGCTGTTTGAAAATACGCGGTTTCCTTTGGCCGATTTACGAAAAAAAGTGGGTGGCGGCGCGGGCGTCTGGGTCGTTCATTTAGACCGCTTGAAAGTAGATTACGAGATCATTTTTAAACAACAATATGTGCCGTTCGACGCCGCCGCACTTCTGGCGCCTTACTGGACGGCTTACCGGATGTGGGACGAAACGCTTTTTAATGAGGAAATGGAACGGCTGAACGACAGCTCAATTTCAGCGAAATCACTGCGCTATGTGCGCTGCTGGGCGCGGCGTATAAAAACCGGAGATGTCATTTTCGCGACAGAAAAAAAGTCTCAGGCGCTCCTCGCTATCGGCATCGTTCAGTCACATCCGCAACCTTATGAAGGCTCGGATTTTTCATCGTTCCGGGCGGTGCAATGGCTGAAAATTTTATCTGATCGGGCGTATGTGCTGCCTGAAAAAATTTCTGGGCAGGTAGTGGCGCGGTATCGGGGATCGGGGATGCGGGTTTTGCAGGAGGTGATGGGGGTGAAAAAGTAAAAATGTAAATTTCTGGATCTAGTATTCCGGTTGCCTATTTTAAAAGGCTAAAGGATAGTTTTCCACATCCCACCCTACCTCTTACTTTTTGTTTTAAATTTGCCATCGCATACCACCTGAATATTTTCCGATAGTTGGAAGAAAAGATAACCCACCATGCCACAATTCGCACACCTCCACTGCCACACCCAGTTCTCCCTGCTCGACGGCGCGGCGAGCATTCCTTCGCTGTTCAAAAAAGCCGCTGCCGATGGCATGAAAGCCATCGCCATCACCGACCACGGCAACATGTTCGGGGCGTTTCAGTTTGTGGCGGAAGCGGCCAAACACGAGGGAGTAAAACCCATTGTCGGCTGCGAATTTTATGTGGTGACCGACCGGCACCGCCGCAGTTTTACTAAAGAGGATAAGGACAAACGCTACCACCAATTGTTCCTGGCCAAAAACCCGGAGGGTTATAAAAACCTGGTGAAACTGTGTTCCCTCGGCTACATCGAGGGTTTGTACGGCAAATACCCGCGGATCGACAAAGAACTGATTTTGCAATACCATGAGGGGCTGATCGCTACCACCTGTTGCATCGGTGCGATGGTGCCGCAGGCGATCCTTAAAAAAAGTGAAGCGGAAGCCAAAAAGGAGTTTGAATGGTGGCTCGATATTTTTGGTGAAGACTACTACATCGAGATCCAGCGGCACCAGATGGCCGAGCAGGACAAGGTAAATGAAATGTTCCTGCGCTGGGCCGACGAATACAAGGTCAAAGTCATTTGTACCAACGACTCGCACTACGTAGACCAGAAAGACTCCAACGCGCACGACATCCTGCTTTGTGTCAACACCGGCGAGAAACAGGCCACACCCGCTATCCGCGAATTTGTGGAAGAAGGTACTGTAATGAAAGGCGGCCGTTTTGCTTTCTGGAACGACCAGTTTTATTTCAAGACGCAGGCCGAAATGGGTAAATTGTTCCAGGATGTGCCACAATCCCTGGACAATACCATGGAAATTGTGGACAAATGCGAGCACCTGAAACTCAAAAAAGACATCCTGCTGCCCAATTTCGTGGTTCCGCAGACCTTTCAAACCCAGGACGATTACCTGCGCCACCTGACTTTTGAAGGCGCTAAAAAACGCTACAAGGAAATAACCACCGAAGTAGAGGATCGCCTCAATTTCGAACTCAATACCGTGAGAACGATGGGTTTTGCGGGCTACTTCCTCATCGTGGCCGACTTCATCAACCACGGCAAAGACATCGGCGTGTTCATCGGCCCCGGGCGCGGCTCGGCGGCGGGCAGCGCGGTGGCCTACTGTATCGGCATCACCAATATCGACCCGATCAAGTACCAGTTGCTGTTCGAACGTTTCCTGAATCCCGACCGGAAATCCATGCCCGATATCGACACGGACTTCGACGACGAAGGCCGCCAGAAAGTGATCGATTATGTGGTGGAAAAATACGGCAAACAGCAGGTGGCCCAGATTGTCACCTACGGCACCATGGCCGCCAAAATGTCGATCAAAGACGTTTCGCGCGTGCTGGACCTGCCACTCGACCAGGCCAATGCGCTGGCCAAACTGGTGCCTGAAAAACCCGGCATTTCCCTCAAACGGGTACTTACCGCGCCGTTGACCGGCGAAGGATCTTTGTCAGAAAAAGAAAACCTCGGTTCGGAAGACCTCGAAAATGCCAAAAAACTCCGCGAACATTTAGTCGCCGAGCATACGCCCGAAGGCATGGTGCTCAAAGAAGCCATGATTCTCGAAGGTTCGGTGCGCGGCACGGGTATCCATGCGGCGGGTATCATTATCGCGCCGAAAGACCTGACGGAAATTATTCCGGTTTATACCTCGAAAGAGACCGAACTGCTCATTACCCAGTACGAAGGCTCCATCATCGAGGATGCCGGGGTAATCAAAATGGACTTCCTGGGCCTCAAAACCCTCACCATCATCCGCGATGCGCTGATCCTGATCGAGCAAAACCACGGCGTGAAAATCAGCATCGACGATATACCGCTCGACGATAAAAAAACCTACGAACTCTACCAGCGCGGCGAAACCAACGGCACCTTCCAGTTTGAAAGCGCCGGTATGCAGAAGTACCTGCGCGACCTGAAACCCGACAAATTCGACGACCTAATCGCCATGAATGCCTTGTACCGGCCGGGGCCGCTGGAGTATATTCCCGACTTTATTTCCCGCAAACACGGGCGGCAGGCGGTGACGTATGATTTGCCGGATATGGAGGAATACCTCAAGGATACTTTTGGTATTTGTGTTACGGGCGACACGCTCG
Source organism: Lewinellaceae bacterium (assembly GCA_016711435.1). Classification (GTDB taxonomy): domain Bacteria; phylum Bacteroidota; class Bacteroidia; order Chitinophagales; family Saprospiraceae; genus M3007. Next base: position 41,839 of record JADJSY010000041.1, read on the forward strand.
TTTTCGATGCCATTTCGGGCAAACGCGTTCGTATGGACCAATTGGAAAATCGTGTGGGCGACTTTTATGTCCAGGGCGTGGGCCGACCTCTTACCACAAAAAGGCAAAATGTCCTACTGGGTTTGCAATGGTGAAAAACCGGTTTTTAAAGTAAAACTGAAAAACGGCGCCATTGTAAAAATGACTTCCAACCACCGGGTTTTGACAGAAAATGGCTGGCGCGAACTCGGCGAATTACAGGTTGGTGACGCGATTGCTACACCGAGAAAACTGGAAGCCCAATCGCCGGAACATTTGACCCGCAAAAACTCAGGGTACTGGCTTATTTACCAAGTTCGTTCCGGAATTTGTATTTGGACTTACAGATGAACTGATCGGTTTTTTCCTGGCCTCTCTTTGGGACTGTGACGGCCACATCGGCAAAAAAATCTGTGCTTTCAAAACCATTTCGCCCCGACTGGCCAATGACGCAGACTTTGCTGTTGCGCCTGGGATTTATTCTACCACGTACGAAACTCGTTATTTCAACAACCGGAGGCAGGAAGAAATTACAGCGTTTCAGGTATCCGTGTACAACCTGAAGGTTTTTTCTGAAAAAGTTGCTCCTTTCCTGGTATTGAAACAAATGTCTGAAGAAAGCGCTTTTCAGGAAGCCTTTACCGACAACGTTTCACGGGAAATTTTCTTTGAAGAAGTAAACTCCTCCTGGAATGGTTCGCAGCGCAGCCTGATGGAGACACACGGGTTGAGCCGTCAGCATTTCAATACGTTGAATAAAAACCGTGCACGCATTGCTGCACACGTGGTTGCTCCTGTGGCTGAAACGTTCGCATTGCCACGTACACAACGCAACCTGAACGTCCGCTGGGAAGAAATTGCAGAAATCTCTCCCGCAGGTACGGAATTGGTATACGATATCACAGTAGAAGGCATCCACAATTTTGTTGGGAATAATGTCATCCTGCACAATTGCGTGTACCAGGAGCAGATCATGCTCCTTTCCCAGAAACTCGCCGGCTTCTCCAAAGGCGACGCCGACGTGCTGCGCAAGGCCATGGGTAAAAAGCAAAAGGCGGTGCTGGACAAAATGAAAAGCCAGTTCATCGAAGGTGGAACGAGCCGCAGCCATCCGGCCAAAGTCCTGGAAAAAATCTGGACCGACTGGGAAGCCTTCGCCATGTACGCTTTCAATAAATCGCACTCCACATGCTACGCCCTCGTGGCCTACCAGACAGCCTATTTAAAATCGCATTATCCCTCCGAATACATGGCTGCGACGCTCACGCATTCGCAGTCGAATATCGATAAAATCACCTTCTTCCTGGAAGAGTGTAAACGTATGGGCCTCAACGTAAAAGGCCCGGATGTGAACGAATCGCTGATCAATTTTTCCGTGAATAAAAAAGGCGACATCCGCTACGGCATGGGCGCCGTGAAAGGGGTGGGCGAGGCCGCCATGGAAGTGATGATCGAAGAACGCACCAAAAACGGCCCGTTCAAGGACCTTTTTGATTATATGCGGCGCATCAACCTGCGCACGGTGAACAAACGGGTGATGGAAAGCCTGGTGTACGCCGGCGCATTCGACGGGTTCGGCGTCCCGCGTTCGGCATTTTTTGCGGAGACGGACAAGGACGTCGCTTTTATTGAAAAACTGCTCAAATACGGCTCGGCATTCCAGGGCGATAAAATCATGTCGGTCAATTCGCTGTTCGGCGACCTCTCCGACTCGGTCAGTATCCCCGAACCTGTGGTGCCCAAGGTGCCCGACTGGGGCCTGATTTTCAAACTGCAAAAGGAAAAAGAGGTGGTAGGCATTTACCTCAGCGGTCACCCGCTCGACGATTTCCGCTACGAATGGGAAAACTTCGCTTCACCGCTTGCCAACATCGAGAACTACAAAGGCCGCAAAGTAAATGTCGCCGGTTTCGTACTCAAGGCCGAGCACCGCATCAGCCAGAAAGGCACGGGCTGGGGGCGTTTTACCATTCAGGATTACACGGGCTCACTGGAAATCACCATGTTTTCGGAGAGTTATGCCAAATTCAAAATCCTTCTTCGAGGAAGGCACGAGCGTGTACGTGGAAGGCGAGTACAAACAGCGCTACAATTCCGATGAAATGGAGTTCCGCGTACAAAACGTCCGGCTGCTGGAAACCATCGGCGAGGAAAAAACCTCATCCATCACGCTGCGCATCCCGGTGGAAAAAATCTCCGCCGACCTGATCGAACGCATCGAAAAACTGTGTCTGGCCCACAAAGGCAAACACACGCTGCGGATGGAACTGATCGACTACAACAACAAGGAAAAAATGTCCTTTACCTCGCAGGTACGGAAAGTGAATGTGGGAAATGAGTTTATTGCGGCGATGGAGGTATTAGGGGTGGAATGCGGGGTGAATTGATACAATAAATCGGGGGTCGCCGAATCTTATTCGACGCCCCCCGATTCCCATTCACTATTAAACAAATCCTCCCTCAATTCCTCCGAAACGCCACGGGCATCGCGTCATCGAAATCTCCGGTTAGCACCGGCGTTTGCACATTGGCGGTGTATTCGCGTACTTTGGAATATACATAGCCGTATAACTCCTTGATAGTCACTAAGTAATCACCGTTGTTATCGGCAGCGCCTTTCAAGCCGCGGAGCACGTAGTAGGTAAACACACCCTGGCGCAGACCGTGGTCTTCGAGTGAGAGTTCTTCCGCTTTGGACGACATCAGCAGGGCAATACCGCCGTCGGCTTCTTCAAAAGCCTGGTAGTAGCGTTGCAGGGTGACAGGCGCCGGGCCTTTGGCAGCCAGGCCGTCGCCGTAATTGAGCGAACCGCTGTGGCAGGCGTCGGCGATGCAGAGTTTGTGTTTGGCTTTGCTGGCGTTGAAAATTTGTTTCACTTCCTCGTGGCGCAGTTTGTTGTTGTAGCCGTCGTAGTCGACCGGCAGGAAACAACCTTCCAGGCCGTGGCCGCTGAAGTACAGCATCACCACGTCGTTGGCGTCGGCTTTCAGGAAATACTGGCGCATGGTTTTCAGGATATTTTCGCGGGTGGCCGATTCGTCTACCAGTATCGCGATCTGATTATCGGGTAAAGCGCCGCCTTCCGGGCTTTTGAGGAAAGAATACACGCGGAAAGCATCGTCGTCGGTAAATTTGAGCGAAGGCATGGAAGTGTAACGCCCTACGCCGACGATCACCGCCCAAATTTTTACACTTTTATTGGCTTCCACCATAATCGGGTCGGCAGGAATGACTTCCCGGGAATCCACTTCTTTGATCGGAGAACCGTTCAACCACACAGCGCCATACACACGCCCCGTGCTGAAATACATAATTCCTTCGCCATGTGGGGCATTGTTGACCCATTCGCCTTCGTAGCGGTCGCTATTGGAATAGTAGCAAACGCCTTTGCCGTTCGGGTAACCTTCTTTGAATTCGCCGATCCAGCGAGACCCGTCGGGATAATCGTAGTAACCCCGCCCGACCCGGCAGAAACCGGTACCGCAGTTGCGCAGTCCGCTGACATCCGGTTTGGTTGGCGATGGTTTGTTTGAGCAGGTTTATTGGAAGCGGTATTGGCGTTTTGGGAAGGTTTTTGTTGGGTGGAGTTGGGTTTGTTGGCCACCCCGCCCGAATTATCAGTCGTGGAAGTGGTTGTGGCAGCGGGTTTGCCGTTTGTCCAGGTGCCTTGTGTTATTTTTCCAGTGGGGGCGACTAATTTACCGGCGCCGTGTTTGCGGTTTTTTTGCCAGGCGCCTGTATAATAGGCGCCATCGGGATAGTACATGGTACCCTGGCCATCGAATTCGCCGTTCACGAATTTGCCTTCGTAGCGTTCTCTGGTTTTAAAATAGTACTTGCCCTGACCATTGGGCAAATCATTCACCCAGGCGCCGGTGTATTTATCGCCATTGGCGTAGGTCATCGTGCCTTCGCCCTGCATTTTGCCGCGGCTGAACTGGCCTTCATAAAAAGCGCCATTCGGAAGGGTCATTTTACCCCGGCCATCGCGCAGGTTGGCCCTGAATTGTCCAGTATACCTGGAGGTAGCCGAATAACGGTAGCTACCAGTTCCATTCTGGCAGTTGCCGCTGACGCACTGAGCAGGTAATTGGAATGATGAAATTACCAGCAATAAAGCCGGTACAAAAAGACGGGAAACAAGATTATAACCCTTCATGTCTGTGACAGATTTAATTTTTTACAATGAAAAAAGTGCGGGTAAAAAGAAGGGTGCAAGCAGTACGTTTTAGGTAAATTGATTAAACTCGAACGAGGTTCAGGCATCATGGTTGGTGGTTGTTTGGAGTAGCCCAGGCGGATGATATGATGCAAGAACAATTTACCTATCCGAATATTGTGCCATACATATTTCAATGAAATGAAATTTGTACTTTTGCGCCGTTGTTTTTCATAGTAACATTCTGATTTTCAATAAATTAAAAAAAATTTAAATCCATGTTAAAAAAACTTTCCACAATGTTAGGGGCGGCTTTGATACTGACTGCCTGCGGTTCGCAGCCTTCTGAAACCACACAGGCCGCTGCTTCTAAAAACTTCGGCGCCGTGATCGACGCCCAAAATGCCATGGCGTATGACGCCCTGATGCCACAAATGGCAACGGTAGATTCTTTACCTGCCAAAGTAAGCGGCAAAGTAAGCGAGGTCTGTCAGAAAAAGGGGTGTTGGATGACTTTGGTGTCCGATCAGCCGGGGCAGCCGGAAATGCGTGTAACATTTAAAGATTATGCGTTTTTTATGCCGAAAGACCTCGCAGGTAAACACGTAGTGGTAGATGGCTACGCTTATGTTGAAAACACGCCTGTAGATGTTTTGCGCCATTACGCGGAAGACGCCGGCAAATCAAAAGAAGAAATTGCTGCCATCACCGAACCAAAACGCGAGGTGTCTTTTGAAGCTTTCGGGGTGATTATCCTGGATTAAATTGATAAAGTTTAATTGATGATTGACATTGATGCTTGAAAATGTCGGTTCATTTTTGCAGATCATCAACTCATCAATAGTCAACTCATCAACTTCTATCATTTCTTCCCTTTAAAATTTCGCCGGTCCCGGTTGCGGTTTCCCCCCTTGTTATTGCCTTTGTTGCCATCCTTATCGGCAGCGCCGTCGGCAGGCGGCACAAGTCCGTCCTGTTTGGGCGCCTGGGGCGTTTGCCGGTTTTCAGGTGGGCGTTGTTGTGGAGGTTTCTGCGCAGGCTGGCCCTGATTTTGAGGCGGCGCTCCAGGGTCCCTTTTTGTATGCTGCTGCGGAGGACGCTGTTCATTTCGTCCTTCCGGCGGTCTATTATCCGGGCGGGGCGGGCGGTTGTCTGGGCGCCGGTTGCGGTCGTCACGGCGCGGCGCAGTGCGGTTTTGCGACAAATCGTCTTGTTGCGCAGCTTTTTCCACGGCAGCGGCAGCGGTTTGAGAGCGGTCGCGGTTCCCCTTACTCTTTTTCTTTTTCTTCTTGCGCTTTTCGATGGGCAACTGGATCACATCGTGCACATTTTCATAGTCTGGTTCTGCCTCATCCGGTTCATCGGATTCCAGTTGCGGCGCCATGGCTATAATATCGTCCAGACTGGCCGGAATTTTGCCGGATTTCAGCATATCCAGCGCTTCCCATATCTGATCTACGTGGACTGCGTAAAACTTACTCCTGTCTTCGGCGTAGGTATAAAACATCAGGCGTTTGAAGACATCCGTTTTGATCAGAATGGCTAATCCGGCGCTTGTTTTCAGTCGTTCGGCGCGATCGGGGAAATCTTCGAGCGCGTCGATATAGGTATCCAGTTCGTAGTTAAGGCAACATTTCAGGCGCCCGCACATGCCTGACAATTTTGTCTGGTTAATGGCGAGGTTTTGATAACGCGCCGCTGCGGTATTGACACTTTTGAATTCCGTGAGCCAAGTAGAGCAGCACAGTTCGCGGCCGCAATTGCCTAAACCGCCGATACGGGCCGATTCCTGCCGGGCGCCGATCTGGCGCATTTCAATTTTCACCTTGAAATCGCGGGCGTAATGGCGGATCAGCTCGCGGAAATCCACACGACCGTCGGCAGTGTAGTAAAATGTACATTTTCGACCGTCGCCCTGGAATTCGACATCGCCGATTTTCATATCGAGGTCGAGGGTACGGGCAATCGCACGGGCCTGGATCAGCACCCCTTTTTCCTCGGACCGCACCTCATCGAGGCGTTCGAGGTCGCGTTCGTGGGCTTTGCGCACCACGGCCGACAGGCGGGCATCCGTTCGGACGCGCTTGCGTTTCATTTGCAGGCGCACCAGTTCGCCGGAAAGCGTCACTTTACCCACATCGAAGCCGCCGGAAAGCGACTCCACGATCACCCAGTCGCCGGTTGTGGCGCGGGTGAATGGAGGGTTTTTAAAAAAATCTTTGCGCGAGCCGTTTTTAAAACTGACCTCCACTATATCGAATTGGCGGGCATCCGTAATGCCTTGCGCTGTAATCCAGTCGTACGTATTATGGCGGTTACAACCGCCTGTGGCACAGCCACCGTTACTTTTACATCCTCCTCCCGAATCTTTCCCGGTGGAGCAAGAACATCCAACACATCCCATGTTTTTTCGGTTTCAATAGAAAATAATGCGTTTTGAGCGAGTAAAGATATATCTACCGCCGGTATTTGTACAAGCAATACTATGATTTGATTGAATTCACCTGAAAACCAGGATCAAAACCCCAATTAGGGCGCAAGCCAAAGCCGTCCACAAAAAATAAAATCCCGACCGGTGCCGGAACATGCGCATCACGCCCGCTACAAAAAAATTGGGGAAAGCCATGCCCAGGAAAATGCTGCCGACGACCGCCTGGTTGATTTTTCCATCGTTGAACTGGTATGCGGTGGCAAAAATCCCGATCCCGATCAACGCTGTCAGCAAGAGCACTCCCATTATGCGACGCAGTTTCTCCATCCCTTCAACTTTTAAAAATTTTATGCATCACAATCGAAGTATCCAGGAACAATATCTTCGGATTTGCATTTCGTTCGACATAGTAAATATTGTCGTTAAAAATCGCTGCTAATTGTGTAATCTTTTCAAAATCAAGCACTTTCGCCATATTTTGGGCAGTGGTAAGTTCTTCGGGGCGCAGGCGAAGCGCCGTATTTCCGGTGGCAATCAGAGCCATCATTTCCCGCAGAAAATGCAGTCCGTACTGAAGGAACTGCTTTTGGTTTTCACGACCCAACTGGGCAAATTGCTCGGTCCATCTCACCAGTTCCACCGCATTGCCGCGCCAGCATTTGCGCAACCAGTCGAGCAACAGGTGAGCATCGTCGGTTTCAGGATTGTCGGCCAAAGCCAGGGCTGCGCCGAAATCTCCGCTTGCTAAAAAGGCGATCTGCCGGGCGCGGCTGGTGTCGATCTGGCGTTTTTGCATCAGTCCTTCCGTCAGTTCTTCGTCGCTCAGCAGGTCGGTTTTCACCAGCTGGCAACGCGAAAGAATCGTATTCAGAATGGCTTCCTGATTTTCAGCAGCTAATAGAAAAATAGTTTGTTCCGGCGGCTCCTCAATGAGTTTCAGCAGTCTGTTGCCTTCTTTCCCGAGGTATTCGGGCATCCACATGACCAGAATTTTGTACCGACCCTCAAAAGCCATGAGGCTCAGTTTTTTGATAATGGCATTACATTCGTCTTTGGTGATGTTGCCTTGCTTGTTGTCGGCGCCGAGCCGCTGCAGCCAGGTATTTACATCACCGTATGGGTTGTCCGACAAAAAGGCCCGCCATTCTTTGTGGAAATTTGTGCTGACGGCATTGGTACCCACAGTCGGGAAAGAGAAGTGGATATCCGGGTGCGCAAAAGCAGCGGCTTTGTGGCAGGCATTACACACGCCGCAAGCGCCGTCTGTGTCAGGGCGCTCGCATTGCAACAATTGCGCAAACGCTACCGCCAGCGCCAGGTTTCCGCTTCCGGTCGGCCCCAGAAACAACAGAGCATGGGGCACCCGCTCGCTGCTTGCCAACTGTAGCAGCAGCGATTTGGTTCTGTCCTGACCGATGATGGCGTTGAAAAGCACTTTTTGGGAATGATGAATGATGAATGATAAACGATGAATTGAGGAACCCGGGCGATGACGCGGCGAAGGTAATCCAAAACAAACATAAGGCTGACAGGCGTAGTTACCCTCTTTCCCAACAATTTTGCAAAACCCGGGTTTTAAGGGTGTTTGGTTTTTAGTGTTTGGTGTTTCGGGCGCATTGCCTTAAACTGCCGAGTGGACCAAGCGCTATGTCTCTCACGCTCTCACTTCTCACCTCTCACTTCTAAAAATGAACGTTGCCGTTTTTCGCAAAGCCCATTTCAACGCCGCCCACCGCCTGCACAACCCGGCCTGGACGGACGAGCGCAACAAAGAAGTGTTCGGCTTGTGCAACAACCCGAATTACCATGGGCACAACTACGAACTGGAAGTAAAGGTTACGGGTAAAATCGACCCGGAAACGGGTATGGTGGTCGACCTCGGCTGGCTCGCCGACCTGATCAAACAGGAAATAGAACACCGCTTCGACCACAAAAACCTGAATATCGATACGGTAGAATTCCGCGATCTCATTCCAACGGCGGAAAATATCGCGCTGGTCATCTGGCAGATCCTGCGGGCGCATTTGCCGGAGCACCTCGAATTGGGGTAAGGTTGTATGAAACGCCGCGGAATTTTGTGGAAGTGCCTGGGATGTGAATCGTGAGTGGTGAGTCGTGTAGGTGTGAGGGTGAGGGGGGGGGCGCTGGGGTGCGGCACGCGTCACCGCTTCTCCCTGCTGTTGACTGCTACCGAAGGCCTCGATTCATGATCAAATTTAGTGGCGACACCTTCTGCACGACTCACCATTCACACTCACGCATTCCCACCTTGCACCCCACTTTCGCATAAAACAGAATATACGAATAACAAACCACCATAATCACCATAAAGGCAGAGCGGAAATCCAGTCCGGCGATATTGTTTTCATACAGCCAGCCATAAAACGGCGGAATAATCGCGCCGCCCACGATACCCATTACCAGCAATGCGGAACCCGTATTGGTAAAACGACCGAGGTTTTTGATGCCCAGCGGGAAAATAGCGGGCCACATGATGGCATTGCTGAAGCCGAGTGCCGCCAGGCAAGCCACCGCTTGTTCGCCACTTACAAAATAAGAAGTAACCGTGAGCAAAATACCCAGAATCGCGGAAACCAGCAACCAGGTTTCCTGTTTGACGTATTTGGGAATCAGGGCAATATTGGCGCCGTAACCCAATAGCAGGCCGATCAGCCCGAAAGTGGTGAAATACTTGCTCTGATCTGTGGAAAAGCCCAGGTTTTTACCATAAATTGTGATGAGGTCGCCCGCCATTACTTCCGCTCCTACATAGGTGAAAATGGCCAGCACGCCCAGCAGCAGGTGTGGGAATTGAAACACACTGGTTTTGCCTTTCGACAGCGACGTATCAGCCGTATCCGCGTCGCTGGTTTTTTCCTTGATATCAGGCAAAGAGGAATATTTGATGACCAGGGCGATCAAGATCAGTGCAACGGCCATCACGCCGTAGGGCAGGGCCACCCGGGCTGCCAGGTCGTTCAACAGCGTCATTTTCTGGGCGGCATCGGTAGCAGGGCTGTCGATTTCCATCTGGATAGCATCCACGTTTTTGAGCAGCATGGCGCCGAAAAGCAGGTTGGCCATAATCCCCGCGATTTTATTACAAACGCCCATGATGCTGATGCGTTTGGCTGCCGATTCGATCGGTCCGATAATGCTCACATACGGATTGGCGGCCGTTTGCAACAAGGCCAGACCCATGCCCTGGATAAACAAACCCGTCAGGAACATCGGGAAACTCCGCGCGGCGGAAGCAGGTATAAACATCAGGCAACCTGCTGCTATGATGCCCAGACCGACCGCCATGCAGTTTTTGGTGCCGAGCCGTTCCAGAATCCACGAAGAAGGCAAGGCCAAAAAAAAATAAGCCGCAAAAAAAGCCGTAGCGACATAGTACGATTGCTGGTCGCTAAGTTCGCAGGCTTTTTTCAAAAAAGGAATCAGGATACTGTTCAGCCAGGTAATAAAACCAAAAACGGCAAACAGCAAACCAATGATACTGAACTGGTACAGGTAATTGGAATTGCGGGTGGTAGAATTCTGCATACTTTTGCGACTTTGACCCTGATTCGGGTGATGGTGGTAGTTACCTTGACTGATAAATGGAATCAGATGCAAACATCCATATAATTTTTGTTCCGTGTGCGTACACAGGGTAAAAAAATAATGAATTTCTGATTTTATACCCCGATAAAATTTCCTGACTGAATCACAATCAATAATATACAATAAGCAGATGCAACCCACACTTTTGATTTTGGCGGCCGGTATCGGTTCGCGTTATGGCGGTTTGAAACAAGTGGATGGTATGGGCGCCGGCGGCGAGGCCATCCTGGAATTTTCCGTGTACGATGCCATACGGGCGGGTTTCGGAAAAGTTCGTTTTTGTTATTCGTGAGGATATAGAAGAAGCGTTCCGGGAGACAGTGGGCAAACGTGTGGAAGCACAAATCCGCACGGAATACGCTTTTCAGGAAATGACGACGGGCCTCGAATGGCTCGATGAAAAACCGCAGCGCGAAAAACCCTGGGGCACCGGACATGCCATTTTATCGGCCAAAGCGCACCTGACAGAACCTTTTATCGCGATCAACGCTGATGATTTTTACGGCGCGGACAGTTTTCAGGCCATTGCCGATTTTTTGCGGCAGGATTGTACACCCGGCCAATACGGCATGGTGGCTTACCGGCTGGGCAATACCTTGTCCGAGAACGGTTCCGTTTCCCGCGGCGTGTGTTCCGTCAGCGACGAAGGTTTTTTGACCGACGTGGTAGAACGCACCAAAATAGAGCGTTTTGAAGACGGTATTCATTTTATCGACGAAGCCGGAACACGTCATTTTCTCGACGACAAAACGCCGGTTTCCATGAATTTCTGGGGATTTCACCCCACGGTTTTGCAGGAAATAGAATCCCAATTCCGCACTTTTGTGACCGCCAACATGGACAAACCCAAAGCCGAATTTTACATCCCGACTGTGGTCAATCAATTGATCAAATCCGGGAAAATCAAACTCAAAGTGCTCACCAGCGAAAGCCAGTGGTACGGCGTCACCTACCCGGAGGACAAAGACACGGTGCAACACGCGCTGGGTGAGATGGTAGGCGGAAGGAATGTACCCGAAAAGCCGGTGTCGTTGGAGCAAAGATGTCGAAGCGTATGAGCTGTTGAGTTGGGTTTCCAAGGGTGATACACTCAAGGCTTACGGTTGATCACCCTCAACAACTCCAGCCTGAAACTCAACAAAATCATAAACCCCTCCATCGGGACTCCTTCTCACCCGCTCACTCTCTCACTTCTAATGCTGGTTGCTGGTTTCACCTTCATCCGAAATGCCCTCAAGTACGACTACCCGGTTGTGGAAGCCATCACGTCCATCCTGCCCTTGTGCGACTACCTGGTGGTGGCTGTTGGAAACTCCGAAGATGAGACGCTGGACCTCGTGCGCAGCATTGGCGATCCGAAGATCCACATCCTGGAAACAGTCTGGGATGATTCGCTGCGGGAAGGCGGTCGGGTTTTGGCGGTGGAAACGGACAAGGCTTTTCAGGCGATTCCAGCGGAATACGACTGGTGTTTTTACATACAGGCCGACGAATGTGTACATGAAGCGGATTTTGCCGCCATCCGCGCCGGCATGCAACAGTACCTCGACGACCCGCAAACAGAGGGGCTGTTGTTTAAATACCGCCATTTCTATGGTTCCTACGATTTTATCGGCGCCAGCAGGCGCTGGTATCGCCGGGAAGTGCGCATCGTGCGAAACAACAAAGACATCCGCTCTTACCGCGATGCCCAGGGTTTTCGTATGGCTTCCGGCAGGAAATTGCGGGTACGGTTGTTGCCGGCGCATATTCACCACTACGGCTGGGTAAAAAATCCGGCGGCTCAACAGCGCAAACAAAAAAATTTCAACCGTTTATGGCATTCCGATGAAGTGGTGGAAGAACGGGTCGGCCAGGCAGAAACATTCACCTACGACGGCTCCGAACCACTATTGCGTTACGAAGGCAGCCACCCGGCAGTAATGATGCCGCGCATCCGGGCCATGAACTGGCAATTTGCCGGCGATCCCTTGCAGTCGCGCTGGCCCTGGAAAGACCGGCTCTCGAACTGGCTGGAACGGATGACGGGCTGGCGGCCGGGGGAGTATAGGAATTATGTTTTGAGAATGGAATGAGGAATGAGGAATGAGGAATGAGGAATGAGGAATGAGGAATGAGGAATGAGGAATGAGGAATGAGGAATGAGGAATGAGGAATGAGGAAAAATATTCTAAAAAATTGACTATCAATATTTTAAGCGCCTAAAAACGCTCAAAAAAATGACGGCGTCGCTCATTCCTCATCCCTCATCCCTCATCCCTGTTTTAGTCCAGTTTAAACCGGATCGGTAGTGCGAACTGAACACGAACGATTTCACCATTCAGCACGCCGGGAACCCATTTCGGCATGGATTGGGAAACACGAATGGCTTCTGTCACCAGATCGGCGTGAATGCCGTTTGAATCCTGGGCTTCCACCTGGCTGATGCTGCCGTCTTTCTCCACAACAAATTTGACCAGTACGGTGCCTTCTGCTTTTGCCTGTTTGGCTGCTTCAGGATACTTAATGTTTTCAATCAGAAACTTAAATAGCGCTTCCTGACCGCCGGTAAAACGGGGAGGGGTTTGCAGATCGGACACATTCGACACTGGCTGTTGGGCCTTGGATACGGGCTGCCCATTCGCTTTAAATTTAATCGGAATGCAAAGTTCGAATAAACCTGTTTTGCAATTTTTCTTTCCCGGCGTCCATTTAGGCAGCATGCTAACTACCCGTAAAGCCTCTGCATTGTATACAGCGGGCATCTCCGTAGGGTTATTTACATATACATTCTGAATGCCGCCCACTTCATTTACGGTAAAGGATGTGACCACGGTACCTTCTTGTATGCTGCCTTCGGCATTTTTGGGGTACTGTATATTTTTTGCCATAAAATCCATAAGCGCTCCCATGCCACCCGGGAAAACGGGCTCTTGTTCGCACGGATTGTCTTGGGCGACCTGTTCTGCAGGAGTACTGGTCGGTACTTGCACCTGATGATCGTAGGCGTCGCTTTTACCGTTTACTTCCTGCGCTATGACTGGCGCTTGTTGGAAAAGCAGGATAAATAAGCCCGCCAGCGGCAAAACCAATCCGTACCGGAGTGCCCGCACGGGTGCGGAGTGTTGTTTCATTAACATAATTAGTCGTTGTTTAAGTGGTGACTGAAAAAAATGGTTTGCGAAGGCAACCGGCATTCCGGACTGCGATTGCCGTATTAACAACAGGCCATATTGTTTTTTATCTGTGAGGCTCGATGCCTCGGCATCGGCCAGGTATTCGTGTACGACGCGCAGCGAACGCCGGTACCAATACACCATCGGGTGAAACCAGAATGCCGCGCACAGGCCTTCCATCAGCAGAACATCGAGGCTGTGCCAACCCGCCGCATGGGCACGCTCATGGGCCAGCATATAACGCGCCGTGGATTGTGGCGTATCGCACCAATCGGCCGGCACAAAAATCCATTTGAAAAAGAAAAGGGCGTTTGCACCTCTGCGCTGCGGATCAGCCTGCAACCTCCGGCAGCAAATCGGAGGTACCTTGTTCGGCCATTTTCAGCAGCAGTGCAACGCCCCAAACGGTGCGCAAGCAACATAAACCCAAGGCCCGCGAAATACAACAGCCATAAATATTCGATGCCATCCAACTGCTCCGACGCCAGCGTTGCCTGCTGAAAACCGGCGCTTACCACGGGCAGCGTGATCATGGGCAACGCTTCCTCCTGTATCGGCATCAGCAATTGATCGCTGAACGCAGCCAGTCCGATTCCGGCCAGTACCGTTCCAAGCAGGTACAGGCGGTTGGCGCGAAAAAAGGTTTCACGGCGCAGCAGCAATGCATACAGCAGCGCAAAAAAGCCCCAGCAAATGGTAAGTTTTAACAGAAAAACCATCATATTCACTTATATTTAATCCAGCAAGCGGCGCAAAGCCTCCAGCTCTTCGGCGCTCAGTTTTTCTTCTTCCGTCAGGTGCGACACCAGGCGCGTTACGGAACCGTCGAAATAATTGCGCAACACATCGCCCAGCGAGCGGCTCCCATACGCCTCTTTGGTCACAACAGGGAAATACTCGTGCGTTTTCCCGTAGGCCTTGTGATCTACAAACCCCTTTTTCTCCAGGATGCGCACAACACTCGAAATAGTGCTATGCGGCGGCTTCGGTTCCGTGCATTTGTCAAGCAGATCGCTCACTGTCCCCCGCCCGATCTCCCAGAGCAAGTGCATCACTTCTTCTTCTG
>JADJSY010000042.1 GCA_016711435.1 Lewinellaceae bacterium
TCATTGCTTATAAGCGATGCTTTGTATGATAATTTTACGGCCGGCTTTCTCTCCGGCCTTGTCGTGGTAGGTAAAAATGGCAATGATAAGGCGGTTAGGCGTTTTTCCCGAAACCGCTTGTATTTTCCAGTCTCCACAGCGCTGCCGCTAAAATCATCCCCAGCGAATCCGGATATAGTGCGATGGGCAAATGCTGCCTGCACCAAATCAGTGCTCACGGCGTCCCCCCAGTGCATCGGGCCCCACACCATGGTGTCGGGACAGTACTGATAAAAAGGTGGTATTCGCCTGCGTAAAAGAACATGCCATTGGGGTCATTCATCCATTTGCTGCGGGCGAAAAATGGAACTGGGAGCTAGTGCTGCTCGTTGTATTTGTTGAAGATTCGATATTGCCTGGCTGCGCCCGGGTGTGTTCCTGACAGGAACAAATCAGGCTGCCGAGGAAGAGCACGGAGAGGATAGTCAATAGTTACTCATGTATCTAAGGTTATTTTAAGTTTGTTGGAATGACTGTGAATTCATAGTTGTCACTATTTCGAGATTCTATTTTCGGGGGTGCCGCCCTGTTTCGTCGCCACCAGCGCTCCGACTGCACTAGCAAATACAAGGCAATCGGTGTGCTTCCACCTTTCAAAACCGGCTCAAAAAGCCGCTAAAAGGTCGCCACTGCCGATGGTATCCTGCACTTTTACCCGGAATCCCGGCTGCTCATAGTAGCCTGTTTCATCCAAACAACCAGCGCCATGCCGGCCTTTCGTGAGGATGACCATCGGGGCTGAATTCTTTTTGATGTATTCAATTGCGATTTTTCAGTGCCGGAAATGCCAAGCCATTCCCCGATCGGGCAAGTTCCTCATCGTTCATTTTCACGATGTCGGCTTTTCCCAATAGTTCTTCCACCAGTGATTTAGAATAAAACGGTGTCCGCAGGTTGACATCAAAGCCCGGATGTTTGCCAGGTCGGCATAATCGAGCAGGGTTCTTTTATTGCGTTCTGTCCGGCAGGCTAGGCTGCCAAATATCAATGCACCGGCATTTTTTCACGAAGTCTTTCACCTTATCGTCAGGATGGATATAGTCCCATGCTACCGGACTGACGATTTCATGGGACGGCGAACCGTTTTTGTCGAGTGCCACATTGACGATACCGGTCGGGAAGGTGTTGTCCGTTTGAATCAATTCGACAGAGACCCCGATGTTTTCAAAAATCGCTTGAGTTCCTTGCCCAAATCATCATCGCCTGTTTTACTGATCATTCTGGATTCCAGACCCAGTTGGTTGGCGTGAAACGCGACATTCATGGGCGCGCCGCGCTTTTGCGCGGTCGGTAGCACATCCCAAAGGGTTTTCCTCCAAAGCATATAATGGCAGGATTCGACATGATTCTTATTTTAAAAAGGGCGTTTTGAAATGCATTTCCTAAACTCCTGCTCTCTTACAGGTATGTTTGAAACTATTTTTAAAAGCCAATTGCTTCTCCAAATCCTCCAGCGAGACCTGCTTCGTCTCCGGCATCATGCGCCAGACCCAAATCAGTTGGAGTACCATCATAAAAGCGAAGATTGCAAATACGGTTGCCGCCCCGATTTTGGTGAACAACACCGGCACTAGCGATGGGATGGCTGCTGCCAGTACCCAATGAACGGAGCTTCCGAACGCCTGCCCGTTTGCCCGTAAATGATTGGGAAAGATTTCCGAAATAAACACCCAGATGACGGTTCCCTGTCCGATGGCATGCGCCGCAATAAACAGGAACAGGAAAACCGGCACAGCCATGCCCTTGATGCCCAAGGCAAAGGTGACGGCCACCAGGGACAACGACACGATGTAGCCCACCGAACCGATAAGCATCAGCTGCCTCCTTCCAAACCGGTCAATCAGCGACAAACCGATGAGTGTAAAAATGAGGTTGGTGACACCGATGCCTACGCTGCTCAGAAGCGCCGAACTTTTTTCCAGACCTGCTATTTCGAAGATGCGGGGAGCATAGTATAAAAAGGCGTTGATGCCTGAAAACTGGTTGAAAAATGCCACCAGAAAGGCCAGCATCAACGGGAAGCGGTATTTTTTGCTGAAAATTGTTTCGCTTTTATCTGTTGTCTCATGGTCGGCCAGGATGCCTTGCACTGCTGCCTCCACGTCCATTCCGGCATCGATTAACCGAAGCGTCTTGACGGCGGAAGTGCGGTCACCTTTTTTTACCAACAACCAACGCGGGCTTTCCGGTACAGTGAAAACCATCAACGTATAAATGAAAGCCGGAAATGCTTGTATGCCGAGCATCCATCGCCATGCATTTTCTCCGATACCGCTCAAGAGGAAGTTGGAAAGGAAGGCAAGAAGGATACCGAAAACGATGTTGAACTGGTAAAGCGCCACGAGTTTCCCCCGGTTTTGGGCTGGCGCTATTTCGGAAATGTATGCGGGTGCTGCTATCGTGGATGCACCGATTCCAAGCCCGCCCAGGAACCTGAAAAAAAGCGAATACCCAGGGATCGCCCGCCAGTGCGGAACCTACCGCCGACACAAGATAAAAACACCAATCCAGATGAGGGTCTTTTTTTCGCCCTAATTTATCAGTAGGAATGCCGCCGAATATAGCGCCGATCACGGTTCCCCAGAGGGCAGAGGCCATTACGATAAAGCCGTGGAAGAATTCTCCTTTTTGCCAGAGAGCCTGAAGGGAAAGGTCGGCGCCGGAAATTACGACCGTATCAAATCCGAATAAGAAACCGGCGAACGCAACGGTTATCGACCAAAATAAAATCTTGCGATGATTCATGTATGCCATTTTTAGTATCGCAAAATTAGGGCGGGGCCAAACCGCAGGGCTTAACGATTATTCCAAAGTATCTTCAAATTTGTTGTAAGGAGAAAAATCTTTTAAGTTGATGGAAATCAACAAGTTGGACTTATTGTAAAAAGGACGGGAAAGGGATGGGACCTTAAGTTTTGTTGCAGCAATCTTGAGGATTGTTTCACTATTCCTTCTTCCTGAACGCCGTCGGCGACACCCCATACCTCGACCGGAACACCGTCGAAAAATAATCAGGAGCGGAATAGCCCACTTGGTAGGCGATCTCGGCCACGGAAAGCTTGCCCACCAACAGCAGTTCCTCCGATTTTTTCAAACGGATATTCTGAATGTAGTCACTGATGCTCTCCCCAAGCAAGGCATTCACCTTGCGATAAAGCTGCGATCTCGACAGACCGAACTCCTGACAGAGGTCGACTACCTGAAAATCCTGGCGGGCGTAATGCTTCTCAATGTACACTACGAATTTTTGGATAAAATCCCGGTCGAGCGGAGCGGTCGTTTCGGGCAATTTCATCATCAGGGCCTCCGGGGCAAGAACCAACAGGCGGTTGCTGTAACTTTCTCGCAACACCTGGCGGTTGAGCAGCAAAGATTTGATTTTTGCCAACAGGAACTGGACGTTAAAGGGTTTGGTGATGTACGAGTCGGCGCCCGTTTCCGTACCTTCTATTTGCTGCTCTATGGTACTTTGGGCAGAAAGCAATATGATGGGGATGTGCGAGGTGCGGAGGTCCGATTTCAGGGTTCGGACGATTTCCAGCCCGTTCATACCCGGCAGCATGATATCGCAAATGATGAGATCGGGAGTACTGTCGAACGCTTTTTGCAAACCCTCATTCCCTTCCATTGCCTGTACGACCTGAAAGGTGCGGCTGAGTTTTTTTCTTAAAAAATATTGCAGGTCTTCATTGTCTTCGATAACAAGAACTTGCTGGGTGTCTACTGTGTTTTCATCTTCTACCTCGGAAGCGTCCGGTTCCATGCCCGAAGCGAGGAAAAATTCTTCGCTGGAGAGATATTGAACCTGTCCCTGCACTATTTGCTCCTCACGCAGGTGTTGCCTTCCCAACGGTAAAGAAACAGTAAAACGGCTGCCCTTGCCTTTCGAACTTTGAACCGTGATATCACCGCCATGCAGCTCCACCAGCGATTTTGACAAAGAAAGTCCCAGCCCGGTGCCTGTCAACTGTTGATCTTCGCCCTGAAAAAAAGGTTCGAACACATGTTTCAATTCCGTAGCCGTCATTCCTTTGCCCGTGTCTTCAACACTGAGTTTTACCTTGTTTTCAAAATTATCAACTGAAATGGAGAGGTGGATTTTGCCGCCATCGGAGGTGAATTTAAAGGTGTTGGACAGCAGGTTGAACAGCACTTTATCCATCATACCGGCGTCGAACCAAATGGGCAACTGCTCATGCCGGGAGATCAATTGAAAATCAATACCCCTGGTTTGGGCCGTTTTGCTATAGGATTCCATGATATTTCGGACAAATGCTATTAAGTCATTTTCACTGGCACGCAGCTTCAATTGCTGGCTTTCCACTTTGCGAAAATCCATAAGCTGGTTGACGAGCCGGAGCAGCCGGAAAGCGTTTTGCCGGATATGGCCGATGCTCTGCTGGACATCATTACCAAGTATTTTTGAGGGCAGCAACTCCTCAGCAAAGCCCAAAATCAATGTCAGCGGTGTGCGGAATTCGTGACTGATATTGGTGAAAAAATCCACCTTAGCCTGGGTGGCTTGTCTGACTTCTTCTGACATTTCAACGAGTTGCCGCTCATGTTCCAGTATCTCCTGATTTTTCTTTTCGAGACTTTGGTAGGCAAGCTGTTTAGAACGCAAGGATTTCCATAAAAACACGCCCAGTACCAGCGCCAGCAGCAGACTGGATAACAATACGAAAATGTAAACCCTTTGGTTAGCGTAAATATTTTTCAATGCCTTCAACGCGTTCACCTGCTCATCGATACTCTCTTGAAGGCTGAAGACTTTCTTCATTTGGTTGTGCAGAATTCGGGCGTTGGTATGGTCGATGACGATGGTTTCGAGCGTATTTTCCTTTTTATAGGGCAAGTTGATCAACACAGAAAGGGAAAGCCGAATCGCTTCCGCGCCCCCGGTCGGGTAAAGTATAGAGGCGTCAAGAATGTCATCTTCCACAGCCTGTATGCCACGTCCCGTGCCAGGGATGCCGTCTATGCCGACGAAGAGCATATCTTTAGCCCGGCCCATGTCCTGAGCTATTTTATAGGCCATTTCTGCAAACAGGTCGGTGTGGCCAAAGATGGCGTTGGCTTCCGGGTGCTGACGCAGTATTTCAGGTAAAAATTCATTGATGTCATCCAGCCCACCCTTCGTTTCTAGCGTAGCCACCACCTCGACGCCGGGTGTCGGGACAATACCATCCTGAAATCCCCGGTTGCGTGCAGCGCCGGGCGAAATGGGCAGCGGCAAAAGGATTTCAATGACCTTAGCCTGTCCATTCATGCGGTTGGCAACATAGCGGCCGGCCGTTTTCCCGATTTCATAATTATTGGCTCCGATGTAAGCAGTATAAAGTTCAGAATCCGTCTTCCTGTCAATCAAAACTACCGGGATGCCAGCCTTATAAACCGCTTCGATGACATCCGTGAGCGGCCTGGCTTCGTTAGGCGAAACGAGCAGTATGTCAATGCCATCTGCTACAAGTTGCTTTATTTGCTGCTCCTGTAATTCATTGTTATTCCCGGCAACTTTTATTTTAAAATCCAATTCAGGATGCAGGAGAAGTTCCCGCTGCATTTCACCATTCATGACGTCCCTCCAAGGGTCGTCGCAGCATTGTGAGAAACCAATACGGTAGGTTTTCACAGTAGAGGCCTGTTGGCAGCTTTGCAATACGAAGATTAGCCAGCCAACTACAAATAATAAAACTATGTTCCCTAAAAACCTTTTTCAAAATATTATGCTATGTGCAAGTTGAACGCGTGCAAGCTATGGAGGTTTTTTTTACCAGTACAAAGAAAACGGGAAATAAATTTACAGGATTTAATGCTTAGCACTTGACGGCATCACCGGTTATGAAAAAGACAGCCTCATGCAGGCTTATTTTCAACAGGTGCTGCAGCTGCACGGCCTGACGCTGGAGCAGCATGAAAAGAACCTGCGCATATTTGCCAATGACATGGATAAAATGCAGGAAATACTCGAAAATGCGGAAATGCTGCTGGATATGACCATCAAAGATGGGATGAGGTAGAACTTAAGGAAGGTTTGATGGTTTGAAAGTTGGATGGTTTGAGGTGGTAACTCTTGGCCTTGAGGTACCATCTCAAACCATCCAACATCACACCGTCAAACCTTCAAAATGGGATAAGGGTAAGATCGTTTTATATTTATATTTGAAGCCATTAGTGACGCTCAAAAAACAAGTTCAAGATTTGACTAACCCCGCGCTAAGCGGGGAAAATGAACAAGGACAAATACAGATGGGTTTTAACCCAAATGAGTGATCTGGGGTTAAAACCCGGTTGGGTTGATTTCTTTGATTCCCCCGGCTAAAGCGCGGGGTTAGTAAAAAGCATAAATTGTTTTTGAGCGTTACATACTAAGAATAATATTTATAAGCCCTTATCAACCTTTTGAGGCAACCCCGTTTTTTTCTTTATTTTGTATCCAAAAATAACCGACCATGAAAAAATTTCCCTCTCTTGACCTAGAAGCGATCGACGACTTGCGCAAGCGCGGTTTTACCAATGATTTCAATTTGAAGGAAAGTTGTATTGTATGTGCAGGTTTGCAACTGGAACTTCACCCTGAGGATTTTGAGATCGTGGAAGTACACCGCTTTGAAGGCGCCACCAACCCCGACGACAGTTCCGTTTTGTACGGCATCGAAGGAAAAGACGGGCACAAAGGGGTGCTGGTAGATGCTTACGGCGTGTATGCCAATCCGGTTTCGACAGAGTTGCTGGCGAAGTTGCAGGTGAAACACGATCAGGTGTAGTCACAGGTTAAAATTCAGTCCGATAGACAACAACGTATGATACTACGTTAACTACCATTGTGCCTTTTGCATACTGGGGCATATCTTCCTTATCCGATTCAACACGCCTCTAAAAATCAATCTCCGGCATCTCCCCCAAAAACGCTTCTATTTTTTCAAACCTCGCATGGGCATGCAAGGGCTCAAAAAACGGGTCGCCCCGGCAAATCATCGAATCGCCGATTTGGTATTGGAGGGCGGTTTCCAGGTATTGGAAAGCCAGGTCCAGGTTGCCGAAGCAGGTGTGTAAAATCGCCAGATCGTACGAAACACCAACGGCTTGACCGGGCTGCTCTTCCAGCATTTTTAGCTCCTGCAAATAATGATTCGCTCTTTCCTGGTCGCCCATTTTGAAATGCACCCAGCCTAAGCAGGTGGCACGATTCAGCCGGTAGCCTGCCGCCGGCTCTAATTGCTCGAAAATGACGAGCGCCTCCCTGTATTGTCCCTGGAAGGCAGCTATCCAGCCTTTGTTTTCCAACGCCGCCCGGTGATTGGGAACCATATCCAGCACTTTGTCAAAATAGGGGTAGCCTGCTCGACATCGCCGCTGAAGAGGTACGTGGCGCCCATGAAAAATAGCATTTCCATGGAAAGGGGGTCGAGTTGCAACCCTTTTTTATGCGCTGCTATCATGGCTGCATGGTCGCCCCGGATGCAATGCAAAGAGGCGTGCGCATGGTGAAGACTGGGGTGGTTGGGATAGCGCTCCAGCCCTTTTTTGACCGCTGCGATGGCGCCGTTCCAATCTCGCTCAGAGAAACAGTAGTAAACGAAAAGCGCAAAATAATACTCCGGCGAGTCAGCGTCCAGCTCCGCAACCCTTTTTAGGTGAACGTTGGCTTTTGCATGGGCTTCCTTCCAGGTCGCGTGTCCGCCAAAAGCCATAAAAATGTGGCACATGCTCAACCAGGCGTGTGGCTGCGCAAAATCAGGCTCCATTTCGATGGCTTGCTCAAAATAGGGAATCGCCTTTCCCATGCCCTGTCCGGCCCATTGATTGAAATAATACAACCCTTTCAGGTAGGTGTCATAAGCCGCCATGTTCAGCGTAGGCGGTTTTACGAGCTGCTGCCCGTGCTGGTCTTCGCCGAGATGCTCGCGGAGTCGGTGGGTGATTTTCAGGGCAATCTCGTCCTGCACGGCGAAGATGTCTTCGAGGGTGCGGTCGTAGGTTTCTGAGAAAAAATGATAGCCGTCCACGCTACTGACCAACTGGGCGGTGATGCGCACCCGGTTACCCATTTTCCGGACGCTGCCTTCCAGGATATATGCAACGCCAAGCTGGCTGCCGATTTCCCGAACGTCCATGTTTTTGCCTTTGAAAAAGAAAGAGGAAGTGCGGGCGGTCACCTGCAAGCCTTCCACCTTGACCAAGGCGTTCAAAATCTCCTCGGCCATGCCGTCGCTGAAATACTCGTTTTCGGGGTCGGTGCTCATGTTGACGAAGGGCAGCACGGCGATGGATTTTTTGTTCTCTTTCAGCTTGCCTTTCAATTCGGAACGCCCCGGAACCCGAATGCCCGTATTCGTTACCGCAAATACCTCTACCGGCTCCCGAATGTTCTTGAATTCAAAGGAACCGACCGATTGGGTAGCGATAGATCCCTGGCTTTTTACAGCATAGTTCACTTCGTCGGACAGCAAAATACTGCCAGGTACGCCCAGCGACTCGATGCGGGAGGCAAGGTTGACGCCATCGCCGTACACGTCATTTTCAGTAAATACAATGTCGCCGAGGTGAATGCCGATACGCAGGGGTACAAGCAACGCCTGGTCGTCCAGAAAGGAGCGTTGCATAGCAATGGCGCATTCTACCGCCTCTATGGCGCTTTTGAACACGCTGAGGGTACCGTCGCCATAGTATTGCAGGATTTCCCCATAACAGCGCTCGTGCTCTCTTTGAAAAACTTCCCGGTGCCGCTGCCGCAGGGCTGCTGCGGCAGTTTCGTTCTCCTGCATCATGGCAGTATAACCCGCGATGTCGGTGAACATAATGGCGGCAAGACGGCGAATGGAATGCTTAGGCATTTGGTCAGGAAGTTAGTTGTCGCCAAAAGTAACGTATTAGGGGTGCAACTTATGAGTTTCTAACAAGGCAAAGAAAATAAGATGCATTCATAAGGCTTGCCGGACTTGCGGTTGCAAAGGGTGTGACCAAAAAAACACGAACGCGGCGCTTGGGGCATCGGTTAGAGGGATGCGAGAGGCCCCGTCGAGGCCGAACAGGTTTGGCGGCGGCATGGACAGAAAGCCTTTGTTAGCAACAGTTTTTTTAATTCGTCCAAGGCTCTTTATCTGAAGCATTCACGAATTTTTCACCGTCAAAAATGCATAATCCTTGCCAAGTTCCAAACCAAAGTTGTCCTTTGTTATCTTCAAAGATACTAAGAACAAGATTTGAAGTTAATCCGTTTTCAGTAGTGTATAATGTGAAATTTGTCCCATCATATTTATATACTCCAACATTTTCTGCCGTAAACCAAATGTTCCCTTTACTATCTTCATAAAACCCACCGGTTTCTACACCTTTAATAATTCCATCTTTTGTAAAATTGGTGTACGTCTTGCCATTAAATTTACTTATACCTCCATAAAAAGTTCCAATCCAAATATTTCCTTGCTTGTCCTCCAAGATATCCGCAGTATTATTGTCGGTAAGTCCATTCTTGTTGGTTAAATGAGTAAATTCTCCTTTATTGTATTTGAAAATTCCATTTCCATCAGTAACAAGCCAAATGGTTCCACTTTTGTCTTCTATAATTTTAAAAACCAATTTATCAGATAGCATGTGCTGCGGATTTTCGACCATTGAATCTGGAAACGAAAAAGGCATAAACTTCTCTCCGTCAAAATGGCTAACTCCTCCAGTCGCTCCAACCCATATTAGTCCACTTTTGTCAATTGTTAAACCCCAAATTTCCTCATCCTCACCTTGCAATCCTTCTTTTTTTGAAAATGTTGTAAATTTTTTACCATCGTATTTTATGAGTCCATCGGAAGTTCCAAACCATACATTACCTGCTTTATCTTCTACAATTTCTATAACCCTCATATATGAATTGATTCCTTCGATTGTAATTGTTTCAAGTGTTTGCCCATCGTAACGGATAATCCCATTTCCATTTGTTCCAAACCAATAGTTCCCTTTTGTATCTTGATACATGGTCCTTACAAATTCCCTTACCATTCCGTTTAAATTGGTGTGAATTTGCGGAAATGTTGTATTTTGCTTCAAGACAGTTGTTTGGTTTTTGGTGGCGTTTTCCTCCTTCCCACCATTTTCTTTTACTTGTCCATAACAAGGAGAAAGATGAAGTGCGATAAACACAAAAGTTAGAATTCTTGACGAAAGGGGCTTTTTGCTTTTTATTTCTATCATAATTTTATTTTTTCATTGTTGCTAACGGTTGCTTTCCTGCCAAACAGCCAATGGAATTCAGATTCAATTACGGACGTTTTATGCACCGGCTCAACCAATTGAAATTTAGTTGGTGGGCTACCCATTTCAAGTGCAAATTTTTTCCAATTCATCTGATTACTATTTTTTAAGAACTATTTACCTTTTTTTCGAAGATCCATCACTGCCACCACGGCCGTGACCAAAAACGGCAAGCTGCACACGATGATCTTCCAGTTCATAGCCAACAACCCGATAACAAATAACAACACCATAATCGTACTCAAACAAACCAGGCCGGTGATAAACAGCGCTTTGGAAGGTTTTTTTTGAAATAAAGTCACCAGCAGCAACACCTGCCCGAGCAGCGGCAATAAAGTGAAAGGGTGGATAGCAGCAAGTGGGTCGCTCCAGAGTTTTTGAAGAACAACGGCTTCAAGTTCAAATAGAAATCCGTTGTTGCCGCCGGCCCATTCGAGGTAGCCGATCAAGGAACTGAGCAGGAGTAGAAGGATGGTTTGTTTTTTCATGGCAGATAGAGAAGATGCTGTTAAATGCTGAGAATAGTGCCAAGGCCTTCTGCGCCGACGGGGGCGGTCGTCCAAAAGTTTATGTCCCATTCCTGGGCGTAGAAGAAGCGGTCGTAGTCGATGCCGGTGAGTGGTTCCTCTAATGGTTACCGCAGATATTATTTCCCCAACATTCCCTCCAATTTTTCAAATCAAAATATTGTTTAAAAGCCTCCACCCCTTTCAGGGTATGCGGATAATCTTCCCAAAGCCACCACAAAAACTGCGGCACGGTGGGCGGCAGTTTTTTATCTAAATAAGCGGGGTTGATAATGACATATTCGTGGCCATTGCCACCGGGCTGATCGTAAAAACTTGATTTTTTTTCATCTTTGCCGATATTGGGGGAGTTGGTGATACAGGGTTTGTTTAAAAAATCGGCTTCTGTGGCGGCAATAAAATCATCAATGGCCCGAATAAAGCCTCCGTACATGGTTTCCTGAAATTGATGGCTGTCCTCAAAGAAGGTCTTGAGTTTTTGCTGCTCTTTTTCAAATTTGGCCTTTTTTTCTGCCATTTCAGCTGCATATTTTTTGGGGCCATCGGGGTATTTTGCGTAGGCAACTCTCAGGCGTTCATATTCTTCGGCATTTGATTTCAGGTTTTCTTCCCAAGTTTGGACAGGCAATGTCGTGCCTTCCGCTTTTATTTTGGCAAATTTTTTCCGTTCATCGGCCAAAGATTCGACAAATTCCTGTCGTTTTATTTGTAAAAACTGCCGTACTGTTACGGGAATAAAAAAATCAATGCCTGGTTTGACGATGATCACGCCCTGGTGTTTCCGTTGGTTGACATTTTTAAAAAAGTATCGGTAGCCTTGAAAGGATGCATTGGGTTCCCGGACATCCAAAACATACACCGCACTACCATTGAGGTAGTTAGTCGGGCTGTTTCTTGTCCCCTTCCAAAGGTTTTCTGATGGACCTTTGGGCCAAACGCGATAGGCTATTGGTGACAATATTAACACCTACGCCAGTAGTGTATAAGGGCGTGAAACCACCGTCTTTTTTACACCCGGTGCGGGGCAAATCAAGCGTAAAGGAGGAATAGAACAAGCCTTCGGGGGTTTTGTCATGCACAATGGGATACCATCTTCCCATAAAACCTTTGGTATGATCCAAAAAGGGTTTAAACAATGGGAACAACTGGTCGCTTCGCTTGATGCCATCGTCCACTTGTGCGGCTGTGGGGATGCCCCACGCGTTATTGTAGGTAATTTGCCGTTTTTCATCGTTTTTTCTGCTGCATACCGTCGGCTGACTTTCTGCGACGGCTTCGGTGCAAGGTTGGGCGACCACGTGAAAATGCATTGGCAATAGCAGCCCAACGGCGATAAGTATAACTGATATTTATCATGGTTTAGATGTAATTGACATGCCTTTAAAAATCCCGGAACCTGCCACTGAACCGACGCCGCTCATAAATCCGATCTTAACGTTTGCGCCCGCTTTTAATTCGGGCAGTACCTTTTGTACGGGCGATTTGACTATGTAAATATCAATATTGCTGCCTTCCAACTTGACTTTGCCCGCATTGATAATGTTGTCGTTTATTTCTTTTCCGACAATCTCTTTATAGTTCAACCCTAATTTCGCTTCTATCCCGCCTTCAAATCCGACATCTGTGACACCCTTTTTAGCTCCATATTCTACAAATATACCACCGCCTGCTTTGGCGCCGATTTTTAGGGGGCCTTTTTCTGCAATGGTTTTGCCAACCGTTATTCCGATCCAGGCAGAGCCTTTGACAAAATTGTCCAATTCATCAGATGTCTCTCCAATTTTAAATATGGGCGTGGTGATTTCCCAGGTAGTAGACGTGCAATGGATGGTCGCTCTATACAACCCGAACGGGTCGCCTATCACGATATTGTAGGGGCAATGGGTGTCGTCAAATTTTTGAAGAACTTTCGACGTTCTTTCCACTTTGCCGGGTCTGCACGGCGGGGGACTAAAGAATCCCTTAGTGTTGAGCAGTATATCCAGATAGCCGATTTTAGATTGAATTTTAAGCGCCTCAAAGGCCCTTTCATCGAGTATATATTGGTGATAATACAAAAATTCGGACTGGAATTTGATATACTCGTTTATCTCTGATTCCAGGAGTTTCTTAGTCGCGTCGTTTTGAGCAATCCTATACTCCAAAGGTGGTCTCGATGCATTGCAACAGTCGGCCTCTGTTACTTTTTGACCCATACCGATACAATTTTTTTCACGCCACTGCACTGCTTCGTTTTGAAGATGTTCGTACCCTATTTTTATGGTTTCCTCCCGCTGTATAGCGGCTAAAGCCATCGCCTCGGAGCGTTTTAAATATGCGTTGATATAATAACCATCCGGATTGTTTTTTTGCAATTTTTCCAGATAACTGTTCATCTTGATAGCCATTGGCCCCAAACTGCCCACTTTTATCGCCGCGTTGAGGTCCCTGGTTTTGAGATACTGCGCTCCCGCTTCTTTTAAGGCTTCATCACTACCTTTTTCTTTGATCTCTTTTTCGATGGCATCAAATTCTGCCTGCAAGTCTTTTTTCATGCTGATGGCTGCGGCCTGCCAGTCTTGATATTTGCCATAGTCAACGTAATAAGAATTCAAGTTATATTGAAATGGGGGAAGTTCTATGTTTGAAAAACCAAGCGGATCCTGCGGCATGCGCTCGGGCAGCGTATAATCGCTTTCCTTGATTTTAAATCCCATCTTACCGGCCTTGTCTTCCTTTTCTTTGGAATAGGTTTTTAAAGGACTCCTTTAAGGCATTTTCGGCTGCTGCCATTGCCCTCAGCCATAGACGTGCCACAAAGCCCTTCATTGGCCTGCGGGTTGTCGGGCATCAGTCTTGTGCTGGCCAGAAAATAGAATTTGGCAGAATCCTTTTCCCCGCAAGTGTACCATGCTTGCCCGATATTATTCAGCACCATGGTGTTTTCAGGAAATTTATGGTTGATATAATTGAGAATTGGAAGAGACACTTGTACGCCGCCCATCATATTGCAGAGTGCGGAAAAGTTGTTCAGGTCGTTGTAATCGCTTATACTGCCTTGCTGAAATTCTTTGCTGTATGCTGCCAGAGCCGGCTTAGCGTGATTGGCCAACATAAACATGGTAGCGATGGTCGCATACGATGCTTTCTCGCCAAACTCTTTTTGTTTTGCGTCCTTCAACATGCGGTCAACCATGTTGAGTGTTTGGGGGTCCAGCACTTTTTGAATGGCCGCGCAGCTGTTGCTTACAAAAGATTTTAGTTCTAATTCACTCTTCAATCGCCTGTTTGCCACTGCGATCAGGGCCGTATTTTTTTTAGGAAACCATCTTTTTTCATCCTCTATTGCCTCCTGCAATTGTTTGTCTGTGACACCTGTCGGAATCATTTTTGTCAAATCCGCAGGCATTTTGATGCCCATTTTTTCCATTTCCGCCCGCTCCTCCGGACTCATGTTGTCTATTTCTTGTTGGGCTTCTTTCAACATTTTTTGAATTTCGTCCTGTTCGGTCGTAGGCTTGGCCGGTTTGACGTTTTTTTTGGGCTCTTGGGCATGCAAGGTGCCAAACGAGACGAGGAGGAACAAGCAAAGGAATGTTTTTTTCATATTTTAAAAAGTTTTAGACCTTTGGACATCGTAAGCCCTTCGTGCGCCAGCACGATAATTTCTAAAAAATATCTTTGTCCAAATAGCAATAAAAATTCCCATTATAATATTTGAATAACCATAATGGTCTTGAACCCACTTGAAAATATCTCCTGTCGTTTATGAAAAGCAGTGCAGAGTTGGGTTCAGTTCTATATTTATTTCTTTTGATAGGTTGCTAATCGATCGTTACCTTTCCTTGTTAATATCCCTTCCTCAACGCCTTTTCTTAAATCCCTCGTAGCGGTTGCAGTTGATATTTTAGGAAACATCTTAAGGTATTCTTTCCTCGTGAATGCACCTATATTAATTTGGTCCAAGAAGTAATTCAAGCGCTCTATATCCGTGAAATTCTCTCTTTGAGTGTCCACCAATTCCGCTAAACTCAACTTTATCTTACCCAATAAGTATTCAACAAATTTTGTGGATAGTCCTTCCTTGTCGCACTGGCTCAACACATTATAGTATTCTTCCTGACTCTTCTTTATTTCTTGTTCAATTGGCAAATATTCAAACACGGGATTTGCCCTCATTAATATCACCGTTTGCCACAATCGCCCCATCCTTCCATTCCCATCCATAAAAGGATGAATAAATTCCATTTCATAGTGGAACACGCAACTCTTGATGATCAGGTTATCTTCTCCTTCTTTAAGATATGTAAACAAGTTTGTCATCAAATTATCGACATTCCATCCCGGTGGGGCTAAATGCGCTATTCTGTCCCCTTGAATCACTCCGACCGAACCAGTCCTGAACTGGCCTGGCATATTCACCAGACCCGACATTAACAACTTGTGCGCCTCCAAATAAGATTCCTTCGAGAAGGCATCAAAGTTTGAAAGGTTATCGTACGCCTGAATTGCATTCTCCACCTCTTTGATATCCTTGGAAGGGCCGATTACACGTTTATTGTCCATTATCGCGGTAATCTGATCTTCGCTCAAAGTGTTCCCTTCTATCGCCAATGACGCACGAATGGTCTTTACCTTATTTTTTTTCCTAAGTTCAGTCTGCGGCTTCCTAAGATGTGTAGCATCTACAACACCTAACAACCTGCCAATCTCGGTTGACAAATTGATTATTTGGGGAGTTCCTTCGTAGTATTTGTGAATCATGATGCCATCATTTGATCGCATCAAAGGTATAAAATTAAACAAAAAACAACAAATAGCAAGTCAAATTTAGATCGTCTATTTATTCGGTCGGATTGAGCCCAACTCTGGCTGTTCGTCAATTCCCCCTATATAGCCCCCAATTGCGTGAAAACCCGCTTTGTCAACCCTTTTCCCGCACCCGCCAGTTGCGTAAAACCCGCCGGATAAGTTGGCTTCACGCAACTCCGGGCTACCATTGGCGTACATAGCAGTTGCGTGTATCCAACCAAATTGGCTGGATACACGCAATTGACATGCTGAACATTGAAAGGGAAAATTTCGGTTCATCCGGTATTTATTTGAGTCTGCAATAATAATGGTTTGTTTCAAATTTCCAAATCATCCAGCGGACTTTTATCTTATCCCAACTTTAGATTTTCTTCCTATCCAATAAAAAAATATGTGTTTGCTGCACAACTCACTTCTCGGCGGCCTTCCACCGCCCGCACCTTTGTCCCAACAAAACAAATAAAAAAATGAATAAGCAACTTCAGTTCCTCACTATTACCGCGTTTATCATATTGTTTGCAACCACCTTGGGCGCCCAGCAAAATATCGTAAAAATCAGGCCGCTGCCTATTCTCGGAAAATTCGGATTCCAGTATGAGCGCAAAATTGCAGTGCATTCCAGCATCGAAGTGGAATGGCAACGCTGGAATGTACAGCGCAATAAGGATAACAATTTTTTTCTGCTGGGCTTGTTGTACGCCTCTTCTTCTTCTGATGTCATTCGGGTAAAAGGAAATCGTTTTCAGGTTACCGGCAGGTATTACGAACATGAAAATATGACCGGTTGGTTTGCAGAAGGTGGTTTCAATTTTGGTAAATTTGATATCAGCAGGACGGAGAGTTCCAGTTCTTTTAGCGTTTTAGGTTTATTTACTGGTGATTTTGGCTCGTGGAGTACAAAAACAACCCGCTATGATAACGTTCGGGCAAAAGGCCTGAAAGCAGGAGGCGGGTTTCAGAAAAAGTATGGGGGACTTTTTGTAAATCTTTCGGGAGGTCTCGAGTTCAATGAAGTCGACCCCAAAGCGGCTGCCCTGGTGCGCGGCCTGCGGCCAGTTACTCCTTACGGCCGTTTCGCAATAGGTGTAGGTTTTTAAGCAATCAGGCAAGATTAGTTTTGGCTATATTATTTGTAAATGATTGATTATCAACACAAATAACCAATAACCAATAACGAATAACTACTTAAATACAATTCTTTCTTACTTTGCTGCTTTAATTCTGATCTGAAAAAAAGCAGCATGAACAGCAGGTTTCGCTCCTTTTCACCCCTTTTCCTCTTGTTATTAATCGGCGGAAATGCGCTCGCCCAGTGCGACCCCGTTTTCCGGCAGCCCCTGAGTCAGCGCGCGGCGAACTATGAGATAAATCTGTCGCTGGACGACCAGCGCAAAACCATCGACGCTACGCAGACCATCCGGTTCACCAATACTTCTCCTGAACCCGTCCGCGAACTGCGGATGTACATGTACCTGAATGCTTTCAAAAACACCGAATCCTCTTTTTTGAAAGGGACGACCCATATTTTCGGACAAAGTTTTACCAACCGGACGCCCGACGAATGGGGTTGGATAAACATTGAAAAAATCGGGCGGGAAGGCGACGCAGATTTGAGCGGCAACATGCGCTATATCCAATTAGACGATGGCAACACCGGCGACCAGTCTGTGCTCGAAGTGGCGCTCGACAAACCCGTATTGCCGGGCGAAACAGCCGTTTTCAACCTGAAATGGCGCGCCAAAATGCCCAAAACCATTGCCCGCGCGGGGTACAGCAAGGACTTTTACCTGTTTTGCCACTGGTTTCCACAATTAGGGGTTTGGGAAGAAAACAAGGACGGCAAGTGGGACTGGAACTGTCACCAGTTTTTCCGGACTACCGAGTTTTATGCGGATTTCGGGGTGTATGATGTGCATATCACAGCGGCCGACAAGTTTGTAATGGGCGCATCGGGCTGTCTGCTCAGTGAAAAAAACAACGGCAACGGCACCACGACCCGGCATTACCACGTGGAAGATGTGATTGATTTTGCCTGGTCGGTTTATCCGCATTTCACGGTGCAGGAAGACCGCTGGAAGGACGTATACATCCGCCTGCTCATTGCGCCGGAACACGCCAAACTGGGGCCGCGCTACCTGCACGCCCTGAAATTTGCCCTCGAATACTTAGAAAAACACGTTGGTAAATACCCCTACCCCAGCATCACGGTGGTGGATCCGCCGTTTCACGGGCTGCGCTCCGGGCTGATGGAATACCCGACTTTGATCACGACCGGCACCTTTTACGGGATGCCTGAGAATATCCGGATCACGGAATCGCTGGTGGTGCATGAGTTTGTGCATCAATACTTTATGGGCATGGTGGCTTCCAACGAAAAGGAGGAAGCCTGGCTCGACGAGGGTTTTGTCACCTATTTTGAAGACCGGATCATTGACGCAGCTTATGGCGAAAAACAATCGAAAAATGGAAATTCAGACACCCGAAAGGCCGGGATTTTATGGCTGTTTTGAAGGAAGAACTGATGCGCGGGCCGGACACGCTGTTTGCCCGGCAGGTGTATGATCTGGTGGAGAAAAGCATTTACCACGCGCTGGTGCTGGATTACGCGGTTGTTCGGATCTCCAATGAGGAATTGCCGGCATCGCAGGGCGTTTTTGGAAACAATGCATCCGCACATACCTATCAGGATGGCAGCGGTACACGGACGGCCTTGTCAAAAGTAGAAGTGCAGCGCAAAGGCGACTGGGTATTTCCGGTGGAGATTTTGGTGACTTTTGAAGACGGGAGCACCCAAATGCTGCATTGGTCGGGCGAAGAAGGTTCAAAAGTTTTTGAGTGGAGCGGCGGCGTCAGAGTAGTCTCGGCGCAAATTGATCCGCAGCACAAAATCGGCCTGGATGTAGATACGAACAACAACAGCCTGACGCTGCAACCGGCGCGGGCGCCGCTCTGGAAATACGCTGCCAAGACCGTTTTTTGGGTGCAGAATTTAATGCAGACGGTGGGTTTTTTGATGTAATGATGAATGATAAACGATGAATGATGAATATGCGCAACGTTTTTAAACATAGTTTTTCGATCGGGATGCAGCAATGGCGCATTGCGCCATCGTTTACTTGTTCAGTTTTGCCTGGCTTTGACCTTGGGGATGCAGGTACATGGCGTTTTGGAATCTTCCATCGGTCACTCGCTGGAAATCAATAAATTGCTGCAGCATTACGACCACACGGTACTCACCGATTTCCTGAAAGTGCACGGCGCTTCCATTACGCCGCTGATTGGGCAGTTGCGCTGGCTGCTGTTGGTATGGCTGCTTTTTTCGGTATTCATTCATGCTGGTCTGCTGGTTTGCGCGGCCAGGCCGGAGCAGACCGGCGGGCGAAATTTCTGGACAGCGGGCGCCGCATATTTCTTCCCGTTTTTGAAAATCAGCCTGTTTTTTTTGCTGCTGGCCTTGGTTGGTACGGTGGTTTTGTTCCTGCCGATAGCCCTGTTCCTGGAGCCTTCCCTTCAATACTTTAGTTCTGAAAAATATTCGGTCTGGCTGGTACTTGGATTTCTGCTGTTGTACGGATTCGGGTTGATAAAATTATACGTCTGGTCGGTACTCAGTCGATTGAGCCATGTAGAAACCGGCGCATCCACGTTTAAAAGTATTCAAAAACGGCCGGCGCATTTTCTGGAAAAAGAAATGGGCCTTGCTGGGCTTTTTATTGGCTTTTATGGCTTTACAATTGCTTTTGATGTTCATTTACTGGCAATTGGAGACTTTCAGCGGCATGACATCGGCGGCGTTGATCGGGGTTTTTCGTGGTGCAGCAGGCATTTGTATTTTCAGGATACAGGTGAGGCAAATAATATACGCCGGGATCGGACTGATCCAGGCTATATGACAAGGGGTTCTCGCTTGGCATCGTATGTTGCTTATTGACGGGGTGACTTCAAGTCACCCCGTCAATTTACCGCGATGATTGGAAATCCAAGTGAAGAGGAGTCACCTGCTCGCAATGCTTTCTCAACCATCAACATGCTCAACCACTCAACCTTTTCAGGCTACCTTATTTTGGAAAAAGGCAGCGCATTCATATAAACTGACTCTATTTTCTCCACAATGATTCCGTTGCTTTCGGATGCTGTTTTCACTTTGATCCACTCCGGGTCTTTCCGGAAGTTGTCGAACGATTGTTTGCCGGCTGCTTCGCTGTTGTGGGCCAGGATATAGATCAGTTTGGACTGTACGGCGTCTGCTTCAATGGTGGTCCAGTAGGCGATGTTGGTCATGCCGTGTTTTTCAAACAATGCGGTAGTGTGGTTGCGGAAACGCGCCAGAACGTTGCTTATTTTATCCGGCGCGGCGGTATAGGTTCTTAACTCAAAGACCCTGTTGCCTTTTTTGGATGACCCGATGGTTGCAGAAAAATCGGTGGCTTTCATAAAAATGGACTCGATTTTAGCCAGTATTTTCCCATTCCGTTCTGATTTTTCCGCCACTTTTTTCCATTTCGGGTCGGCTATAAATGCTTTCCAGGATGCCTCGCGCGCCTCCATATTCGGATAAGCCAGCACATAAATCAACTGGTTTTTTTCATTGCTGACCGGTACCCAGTAACCGATGTTTTCCATACCGTGTTTTTTAAATAATTTGACGGTATGTTTCTGGAACCGCTCGATCAGCGCGTCTAATTTACCAGGTTCTGCATAATAAATGCGCATCTCAAAAACGCGGCTGTCGGTGTTTTGCGCGAATAAATGAAAGGATAAAAAATGCTGAGGATTAAAACGATTCCTTTTTCATGGTGCTGTCAGTTGAAGATTTGATACGCTAAATGTAGGCCCATTGGCGGATCATTTCCCAGAACTGGCTGGATAAATTGATAAAAGTCACGATGAAGATGACCTAAGTCATTGTTTATGGTATGCAGTTGGCTCAACTTTGAAGGGGGGAATTACTTCCAACACGTTCCTAACCGTTCAATTAGCCTGTCCGCGTAGCCATGTGCGTAGTTGTGGTGCCGAAGCAGTCAGCTACCATCCATTCCATCACTTGTCATTAAATGAACAAACCATGATTTTTCATTTTACCACTGTATCGTGTCGAATGTCGTGGCTGATCACCGTCGCTTTTATGTTGTTTTTCAACCATGCCAATGCGCAGGCTACCCTTTCTTTCCCCGTCAACATACTGGAAGGAATCCAAAACGGGCAGATTACCGTTACCCACTCTGCACTTGACATTGGCATTATCGAGCATGCTTTCGATGGGGACCTGAACAGTTTGGCTCGGTCGGCAGCCGTGAATCCGATGACCGTGACGCTCCAAAGCACTTTTTTATTCCATATTACCGCCACGCGTTTCACCAACAACAGTGAACTATCCAAATGGACCGTGGAATCGGCGCTCACCCTTGTCGATTTGAATTCTAAAACCGGCTCTTACCATAAACTGGTGGATGCCGCATCCCACACAGGTTTTGCAACGTCGGAAAGAAGCGTCCTGGCCGATGCTAAATTTCTTCGGTTGACGATTCAAAAAGAATGTTGCGATGATTTTGTGCACCTGCAGGAATGGGGCATTACTGCTACTTCAAATGTCCAGGTTACAAGTATTTGCATGAAGCCAAGCCAGGTTCGGCTCATTCCAAACGCCCATTTTCAGCCCAATTGGTTCGCCACCGATGCGGACGGAAACGAGTTCCTGATCTCGTCGGATATTAGTTGGACCTCGAGTAATGAAGGGGTGGTCTCGGTGAACGCCTCAGGCGTGTTTGCCTCTACGGAAACCTCGGTGAAGCCACCGTTTCAGCGTCCTGGAACGGCCTGAATTTTCAAACAAAAGTGAGGTTGTCTCCGATTTTATCTCCCTGCCTGCCCAAAAACGGGTGGTCAAGGTGGCGATGATTATCATTGATCCGCCCATACCTGCGGCGGGCGGACAACGTTTTTCCGAACGGTTTTGGTCGTACAACGGCGGCCCCATGGCCCTGGCGCAGCAAACCCGCGACTCCATGTACGCTGTCAGCGGCGGCACGGTGGATTATCAATTTGCCGAAATTCACGACGAGCCGAGCCTGATGACCCGCTTCGGCGGTACCGTGCTTACCGTGGATTCGATGTACCAGCTCTTCCTCGAACCCGGCCTGACGACCCTGCACCACGGCCGAACAACTCGGTCAATCCGATTTTTACAATGACCTGCTGAACAAGTACGATTTGTGCGGCAAAAGCAACAGCCACCAAATGGACGAGGTATGGGTATGGGCCATGCCCTTCATCGGCATGGGCGAAGCGGCCATGACCGGCACCGGTGCATTCTGGATCAACGGGCCGGTGATTGGCGGCAATACCTGCACCGATCTGCTGCCGATCATGGGTTTTAATTATGAACGATATGCCGGTTGTGCGCTGCACAACTTCACCCACCGCATCGAAACAACGATGTATAAACTGTTCCCCGGACAAGGCCGTTACGTTCCTTCCGACCCGCCGTACCCGCCTGCTCCCCAAAACCCGCTGCAAACGTTCATGCTCTACAATGCGCTGGAACCGGGAATGCCCACATCGGAACAGCCATTTCCCGCCAAACGGAATTGAAAATTACGATTATGCGAACCTGACCATCGTACCGACTTATGCACCGAACTGGAAGCGATATCCGTATCTGTTTGATCAAACGGAACAGATCAACTGCTCTGCCTGGGGATGCGAGATCGACTGCGGCATCAATTACTGTAGTTGGTGGATGCGGCATATCCCGCATTTCCGGTGTGAAGACAAAACGGGTGTGCTCAACAATTGGTGGTCTTACATAATTGATTTCAACGAAGGCAAAGCCCTGGAAACACAAACGGCTGATTGCGACTGCAAAATGTTTGACGATGCCATTGCACATTGCGCCTCGAAAGGCGTTTTCCCCTGGCATGAATGGATTGGGCGGGTGCATATCAACGATCTGAACCACGCCTCCGGCAAAAGCCAATACTCCGATTTTACCAGCCAAACGCTGAACCTCACGTCGGGCGAGACGTATTCGGCCTCTCTGTCGGCCGGGTTCAGTTATTTCACCTACGACGAATATTTCCGGGTTTGGCTGGACCAAAACCTGGACGGGATTTTTGACGACAAGGAAAATTCGCCGAAGGCATCCTGCCCCGACCTGCCGATGGTACACCCGAGGCCACATTGCAGTTGACGAATGCACTCCACATTCCAGTCGGCCTTGGCCCCATTCAAAATGCGCGGATGCGGGTCAGCATGAAACGTGGCAGCTACCCGACGCCCTGCGAAACCATTCCTTTTGGCGAGGTGGAGGATTACAACGTGAACATCACCGGTACCATCGTCCACTGGATCAATTTGCAGGCACAAAACTGGTCGGCCCCCTCCAATGCCGTCCCTGGGCAGACCGGTAACAGCACCTTCGATCTGGTGAATGCCGGCACCCTGCCGGTTTCGGGCGGTTTTTCGGTGGGCGTTTTTCTTTCTTCCGATAATGTCTGGGGACCCAACGACCAGCTGGTCGGCAGTTTGTCGTATCCAAACCTGGGCATCGTCACCCTGCCCGGACAGTCTCTTCCATTCATTATCCCGGCGAATACCGCCTCGGGTAATTATTTTTTGATCCTGCGGGCCGACTTCGCCAATCAGGTCATGGAATTGTACGAGGCCGATAATGAAGTGATTGTCCCGTTTACGGTATTGCAATCAGGCGGGATAACTTGCCCATCCAAAGGCGATTTTCCCTGGCACGAATGGATAGCGCGGGTGAAAATAAAAGACCTGGACCACGCTTCCGGCAAAAGCCAATATTCCGATTTTACCGCCGAAACGCTGCATGTGAACGCGGGCCTGCCTGTGGACCTCACGCTCGGAACGGGTTTCAGTTACTTCACGTACGACGAATACTGGACAATCTGGATTGACTATAACCAAAACGGCATTTTCGAAGATGTGACCGAAACCTTTGTTTCCCTCACTGTCCCGAGGCCCGCCAATGGCACCCCATTTTATAGTGCAAACACCACGGCTTTTGTTCAAGGTGGTTTCACACAGGACCTTACCACCCGGATGCGTGTGGCCATGAAACGCGGTGCTTACCCTACTCCTTGCGAAAACTTTGCCTTTGGCGAGGTGGAAGATTACACGATCCATATCGCAGCCGGCGGTGGGCAGAGCAAACCGGATTTGAACCTCCTCAACTTCCTGGCTGTCTCGTCCGGAGCGCAAGGAGCGATCGTTCCGTTCACGGTTGACCTGAGAAATTCCGGAACCGCCCACGCGATCGGCAATTATACCATCGGCGCATACCTTTCCACCGATAGCCAATTGGGCGCAAATGATGCTTTGGTTGGGGTGATTCCGACCGGAAACACGCCTATTGGCACGATTCCAAATGTGCAGGGAGCCATCACGGTGTCACCCAACCTCGCACCGGGCAACTACTTTTTTATCCTCAAAGCCGACATCGACAACAGCATTGCGGAATTGGATGAGCTGAATAACCTGATTTCCCGGCCATTCACGGTCACAGCGGCTACGGGGGGAGGCGCTGACCTCGAATTGACATTGACCGCCGATAAAACAAACGCGGCCATTTACAGCGAAGTAACTTATACATACACGGTTAAAAACACAGGCAATCAAACCATTGCGAATGCCGTGGTTTTCACAACCGTCTGTCCGTTAATCAATTCGGGCGTGCCTTTATCCTTTACCCAGGCTAACGGGCTTGTCTACGCAGGCGTCCCGGCAGCCCCGACGGTTGGCGCATATAACTATATCGAACAAGCCTGGACCATCACGAATCTTGCTCCAGGACAATCTGGCAAACTGACTATAAAACTTTTCACCCTGACAGATGCAGAGCGGAAGGTGGTGGCTTTTAGTGGGGGAGCACAATCCCCTGCCGACCCTGATTCGCAGCCCGCCGGTGTTCCCGCCAACTGTACGCCCACGCAAGACGACGAGGCTGTGTGGACCATCAATGCCGGGCAAAGTGCCCAGCGATCAGACACTGGACAAGCCGAAAATGACCCGTTGGAAACGCTTGATTTGCAATATTTCCCAATCCTGCGGACGAGTCGGTCTTTATCAATCTGGAACGCTGGCAAGGCAAATCCGCCATCTTCTTGATGTACAGCCCGTTGGGTATCAAGGTTTTGGAAAAGTATGTTGCGGAAATCCCGCTGTCTCCGTTTGTGCTCGACCTGTCGGGCATCCAGAACGGCCATTATTTTCTGAAAATGACCACGCCGGGCGAGCGGGCTGTATTTGGGCAACTGGTGGTGGCAGGGAGGTATTGATGGGGGGAGGTAACCCAGTGTTCGTCATTGTGCATACAACGGACAACTGGGTTATTCCACTATTTTCCAGATCACCCCTCTTTCTTCCAAATAACCGACTACAAAATCAAAACAGTTTTGGATCGCCCCACCAACTCCGGCGGGAACACCCCTTTTTCGGTAAAAATGTTCTGAGCGATCAGGTTGACCGCTGCAGCACAGGTATAACCCGTGGTACGGCTCATGGACGAGGTTTGGGTTTGTGCGTCGTAGCGATCCAGCATGTCATACTGAATACGTTTCATCTTACCCTCTTTTACACCTTCCACAATCACCTGCATGACCGTCAGTTCTTCTTCCGTTTCGCCCAGTTTCCATTCGTGAAACAGGATTTTGGAAGTAAATTGTAAGGGAGTAATTTCAACGCCGTTGACGATTATCGGCACCTCTGAAAAAAAACCGCTTGCTTTCAAGGCGGCAATCAGATCCGCATGTCCCGGATAACGCAGCGTTTTTTCTTTCAGATCCGGAATATGCGTCATGGTAAATAAAAGACTCCGCAATCCATCGGTATTAAACGCTTCCAGCGTACCGATTTCATCAAAATCCATCAATTCCCGTTCGCTCAACGCCGGTTTGGTAACCACATGGCCGTTTTCCTTCAGCCTTGCAGGCCGCATGTATTCTTCAATAACGTCGACGGGAGAAAACGGGGCCTTGTATTCAAACGGCTTCTTCCTGCTTTTGGGAAGTCCACCTACGTAACACTCAAAATTCTTTACCTCCATGATTTGGTCATAGTAACCAAGTATCAGGTTGCTCATGCCGGGCGCAACGCCGATATCCGTAATTACGGTAACATTTTTCTGTCTTGCCAGTTCGTCCAGTTGAAGCGCATCTTCCGGGAAAAATGAAATGTCAGCCACGTTTTTTCCGCATTGGATCACATGCTTCAGGGTTTCGTAGCCCATAAAACCCGGTACCGCCGTCACCACCAGGTCAAACGGTTGCAGCCATCGATCATATTGGCTATATTGTTGAAGATCCGCCTGCACAACATGGATGCCGGCATTTCTGCTTTGCAGCAGTTCAAGATTCTGAGGGTTTACATCAAAAGAAGTGACAGTGTAATCCTTTGCCAGGTCTAAGGCGATGGTTCTGCCAACCATACCTGCTCCCAATATTGCAATGTTCATAAGCGGCTTTACGATTTGTTTTCTTGCCTCAAATGTCTGAAATATTATCGCCAACCGATCATTTTTTTTCTGTTTTTCGTCCTGGAGTTTGTTAAAAACGCAAGCAGGCTTTGTGTAGACGTTATACCCAGATTAAATATCTCTATCTTTCTAATACGATTATTTTAGTAATAATTTTTGTTTCTAAATTAACTCGAATATGAATCCGCCGGCGGGAGGGGGGGGAGGGGGGGGGGGGGGGCCTTCACATCCCTTTTGTTTTAATCTGAAATAGTTAACGCCGTTATATGAATCTGTATCGGTAAAAGAATAATGGCGTGTGCCGGATGAATT
Source organism: Lewinellaceae bacterium (assembly GCA_016711435.1). Classification (GTDB taxonomy): domain Bacteria; phylum Bacteroidota; class Bacteroidia; order Chitinophagales; family Saprospiraceae; genus M3007. The sequence goes on from JADJSY010000042.1 coordinate 26,413, forward strand.
CCCTGCGCCTGCAACAGTACCGGATATTTGCCATTTTATAACATCTGCACTGTGTTCGATTGAAAAAGAGTCGTTGTTTATTTCGGTGGCGGTACTCCATTTTAAACTTACATTATTCCCTTCACATTGACCACTAAAGGATATTAATTCTACCGGCAGTACAAAATCGCAAGGATAGGTTGTAGCAGGAATTCCCGGGCCGAAAACGGTCATCTGTAAATTCATACAATTTAAGGAAGCGGGCGTAGCAGTATTACAATCGGTCGCTGACCTGTATGAATTCGAGACGGTTGTTACTGTACCGGTATAAGTAACAGACCTGGACTGATTGCCGACGATCGGCGCAGGTACGCTAAAATCAAAGTTCCCGTTATTCTGGCCGGCGCAAGTTATTTGAGATTGAATGCCTATATTACTATCGTAACAGGTATTCACCCCAGATACTGTGACGGAATAAGCAAACTGTACATTATAATTATACCCGAAAGGGCAATTGGTTGTGTTGGGAACTATGTCAATTGGATTAAAGCTGATGTTTACCGCATATTCTCCGCAACCGGTTGCCTTAACGAGACATTGGGCATTGGCATCGTTTATTTGACATGTTATATAAAAAACAATAATAAGGATAAACAACCTGTTTTTTCTTATATCGATAAAATTTATAATAGCACTTAAACTAATTGCTGGAAAACGTATATTCCCTGAACTTAACATTTGTTTTTTGTTTAATACTAATGGTACAATAATTATGGCAATTTTGGACGCTGCAAATGTCATGGCTATTTGTTGTTTAAATGTTACATGGTTGACTAAATGACTTACATGATTCACACTATTTTCTACCTTCGATCCTATAAATTATAGTCAGTACAAAGTGCTTTTTGAATGAGCAGGCATGTTAATTCACTGCTCCAAATACCGAGAGTGTTCAAGAAAGTGTGGCACACCCGCTACTACATTGATTACACTACCCTAATTTAGGGGCCTTTTCGAACACGCTCCAAACATCTCAACTATCAACGTTCTCAACCGCTCAACTTTGAGTTTTCACATCATGGAACAAGAACTCACCCTCGAATTCATTTCCCAATCCATTTTCCGCATAGATGAAAACACCCACCGTATCCACCTTTGCCTGGAAGCCTTGCCGGAAGAGGCAATCTGGCAGCGACCCAATGCTTCCTCCAACAGTATCGGCAACCTGATACTGCATTTGTGTGGAAATATCGGGCAGTATGCCGTGTCGAGCCTGAGTGGCAGGGCAGATGCGCGGCAGCGGGATGCTGAATTTGCCGCCACAGCCGGGCCTGGAAAACTTGCGTTGCTGGAACGTTTAACTGAAACCGTGGAGGACGCCAAAGCCTGTATAAAACTCCTGGATGCAACCGAACTACTGCGGATGCGCATGGTGCAGGGTTTTCAATTGTCAGGCATGGGCATCATTATCCATGTGACGGAACACTATTCCTACCACACCGGACAAATCGCTTTCTGGACCAAATATTTGCAGGATCGCGACCTGGGTTTTTACGCCGGAATAGACCTAAATGTGAAGAATTCGTAATCTGCTGAACCACATGCGGTTATTTGGGTTTGATAGTTTGCGGGTTTGATGAGGTTTGATGGTTTGATGGTTTGATGGTTTGAGGTGGTAACCTGAGCCTAGAGATACCACCTCAAACCATCAAACATCCAAACCATCAAACCATCATCAAACCATCAAACCATCAAACCCATCTCAAACCCTCTTGCATGGCTACACCAGTTTATGACATCCTCATTATCGGCTCTGGACCAGCCGGCGCCACATCGGCGCGTTTTGCCGCGAAAATGGGCCTCAAAGTGTTGCTCATCGACAAACGCCAGGAACTCGGTGCGCCTATCCAGTGTTCGGGGGCGGTTAGCCGGCACGCATTGGAAGAGGCGGGCGTCGAGCCGAATGCGGAATTTATTCACGAAGATATTTACGGGTTCAGCATTTATAACCAGGAAGGTAAAAGCACGGTCATCGATTACCGGGAAATCAAACCGGATGAATATGGCACGGGCGACGAACGCAAACCGCTGGGCTACGTGGTGGATCGCCGCCGCTTCGACCGTTACCTGATGACCCAGGCCGAACGCGCCGGTGTGGAAGTTTGGTTGAAAACCGAAGGCCTGGGCTACACACCGGGCAAAGACGGGAGTTGCGAGGTACAATTGCGCCGTTTCAACCGGTTATTGAAAGTCAAAGCCAAAGTATTGGTCGGGGCGGACGGCCTCCAGTCGCAGGCAGGCAAATGGGCCAATCTGCGCACGCATATCCCCTTGCGTAACCTGGCATCTTGCCTGCAGTTTATCGTTGATGGCGTAGAAACCAACGGCCTGCTCGAAATCATTACGGGACATCGCTGGGCGCCGGGCGGTTATGCCTGGGTTTTCCCCAAAGGAAACGGCTATACCGAAATCGGACTCGGCGTGGTGCGCACCATGACCAACCGGGATGCACAGTGGCACCTCGATCAGTTTATTCAAAAATCATTTTTTAAGGAGCGCTTTAAAAACGCGCGCATTCTGGAAATCCAGGGCGGCGGCGTCCCGCTTGCAGCGCCCCTGAGAACGCAATATGCCGACAATCTTATTCTGGTCGGCGACGCTGCCCGGCACGTCAATCCTATCACGGGCGGCGGCATCCATACGGCCCTAAGCGGCGGACGAATCGCCGGTGAATTCCTCGCCGAACTGATTCAAAGCGGGAAAAAAACCGACAAAGCCAACCTGAAATCTTACCAGGATCGATGGCTTGACGCAAGTGGCCATAAAATCTGGCAACTTTACGGCGAAAAAACAGCCATTTTCAGGAATAAAGACATACCCTTACGCGACGAACAACTGTACCAAACTATGTCCGGGTATTTCAGTCCTGATTCTTCATACAAAAAAATCTGAACCGTACATGGCCAGGAAAGAACCTGTTGTTTTTTTTATCGGATGGAATGCCTGCATCAATTGCGGCGCCTGCGTGGCGGTATGTCCGCAGGAAGCAGGCTTCATTAGCGCGTTCGATACGATCGCCGTCAATACGCCCTGCGACATTGTTTGTATGGCCTGTGAAAAAATTTGTCCCGTCAGCACCATCACGCATCAAAAAGCAAGCGAACACCATGAGACTCATGCAGCATAAAAAAGAGGCCTGGTGGTTCTACCGCTTCTTGTCTGTTTTTTACGATAAATACGTCAACCCCCTGTTCTGGACGCCGCAAATGCGCGATCAATCGCTGCAATTGGCCCGTCTCGACGACCCCGGCCTGCATGTCGTCGACGTCGGCTCGGGAACCGGCTTTACCACCTTAGGCATTGTGCAGTTCGTGAAAGCAAGTCATGTATACTGTGTAGACCAAAGTCCCCACCAGATGGCCAAGGCTAAAGACAAACCGGAACTATCGGATTGCCATTTCCAACTCGGCGACGCGGAAAACCTGCCTTTCGACAACGATCACTTCGACCGCTACGTATCGGCAGGCAGCATCGAATACTGGCCCAATCCCGACCAGGGTATCCGGGAGGCCTACCGGGTCATCAAGCCCGGAGGCGTCGCTTTGCTGATCGGCCCGCTGGAACCCGACAGCCGGATCGGTCGGTTTTTTGCCGATGCCTGGATGCTTTTTCCCAGCGACCGGGAATACAGGCAGTGGTTTGAAGAGGCCGGTTTCACAGACATTCAAGTGGAATACATTCGCCCCCAATGGTACCGCCGCAAAGCGGAATACGGTATCGCCATCGCCGGCAAAAAACTGGATCCGGGTGTTTCACCGGGTCAGGCGACCGCCCGTGTGATACCAGAACCGGAAAAAATGACCCTGGGACGTGCGCTGCAATTGTTCTGGCGGGTGCTGATCGGCTCGCTGGCAGGATTTATATTTATTCCCGCTGCATTGTTTGGCTATCTGCTGCGCTTATTTGCCCCGCAGGAAAACATACCGGAACAATACCGCGAACGCCTGAATTTTCATCAGATTTTGGCGCTGCTGGTGATAATCGGCTTGTTAGCCGGACTTATCTGGTATATTTTTTAAACCATGCAAACACCACAGACGCTCAATGAGCGTATCCGGCATTTTTACGATCGTTCCACCGGCATCTGGCTCGATACCTGGGGCGAACACATGCACCACGGCTATTACGGCCCGGATGGAACAACTAGAAAAGACCACCTGCAGGCGCAGATCGATCTCATTACGGAATTCCTGAAATGGGGAAAGGTGGAGCGGGCTGCTCAAATGCTCGACGCCGGTTGCGGGGTAGGGGGGAGCGCTCGTTTTCTTGCCAATGCCTTGAATGCCAACGTATTGGGCCTTACTTTAAGTCCTGTGCAGGCGGAACAGGCTGCCCGTTTCAATCAACAGGCCGGACTGGAAGGACAGGTTCGGGTAGAAGTACAGGATGTGCTGCAACTCAAACCCGCGCAAGGCCCCTTCGATCTGATCTGGTCGCTGGAAAGCGCCGAACATATTCCTGAAAAACAGCGCCTTCTGCAGGTCTTTTTTGATGCGCTACGGCCCGGCGGCGTCTTGCTCATGGCCACCTGGTGTCACCGAAATACGCCGCCGGCGCTCCGTACCGGCGAACAGCATACCCTGCAAAAAATCGGAAAGTACTACCATTTGCCACCCATGATTTCCATCGGGGAATACGAACAAATGGCGCATGCGGCAGGATTCACTTCCATTCAAACGGCAGACTGGACCGACGCGATTGCGCCTTTCTGGCCGGCAGTGATTCGTTCTGCTTTGCGCTGGCGCAGTATTGCCGGTTTGCTGCGTTCCGGCGGGCCAACCTTGCGGGGCGCATGGGCTATGCAATTTATGATCCAGGGATACCGCAGCGGCGCACTCCGCTTCGGACTCCTGCAAGCCCGAAAACCATGAATACAATCCGGACTTTTATTCGTTTCAGCCGTTTGCATACCGTGGTCGGCACTACGCTGAGTATTACTGCGCTGTACCTGATGGCGCTGTCATTTTCGGACTACACTGACTGGCATGTTGCCATATTTTGCCTCACGCTGCTGGCTTGCTTGGGCGCCAATATTTACATCGTGGGCTTGAACCAGATCACGGACGTTGAAATCGACCGGGTCAATAAACCCTGGCTTCCGCTGGCTTCCGGCGCGTATTCCATGCGTACCGCTTATTGGATCATCGGTATTTCAGTGCTGATTTCGTTGCTCGTTGCAGCCGTGCTGGGTCGCTATCTATTGCTGACTGTGTTGCTGAGCCTGGCACTCGGAACGGCATATTCCCTGCCGCCGCTCCGCTTGAAACGGTTTCACTTCTGGGCGGCATTTTGTATTATTGCCGTGCGTGGCGTGATCGTCAACCTGCTGTTATTCCTGCATTTTCACCATACCATTAACGCGGCTTCAAATATCCCGGCAGTTGTGTGGATGCTGACTGCAAGCATTTTCATTTACAGCATCGCGATCGCGTGGTTTAAAGACGTGCCAGATATGGAGGGCGACCGGCGGTTTCAGATTCGCACGCTCTCGCTTCAACTGGGCGCCCGAAACGTATTGCGCATCAGTAACGCCTTGCTGGGCCTGTTGTTTGTATTCAACATTGTTGTCTCGCTCACGAGCAATTTACCGCTGAACAAATGGCTGTTTGCTTCTGTCCATACGCTGATGTTATTGGCTTTATGGATCGCTGCTTCGCGTTTGCGACTGGAGGAACCGGCCTCTGTGCGGCGTTATTACCTGTTTATCTGGATCTTGTTTTTTGTGGAATACGCGGTGTTTGCGGCGAGTGTGTAGTACGTCCGTACTAATTCCCTTTCTTCGTTGATGCTTTCTGGTATTCAGCATCCGCCTTTTTGATAAAAGCCTTCTGGTCTTCGTCCCAGGTTGATTTTACCTTCGAATTGTAATTCAGGTACAATTTATCTTCCACAACAGACCAGGCTCTGCCTTCCGTTTTTGCGGCGTAGCCCTGTGCCCATCCATACGCGCAATAACCGCCGTATTGCGGGGCATACTTTTCAGTATCTTGTATAAATGCTGCTTTGTTCTCTTCGGAAGCAAAATGCCATTGAGCGTTTTGCCATTCATACACAATGTTTTTTTGACCTTTCACGGCTTGTTTTTCTGTAAAATAGGCCACAGGATCGTATCCGTCGATCGCGCCTTTTGAAGTCGAATAAACATCAGACGATGCGTGATCCTGGGAAAAACCTATTTGTAAGAAAAAGAGGAAAAATAATATCGAAGCAATAGATTTCATATAAAATGATGTTGATGGGTGATTAAAATTGTTTTTTAAAAATGCGTTGAACTAAGGTATTCAGTTGCTCCCGGTGCAGCCACACGACACCGGCACAACACACAAAAACGGCAATTGCAAGGTAAAACAGCAGGCCGCCGTCGCCCTGTATTTCGATGCCCAGTTGCGTCAGGTGCGCCATAATTGCCCCGCTGATGACGCCTAACCCAAGTGCGCCGCCTAATGCAGCCGTACGGGTCATCAGGAGCAGAACCACTGCTACCAGTTCAGCAATACCCGACCCAATGCGCCCGGCTGGTTCCAGGCCCAGGGTACTAAAAATGTACTTGCTTTCTTCAGCGCCGCTGAACTTGAAAAACAAAGTTTGGGCTAGTATGACTGCCGCAATAATGCGAAGTACCCAGGAGATAATAGATTGATTCTTAGACATTTGGTTAATGATGAATGATGAATGATGAATGATGAATATTGCGGTTATTCGGTGCTGTAGTGGAATATACTTGGTCAGATTTCAGCTGTAGTACATTCTTTTCGGTGTCTTAACGTAGAAGGGGCAACGCCGAGGTCAGGATCGACGGATATCTCTGGAAAATGGGCTTCAAGGCCCATTCGAATGATCGCCAGGTGGTGTACTGCATGATCGAAAGCATACTGTAATTCGCGGCCCAGACTGGATAAGTAAGTAGGCTTAGAAGTTGAACTATCCGAAAACTCACTTTCTATTTGTAGTACCTGCCGAACATCTAATCGAACAACCGCTGATATGACCGATTCTAATACAGAGATAGCAATTTCCTGGTTTTCGGCTATCGAATCGTTGCGCGCCCTGCTGCCGTAATCGATATAAGCCTTGTCACAGCCCTCCAGTAGACAGGTGTAAAATTCAAGAATATGTCTGAAATGCTGCCCGACCGTACTCCCGTGAAAAAGGGCTATCGGGCAAGTATATACATCGGGCGGCAGCTGCCGGAGTAAAGCAGACATTTGGTTTTTAATTAAAAGCGTCCCTTGTTGGGCCTCCATGTGTAATTCGTATTTATTGTCAGGTTTGAATGCTTTGTACGCTCGTTTTCAGGCTGTTGAATTGATTTTTTTTCAGAACCAATTCGCGTTGTATGTCAATCTGTTTTCGAGGGAATGTTCAGAAATGTGTGGCACACCTTCATCTGGACCTTGATTATCAATTAATTACGTGAGGTGTGCCACACTTTTCTGAACACTCCCTTTTCGAGTGCAAAAATGAACGATTAGCCCTTACATTAAGGTGCCTGGCGCCTGTATTTCAGGACGTAATGTTATCTTGCGGACATCTTTCCCTTCATTCAGCAGGTCAAAATAGTGCATTTGAATCTTGTGTGTTTGCTTTACCACCTGCGTAATACTTACCGTGCGAACACGATTGCCTCTGTTCATGACAAAATCGTTTTCCGGGTCGCCTACACTACCGTTGTAGTGTAAGTCCAACAAGGCTTTTGCATCTTTCCGCTGGGTGGTTTGCCGCAACCAATTGCGAAAAACCTGCTCACGGCGTTCCTGCATGGCTGTGGGATAAAGTGTTGACGAACACCAGAAATGAGGTTGGTCTACGGACAGGGTTTTAAAATACCGCTGTACCCCATCCCAACGTATTTCCTGTATAATTTGACTGGAAAAGAGCAGCAAAGTGAAAGGCTCGATGCCTGTGCAGTCGTATTGTGCCAAAAAATCAGTCGGATGCTCCTGCTCCCAGGCATCGAGCAGCAGCAATCCCCGGCTGCGCCGGTAAGGCGGATTATGTGCGTGTTTGATAAAAGCACCGTTTAGTAAACACGCCGTTTGTCCCTTGTTATCACTGATAATCCAGGTACCGCCTGCTTTGGTATCCTGCGGGAACAACAAAGTGCGCCACTCGTTTTTTATGCGTGTAATCGCCTGCGGCGACCTGCTGGGCGCTTCATCTCGGTTGTGGGTCAGGATAATACCATGCGGGGTAGCGTAGTAAGTGACGGTGCACATAAAAGTGTATTCGGGTATTTGAAGATTCGAAAATTTGAGTGCATAACAATAAGTTGGCGGGCAAAATTAATCAGCACTAAATCTTCTGTAACTCATTGACTAACATTGCCTTTTGCCCCTTGCAATTTTGCCCTTTTACTTACCTTAATCCAATACTTGAATTTTAGAATCCGCAACTATTCCTTCCCATTCTGCCAGTTTGTTATCAATAACAGCCCTGGTTTTTCCATGAGCATTTCAGCATTATCGTCAAAAACCGGATCCCCAAAATGAATCCGAACATACATTTCAGGTTTGCCGAAACTGCGCAAAAAGTGCGGTATAAAACTTTCTTTGCCGATCCACGCATCTGCTACATCGTCGTAACTGATCGCAATAGGCACTACTCCTTTGCCCATGTCGGCAGCTGTTTGAAAAGCGCCGGGGCGGAGCGGCAACATTTTGGCCATAGCTGAAGTGGTGCCTTCCGGGTAAACCAGAACAGGTTTTCCTTCTTTCAAAGCAGATCTGATGGCAGCCCTGATATCGGCCCGGCTTTCCTTGTTGTCACGCACCACAAACAGAATCCCGGTTACTTTTACGCCAAACCAAAAAGTGGCCATTTAGCAACTTCCGCCTTTGCCACGGGCAAAAATGCAACCGCCTGCGCTTTAATAACAGGATCAATATAACTCTGGTGGTTCGAAATAAACAGGTAATTGCCGTCCACTGGATGGCCCGTTTGGTTGATCCTGACTTTCAGAAAACGAATCAAGGCGCGTGCTATCCCTGACGCCGCCGGATAGCCCACATCACATCTTTTTTAGCAAGGCAACGCCTATCGCTATGGGGATTAAATGCGCTGAAATAATAACAGCCATGCCCAGCAGGTGATAATATGATCGTAATTTGTACATAACAATAGCCTCAACCTGTCCGTTGCAGGTTTTCGATAGTGGATGCAGGCAAGTCGTTCATATCAAGGATCATAAAACCATCGAGGCAATCCGAGAAATTGGGGTCCAGGTTGAAACCGATAAAGTGTGCATTCTGGCGAAGATACTGCCGCAGCAATACAGGCATTCGGGCGCCTTTTGCTTCTATACTTTCAATAAATTTATCCAGATTGGCCAGATTCCCGCCGAAGGTTTTAATGATATTATTGATTTTCCACTTTTTTCGCACTTTGACCTTAAAGGGTTTGCGCGGTTTCAGGCGTCTTGCAAGTCGTTTGTTGTAATAATACTTTTTCAAAAATACAACCAGCACCTCCCGTGAAATATCTGAAAACTGCCTGCTGATACTGACAGGTCCCAGAATATAACGATACTGTGGATTTTGCATTAAAAAGGCCAGAATCCCTTTCCACAACAGGAACAAAGGCAGGGGTTTACGCTGGTAATCGGCGACAATGTAAGAGCGACCAAGTTCAAGCGACAGACTTAGAATCGGGAAAAACTTTTTTCTGATCTTGAATAAAGTGGAAATATAAAAGCCATCGACGCCTAAATGTTCAAAGATTTCATCGCCGCAACCAAGCCGGTAACCGCCTGCAATGCGCCGTTCGTTTTTATCCCAAATAATCAACTGACGGTAGTAGTCGTCGAATGCGTCGATGTCGCGGCTGCGCCCGGTGCCTTCGCCGACACTGCGAAAAGTAATTTCCCGGAGTCTTCCTATTTCCAGCAATAGATGCGGAATTTCAGCAGCAACTGCTACAAAAACTTCAAAATGGGATTGTTCCAGCGCCAGGCTATGGCTGCGCAACAACTCAATTTCCTGGTCCAGAATTTCGGACGCTATGGCGTTTGCAATGGGTTCTGACATTGTAAGGATTGAAGGATGAGCACTAAAATTCATCCGAATTGATTTTTATAAGCCAGGTATTGTTGCGCCTTAGAGCGACCTTCTTTCAGGGTGGCAACGGTTACGCCCATTTTCCGGTTGGCCTCACTCACTTCAAATATAAGTTTCCAATGCCGCCAGAAATCCCTGTAAGCCCGCCACGCACCTACCGAAGGATCATATACATGCGCGGGTTCGCCTAATACGCCGTTGAGTTCCATCACCTGAATCCGCCCGTTTTTAAGGTCATCCATGCCGGCACATTTGAGGTCGAAACGACCGTAATGGATGCCTTCGATCTGGCGGCAAATATTTTCAAAAGCCTGAATTAACTGCTTGTCAATCAGGTGATTGCCATTTAAAAACTTAGTGCCAAGGCAGTGGTTTCCAATCATGCCCAAGGGTAATACTTCGCCGGTTTGCAACACCTGATCCATCTGTTCGGGGTATTCCTTTTCGAGCCGTTCGAGTTGAAATGCCGCGCGCGGATTTTGAAGAATCAATTCCCGGATACTTCGCCGCCCGTCGCCAACGACTTGTAAAAACTCTTTGATGCAAACCGAAGTGATCTCAAACCGGCTTTTTGGGCCTGGAAACAGGATAAACAACACGCTTGCTTCCAGCGGTAAATCGATCCATTCCTGCAAGATGAAATCGACCGGGTATTGCGTCAAATGCTGCCGGAGTTGCTCGGCAGATGCTATTTTTTTAACCAAAAAACCACGTTCACCAACATCCGGTTTGGCGATTAACGGAAAAGCAAGACCAGTTGATTGTATCGCGCTTTCGACTTGTTCAAAAGGAATACCGGCTCTGACAAGCACCATATTAGGCCTGATTCCTGTCGGAAGTCGCTGCAAAATGTCGTATTTCGATTCTCCCCAGGCGCCACCTAATGGGATGGCCGGATTGGCTGCGCTAAAAAAAAGCAGGTGCCTCGCCCTGGCGGCATGCCATATATAAAATCCTGCGACGGGCAGGTTGCTCAGCCACATCGGCAGAAATTCCCAGGTCGTCCAGCGTACCCAGGCTCGTTTTACTTTTGAATAGATCATATTGATGCCTCAAAAGTGGGCACTTATTGGAAGTCGGTCTATAACGCAGGCCAATTATCGAATAAAACGTCCACAAGCGGACACGTTTCAGAATAAATTCACCAAAATTTTACCTGCAAGTAACAGAAAAATAACACCGATAAACCTGTTGGCATAAAGACCAATCTGACCGGACCGGTTAACCATCGTTTGTGCGGCCCATGCATAAAAGGATAATACGATTAAAGTGCCTATTCCCACGCCGGTAGAAAAAAACAGGATAGAATAAGCGCTTTCTACCCACCAACCGTTGACTTTCAACCAGCCACAATACGCAAACCAATAAGGTAGTGCCAGCAAATTAAACAGACTTACCAAAGCGCCTCTGCCCATTTGCCGCCAGGCGGATACCTGCGGTAAGGCTGTTTGCGGCGGATTTGCGGCGATTGCCCGTGTCAGCAGGTATATACCTCCTGCTAAAAAAACCAGCAAAGCGCCCCATTGAAACCAGTTTTCAACCATCGGATGCGCTATCAACCATGTTGCTATGGCGCTCGCCAGCCAGGCTTGCCAAAATTCTACCATGCTGGCGCCAAAAGCCGCCCAAAGCGCAGCCTTCAGTCCTTTTTGAATGGAAGTGTATGCCACCAACAGACTGATTAGTCCGGGAGGTAGCGAACCGATCAAACTGAGTAGCAAGCCAAATAACAATAAAATCACGGCAGATTATTTCCCCAGCCCCGCCAAAAACGCCACCAAATCCCTGATCTCCCGTTTGGACAACACTTCTCCCATCGGCGGCATACTGGACGGCAGGTTTTCCCTTTTGGCAATCCTGGCTACAGGAATGATTAGTGGCTCCGCGTCGGAAGTGGTGAGGGTCAGTGCCTCGTCTGTTTCTTTGCTGAGTACGCCGTACACCTGCTGTCCGTCTTTCAGCGTGAGCGCTACGCTGCCGTAGCCGGGAGCAAGTCGAGCGCCGGGTTCTACCAGCGCCTGCAATATTTGTTCCCGGTTCAAAACACGGCCAATATTGGTGACATCCGGCCCTACAATTCCACCTTCTTTCCAAAGGGCGTGGCAGCGCATACATTGAGCCGCAGAGTTGTAATAAAAAATGTCCCTGCCGGCTTCGATATTCCCGCCGTAGAGCGCCTCTGCATACATATCGATCATGGACTGATTGGGTTGAGTGGCCGCCAATTGCGCTTTCAGGCTTTCCGAACCGGATGCTTCCACGGCTTCTTTTAATTCCAGCATGAGTTCCTGCGACAACTTCCGGTCACGCATTTGTGCTGTTAAATCGCCCAGAATGGCCAGCGTTTTATCAGGCGATAATTTGCCCATTACGACCAGCAATTGTTGTTGTTCCCGGATGCTGCCTTTTGTAAAAATGGCATTGACAATAGCCGGTAAATTGTCGCGGGTAACATTGCTGTCGTTCAATAATCCCAATGCAGTTGTCCGCACATTTTCATCGGCGTCTTCCATTCCGCTTTTAATAATAGCGGTCATAGCCGAATATTTCAATTGATCCAATACGGGTAAAATTGCTGTTTTGACCTTGACGTCCTGCGTTTCGGCATATATTTTGGCCAATACATCGTTGAAGTCTTCCATTTGCAGGTGGCCCAGCAGACCGGCCACAGCAACCAGCGTTTCCGAATTGCTGTCATTCAAAAAACCGGCAATATGAGGTCTGACGAAGGCGCGTACGGCTTCCACATCCCGTGTCGATTCGCCGCGGTAACGCCCGTCTACGCGATCCAGTACCGAGGGATTGGCCCAGGTGCCCAACGCCGCAAGCGCTTCGGCTTTGATGGCTGCCGTTATATCCGTTCGTTTGGAAAAGGCGATCACCATATTTAGTTCTTTTTCGCCGCCTACGCGCAAGGCTGCGTTGATGGCCCGCCTCAAAAAGGCTTCCGAACGGAATTTTGTGTCTTTCAAAACGGCCGCCAAGGCAGGTAAAGCCGCCGGTATGGACAGGTCGTCATTGATTGCCCGGGCGGCTTCCGTGGCGATATATTCGTCTGAATCATTCAAAAACAGGGCAATTTGTTCATTTTCCAGCCTTCTCAACACCAAAACGGCGGCGGTGCGCAAAGCCTTGTTAGGATTTCGGGCTAAAGCGATGACCGGCTCCAGCTTCCCGATTCTCGACAAGGCCAGCACGGCGGCGTGCCGGAGATACACATCCTCGTCGTTGTTGCGTTCCAGCATTTGTATCAAAGGTGCTACTGCCGATGGCACGGCTAATTGTCCCAGGGCTTCCGCTGCAAAAAAGCGCACCCGGTAATTGGCGTGTTTCAAAAATGGTATAATTTGATCGCCGACGTTTGCTATCTCCGCATCGCCCAGCGTTTTTAGAACCTGCGCGATGATTTCCGGGTCTTTATCCTGCAAAAGCGGGATCAAAGGCGTTGCATACGTTTTATTTTGCCGGGCCAACTGGCCGACACCCCAAATACCGTGTATCCGCGCCAGTTGATGCTCCGTTTGGGTTAAGGCTTTCTGCAAAAACGGCAATCCCTTGTCCTTTCTGGCGACTAATTCAAATTGCGCCTTTTTCCGAACGCGCAAATCGGCATGGAACAACAAAGTGTACAGCATTTCAGGCGTTTGCCGGGCGTAATTGAGTTGCATCAAACGCTTCGTTTCCTGCCGCTCCGCCGCCAAGTCATTTTTATCAGCAGTCACGTCCAATTTCCAGACACGTCCGTAATCTTTTGTATTCCAGCCGGTTACCCAGTCGGCTACATACAAGGCGCCGTCGGGTCCGAACTGAATGCCGGTGGGCAAAATACCCCGCGCGACCTCCATTTCAGTGTCTAAATCAAAAGATGCGCCTTTGGGTTTAAGCCCGAATGACCAGATGGGTGAACGCGAGGGATTGCCTACAAATTCGACCACAAAAAACTTGTTTTTCCATTCAGTTCCCAGGGCCGTACCGGGGTTGTACACCATGCCGGTCGGGCCGTTGTGGTAATTCCGGATAGGCGGAATGATATACGCTGCCTGCCCGTCCCAGCGGGGCAGGTATAATTTTTCGTCCATCCAGACTTTATAGTCGTTGTTTTTCGGGTCGGTGTATTTGCCGTATTGCCAGTTGGAGCGCCAGCCCGCGTCGGAACCTTCGACGATATGTACCAGGCGTTCGCTTTCACCCGGATGGTCGCCATCGTTGTCGCAGGAAATCAGGTTGCCGTATTCATCAAAAGCAAATTCGTGCGTATTGCGCAGCCCGGTGGCAAAAATTTCAAAATCGCTGCCGTCGGGGTTGGCCCGCGCAATAAACCCGGAATTGGGGTTTTCAAATTTTTGGCCGCTTGCCGTGGTGATATTGGCGCCGATATCGCCCATGTTCCAGTAGATGCGCCCGTCGGGTCCTTCCACGATGCCCGACATATTATGGCCGCTAAATCCGATATGCACGCCGTAACCATGACTGATGGATGTTTTTTTATCCAGAATGCCATCGCCATTTTTGTCTTCCAGTCGCCATAAATCGGGCGCGAGTGCCAGAAAAACATCGTGTTCCCGGACCAGAATACCGCCGGCCACATCGGTGATTTCATCGTGAAAATCATGCAGAATACGAGTGGAAACGTCGGCCATACCGTCCTGGTTGGTGTCTTCCAGCCGCCAGATTTCCTCTTTTTCCACTGCGAGGTCGCGCCAGTCGTGGCTGCCGTCAAAGTTCAAATCTTTCAGCCATTCGTTTTCCATGCTGCGTTCCGGGGCAAAAGTGCTGTGTAAAAAAGCCCGCCGCTCTTCCACCGTTTGCAGCGCAATGGATGCCGTCATCCAGTCGCGGTGGCCGCGAATATCAAATTCCGAATTTTTTTGCCGGTTGGTGCGCGTCAGGTACACCCTGCCGCGGTCGTCTACGGACACCGCCACCGGGTCGGGCGCCAGCGCATCGGAGGCCCAGAGATCGAGCCGAAGTCCTTCTGCGGTTTTGATGCTTGTTTTTTCCCGGATGTCGGCGGCTGTTTTGAGCGCTGTAGCCGGGTCTTCCCGAATAGTAAGTATGCTGCCTTTTTGGGCAAATTTCAAAAGATTTTAAACGGCAATACCCATGTTTTCAACGCAAGCAGCTCAACTATTGGGGATGAGGCTTGATGATGGAATGACAGGCTGCAGGATTTGGGTGAATTCGGCAGGGACGATTTCTTTCGGGGCCTGCCACAATTAATTAAAGCAATGGTTTTTAATACGGCAGTGGGGATTATTGAACAGTATTTCATTTGACAGGCTTGAAAATTAGTAAACCATGCCGGGATTACTACCATTTCTTTTGATCGTCTTGAAATAGTAAACCATGCCAACGCTCAATAAAGATATTACCCAGCCCTCCGATCTCCAGGCGCATGGAGAGGGTACCGGGGCACTACGCTCCCAGATTCCAGTATATACGGATTTGTTGCCGCCCTGCAACAACGCCTGTCCCGCCGGCGAAAACATTCAGGCCTGGCTTGGCTTGGCGCAGGAAGGGCGTTACGAGGCTGCCTGGCAAAAACTGGTGGAGGAAAACCCTTTGCCTGCCGTGCATGGCCGGGTGTGCTACCACCCCTGCGAAGACCATTGCAACCGTTCACAGATAGATACGCCTGTCAGCATTCACGCCATAGAGCGTTTTTTGGGCGATAAAGCGTTGGAAAAAGGCTGGCAGATACAGTTCGATCCCACACCATCGGGGAAAAAGGTGCTCATCATAGGCGGCGGGCCAAGCGGACTTTCTGCGGCCTATCACCTGCGTCGGGCCGGACACGAAGTGGAAATCAGGGAGGCCGGGCCGATACTGGGTGGCATGATGCACTTTGGCATTCCACCGTATCGCCTTCCCCGGCCTGTGCTCGACACAGAGATTCAGCGCATTGTCAACATGGGCATTGTCGTCCGGCTCAACCATAAAGTGAGCGATGTGCTCCAGGAAAAAGCAGCAGGCGGGTTCGACGCCGTTTTCATCGCCATCGGCGCACATTTGTCCAAAAAAACAGACATCCCCGCGCGGGATGCCGGTCAAATCCTCGACGCGCTTACTTTTTTAAAAGATACGGAAGCCGGAAAAGCGCCCAAACTGGGTCGGAAGGTTGCTGTGTACGGCGGCGGCAATACTGCTATGGATGCTGCCAGGGTAGCCAAACGATTGGGCTACGAACCGCTCATTATATACCGCCGCGACCGCGAACACATGCCCGCCCACAGTTTTGAAGCCGACGAAGCGCTGGCGGAAGGGGTGAAAATCAATTGGTTGCGCAGCATCAAGGAAATCAATGAGCGTTTTATCACGGTGGAAATCATGCGCGTCAATGAAGCCGGCAAACCGGAAGGTACCGGCGAATTTGAAACGCTGGAAGCAGATGCGCTCATTCTGGCGCTGGGACAGGAAACGGACACCGCTTTTCTGCAAAACATACCCGGCATTTCATTCGATACCGATGGCCGGATACAAGTCGGCCCCGATATGATGACCGGCTCGCCGGGCATTTTCGCCGGCGGCGATATGGTGCCCAGCGAACGCACCGTCACGGTAGCCGTCGGGCACGGTAAAAAAGCCGCGCGTTTTATGGATGCCTATTTATCTAACCGCCCGTTTCAAAAAAAGGAAAAACACCCGGTCGTCGGTTTTGAACGGCTCCATATCTGGTACCAGACTATGGCGCCGCAACAAACCCAGTCCCAGGCCGAAGAAGCGGTTCGGGTGCAGGATTTCCGCGAGGTTTTATCAGGTTTAACAGAAAAAGAAGCGCGGTATGAAGCCATGCGCTGCCTGTCTTGCGGCAATTGTTTTGAATGCGACGGGTGTTTTGGCGCCTGCCCGGAAGAGGCAGTCATCAAACTCGGCAAAGGCAACCGCTATCAATTTGACTATGACCGCTGCACCGGTTGTGCCGTGTGTTACGAACAATGTCCCTGTCATGCCATCGAGATGGTGGCGGATGAAGCGTAAAAAGCAAAGCGCGTACAATTCAAATCAGTAAATTTCGCAATTCCCATGTCAAAGTCCAATATAAAAGTCACCATAGACGGCAATGAAGCAACTGCATATATTGCCTACCGCATCAATGAAGTTTGTGCCATTTACCCGATCACACCTTCCTCCACGATGGCGGAATTGGCAGATGAATGGTCGGCTAAAAAGACCAAAAATATATGGGGACACGTCCCCGAAGTAATCGTAATGCAGAGTGAAGGCGGCGCTGCGGGCGCCTTGCACGGCGCCTTGCAAACGGGTGCGCTCACCACCACCTTCACGGCTTCCCAGGGGCTTATGCTCATGCTTCCCAATATGTACAAGATCGCCGGAGAACTGACCAGCACTGTTTTTCACGTAGCGGCACGCTCGTTGGCGGCACAGGCGCTGTCCATTTTCGGAGATCACAGCGATGTCATGGCGGCACGTTCTACCGGGTTCGCCATGCTGTCTTCCGCTTCCGTTCAGGAAGCCCACGATATGGCCCTGATTGCCCAGGCGGCCTCTTTGCAGGCGCGGCTGCCGTTTTTACATTTTTTCGACGGATTCCGGACTTCCCATGAAGTGAACAAAATCACCCTGATCCCGGACGAAACCATTCATGGAATGATTCGGGAGCAAGACGTGTTTGCACACCGCCAAAGAGCGCTCAGCCCCGACCGACCGGTGGTGCGCGGCACCGCCCAGAACCCCGATGTGTATTTCCAGGGTCGTGAAACCGTTAATCCGTATTATGCCCATACCCCTGAAATTGTGGAAGGCGCTATGGATCGCTTTACGGTGCTCACCGGCCGCCGTTATCAACTGTTTGAATATTTTGGCGCGCCGGATGCCGACCGCGTTATTCTGCTTATGGGTTCGGGCGCCCAAACGGCCATGGAAACCTGCCATCACCTCATGCAGTCGGGCGAAAAAACCGGCGTGTTGCAGGTGCGTTTGTTCCGTCCGTTTTCTTTACACCACCTGATAGAAGCATTACCCAAATCTGTGCGGAAAATCGCCGTGCTCGACCGCTGTAAAGAACCCGGTGCAGCAGGCGAACCACTTTACCAGGATGTAGTTACCTCGCTGGTGGAGGCTCTGAATCAGGGTTTGCTGTCGAGCATGCCCTTGGTTGTCGGCGGGCGTTACGGCCTTTCCAGCAAGGAGTTTACCCCCGGCATGGTGAAAGGGATTTTTGATGAATTGAACAAAGAAAAGCCCAAAAACCATTTTACCATTGGCATTAACGACGACGTTTCGCACACCAGTCTGGCATATGAAGAGTTTGAACTGGAAGACCCTACTATGACCCAGGCCTTGTTTTTTGCCCTCGGCGCGGACGGCACCGTGGGCGCCAACAAAAACAGTATCAAAATTATTGGGGAAAACACCGACCTGCATGCCCAGGGTTATTTTGTGTATGATTCCAAAAAATCGGGATCACAAACTGTTTCGCATTTGCGGTTTGGCAAAAATGCCATCAAAGCGCCTTATCTCATCCGGGAAGCGGATTTTTTGGCCTGTCATAAATTCAATTTTGTACAAAAAACAGATATGCTCCGCTTTGCGAAGCCGGGCGCTACCTTCCTGCTGAATAGCCCGTTTGATAAAGACGAGATTTGGGCGCAGCTTCCCGGCACGGTGCAAACGGCCATTCTCGACAAAAACATCCGCTTTTACGTCATAGACGCTTCCAAAGTAGCGGCGGAAGTTGGTATGGGTAGTCGCATCAACACCATCATGCAGGTCTGCTTTTTTGCCCTTTCGGGCGTTTTGCCCAAGGAAGAGGCGATTGAGGCCATCAAACATGCGATCAAAAAAACGTACAGCAAAAAAGGCGAAGCCGTTGTAAAACAAAACTTCCAGGCAGTTGACGCCACCCTGTTGCACCTGCACGAAGTGACGGACAAGCCGTTCACAGGCAACCAAAGCGATTTTCCGGCTGTGGTGCCTGCCGAAGCGCCGGAATTCGTTCGCGATGTCACGGCTGCGATGATGAACGGCCGGGGCGATGAACTGCCTGTCAGCGCTATGCCGGTCGACGGTACATATCCCAGCGGCACCACCAAATGGGAGAAACGCAATATCTCCGACCTGATCCCGATTTGGGAACCGGATATTTGTATCCAATGCGGCAACTGTAGTTTCGTTTGCCCGCACAGCGTGATTCGTTCCAAATTTTACCACGAAAATTACCTGCAAGAAGCGCCCCAGGACTTCCCTTCTGCCCCCATCAATGCCAGGGGTTTTCCGGAAACGAGGTACACTTTACAGGTTTATCTGGAAGACTGCACGGGCTGCAATCTTTGTATAGAGGCTTGCCCAGCACTCGACCCGGCTGATAATTCCCGAAAAGCCATCAATATGGCTCAAAAAGCGCCTGTTCTGGAGCAGGAAAAAACAAATATCCAGTTTTTTGAAACCCTGGCGGTCAATGACCGGACGCAGATTGACTTCTCCCTGGTACGAGGGCGCACAATTTCTGGAACCCCTGTTTGAATTTTCCGGGGCCTGCGCCGGTTGTGGTGAAACACCCTATTTACGCATTCTTTCCCAATTGTTCGGCGACCGCATGATCGTGGCCAATGCCACCGGATGCTCCTCTATTTTCGGCGGCAATTTGCCTACCACACCCTGGACGAGCAACGCACAGGGTAGGGGGCCGGCCTGGTCGAATTCGCTCTTTGAAGACAATGCTGAATTTGGCCTGGGCATGCGGATTTCCGTAGATAAACACACCGAAATGGTCGGGGAACTGCTGCTGCGTATGAAAGGAAAAATTGATCCACAACTCGTCGAGGATATCCTCACTGCCAGGCAAAAAACGGAATCGGATATTGCCATGCAGCGCGCAAGGGTAGAGCGGCTGAATGTTTTACTGGAACAAATAAATCACCCGGACGCGGCGCATCTGCGATCCATTGCAGAATATTTTATCCGCCGGAGCGTGTGGCTGGTGGGCGGCGACGGCTGGGCCTATGATATCGGTTCATCGGGCCTCGATCATGCTTTAGCCAGCGGTAAAGACATCAATGTACTGGTGCTCGATACGGAAGTTTATTCCAATACAGGGGGGCAAATGTCGAAGGCTACCCCTACTGCCGCTACGGCCAAATTTGCCTCAGCCGGCAAGCGGGTTGGCAAAAAAGACCTGGCGATGCAGGCGATTTCATACGGCAACGTCTATGTTGCCCAGATCGCTATGGGCGCCAATCCGCAGCAAACCCTGCTCGCCCTGCGTGAAGCGGAAGCCTATCCCGGCCCGTCTCTGGTGCTGGCATACAGCCACTGTATCGCGCATGGCATAGATATGGAAAAAGGTCTTGACCAGCAAGACCTGGCAGTGGCATCGGGCTATTGGCCGCTGATCCGCTACAATCCCACCTTGCGCCAGGCGAAAAAAAATCCTTTTGTACTGGATTCGCCCAGGCCGACCATCCCGCTAACAGAATACGCTTACCGGGAACTTCGCTACAAAGACCTGCAACGCTCCAACCCGGAAGAAGCAGATTACCTGATGCGATTGGCCCAGGAAATCGTTGACCTGCGCTGGCAGAACTATGAAAATATGGCCGGCTGGAAAGCGGAAGCCTTTCAACCGATGGCGTAAGGGGCCAATGGCATTGAAGGTGACATTGTTCACCCTGGAGGGTGATTTTCCACATTCTTTATGGCCCCGAATCACTATTAAATTGCAGTGTAAAATGATAAGAAGGCGTGCAAAATTTGTTAATTCTAAATCTTCTGTAACGCATTGATTTACATTGCTTTTTGCCTTTTCCAATTTTGCCCTTTTACTTAAAATCCTGTTATTATGTCAACACAAACGAAGTTTTTATACGTTTTCAGCGCCTCCAAAACGGAAGGCGATGCCTCCATGAAAAACCTGCTGGGCGGCAAGGGCGCCAACCTGGCTGAAATGTGCCGCTTGGGCATTGTTGTGCCTCCCGGATTTACAATAACGACCGAAGCCTGCACGGAATATACGCAAAAGGCAAGGACTACGTGCTCAACCTGATCAAAGAGGAAGTGGAACAAAGCGTCGCTTTGATCGAGGCAGAAATGGGTAAATCATTTGGAAACAACGCCGACCCCTTGCTATTGTCGGTGCGTTCCGGCGCGCGCGCATCCATGCCCGGTATGATGGACACCATCCTGAACCTCGGCCTCAACGACGAGGCGGTGGAAGGGTTGGCGCGTAAAATGGGCAACGACCGTTTTGCGTGGGACTCTTACCGCCGTTTCGTACAGATGTACGGCGACGTGGTGATGGGACTGAAACCAGTCTCCAAAGAAGACCACGACCCCTTCGAGGTGATTATTGATATGGTGAAAGATGAAAAAGGAGTCAAACTCGACACTGATCTCGATGCCGACGACCTGCGCGAACTGGTTCAACGTTTCAAAGCACTGATCCGCGCCCGGCTGGGTCGCGACTTTCCCAGCGATCCCTGGGAGCAATTATGGGGCTCTGTGCTGGCTGTCTTTGAAAGCTGGAACAACAACCGCGCGCGGGTGTACCGCGAGTTGAATGAAATCCCGGAATCCTGGGGAACGGCCGTAAACGTGCAGGCCATGGTATTCGGCAACCTCGGCAATTCCAGTGCAACCGGCGTGGCTTTCACGCGCGATGCCGGCACCGGTGAAGACCTGTTCAATGGCGAGTTTCTCGTCAATGCCCAGGGCGAAGACGTTGTTGCCGGCATCCGAACGCCACAACAAATCACCCTGGAAGGCTCGCGCCGCTGGGCACAATTAGCCTGCGTCAGTGAAGAAGAGCGCCGCAGCCAGTACCCTTCCCTGGAGGAAATCATGCCGGAAGTGTACCAACAACTCGTCCAGGCGGAAACGACCCTGGAAAACCATTACAAAGACATGCAGGACGTGGAGTTTACCATCCAGGAAGGCAAACTGTGGATGCTGCAAACCCGCAATGGCAAACGCACCGGCGCTGCCATGGTGCGCATAGCCATGGAAATGTTGCGGCAGGGGATGATTGATGAAAAAACAGCACTGCTGCGCGTAGGCCCCGATCGGCTGGACGAACTGCTTCACCCCATTTTCGAAACCAAAGCCCTGAAAAATGCCCGGGTGCTGGCGCGTGGTTTGCCGGCCTCGCCCGGCGCTTCAACAGGTCAGATCGTGTTTTTTGCCGACGAGGCAGAAGAATGGGCCAAGAAGGGCAATTCGGTTATCCTGGTGCGCCTGGAAACCTCCCCTGAAGACCTGCGCGGCATGAGTGTGGCAAAAGGTATCCTGACCGCAAGGGGCGGCATGACTTCCCACGCTGCTGTCGTGGCGCGGGGTATGGGTAAATGTTGCGTTTCCGGCGCAGGCGCCGTACACGTGGATTATAAAAACCACACCATGACTATCGACGGTGAAACCTGGCACGAAGGCGACTGGATTTCGCTCAACGGCTCTACCGGTGAAGTGTACGAAGGCCAGATTAAGACCATGGATGCCGAACTCAGCGGCGATTTCGGCGCGCTGATGCAATTGGCCGACAAATACCGCCGTATGGAAGTGCGCGCCAACGCCGACACCCCGGAAGAAGCAATGGTGGCCCGCAAGTTCGGCGCTACCGGTATCGGGCTTTGTCGTACGGAACACATGTTTTTTGATGGCGAACGCATTCGTGCCATGCGTGAAATGATTCTGGCCGACAACGAAATTGGCCGCCGAAAAGCACTGACCAGCCTGCTCCCCATGCAGCGCAGCGACTTCGAAGGGTTGTTCCGTGAAATGGATGGCCTGCCGGTTACGATAAGATTGCTTGACCCGCCGCTGCACGAATTTGTGCCGCATGACGAGGCCAGCCAGCAAGTCATGGCACGGGAAATGAAAGTGTCCTTGGGAAAAATAAAAATGCGGGTGGAAGAGTTGCATGAGTTTAATCCCATGATGGGACACCGCGGTTGCCGCCTGGGGATCACTTATCCGGAGATCACCGAAATGCAGACCCGCGCCATTATCGAAGCAGCCTTGAATATGAAAGCCAAAGGAATCGACGTAAAGGCTGAAATCATGGTTCCTCTGGTAGGTACCATACGCGAGTTCAATGCACAAGCTGAGGTAATCCGCAAAGCCGCGGAGGTGGTTTTTGCTGAACGTGGAGAACAAATACACTACCTGATCGGAACGATGATTGAAACGCCGCGCGCTGCCCTCATTGCGGAAAGTATTGCAACGGAAGCCCAGTTTTTCTCTTTCGGTACCAATGACCTGACGCAGATGACACTCGGTTTTTCGCGCGATGATGCCGGCAAATTTCTGCCTCATTACGTGAAAAAAGGGATGTATGAACGCGACCCATTTCAATCCATCGACCAGAAAGGTGTGGGCCTTCTGGTGAAAATGGCAGTTGAAAAAGGCCGGTCTGTGCGCAAGGATATTGAACTGGGCGTTTGCGGCGAACATGGCGGCGATCCTATTTCAGTTGAATTTTTCCACCGTGTTGGACTCGATTACGTGAGTTGTTCGCCTTTCAGGGTGCCCATTGCCCGACTGGCAGCGACGCAAGCGGCGATACGTGGATGATCCGCTTGAGATGCGGGGGTTAATCAAAAGCATAAGTTGTTTTTTGAGTTTTTTCGCGCCAAATTATAGTTGCCAAAGCATGAAAGAGTCGGATTTGCAAAGACGCAAAGCAGTTAATCTATGTGCTTACAACCCCGTAGCAATTTAAACACAGGCACGAAAACATAGTTAAGAGTACTCTTAACTATGTTTCTATGTGCCATGTGTTTAAATTACAGGTGTTGTAGAGCACATAGATTTAACTGCTTTGCGTCTTTTGTGCCAAAATTCGGATGACTCATGTTAGCACTCGGCCCAAACATTATTGGGCACTCTTTGACTAGGATTTCAAATGCCTGACTTATGACACAACCACAACCCCGCATCTCTAAAAGGGTATTAAAACTCCAGTATCAACTGCTCTCCCGGCCCTGCCGGTTCGCGTTGTTGTTCCTCCCGTTCGCGGCGCAGGTTGGATACACCCAGGCCCAGGAGCCGCACTTTGCGCTCCAGGGCCTCCGTGTCGGCGAGTAGGGGAGTGGCCAGTTCGATCATTTCAGTGGCTGTGCGGATGTCGTGATCCATTGTTTTGGAGCGGGTGACAATGCGGAAATCCGCGTATCGTACCTTGAGCGTCAAGGTACGGCCCGGATTATCGGCGCGCTCGATGCGGCGTTGCAGGTCATCGGCGAGCAGCGCGATCTGCTCCATCATTTCTTCCGTAGTAGCCAGGTCAGTGTTGAAGGTTTCTTCGGTGCTGATGGATTTGCGCACGGAGTGGCTTTGCACGGCGCGTTCGTCGATGCCGCGGACGATGTTGTAATAGAACCGGCCGACTTTGCCAAAGCGCCGTACCAGTTCGTGCAAGGCATGTTGTTTCAGATCGCTGCCATTGAAAATGCCCATTTTGTGCATTTTAGCCGTGGTGGCTTTTCCGATACCGTGAAATTTTCCGATCTCCAGGCGCTCCAGAAACGCTTCCGCTTCGTGGGGAAGAATGATAGCCATGCCATTCGGTTTATTCAGGTCGGAGGCCATTTTCGCCAGGAATTTGCAATAAGATACCCCGGCGGAGGCAGTAAGTTGGGTAGTTTCAAAAATGCGCCGGCGCAACTCCTGGGCCAGCAGGGTGGCTGAGGGCAGCCCTAATTTGGGATGTGTAACATCCAGGTAGGCTTCGTCCAGCGACAGCGGTTCCACTAGGTCCGTGTATTCCAGAAAAATAGTGCGGATTTGTTGTGAAACGGCTTTGTATTGTTCAAAATTGGGTCGCACAAAAATGAGTTGCGGACACAACTGTCGCGCTTTAGCGCCCGGCATGGCCGAGCGAACGCCAAATTTCCGCGCTTCATAACTCGCTGCGGCTACTACGCCACGCGGGCCTCCACCGCCAACGGCCAATGGAAGCCCGCGCAAAGCAGGGTTGTCGCGCTGCTCAACCGACGCATAAAAAGCGTCCATGTCGATGTGGATAATTTTACGCAATCATTTCTTCTGAATAAACATGCCATCCAGTGTCCGGTCGTCAAATTCGCCGGTCGGCATTCCGGTCACGTGGTTGTACATGGCCGCCACAAAAACGGTTTGCGCCGTAGAAATGAAGGTGCTGACTAACAAGACAATGAAAATACCCACGATGATGCCTAAAATCACGCTTATTCCCGAAAGGAGTATCCCGACTGCGATGGCAACGAGTACGCCCAGCAAGTGAAAAAGGCCGAAACTCATGTTGGCGGCCAGCGATTCGCCCCATTTTTGTTTCATCAGACGTCCCGATTCTTTCACGGTATCGATGACGCTTTTATCTTCAAAAATGAGTACCGGAACGGCAAAAAAGGTCAGGATGGACCAGGCGATACCGATCAGCGAACTTACAATCTGACCGATTTTTCCGGTCTCCTGGAGCAACTGCAACAAAGTGCCGACCGTAGCCGACAGCACCGACCAGCCGAGGATTTTGTTGATCCGGGAATTGGCAAATGCAAGGCCTTCGGATGGATTTGTTTCTTCGCCGTTCAGGATTTTGGCGGTGCAATAAATCAGTGCCGAGTTGAAGTAAACGATGATGAAAAAATTGACCAGGTAATACAGAAACATGAAGCCGATGGCTGCGGCTCTTCCGTATTGTTCGTCGTCCAACATCGCGCGGATCTGGTCGCCAAAAAGCAGGAAGGAACCGCCTGCAAAAGTGGCAAAGACTAATACGAATGAAATGACTGAAAATACCGGAAAAAGCATCAAAGATGGATTTTTCTGGATGGTGTCGAAACTGATAACGGCCATTTTCCAGCCGTTGGAAATACGTGTGAAGAAGCTCATATTTGGTTAATCGTTATGAAAAAAGTAAAGAGTTTGGCGCAATGATATAGAAGGTTTGAGTGGTTTGAAAGGGTTTATTTGTTGAGAGTTGAGAATGTTGAGGGTGGTAACTTATGGCTTGAGTTACCACCCTCAACATTCTCAACGCTCAACAATCTCAACAAATAAAACCGCTTTACATTGTCAACGACGAAGGTATATCAAGGATTTTAAAAAATGATTCATCTGCTTTTAAAAATCAATGAAACTCTAAACAAATTATTGTCAACGCAAAGTAGTTTTTATTGAGAATTGTTGAGCGTTGAGAATGTTGAGGGTGGTAACTCAAGCCATAAGTTACCACCCTCAACCCTCAACATTCTCAACTCTCAACAAATAAACCCTTCCAAACCACTCAAACCTTCTATTTTCTTTTGAATTACCTGCTTTTCAGGCTGTGTTTTTGCCAATACTAATGCCTTTTGGAAGTATTGTTTCGCTTTATCGTTATCGATACCGGTGTATAGTTCGCCCAGCAGTACATGGTAGAAGTGGTTGTCGTTCAGGTTGATTTTTTCGGCTGCCTGAATCGCTTCCTGTTTCCCTTTTACTTTAGAAAGGGCGTAGGTTCTGTTGAGCGCTGCAACGGGAGAATAGGCTATTAGATGGAAGGGCGGCAAATGGCAAATAACATTTGTAACTGACTGTCTGTGATGTTTTTATCCGACAAATCAATGTCCGACTCTGGTATTTCAGAGCCGGCATGTTTTAAGTGAGCGCAATTTTTCCGGTAAAAATCTGCTTGCGGTACAGCGCATTTCTGGCTTTGTTTTTGGCAACAGCATAGAGCCATGCTGTGGGGTTGGCTGGAATACCTTTGTATGCCCAGGTTTCATAAGCCAGTAAAAAAGTGTCGGAGGCGATGTCTTCGGCCATTTCCATATATTCAATACCTAAATGCTTGCAGAGTACGGCGGTGATTTTACTGTACTCCGTTCTAAACAAATGTGGTATTAATTCTTGTTGCTGCATAAATTTGATTGATGATTGCCGATTGATGATTGATAATTTTTGATATATGGAGATGCCGCATTACATCATCAATTATCAATCATCAATCGGCAATCATCAATCAAATATATCTTCGCTCAATGCACCCCGTCGCCTTTCGCAATTTTTCTCACTTCCACCGTATTGCCCTCCCCCATTAAAACAGGGCAACCTTTGGCAAATTCCACCGCTTCGTCTATTGAATCCGCTTTCACGGTGATGAATCCGCCGATGGTTTCCTTGATTTCGCCAAACGGCCCGTTGGTCACGACATGGCTGGAGCTGACCACCCGGGCATCTTCAAACGGCAGGCCGGTGCCCGATACAAATTTGTTCTGCGCCGCAATACCGCCAATCCAGTCCATCGTTTGTTGCATCCAGATTTGCATTTGTTCCGGCGAAGCAAGCGCTTTACCGTCCTGGTGTCTCATGATTAATACGAACTCTTCCATGGTGCTGATTTTTAATAGTTATTGAATAACGGAGTGATATTCAAATAACAAATGAAGTGGGGAAAACTGGACAACTACCGGAAAGTTTCTTTACCAATTGGGCTGGATATAGGTTAATCCGTCTATTTTGATCTTTTCATACACCAATGGAGGTACGTTCCTGTTTGCTGCTTTTCGCTTCATTGCGCGTTCCGAAAAACCGATTTTATAGGTTGACCTGGGGTTTTGATGCATTACGACCAGGTTCTTGTTTTCATCCACAAAACCAAACTCCAATTGATTGGAACCACCATTAACGTTGGTATAAACCTGCATTTTGACGGTGTTTTCTTGCAGGATATAATACCCTACAATTCCGTATGCATGATTATTTACCTCTTCTTTTATTGGATATGCCTTTGTAGCCTGTGTTTTGAAGTGCCCATCAGCATAAAACGGGATGTAAGCATTGCTGCGGTTATAGTTTTTGTCGTCATGTAAAAAATAGATGGCGGTTGTATCTATAACGGTACTCCTCAGCAGGGAAACCTGATTTTTATAGGAGAAATGATAGTTTTTAGACGGCCTGGCGTAACCCATTTCGTTTAAAACGTAGTGGGAACATCCTGTCGCTAAACTACATACACAAAATAAAAGATCAGGCGTGTCACAGGAAAAGCGTTAAACTTTTACTACATCTTCATACATTTCTGCCCGCATATTCCGCACCTTTTCGCTGTGGATATACTCGCCGTAGTTCATATTCTGGTCGATCAGGCCGTTGGGCGTGATTTCAATAATACGGTTGGCTACGGAATCCAGGATCTGGTAGTCATGGGAACTGAAAATGATATTGCCGCTGAATTCCTGCATGCCATTGTTCAGGGCAGTGATGGACTCCAGGTCGAGGTGGTTGGTCGGTTCGTCCAGAATCAGGAAATTGGGATTGGCGAGCATGATTTTGGACATCATGCAACGCACTTTTTCGCCGCCGGACAGGACGCCTGAGCGTTTGAACACCTCTTCTCCGCCGAACAACATGCGTCCGAGGAAGCCGCGGATAAAGTGTTCGTCTTTGTCTTTGGAAAACTGGCGCAACCAGTCGATCAGGTTCATGTCCTGGTCACCCGAGAAGTAGGCGCTGTTGTCGTTGGGGAGGTATTGCGGAGAGATGGTTTGTCCGTATTGGAAACGGCCTTCAAAATCGGTGTCTTCGCCGGAAAGAATATTGAACAGGGCTGAAACAGCCTGCGCGTTGCGGCTGAGTACGGCGATTTTTTCACCTTTATTGAAACGAAGAAACAGATTGTCAAACAACAATTCACCCGCTTCATTCCTTTTCGTGAGGTTTTCCACTTCCAGGATAATGTCGCCGGGATCGCGTTCGGGTTTGAATGCGATATAGGGGTACTTGCGCATAGACACCTGCATATCTTCCAGGTTCAGTTTTTCCAGGGCTTTTTTACGGCTGGTCGCTTGTTTCGATTTGGAGGCATTGGCCGAGAAACGGGCGATAAAATCCATCATTTCCTGGCGTTTCTGCTCTACTTTTTTGTTTTTGTCGGCCATCTGGCGCGTCAGGAGCTGGCTACTTTCGTACCAGAACGTGTAGTTACCGGTAAACATCCGGATTTTACCAAAATCCACATCAACCACGTGCGTACAAACCATATCCAGGAAGTGGCGGTCGTGCGATACCACGATAACGATATTCTGATAATCCGCCAGAAAATCGCAGAGCCAGTCCGTGGTTTCGACATCCAGGTCGTTGGTCGGTTCGTCCATGAGCAGGATATCGGGCGAGCCGAAGAGGGCCTGCGCCAGCAATACTTTTACGCGTTCCGAACCGTCGAGTTCTTTCACCAGTTTATAGTGCAGCGATTCGTGTACGCCCAGGTTGCTGAGCAATTCTGCCGCATCGCTTTCGGCCATCCAGCCATTCATTTCGCCGAATTCCCCTTCGAGTTCGGCCGCTCGCATCGAGTCGGCTTCGGTCGCGTGGGGGTTGTCGTAAATGGCGTTTTTTTCCTGCATGATGTCATACAGGCGCCGGTGACCCATAATGACAGTATCTAACACCGGGAATTGGTCGAAAGCGAAGTGGTTCTGGCTGAGTACCGCCATCCGCTCGCCGGGAGTGATCTCGATGCGCCCGCGGGTGCTTTCAATTTCACCGGACAGGATTTTCAGAAAAGTGGATTTTCCGGCGCCGTTTGCGCCGATGACGCCGTAACAATTGCCTTTTACAAATTTAAGATTGACTTCGTCAAAAAGCACCCGCTTTCCAAACTGCAAGGCAACGTCGTTTACTGATAGCATCGAACTAGAATATGTGTGGTTGAAAATGGGCGCAAAGGTAGGGTTGCCGGACGGGATTTTTGCAGCAACAACATATTGTTAAGACTATTTAATAAACTTAATAACGACCGTTTTGCCACCACAACTTATTTTAGCAAAATATACACCCGCTGTGAAATGAGCGATATCGATGACCGGGAAACTTTTACCGGAACTGATTTCCAGCATTTCTTCTCCTGCTTTCTGACCTGCGGCGTTATAAATTTCAAGGGCAGCGATATCCGGTTTATGTCCCTCGAAAACCAATTGCAGGGTATTTCCCTGAACCGGATTTTGCAGAATATCGATGTGTAAGTCATCGGCTTTCAGTTGGATGCTCAATACATGGCTGTAGGTATATTGACCGTCGAAATCAGTTTGTTTCAGGCGATAATAATTGATCCCGCTCATGGGTTGTGCGTCTGTAAATCCGTATTGCCGGGCTTCACGGGATGTGCCGGCGCCTTTTTCCTGGCCGATGGACTCAAACCGGAGGCCATCGGCCGAGCGTTCGATACTGAAAAAATCATTGTTGGTTTCGGAATGGGTGACCCATGACAAGTCGACCACTTTCCCGCGTAAACGGGCATCGAATGACAATAACTCGATGGGGAGCACACAATTGCCAGCATCGAGGGCGATCATAGGGCCGGATACGCCTGAAGGGTTGAAACACAGCGTCGACGTACTGTACGCCATTTTAGCCTGGCCGCCAACCACTTCATTGCCCGAAGGGCTTCTTATAGATGAGCCATTGCTAATTTCAAAATGCATTGCCCCGCCTGCAGCGATGCGATGGGAGAGGCCGTGGCCGTGGCCCAGCTCATGCAATGCGACCGATTCAAAATCATATTCCGTAAAGGAGGGGGCAGCCGGCCCGTATTCCCAGTTAAATCCTGGTGCAAGCGGGTCAGTATCGAATTCCATGTCCACCTCTTTCAAATACCAGACCGTGTTGGCTAATGTGCAACCGCCAATAGTGTTTCCTTGAAAGCGGCTTGTTGCACGGGCCAGTGTGCCTTCTGGCAAGGAGTTGTCGAATGTGGCCACACATAAGTTATCATTAGCCGCC
The DNA here is from genome assembly GCA_016711435.1 of Lewinellaceae bacterium. Classification (GTDB taxonomy): domain Bacteria; phylum Bacteroidota; class Bacteroidia; order Chitinophagales; family Saprospiraceae; genus M3007. The sequence continues at coordinate 57,195 of JADJSY010000042.1, forward strand.
CCTGAAGCGGTTGTTCCACCTACATCCCAATTGATAAAAGTGGCACATCTCCAGGTATTCAGGGCTCTTCCGAAGGAGGCTTTGGCTGCCGTATTGGTTGAAAAACCGGAAGTCGTATTATACAGGAAGGTATAACCGCCTGCTCCGTTTCTGTTGACTAAATAATAGCGTTGGCGTGTAATAGCACCCCAGCCGGAAAAGTCACTGGCAACATACAGGTGTCCATAGTTTACAATGAGGTTAGAGCCGGATGGATTTGTTCCATTTACATTAATCGGCCCGGTGCCGGCATTCAAGGGTACTTTGTTCTTAATGTTGGTAGCAGACCATGAAACATTGTCTGATGCTACACCTGATGCAACCAATGTGGCGCCGCCGTCATCGGCATTGGTATAAAAAACCGTGCCTGCCGCAGCCCCGAAAGCGGAGCCTGAAATATTTAAAAAATCGTCGGTATCTATAGTGCCTCCGTTGGTCGGATTGGGCATAAAACTAGTGATCGGGAAAAACTCCGGCTGGCTGTTTATATATGTTCGGGGTTGAAAAACATCCCCTTCCGGTGTTTGGACGGGTTCGTGCGTCCAGGCTTCAATGCCGGCAAATGTGGCAGCCTCGGTTTTGGCCGGTTTTGCATGCAGGTCGTGGTATAAACCAAACTGACCGGTCAGAGCGCCCTGCGCTTCCGCATACGGCAGGGACTGGATGATGTCGGGCTGATCTGCCCGGAATGTTTTGTCGTCCAGATCAAAGTTTTCGCCTTCCAGAAAAAGGATATATTCGTTTTCAGGCGCAATATGCAGGTACGGATAGGTGATTTGCGCTTTGTCGCCTAACACACCACCGAGCGTGATAATAGCCACCTGCTTTTGTCCGGCATTGTTTTTCAGGTAAGCCTTCACATCCATGATGTTCAGGGTGTAAATATTGCCGTCCGCATCATCGTAACAATGTTGCGCCGACAACTTGCCCAGCACGATGTGGCTCGCGTTTTCAACCCTTTGCTGTAATGAAACTGGTATGGAGGAACACTGGGCATGAATCGGCCGGCCCCATAGCAATGCGAGCCAGGAAAGTACAAACGAAAGGCAAAAACGGATAGAAATGAAAGCGCTCGATGTTTTCATGAAGTGGATTGATTATTGTTTTGATAATTAAGGATTAAAGGTATAAGTAAAAAGGCAAAATTGCAAAGGGCAAAAATATGAGTCATCCCGGATTTTTGTAGCGACTCTTAGTACGCGCCGGCACAATTTTTATTGATGATTGCTTATTGACAATTGATGATTTTTGATGTGCGAAGATGCCACCTTGCATCAAAAATCATCAATTGTCAATAAGCAATCATCAATAAATACGAGTTTGACCTTTTTGTGGTCGTTTTAGGCAAAATCCGGGATGACTCATGTTTTTGTCCTTTTACTTAAACCAGCCTTTTACTTTCTCCAGCATTCCTGTCTTAGCAGTCTTCGGTCCCGGCGAACCCAGTAAAAAACCATAGGGCTTCAGCGGTTCCACATGATCGCAAATGATTTTCAGCATACCGAGCAGGGGGATGCCCATGATCATGCCCGGGATGCTCCAGACCAATTCGCCGGCCAGCAGCGCCATAATAGTGAAAAGGGGGTTGATATTTACCTCGGAGCCTACGATCAAAGGAGTCAGAACGTTGTTTTGAAAAAATTGCACTAAGCCATAGGTGATGAGTACGCCCAGAATAATACTGCTGCCTCCGCCCTGCGCCACGACCATCAGCAAGGTAATGACAGTGCCGGTCAGGTTACCAACGTAAGGGACTATCTCCAGTATGCCGCAGAGTACTGCGAAAAAAACGGCATTTTCTACTCCCACGATACTGAAACCAATACTGTACAGCACCCATAGCATCACGATCATTAGCCCCATGCCGCTCACGTATTTCTGGCCGACCAGACTGGCCTCGGTAATAATACGCGTCGTTTCCGCTTTTTCAGTTGCAGGCACTAATTTCAGGATAAATTTTTTAAAATGCGAGCGGTAATACAAGAACATAAAAATGTACACCACCGCCAGAATGAAGGTAACCACACCGCCTAACAATCCCCCCTAATATGGAGGCTCCTACCATCGCTGCCCCGCCCGCGCCCGACGACTGATTTTCTTTCACCATTTGTTCCTGCGCTTCTCTTGAAAACCCCATCTTTTCGCTGAAATACAGGCTCAACTGCTCTGTCCGCTCGGTCGCCACTACTTTAATCTGCGACAGGTCTTCGGCGATACGCGTCATTTGCCAACTCAGCATCATTATGACGCCGCTGATGCTTATTATAAGCACGAGTACGCAGATCAGAGAGGAAAGGCCGCGGTTAAATCCTTTTTTTTCCAGCCATGCACTTAATGGCAAAAACATCATGGACAACAAGCCCGCCAGAGCGATGGGAACTAAAAATGGGCGTCCCAGGTATAAAATGGTACAGGTCAGAATGACCAGCAGCAGTACTTGAATGGTTTTGGTCAGCAAAAGTTTATTCATCTTCAAAGGTAATTAGAAGGATGACATGAAAGCAAGGAAAACCATGAAAACCAATAGATTACAGCAAACGGGTTTCGGTTTTCTTTAATATACGATAGTTTCGAGTCTTTTGTTTTGCAAACTTTCCATAGCGTTGTTTGTCTAATGGTTTTTCCGATTTTCCCGCCCAACCTATATTTCTGAAGGCGCAACCTGAAACACGAGTTAAACAGAATGTCAAAAAACATGATCTTCAATTACCGCCTGCTGGTTGTTTCACCGCTTGTACTGCTTTCCTCCCTATCTCTGGCTGCGCAGTCAGATACATCTTCCTGGTTCAACAGGACCTTAAATCGTTTTACACACGACGACCTCCCGCCTGACCGCCCGCGTTTTCTGGCTTATCCGACCCTGGGTTTTTCACCCGAGACCAGCCTGGAAGTGGGGTGGCCGGTTCCCTGCTTTTTCATGCCAAAAACGACTACCTGAAAAACCGCCTGAGCGAGATCACCGCTTTCGGTTTTTTTACCCTGCGTTCGCAATATGGTTTGCTGCTGGACAATGCGGTTTATACGGATCAGGATCACTGGCTGCTGCTGGGCAAGTTGCGTTTCCAGCGCTTCCCTTTGCTCTACTACGGCATCGGGCCGGATGCGCCCGAGGAAGACGCCGTGGTGGTCGATGGTAACTATATTTTGCTGCGCCAAAGGGTGCTTCGGCAGATTCAGGGCAATTGGTTCGCCGGTTTGCAAACGGATGTGCAAAATTTGGGCCGTGTGGATTTTGGCGGAGACCAGCCCTCCCGACCACTCCCGGAAGGTTCCGGCGGCTCGACCAGCGTTGCTTTCGGGCCAAGTGTGGTGTACGATTCACGGCCCAATATGCTCAATACCCGGGAAGGCTGGTTTGCGGAAGTATCCTGGCTACATTACAGCCGCGTGTGGGAAAGCGATTATGCTTTTGATGTGTTCAGCGTTGAACTGAGGCGTTACCACCAAATGCGGGCGGGACAGGTATTTGCCTGGCAAATAACAGGTAATGCCGTGCAGGGCAATGCGCCGTTCAATATGCTCAGCCTGATGGGCAGCGAAATGATGATGCGCGGCTATTATTCAGGGAGGTTCCGCGACCGGCAATACTATGCTGCGCAGGCGGAATACCGCTGGTTGCCGTTTCCGTTTAGTAAACGTTTCGGCGCCACTACTTTTTCAGCGCAGGGGCTGTCACGCCTTCGCTTCAGGCGCTCCGGGCACAACAGGTTCGCGTGGCGGGCGGAGCAGGCATCCGGTACCTGATTTTCCCTAAAAAGGATATTTTCGTGCGCTTCGATGTGGGCTTTACCCGGGAAGGCGCCAGTTTTTATATTTTTACGGGAGAGGCGTTTTGACTGATGAAGATGTTTACTATTTTAATTTTAGATATACAATGTTATAATCCTTATTGCTGTTGGTTGAAAATCCACTAAGGGTAAGTGTGTCATTAGAAACCTTCAGTTTCTCACATCTTTTCGTTTCAGGCAAGGTTAAAATTATATCACTTGATTTAAGGTCTCTTATATTGTTATTATCGAATTGGCAGTTCTCGGAAATCTCAAAATTTTCAAATTTCGGGTTGTTTGCCGTCCCTTCTTCTACAAATTTAACTATTGAACGCACAAATTCTGCTGTACGATATGGATATTCTATCTCTTTCCATTTTCCTTGTAATTGTTCCATCATTTTACTTTTATCTATTTTTATTTTCTCCGGTTGATTTGCCTGGTTTTCCTTTCCAGGGATTTCCTTCTGCTCGGAATTGGGGTATTCATTTTCTTTGTTTTTATTCTTACAAGCAACTATAAAAACTATAAGAATAATTAAAAAGGACTTTGTTTTTATGTTCATGATATTTTTGGGTTTGATTAAATGTTGTTTTTGATTAGATATGCGAATCATGAGTTACTAAGGATCCAAAACGCCGAACTATGGTTAAAACTGAGCCAACCTGGGTGTCATCCTGAGGCGGCACGCCGCCTTCGGCATCGATCAAAACGGAATGAACCGAAAGCCTCGCGCAAGTGAGGCGGTGACTGCCAGTCACCGCCTCACTAAAACGGGCGGTTCATTTTGCAGCGCAGGGAAGTATCTGCCCAAGCAAATGTGTAACCCAAAGATACAGGAAACTTAGCGATTATCCAGACCCGAAGCAGATACCAGGCTATGGCCAAAAGTTAATGCAATCTTTCCTAATCACTCAAGCG
>JADJSY010000043.1 GCA_016711435.1 Lewinellaceae bacterium
ACAACATGCTTTGTATATCGTGCGGGAATTGCTGAGTATGGAACCAAAGGGGAAGGGCACGGCGTGTATGGCGCTCCGGCATTTTAATAATTCCACCCGGCAGAAGAGTATCGCCTTTGTGCTGAGTGATTTCCTGGATGGCGGGTTATGAAGATGCGCTGCGGATTGCCGGGAAAAGCATGACGTGATCGGGATTAAGATATATGACGCCGATGGACGTAGCAACTGACGGATGCCGGCATGCAGGTGGAAGATGCGGAGACCGGGGAAACCCGCTGGGTGGACAGCAGCAGTGCGTTTGTGCGTTACCGGTATGAGCAGGAATTTTTCCGGGTAACCGAATATGCCACACAGGCGTTTAAAAAAGCCGGTGCGGATCTCCTGCATGTGAGAACGGGAGAGGATTATGTAAAAATTTTACAACGGTTTTTTCTCAGCCGTAACCGATGAAACCGAATCAGCTACCGATGTATTTCCGGATAACCTTTTGAGTTTTCTGATGGCTTTTGATACGGCCGGACTGCCTGCCCAGTCCGCCGCTACCGTAAAAGCCGATGCCGATAAATCCGGCTCCTGATCGGGGAGCGGCTACAGCTGACCGTGGAAATCATGATACCGGAACAGGAGGCCATCCGTTTTGTGACGCTGGATTCCATTCCACATTTTGAATGGCTGGAAAAGCCGGTAACGGATACCGTAAATACCGGCGGCGGCACGTTGCTGAAGGGCGTGTATGTACTTACCAGTTTTGATTCCGGTCATTGGGTGATTCCCGCATTTGAATTATCCGGCGGCTTAAAAACCGATACCATTCCCGTGGATGTGGTTTTTTCCGATTTTAATCCGGAACAGCCTTATCATGATATCAAGGATATACTGGAAGACGACCCGGTGCAGACAAAGGCTGGTGGTGGTATGCGGCTGCCGGCGGTATTGCTGTTACTGTTATTGCTTTATTTACGGTTAAGACGGAAAAAGCCGGTCGGTCCCCTGCCGGCCGTGATTGCCATTTCACCCTTTTGAAGAAGCGATGAAAGCATTACAGGTAGTAGCGGAAACGGCGCCTGTTTCAAAAGTCTTTCATACCCGGCTCGCTGAAATATTCAGGTTATATGTGTTTAGAAAAAGAAAGCTGCTGTCTCTGCAAAAGACCACGGATGACCTGGTGCTGCAACTGTCCGGTGCGGGACTGGAGAAGTCCGTGTATGAAGCCATGGCACAGGCACTGCGTACCGGTGATTTTGTAAAGTTTGCGAAATATGAAGCCAGTCCTGCGGATAATCAAGCCGCCCTGCTGCTATAAAAAAAATCCATAAAAAGCCTCTGGAGCAATTAAACTGATGTTGTATAACTGGTTCCGACATATTGATTTTGCTTATCCGGCAGTATTCGGCTTGTTTCCTCCCTGCCCCTGCTGATATGCCTGGTACCTGCCTGCAGGTGATCGCCGCCAGAGCCGGATAAAAGTGTCCACGGTGCGGGCATTTACGGTAAGAGCTGGAAGAACCGGTACCGGCATTTGCCGTTTATTTTACGGTTACTCACCCTGTCCGCCCTGATCGTGGCTCTGGCCGGGCCGCAGCAACGGAATGATCAGCAAACGACAGAGGGAGAAGGAATAGACATTGTATTGTGTATGGATGTGAGTGGCAGTATGGGCTCGCGGGATATACTGCCGAGCCGGATGGAGGCCGCCAAGGAAGTAGCGGAGGAATTTGTGCGCAGCCGCCCGGTGGACCGGATAGGCCTGGTTATATTTTCCGGGGAGAGTTTTACGCAGTGCCCGATTACGACGGACCGGAACACATTGATTACCCAGATACAATCACTCGAGAGCCGCCGGTACCGGTGGATGGTACGGTGATCGGGGAGGGCTGGCCAACCGCTTGATGGATCGTTTATCCCAGGCTAAGGGAAAGAGTAAAGTGATCATTCCCACACGGATGGAAAGAAGATCCGCTTGGACCTGGCTGATTGATCCGCTGACGGCACTGGAGATTGCGAAAACAAGACAAGTGAAGGTATGCTATTGGTATGAGTGCCGCGGCGGTCGAAGACTCGCCACAGCCTGGATTGCTCCCTTAAAAAAATCCGATGGCCGATTTTCTGGATGAGGAGTTGATGAACAAAATGGCCGCACGAAACCGGGGGACAATTTTTCCGGGCAAAAGGATAAGGAAGGGATCGCAAGGGATATCTACGGGCAGATCGATAAACTGGAGAAATCAAAAGCGGGTGCTGTCCTACAAAAGGTATGAAGAGCAGTATATACCCTTTATGCTGGCGGCCCTGGCTTTGTCTTCCTCTGGAACTCCTGACGTTTACCCTGTTCCGGAAATTCCCCTGATCTGTTTATCGAATCTTGCACCGGCATGAAAGCAATTGTTTACTAGATCCACGGGCAGCTGGTATACCCACAAAGAGCGTAGGCCGGTTCTGGGACAGCCGTATGAAGGAGTAATGAAGTGGATGATATTGCTCAGTACCAACCCGGTAGCGGTAGGCGACAAAGTAAAAGCGGTCGTGGAATGAAAGAAAGCAGTACCGTGATTATTAATGAAATTCTGGACCGGAATAATTATATCAACCAGCAGTCTCCCCGGCGCAAACACCAGCATCATATTGTAGCCGCCAACCCGGATCCAGTCCCTGTTGATAGCTACCTTGGAGCGAGGACATCACAAGGCTTTATTGACCGATTTCTGTTAGCTACTGAAATGTACCATGCACTGGCGGTAATCGCGTTTAACAAATCGGATCTGTACAAAGCAGAAGGATCTGGAGAAGTACGAGGGTGGAAAGCCATGTAGAGCCATCTGGGTATAAAGTGATCTGGTCAGTGCGGAAAAAACAAGGGTCTGGAGCAATTCGGAAAGGTGCTGAAAGACAAGACCACACTGCTCAGCGGACATAGTGGTGTCCAGGAAATCTTCCTGTTAAATACCATGTTTCCCGGATGAACCGGAAGACACAGGATGAGTGGCTGGAGTGGAAAGGGGCAGCATACCACCACCTTTGCGGAAATGTTTGACCTTTCATTTGGCGGGAGGATTATTAATACGCCCGGTATGCAGGGAATTCAGTTGGTAGATATCAGCAAGGCGGAGTTGTCGCATTATTTCCCAGAAATGCGTGACCGGCTGAATGATTGCCAGTTCAACAACTGCCTGCACATGAATAGGCCCGGTTGCCATAAAGGACGCGGTGAAGGGCCATATTCACGAAGACCGCTTCGTTATTGCGGGATTTTGGATTCATTGGAGAAGGGTAGATTATCGATTTTCTTTCCGGTCAACATACAAAGATTCCTCCTTTGTCAGAATCTACATCTCACTAATCTCTACTCCCTCCTTCCCTTCGGGGGGATTTCTAGAACGTTTTTTGGAATCGGAAGGTCCCTCCTTCGTAGAATACAGGTCCCTCTTCTCAGAATACAGGGTCCCTCCTTCCCTTCAGGGACGAGGGAAAAGAAAAGACTTCTTAACTCGAAGTTGAAGTGGAAACAGAGAAAAAAATGCCCGCTATTAACGGGCAAAAATCAGATGTTCTTGTCATCCTGAGTAGACTCGCTAAAGTGATAGTACAGGGCAAACGAGAATGCTCAGCGAGGCGTATCGAAGGATGGCGAAACGTATCGAAGCATGCTACGCAATATGCCCTGTCCAATCAGTTTCCTTCCAGCACACCACGGGTCACAACCGCTTTTGATCCTGTTTTTAAGGCATCACGTGTTTTGGTAGGGAATATCGAAACTCCGTTGTAAATATTATAGTGAAGTGTCATGTCATGACCCTTGAACCGGAACTCCCAGTTGATGGTGTCAAAATCGTCTTCTTTGTTGGAGAATTTTACTTTGAAATCCTGACTAAGGACATTGGCCACATGGTAGAACTGTTTTAATCCGCCGTCATCGGCGATTACGGCTTCTGTGCAGCCAAGTGAGGTTCGTAGGGTAAGGCTCATATATAAAGATTAAAGGTTTCTATCTACAAGACCATTCCCGGGACTAATTCGCTGCACGAAACAGTAAATTAACTGCGGAATTTTTTGGCCTTTCTTGCACTTTTTTCGGCATCCGGATCACCGCTGAGAATACGCTCAGCACCAACGTTTTTACCATTGGTTGGACAACCTGTTTTCTTTTTGAACAAGTTACCGAATACGCCGCAGGAGGAAAGAAGGAGGGCGATACTCATGGATACTGCAAAAAATCGGAGGTTTTTCATGTAAACTGATTTCGTTCCTAACGAAAATAAAAAGAATTAATTGTTATTACTATAGTAAACCTACGAGCGGGGCATGGTTGATTTTACTATTATATAAACAAGGTTGAGCCTCAATAGTTGAGTGCTTAAAAAAATTATTTTTGATCCCGGAACCAGTCGGCATACCGGATATAATTATTGGCAATCCGGTCGATCTGCCCATGGATCAGTTCCTGGGATATATCCTTCATTTTTTTTGCTGGCACACCGGCATAAATACTGCCGCTTTCACAGACGGTATTTTCCAGTACCACAGCTCCGGCAGCGATGATCGTATTGCTGTGTACCACACAGTTATCCATTACAATGGCACCCATTCCCACCAGTACATTATCGTGCAGGGTACAGCCATGTACGATAGCATTATGTCCAATCGACACATTGTTGCCGATGGTTGTCCCGTATTTCTGGTAGGTGCAATGAATACAGGCGCCGTCCTGTACATTCACTTTATTACCCATTTTAATAAAATTCACATCCCCCCGGATCACAGTATTGAACCTGGGCACTGCAATCGTCACCCATAATCACATTGCCAACAATGGTGGCATTGGGAGCGATAAAACAATTGTTACCAAATTGGGGGTGTTTGTCTTCGACAGGGAGTATAAGGGGCATATTAGTTAGTAGTTAGAAGTTAGTAGTTAGTTGCCTGTTCTTTAACCTGTAACCTGTCACTTGTTAACTTGTCCACTTATCAACTGGCCTGCCCAAAGTTCCGCAATTCTTTGTTTCCTTTGCAGAAAATCAGCCAAATTGAATCAACGTGAACTTTTTTGCGGCATGTGGGACAGACTTCCCCGGCGCCCTGGCCCTGGAGATCGTAAAGGCCGATTGCTGCACCTTGTTTGATGCCGGGGGTAAGGAGTATATTGACCTGATAGGCGGGATCAGTGTGGCTAATATGGGACACCGGCATCCCAAAGTAATAGCGGCCATCCATGCTCAGCTGGAAGCCTATATGCATATCATGGTCTATGGCGAGTTTGTTGAAGCGCCAAAGGTGCAGTATGCTCAAGTACTGACCAGCCATTTACCGGCCTCCCTGAATTCGGTTTATTTCACCAACTCAGGAGCCGAAGCCGTGGAAGCCGCAATGAAACTGGCCAAACGGGTAACCAACCGGACCGGGATCATTGCCTTTAAAAATTCCTATCACGGCAGTACCCAGGGAGCCCTGAGTATTATCGGGGATGAATACTGGCGGAATGCTTACCGGCCTTTGTTGCCGGATATCCTGCACCTGGACTATAACTCCTTTGAATCACTTGAATACATTACTACCCATACCGCCTGTGTAATCGCGGAAACCGTACAGGCGGAAGCCGGGATCAAACCACCTTCCCCTGAATGGATCAAAGCACTGCGGGAAAAATGCAGCAGCACGGGCACTTTACTGGTACTGGATGAAATTCAGGCCGGATGCGGCAGGACCGGCAAACTTGGGGGTTTGAACATTTTGATATCATACCGGATATGGTATTGCTGGGGAAAGCCTTGGCGGGCGGTATGCCCTCTTGGTGCACTGGTGGCGGATAAACAATTGATGGATGCGTTTACAGATAAGCCGGTGCTGGGACATATCACCACATTTGGGGGACATCCCGTGAGTTGTGCAGCCGGACTGGCCGCTATGAAAGCCTTGCTGGAAGAGGAATGGATGGAACAGGTAAAAGCCAAAGAAGCTTTGTTTCATTCTTTGCTGGTGCATCCTTCTATAAAGTCTTTTGAAACCTGTAAAAAGTGATAGACCGTTCCATTGAAGCGGGCGTACTGACCGACTGGTTTTTGTTTGCACCGAATTGCCTGCGGATATCACCGCCGCTGATTATTTCGGAGGAGCAGGTGAGGGTGGCTTGCGGGGTGATTTGTGGCTAATTGGTCAGGCCACTCGAAGTGGCAGGCCGGAATTATCCAGCGCCAGGAGCAGTGGGACGCCTCGCAACAGAGGCGGTTTCCTTTTCATGGCAAATCACCGGACTTTTATCCAAGTCGCCAAAGGGCGATATACGTTGCATAGCCGGAAGGTCTCTTTTAAATGCAGACGCAGGATTAAACTTTGTCGCAAGATTACAGCCCTTTGTTTTTAATTTTTCTTCTGACGTGATCTTAGCATTGGCATGGCGTCTTGGTTCTTTATTCGCTATTTATCCCAACTCCAATTCCACCTCTCCACCGCCATATTAAAAGGCAGGAACACATCCCTACAGCTGATCTTGCATGTTTCCCCTTTCCCCGAATACACTGTACCATCAGGTCAGAGAAGCCATTGATCACTTTTGGGTGGTCTTTGAAATCCGCATCGCAGTTCACCATGCCCAGTACTTTCACGATCCGTTTAATTTTACTTAGATCGCCCAGTTCGGCTTTTAATACAGCAAGTTGGTTGATAGCGGTGAGCCGGGCAGCGGCAATGCCTTCTTCCAGTGTCAGATCTTTACCAACCTTGCCCGTCGTATATACTCCCTTTTCATTGGAAGGACCTTTGCCGGAAAGAAAGAGCAGGTTGCCCACCCGTACCACGTTTACATAATTGGCAATGGGTTTGCCGACGGCCGGAAGTTCTATGTTCAGTTTTTTTAGCTGCTCTTCCGCATTTTGTGCATAGCTGGAGTATGTTAGTAGCAGGAACAACCCGAAAAACAATTTCATCGTCTTTCTTTAATTAAATTAATTCAACTGTTTAAATAAAACCGCCGCCACTATCGCCCCAGAATCGGCCCCACCACCGGCACCCAGCTATAACCCCAGTCACTGTCTCTTTTCCCTTTTATAGGTAAAATAAAATGTGCAATGCGCGGTCCCAGGTCACGGGCCGGGTTGATGGCATATCCTGTCGGGCCGCCGAGGGAGAGCCCGATGCCTAAAACCAGCAGAGAGACGGGTAATGCATTCAGCGTACCCATGGAACTGGTGGGATCTGTAAACGAAAGAGCACCGAACATTAAGATGAAAGTACCGATGAATTCCGTAAACACATTATTCAGGGGTTTGCGGATACCGGGTGCCGTACAAAAGATCGCTTTTTTAAGGTCGGCATCTTCGGTTATTTCAAAATGAGAATGATACGTGAGCCAGACAACAATGGCACCGGTAAATGCGCCGGCCAGTTGAGCGATCAGATAGGTACCAACCAACGATGAACTGAATTTGCCGGTCACAGCCAATGCGATCGTTACGGCCGGATTGAGGTGACCGCTGCCACCCAGTTTGAGGGAAGTGAATACACCAATAAATACCGCCATGGCCCAGCCAAAGGTGATCACAATCCACCCACTGTTCTGGCCATTGGTTTTGTTCAATACTACATTGGCCACCACCCCGGCTCCGAGCAGGAAGAGGATGGCGGTACCGATAAATTCTCCGAGAAAAGGGGACATAGACAATCGTTTTTAATGAGGAAGATAATGGGTGGCAATATTTTTAAAGTTATTGATTTGTGTCTGTATCCAGGCTTGGTCTTTATTCAATACATCGGCCAGTGCGGCAGCCACCAGCGGGGATTTTTGCAGTGCTACCCTGGCATCCAGTAATAGTTGCCGGGTACGCCGGGAGAGAAAATCTTCCACGGTCATGCACATTTCATGATTGGCCGTTTGTTTGACCAATGTCGTTATTTGCTCATCCGTTAATCCTTCTATGGAAGCCGGAACGGGTCTCAGTACCGCTATTTTTAATTCATGGGTGACGCAGGTAATTTGTGACTGCAGTTTCTCTGCCACGAGGTTGACCGTATCCTCTGCCATTTTCCGGTAAGTGGTCCATTTACCACCGGTTACCGTGATCATGTCGGATTCTGAGATTGTGATCAGGTGATCGCGGGAAAGGGCAGCCGTAACTTTTGATTTTCCTTTGACCAATGGACGCAAGCCGGCAAACATACTCCGGATATCACTGTGTTGCGGATCCTTAGTGAGATAACGGCCGATATGCGTTAGGATGAATTCAATTTCTTCTTTAAGCGGGATGGGCTCCTCCGTGACTTCCTCCACTGGTGTATCCGTGGTGCCGAGTACAATTTTATTATGCCAGGGAACCGCAAAAAGTACCCGTCCGTCATCCGTCTTGGGAATCATGATGGCCGTATCTCCCGGTAAAAATTCCTTGTCCACCACCAGGTGAATGCCCTGGCTGGGACTGATCAGGCTTTCATGATCCGGGTTGTCCATTCCCAGGATGCGGTCTGTAAAAACACCGGTGGCATTGATGACAACCTTGCTTTTTACTTCATATTCCTTGCCCGTCAGTTGATTCTTCACCCCACCCCGCATACGTTCTGCTGTTTTTTCAACAGGGCGGTGACGGGAAAATAATTCAGTACTACAGCATCGAGTGAAACGGCAGTCTGCGCCAGGCTGATGGCCAGCCGGGCATCATCAAACTGACCATCATGATAGAGTACCGCCCCGGTAAGGTCGTCCGGATCCAGGGTGGGGGTGAGTGCCAGGGTTTCTTCGGGGCTGAGTAATTCAGAAGGACCGATGCCCAGGCTGCCGGCCATCCAGTCATAAATCTTCAGGCCTATCCCGTAGTAAGGTTTTTCCCACCATTTATAATTCGGTACAATGAATTTCTGATTATGTACGAGGTGAGGTGCGTTTTTCAGGAGCAGGCCCCGTTCTTTCAACGCTTCCATTACCAGTTTGATATTGCCTTGTTGCAGTTATCGTACACCGCCGTGTACCAGCTTGGTACTGCGTGGAGGAAGTGCCTTTGGCAAAATCATGTTGTTCAAATAGTACAGTTTTATAACCACGGGAGGCCGCATCCACGGCAATACCCAGTCCGGTGGCACCACCCCCGATAATGCAGATATCGAATTCGGGTGTGGAATCCAGTTGCTCGATTAGTGATTGCCGGTTCATGATCTGCTTTATGTTTCGGCAAGCTCAACATGACAGCCGTTTTCACCCGGAGCTTGCAGAAGGATGAAGGCCCATTATTTTTTGAAGATCAACTTGTCAGTCTGAGCTTGCCGAAGACCAGGCTATACTGGCTTTAACGGCTCTTTGCCAGCCATTCACCAGCTGATTACGTTTATCGGTTTCCATCGAAGGGGCAAAGGATTGGTCGATCTGCCACTGCTGCTGGATTTCTTCTACATTTTTCCAGAATCCAACCGCTAGTCCGGCCAGGTAGGCGGCACCCAATGCGGTGGTCTCGGTTATTTTTGGCCTTACCACTTTACAATTGAGTATATCACTCTGAAACTGCATCAGTGCACTGTTGACGGTAGCCCCGCCATCCACCCGCAGTTCCTTAATCTGAATTCCGGAATCGGCTTCCATGGCTTTTAATACATCATATGTCTGGTAAGCGATACTTTCCAGGGCAGCTTTGGCAATATGAGCATTGCTGCTTCCACGGGTTAATCCGAAAATGGCTCCGCGTGCATATTGATTCCAGTGCGGGGCCCAATCCCGCAAAAGCCGGAACTATATATACACCATCGGTATCTTTTACCTGCGCAGCCAGTTTCTCCACATCTGAAGATTTGCGGATGATCTTTAATTCATCCCTTAGCCATTGCACCACGGCACCGGCAATGAACACACTTCCTTCCAGCGCGTATTCTGTTTTATCATTGATCTGCCAGGCAATGGTGGTGAGCAGGTTGTTTTTTGACGTGATCGCTTTTTCGCCGGTATTCATGAGCATAAAACAACCGGTACCATAGGTGTTTTTCACCATGCCGGGTTGGGTGCAGAGTTGTCCGAACAAAGCCGCCTGCTGATCACCGGCAATGCCGGCTACCGGTATTCTGGAATCCGGTATGATCTGTCCGGTAACTCCGTAAATTTTACTGCTGGGTTTTACGGATGGAAGTACTGCCGGGGGAATATCAAATATCCGCAGCAATTCCTCATCCCATTGCAGGGAATGAATATTGAAGAGCATCGTACGGGAAGCATTGGATACATCCGTTACATGCACATCCCCATTGGTGAGTTTCCAGGTGAGCCAGGAGTCGATAGTGCCGAAAGCGAGTTCACCTTTGACCGCTTTATCCCGGGCGCCGGGTATATGATCCAGTATCCATTTAAGTTTGGTGGCCGAGAAATAAGCATCGATGATCAGTCCTGTTTTTTCCTGAATCAAACCGGCTAATCCGGCTGCCTTTAATTCATCACAATAGCCGGCCGTGCGACGGTCCTGCCAGACAATGGCATTATACACCGGTTGGCCGCTGATCTTATCCCAGACCACCGTGGTTTCCCGCTGATTAGTAATACCGATACCGGATACCTGTTTGGTATTGATCCCCGCCTGGGCCATGGCTTCGGCCATCGTGCCAAACTGGGTACTCCAGATTTCATTGGCATCATGTTCCACCCAGCCGGGTTGCGGGAAAATCTGCTTGAATTCTTTCTGAGCCTGGCCAATGATAGTACCTTGTTTATCCACGACCAGGCTGCGGCTGCTGGTCGTGCCCTGGTCGAGGGCCAGGATATAATGTTCAGCCATATGGAAAAATTATGGTGGTAAGATAAGAGAAATAGAAATACGATTTTATCTTTATGACCTGTTGTGCAGAACAATTCATATCTGCACCTTTTTATCAAACAACCTTACACTATGAAAAAAGTGTTCCGGAGCAGTTCCTTACTGCTGTTTTTTGTTTTCCTTTTTGTTTCCGCCTCTGCGCAGAAAAACAACTGGCCTAATACCCTTTTATGGAAGATCAGCGGGAACGGACTTACCAAACCCTCTTATCTGTTCGGGACCATGCACCTGCAGGACAAACGGATCTTTAACCTGGGGGATTCATTTTACCATCATTTTGAACGGGCAGAAGGTTTTGCGATTGAAGTGGATTTCAGGGAATATATGGATTCACTCCTGACCAAGGGATTTCAGATGGCGGAAGATAAAAATCTGAGGGACGAGGAGGAATACAGCGAGACGGTGGTGGATTGCACGTCGGTCATACAGAAGCCACCACCTCCATCGGCTGATATGCCGGCCGTGAAATCGGATGCCGATAAAAAAATGTCCCGTAACCTGAGGAAGGAATTCCGGAAAATGCGGAATGAACAAATAAAGAGCCTGTTGCTGCATGGGCGAATGCCCACCATCCTGGATGCATACTTATATGGAATGGCCATGAAGCAGGGCAAATGGCTGGGTGCGGTGGAAGAATTAAACGACCAGCTGAGTATCCGTGATGAACTGGGTAAGGATATTGATGAGACAGAAGAAATGAAACAACCCGAACGGATCCTGCTCACCTCATTGGGCAATATGATTAAAGTGTACCTGGCCCAGGATCTGAACCAGATTGAGGAAATTGCCCTGAACCAGCAAAGTGCAAAGACCAAGACGATTGTCTTCAATAACCGCAATCTCAAAATGGCCAGGAGTATGGACAGTTTAAGTCATCTCCGGAGTATGTTTTATGCAGTAGGGGCCGCTCACCTGCCCGGTGATTCAGGTGTTATTCTTTTATTGAGACAAAAAGGCTATACCCTTACCCCGGTCATATCTACCAGCACCATGGCGGCGGAAAAATATGCGGCGGGTCTGCCTTCCCTTGCATGGTATGAAGTGGGGCAGACAGATGGTCTGTACAAAGTGGATATGCCGGGCATCCCGTCGGAATACAATCTTTACGGGGAATTGGTAAAGATGAAAGTCTATGTGGATGTCACTACCATGAATTTCTTTATGGCCGGTCATACAATTGCTCAATTTGGCGATGACGAACTGGAAAGTGCATTTAAGAATATGGGCAAATCCATGGGAGGGAAAATCATAAACATTAAAAAGTTCAGCCGGGATGAGGCAAAGGGAGTGGAAGGGATGGTAAATAATGGCAGCACCAGTTTCCGGCTGCAGATGCTGAAAAAAGGGAACAGTGCTTTTTTCCTGATGGTGGGCAGTTCGGGTTCTTACAAAATCAGCAATGCCGATGCGGATAAATTTTTCTATTCATTTAAAGCAGGTGAAACAGCCCGCAGCAGCACTCCATCCGGCTGGAAAGAGTTCAGTCTGCCGGATAAAGGGGTTACAGTAAAAATGCCCGCCGTGCCAAAAAGAAACAAAAGTTTTGAGAGGCAGGCAGAAGGATCAGGTTGGAATTTTCAGGTTTATGATTGTACAGATCCTGCTGCAGGACTCTATTATCTTTTCCAGGTCAGGGATGTTCGGCCGGTAATTTCCTGGAAGGGGATTCACTCTACTTTGAACAATTCAAGGAAAACTTATTGAAAGAGGATGTGGTAAAACTCCGGGATGAGACCCTCTGTAATAAGGGGGCAACCGGTGTTGCGTTTTGATGCAACGTCCAAATCAGAATCCCTGTTTTATAAAACGCTGAACCTGATCCAGGGGCAACCGGGTCTATACACTGATGTTACTGGGTCACGTGTCCCTGAAAGATGAGGAGGGGGCTGAACATTTTTTCCAGTCACTGAAGCTGGAGGAACTGAAGAAAACGGTATTCACCCTGCAAACGGCCGATGATCTCAGCTTCAGCAGCAGGGTGCCGGATAAATTTGTCAGGGCGATAGATGAAGAAAAAGAAGACAGTACCCGTATTCATTATACCAGTTATGATCCGAACGAAGTGACTTCCTATGAAGTGGTGAAAGACAGGCTGCCTCCGTTGTTCTGGGTTAAATCTGATACTGCTTTTTACCGGAAAAGAGCTTCTTTAGCCGTGGGTTATGATGACTCTTTATTACACTACAATATTGTACAGAATGGGAAGATCAGGGGCGTGGAACAACTGGTACAACTTTCCGGAAGCAGTATGGTAAAGCGGATGCGTTATCTGTTGCATGACGACACTCTATATACATTAGTCAGCTATATACCCGCGGCCATTGCTTCCGACAAATACCATACTGAATTTTTTGAACAGTTCCGGATTCACAACGATCATTCCGTTTCTTCCATCCTGAAAAGTAAAGCGGCTGCTTTACTGGAGTCACTGGCATCAAAAGATAGTCTTCAGTTTACAAGGGCCAGTGAAGTGATTGATCTGGTCAGTTTTGAAAAAAGCGATTTGCCACTGCTGCATAAAGCATTACTCGGCACTTATTATGACGACACCCTTTCATGGAATAATGCCCGCAACAAACTGGTCAGAGCCATCGAACCGGTAGCGGACAGCAGTACGGTGGATTTTATTAAGACAAACTATGCGCTACTGGCAGACCGGGGTGGTGATCAGCTGGCCATGCTGAATGTACTGGTGAATTACCAGGATCGGTATGCGTATGAAGCTCTGAAGGACTTATTTGTGCGTAAACCGCCTGTGAATCCGGGTGATCGTTATTCGGTCAGTTACCGGATGACGGACTCGCTGGAACTGACGAAAATACTGTTTCCCGAAATATTGGATTTATTAAAGAATGAGCATTACTGGGATAACATCACGGATTATACCGTCAGGTTACTGGATAGCGGAGTGGTCACCCGGGAAATCCTCCTGCCTCAAACAAAGGTGCTCTTTCATATTGCCGATACATTGCTTACTGGTGGTACACTGGACAGCGAGGAGGTTTGGAGCTGGAAATACAGCAGTCTGTTGGAACTTTTCGGGTATATCAATAGCGGTGAATCGAATCAGTATTTACAACGGTTTTTAAAAGGGAAGGACCTTTATCTCAAAAGCCTGGCGGCATTACGCCTGGTGAAAAATGGTCAAACGGTTGATCCGGCAGAACTGACGAAGTTGGCAGCCGATAACGAATACCGGCTGGATTTGTACAACGACCTGAAAGAACTGGGGGAGACTTCCCTGTTCCCGGCGAAGTACCTGACGCAGCGTTATTTTGCAGAAGCGGAATTATATACCTATGCTTCTGATGATTACTCTCCTTCCTCCATGGAATATATTGGGAGAAAGGCTGGCTGAACTGAACGGACAGAAAATGCGGTTTTATCTTTTTAAGATCGGTTTTGAGGATGAAGAAGGAAATGATACGGAATCCTATCTTGGTATGGCGGGTCCTTATGAGATTGATCCGAAAAACCTGGTGACCACCAATGATGCCACCGGGTATCAATATGATGAAGCGTACAATAAGAAGCAAGTGGATAAACACTTCCGTACATTGCTCGATAACGCAGAAGATTATATAAAGAAGTGGAAGAATAAACAGGGAATAAAACCGGTTGCCTTTATAAGGGCAACCGGTTTTTATTAAACCTATTTGATGGGTGGCTTTATACGGATTGGCCAAACCTGTCGGTGGCAATACCCACACTTCCCTTCCCGGTGTTTTGATGAGCCCTTAAACAGATGGTTGGTGTTTTTTGGTTCTGCAAACCCACGGGGTTTTGGCAGATCGGGGCCCAATAAAGTGGCATAAGCAAGGGGATCAAACCCCTCGGTCTGGGTCAATGCACCCTGACTGATACCGTCAATAAAATATTCGGTTTTCCAGGCCGGGTCATAATTCCAGATATTCACCAGGATTTCTTTTTGCTGGCCGGGTTTATCGGGCTGGTAGATCTTTAACTGGTAATCTTTTTCCTTGCCGGTAGACTGATAATGCCAGCTGAGTTCATTTCCGGTTACGGTGTAAACGCCATAGCCACAGGGGGTGCCATCTCCACAGATCGGTCCCGTCCACCAGGCGCCGCAGACAGTCCCGTGATTGTGTTCGTAAATATTGCCTTTTATATCATTTACATTATAGTGCGTATGGCCCGACATGATGTGTACTTTCCGGTCGCCGAGTATTGCTTAGAGATCCTGGTTATTTTTCACGCCGCTGTGAACAGGGATATGCAGACAAAGAATCACCAGGTGATCTTTCGGTACAAAAGACAGATCCTTTTTCAGCCAGTCCAGTTGGTTTTGGGTCACAAATCCATCGTATTCCCGTTCCTTACCCAGGTAACGTACATCATCCATGACCACATAGTGTGCTTTGCCCCGGTTGAAGGAATAATAAGTGGGGCCATAGGTTTCCTGGAAACTGTCATCAGAAACCGAATCGTCCCCTTTATTATAATCCATATCATGGTTGCCCAGGCATTGGAAAAAGGGGATGTTCATCTGAGCGACGGCTTTATCGTATGCCGCGAAAAGGCCCAGTTCATCCCATACAATATCTCCGACGGCAATGCCGTGAAACAAAGTACCTGATCCTGCCCCAGCCACCAGTCGCTGCACATCAGGTACGGATTCTGTCATCATTTTTTCAACATCTGATTTGTTTTTTACCTGTGGATCCGCCCAGATGATAAACCGGTGCTCGTTGTCATCCTGATTCAGGCGGACCAGCTCGAAATCAGCCGAACGGCGGTTAAATTTGCTGACGGGTATATAATGTCTTGAAATTCCCTGTTCCTGATTAAAGGCATAGCCGGCCGGCGTTGACATAAAAACACTGCTGGCTGCTGCATGCAGACTGAGTTCATAACGACCTTTGTTGTCTGTGGTAACGACGGAATATCCATCGCTGATTACTACGCCGGCGATTCCTTTGCCTTTCGCCCTGACCTTTCCTTTTATGATCCGGCCACTATTGCTGAAAGCAGCGGAGGTTACCAGTGGAGTCAGCAACACCCCGCCGGTGATCCAGCCGATTTGCTGAATAAAAAATCTTCTTTTCATATTGCTGGTTCAGTTGTTTAAAAAAGGCTGACTTTATTATCTAAGGTCCAGCCTCTTCCGGAAACTCATCAATTTATTTTTCCCACCATACTTTCACATTAATATTATCACCACCCATTCCGGTTACGGCTTCATTGTATTATCCGGGTTACTCACTTTACTGAAATGGGATACATAAACCGGGAAGGCATCACGCCGTTGTTCAACATACCGGCGGCTACCGGCAGTGTGCGAAAACCGGTACGACGGTATTCAAACCACTGCTGGTAATCCACAAAATCTGGGAATAATATTTCTGTAACAGGATCCGTTCCAGTGTGCCATTATAAGCGGCAAATGTATGGGTGAAATAATCGGCAGGCATTGTAACAGTCCATTGTTCCATGGCCGCTTTCACTGCTTTTTCATAAGCTGTTTTTGCTCCTGTATTATTTCCGGCTTTCCATTCTGCTTCGGCCCTGATGAATTCCACTTCTGAATAAGGAAATAAGGGCACAATCATCGGTGCAGTGACCAGCGCCACAAGCAGGTTGGAAGGAGTATAGGTAAACTGACTTTCATTTCCGGCATAGCCGTGAGGAATACCGGCATATCCGATGTTTGGGAAAGGGGAAGTGAGACTCTTAGCCTGTGAACAGAATTTTGCCCGGCGGGGATCATTCATGGCATTCAGGCTATCCAGGAAAAATTTACCGGCCGCACGGAAAGTGGTGAAATCGATCGGGCGTCCCCAGGGAGACATGAGCGGGGTAATACCGGACAAATTGACTACCGCTGCTTCTGCATTACTGGCAAATACCGGGTATTGGGTGGGATTGTTCAGGATGGCCCTGATTTTTGTATACACATCCAGTTCTGTTCTCTTGGACAAACGGAGGAGGAGTCGGAGTTGCAGGGAGTTACAGAATTTTTTCCAACGGCTCACATTATTGGCAAACAGAATTTCTGTCCCATACAACATGGTCCGGCTGCTGTTGAAAAGTTTGTTAGCTGAATCGGTCACTGATCAGTTTAGGATAAATGGTGGATTGCTTATCCAAAAACCGGGTAGAATACCTGTTCATTGCCTTTGAGTGCTTCTGCATAAGGAATATCACCAAAGCAGTCGGTCAGGTTTGAAGTCACCCAGGCATTCAACGTCATGGCGATGGCCTAGGTAATTCGGGTCTCTGGGCGGTTACAGCTGCTTCATACATTTCTTTGATATTCTTCATCCACCTGAAATAGGTATTCCAGGTACTGTTGCCGGTGTTTTCAGTTATATCATACCGGTGAATACCACCTGTAGAACTGGGAAATGGCAACATGACCTGCATCAGGTTAAAAGTGATGCCATCCGCTTGTCTCATATTGAAAGAAGCCACTTCGTACAATATGGGATTCAGGAGTGTTCCGGGACTGATCCGCTTCAATCCGGTTAGGGTCGGTATTTACTTCTGTAAAGTTTTAGTGCAGGCACTGAACAGGGAAACTGATTCCGGTTGCAAGGGCCAATTTTGTAGAGTTCTTTCATCAGATTATTTTTTAAAAGTCAGCAGATCAGAATTTAAGGGTCAGGTTAACGCCCATCGTGCGGGTGAGGGAAGTTGTCCATTTCACTCCGGGTAAGAGCGTTGGAGCCGTTTAAGGCAGCGGTTTCGGGTCAAAAAGGGGAAGCTGGTAAACAATAGCAGGTCACGGCCATAAACCGCGAATGTGGCCGGCGGATAAAAGATTTACCAAGCAAACTTTGGGAGTGAGTATTCGATCCCCGGCTTCCCGGAGTTTACAGGTAAGAAGCATCAAGAGTTGGCTTCCACATTGGCCCGGCGGTAGTATTCTGTGTAATATTCAACAGGTAATACTTTTGGTATTGGCAGTATCGGCCACCACCTTCACATCCACCACGCCATTCCCGATAATGAAATTTCTTCCCTGTAAGCTAAAGTATGTTTCCAGTCTACCCTGCTCCTCGCCTTATGGTGTGTCTGAATAAATGATTCCACCACAAGATCCATCGAGCAGGAAACTGAAGCGGAAGTCCGCCGAAACGGAATTCATGCTGGATACCCCTTCCAATCAGCAAAGGCAGAACCGATATACTGAATATCTGGACGGCGGCAGACCATTGTTACCATAAGACGATCTGGCCATCCGGTGGACAGGACCAAATCGAACCATAGATATCTCCGGTACTGCCACCACACTGGCAATCAGGGTCGCATTACCTCCGGTTCCGATGATCTGGTTGTCTTCACCGCCGAGATCTTCAGCCAGGGAGAGTACCCGGTTTTGGTTTTTGACCAGTTATGTAGTCGTGTTCGGTGAAATTTTTTGTGCTGATATTTTTGCTGTGCCGCGCAACTTCCACCCACGGTTACGGACTTTACCGGAGTTCAAAAATGCGGCACTATATCCGGTAGCCCAGTTCATCGGTACTTGTACGATCTGATTTTCTGTTTCACTGTTATAGAAAGTGAAGTCCAGGCCGATCCTGTTTTTCAGGAAACGGATATCCAGTCCGGCTTCATAGCTGGTGAGATTTCCGGTTTCAGCCGGGCATTGTAAAGAATGGTTTCCACTGATCCGGAACTGGGAAACTCGCTGGTGCCATAATATTTCTGGGTCTGGTAGGGGTCCGCGTCATTTCCTGCTTTGGCTGCCCGATAAACAAGTTTAGCATAGGATACGCGGCGGGTAAACGGAAAATATCACTGAGAATAAACCCTTATTTACCGAAGGATAGAAAAAGACCAGTTGGTGGATGGGAGAGTACTTGACCAATCATTACGGGCGTGATATCCAGGAAATATTTATCCTTAAAACCGATTGCGGCCAGCCCGTACACACTGTTTACATTGTATTTTTATCGGTTACTTTCTGCACCGGGCGGATGCAAGGCCATTATTCAGCTGAATACACCGGGGATGACCAGTCCGTCGATATAACCGTCCACCCGGTGATAGCGGTGAACCATTTTATTACCAGCTGAAGTAAACAGTCAGGTAAAGTCTTTGTTGAATTTTTTTTATAGGTCAGCAGAAGTCGGTATTGGATTCAAAATCGCTGATTGCCTGTTCCTTGTAAATATCCTTTTAAGTAATAGGCCGTGCTGAAGGGACGGCGCTGGCTTCTTTCCTCATCAATCGGATTTGAAGCCTGAACGACCATAAGCTCCAGTTTTTCGTGATCTCATACGTAGCGGAGGCACGTCCCACGATATTGTGATTCTGGATGGCATTGGTCATTTGATAGGTGATCAGGAACGGGTTGTCGATGAAAGAACTGAAGGGATGAATCTGGTCAACCTGCTCAAAGCCTTTTTTTTTTTTCCAGGTATCGCGATACCAGTTGAGGTCCACATTCGGATTCTGGAAGATCATGAAATAAGCGATGGACTGGTTATTATACCCGGTTGCCGGAAGGTTATCACTGTTTTTATTGGTATAACTGATCTTGGTATTTTATTTTCCAGTTTGTCCGATACTTTGTAGCTCGTACCGGTCTGCACCGTGATGCGCTCATAGCCGGTATTCGGCATGATCCACTCGTTTTAGAATGAGTCAGGGATAAACAGGCGGACCCTTTATCATTTCCACCATCCAGTGAAACACTATTAGTGATAGTGCTGCCTGTTCTCCAGAATCCTTTACGTATTATCTGTATAAGGGCGCCACATCGTACGGTCATCACCACGACCTTGTTTTACCGGGTCATATTGATAGTATAACTGGTTATCAAAACGGGGCCATAAGCACTACTGGTGCCGCTGGTACTGGCACCGTCGCCGGTAGCACCATACGAGTAATATTTCTGTCCGAAACTGTTTAGCGCCCTGCCGGTACCTTGTCCGTATTCATGCTGATAATCGGGCCAGCGCAGCACAGTCTGGTAACTGATATTGGAATTGAAGGTTACGCCAATACCCTTATCCTTTTTATTGCCGGTTTGGTAGTGATCAGGATTGCCCCGTTGCTGGCCCGGCTTCCATAGAGTGCAGTGGCACCCGGCCTTTCAGGATCGTGATCGTCTCGATATCATCGGGGTTGATATCGTTTATATTATTCCCGGAAATCTACCGGTACGTCATTGCCTGAGCCGGCTCCATAGGCATTATTCACCCCTGAACTGGTCATATTCTTATTACTCATTGGAACGCCATCCAGTACAAATCGGGGCATTATTGTTATTCGGATTCGGGGATACATCACCTCTTAACGTGATCTTTGTGGAATTAACCGGACCCGAACCAGCGGATAGCATTTGTAATCCCGCCACTTTACCTGAAAGGGCACTGGACCAGTTATTGGAGCGGGCGTCAGTGAGTTCTTCCGCTTTGATCTGTTGCTGTGCATAGCCAAGCGCTTTCTGCTGGCGGCTGATACCCAGGGCTGTCACCACCACGCCTTCCATCTCTTTGCCAAAACTTTCTTCGAGTGTGACGGTGAAGGAGGATTTTATCAACTTTTAATTCTATAGAAGTAAAACCCACAGCAGATACCAACAGGATCTGATTTTCATTACCTGAATCGTGGAATTCACCTTTATCACTGGTGGATGTTCCCTGTTTAGACCTTTAATCGTAATAGTAGCTTTGGTACAGGAGTTTTGTCTTTTCCGTTTAATACTTTTCGGGAAACTGTTTTTGCTGTCCTATACCTGATATGGACAACTGCAATAAAAATATCAGGAAGACCAGCTGGCAGGTTCAGAGAAAGGGTCTCTGCCTGAATGAGGAACATGTATACTCATACTGGTTAGTTAAGCGGTTAAAATAAAATGGCAGCAAACGTGGAACA
>JADJSY010000044.1 GCA_016711435.1 Lewinellaceae bacterium
CATATTCAAAAATTTAATATATATATTTCCGAAATATTAAGTCAAAATGTTTGGCGAATATATCTTTTCACCATACCTTTCCGCTAGAATCTCAAATTAAAGAACACTATACTTAAGTCAATACTTTAAGGGTATGCGTACGATTTATTCATATTCAGCACTTTAGGGTTTTAATGTTATATTTATTACCATAAACTCAAGCTGTAGTATGAAAAAGAAAATCATCTCCTTCATTCAAAAAAGTGTCCTTTTATTATTTTTGCTGTTTTCATTTGGATCAATGTACGGCCAGGTGGATGTAAACCCCGGCGCAGGGAATTACGCAGATTTGGCTTCTGCATTTGCTGCCATCAACGCAGGTGCACACACAGGTGCAGTTACCGTTGACATTGTGGTAACACCACCGAAACCGCAGGAGGTGCTGTATTAAATGCAAGCGGAGCTGGTGCTGCATCATACACATCCATTCTGATTCACCCAGCGGCGGGATGGCCAGAACGATTACAGGCGCTGCAACAGCAGGTAGCCCATTGATTGATTTTAATGGCGCGGATAATGTAACCATCAACGGTCTGAATACCGGCGGAAACACGCTGACGATTTCAAACACGACCGTTGCAGCTACTTCCGGTACTTCGACGATTCGCTTCATCGGCGGTGCAACAAACAATACCGTTACCAATTCCATTATTCAGGGCTCCGGTACGATGAGTGTTGCCACAAATGGTGCAACTATCTTTTTTAGTACTGACGCTAATACGGCAAACGGTAACGACAACAACACCATTTCCAATTGCGATATCGGCCCTGCCGGCGCAAACCTGCCGACTAAAGCGATTTTAGGGAACGGCTCGACCACCACTACTGCCATCGGCAACAGCGGAAATATCATCACCAACAACAATATCTTCGACTTTTTGGCGCGGCCGTAACCAGCTCGGGTATTGCGATCAATGGTGGATGTAACACCTGGAGCATTACCAATAACCGATTTTATCAAACGGGAACCCGAACCTGGACGACAGGGGCAATACACCGGGCTATCGATTTAAACAGCACGACCGCCACAAGTGGTGTGCAAGGCATGACTGTTACCGGAAATATCATCGGTTTTGCTTCCAATACCCAAACAGGCATCTATACTTTGACGGGTTCCACCGGTGAAATTTCCAGGGTATCGCATTTAATGGTATTCCAACGGGGTACGGTTTCAAATATTAATAGTAACACCATTGCGGCTGTTAGTATGACGGGCGTAACGTCCAGCGGAACAAGATCATCCAGCCCATTTACTGGGTATTCTTATTCAAGAACGGATTTGGAAACACCAATAGTAATACAATAGGGAGCCAATCTGCGACGGGCTCGCTTAACTTTTTCCACAACCACCACTTCATGAACAGATGTTTATGGTATTTTCAATTTCAGTCTTGATGATTTGAATGCGAAGACCAATAACATTGGCGGAATTTCTGTAACGAATCCCGGCGCGTCGGGAACTTTCTTAGTTTATGCAATGAGAGCAATTACCGGCACCAGTTGCTGCAACAGCTACATCAAATAATGTTGGTGGAACAGTTGCTAACTCCATTCAGTTAATCGCAACTGGCGCATCTTCACAAGTTATTGGAATGCATACACGCCAAATGCTCCAGCGGTATTTACTTCAAACACAGTTAGAAACTTAACTAACAATATCGGAACAGGAACAACAACGGCGCATCAGTAATCGGTATAAATTTAACTACAACAACGCCAAATCATACATTTTCCCAAAACACCATTTTAATCTTTAACAAATACGAATGCAACAGCGGCATCAATTGTAACAGGTATTCAATTTACAGGAGGTGCTGCGAATGTGGTCGAAAGGAATTTCATTTACGGGCTTTTTACATCCACCAACAGCGCTACCGCCGAAGTAAACGGTATCCGCGTGGCGGGAGGTACGACCATTTACCGCAACAATATGATTGCCATCGGTTTGGGGATCGATAACGCCATCGGTGCAGTCGCCGGCAATTCGACAGTGTCCGGTATAAACGGCATAAATGAATTTTTAGGTACGAACAGTTTCTTCCACAATAGCGTCCTTGTCCGGGGAGCACCGACAGCAGGCACGGGTGCCTCTTATGCGTTTAATGGAACTCAAACGGTTAATACGCGCAGTTTCCGCAACAATATTTTCTTCAATGCCCGCTCCAACAGCGGCGCAACGGGTAAGAACTATGCGGTCAAGATCAACGGCGCAGCACCCAACCCGGGTGGCCTGACGATCAACAACAACGTTTACTTCGCCGACGGAACAGGCGGAGTATTTGGATTTTTCAATTCATTAGACGTTGCAAACATTGCTGCATGGAGAGTGGCAGTAGGCCAGGATGTGGGAAGTTTTGCAGGCGATCCGCAGTATCTTGATATAGCCAGCGCAACGCCGGATTTGCATATCCATCCGACGAATGTGACGGTTGTGGAAGGAAACGGTGCGGATGTGGGTGTAACCAATGACTTCGACGGCCAGACACGGGCATCCTTAACACCTACGGATATCGGCGCAGATGCGGGCAATTTTGTTGGCCAGGATCTTTCTGCACCAGTTATTACTTATACGCCTTTCTTAAACACTTCTTTAACAAGCAACCGGACCCTTTCGGTTACTATTACGGATGTGTCGGGTGTGTCGACAGGCGGTGTAGCGCCACGTATCTATTACAGAAAAACGCAGGTGCATATTTTTCTACCCAGGCTACGCTTTTCAGCGGCACGGTAAACAACGGCGTTTGGAATGCCACGATCGATAACTCGCTTGTGGGCGGCGTTGTGGCAACCGACGTGATTAGTTACCACGTTGTAGCACAGGATGCGCCCGGCAACCTTGCATCTAACCCGAGCGCAGGCTTTACGGGAACGAATGTGAACACGGTGACGACACCCCCAACCACTCCGACTCAATATACTATAGTAGCTTCGTTTGCTGGATCAATAAATGTTGGTTCAACTGAAACGGTTACATCCCTGACCAATACAGGTGGTATTTTCGAGGCTATTAATGCCGGAGCATTGACCGGTAATCTTACTCTAAACATCACGAGTGACTTAAGTGGCGAGCTGGGTACGGTTGCACTCAATCAATGGGCGGAAGACGGAGTTGGAAACTACACGCTCCTGATCAAGCCGAGCGGCGGGCCGAGAACCATCACTGGTAGCAATACGGGCGCTTTGATCAAGATAAACGGCGCCGACGGTGTTACCATCGACGGCTCCACATCCGGAGCATCAGCTGCAGCTTGCGCGATCGGCGGCGACGCTGCCTTGCGCGAACTGACGATACAAAATACCAATACGGGTACTGCTGCGGCCGTCATTGCCGTACAGTCGGGTACCAATGGTGCGCAGAACAATACCATCAAAAATGTCAATGTATTGGGGCAGGATCCCACCACTACCCTGGTTGGGATTTCACTGGGTGGAAATACGCCCGGAACAACCGGTACGGACAATGATAACAATCGGGTCGAGAACTGCTCTGTAAAAAGAGCATTTTTCGGTATTTATTCCGCCGGCGCCAGTTTGGCGAATCAAAATACCGGAACGGTCATTACCAAAAATGATTTGTCTGCTTTGACAACTGACCGCATCAGAAGGGTAGGTATTGTTGTTTTCAATGATAATGGTATCCAGATTACCGAAAATAGTATCGGCGGTATCGAAACAAACGAATCTGCGGATGCTGTCGGTATTGGGCTGGGTACGCAAAGTGTCGACAATGCACTCACTACGAGTGGTGGTGTCACCAATGCACTGGTTTCCAAAAACAAGATCAATGGGGTAGCCAGCCTGAGTGCCACAGGTTTCTCTGCGGCAGGTATTGCAGTGGCCGGCGCTGTCGGCGGCGCCAATACGCTTTCCAATAATATGATTACAGGCGTTACCGCCCCTTCAACGTCACCGGATTTAGTGGCGGGTATTTTTGTTGCCGGTGTCTCAGGGGCAGATACCCGATTGTATTATAATTCCGTATCCATGACGGGCGACAGGGGAGCAGTGGCCACCCAAACGCCAAGTTATGCTATAGCAATCACGGGTACTGACCCGGTGGTGGATCTGAAAAACAATATCTTTTATACTACACAGATTGCTTCTGGTGGCGGTGTCAATGCCAAGAGCTACGCCATTGGCATTGCGACAACTTCTTTTGTCAACCTGAATTCCAACTTTAACAATTTCTGGTCTGATGGCGCGAATGACGGCGGATTCCGATCGGGTTCATTGGGTGCCGCTGCAGGAACGGATTATGCGACCCTTGCTTTGTGGCAGGCAGCCGTAAGTGATGATGCAAATTCTCTGGAAATCGATCCCGGTTTTCTCAATCCATTAAATGACCTTCACATCCCAGTCAATGCTTTAGCTTCCGCTGGTACGCCTATTGTGGGTATTACGGATGATATAGATTGCAATACACGTTCTGTTACAGCACCAGCTATCGGCGCGGATGAGCAGCCTGCAGTAATAGCCTGTCCTACCGCACCGGCTGTCTTAAATGACAACGGCGCTGTATGCAGCGGCGGTGGTACGGATGATTTTAGTACGTGGCAGACCAACCGTGCTGCTGCAGTAGCGGGCGCGGGTGGTACAGGTGTTGTCAATACCATAGAATATTCAACTACCGTTCCTTCCGGCGGCTCTCCTGCCACAGGCGCGGGTAATATCACAGGTACGATTCCTGCAGGTTGTGCTGCAGTTACTCAGGCAGTTACGCTTATCTGCGTTGCGATAACGGCACACCAGGTAATGCAACAGATGATACCTGGACAGCTATTGGAACTTACACCCTGACGGTGTATCCGGCAGTAGGAACGCCAACGCTTAATACGAATGGTTGCTCCTTTACCGTTACTGGTGCATGTGCAGGAGATATTGTCACCTTGTTGGCACCGACAACCGTAGGTAACATTACAGGAAACGGAACAAATTCAGCCACTTTTACTGCAAATGCCGGTCAACCTATCGGTGCGATCACTTACAGTGTTGCCAGTGGCGTAGCTAACAGTACCTGTATTCCATTTTCAGGCGCCGGCGCTACGCCAGCTTGCGCTGCCACCTGCCCCACCTTCAGCGGTGCACCTGCCAATGTGAGCATCATCAACAGCAGCTGCGGCAGCGGTTGTGCGCTCACGGGCGGAAGCATTACCGCGCCAACTGGCAACCCATGCCCGGCTGGTTCTACCTTGCAATATCAGGTCAATGGCGGAGGTTGGAGTACTACCTTACCCGTTTACAACCAGTCCAGTCCGGTAGAGAATATCCAAACCCGCTGCGCCTGCAACATCGATGCCAACAACGTAAGTGCTGAATCTACGCCGGTGACCACCGTACCCGGCACTTTGGCCAATCCGGTACTGCCTGTAAATGGTGCTGCCACGGTTGCCTGTCTGGATTTAGCTACACAGCCTACGCCGCCGGTAGTATATGCTTGCGACGGTTCGACCATCACACCAACCGGCCCGACAATTACCAATAATCCTGGCGTGCTAACTTGCGAAGGAACGCGTACTTACACCTGGACTTACTCCTGTGGAACAACTTCTTCTTCCTGGAGTTACATATATACAATTGAGCGCAATCCGTTTTACAGTGCCTTCCAATGGTACAGCAACAGTAGCTTGCGTAACAGCCATTACAGTGCCGGTTCCACCTGCAGTTAATAGTAACTGCGGTGAGCCCATTGCACCAGTATTTGTGTCCATCGTGGATGTTCCTACCCCGCTGGTTTGTGAAGGAACCCGCACCTACAATTACTCTTACACAGATTGCGAAGGCAATATGCTGCCCCTGGAGCTTTGTCTATACCATCGAACGCAGTCCATTTACGGTGCCGACCAATGGTTCAGCCACAGTCAACTCGCCAGCTTTGGCCACGCAACCCACACCACCTGTAGTAATGAGCAACTGCGGAGAAACGCTGACACCCACTGGTCCGGTAGTGACAAACAATCCCAATCCGATTGTTTGTACCGGTATGCGCACATACATGTGGACATATACCGACTGTGAGGGCAATACGTTGTCCTGGGGTTTCATATATACCATCACGGAAGGCAGCCTACCATGCGGATGGAGTGCTGAACCCAATGGAGCAGGATGTAATGCAGGAAATAGTGCAACATACAACTCCAATACTCAAAGATTTACAGTAACGAGTACCAATTGTTACTATCCAAATTCTTTCACCAGCGATGCATTGGCGTTTGCACAACATGATCTTTGTGGCAATGGCAGCATCACCGCCGAAGTGACATCCATTACAGGCAATGCTTTGGGATGGGCAGGAGTCACTATGCGGGAAAGTAATGCAGCTGGAGCCAAAAAAGCGCAATTGATGACTAATCTCAGCAGTTTCAGCAGAAGAGAATTCCGCACAACAACAGGTGCAGCTGCATATCCACAGCAATTCCCGAGTCAAAACAGATACTGGCTGCGAATCACACGTACTGGTAATCAGTTTGCCATGTATATTTCTCAAAACGGAACTTCCTGGTCTTTGAGCGGAATGCAGACTATTGTTATGGGCAATTGTATTGAAGTGGGTCTTGTGGTGACCAATTACACCGCCAATAGCACTGTAACAGCTAATTTTGCCAATGTGAGTGTGACTGGTGGAAACATCACGAAACCAACGATTAATACCCGGGAAGATATATTGGCAGACGCTGATTACAGCATCATACCGAATCCAAGCAATGGATTAATAGAAATAGATTTAAGCAATTACAATCAAAGAAAAGTACAATTAGACATGTACAATCTCCAGGGTAAATTGCTGCGATCTGTTAACATAGAATCTATTAATGGAAAAGAAGAAGTTGATCTGACATCATTTGCCAATGGCATGTATTTAATCCGTGTAAGAGCAGAAGGTTTACCGGACGTGACGAAAAGGGTAGTGCTGAACAGCAATTATTAAATTGCTGATTTGTAGGATTTGTGGAGTTGCTAAATTGCTGAATTGCTTGATCCTGATAGCTATCGGAAGCGGAATTGTTGATTTGCTTGATCCTGATAGCTATCGGGAGCGGAATTGCAAAGTTGTGGAGTTGCTAAATTGCATGGCGGTCAGTCAGGGTTGGTGAGTTGGTGACAGAAAATATAAAAAAAAGCAGCCGGGACTTTTGTTTCGGCTGCTTTTTTTGTTATTAGATTTTGCTAAGTTGATTTCTTGCGGCCATGTCCACGTACTTTGTAGAACTCCTTTAGATTTGCTTACTTATTAAATTGAGTACTTTATTGTTAAATTGAATTTAGCTCATTTTTTGTTTTAATGTATGTTTAATACATAGATTACAAAGAAATAACATATGAACTAAATTATAAAATAAGTTTAAATATGTTTGGAAGATCTAAAAAGTGTAAATACTTTTGCTATAGTATTTGAACCATTTAGTATTTCTTTTTTATTTCTAAAGATCAAAACAATGAAAACATCGTTTCACGGTGGAGATTTTCTTATTTATTATTAATTACGTTAGGGGCTTCAGCCATGAGTATTAATACTTTAAAGGTTGGAAATGGGTACAATGCAGAAATGATAAAACATTTAATCATTTCCTGCTTGCAAAAGAATGAGCATATTGTAAAATTATTACAAATCATGTTGGTATCTCCTGATACCTCTTATCAGAATTCAGAAATAGTACAACTATATTTTCAGAAATATTCAGGTGAAAATCCTGAACAAATGACTATTTTAAAGATTACTTCAAATCAAAAATGAAATATGACTTCTAAAAGAATCATTAATTTGTATGTAGATTCACTTTATTGCAGTTATTTACTTCTGCATGCGGTAGCAAAAATTGGCATTTATGGTATAACCTGCAGGTTACAGTACAATGACTTGCCACATAGAGAGTCTATTTTGGCACACTTGCCATCTTCCTACGATCATTTATTATTTAATCACATAAATTTACCCTGATGAAAAAAAGGCTTTACTTACATTGGACTGTTGGCATGTTGGTTTTAATTTGCAGTACAGCAAAAAGCCAAAGCAACGGTTATTGGAACTTTGCTTCTAAAGATTTTACCATCCCAAAGGCACAGCTTATGCAGGCACAACTTCCCAAAGCCTACAAAATTGCCCGCTTGAATGTACCAGCTATGTATGTAGAACTGAGTAAAGTCTATCAGAAACCAGGAGAATTACCGATTATACCTATCAGCGTTCCTAACCCCGAAGGTAGCTACTCCGATTTTTTCATCAGTCCTTCAGATGTGGTTGCCGATGAGGTGGCAAACTTATATACTGTCAGAACTTTTAAAAGGTTACGCTAAAAATTCACAGGAAGTGACCATAAGGTGCGACATCAGCCCTACGGGATTCCATGCTGTAGTTTTCACAGGTGGTGTGACGTATGCCATTGAGCCGGCATCCCGCAGCGAAGTCAACACTCATATGGTGTATTACAAATCCGACCTGGAAGTTCCCGGCTTCAAATGTGGTGTGGATGATTCCCACAAAGGAAAAGGTTACAAGCCATCCAAGGCAGGTTCGACCAGAACACCGGTAAATCTGCGTACTTACAGACTGGCCATCATTGCCGATGCCACTTTTAGAACTCAATTCGGAGGTGGACCTTATAATGCGACCAATGTACTCAACTCTTTTGCATCAGGTATGAATATGGTAAACGAAGTGTACGAACGTGATCTCGGGGTACATTTAACGTTGGTTTCAAATGTGGCCTGTGCCGATGCAGTGCTGACAGACCATACGGATATAGATGCAGTGCATGCTTTTATCGTTAACAGCAGCGGCCTGGGTTCCGGAGGATTCGAGGTAGGCCATTCGCTGCTTTGGGCCAATACGGGCGGTGTAGCTTATTTAGGCGTTGTGTGTAATAACTCATTTAAAGGAGGTGGCTTCTCGGGTGCCAATGGCTCTGTTACACAACTTTATGTAGATTATATGGCGCATGAGTTGGGGCATCAGTTTGGTGCTGATCATGATGCCAATTCAGACCCGATTACTTTCTCATGGGAACAATTCAATGGAACAGGAGGTGCTACAACAGGGGCACCAAATTGCTCTTCTACGACCCAGCCTTTGTTCCGATTCCGACCACCTGTAAACAACAACTACCGGATATTTCCTCAAATGAGTGATGTATTGGCCGGCAACAACAATACCCCGGCCTGGGAAAAAGCTGCCTTGTGTAGCCCGTACCCCTGAATTTCCGCCTTACCTCCCGTGATAACAATACCAATTGGGGAAGAACGAATACCGATAATGTGGTAGTGACCGTAGCCAATACCGGCCCTTTTGACGTTACGGCGCCCAATGGTGGAGAGTCGTGGCAGGCCAACTCTGCACAGTCTGTCACCTGGACAGTCAACGGCACAGACAGTCATTGTGCCAATGTAGATATTCTGATATCAACAGACAACGGCGTTACCTATACCTTAGTAGGTACTTTCCCCAACAACGGCACAGCCGGTATAATGTTCCAAACACACCTTCCACAACAGCAAGGGTGTTGGTTCAATGTAGTGTTGGTGGCAATTTCCGCTCGGCTTCTACCTTTTTGATGTCTCTAATGCTATGTTTTCTATTACTGCTC
Source organism: Lewinellaceae bacterium (assembly GCA_016711435.1). Lineage (GTDB taxonomy): Bacteria > Bacteroidota > Bacteroidia > Chitinophagales > Saprospiraceae > M3007. The sequence goes on from JADJSY010000044.1 coordinate 9,618, forward strand.
GCCACCTTGCGGTGATGTCCGAATCAGCCAGGTGTATGGTGGAGGTGGTAACGCAAGCGCTCCCTATACAAATGACTTCATTGAAATCTACAATGGAGGTCCCACTACAATTAACCTCAGTGGATACTCCGTGCAATATGCCGGCGCAACGGGATCATCCTGGTCTGCTACCAACCTGACAGGCACCATTGCTCCAGGTAAATATTATCTGGTACAAGGAGCGGCAGGAAATAGTTGCAGTGGATTACCGTGTGGAATTGCTTTGCCTACTCCTGATGTATCTGGATCGATCAATCTATCAGGTACAGCAGGTAAGGTAGCATTGGTGAATTCAACCACACTTTTAACGGGAACTTGCCCAACCGGATCACAAATCATTGATTTTGTTGGTTACGGTACTACCGCCAACTGTTCAGAAATGGCTAACGCACCCGCTCCCAGCAATACCACAGCCATTCTGCGTGCCAACAATGGCTGTACTGATGATAACAATAATAGTACAGATTTTGCAACGGGCGCTCCAAATCCACGTAACTCCGTATCACCTGCGAACAATTGTGGCCTGGTGCTCACCATCACCGATAACTCTTGTCCTTCTACAACAGGCACCATCTCTGCCAATGGTTGTGGCGCAGGCACGGTGCTGGAATACGCTACCAACTCTGGAGGTCCCTGGTCGACCACAGCTCCAACCTATACCACTTCAGCTATCACAGTGTATGTTCGATGCCGCAATACGACGACCAGTTGCTCAGGTCCTGTCGTAAGCGGAACAACGGTTCCGACAGCCTGTTCAACTTGCCCCACCTTCAGCGGTGCACCTGCCAATGTGAACATCACAAACAGTACTTGCAGCAGCAATGTGGTATCAGGTGGAAGCATTACAGCTCCTAAGGGGCAGCCTTGCCCTGCAGGTTCAGTAATTCAATATCAGGTCGATGGCGGTGGCTGGGGCACAATACTTCCAACCTACAATCCAGACCGGACCAGCACAATCCATCAAAACGCGCTGCTCATGTGAATCGGATCCATTAATGAACAGTGCTGAGTCCATGGCGATCTCTACTATTCCTGGGACGTGTGGACCAACCAATGACCTCTGTACGAATGCCCCGCCCATCGTTACAAATGGGGGCAATATCTGTGGCACTACGATTAACGCAGGAGCTGACATCCCGAATGGCGCTGCAATGCGGAACAGGTGCCGATGCGTTTGGATGGGCGTTTGGTACACATTCACAGGGGATGGGCAGACCTGGGAGTTTCGCTTTCCCCAGCGCAGATGGTTGGGACCCTGAAGTAAATGTATATTCAGGCACTTTGCTTCTTTGGTTTGTGAAGCCGGTGACGATGATAGTGGTCCAGGTTTGGACGCTCAGTTCTCTGTCCCTACCGTCACAGGCACTACTTAGTACGTTTACGTTCACCCTGCCGATGATTTTGGAGGCAACCGCCAATTTCCGCTTACTGTCACAACTCCCGCTACTCCTGTGATGCTAACTTGCCCAACCAATACAACAGCTGAATCATGTCAGACGCAAGCCGCTGTAAATACACAATTTGCTACATGGTTGCAGCAGCAAATGCATCGGGTGGATGCTTAATGGACTGTTGACCAATACAATACCGGCGCACCTGGCCAATGGCGGAGTTGAAGTACAACACTTACCTTTACTTACAACCAGTCCTGTCCTGTCAGGCGACATTTACAGTTCCATCTGCACCAGCAATATCCAAACCGCTGTAAATGCTGCCTTTGCTACATGGTTAGCACAAGCAAGTGCTCAGGTGGTGTAATCGAGTGTTGACCAATAACAATACAGGTGCTCCTGCTGCGGCAGGCAGTACCAGCCAGTTATGTTTACTTATACCAGTACTTGTGCTCGATTGACTACTACATGCCAGGCGACATGTAGTTCCGGCAGCCCCGACAATCGTGCTTCGCCACCATCACAGTGGCAGCATGGCCTGAAGACTGCTGTAAATACTGCCTTTGCTTCATGGTTGCAAGGAACAAGTACCTCACCTGGATGTAATGGAGTACTGACCAATAACAATACAGGAGCTCCTTGAGTTACGAGATCTACCACCGAACGTTCACATATACAAGCGCTTGTGCCTTAACCACCACCTGTCAGTCAACATTAGCCATGCTTCATCAGCTGCAGTGGTTTAACATGTCCAACGAATACAACTGCGGCAGCATGTCAAACTCAGGCAGCATTCACCCGCCTTTGCAACCTGGTTGGCCACAGCTACAGCATCTGGGTGGATGCAATGGAATCCTGACCAATAATATACAGGAGCGCCATCTTCAGGAGGATTGGTCGACAACGGTGACTTTCACCTACACCAGCACATGTGCCTTTGACCACAACGTGTCAGGCCATTTACAGTGGGTGCCATCAACAGTGGTATTGCATGTCCAACAATACAACAGTAGCAGCTTGTCAGACTCAACCGTCTGTAAATGCGGTTTGAGCATGGCTGGGGACGCAAGCGGATCAGGGGGCTGATGGGGTACTGACCAACAATAATACTGGGTCACCTGTGCAACGGGAGGTTCTACAACACTAACATTTACCTGCTGACCAGCACTTCGTTCCCCTATGACTTTGCCAGTCGACCTTTACGGAATCTCAGCCCTGCCATGCGGATGGAGTGCTGAAGCCAATGGAGCAGGATGTAATGCAGGAAATAGTGCAACATACAACTCCAATACTCAAAGATTTACAGTAACGAGTACCAACTGTTACTATCCAAATTCCTTCACCAGTGATGCACTGGCTTTTGCCCAATACGATCTCTGCGGCAATGGAAGCATCACCGCGCAGGTAACTTCTATCTCCGGAAATGCACTGGGTTGGGCAGGGGTCACCATGCGGGAGAGTAATTCGGCAGGAGCCAAAAAGCACAGCTGATGACCAATCTCAGTGACCTGAGCAGAAGGGAATTTCGTACTGCGACCAATGGTCAGGCTTATCCTAGCAGTTTGCGAGCCAGAACAGATACTGGCTGCGTATCACCCGAACGGGTAATCAGTTTTCTATGCACGCATCATCGAATGGTACCGCCTGGTATTATATCGGAGCACAAAATATTGTTATGGTCAGTTGTATCGAAGTGGGGTTGGTGGTGACCAATTATACATCCAACAGTACAGTTACAGCGAACTTTTGCCAATGTGAGCGTTACTGGTGGTGACTCCCTTCGACCTGCAATACAAACAGGGGAAGATATTTTGGCAGACGCTGATTTCAGCATCATGCCGAATCCAAGCAACGGATTAATAGAAATAGGATTTAAGCAATTACAATCAAAGAAAAGTACAATTAGAAATGTACAATCTTCAGGGCAAATTGCTTCGATCTGTTAACATAGAATCTATTAATGGAAAAGAAGAAGTTGATCTGACATCATTTGCCAATGGCATGTATTTAATCCGTGTAAGAGCAGAAGGTTTACCGGATGTGACGAAAAGGGTAGTAGTGAACAGCAATTATTAATTATTGACCTGCCTACTACGTAGGAGCCAGGCGGGTTTGCTGAATTGCTGAATTTGTTGCAAAGTTGATGATTTGCTGAATTGTTGAGCTGGCCTACTTGAAGTGGTCAGGCGGGATTGGTGAAAGCAAGTGGTGATTTGGTGAGCGCCGGCCTGGCCTCGCAGTGGGCAGGGCGGGGTTGGTGACATTAAATTAATAAATATAAAAGCAGCCGGGACAAATTTTGTTTTGGCTGCTTTTCTACGTTGAGTTCTTCGGTCGGATGACTATAAGGCATCCCACCGATATTTGTCAGAAACAAACATTGCTCCGCTGTTTTTATGATATTTTGGTTGAGCTCTTCGGTCGGATGACTCCAAGGCATCCCACCGGTAATCCTGGAGTGAAAATACCAGTGATAGCGTTAAAATGTTCTGCCAGCCATCCGACTGTGTCCGGCTTCGGTCAGTTTTTTTCCTAATGTCTGGCATTTGTGGTGACGAATTACCATTTCTTATCCCGTAGCATACACTTATCCAAAATGGAAATGTATTGATCGAAGTCACATTTATCCTCTCGAGCATTGGCCTGGTAAGTCAGGATACAGTAGCGGCCGAGAGACTTCGACCATCCCTAACTTTTCGGGACACTAAGGCTTCGTGACCACTCGTTTAGTCCTTTCGTCTTAACGTTAAGACCCATCGTCGTCTCAATAAGAGTTAACGTCGTGTCGTTAAGAGTTAACGTTGTGTCATTAAGAGTTAACGACGTCTCGTTAAGAGTTAACGTCGTGTCGTTAGAGCCAACGACGTCCATTTAGGAGCCAACGACGTCTCGTTAAGAGTTAACGTTGTGTCGTTAAGAGATAACGCTGTGTCGTTAGAGCTAACGTTGTGTGCGCCAAGAGCCAACGC
>JADJSY010000045.1 GCA_016711435.1 Lewinellaceae bacterium
AATATCACGGCCAACTGGCAGCAAATAACGCAGAGCTTCCCCTTTATGGCGAACGGCGGACTGACGCTCATGGACTGGCTCCCCTGGAACCATACTTTCGGCAGCAACCACAACTTCGGGCTGACCCTTTTCAACGGCGGTTCGCTATATATCGACCACGGCAATCCAACGCCCAAAGGCATTGAAATAACCTTGCAAAACCTTCGAGACATCGCGACCACGGTCTATTTTAATGTGCCGAAGGGTTTTGAGGAAATCCTCCCGCACCTTCGGAAGGACGAAGCACTGTGCAGGCATTTTTTCAGCAACCTGAAAATGTTTTTTTATGCCGGAGCAGGCATGCCGCAGCACGTTTGGGATGATTTGGAAGCGCTCGCCTTTCAGACAACCGGCAAACGCCTGCTGATCGGTACCGGTATGGGAATGACCGAGGCAAGCCCATCCTGCCTGTTCAACGTACATTTTGGTAGTTTTTCGGGTATGATCGGGGTGCCGGTGCCGGGTTTGGAAGTAAAACTGGTACCCGATGGCGGCAAACTCGAAGCCCGTTTCCGGGGCGCCAATATCACCCCGGGCTACTGGCGCAACCCGGAAGCCACGGCCCAAGCATTCGACGAGGAGGGTTTCTATTGTACCGGTGATGCCTTGAAATTTGTTCATGCCGAAGACCCGAACGCTGGGATGGTTTTCGACGGGCGTATTGCAGATGATTTTAAATTAGACACCGGCACCTGGGTCAATGTCGGCGTTTTAAAAGCAAAACTCATTGCCGCAGGCAGGGGATTGATTCAGGATGCTGTGATTACCGGCCACGGCCGGTCGTTCCTGGGCGCCATCATTTTTCCCGAGTTGAATTATTGTAAAAAATTAGCCGGCCTGGGTTCGGACGCCGATATAAAAATAATCGTTCATGCGCCTGCTGTTTTGGAGGCCTTGCAAACCGTTTTAAATGATTTTTTTCTCCAAAATACAGGCAGTTCAACGTTGATCAAACGGGCGGTTTTCGCCGATTTCAGCCTCTCCATCGACCAAGGCGAAATCACGGATAAAGGCTCCATCAATCAGCGGGAGATATTGGCTAACCGAGCGGAATGGGTAGAGCTGTTGTACCAGAATCCCCTTTCATTTCCGGTTTTAGAAGCGCTTGAAACATAGAATTTCGCTGTTTGTTAGCCTTTCAGACGACATGGAACTGCGCATTTTAGGCGAATTCGACAAGTCTTATTGATCCACTATTTTTTGTAACAAATTTAAAAAGCATAAAAATGAAAAAGAAGATTCTACTCGCGCTTTTAGCCGTTTTTGTCGTCATCCAGTTTTTCCAACCTGCGAAAAACGACTCCGATGACCAATCGTATCACATTTCCAAAAAATATGAAGTTCCTGCGGACGTGGCTACCATCCTGAAAGGCGCTTGCGACGATTGCCACAGCAACAAAACCGAATATCCCTGGTATGCCTATGTCCAACCTGCGGCCTGGTGGCTGGCCGGCCACGTCGATGAAGGCAAAAGGAAGTTGAATCTTTCTAAATTTACTTCCCTGAAAGTGGCCTTACAAAACCACAAGTTTGAGGAAATCGTAGAAATGGTGGAAGAAAAAGAAATGCCGCTGAAATCATACACCTGGATGGGCTTGCACTCCGAAGCAAACCTCTCTGATACGCAACGCCAGACGCTGGTCAATTGGGCAAAAGCGCAAATGGACACTTTGAAAGCGCATTATCCGGCAGATAGCCTTATTTTAAAAAGGCCGGGCGGACCGCCGCCGCCGGCCAAGTAAAAAGGGGTCGGCACCTTCAATATCGTGCGCCTCGCAGCTGCGGCCATGTAGCACAACGAACCCGGAACAAGCGGCGAGCAGGGTGCCATCATCACGACTGCCTCGGTAGCGGCTTTTGAAGGGCAGATCGGCCAGGCGGCATATTCGGCTTCCAAAGGTGGTATTGTCGCCATGATTTTACCTGTTGCCAGGGAACTGTCCCGCTTCGGTATCCGGGTTATGAATATTGCGGAGGCGACGTTTACTAAACTTAAAAAGTTTAGTAAACGTCGCCAAACCGAATGCACAAAACCTGGCGGCGCGAAGTTTCCATTGCCTTGCCCTTTACAATTTTGCCTTTTTGCGTCGTACTTCCATTTTTTATCCATCGATAAAAACTCAGATCATGTTGAAAGTAAAAAATACACTGTTTCTCCTGACGCTCCTTGCCGTATGCAATGGAGCATTCAGCCAAAACGCAGATGTTGTTTTGGTAAAAAATGCAGGCGGACAAACCCTGGGTTATTCCCCTGCTTCGGGCGTTAAAATCCTGACGGCCAATGGCCTGTCATTCAAAGACTTGAACAAAAACGGCGCACTCGACCCCTACGAAGACTGGCGTTTGTCGGCCGACCTTCGTGCCAGGGATCTGGCCGAGCGCTTGTCCATCGAACAAATAGCGGGATTGATGCTGTACAGCCGGCACCAATCCATCCCGGCGCGCGCCGATGGGTATTTTGCAGGCACCTACAAAGGCAAAAAGTTTTCCGAAAGCGGAGCCAAACCGGATGATTTGACCGATCAGCAAATCGTCTTTTTGTCACAGGATAACCTGCGGCATGTGTTACTTACCACTGTTCAATCGCCGGAAGCCGCCGCCAGGTGGAACAATAAAGTGCAGGCATTGTGTGAAGGACTGGGGCTGGGTATTCCGGCCAACAATAGCACCGACCCACGGCACGGCACAGTCTCCACCATGGAATACAATGCCGGGGCAGGCGGACAGATTTCGATGTGGCCGGGCTCTTTGGGTATGGCCGCATCGTTCGATCCAAACCTCGTGGAACAATTCGGGCAAATAGCCGCCGCAGAATACCGGGCCTTGGGCATCGCAACCGCCCTTTCTCCGCAGGTGGATATCGCTACCGACCCGCGCTGGAACCGTGTGAGCGGCACTTTTGGCGAAAACCCGAAACTTTCCGCAGCAATGGCGCAGGCTTATTGTGATGGTTTTCAGACCTCCAAAGGCAGCCAGGAAATTAAAAATGGCTGGGGTTATGCCAGCGTCAATGCCATGGTGAAACACTGGCCAGGTGGCGGTTCCGGGGAAGCCGGCCGCGATGCGCATTACGGCATGGGCAAGTTCGCGGTATACCCGGGCGGCAAGTTTGCCACACATTTTATCCCCTTTACCAAAGGCGCTTTCAAACTGAAAGGCAAAACCAAAATGGCCTCGGCTATCATGCCGTACTACACCATTTCCTGGAACCAGGACACTAAAAACAAGGAAAACGTAGGTAATTCCTATAATTCCTATATCATCAACGACCTGCTGCGCAAAAAATACAAATACGACGGCGTAGCCTGTACTGACTGGAGCATTACAGGCAATAAAACACAGATGGACAACTTCGTGGGGGGCAAACCGCACGGCGTGGAACACCTGAATGTTGCACAACGGCATTACAAAGTGCTGATGGCAGGTGTAGATCAGTTTGGCGGCAATAACGAAGCGGCGCCCATTCTGGAAGCCTATAAAATGGGCATGGCCGAACACGGCGAATGGATGCGGGCGCGGATGGAACAATCTGCCGTGCGTTTGCTGAAAAACATCTTCCGGGTAGGGTTATTTGAAAACCCCTATCTGGATGTGGAAAACACCAAAAACACCGTTGGAAAACCTGAATTTATGACTGCCGGCTATGAAGCACAGTTGAAATCGATGGTTTTGTTAAAAAACAAAAACAAGGTATTGCCTTTAAAAACAGGCAAAACGGTGTATGTCCCCAAAAAATACACCCCGGCGGGCCGGAATTTTCTGGGTGCTCCCATCCCGGAAAAAACAGATTATCCGGTCAATATGGATATTGTTAAAAAATACTTTAACACGACGGAGAATCCCGACGAAGCAGATTTCGCCCTTGTTTTTATCAACAATCCCGATACCGGCAATGGTTATGATTCCACGGATATTCGCAAAGGCGGCAATGGCTATCTGCCCATCAGCCTGCAATACGGCGAATACACCGCGACAGATGCCCGTGAAACCAGTATCGCCGGTGGCGATCCTATGGAAAAATTTACCAATCGCGGCTACAAGGGAAAGACAGTGAAAGCCAAAAATATTACGGATTTAGGCATGGTAACGGACACCTACCGGAAAATGAAAGGGAAACCTGTCATTGTTTCTATAACAATGGATAACCCGATGGTTTTTAACGAGTTTGAAAAACAAGCCGACGCCATTTTGATCAACTTCCGCGTTCAGGATCAGGCGTTGTTAGACATATTTACAGGTAAAACCGAACCATCGGGGCTGTTACCCATGCAAATGCCTGCTGATATGTCTGTTGTTGAAAAACAAGCCGAAGACGCACCGCACGATATGAAATGTCATACGGATACCGAAGGCTCCGTGTACGATTTCGGGTTTGGAATGAACTGGAATGGGCAAATTAAAGACGCGCGAACCAGGAAATACAAAAAGAAATAACATAGAACTCGTGACGATATTATTCCTGGGGTTTGCCGGAAGAGCAGGAGACATCGGTATGAATGTGCTGAAAATGCCAAACATCCGCTATAATTTTGCGGGGGTGTTTCATAGTACGGGGCCAAAAAAGAGAGCCGAATTTTATTTTTTATCGAGTGCTAAACTTTCCAGGTTTTAAAAACCTGGAAAGTTTCTGGTAGCGAAAACGAAATAAAAATTTGCACTATTTCTGATTTTGATACTTATGAGACAACTACATCTTTCCAACATCTATTAACTACTCAATTTAAATTTTTTCAATGTACAAGGGAACCGTTAAATTTTACAACGAGTCCAAAGGTTATGGTTTCATCGTTGAAGAGGGCACCGGCCAGGAAGTTTTTGTGCACATGACCGGCCTGGTAGATAAAATCAGGAATGGCGATAGCGTTACGTTTGAGACCAAACGAGGCAAAAAAGGCATGACTGCAGTGGAGGTGAAAGTAGCGTGATTTAAAAAGGCAAACATGAGACATCCCAGATTTTTTTGCCTTTTTTCTACGGATGAAACGTAAACGTATAGTGGGCCCAGAAATTCCAGAGCATGACGACTCCGGTGGCCAGTAATTTGGAAGGGTAAAATTTCATGCCCTGGCGTTCCGTAAGCAGGTAGATCATGCCGTTGTTGAGCAACAGGCCGATCAGAGCGATCACTGCGAATTTGCCGAATTGAATGGCTACATTGGGGTCGTGACTCTCAAAAGTCCAGATTCGATTCAGCATATAATTGCTCAACACAGCGCAGGCAAAACCAGTACTGTTGGCGACGTATTTGTTCAGTCCGATACGTTCCTTGAGTAGCCAGGTGACGCCAAAATCAACCACTACGCCGGAAGCGCCGACTACTCCGAATTTGAATAATTTGAAAAATAATTCCCGCATTTTTCAGCACAATGTGGATAAGCAGCTTCACTTAAGAAGGCCAAAGGTATTTTTAGTTTTCCATTTTCAAGCCTTCCACGAAATACATCGCAATTTCACCTTTGTTTTTTGCCGCCAGTTTGCCCCGGTAGGCGCATTGGAAATGATGCCGGATCCGTTCATACGTGGTTTCGGAAACATTAACCTTTCCTGTCACGCCGCTCTGTTCGAGCCGGGCGGCAACGTTCACCGTATCACCCCAGATATCATACGCAAATTTGTGGCTTCCCACTACGCCGGCCACCACCGGGCCGGTATGAATGCCTACGCGCATTTCGAAAACAGCCTGCTGTTCGGGCGATTTTTTTAACATCAGTTGCTGAAGCCCTTCCAGCATTTCAAAAGCGGCGCTGACAGTGTCGATTGGATGTGTATCATTCTCCATTGGAAGGCCTCCGGCGCACATGTACGCATCTCCAATGGTTTTTATTTTTTCCAGCCCATGTTTGGCGATCACCGCATCAAACATCCGGAAACACTCGTCCAGTATTGAGATCAACATTTCCGGCGACATCGTTTCGGCAATGGTGGTAAAGTTTTTAAAATCCGTAAACATCACCGTAACGGATTCATACCGAACGGGTTGCACTTTATTATGCAGTTTGAGTTCGAGGGCTGTTTTTTCGGGCAGGATGTTTTTGAGCAAGTTGTCGGCACGTTCGCGTTCGAGCTGGATGGCCCTGTTTTTGGATGCCAGCTCGCTATTGGCCCGGGCGCGAATGCGGTTGCGGTTAAACAACAATGCTGCCAGCAAAAGCAGCAACACCGCGCCGCCCAGCAGGGCCATCTGGCGGGTTCGCCCGGTTGCCAGCTCCGCGTCGCGCACCCGCAATTCGCGGCGTTGTTCTTCGATTTGCTCCTGTCTTTTTTGATCCGTAAAAACCGCTTCCTTGCGGACAAAGTCTGTCCCGATTTTTTCATTCAGCCGCTGGTAGCGCAGGCTGTCGTATTGTACGCGCCAGGTATAGGCTTCCGAAAAATCGCCTATGCGCGCATACACCTCCGCGAAGTCTTTATAAGCGCTCTGGATATATTTTTCATCACCGGTTTCCTGTGCAATTCCGTAATATTTGCGGACATATTCCAGCGCTATGTTTTGCCGGCCGGCGCGGTAGTGTACGTCGCCGATGGTATTATAAACCTCCATCAAGGCCTGTTTGTCATCAAATGAAAGGCATATTTTTTCAGCCAGTTGCAGGTAGTAAAGGGCTGTTCTGTAATCGCCGATGTGCTTGTAGGCATCCCCCAGATTGGTGTAAACATTGGCCTGACCGGGCAGGTCGTCCAGGTCTTTCCAGATGCGCAATGCGCGCTGGTAATATTCGAGCGCCACCTGAGAAGAATCTACTTCATCGAGGGCATTGGCATAATCCGTCAGTACCTCGGCAAGCCGCCCCGGGTCGTCTATGCGTTCGCGCATCCTGAGTGCCTGCGCATACCATTTGAGGGCATCGGGATAACGGTCGAGTTCCAGCTGAAGATGGCCAAGTTGCGTATACACCTTTGCCATGCCGTCCTGGTCATTGCGGGCTTCCAGAACCAGGCGTGCCTCCAGCAAGTGACGTTGCGCCTCCGGGTAAAGCCCCATTTCCTGGTATGCGCCGGCCAGATTGAAGAGGGCGCGCGCTATTTTGACGGTATCGCGCCGTTCTTCCTGTATTTTGAGATTTTCGCGGTGAAAGATCAGCGCGGAATCGAAACGGCCTGCCATTTCGTTCAATACGCCGAGGTTGTTGAGGGATGACCCCACATCGTGCAAATTGCCCAGTTTTCGCCGGATGTCGAGCGCTTTTTTGTATAAAACTTCGGCCTCTGCGAGATTTCCACGAATTTCTTCCACCACGCCGAGGCCGTTCCAGGCAGTAGCCTCGCCTTTTTTAAAGTTCAGTTTCCGGGCCAGGCTGACCGCTTCCTCCAGTCTGGCGGCCGCTTCTTCCGTGTGCGATTCGTTGATGTCCCAGGCAAGTTCAGTCAACCAATTGATGCGTTGCGTATCTTGTTTTGCCGTTGTCAACAATTGTCGCAGCGAGTCTGCACGCCCTGACTGGGCAAAAAAAGTGGCCGGCAAGGCAAAAAGTCCCAGCAACAGGAAAAACCATGTTTTCGTTCTTTTTTTCATAAGCGACGGGGCAAAACTGTAAAAAATATAGCATACCAAGTTGTTTTGAAACCGTTACTTAGCTGCATAAAGCAAATTTTTAACCAAAATCATTCCTTTCCGATGAAAATACACTTGCCTTATTTCCTCCTGCTCTCCATGCTTGTCGTCACCAACTACGCCTGCAAACATACGCGTTATCAAGCCGAATCAGGTTTACCTGAAAACCAGCTCCAATGGGGAAGTGGTGGTGGTTTCGTGGGGAAAGAATCCTATTTTATCCTGCTCGACAATGGTCAGATTTTTAAACACGAACCTGCCATGGGCGATTCTATTGCCGAAATAAAAGGGGTAAAACGCCGCGTTGCCAAGTCGATGTTCAAAGCAGCAGATGCCGCCGGCATTACAACACTTGATTTTAAACACCCTTCCAATACGTATATGTTTATCGGCCAGTCCGGCAAAAGAGTGGTGTGGGGCGACAAAAACCATCCGGTGGGTGAGCCTGTTGAAAAACTGTACCGGGATCTCAATGATCTGATCAAGAAATAACAATCAAATTTTTCTTTCCAATTTTAAAACCATTCAAATGTTCATGAAAAATGTATCCCTGCTGTGGATTACAGCTCTTTTCCTGATCGTTGCCTGCGGTCAGAAGCAGGAAAGCGCTACCACACAAACTACCTCTGCCGAACCTGAAAAGGTACTGCTCGACACTTTTGCCGACCTCCAAATCCTTCAATACGAATTGCCGGGCTGGGACAAACTCGATCTTCGGCAAAAAACCTTTATTTACTACCTCTCGGAAGCAGCGCTGGTTGGTCGCGATATGATTTACGACCAACACTGCAAGCACAACCTCGCCGTGCGGAAAACGCTGGAAGCCATTTTTAACAACTACAAAGGCGAACGCAGTTCCGCTAACTGGAAAGCCTTCGAGACGTATGCAAAACGCGTCTGGTTCAGCAACGGCATTCACCACCATTACAACGAAACCAAGATACTCCCCGGCTGCTCCAGGGAATATTTCAGTTCCCTGGTTCAAAGCCTGGATGCTGCTGCATTGCCTTTGTCGCCCGGCGAAGATGTAAATACGTTTATGGCCAAATTGATGCCGGTTATGTTCGACCCGAAGTTATTTGCCAAACGAACCAACAAAGACGAATCCGTCGACGTGGTGAAAGAATCGGCGGTCAATTTTTATGAAAACGTAAGCGCGGCGCAGGTCGACGCTTTTTACAAAAATATGCTGCAATCTGCCGGGAAAAACCCGCCGTCGTTTGGCCTCAACAGCAAATTGGTAGCAGATAAAGACGGCGTGCTCAAAGAGATCGTCTGGCGCGCCGGAAAAGGCAATATGTATGGCGAAGCCCTCGACAAAGTAGTGGAAAACCTGCAAAAAGCGCTGCCTTTTGCCGAAAACGACCAACAGAAAAAAGCCATACGTTTGCTCATCGAGTATTTCCAGACCGGCGATTTGAAAAAATTTGACGAATACAATATCGCCTGGGTAAAGGATACCGCCAGTACCATCGACTTTATCAACGGCTTTATAGAAGTTTACCACGACCCAAAAGGTTATAAGGGCGACTTTGAAGCCATTGTGCAGTACAACGACCCGGAAGCCACCGAAAAAATGGCCATCGTGAGCAAAAACGCCCAGTATTTTGAAGACAATAGCACGATACCGGCAGCATACAAAAAGAAAAGTGTGACCGGTGTTTCCTACCGCGTCATCAACGTGGCCATGGAGGGCGGCGACTGCGCGCCCAGCACCCCGATCGGCGTCAACCTGCCCAATTCCAACTGGATACGGGAACTGGGTTCCAAATCCATCAGCCTGAACAACATCGAAAACGCCTACGGCAAGGCCGGCGGCGCACTGGCTACCGCCGAATTTGCCAACGACCCGGAAGAAATCGAAAACGCCAAAAAATACGGCGAAGCCTGCGGCAAAATGCACACCGCCCTGCACGAGGTGATCGGCCATGCCAGCGGTCAAATGAAACCCGGTATGCCCGAACCGAATATTACCCTGAAACAATATTCCAGCACGCTCGAAGAAGGCCGCGCCGACCTGGTGGCCCTCTATTTTATGCCAGATCCGAAATTAGTTGAATGGGGTCTGCTGCCCGACGCTAATGCATATAAAGCCGAATACGACAGCTATATCCGCAATGGCCTGCTAATGCAACTCCGCCGGCTCCAGCCCGGACACGACATCGAGGAAGACCACATGCGCAACCGCCAGCTGGTAGCAGCCTGGGTTTTTGAAAAAGGTAAACCCGACAATGTGATCGTTAAAGAAGTCCGCAACGGAAAAATCTACTACGACATCCGCGATTACGCCAAACTACGCGTCCTGTTCGGACAGTTACTGGCTGAAATGCAGCGCATCAAATCAGAAGGTGACTTCAAAGCCGCCCGCGATCTGGTGGAAAATTACGGCGTCAAAACGGATGCAGAAACTGGTAAACAGGTAAAATCGCGTTATGCCAGCCTCCCCACCAAAGCCTACTCGGGTTTTGTACAACCCAAATTAGTGGCCGTCAAAGATGCTTCCGGCAACATCACGGATATAAAAGTGGAGCGGGAAACCGACTTCGTGCAGCAGATGCTCAGATTCGGGAAAGAATACAGCTTTATTAGAAGTGAGAAGTGAGAGGGTGAGAAGTGAGAGACGTCCCGTTTGGCGACTTTCCTGGATTTAGCATGGGTTTTTCAGGCCTGTAAACGTGAATCGTATTTGGTGTTTGGTGTTTGGTGTTTCGGGGGCTTCGCCTTTGGCAGTAGTTGATATTTTGATCGAATTTTCACAAAAGCCAAAGGCGAAGCCCCCGAAACACCAAACACCAAACACCAAATACGATTCACGATTACAGGCCTGAAATATCCAAACCCAAACCCTAGCAGCAGCTAAACGGGACGTCTCTCACTTCTCACCCTCTCGCTTCTCACCTCTGGCTTAACACTGGCTTAATACAGACTTAAACCAAACTTAATCGTGTCTTTCTCATTGCCTGATGCAGTCGGGCGACCTTTGCGGCGCATACATTTTCAAAAAAAATATCCTGCAATGAAAAAGACAATTCTACTCGTGCTCCTCTGTATTACCACCCTTTCGGGCATGTTTGCCCAGGTAACAGTATCGGGCGATATCACCACTAACACGACCTGGTCCAGATCGAACACCTATCTGCTGAGCGGTTTCGTGTACGTAAAAAACGGCGCTACACTGACCATTGAGGCTGGTACCACTATCAAAGGGGATAAAATAACCAAAGGCACCCTGATCGTAACCCGCGGTTCAAAAATCATTGCCGACGGTACTGCTGATCAACCGATCGTATTTACCAGCAATGAAGCAGAACCGACCTATGGCGACTGGGGCGGTATCATTATACTTGGCAACGGCACCACTAATACTTCATATCAAGCCCAGGCCGGCTGCGGCGAAATTGAAGGTGGCGTCAACAATGCTAACGGCGACGGCACTTACGGCGGCGCTTGCGGCGGTGGTACGCCAAATGCAGCGGACAATTCAGGTATCCTGAAATATGTTCGTATCGAATACCCTGGTATTGCATTCCAACCCAATAATGAAATCAACGGTCTGACACTGGGCGCCGTAGGCTC
This sequence comes from Lewinellaceae bacterium, assembly GCA_016711435.1. Classification (GTDB taxonomy): domain Bacteria; phylum Bacteroidota; class Bacteroidia; order Chitinophagales; family Saprospiraceae; genus M3007. The sequence continues at coordinate 11,168 of JADJSY010000045.1, forward strand.
CGGCACTACGATCGACAACGTACAGGTTTCTTATGCCGGTGACGACTCATTCGAGTGGTTCGGCGGTTCTGTCAACTGCAAACACCTGATCGCCTACCGCGGTCTGGATGATGATTTTGACGCCGACTTCGGTTACAACGGCAATATTCAGTTTGCTTATTCCCAGCGCGACCCGCTAGTAGCTGACGTGAGTGGCTCCAATGGCTTTGAAATTGACAACAATGGTACCGGTACCGGCGCTACGCCTAAAACACGCCCGACGTTCTCCAATGTAACCATCGCAGGGCCTACCGGCGCTGTTGCGACCGACTATCGCCGCGCCAGCCACCTGCGTCGCAACAACGAAATTGCTATCTTGAATTCTGTTTTTGTCGGCTCCTATCCGGTGGGTTTGCTCATCGACGGCGACTCATGTATTTCTCATGCACAAACGGGTAAACTGGTCGTAAAAAATTCTTTCTACCACGGCATGACCACCCCGCTGTCGACCACCAATGCCGCTTTTGATATTGCCGCTTATGCTGCGGCCAATCAAATTTCGGTTGGTACCAATTCCGCAGACGCACAGTTGGTTAGCCCTTTTGATCTGAACCTCCCCAACCCGCGTCCACAGGCAACTTCACCGGTGCTGGGTTATGCCGATTTCTCTGATGCACGCCTTGGCGGCGGCTTCTTTACGCCGGTGAGTTATGCAGGCGCATTCGGCCCTTCCGGCGACTGGACGGCTTCCTGGTCGCGTTTCGGCGACGACCTTCAGCAGGTAGGTCTCGTGCCTACTCCGGAGGTAATTGTTTCCGGAAATATCACCACCAACACCACCTGGACGGCTGACAAAGTGTATGTTTTACAAGGATTTATCTATGTAAAAAACTGCGCAACACTGACGATCGAGCCAGGTACGGTAATAAAAGGCGACAAAGGCACCAAAGGCGCGCTGATCGTAACGCGCTGCTCGAAAATTGAAGCCGAAGGCACTGCAGACCTGCCGATTGTTTTCACCACCAATGACACCGAGCCGACCTACGGCTCCTGGGGCGGCATCATCATCCTGGGTAACGGCACAACGAATACTTCTTTCCAGAGCCAGGCTGGCTGCGGCGAGATTGAAGGCGGCGTGAACAATGCCAACGGCGACGGCACGTATGGCGGCGCTTGCGGCGGCGGTACACCGAATGCAGCGGATAACTCAGGTACCCTGAAATATGTACGTATCGAATATCCCGGTATCGCCTTCCAGCCGAACAACGAAATCAATGGTCTTACCATGGGTGGCGTTGGTTCCGGCACGACCATCGATCATGTGCAAGTTTCTTACTGCGGCGATGACGCCTTTGAATGGTTCGGTGGTTCTGTCAACTGCAAACACCTGATCGCCTATCGCGCGCTGGATGATGATTTTGATACGGACTTCGGTTACAATGGCAATATTCAGTTTGCTTTCTCCGTACGCGACCCGGAAGTAGCCGATGTCAGCGCTTCCAACGGTTTTGAAATTGACAACAATGGGCAGGGCACTGGCGCAACGCCCAAAACACGCCCGACCTTCTCCAACGTAACCATCGTAGGTCCTACCGGCGATGTTGCTTCTGACTATCGCCGTGCCGCACATATCCGTCGCAATTCCGAACCGGCTCTGTTCAACTCGATTCTGATGGGCAACTACCCGGTCGGTATTTTCATCGATGGCGACTCTTGCGCCAACCATGCCAATACCAGCAAAATTGAAGTGAAAAACACCTTTGTGGCCGGGCCAACTTCTTTGCTAACCACCACCAACACCGTAGGTTTTAATGTAACCAACTGGTTCAACACAGCCGCTTATGCTAACTCGGCACTGGCTGCTTCCGATGCTATGAACCTGCAGGACCCGTTCAACCTCGACGCACCGAACGCTTCCCCGACTTTTGCTTCTCCAGCACTGGGCGCTGCTTCTTTCGCTTCGCCTCGTATCAATACGCCATTCTTTGAGCAGGTATCCTACGCCGGCGCTTTCGGCGGCCAGGAAGACTGGACGCAAGGCTGGGCCAAATTCCTGGAACTGAACGTAGACGGTTTGACCGAAACGAAAGACGCTGAAAAATACATCAGCAAAGTAAAACTGTTCCCGACCATCGCCAACGACTTTGTGACCCTGCAAATGGAACTGACCAACGCGGTTGATCTTTCTGTCGGCGTGTTTGGTTTGAACGGTCAGTATTTCGGCGAGCAAATCAACCAGAAATCGGTTGCCGGCGAACAAACGTTCACTTTGAACACCTCGAATCTTCCAATCGGCTTCTACCTGGTTCGTATCCAGGCTGGAAATGCCGTAAAAACGGAAAAACTGATCGTGGTACGTTAATTCGGTTATCAGTTATTGGTTATCCGATCAGTACATTTCATAGAAAGCGCCGTCCGAAGTATTTCGGGCGGCGCTTTTTTTATCATCGTTACTAAACGCAATCAATCTGACTACTCGGCTATTTTGCAGCATTCGGCAGATTGCTCTTGTGTGCAACAGGCGGGAAAACAACAGTCCGCAGCGCCGGAATTGAACTGGCGGTATGCCGCGAAGCCGGATACAGCCAGGCCCAGCAGGATCATACCTACGAGCAAAGATTTTTTCGCTTTCATCATTTTAAATTTGAAATGAACAGATAGTCAGATAAAAATATTTAATGTGCGGGGGCGTAAGACCCTACGGTACGCACACTAAACTTTAGCAGCATCCGCCGCCACAACCCGTTTCGCAGCAGTCGCCGCCGGAGAAAGAAACAAACAATACGTTTTTCATGTGTCGAAAATTTTTAAGTGAATAATGTGGCCGAAGCCGGTTCACTTAAATAGACGAGATACGGAAAAAAAGACGCATCATACTACTGGACATTTTGGTGGAACGAGACCTATAAGGTTTTTGAAACCTTACAGGTCTGAACGCTATTGAATAAAATGTCCAGTAGTGTGGCATCAACATGTTTTTTCCAGACAGGCAACCTGCATCAGGTTGCCATATTTATCTGCCTCGATCTGGCAGCACTGCGTGAATAAACCATACAACTCCGTTCGTGCGCGTTGCACGCGGCTCTTTGCCCCGGAGTACCCGATGTTCCATTGCTGCGCCAGTTCTTTTTGCGAAATATTTTGTAAATCAGCCAGTTGCAACGCCTCTTTGTGGTGTTCAGGCAACAACTCCAGAAAAGGGCGAACGCAATCCGCCATCCATTGGTTGAATTCCGCAGGCGATAAATCAGCCGATTGAGTAGCAGCCTGCTCTATTTCCACCACCGGCAGCCGTTTTTGTTTATAATAATCGAGCAGCGTATTGCGGGTAATTTGCCAAACCCATGCCGGCAGGCTTTCCTGTTTGCTCAGCGTGGGCAATTTCAGGTGTATTTTAATAAAAATTTCCTGTAATAAATCGTCTGCATCCTGCTTGCACTTGACGCGCTGCACCAAATAACGCCGCAAATGCCGGCTAAATCCTGTCCAAATCGAGGTTGTATCAGTCATAATCGCAAAGGCGGCTTTGTCCGCCCGGACAAAAGACGAAAGATTGGAAAAAAGACGCAAATATGTCAGGGATGAGGAATGAGGGATGAGGAATGCCGAGCGTGATTAACAGGAATGAGGAATGCCGAGCGTGATGTCGGACATCGCGCTTGGCATTCCTCATTCCTCATCCCTCATTCCTCATTCCTATTATTTACGCTCCGTGGCAGTTCTTATACTTCTTCCCGCTTCCGCAGGGGCAGGGTTCGTTGCGGCCCACCACTTTTTCCTTCACAATAGGTTGGATGCGTTGAACCGGGCCGTTGTGGCCGGCAGCGGCGGCGGCGCGCTGGGCGGCCATCTGTGATTCCGTCATTTCCTGGCCCGAGTTATTGGCCCGCAGTCGGCTGGCTTGTGCCCGGCGCTGTGCTTCAGCGGCAGCGGCCTGCTGTTGCGAACGCTGCACCTGTTGTTCGTCGGGCAGCGTCAGCGATCCTTTGAGCAGGAAAGAAGTGACACTTGTGTTGATATGACCGATTAATCCTTCAAACAGGTTGTAGGCCTCCATTTTATAGATCACCAGCGGGTCTTTTTGTTCAAACGAGGCGCCCTGAACGGATTCTTTCAGGTCGTCCACATTGCGGAGGTGTTCCTTCCAGGCATCGTCGATCAGCGCCAGCGTGGCCACTTTTTCGATGTCGTGCATAATGGATTTACCATTCGTCCGGATGGCTTCTTCCATATCGGCGCTGATATTCAGGCCGAGGCTGCCATCAGTGAACGGCACAACAATGCGTTTGTAGCGGTGGCTTTCGCGGGCATACACATCTTTGATAATAGGCAACAAACGATCGCCCACCTGGCGGGATTTATAATCGTACAAATCGAACACCTGCTGCTGGAAAGTAGCCAGCACCGTATTCATCGAGGCCGTTTTAAACCAGTTCGGTTCCATTTCAGGGTCTACGCCAATGAGGCGGATGGCATCGAGGCGAAAGGTTTCAAAGTCGCCGCCTTCGCGGTGAACCTGCACCAGTTCGGCAGTAATAGCTGTGAACGCATTGTTGATGTCAACAGAAAGGCGGTCGCCGAACAAGGCGTTGTGGCGTTTTTTGTAAATCGCCTCCCGCTGAATATTCATCACGTCGTCGTATTCGAGCAGGCGCTTGCGAATACCGAAGTTGTTTTCCTCTACTTTTTTCTGGGCGCGTTCGATGCTGTTGGTCACCATCGAATGCTGGATCACATCGCCTTCTTTATGGCCCATTTTGTCCATCAGACCGGCTATGCGGTCACTTTGGAACAAGCGCATCAGCTGGTCTTCGAGCGACACATAGAACTGCGACGAACCCGGGTCGCCCTGACGGCCGGCACGCCCGCGCAACTGGCGGTCGACGCGGCGGCTTTCGTGGCGTTCGGTACCAATAATGGCCAAACCGCCGACTTCTTTGACGCCGACGCCGAGTTTGATGTCGGTACCGCGACCGGCCATGTTGGTGGCGAGGGTCACTTTGCTGGCGTGACCTGCTTCCGCCACAATTTCCGCTTCGCGCTGGTGCTGTTTGGCATTCAGCACGTTGTGGTCGATGCCACGCATTTTCAACATCCGCGACAGCAATTCGGAAATTTCCACCGACGTAGTACCTACCAGAATGGGTCGGCCTTGATCGCGGAGTTTGATAATATCATCGATGACGGCATTGTATTTCTCACGAGCCGTTTTATAGACGAGGTCTTCTTCGTCTTGGCGGGTGATCGGGCGGTTGGTAGGCACCACCACCACGTCGAGTTTGTAGATGTCCCACAATTCCTTGGCTTCGGTTTCCGCCGTACCGGTCATACCTGCCAATTTGTGGTACATGCGGAAATAGTTCTGGAGCGTTACGGTGGCGTAGGTTTGTGTGATCTCGCCGACTTTTACATTTTCTTTGGCCTCCAGCGCCTGGTGTAAACCGTCGGAGTAGCGGCGGCCTTCCATGACACGTCCGGTTTGCTCATCCACGATTTTCACCTCGCCGTCCATCACAATGTATTCATTGTCATTTTCAAACAGGGTATATGCTTTCAGCAGTTGGTGAATGGCATGAACGCGGCGACTTTTTACCCCGTAATCCTGCGACAAACGCTCTTTGGCTTCTATCTTTTCATCGTGGCTGAGGCTGCTGTTCCGGTCGATAAACACCAGTTCTTCCGCGATATCGGGCATGATAAAGAAGCTGGGTTCATTGCTGAATTTGGAAAGAAAATCGACGCCTTTTTCCGTCAATTCTACCTGCCGGTTTTTTTCGTCGATATTGAACAGCAACTCGCGGTCTACTTCAGGCATCCGCTTCGCATTCTCCTGCAAATAAACGTTTTCCGATTTTTGAAGCAGCACTTTGATGCCGTCTTCACTCAGGAATTTGATGAGCGGACGCGATTTGGGCAATGCACGGTGCGCGCGCAGCAGGGCAAGACCGCCGCCGCCTTCTTCTGCGCTGGTGTTACCCGCCGCGATGAGTTTGCGGGCTTCCGTCAGAAACTGGGAGGAAAGTTTGGTTTGTTCTTCGAGCAGGCGTTTGACGGTCGGGTTCAGTTCGACGTATTCCTGGTCGTCGGCGCCGCGGGTGACGGGGCCGGAAATAATCAAGGGCGTCCGCGCATCATCGATCAAAACGGAGTCCACTTCGTCGACAATCGCGTAGTGGTGTTTGCGCTGCACCAGCTCTTCGGGGCTGATGACCATGTTGTCGCGGAGGTAATCGAAGCCGAATTCGGAGTTGGTGCCGAAAGTGATGTCGGCGCGATAGGCTTCAATACGCTCTTTGGAATGCGGCCGGTATTTATCGATACAATCGACCCGGAGCATCAGAAATTCGTAGATCGGGCCTACCCATTCGGAGTCGCGTCGGGCCAGGTAGTCGTTCACGGTTACTATGTGTACACCTTCGCCGGCCACGCCGTTGAGGTAAGCGGGCAAAGTACCGACCAAGGTTTTACCCTCACCGGTAGCCATTTCGGCGATTTTACCATCGTGCAACACCATGCCACCCATCAACTGAACGTCGTAGTGCACCATGTTCCACAGCACTTCGCCGCCGGCGGCCAGCCATTTGTTTTTCCAGATGGCCTGCTCGCCTTGTATACTGACGTGGATTTTACCCGGCTGGGCAGCCAGTGCGCGGTCGTGGTCGGTGGCGGTCACCGTCAATGTTTCATTATGAGAAAAACGGCTGCTGGTTTCCTTAACCACGGCGAAAGCCTCTGGCAGGATGGACAACAGGATGTCTTCCAGGGCTTTATCGCGCGATTTACGAAGTTCGTCCACCTCTTTGAAGAGGCGTTCTTTTTCGTTGAAATCTTCCGCTTCGATAGCCTGCTGCTGCACGGATACAATTTCAGCATCGATATCGGCCAGGTATTCCTTGATCCGGGTGCGAAATTCGAGCGTTTTGCCGCGCAATTCGTCGTTGGAGAGGCTCTGATACTGCTCGAAATAATTATTGATTTCGGCTACCGTCGCCTGATACTGTTTCAGGTCGCGGTCTTGCTTGGTGCCGAGTATTTTCTTTAGAAATCCAAACACGATGTCGGGAATTATGAGTGGTGAACGATAATTGAACGGGCAAAAGGAAATTTGGGGGTGAATCTTAATTTTTTTTGCCTGTTCAAAGCCGCAAAGATACACTTTCGCTTTGGTGCAAAAGGTGGGCAACGACACATTTCATTCCATGTCGGAAAAATGGCTTTATTTTGACAAAATGGCAGGAAGGAGGCGTTGGGGCGGAAAAAGTGGCAGGGGTTTTGGCGGAAGGGGGTGGTTAGAGATTACCCACACCACAGAACAAATGGAACACCCCGCAGAGCGCTGAAAAAATTTTTTTGGGCTATCACTTGCACAGGTCTGTCAGTAGGCCTACTTTTGCATCGCTTTTTAAAGCATTGGGTCATGGTGTAATGGTAACACAGCAGTTTTTGGTACTGTTATTCAGGGTTCGAGTCCTTGTGACCCAACAAAAAGCCCTCCTTTTCAGGAGGGCTTTTTTATTTTCAAGGGTTTTGGCGCCCTAATTCGGCCATATTTTTTTACTGGCAAAATGCGCAGGTCTGGGCTTGTACACCATATCGACGGCATCCGATTGTTCGATAATGTCGATGGAAGTAAGGCTTGAATCCTGTTTTTCCTGTTTTTTTCCTTGCAAACGGTCCAATTCGCGTTCGATGTCCAATAATGCGCGTTCGATATTGGGCAGGGGGCGGTGTATGATATACCGGATAATACCTTCCGGATCGATCACCACAGCCAGGCGGTCGCATCCCGCCTGCGGGCGACGGCCCGATGCCAGTCCGTACATTTTTGCAATCTTAAAATCCAGGTCTTCGAGCACGGGCGCTTTCAGGTAAATACCAATAAAACGCCGCGCTTTGTTCGACCAGTCGTTTTGCAGGATGGGTTCGTTGGACAAAGCCAGCACCTTGGTATTCCGCTCATTGAGCCAGCGTTCTTTCATGCCCAGGAAAGCGGAGAACATGGTCCAGGTAGAAGTGAAGTTGGCCGGATGCGCAAAAAAAATACACCAGTAGCCGGCGCTGTACGCCGGGAATTGTATAAGTCCCCGATCCGTCTGAAACTCAAATGAGGGCGCAGGATCCCCAACTTGTGGAAGATGATGGTTGATGTCTGACATAATGCCGCTTGCTAATGCTTGCCAAAAGTAATGGCTTTGTGCAAGAGTTGCGCCAAATTTTTGGTTAAACGCCTGATTTTGACAGGAAGATGTATGACCCATGCAGGAAAGCCGCCTCTTTGCTCCCGGAAAATCACCTACTTTTGCGGCTTTTCAATCCGATATTCATTTTTCCATGTTCAAATATTTTCTGGTATTCGCCTTTTCCTTGCCCATGCTCCTGCAAGCCCAGCCTGTTTCTTTTACACCCATCCATCAAAAAATACCCGCTTCCAACTGGACGTTCCGCCAGGCGCTTACCGGCGACTGGAAACCCGTGACGATTCCTGTCAGCGCGCATACGGCGCTGTTGCAAAACGGCATGATCGAAGACCCTTTTTACCGGGATAACGAAGAAAAACTGCAATGGATCGAAAAAGAAGACTGGGAGTTTCAAACCACCTTCGATGTGACCGAAACCATCCTTCAAAAGAAGCATATCGATCTGGTTTTTAAAAATTTAGACACCTATACGCATATTTACCTCAACGACTCCCTGGTGCTAGAAACAAACAACATGTTCCGTACCTGGGAAGTTGACGTCAAAAAATGGCTCAAACCAACCGGCAACCGACTGCACATTTATTTTGAAAGCCCGATTCAAAAAGCGGCAGAAGACTGGAAAAACCTGGGATACGAATTGCCGGGAGGCGTGCGCACCATGTCGCGCAAAGCGCAGTTCCATTACGGCTGGGATTGGGGGCCGCGTTTTGTGGGCTGCGGCATTCTGGAGGCGCCTGCCTTGCGCGCCTGGGACGATATTCTGATTGAAAATATATTTATTACCACCCAGAGTTACACACCGGAAAAGGCTAAAATGGTGGCCCGGTTCCGCTATCGCTCCGATTTTGCAGGGCCTGTCAGCTTGACTGCCCGCGATGGACGCCGCGTGTCGATGGAAGACCGGAAATTCTCCGTCGGCGTTCACGAAGATTCCGTCACCTGGGAAGTGCCCAACCCTAAATTGTGGTGGTGCCGCGATCTGGGGGAGCCGCATTTGTACGATTTTACCGTAGAAATAAAAAAAGGAACCCGCGTGGTGGAAAAAGCGCAGGTTCGCACGGGTATTCGCACCATCGAATTGGTAACTGAAAAGGATGGAAAAGGGGAATCTTTTTACTTTAAGTTAAACGGAATTCCTGTTTTTGCCAAAGGCGCCAACTATATCCCGCAGGATATTTTCCAGGACCGGGTGACGCCGCAGCATTATGAGCGACTGCTCGATGATGTAGTGGCAGGCGGCATGAACATGCTGCGCGTATGGGGCGGCGGTATCTACGAAGACGACATTTTTTACAATTTATGCGATGAAAAGGGCATTCTGGTCTGGCAGGACTTCATGTATGCCTGCGCCATGTACCCGGGCAGCGGCAGTTTTTTGAAAACGGCTGCAAAAGAGGCGCTCGAACAAATCGAACGGCTCCGGCAACACCCCAGCATGGCCCTTTGGTGCGGCAACAACGAAAATAACGAAGCCTGGAACCACTGGGGCTGGCAAATGCAGTTCAACGAATCGCAGCGCAAACAACTCTGGCGCGAATATGAAATTTTATTCAACGACCTGCTGCCCACCTACGTCGCCAACGATGGCGGCGGTATTCCATATTGGGAGAGTTCGCCAAAGTTCGGGCGTTCAAATCCGAAATCGAACACGGAAGGCGATTCACACTATTGGGGAATATGGCACGACGAAGAACCATTTGAGGCATTTAACAAAAAAGTGCCGCGTTTTATGAGCGAATTCGGCTTCCAGAGTTTTCCCGAATGGCGCACCATTCAATCTTTTACCCTGCCGGAAGACCGGAAATTGGACAGCAAAGTAATGTTGCTGCACCAGAAGCACCCGCGCGGCAATGCGCTGATCGCGGAATATATGAAACGCGATTACCGGACGCCGGACAGTTTTGAAGATTTTGTATACGTGAGTCAGTTGTTGCAGGCAGAGGGTATGCGCACCGGAATCGAAGCGCATCGGCGCAATAAACCGTACTGCATGGGCACGCTCTACTGGCAACTCAATGACGTGTGGCCGGTCGCTTCCTGGTCGAGCATCGATTACCTGGGCCGCTGGAAGGCATTGCATTATTATGTCCGCGAAGCATTCAGCCCGCTGGCTGCTTTGCCGATTGTGGAAAATGACAGCCTGATGATTTACGGCGTGAATGATTTCGCGGCTTCGGATACGGTGATTTTGAAAATTCGCGCACTCACCTTTGATGGAAAAGTGTTGAGTGAAACCAGCATCCCCGATCTCACTATACGTCCTGATTCGAGTATCCTGCTCTGGAAAAATGAATTGAAAAATGTCATCGACGGACGGAAACCGGAAAATGTTGTTGTCGAAATTGTACTGACAAAGGCGGATAATCAACCCGTTTATCGCCGGCTTTTTTACCCGGCGTCGCCCCGCAAACAAAAACTGCCACGGCCTGGTATCACTTGGGTGGCAACCCGGACAGAAAAAGGTTATTCCATTGATATTCAAGCAGATAAATTGGCAAAAAACATATTCATCAGTACGGAGGCTGACGGATTTTTCAGCGATAATTACTTTGACCTGTTGCCCGGCGAACGCAAAACGGTTTTCTTCAGCAGCGCGTCGGCGCTCGACCTGCAAAAATCGTTTCAGGTAAAAAGTTTGGCGGATACCATGCATTGATAACGATCTTCGCGGCAGATGAATGTGTTAAGATATAGTAGGAATCCCTGGGTTTGGCTGGCAGCCGGTTTGCTGGCTATTCTGGTTCGCGGTCTGTTGCTCGATGTGATGGATGTAGACGCCTCACAGTACGCTTCCATTTCCATGGAAATGATGCAAAACGGCTCCTGGCTCCAGGTGAAACACCGTTACGGCGATTACTTAGACAAACCGCCGCTGCTGTTCTGGTCTTCAGCGCTTTCCTTTATGCTGTTCGGACTGAGCAACTGGGCGTACAAATTGCCATCGGTGCTGGCCGCATTGGCCGGTGTGTACGCCGTGTATCGTTTTTCTCTGCTTTTTTATACCGAAAAAACGGCTCGTCAGGCCGCTTTCCTGCTGGCTTCTTCCACCGGATTTATCCTGATTTGTAATGATGTACGCACCGATACGCTGCTGCTCGGCACGACCTGCGTGGCTATCTGGCAACTGGCCGAATACCTGCAACACGGGCGCTGGAAAAACCTGATCGGCGCTTTTTTGACCATTGGTTTTGCCATGCTGGCCAAAGGCCCTATCGGCCTGGTGCTTCCCGCGCTGGCAGCAGGTTCGCATTTGCTGTTGCAGCGTGATTTCCGTTCTATTTTTCGGTGGCAATGGCTGGCGGGTTTGGGTATCACGGCGCTGGTGTTGCTGCCCATGTGCTGGGGGCTTTACAACCAGTTCGACCTGCACCCGGAGAAACCGCTCAACGACCGCATCAGCACTTCCGGTTTGTATTTTTTCTTCTGGGAACAAAGTTTCGGACGCATCACCGGCAATAATATCTGGCGCAATGATGCCGGACCGTTCTATTTTTTCCACGTGTATTTGTGGGCTTTTTTGCCCTGGGCGCTGTTGCTGCCCGCTGCCTTGTGGTTTCATGGCCGGAAAGCGCTGGGCAAAATCTTTTATTTCCGAAAAACCCTTATGCCCGAAGCCTTTTCACTGGGCGGGTTTCTGCTGACGTTTATAGCGCTGTCGGCATCCAAATACAAACTCCCGCATTATATTTTTGTGACCTTGCCCTGGGCGGCGGTGCTGTTGGCCGCCTGGTTGAATGCGGAGGGAGACAAAAAAAAGGCGGAAGATGCCCCCTCCATGGTGCCTGCCGGGTGGGTAATGCTCGGCTACCTCGTTTTCCTGATTGCACTCGCAACTGCTTTCCTGCTGTTGGGTTTTGTTTTTCCTGGAAATCTGCCGGCCTGGGTCGTTATGATTGCAGGTACTGCTTTTTTGCTGCTGCGCATCGTTCAAAATCCTTTAAAAATAGACTCGGACGTCTTCGTGCAACGCGGCATAATGGTTGCCCTGCTCACGGGTTTTACAGTCAATTATCATTTTTACCCGCGTTTGTTGCCTTACCAAAGTACTGCGACCATCGGGCGTTATCTGCACGAACAAGGTATCCCTAAAGATAAAATTGTCTTTTTTAGGCGACACGGTCATGCCCTGGATTTTTACAGCCAAACCATCTCCCAAAGAATGGACAGCGCCGAACAAGTGCGCCAGACCGCCCGCAATTTGGGTGAAGTGTGGGTGTACACCAATCAACGTGGCAAAAACGAATTGAACACGGCAGGCGTTCGGTACGAAACGGTATATGAAATGGGGCATTTCCAGGCGGCGCTGCTGAATGCCCGCTTTTTGAATCCTGCGACACGGGTGGGAAGTTTGGAGCCGGTGTGGTTGTTGAAGGTTGAGGGTTTATGAGTTTATAGTTTATGGGTTTATGAGCGGCCACAAGGTTTGCTGGGTAACCCATTATTCACATAAACTATAAACTTATAAACCCTTCATTATTATGGTCGTTTTTGCCCCGTTACAGGTGTTCAGGTGGCAGTTTTTTTATTTTATCCGGTTTTTTCAGGGCTTTTTTGTCATCTGATTTGAGTCGGCGCTCTACTTTCCTGACGTCTTCCGCAGGAGGAAGCGCTTCCGGCTGCACACCGCGTTCCTGTAATATTTTACGCACCGCCAGGTTGTTGTCGACATGTTCGCGCTGGATAGCATTTTGCCCCTGCAAGTTTTTATCTACCACGTTGTGGCTGGTCAGTTCTGCGGCAAAATCTTTGGCTTTGATCGTCAGCGTCGGCAGAAAATCGGCTAAGGGACGCCCGTCGGGCACTGCTAATGTGCGCTTCATATCGTGGGTATTGCGCCCGCCGAACAGGGCTTTGTCGCCTTCGGAACGGATGACGGCAAAACCTTGTTCATTCACGCCGCGTTCGTAGATAATACCCGAAAGTTTGTTTTCGGTTTTGGAAAGTTTTTCGCGGGCACTTACGCGGTCACGGTCGAGCAACCGTTGCTCGATAAGTTCTTGTTTGCGCGTTTGGAAGGCAAAATAGGTTTGTGCAAAGGCGATTTCAGGTTTTTTAGTCGGGTCGCCGTTTTGGGCGATCAGATAACAGGCATAGCGGGTGAGTGCCATGTCATCGATGCGGCGTTGGGAGCCGCTTCCGAGTTCGACCATTTTGTTGACGTCAACGAAATGGTGTTCCACTTTTTCACCGGCACTTTCGCAAGCGTTTTTGGCCTTGTCAATGGCATGGAGAAAATTGCGCCAATCGGCATAACCAAGGATCACCTGGAGTTCGCGGGCGCTCCAACATTCAATGTCTTCGAGGCGGTAGCAGGCAGCCTCGAATTTTTGGAAGAGTTCGTCAATAAGTTCTTTTTTCATAAATGATAGCGTTGTTGTGATGATTGCAACAAAACTACAATTTGTTTTTTATTTGGGAGATAGTGTTTTAAAATAATTTGAGGGCGCGCTTGGGCGGGGAGGAAGCGGTGTTTTATGTGAAGGATGGCATCCTGCTGGACGTTTGCCGGCACAGCCGGCGCGGATAAGCGGCACGCGGCAAAGCCGACGCGCCAGCGCCGCTCGGGTTAAGGGTTGGACAGCCTATGCGTCAGCAGGGCTTTTGGCTTTTCCTGGGAGGAGGGCGAAGAATTGATTCAAATGCTTGGATATACTTTACAGGTACAAATGATGGAGCCTGTTTAGCATCCCCCCCTACTTAAACCACCCCGAATACAGCACATAATTATTCGCGATTCGCAGCACCTCGCCTTTGAATAATTCCGGCGTCATCTCCTTCACCCGCCGGGCCGGTACGCCGGCATACACGCCGCCAGAGTGGCAGACGGTTTTTTCCAAAATAACAGCCCCGGCAGCAATCAGGCAGTTTTCCTCCACCACCGCTTCGTCCATGATGATGGCGCCCATGCCGACGAGTACGTTGTCGTGCAGGGTGCAGCCATGCACGAGTGCGCGGTGTCCGATGCTCACGTTGTTTCCAATGGTGGTACCGCATTTCTGGTATGTACAGTGCAGAATAGCGCCGTCCTGTATATTGACCTTGTTGCCGATGCGGATAAAATTGACGTCGCCGCGCACCACTGCCTGAAACCATACGGAGCATTCGTCGCCCATCACCACGTCGCCTACGATGGTGGCGTTTTCAGCCAAAAAACAGTCTTCGCCAAATTGCGGGATGATGTCGTGACAAGGGAGAATTAGTGCCATGTTGTAAAATAATTACTCATTTTTAAAGACAGCCTGAAAAACACCCAACCCATCACGGAGCCGAAAGCATTGGCCAGCATATCGTCATACTCATAAAACCGGCCCGGAATAAACGCGAATTGCACAAATTCCATGAATACGCCATAAATCGTTGATAAACAGAGTGCTATGATTTCATTCCCAAATGATAGCGGCGCCTGCCGGGTACGCGTATTGGCGCGCAACAAAAGCCAGGTTAAAACGCCGTAGACAACAGCATGGGCCAGTTTATCGGCTGAAAAAAGATGAAAAGCGGGTAATTGAACGCCCGGCATCACGGAAAGTCCGGTAATAAACAACAACCACAACAGGGCAGGCAGATAGGCTTTTATCATTTTAAACAGATTAGTCAAAACAAGGACAAGGTATCTAAGTACTTCGTCAATATTATTAATTTCTTTGTAAATGCTTGATTATCAACACTGATAACTGATAACTACTTATCACATTACACCCTTTCTTTTCATTTTATAATAATGTACCCCCTGCGCCGAATACCCAGCCTTCTTTACCGGCTTTGGTTCGGATTTTCACCCAGTGATCCGTTACTTTTTCGAGGCCCAGGCTGATTTCTTCCGCTTTTTCACTTTTTTGGTTCAAAAAAGATACCGGATCATAGAGTTTTAAGGTTTCCAGCACCTCCCCTTTCAAATTGGGTTGTTTGCGCACTTTCAAGCCGTCGATCGTGACATACAGCGTGGAATATTTGACCCCGGAAGCAGCCGGCGCGCTGCCCTGTGTTTCATTGCTGATGGTGGGGCGGGCGGGTTTGGTGCCCGGTATGACGACAGGCGAAGCTGTGGTACCGGCCGGTACCGGCGGCGGGGCGGTGGTGCTTACCGGTTGCTGACCCGGCTGTTGGGTATTGACAGGCGTTTGTACTTGTACCGGTTGCTGCGCAGGCAGACGGATCGTATCCCGGCGAACGGGACGGTCTTCCGTGTCCTCGTCGGTCATTTCGTGTACGCGGCGAACAAGGTCGGAGCGACGGGAAGAGCATTTAGATATACCCCAAAGGACGACGCAACCAAAAAAAACGAGAATAATCAAAGATTCTGCGCGTGGGAATTTCATGTTTAGGAGTTTGATTTCTTATTTTTACGGGATAAAAATACGGGAAAATATCGTCCCTTTAATCATCACGCTTCGTACTCCAGACTTTATGAATGATAATCTGCTATATCAAATAGCCCTGACCCTCGTTCCCCAGGTGGGAGCGCTCACCGCTAAAAATTTAGTGAGTTACTGTGGCAGCGCGGAAGGCGTTTTCAGGGCTTCGCGCAAGGAACTCCTCAAAATACCCGGTATCGGGCTGGTTGTGACCAATGCCATATTATCGGCGCCCTCCCTGCATCTTGCTGAACGCGAGCTGGATTTTTTGGAAAAAAACAAGGTCGAAGCCGTTTTTTATACGGACGAACGCTACCCGACCCGCCTGAAACAATGCGCCGACGGCCCTGTTATGCTGTTTTTTAAAGGTTCTTCCTCCCGGCTGCTCAATAGTGAACGCATTGTGGCCATTGTGGGTACCCGACAACCCGGCGATTACGGAAAGTATGCCTGCGAAGAAATAATAGAAGGTCTAAAACCGTATAATATACTGATAATAAGTGGGTTAGCATACGGAATTGACATAACGGCGCACCGAAAATCCAATATGATGGATGTTCCGAATATCGGCGTCCTGGGCCACGGCCTGGGAAGCATTTATCCCAGTCAACATCGCAATGTTGCCCTGAAAATGATCGAAAACGGCGGTCTCATCAGTGAATACACGCACGAAGCGAAACCCGACAGGGAACATTTTCCCATGCGCAACCGCATCATTGCCGGCATGTGTGATGCCTTGGTGGTCGTGGAAACAGCCGCGTCCGGCGGTTCCATGATTTCGGCCCAGTTGGCTGTCGACTATGGGCGCGATCTTTTTGCCGTGCCCGGACGCATCAATGACCCTAAAAGTGTCGGCTGCAACTACCTGATTCAGAACAACAGCGCCAGACTGACCGTTTCCGCAGCAGACATCGCCGAATCCATGCGTTGGGAGGAAAATGGTAAAAACCCCATCAGGCAGACGCAATTGCTGCTCGATTTATCGGCAGAAGAAGAGGGTTTGCTGCAACATATCCGGCAACAACCGGAAATAGCCATTGACCAGCTGTCCGTTTTGTCCCGGATGCTGCCGGGCGAACTGGCTTCGACCCTGCTCGGGCTTGAATTCAAGGGCGCCATTCGCACCCTGCCCGGCAAACGCTACATTGTATCGGGATAAAACTTTTACACAAACTGCAGGGGATCAAACTTCCTGCCCAGTATTTTTTCCGCATCCGCCTGTAGCCAATGGTCCAGCAGGGTGGCGTACACCTGCCTGAAATCGACCTGATATTTTAAATCGCCCGCATCCAGGTCCAGCAGATCGGGAAGCGGGTTCAGCAAACCCTTTTCGCGCAACCCGCCGCCCAGCAAGATCATATTGTTGGCCGTTCCGTGATCGGTACCTCCGGAAGCATTTTGCGAAACGCGCCGGCCAAACTCCGAAAAAGTGGCGACCAGTACGTCTTCCCATTTGCCATTTGATTTCAGTTCTTTGATAAATGCAGCCAGTGCATCGTTAATTTCCTGAAAAAGCCGCTTTTGCTGGCCTTCCTGGTTGATATGGGTATCAAAACTGCCCAGCGACACGTAATAAACGGTGGTGTCTGTATCCGCCAGGATTAGCGAGGCGATCGTTTTCAGTTGTTTTCCTAAGCCGGTTGCGGGGTAGGCCGCCGTTGCCGGTTTTCGCCGGCTTTGCTGATAAATATAATCCGCAGAAGAAAGCGTCTCGGCCATTGTTTTATACAGATAGGCGACGGGCGTGTCTTCATGTTTTTCAGGACTGTGTGCGGCGGCGTAATCAACGAAGTATTGGCCGCGGGCGCTTTCAAACAGGCGCTTAGGGTCTTGCAGCGCCAAACCCTTGCTCTGTATGCCCTTGAGTGCCAGGCTCAGCGTATCGTCTATCTCCAGGGCAGCGGAGGGCCTGCCTGCGCATTGTGCATCTAAGTAGCGGCCAATCCAGCCTGTTTGCCAATATTCGGATGCTGCGCTGGCCGATTGCCAGATGTCCATACTTCTGAAATGCGAACGGTCGGGATTTGGATAACCCACACTGTTTAACACGGCCATTTCACCCGCATCGTATGCTTCCTTCAGGGCTGTCAGCGTCGGGTGCAGGCCGGCCTCCGTGCCCAGCGAAAGCGATGTTTCACGTGGAACAGCGATGCGCCGGCGTTCTTTGTAATAAATATCGTTGCGCACCGGAATAACGGTGTTCAGGCCGTCGTTGCCGCCGTTCAACTGCAACATAACCAGCACTTTACCTTTGGGGGCCAGCACTTGCCTGCCTTCCACTGCTTTTAAAAATTTGGGCAGTAACAGCGAGGCGGTAGCCAATGATCCCGTTTTTAGAAAATCCCTTCTTTTGATTAGCATATTGTACGGTTTGATGGTTTGATAGTTTGAAAAGGTTTGAGGGGTTATCAGTTAACACAATTGATATTCAGGCGTGGCCATGAGCCGGATCATAGCCGTTTTGATCAAACGCTCCTGGCTGCTGTGATCCGTATATTTTTCAAGGACGGCGGCAGGAGGTCTGGCATCTGTCTGCCACAGGTATTGCGCCAGGCTTGGGATCAGATCGCTGCTGCGCACCGCTGAAAACTGTTTCAGGACTGGTTGCCAGTCGATATCGGCAGCCAGCATGCGCGCCTGATTCATACTTTTTACACCCATTTGCTGATCGTCGTCGTCTTTTGATTGCACGTCCAGGTCGCCGCGATCGACGATCAATTGTGGAATACGCATCCGAAGCATCAGCGAACTGCTGTCAATCCAGGCTTTTCCGCCGGGCCATCCCGCTACGTTGGGTGGGTAAAAAAGAACCTGATCCAGCACACGTTGCAGTTTTAACTGTACCTCAGGGTCCTCCAGTTCGAGGGGCAACACCCGGCGAATGCCCACCCAGTACTCTACGGGCGATTTGATGCGATTGCCCGTATTTTCAGGCGCATAAAACCAGTCGCTGCGAACGATATCATCGAGCAGGCGCATAATCTGATAACCGGATTCGTAAAAACGATTGGCAAGCCAGGAAATTCGTTCTTCCGGTACAAGCGTATCGTTTACCAGAAAACGGTACATTTTTCTGGTAATAAACTGCGCTGTTTCCCGGTTTTCGAGCAAAATGTCCAGCACATCATCTCCATCGAAATTTCCGGACTTGCCCAGGAGGGTTTTTATTCCTTTATCGTGGTCGTTGGGGCGAAAAACAAAATCGCCGTTCAGCCTGAAACTCCAGCCCGTAAAAGCGCGGGCTGCTTCTTTTATATCCGTTTCCGTGTAATGGCCGCGCCCCATCGTGAAGAGTTCCATTACTTCCCGGGCAAAGTTTTCATTGGGATGCTGCTTTTTATTTTGCTGGTTATTCAAAAATGCGATCATGGCAGCGCTTTTTGAAACAGCGCGTAGCAAATCGCCGAAATTGCCCAGCGCATTTTCCCGTATGATGTGCAGGAGTTGCTGCTGATACAGGATATTGATATTGCGGCTTGCAAAGTGGCCATGCCAGAAGAGGGCCATTTTTTCCCTTAACTGCGCTTTGGAATTTGTCATTTCCTCCAGCCACAACAGGTTCAGGCTGCGCAGGTCATCGCGGCTTTGCTCGCGCAAACGTTTTTTATCCGCCTGATCGAGTTCCCGGCGCTCCATTTTACCCAATTCGCCAATTCCCATCAGCAATCCTTTAACAGCGCTGTCGGCAATGTCAAAGTATTCCGGTTTTGTTGCGGCATCATCTTTCATCTTCGGCCACCAACTGGTTTCAGGAAGCGAAACCCACTTGTCCCAACTTTTGGTGCGCGGCCCGAATCCGAGCCGCCAGAACAAGTGCTTCAGTTTTTGCATCTTTTTCTCCATTTTTTTGTTTTGTAATTCCTTTGTGGATACTGGCATTACCTTGTAGAGAAGACGGATGAAAAAACAAGGAGTTTAATCCCTTAACAAATGTTTAATCTCTTTTCACTTCAGGCATCCTGCATCAGCGTCCGATTTGAAAAATTCAGGTGGTTTAGTGGCTTCGCTTTCAAGCTGTTGTGCTGATTTTTTATTCAAAACCACCCTGCCCCCGGCATATTTTGATAATTTTAATTTTTTTTGAGATGAAACGCCTGTTCTCAAATGTTAAACTTGTGACTTTTTGACCAAAAAACGTCTGAAACCTACCTTTTTCTGACGAAACAGGAACTTTTTTTGCGCTACCCCTTGCGCGGAGTATTAACAAAATCTTAAATTGCAGCTTCTTAACAGACAAAAGCCTGTTTAACGGCCTTTTTTGTAAAGTTTAATCCCGAGTGGTTTCCGAATTTTCGGTCAACCGAGCCTGGTAAATTGATTGTTACGGTATCATCATTAACCCATTACCGATTCTGAAATCTATGCAGTCAACAACCGGATTTGATAACAAAAATTTGAGAATGAGCGACTTACACACGAATCTTACCCTTACGTCCGATCCCCAAAGTGTATCCAGAGTCGAACCATTTGTACATGATGTAGCGACGCGTTATAAACTTTCATCTTGTACACAAGGTAATATCCTTGTTAGTCTTACAGAAGCAGTTACAAATGCTATTTTGCATGGTAACGGTGGCGATTGCTCCAAAACAGTTTGTATTTCACTTCGTCACAAAAAAGATTCTCTTTCTATTCGTGTATCAGATGAAGGCCCCGGATTTGATCCGCACGGCGTACCCGATCCAACCAATATCGAATATTTGGATAAATGCGGTGGTCGTGGACTTTTCCTGATGCGCAACCTGAGTGATGAATGTCGTTTTACCTGTGGGGGCCGTACTGTAGAAATGCGTTTTAAATTGGATTAAAACATTGCGTTTTTTACCCGAAAAATCTATCTGAAAGTAATTGTACTCTTTTGAGTACAGCAGATAATTACTATATTTTCAATAAGGCATGAGCTATCACACCTCGTTTCAAACGAGTCATCGTGATAGCTCATATTTTTTTCAAGCTAAACTACAAATATTACCGGGGCGTTGCTCCTATGATAACTACTTATGATGGATTTTCCAGAATTTCCCCTTGATGAAGATATGCCTGAAAATGTCATTCTATTTCATTTTGAGGATGTCACTTTTGATATACCAGCCGAAAGCGCACTTAAAAACTGGTTATGCTCGGTTGCTGAAAAAGAAGAAAAACCGTTTTATGAGGTGAATTATATTTTTTGCTCGGACGAGTATTTGCGCAAGATCAACGTTGAATACCTGGACCATGATTATTATACCGATATTATCACATTTCCCTACGACGACTCGGCTGTACATGGAGATATGTTTATCAGCAGCGAACGGGTGACAGAGAATGCTGCAACGAATGGCGTTTCATTTTACCAGGAATTGTACCGGGTGATGGTGCACGGCGTTTTGCACATGATTGGTTACGGAGATAAAACGCCGGCAGAAGAAGAGAGCATGCGGCAGAAAGAAAACCATTATTTGAATTTGTATTCGAGATGATTCGTATTTTTTATCCAGTACTTATTTTGTTTTTATCGGCGCATGGGAAAAGTCTGGCGCAAACTTTTCGTCTTGAAAAATTGCCGGATTTTATCAACTCCACGTATGATGAAATTTCTCCGGTGCCCGGCAGAGATGGGAAATCGCTTTATTTCACCCGCATCGGATACCCCGAATTTGATCGCACCCTGCTCATCGATTCGGCAGACCAGGCGAAACAACTTTCGACCCCCGCTTATATCCAGTTGCTTTCGGAGGTTTTTACGGAAATCAATGGCAAAGCCGTGTATGATCCCGTGCGCTCTGTTTTCAACCAGGATATCTGGATGGCCACGGGAGACTCTGTTGGACAATTCAACAGGGTGATACATCCCGGTTTTCCTCTCAACAACGCCCTGCCCAATAGTCTGGTTGCGATCACGCCCAATCCGGGCACTTTCTATGTCATCAATCAATTTCCTTCCCGGGGCGGCCTGAATAAAGGTTTTTCCGTTGTTCAAAAAAAGTCGGATCAGGCAGATGACTGGACGACACCGCAGCCCGTAGAAATCAAGGACTACTACACGATCACATCAGATGTAAGCCTTACCATGAGTTTTGACGGCAAAATATTGATCTTGTCTGCTACCAGGTTTGACTCGAAAGACATGGATTTGTATGTGTGTTTCAGAGAGGGCGCACACCAATGGAGCAGCCCGCAACACCTGGGCTACCTGGTGAATTCGCCCGCAGGGAAACAACACCTTTCTTGTCGGAAGATAATGTGACGTTATTTTTTCTCTTCCAACCGTGGAGAAAGTTCCGGGGGCAATGATATTTTTATGTGCAAACGCCTCGATGACAGTTGGACGAACTGGTCCAATCCGGTGCGATTAGTGGAGCCGATCAACTCAACCTCGGACGACAGTCAGCCGTATTTTAATATGACTTCGGGTCACCTCTATTTTTCTTCCCGCCGGGGAGGCAACAGCGATATATACCGGGTGCAGATTGCCCCGCCGCAGCCGACAGAGATCATAATAATCGGTCGGGTGCTAAATCGAAAAACAGGCGATTTAATGCAAAATGTTAGTGTCCGCTACGGTGCTATGGAAAAACGAACTACCCGCAACGATCACATCTGCCAACGGGGCCTTCCGACTTAAAATGCCGAAGGGGGTTCCTTTTGTGCTAACTCCGGCAAAACCATCTTATTGGGGTGAGACCGACACCCTGTTTCTTCGCCGCGATCATTATTATTTCCAGGAGCACTACATTGATTTATACCTCGACCCTGCCGAAGTCAATACGCGTATTCCATTGGAGGCCATCTTTTTTCAGCAATCCAAAGCGATCATTTTAGAAAGCTCTTATCCTGAATTGAATCGCCTGTTTACCGTTCTGACAGATAATCCCAATCTTCAAATCCGTATTGAAGGTCATACGGACAACATAGGTAAAGCGGAAGATTTGTTCCGATTATCGGAGGAAAGGGCTGCTGCAATCCGGGACTTTTTAATACAGAAAGGTATTGCGGCCCATCGCCTGGACATTGTAGGTCATGGCCCAAAGTACCCGCTGACAGACAACAGCAGCGATGCCCAGCGCCAGAAGAACAGGCGCGTGGAAATTGTGATTACCAAAATATAGTAAATAGGTGTGCAAAATTAGTGAAGACAAAATCTTTTGAGACTCATTGATACACTTTGCTTTTTGCCTTTTGCAATTTTGCCCTTTGCTTACAACTTTCCCGCACCATATATTTCCGACTTGACCACTCAACACTATTTCGCAACACAAACGGATACAACAAATGCAGTTTTACAGCACCAACAACCCTACCCTGCGCGCAAGTCTGAAAGAGGCAATTTTCAAAGGTTTGCCCGAAGACAAGGGGCTTTTCATGCCTGTTGAAATCCCCAGACTGTCGGATCATTTTCTCCAGCATCTGACTGATTATTCCTTTCAGGAGATTGCTTTTGAAATCACCCGAAACTTGCTGCACCAGGATATTCCTGAAAAAGAGATACGTCGCATTGTGGAAACGGCTATCGACTTTCCGGCGCCGGCCGTTAAATTGGACGACGATACCTATATCCTTGAATTATTCCACGGTCCATCTTTGGCATTCAAAGATTTCGGCGCCCGGTTCATGGCTCAGACAATGGCCTATTTCAACCAACATGAGGAAAAGGAATTGGTCATTTTAGTGGCCACCTCGGGAGATACCGGCGGCGCTGTAGCAGCAGGTTTTTACAAAACACCCGGCATTCAGGTGGTCATATTGTATCCCTCAGGAAAAGTCAGTCCGCTACAGGAAAAACAACTCACGGCCCTTGGGCACAATATCACCGCCCTGGAAGTGGACGGCACCTTTGACGACTGCCAGGCATTGGTTAAAAAGGCGTTCACAGACAAGGAAGTAAACGAACCGATCCGTTTAAGTTCTGCCAACAGTATCAATATTGCCCGTCTGATCCCGCAGTCCTTCTACTATTTTGAAGCCTTCAAACAGGTGACCGGACAGGGCAAACCGGTGGTTTTTTCTATCCCTTCCGGCAACTTCGGCAACCTGACCGCAGGACTGATGGCTCAAAAAATGGGGTTACCGATAGAACATTTCATTGCTGCTACCAACGCAAACGACGTAGTTCCCGAGTATCTGACAAGTGGAGCCTTTACTCCGCGGCCTTCCCAACGAACACTTTCCAATGCAATGGATGTGGGTGCGCCATCTAATTTTGCCCGAATGCTTGATCTGTATTGTTCCACGTGGAACAATATGCGCCACGACATCAGCGGTTTTGGTTTTTCAGACACCGAGACAAAACAAGCCATGCGGGAAATAAAGCAGCGATACAACTACATCATTGATCCGCATGGCGCAGTCGGATACCTTGCACTTCGCAAATACCAGGAAACACACCCCGGGCATTTGGGCGTCGTGCTGGAAACGGCCCACCCTTCCAAGTTTATTGAAGACGTAGAATCCATACTGGAACAACCAATTGAAGTACCTGAACGTTTACAAGTGCTGAGTAACGCTGAAAAACATTCGGTTCGCATGAGTACAAATTATGCAGACTTTAAGTCGTGGCTGCTTGAACGTTTTTAATGTTCCACGTGGAACATTGAAAACGTTAAAACTGTCAAACATGCTCCTTGGGTGTATTTTAAATTATCGCTTGACATCGCTCGATGCTTGTTGACGGGGCGACTTGAAGTCACCCGTCAATATACCGCAACGACAACTTGAAATACATGGATAAAAAAGCCTTCTTTCAAGGCACCAAGGCGAGCCATGTCTTACTTTTGCAATCTCATTGACATTTATATTCTCTGATTTCCTTTTGAAATTCCACCCTTTACTTAATATAAATCATCCATGACTTACGACGTTACCGTGATCGGCTCCGGGCCAGGAGGATATGTGGCCGCTATTCGTTGTTCCCAGCTGGGCATGAAAACTGCTTTAATTGAACGCTACCCTGTGCTGGGAGGTACTTGTTTGAATGTAGGTTGTATTCCTTCCAAAGCATTGCTCGACTCATCTGAGCACTACCACAATGCCCACAGTAAATTTAAAACGCATGGTATTGACCTCAAAGACTTAAAGGTCAATATGCCGCAAATGATAAAACGAAAAAGAGAGGTCGTCCTTGAAAACAACAAAGGAATCGACTTTTTGATGAAGAAGAACAAGATAGATGTGTACCACGGACATGGTTCATTTGTCAATAAAAATCGGATCAGGATAACTGCCCAGGACACGCAGGAAATAGAAACACAGCGTGTCATTATTGCAACCGGCTCCAAACCCATTGTGCCGGCATCTTTCAATTACGACAAACAACGCGTCATCACTTCGACGGAATCGCTCAATATTGAAAAGGTGCCCGGGAGTATGGTCATTATTGGCGGGGGCGTTATCGGTTTGGAACTTGGAAGTGTGTATGCGCGTCTCGGTACGGAAGTACATGTGGTGGAGTTTTTAGACCGGATTATTGCTGGTATGGATAGCGATTGCAGCCGCGAACTTCAAAAAAGCCTGAAAGCGCTTGGGATGCAATTTCACCTGCGCCATGCGGTAACTGATGTCACCCCTTCAAAAACCAAAGTAAAAGTGGTGGCCAAAAGTCGCGACGACGAATCAAAAACCCTGAGTTGGGATGTCGATTATTGCCTCGTGGCCATTGGTCGGAAGCCTTATACGGATAACCTCGGTTTGGAACAGATTGGAATTACCCTGGATGAAAAAGGCCGCATCCCGGTAGACCATCATTTACAAACATCGGTGCCGGGCATCTACGCCATTGGCGATGTCATTCAGGGCGCCATGCTCGCGCACAAGGCAGAAGAAGAAGGTGTGTTTGTAGCCGAAGTCATGGCCGGACAAAAACCACACATCAATTACAACCTGATTCCCGGTGTTGTTTACACCTGGCCGGAAGTAGCGGCTGTTGGGTTTACGGAAGAACAACTCAAAGAAATGGGCATTCCGTATAAACCCGGTAAATTTCCGTTCCGCGCTTTAGGTCGTGCCCGGGCCTCCATGGATCTGGATGGTATGGTAAAAGTACTGGCGCACAAGGAAACAGATGAAATCCTGGGCGTTCATATTGTCGGCGCCCGCGCAGCAGATATGATTGCAGAAGCCGTAGCGCTCATGGAATTCAGGGCTTCCGAAGAAGATGGCGCCCGTATGAGCCACGCACACCCGACTTATACAGAGGCCTTTAAAGAAGCCTGTATGGCGGCCAGTGCGAATCGGGCGATTCACATGTAAATTGGAGGCTTTTGTTTCAAAATTCACATAAACAATTGACTATCAGTTTTTTAATGCAAAAAAGTCTCCTGCTACGAATGGTAACAGGAGACTTTTTGGTGTGATACTGAATAGGAAGGTGCGCAAAATTAGTTTCGGCTTAAATTCTTTACAAATGCTTCAATATCCAGCACTGATAACCGATAACTAATAACAGATAACTATTTCTCAGGCTACCGAATTTTTGTCGGATACTTCTTTTAGAAAACTATCCAGGATAGCATTAAAATCTTCCGGTTTTTCCATCATGGGCGCATGTCCGCATTCATCTAAAAAAAACAGTTGGGAACCGGAAATCAACTCTTGAAATTTCTCGGCCACAAAAGGCGGCGTCACCGAATCCTGCTTTCCCCAAATAAGGAGCGTAGGCGCCTTGATCTTATGCAACTTATCACCCAGGTTGTGCCGCACTGCCGACTTGGCTGTTGCCACAACGCGTATAGCTTTATTGCGGTCATTCACAATGTCAAAAACTTCATCCACCAATTCCTTGCTGGCTACTGAAGGATCGTAAAAAGTTTCGGCGGTTTTATTCTTGATGTATTCATAGTCGCCGCGTTTGGGGAAAGCAGTACCAAATGCGCTTTCAAATAAACCGGAACTACCCGTCAAGGTAACCGATGCGATACGTTCTGGATGTGCAAGTGCATACAGTAATGCGACGTGCCCGCCCAGCGAGTTGCCAAGCAAGTGCACCTTGTCATACCCTTTGTGTTCAACGAATCGGGTTGTAAAATCGACCAGCCCCATTACGGATACCTGTAAAATAGGCATTTCATAAATAGGTAAAAGAGGCACAACTACATTGTAATTAGCCGAAAAATGATTGATGATTCCCTGAAAATTACTCAACGCGCCAAAGAGTCCGTGTAGCAAAAGTAATGTTTCACCCTGGGTTCCAGACTCAATGAAACGGAAGCCGTTTTCTTCTTTTACAGTTAAAGTCATTCGTAGTGTTTCAATATAAGTTGTGCAAAAATAGCAAAAACCATCAAACTAATTCATTTGTGCAAAATGAGTGCTTGTTCCGTAGACCATACCCTCAGTCATGCCCAATGTAACGTGGTTTTGAAGGAAATATTAGTACAACATCCTGAATCAGAAGCCTCTAAGTAATCAAAAAAAATTAAACGTGACTTTCTGCTTTTGTTGTTGCATCCATTTGATACGTCACAAATAAAAGAAAACCCATCAGGAAAATAGCTCCGGCCTGGTGTAAAACGCCCAAGGTAACCGGAATAGCGCCTTTGCAATGAATTAATGTAAATATACCCAGCAATACCTGAACGAGTAACATAGTTGTCAGTGCCATATTGCCGAAACGAAGCGAACGCGAGATGGCTCCGCTTTTGTTGGTCCGCCAGACAAAGTAAATGATCAGTGCAGAAAGCAGGTAAGCCACGTTGCGGTGCAGAAACTGGATCAGGGTAGGCATAAATGCATTGACATCGTAGTTCCTAAAATTCTCCGGTATCCAGTTAGATCCGTCCAGCAGGATGCCCGGCAGGTAATATCCGTTCATATCAGGCCAGGTCGGATATGTCAATCCGGCTTTGGTGCCCGACATCATGGCGCCCAGGGCAATTTGCAGAAAAGCCAGACCTACCAGTCCCCAGGCAAATGAAACGCCCCAGCGTTTCGATCTTTGTACGCCCTTCGGCTGATACGCAATAAACAGCGTCCACAACAAGTAGGCAAAAATAACAATCGCCATACAAAGGTGCAGGGTAAGGTTGTAGGCATTTACCCAGGGGCGTCGAATAAGTCCACTGGCAACCATGATCCAGCCGAAAAAACCTTCCAGGCCGGCCAGGGCTACCACCACGAGCATGCGAGGCAATAGGCGGCGGGAAAACATACCCCGGTATAGAAAAAAAGCAAAAGGAAATACAAAAACAAAAAACATCAGCCGTGCCCACAGCCGGTGAAAATACTCCCAGAAATAGATGAACTTAAAATCGTCCAGGAGCATGCCCTGATTGATTTTCTGGTACTGCGGTGTCTGTTGGTACAAAGCGAACTCTTCCTGCCACTGTGCGTCATTCAGGGGTGGCAGCGTGCCCGTCACGATTTCCCAGCGGGTGATACTCAATCCACTTCCTGTCAGCCGGGTAATACCTCCAATAACAATTTGCATAAAAACCATGAGCAAACCCGTTATCAACCAGATTTTGACTGCCTTTGCAATGCGCGTGTCCTCCGTATAGCGAAACATATAGATGCTGTATTTTTTTGCGTTCGATAAAAACTTGACACAAAAGTAGAGCCTTTATATCGTTCGCTTTTCGGAAGGTGACTTCCCTTTATTAATTTTAGATGATTTAAATTAAAAAAACGGTCGCCATCATCAGGGGTGTTAGCTTGTTAAAAACCTCGTAATTGCATATACTTCAGCCCAGGCTACCAAGAGTTACCATGTTTATCCACACTTTTTGTGCAAACAAGCGTATTTGTAATCAGCACCTTGCAAGGTTATGCACATATAAATGGAAAAATATGGAAAACCCTGCTGTTGGTCGTTTCGTTTTCCCCACCGCTGTTAGCTGACGTTTGTAAAACTGTAGTTCCCCACAGTCCAAAAGCGAAAACAGCACAATGTTCATAAGTTCAACAGCACAATGTGGAGAGCGGTGTATTACGCACGCACTTATCCACACTAAAATATGAACAACAGTATGCTGATAGTCAATTTTTTATACAGGTTATTATTTTTAATGTTTGTAAGTGTTTCAAACAAGTAGTTGAAGTGCTGAACAGGTTCAAAATGAAGAAATTGTAAATTTTGAGGGTCATTTTACAAAATAAAACCTTACTTTTAAGACAAAAAACGCGTCTTTTATTTCGATAAATTTAAAACAAAAACCACTTCTCAACACCATGTGTGGCCGATATGCGCTTGCCCCGAGTCCCAAACAAAAATCCGAACAACTGCGAGACGTGCAACAACCCGTCACGTGGAAAATCCGCTATAACATTGCGCCTACCCAGTCGGCATACATCATTGGCAACGACCACCCTGAGCGGATTCGTGAAATGACCTGGGGCCTGGTGCCTTCCTGGAGCCGCGACGGCTTGAACAGCGGAAAACTGATTAACGCCCGCGCAGAAAGTATTTTTGAAAAACCCTCGTTCCGGGAAATCATCCAAACCCGGCGATGCCTGGTGCCGGCAGACAGTTTTTACGAATGGCGAAAGGAACCCGACGGTCGAAAACTGCCCTATCGTATTTTGCTGAAAAACGGCGCGTTGATGTTTATGGCCGGCATCTGGGATGAATGGGGATCTGGATCAAACGTACAGACCACCTTCTCCATCATCACAACCGGGCCCAACGAAGAGATGGCAGCCCTGCACAACCGGATGCCGCTGATACTTGCTTCGGCGGAAGCGCAGGTTGCCTGGCTTTCCGACCTATCTGTGGAAAAAATAACGCCGATGCTACAGCCGCCTGCTAACGGATTGCTTCGAATGTATCGCGTATCGGAACGGCTGAACGGCACTAGTTATGACGCGCCTGAACTACAGGACGAAGTCCCCGATGTGCTGCGCTTATTTTGAAAGCATGCAACCACCGGCGCTATTCCTTGTTTTTAGAATCCAGCAGGATCGTTACCGGACCGTCATTGAGCAATAAAACTTTCATGTCGGCGCCGAAAGCACCCGTATATACAGGTCTTGCTGAGGTACTCCGAAGCGTCTCAACAAAACTTTCATATAAGGGAATAGCAGTTTCAGGCCGCGCAGCGCGGATAAAGGAAGGGCGATTTCCTTTCCGGGTACTGGCATGGAGCGTAAACTGACTCACAACCAGCAGCTCGCCTTCGATATCCTGAATGGAAAGGTTCATTAGATCAGCGTCGTCGGAAAAGATGCGCAATGCTGCTATTTTTTTGCTCAACCAGTCTATATCTTCCTGATTATCATCCGGTTCTATACCCAACAGAATGAGCAGTCCCCGGGCGATCCTGGATTTTTCTATCCCGTCGATGGTAACGGATGCTTGGGAAACCCTTTGTAAAACGACACGCATGGATATAGGAATGAGCAAATGTGAAAATAGTGAGACTTTTGCAGCGGAGGCTGGGGCGGTTTGATGGTTTGAAAGGTTTGATGGTTTGAAGTGGTAACTTACGGCATAAGTTACCACTTCAAACCATCAACCTTTCAAACCATCAAACTTCTCAAACCGGCCCATATTTTTCTAAACTTGCAATTTCAATATGTCACTCGTAACAGAATTTAATGATTACCGCGCCCGCATGAACGAGCGCATTTTGGCCACCGATAATAAAGTGATCAAACGTTTTTGGAGCCTCGACAACCAAACCTACCAGGAAGGCGCACTCGATGTACCGACCAAAGAGATGCTGGGCTTGGTGGCGTCTATGGTGCTTCGATGCGATGATTGTATCAAATACCATCTCGGCAAATGCTACGAGCTCGGTATCACAACCGATCAGATTTTTGAAATCTTTGCGGTGGCGAATATGGTCGGAGGTTCTATCTGTATTCCGCATACCCGCCGGGCCGTGGAATATTGGGAAGAACTTCAGCAGGCATAAAGCAACCAAACATGAGTCATCCGGATTTTGCCTAAAACGACCACAAAAAGGTCAAACTCGTATTTATTGATGATTGCTTATTGACAATTGATGATTTTTGATGCAAGGTGGCATCTTCGCACATCATAAATCATCAATTGTCAATAAGCAATCATCAATAAATACTGTGCCGGCGCGTACTAAGAGTCGCTACAAAATCCGGATGACTCATGTTTGCCTTTTTAATTAATCAATATACTCCACTTTTCGGATTAAACGCAGGCCGATACCCAATTCGACGGCGGCATTCCGAATGCGGCGTTCGGAGATAGTGATCACACTGCCGGGGTTGAAAGGATCGATGACATTACCGATGCTGGGTTGATTGTACTGTGGGGTGACATCGGGCTGAATGGAAAGTTTGAGTTCTCCGCCGATCAGTTCCTTGAGTTTGAACTCAATGCCGGTGCTGATGCTAAAGCCGACCATCCAGCGATTCATGAAGGCGACGCTGGGATAATAGATGGACAGCGATGGATTGCCCCGGCTCAGGTCGTCGATATTGGTGGACAGGGTATAATCTACGCGCAGTCCGCCGCCGTAAAAAAACCGCATCCGGCCACTTGCGCCTAAATCGCGCTTTTGTTTGGCGCCCAGAACCAGGGAAAGATTGTTGAAGAGAAATTCTTCCGTGAAAGTACCGCCCGGTGCGCCGGAGTTGATGTTAAAATACCGGAATCGGGTAGCGCTACCTTTTACATGGTAGCCTACTTGCATAAAAAGGGAGTTTTTATCCTCTTCATTATCCACCGATTCGATACTGAGTGCCGCATGATATTTGAAAAGTGGCTCTCGCTCGAAAGAATTGTCCCACTTTTGCAGCCCGATGGTCGGACCGAATTGAAATACATACGCAGTTGACTGGGCGTTCATTTGTCGGCCCAAACAAGCAATTAAAAACAAAACACATACAAAACGTATCATAAAATCGTTTTTAGGTCGAAAAGTAAGGCATTATGAATGAAATATAGTCAATGCAAAGTGGTTTTGAACGATAAGGTAAATTAATTCATTGATTACCAATGCTTTCTCAACCATCAACATACTCAACCTCTCAACTTTCAGTATAACGGAGTACAACACACACAAAGACAATTATATGCGCAAAGCAATCCTTTTTTTACTGCTTTTGGTGAACGTGAGCTGGATACAGCCCAATCAGCCACCCACGCTCAAACTGGCGTTACTCAAATATTCCGGCGGCGGCGACTGGTACAACGATGTCAATTCTTTAAAAAACCTCGCCAGGTTTTGTAATGAGAACCTGCGCACCAATTTCGATCTCGAATTTGCAACGGTGGAGCCGGGTAGCGCAGAACTGTTTAACTATCCTGTGGTATATGCCACCGGTCATGGAAACATGCTTTTTAATGACCTGGAAGCGCGCAACCTCCGGGCCTATCTGGAAGGCGGCGGCTTTTTGATCTTAAACGACGACTATGGTTTGGACCCTTTTGTCCGGCCTGCTATGAAAAAGGTATTCCCGGAACTCGATTTTGTGGAACTGCCTTTCAGCCACCCGATTTACCACCAAAAATATAATTTCAACAACGGGACGCCAAAAATACATGAGCACGATGGAAAACCGGCTCAGGGTTTTGGGCTGCTCTGGCAGGGGCGCCTAGTTTGTTACTACAACTTTGAAACAGACCTCGGCGATGGCTGGGATGACGTACACAATGATCCCCCGGAGATGCGCGCCAAAGCGTTGCAAATGGGAGCGAACATTGTACAATTTGCTTTTCAACAATGATTTTTTGGTTGATGAGGTTTATAAGGGTTTATAAGGTTGATATACATCCGCTCGAAAAAAGTAAAATCGCTTCATTCCCGAGCGGGTTATACCTCATCAACCCTAATAAACCTCATCAACCTTATAAACCTCATCAACCAAAAAAAACACACAACGCACACAATGAAAATACTAATACTCGGCTCGGGTGGCCGCGAACACACATTTGCCTGGAAAATTGCCCAAAGCAAGCGGTGTTCCCAATTATTTATTGCTCCCGGCAATGCCGGCACCGCTGCGCATGGGCAAAATGTCGCGCTGGATCCGCTCGATTTTGCAGCCGTGGGCCAGTTTGTGCTGTTATCCTCTATAGACATGGTGTTGGTGGGGCCTGAAGAACCCCTGGTCAGGGGGATATGGGATTATTTTCAGGAGCATGAATCCTTGAAACATATACCGGTGATCGGGCCTTCCAAAGCAGGCGCAGTGCTGGAAGGCAGCAAGGCCTGGTCCAAAAAATTTATGGAACGCCACCGGATACCGACGGCAGCATACCGGGAGTTTACGGCAGATGATATAGAAGAAGGCGCGCGATACCTGGCCCAACACCCTTTACCGATTGTGCTGAAAGCCGATGGCCTGGCGGCTGGTAAAGGTGTCGTGATCTGCCAAAACCATGCAGAAGCGGAAAACGAGTTCCGCGCAATGCTCGACGGCAAATTTGGCGCTGCGGGCGATCGGGTTGTGGTGGAAGCATTTCTGGACGGTATCGAATTCAGCGTATTTGTGCTGACAGATGGAAAAAACTACAAAATTTTGCCCGAAGCCAAAGACTACAAACGTATCGGCGAAGGTGATACCGGCCCCAATACGGGTGGCATGGGCGCTGTCAGTCCGGTGCCTTTTGTAGACGAAGCCATGTGGAAAATGGTAGAGCAACGGATTATCGCACCGACCGTCAAAGGTTTGCGGAAAGAAAAAATAGTGTATAAAGGGTTCATTTTCTTTGGTTTAATAAAAGTGGCCGGCGAACCGTTCGTGATCGAATACAATTGCCGGATGGGCGACCCCGAAACGGAGGTAGTGCTGCCGCGCCTGAAAAACGACCTGGTCCAGTTGCTCGAAAACTGTGCAAAAGGAACCCTCGGTCGTATTAGGATCCGCACGGATAAAAAAACGGCAACCACTATTTTTTTAGTCAGTGGCGGATACCCCGACCACTATGAAAAAGGTAAAACAATTACCGGTTTGGAACAGGTAAAAGGAGGTTTTGCTTTTCATGCAGGCACCCGTTTTCAGGACGAAAAAGTGCTGACCAATGGCGGAAGGGTGCTTGCGATGACCAGTTTAGCGAAAGATTTAAGCGGTGCATTGCGCAAATCAAAACGCAACGCCAAGGTTGTACAGTTTCAGGGGAAATACTACCGGCGCGATATAGGGAAGGATTTAGAAGGACTGTAACCGTGCAATAAGCTCAAATCCTTTTATCTTCACCACTCCAAACGTAACAGTTTTAATTTTGAGACACTTCCTGCCACATTTTATCCAGGAAAACTACCGAAACGGCATTCACGCAGGTCATCTGAATGCTTTTACGATGTTTGTCGACCTCAGCGGTTTTACCCGGCTGACGGAGACACTTATGCAAAAAGGTTCGGAAGGCGCCGAGGAACTGTCTGTTGCACTGAATCACATCTTCCAGCCCATGGTTCGTTTGGTATACGATCAGGGCGGCTTTATTCCATATTTCGCCGGAGACAGTTTTACGGCCATTTTTCCGGTTCCGCAAAGCAGCGCATTACATCCTGAAACATTAGTGATTGCGCGGCGGGTGATACAAACGGCTCAATTGACGCTCTCCCGTTTTGCACTTCAGCAGGAAGACGAGGATTCCATGTTATTAGAACACAATATTGGTATCAAAATAGGGCTATCGGAAGGAACCGTGGAATGGGGAATTGTTGGCAAGGGCAGAAAAGCGTATTATTTCAGGGGCGAACCCATTGATGGTTGTTCGCAGGCGCAAGTACGCGCCAGTAGTTTGGAGGTTGTGGGCGATACTCTTTTCAGGCCCTATCTGCTGCCCCTGGGCTTGGAAGCGGAAGAACTGGAAGATGGTTATCTCAAAATCACGCTACCTGCCGCGCAACCCCAGCAGTCAAAAAAAATGATGCCGGAAGGGCCGGTCAGGCAACTGCCGGTTCCCGACCCGCTTATCATGGCGGAGTTTTTGCCAAAAGAAGTTTTTGAAAATCAGGGAATTGGCGAATTCAGGAATGTTGTAAGCGTTTTTCTGTCCTTTACCGGAGTAGATACCCACACGGCATTAGATCATTTTGCTTCCGTAGTACTACAGGAATGCGACAATTTTGGCGCCTACCTCAAGGAAATTGATTTTGGCGATAAAGGCGGGGTAATTTTTTGTTTGTTCGGGGCGCCGATCTCTTTTGAAAATAATGTGGAGCGGGCGCTCGAATTTGTGGCGGCCATCCTGGATGAAATGGTGAGTCTGGAGAACCTGACAGGTGCGCGATATCGCATTGGTATCACGTCCGGCCTGGCATTTACCGGAGTGATCGGAAGTGCCGAACGCTGCCAGTATGCTGCAGCAGGCGCTCGGGTGAATCTTGGCGCGCGCCTGATGATGAAAGCAAAATGGGGAGAGGTGATGGCAGATGAAAATGTGCAGCGCAACCGCAACTTCAAATTTACATACAAGGGTGAAGGTTATTACAAGGGTTTTGAAAAAGCCATTCCCACCTACTTGCTCACAGGTAGGAATCTTGCCGGACGCGCCAGTTTTTCAGGCGATTACTTTGGTCGGGCTACTGAATTGCGCAGCCTGGTGGAGTTTGCATTGCCCCTGCGCGATGGCAGGTTTGCAGGTGTGGCTTATGTTTTTGGAGAAGCCGGCATCGGTAAAAGCCGGTTGAGTTATGAGTTTCGCCGGCAATTACGCGATGCGATGGCTGTCAGTTGGTTTACCTGCCAAAGCGATCAGATTCTGCGCAAGCCATTCAACCCCTTTGTGTATTTTCTGAAAAATTATTTTGAGCAAAGTCCTGAAAATACACCGGAGCGCAACCGGGAGTTATTTGAACAAAACTTTCTTGAACTACAATTTGAACTAACGGAAAACCGCCACCCCGAAGCGGATGCGGTCCGCCGGGAAATCAGCCGCACGCAAAGTGTGCTGGCTGCCATGATGGGTATCCACTACCCGAATTCGCTGTGGGAACAGTTGGACGGGCGGGGCCGCTATCAAAATGGTTTGGCCGCTATGGCCAATTTGTTCGTGGCCGAATCCCTGTTGCAACCCCTCGTGATCGAGCTGGAAGATGCGCATTGGTACGATGAAATGAGTTATGAGTTTTTAGCCCAGTTTATCCGCCGCGCCCAGGCTTATCCGCTGATGTTTTTGGCCACCAGTCGGTATGAAGACGACGGCTCCAAAGCATATCTGTTCCGGCAAAACATACTTGGTGAATTGTCCGTCGCCCACATCGAAGTGGATCTGAATTTTTTGCATCCCGATGATTTAAAAGCATTTGCAGAAGCCAGGCTCGGTGGAAGCTTGCACCCGGAACTACTCGAATTGCTGCAACGCATGACGCAGGGCAATCCCTTTTATATCGAGCAAATGGCCGAATATTTCCGGGAGGCTAACCTGTTGAAAAATACAAACGGCCTGTTGCAACTGAAAAACCAGGACGTGCAGATGAATGACTCTGTTAAAGAGATCATGATGGCGCGCATCGACCGGCTGAGCGGTCTGGTCAAAGAAACCGTAAAAGCCGCAGCGGTTATCGGGCGGGAGTTTGAATTACCTGTTTTGTCGGCAGTAATGGCCAAACAGGAAGAATTTATCAGCAAAAACGGTGATATTGAACTGGTGCTCCGCGAACAGATTCAAACCGCCGAGAAGTGGCAGGTCTGGTATGCAATGAACGAGTTGCGGTACATTTTCAGGCACTCGCTGCTGCGCGAAGCGGCGTATGACATGCAATTGCGCACCCGCCTGCGCGAGCTGCACCAATTGATTGCCGATGCGATCGAACAGCTGTACCCCAATTCGCAGGAGCGTTTTGTCGACCTGGCTTTCCACTACGAACAGGCCGAAGACGAACGGAAAACCAATAAATATTTAGAAAAAGCAGCCCGCTATGCACAGCGCAATTTTCAGAACCGGCAGGCGCTGTCTTTTTATGAAAAATTGATTACCAGCACTTTAAAGAAAGATAAAAAAAGCAAAAAGGTCATCAAACTGATCCTTCGAAAAGGAACGGTGCATGAATTGGTAGGGCAATGGGAAGAAGCCGAGCAGGATTACCGCACGGCGCTCGAACGAGCCAAAAACCTGAATGACTGGTATCTGATCGGTCGCGGCAACCGGCGCCTGGGACAATTGCTGATGCTCCGGGGCAATTATCCCGACGCCAAAAAGTACCTGGATGTGGCGATTACCTGTTTTGACCTGGCCAGCGACCAGATCGGTATTGCCAAAACATACGGCAATCTCGGCACTTTCTTTTTCCGCCAGGGCAGTTACGATGCTGCCAAAAGCTGGTTTGCCAAAGCCATCGAGATCAACCGCGCCAATAACCGGGAAGGGGAAAATGCCGCCATTGTCGCCAATCTGGGGCTTATTTTTATGAATCAGGGCCATTACGACGAAGGCATTCGCTGGCTGGAAGAACAATTGGATATTGCCGAACGCGTGGCAGATAAACAGGGTTTGACTACCCTTTACACCAATCTGGGTATTATTTACCTGGAAAAAAACAGCCTGGACAGCGCTTTACTTTGTCTGGAAAAGGGGCTTGCATATTCGGAAGAACTGGGTAATAAACTCCTAATGACCATTTGTATCGGCTCCATCGGCTCTGTTTGGGAGAAAAAAGGCGATTACACAAAAGCCATGCAAAACTTCGACCGCGACCTGCTACTCGCCCGGGAATTGGGCGACAAACAGGGGACGGCCATCGCCTGCGGATTGATCGGCGATCTGATGTCGACCATGGGCCAGTTTGACGCGGCCATCGAATACCTCGAACAAAACCTCGCACTGAGCCGTGAACTGAACTATAAAAAAGGCATCGCCAAAGCATTGAATACGCTGGGAGATACCTGGTTTTTCAAACGCGACTATGCCCGCAGTATCCGATATTACAATGAAGCCATCGAGCACGCCCGGGAAATGGGCAACCGGCTGGTTTTGGGGTATTCGTTGGTAGAAAAAGGATTGGTACACCTGTATTCCGGCGAAGTGGCCGCCGCTCGCCAACTGCTGGAGGAAGGCCGCGACATTGCCCTGGCGCTCGGCAATGCCGATCTGACTTTCAGTTCCAATATTTTGCGGGCGCAGGTAATTATTTCGGAAGGCAACAAACCCGAAGCATTGCGCCAGCTGCAACAATTGATGGCGCTGGCCAGAACCGAACGGGAAGAAGCGGCAGTGCATTTCGAGCTGCGCCGAATCGCCGACAACCCCACACCCCATCACTTGCGGGCGTTATCTTTATACCGCTCGTTATATGACCGCACGCCGCAGTATATTTATAAGATGCGATTGGAGGAATTGGGAAGAAAAATGGGTCTGAATTTAGGCAAAAAGACTGCAAGCAGTCAAACAACAACACCTGTAGAGTAATTAAAGGCAAGGGCAATAGAAAACATAGCGTAGAGTACTCTTAACTATGTTTTCATGTGCCTATGTGCTTAAATGGCTTCCTTTGCCTTTTCGGGATGATTCATGTTTAATTCTTCTCCCAACTCACCCCTTCTTTCCCGTCTTTCACCTGAATACCCACTTCAGCGAGTACATCGCGTATTTTATCACTCGCAACCCAGTCTTTTTGGGCGCGGGCATTAGCGCGCAGGTCGAGAATCAGTTCCATCAGTCCTTCCACAGTGCCGCTGTCTTCTTTAGATTCCTCGTCTTTCAGACCGAAAATATCAAAAACAAACGTATGGTATACCGTTTTCAGGCGTTCGATGACCCAGGGAGCCACATCGCCGGAAGCCAGTTGTTTGTTGGCTAATTTATTGACGTAACCACCCAGTTCGCTGAGGCAAGCCAATGCGATGGCAGTATTAAAATCATCGTCCATACCCTGGTAGGCGTCTTCGATGAGCGCCAGTATAGCCCGGTCGTGTTCCGTTTCCGAACCGTCGAAGTCACGGGCGTCTACGGGCAGTTTTTGCAGGGTATTATAGGCGTCCATGAGTTTTTTGAATCCTTTTTCCGCTGCCTGCAGACCGTCATCCGTTATATCGAGTGTGCTGCGGTAATGCGCTTGCAGCATAAAAAAGCGCACGGCCATCGGAGAATAGGATTTGCTGATATGCTCGCTTTCTCCGGTGAACAATTGCGGCGGGTTGATGGTGTTGCCATCGGATTTCGACATTTTTTTGCCGTTTAGCAGGAGCATATTGGTATGCAGCCAGTAGTTGGCAGGCGAGCAACCGCAGGCGCCGTTGCTCTGTGCTACTTCGTTTTCATGGTGCGGGAATTTCAGGTCGTTTCCGCCGCCGTGAATGTCAAAAGTTTGACCTAAGTACTTGGTACTCATGGCGCTGCATTCTAGGTGCCAGCCCGGAAAACCGACTGACCAGGGACTTTTCCACACCATAATATCCTGCGGGCGGGCTTTCATCCAGATCGCAAAATCGGCAGGGTGGTTTTTTTCTTCCTGGTTTTTCAGGCCATCGCGGCTTTCCGCCATCAGCTCATCGATGACGCGGCCCGACAATTGTCCGTACACACCGGGATGCTCCTGGTTGAATTTGATGACGTTGAAATAAACTGAACCATTGCGCTCGTAGGCGTATCCACGATCCATAATATCCTGTACCATGTCGATCTGTTCCGGGATATGGCCGGTAGCCCGCGGTTCGATGCTGGGCGGCAGGGTATTAAAAATCCGCATCATGTCGTGGAAACCCACGGTGTAGTGTTGCGCTACTTCCATAGGTTCGAGTTGTGCCACTTTGGCGCCTTTGGCCATGCGGTCTTCCCCATCGTCGGTCAAATGGCCCACGTCGGTGATGTTGCGGACATACCGCACTTTATACCCGATGTGCAGCAGGTAGCGATAAATGACATCGAAACTGGCAAATGTGCGGCAGTTGCCCAGGTGTACATCGCTGTAAACCGTTGGGCCGCACACATACATTCCGATATGGCCGGGCACGATGGGTTGGAAAATTTCTTTTTTGCCGCTGAGGCTATTGTGCAATTTGAGGACGCGTTGTTGTGTCATAAGGGCGCAAAGTTAATACGAAGCGAAGCGGGACGATATACAGTGCGTGTGGTTTTTGTGAAAAAATCTATTTTTGGCATCTAAAATTTCTACCATGCGCCTGATACTCCTTCTCTTTGCAATTTACCTGCCACAATTGGCTGTCCCGGCAGCCGCCCAGGCACAACAGGTGAAAACCGGTATTTACCTGATGAACCTGTATAACCTGAATATGGACGAGCACTCGTTTTATGCAGATTTTTATATCTGGTTCCGATGGTCTGGGCCCATCGATCCGACGAATATTGAATTTGTCAATGCCATTGAAAATGGAGTATGGACAAGGCTACTTTCGATGGCGACAGCACGCCCGTACAACTGAAAACCGGAGAAAAATATAAGATTTTCAGGATAGAAGGCCGCTTTTTCCACTCTTTCTCCCTCAATCGTTTTCCATTGGATCAACACACGCTGGATATTCAGATCGAAAACCCGGAATTTCCGTCCGATTCGCTGCTATACGTAGCGGATACGCTGGGCGCCCAAATTCGCAAAACCCTGAACCTGGTAGGTTGGGAAACCAAACGTTGTGAACTTATTTCACAGGTACACGACTACGGCACCAATTTCGGCAACCCCGAAGAAAATGCCCAGCGATACAGCAATCTGAGTTACAACATCACCCTTTCCCGCCCGATCAGTTATTTTTTACTGAAAATGCTTTTGCCCCTGCTGGTGGTGATGCTGGTTAGTATCGGCGCACTGCTCCTGCATCCGACGCATATCGATTCCCGTTCCTCCCTTCCGATCGGCGGATTGCTGACGGCCGTTTTCCTGCAACAATCCTACAGCAGCGCATTGCCTGATTCGGGTTATATGGTACTGATGGATAAAATTTATCTCCTGAGTTACATCATTATTTCATTGGTTTTATTGCAGGTGATCCGGGCGGGCAACGTAACGGCAAAAGATAAGCCGGTAAAAAATGTCATTAAATTTGAAAAGCGGCTGGCGCAGGCTTTTTTGGGCCTTTTTCTTTTGGGCGTATTGATTTTGAGTGTGATTAAGTAATCAAGTGTTTTGGTGTTTTCGGGTTTTTGTGTTTTGGGCGCTTCGCCTAAACTACTCACGGTTGCCAAAAGCGAAGCGTCCAAAACACCAAAACCCGAAAACACTAAAACACATAAGTATTCAGTGTGGTAAAAAAACAACTTTTCATGAAGCAAATCTTCCTTGCAACCATCCTCCTGTCGGGTTTACTGTCGGCGCCGCTTCCGGGTTTTTCGCAGCAAACAAAAAAAATCATCGACCACGCTGACGTGCAGCGCTGGAAAAAAATAGAACAACAACGCATTTCCAATGATGGCCAATGGGTCAGTTGGGCGCAATTGCCCGTCGCGGAAGGTGATGCTGCATTATACCTGTGGAATGAAGCCGGCAAGCAGACCAGCGTATTTCCGCGCGCCTCCGAGGCCCGTTTTTCTTCGGACAATAAGTTGTTGATTTTCACCATCAAACCACCGCTGGACAGCCTGAAAGCGCAGCGCCGCAAAAAAGTGAAAGACGAAGATTTACCCAAAGACACCTTAGGCATCCTGACACTTTCCACAGGGCAGTTGGAAAAAATCCCGCGACTCAAAACGGTGCTGGTTCCCGAAAAATGGTCGGGCTGGTTTGCTTTTCAATGCGAGCCAATGAAACCCGCGCCCGCCAAAAAGGATACGGCCAAAACGCAACCCAAACCTGCGCCCAAAACGGCCAAGGAAAAAAAGGAGGACAAGGACAACGGTTACCGTCTTGTGGTCCGCAACACTGTTTCCGGCAAACAGGACACCATCGCGTATGTCAAGGAGTTTACGCTGGCGAAAAATAGTCCGCGCCTGTTGTTGTACAGCACCGGCTGGGGTGATACCATGACGGTGAAAACCAACCGTTCCATCCAGAAAAATGGGGTTTACCTGTATGATCTGGAGCGATCGGCCATTCAGCCCTTGTTCAGGAGCAAGGGTAAGTTTCAGCAACTATCGCTCGATGAACAGGGTGAACAGGCTGCTTTTTTGGCAGACTTAGATACCAGCAAAGCCCGGATCCGGCCTTTGCAATTGTGCTACCGGGAATCAGGCAAGGATTCAGCCAAAATCATTGCCCGGCCGGAAAGCGATTTTTTGCAACGCAGCAACGGCGAGGCCAACTGGGTTATCAGTGAAAACAGCCGTCCCGTTTTTTCAGAAGACGGCAGCAAACTGTACTTTGGAATAGCGCCGGCCCCGATCCTCAACGATACCATGCTGTTAAAAGAAGAAATTGTGGATGTGGAGGTGTGGAACTGGACGGACAACCGCCTCTACACCCAGCAGGAGGTGCAGTTGGATAATATGAAGAAGCGATCATATCCCATTGTCTGGCACAGCCGTAAAAACCGCTTTGTGCCACTGGCTTCTCCCGAAATGCCCGAACTGCGATTCCAGGAACAACGCAATGCGGAAATGGCGCTTGCTTTTACCGAAGAGCCTTATGGAACCTATGTGACTATAGAAGGTACGCCGCACAAGGATTTATATGCCGTCGATTTAAAAACAGGGGATAAAAAATTGATTGTGAAGGATTTGCGTGGCAATCCACGCATTTCGCCGGAAGCCGGATACATCATTTGGTGGAGCGATCCTGACACAGCCTTGTTTGCCTGGAATGCGCGCAGGTCTGAAATCGTCCGGCTGACGGATAATCGCCTCGCGCCGTTTTACGACGAAGAAAATGACGTGCCCGATTTTCCCGATGCACATGGACTGGCAGGATGGCTCGGCGGCGACGAGGCCATGATCGTGTATGACAAATACGACCTCTGGAAAATGGACCCGAATGGCAAAAGAACCCCGAACGCCTCACCAAAGGAAGAGAAACGCAGACCACTTACCGCTACCTGAAATTAGACCCGGAAGAACGCAGCATTCCGGCGGATGCATCCATTTTGTTGCACCAGTTTCACCACCCGACGAAAGCGGAAGGTTATAGTTGGCATTCTTTGAAAAATGGAAAAACTACCCAGCTCAGCGGCGGCGATTTTGCTTACACCAAACAGCCCCTTAAACCTAAAAATGCTGATTATCTCTTGTTTTCAAGGGGCAATTACCAGGTTTTTCCCGATTTGCAATACCTGAACTATGGAAACAGCGAGGCTAAGCCGGCTCAAATTTCCCAGGCCAATCCGCAACAAAGCGAATACCGCTGGGGCGCTATCGAGCCTGTACAGTGGACCTCGCTGTCGGGTGAAGTGCTCAACGGATTGCTCATCAAACCGGAAGACTTCGACCCTGCCGCGCAGTACCCGATGATTGTCAATTTTTACGAAAAACTCTCCGACGGACTGCACCAGCACCGCTCCCCGGATTTTCACCGCTCCCAGATCAATTACACCGTCTATGCCAGCAAAGGCTACCTCATTTTTGCACCGGACATTCCTTACCGCACGGGTTATCCCGGAGAAAGCGCCTACAATGCCATTGTCAGCGGTGTGACGGCTTTGATCAACAAGGGTTTTGTGGATCCCAAACGCGTGGCCATGCAGGGGCATTCCTGGGGCGGTTACCAGGCGGCTTATGTGGTGACGCGCACCAACCTGTTTGCCTAGCGCCGGTAGCCAACATGACTTCGGCTTATGGTGGCATCCGCTGGGAATCGGGGCTGAGTCGCGTATTTCAATATGAACATCAGCAGAGCCGCATCGGGGGCAGTCTTTGGGAGTATCCGATGCGTTACCTGGAAAATTCGCCCTTGTTTACGCTGGATAAAGTACAAACCCCGCTCCTGATTTTACACAATGACAAAGACGGCGCCGTTCCCTGGTACCAGGGCATCGAATTGTTTTCCGGACTGCGCCGATTGGGAAAACCTTGTTGGCTGCTCAACTACAACGACGAGCCGCACTGGCCTGTGAAACTGCAAAACCGCATGGACTTTCAACGCCGTATGCAGCAATTTTTTGATTATTACCTGATGTCTGCGCCGCAACCCAAGTGGATGAAACGCGGTGTGCCGCCGATGGAAAAGGGTATTTTACAGGGGTTGGAGACGGATGACTAAATGTGCCGCCTCTTGTGAGACACCCACTTCTTTATTGCTACTTTTCGCACCAATAAACTTTTGTTGCCGTGAAATACCCGTTGTCGTTAGCATTTTGTTTCTGGAGTTACCTGCTTATTGCTCAAAAGGATACGTCGTCGCTATTACTCAGTCCGGAGCGGCTCACCGAACAGGATATTGTGATGCGCGATCTTTCTTTACAGTCGACGCGGGTGATTTCCGCTACGCGCTCCCTTGAAGAAGCCGATCAGATGCCGTTTACGATCTGGGTGGCTACGGCGGAAGATATTCAGCGCAACGGATTTATCACCCTGGGCGATGTGCTACGGGCGGCGCCGGGTATCCGGGTGTCTCAACCCGGCAATGCGCTGGAAGGAGAGACGTTTCTGATGCGCGGACTGGCCGGTAATCAATTTGTCAAAATTTTGATCAATGATGTGCCGATCAAACCTTTTACGGCGCTGGGGATGCCCATCGGCGCGCAGTTGCCGATCCGGCAGGCGGAACGCATCGAAGTCATCTATGGGCCTGCCGGCGCACTTTATGGCAATGAAGCTTGTGCAGGCGTGGTGAATATTATCCTGAAAGAATCAGAAAGGCCTGTTTATACCCAGGCGGACCTGTCTTTCGGGCGTTTTGGCACCAATAACCTCGATCTTACGTTCGGGGGTAAATTGGGCAAAGACAAAAAAATATTTCATTTCAGCCTGTACGGCAGCAGTACGGTTCGCGAACGGACAGATATTTATTACGACCAGTCGATCTACAATACGGATGCCTATGTCCCGCAATATCTGCCGCAGGGTTTTTA
This sequence comes from Lewinellaceae bacterium, assembly GCA_016711435.1. Lineage (GTDB taxonomy): Bacteria > Bacteroidota > Bacteroidia > Chitinophagales > Saprospiraceae > M3007. The sequence continues at coordinate 55,431 of JADJSY010000045.1, forward strand.
CCTGAACAACCCCAATTACCGGCGTTCGGATATTGGCAACATCCCCAAAACCGCTCCGGTCATGCATGAAAGCCGCTTGTTTGGGGTGAATTTGCGATGGCGCGGCCTCCAATTCAGTTACCACCGGATGGCTCGTTTTGACCATAGTGCATTGGGAATGAATCCATTAGCGGTTTCTTACGCCAATTCTTCCAACCGGATTGCCGAAAAACACGAGGTGTTTGTTTTTAGTTTTCAAAAACAACGGAAACGCTGGGTGACGCACCATACCGCTTCTTTTTTGCGCTATAAAATCAATAATACCTCTACGTCCACCTTTATTTATGACCGGCTGGCAGCCGGCAGCTATTTGTTACAATCAACGGTGGCTCCGCCTGTAACGGGTCTCGTAGACAGTGTTTTTCAAAAGTACAATTCCGATGAGCGGTACGGTTACGCCAATGGATTTGATGCCAGGATCGAGTCAAGAATGAATGCATCACTGCTCAGAAATTTATCACTTGATCTGGGTGTTCAATTCAATTTATCAAATGGTTTTGCCTACTTCAACCACCATCAAACGCCGGTGGAAGCACAGCCACTAGAAAGTAATATTTTTTCCGAACCAGTTTCTCCCAACAGCCGGGGTGCTCTGGATTTAACCGGATTCGGTCAGTTGAAATGGCAGAGCAAAGCGTTGACGGTGATCGGCGGACTGGCCCTGAATACCTTTGTGAGTGATTTTTCGAGTGTAACGCCCCTGCCACGGCTGGCGGCGCAATACCGCATTGCAAAACGCTGGGTCGCACGGGCCAACTACGCAGAAGGTATCCGGCAGGTATCGCCATATTACCAAACCAATTCATTTTATATCCTGCCTGAAAGCGGCAATTTATCCAGCGCGCTGGTTTCTTCTTTAAACGAACCGGAACAAACCCGCGCGGCAGAAGGCGCTATACGTTTTGAAGGCGATTTCAGCCTGGAAGGTATTTTTTTCTGGCAAGAAACCTCCAATAAAGTGCGCCCCAACAATCTGCTTCAAACGGAGACAGGTGTATGGATTTACGGGTATCAGAATATTCCCGGACGCAGTATCAACCTGTGGGGCATTCAGGGTTTATTACGTTCCGAAGACAGAGAGCTGATCCAGATTACCGGCCAAAACCGCAAAAAAACGGTCATTTCTTCCCGTTTGGAGTTCTTTATACAATACGCACGGGGAAAAGAATGGCTCGCCGAAGGCGCGGGAACCCCTGCAAGAAGTGATGAACCAGCCGCGCTGGCATACGCAGTTCCGCACCTTTTTTAAACTGAATCAACTGGAACTGATGTTTGCATCTAATCGCCAATCATCCGTACTCAGCAAATCAGTTGCCTACCGCGAGCAGTTCCAATTGTCGGCTGTACAGGAGCGCCATCCAACTTTTCGGAGCTGGGACATGTCCGCCCGACTTTACCCGAGCAATCATTTTCTGATTTACATGCAATTTCAAAATATGTTTAACCGGCGTTTTGCAGGATTAGACGCTACCGGAACGCCTGATGATCTGTTGTTTAACCCACAACAAGGGCGCATGATACGATTCGGCGTAAATTATAATATGAATTAATGAACCAATACCCCCTGTAATTGTGTTTGGAAGATTCGCCTGTTACTATTAGATTTGTGGGCGGAAGAGGGGCAACGATTTAAAAACAGGCATGGAAGCATCGCACAACTAAAAACGCTGAAAAATCACCCCGCTGCGTGCTGATGGACTTCCCGCTGCCAAAAAACTTGAACTTACTATTGAGCGACATCATTCTTACAGTCGAGGGCGTTGATCCCGTTGAACTCTTCGGAGAAAACAACGCCAAACTAAATCTCTTGCGCAAAGCTTTTACCGATGTGACCATTACGTCCCGGGGAAACAGCCTGAAACTCACCGGCGAAAAAAAAGATACCCAGGCCGCCAAGGCAAAATTCGAGATGATGGTGCGCTACCTGCGCGAGCACCAGGAACTTCCCGTGCAAACAGTTGAAGACTTGTTGGGTGGAGAAAACCCTTTTGAAGTGCGTATTCCTGTCAATGGAGATGGCAGCAATGGCAATACGATTCTTTTTGGGCGCGATGGAAAACCCATCCGGGCTAAAACCCGCAACCAGAAACGAATGGTCGAGATCGTGGAAACGAATGACATCGTTTTTGCGCTCGGGCCGGCCGGCACGGGTAAAACCTATACGGCTGTGGCTTTGGCGGTGCGCGCGCTGAAAAATAAAATGGTCAAAAAAATTGTGCTCACCCGCCCGGCTGTCGAAGCCGGCGAAAGCCTCGGTTTTTTGCCCGGCGACCTGAAAGAAAAGGTCGATCCCTACCTTCGTCCGTTGTACGACGCGCTGGACGATATGCTTCCCATGGATAAATTGAATTTTTTCATGGAAAACCGCATCATCGAAATTGCACCGCTCGCTTTCATGCGCGGTCGCACGCTCGATCATGCGTTTATCATACTCGATGAAGCGCAAAATGCTACGCCGCTTCAATTGAAAATGTTCCTCACCCGTCTGGGGCCTTCTGCGCAATGCGTTATCACCGGCGATATGAGTCAGATCGACCTGCCGCACAACCAAAAATCGGGACTTCGCCAGGCTATTGAAATCCTGGACGGCGTGGAAGGTATCGCTTCGATACACCTGACAACCGAAGACGTGGTGCGCCACCGCCTGGTCAAGGACATCATCAAAGCCTACGACAAAATTGAAGCCGAAGACCGCGCCAAAAAAGAGCGCCGGAAAGCGGAACAAAACGCCGATAAGGAAGAACTGGTGGAAACGCGGCCTGATTGGCAGCCGGCGAAGCCCGAAGGGGCTTAAGCGTGTTTGGTGTTTGGTTTTTAGTGTTTCGGGGTCTTCGCCTTTGGCGGGTGTTAAGTTTTTGGTTTTTCGCGTTTGCATGAGTTACTCAAAATTGCCATAGGCGAAGCCCATTGCTGCCTGGAACCTTTGAAATCCGGGCGACCACAAGGGTCGCCCCTACACCATAAACATAAAAAACCGTGCTATTTGCAAGTCTAAATGCCCAATTTTTGTAGTAGGGGCGGCCCTTGTGGCCGCCCGGATTCTCGGGCATTTTTAAAGTTCCAGACAGCAATGAGTGAAGCCCTCGGCAATTTTGAGTAGCTTGATTTCCGTACCTTAGCCAAAGGCGAAGACCCCGAAACACTAAACACTAAACACCAAACACGAATTTCACATGACATCAACAGTTAAATATCTCGGCGAGCTCCGCACAGAAGCGACCCATCTGCTTTCCGGTGAAAAAATCATCACCGACGCGCCGCCCGACAACCAGGGCCGTGGCGAGGCTTTTTCCCCCACCGACCTCTGCGCTACTTCGCTGGCTTCCTGTATGCTGACCCTTATGGGCATCAGCGCCCGCAACCACGGAATAGACATTACCGGCGCTCATGCCGAAGTCACCAAAATCATGGCCGCCGACCCGCGCCGGATCGCACGGATTGAAATCAAGTTTACCATGCCGGCGACTGGGTACTCGGATACCCAGAAAAAGGTGCTGGAACTGGCCGCGCGGACTTGTCCGGTGCATTTTAGTATTGCGGAGGGCCTGGAAGAAGTGTTGGAGTTTGTGTGGTAATTTGAAACCATTCACTCCTTAAAGATCAACACCACCTCTATTCGCCGGTTTTTTGCCCGGCCTATTTCCGTATCATTATCCGCTACGGGCCACATTTCTCCCAATCCTTCACAAACAATTTTTCTGGCGTCCATACCTTTTTGAATGAGCACTTGCTCAATCGTTTCGGCCCGCGCCAATGAAAGTTTCAGGTTAAATTCATCGCTGCCGACATTGTCCGTGTGTCCGCTGATGAATACTTGTTCAGGATTTCGGGCGATGATTTTATCGGTCAAACTGTCGGTAATGGCGGCGTAACGTTCGTTGAGTGTACTTTTATTAAAATCGAAACAAACGCCGGCCAGTACCAGCGTATCAGATCGTTGCGGCGCATCGGCTATTTTTTCAGGCTGCGCTAATTCCTCTACTTTCACCGGAACTTCAAATACAGCGTTGGTATTGCGTATCGTATCCTCCGCAGCATCCGGGTCCGGAAATCCATAATGCCGCCGGTTTTCGGCATAAATTTCGGCGCGTTTTGCCTCCGCTTCGGCGCAAATCTGTATTTCTTTATTTTCCGGAATCAGTTCTATATTGTCTATGTAGGTGAGATGGAACCAGTCGCGTTTGCCCAGTTTCTGACCTGCATCAAAGTAACCGATGTATAAAAACCGCTCTTCACCCGAAGCCTGAAATGTGGCCGCGAACGGAAGCCAATCCATCTTTTTGATTTTTTTGAGGCTGTTATTTTCCGTAATCGTAAGCGTTGGTTGCAGGGTTTTCTGGTTGAACCGGCCCTTCAAGTTTTCCACGGACAAAAAAATGCCGAAGCTCCTGAATTCAGCCTCGCGCAGGTTTAAATCGAATGATATACGGTACGTTTCTCCTGCAATCAACGGACACAACAATTCGGTAAACAGGAATGTCCGCATTCCCGGATCGTTGGATAACCGGATGGCCACTTTGCTCCCTTTGTCGTTTTGTAAATAAAATATCCGACCGTAATTCACTTCCAGCCAGGCTTCCGGGGCGCAGCGGGCTATAAATTCGGTGCAAATATTTTCATCTTCAAAATCGGGGTTGGCAAGTAGATTTTGGGCGAAAACGTAAGGTTGGGTGGTGAAAAAGAAACAAATTCCAAAAAGAAGGGGAATTGAACTTGTTTGCATGTTGTTGTACTGTTTTTTTACAAAACAAGAAAACGAGCATGAAAATTGCCGGACACGAAATTTTGACAGATGGGGAAATAATATGGTTGCGTGTAACCCCCGTACCGGCTGCTTTAGCTGCCGAACGCTCGGCACTTCTGGCAGTTAAAGCAGCCGGTACAAAACACCGAGGCCCGACGAATCACTCCGCCGGGCCTCGGTTATTTTCCACCGAACAGGGTTCGGTGTTACAGCATCCCTTTCACCAATTCCGCAAAAGCCTCCACGGATAAAACGCCCTGGTCGCCTTCACCCTGCTTGCGCACGCTGATGGTGCCCGCTTCCACTTCCTTTTCGCCCACGATGAGCAGGAATGGAATACGTTTCATTTCGTTGTCGCGGATTTTTCGTCCGATGGTCTCATTGCGGTCGTCTACGATGCCGCGCAGGTCGTCGGCTTCCAGTTGTTGTCTGACCTGGTAGGCGTATTCTACAAACTTGTCAGACACCGGCAGAATGGCAAACTGCTCGGGGCTGAGCCAAAGCGGGAATTTACCGGCGCAGTGTTCGATCAGAACGCCCGTGAAGCGTTCCATGGAACCGAACGGTGCGCGGTGGATCATCACCGGGCGGTGCGGTTGATTGTCAGCGCCGATATACGTCAAGTCGAAACGTTCCGGCAGGTTGTAGTCTACCTGGATGGTGCCGAGTTGCCAGGAGCGGCCGAGGGCATCCTTCACCATAAAGTCCAGTTTCGGTCCGTAGAAAGCCGCTTCGCCGTATGCGGTAATAGTATTCAAACCGGCTTCTGCGGCCGCCTCGATAATGGCTCGTTCAGATTTTTCCCAAACCTCATCGCTACCGATGTATTTGGTTTTGTTGTCTGGATCGCGTAGGCTGATCTGGGCTGTAAATTTATCAAAACCCAGTTTGGCGAGTACGAATTGCGTCAGATCCAGCACCGCCAGGAATTCCTCCTTCAATTGATCTTCGGTGCAGAAAATATGTGCATCATCCTGTGTAAAGCCACGTACGCGGGTCAGGCCGTGCAGTTCGCCCGACATTTCGTAGCGGTACACCGTGCCGAATTCCGCGAAACGCACCGGCAGTTCGCGGTACGAGCGCGGACGGTGGCCGTAAATTTCGCAGTGGTGCGGGCAGTTCATGGGTTTGAGCAAAAACTCTTCCCCTTCCTGTGGGGTGCGGATGGGCTGGAAGGAATCCGCGCCGTATTTTTCCCAGTGTCCGCTGGTGACGTAGAGTTTTTTTGAGCCGATATGCGGCGTGATGACGGGCTGGTAACCGCGTTTGATCTGTTCTTTTTTCAGGAAATCTTCCAGTCGCTGGCGCAAAGCAGTGCCTTTCGGCAGCCACAGCGGCAGACCGGCGCCCACTTTTTCGCTGAACATGAAGAGTTCCAGTTCCTGGCCGAGTTTGCGGTGGTCGCGCTTTTTGGCCTCTTCGATCATCACCAGGTATTCCTCCAGTTCCTTTTGTTTCGGGAAGGTGATGGCGTAGATGCGGGTCAGTTGTTTGCGCTCGATGTCGCCGCGCCAGTATGCGCCGGCGAGGTTGAGCACTTTCACCGCTTTGATGTTTTCCGTGTTCGGAATGTGCGGGCCTTTGCAAAGGTCGGTAAAATTGCCCTGCTGGTAAAACGTGATCTGGCCATCTTCCAGGCCCTCGATCAGTTCGAGTTTGTACTCGTCGTTTTTTTCGGTGAAATACTTGATCGCATCGGCTTTGGACACCTCCGTGCGTTTGTATTCACTTTTGGTACGGGCCAGTTCCAGCATTTTCTGCTCGATTTTGGCGAAATCGGCGGGCGTAAGCACCCGGTCGCCCGTATCCACGTCGTAGTAAAAACCATTGTCGATGGCGGGGCCGATGCCAAATTTAGTGCCGGGAAACAAATTTTCCAGCGCTTCGGCCAGCAGGTGGGCCGAGGAGTGCCAGTAGGTTTGTTTACCTTCTTTGTCCTCCCATTTGTGAAACACGATGCGCGCGTCGGTGTCGATGGGGCGGCTGAGGTCGCGGACTTCTCCATTGACCGAAGCGGCCAGGACAACGCGGGCGAGGCCCTCGCTGATGGACTTGGCCACATCGAGGGCAGTGGTTCCGGCGGCATACTGACGAATGTTGCCGTCGGGAAATGTGATGTTAATCATGGAATAAAATTGTTTTAGCCCACCCAAACGAAAGGCGGGTGCCCGTGCTCCATACGAACGGAGGGGGCGGTTTGTGAAAAGATCGGCAAAGGTAAGGAGGAGTAGGGAGTTATGAGTTATAAGTGATGAATGTATTACTTCTTATCCCGCTTTTGAATAAGTTGAATCGTATACACCTTCACAGCATCCACCTTGTTTAAATAGTCATCAATGCTTTGTGTCACAGCATGATCGGGTAAAATACCCACTTCATCCGGGAGAGCGGTGGCCGTAGATTCGTGCGTGTTGTTTGCCACGTAATATTCCAGTTTGGTGTTTGAAAGTCTGCATATTTTTTGTCCTGCCGAACAAAACTGATTGGACCCAAGTTCTTCGCCGACAATGGTCCCCAGGTTGAAGACTTTAACCAGAGACATAAAATGACCTGTGGTAGAATTTCCATTTCCATCTATCATAAAATAGCATTTCCCTTTAAACCGGTGCTCAAAAGGCGTTATCAGTTCTTCGCCATCTATTTTTGCTGTTTTCCCTTCAAACTGGGCATTGGAATAATAGATGAAAGGTTTGTCCACCAAATACTTCAGTAAATGAATACTGGCATGTTGAGAGCCACCGCCGTTGAAACGGACGTCTATAATCAGGTTTTTGATGCCTTTTTGATTGATTGCTGCAAAACTGCTATCGATGAAATTGATAAAAACACCCAGATCATTCCACTGGTAATAGTTGAACGTGGAGATGGTCAGAATGGCCGTTTGGTTATCGTCCAACATTTCAAAACATAAGTTGTCATCGCAAGCAGGTTTTATGGAAGCGTCTCTAAATGGTTCTCTAACCGTTTCGGCCTTGTTTAATACAATGGGGGCTTCCGCGCCTTTGACAACAATGTTATAGGTCTCTGGAAAACCGAGCGCAAAAGGGATCATGCCGGAAGACCACCTGTTGAAAACATGCTTCTTGGTCGTTTTTATATACCCTTGTGATGGAATATGTTTGTATGCATCACTGATAATTTTGGAAACGGCTACCCCATTGATACGCAGGATTTCGGCTTTTACCCCCACTTGAGCGGCATTGTTTAACGGATTCACCACAAACAACTGATCGTTTACCCAACGGGTTTGCAGCGGGAATTTCAGCGCAGGCGGCAACATCGCATTTTCAGTATAAAAACTTCCCATATTGGTATGCGAACAATGAACATTGGCAATGATTTCACTGCAATACCAGGCAAATTCGCCGTATGTAGTTTGGTCTGTAATCAGGGCTTTCTGCTCCTCAATGTTTTTCAAGAACGCCTCCCTGGAAATAAATTTGAGTGCGTTGGGGTGTACTTTTATTAAAGTGTTACCCAATTGATCCAAATCCGCTTTGTATGCTTCAGCAGTAAAAACCCGGGCAAACTTGTCAATCGGTTTTTCACGGACTTTTTCGGGGTGTTTGATGAGATCGATCTGGTCTTCGGCATTAAAATTATCGGGATTAAGCGCCAGTGACTTTTCGTAGTTGGCCAGGGCAAGTTCCTTGTTCCCGCTTTTCAGATATGCTTCACCCAGGCTATCATAGGGGTTGGAAGAATCCGGGAATTCCGCTACGATCAGTTTAAATATTGCCAGGGCCTCCGCCACATTGTTGCTCCACATAAATGCGTAGCCATACATGGTCAGTTCGTCTTCGTTTTTAAAATTATACGCCTCGGGACTTTCTTTTTTTAATTTGTAGTACAGGGCAATTCTTTCCTCAACGGGCAAATGGTCAAATTCCTTCAGTTTTTGTACAATCGACAACTGCCCGGTTTGGGCAGCACCAACTTTTGAATTGTCTGCTGAAGGCTGAGAGGGTTTGTTGAGTCCGCATGCGGCGAACCAACAGCAACTTAATACGATCCAACCAATTGCCTTTGTATTCATCATAAACATACCTTCGTTTTTGTTCAAAGGTATTGCGTGCCTGTATCGAGCGGGCCTGAATGCGTGTAAATTAATGTAAACCAGATGTAAAACTTCTTCCGCTCAAAAACATAGAGTGTGGATTTTCGGCCTCAGATCTCGGATACTTGGCATCATTAACAGTAAGGCTGAGAGGGGCGTCACCTCCTCTCTGTTGGAGAGAGGGCCGGGGGTGAGGTCAAAAAACCCCGGACTTTTCACACCTGAAAAGCCCGGGGTTATCCCATAGAACATCAATTATTTATCCAAAAAACTACCGGACAAACAGCAGTTCGTGGTATTTCACCAGCGGCCAGTACTGATCATCCACGAGTGTTTCCAGGTCGTCAACGGCTTCGCGGATTTTATCCATTTGCGGCCGCGCTTTGTGGCACAGAATTTCCGCTTCTTCCCGGATACTGTCTGCCCCGTGCGTTTTTTCCAGTGCCTTGTGCAGTTTTTCCAGACCTTCCTTGATCTCGCTGATATTGCGCACTACCCGTTTCAGCGCATCTTTCTGGTAACCGATCGAGTCGTCCATATCGATGGCGCGCATAGCGGCGATATTGGTGGCCAATGCTGTCTGGTGCTTGATGGCGGCAGGCAGCACCATGGAATTTACAATTTCTTCCAGGGCTTTGGCTTCGATGCTCAGTTTGGTACAATAAGAGTGCAGTTGCACATTGTGGTACGCATCCAGTTCCACTTTGCTCATAACGCCCGACTTGCCGTACAATTCCAGGCCTTGTTTGGTAGCCAGCACATCCAGCGCTTCCGGCGTGGTCGCGAAATTATTCAGGCCACGTTTGGCCGCTTCCGCTTTCCACTCATCGGAGTAGTTGTTGCCTTCAAAACAAACAGGTTTGGATTTGCGGATCAGGCTTTTCAACACGGTCAGAATGGCTTCATCCTGTTTGACACCTTTAGCAATCAGTTTATCCACTTCTGTTTTAAATTCTACCAACTGGAGACCCATCATGGCGTTCATAGCGGCCATAGGGCCTGCACAGTTCTGGCTGCTGCCTACGGCGCGGATTTCAAATTTATTACCGGTGAATGCAAAAGGAGAAGTCCGGTTGCGGTCTGTATTGTCAAGTTCCAGGTTCGGCAATTTCGAGATCAGGTCGATCGCGCGTTTAACTTCTTGTCCGTCCGAATTCCGGTCTTTCGCGATTTGATCGAGCAGTTTTGTCATGGCTTCCCCGATAAATACGGAGATGATCGCCGGCGGCGCTTCGTTGGCGCCCAGGCGGTGGTCGTTGCCGGCATGCGCGATCGTCGAGCGCAGGATGTCGGCATATTTATACACCGCAGCGATGGTATTGACGAAAAATGTCAGGAAACGCAGGTTGGTGCTGGGGTTTTTGCCGGGTGAAAGCAGGTTTACGCCGGTATTGGTGCCCATGCTCCAGTTGTTGTGTTTGCCGGAGCCGTTGATACCTGCAAAGGGTTTTTCATGCAGCAATACGCGCAGTTTGTGGCGGCGGGCTACACGATCCATTAGGTCCATCAGCAGCTGGTTGTGGTCGACTGCCACGTTGATTTCTTCAAAAACAGGCGCAACTTCGTATTGTGCGGGCGCCACCTCATTGTGGCGGGTGCGCACCGGAATACCGAGTTTGTGGCTTTCCGTTTCCAGATCGCGCATAAAGGCATAAACGCGTTCCGGGATAGAGCCGAAGTAGTGGTCTTCCAGTTGCTGGTGTTTGGCAGCGGGGCGTCCGAGCAGGGTACGGCCGGTCATCACCAGGTCAGGGCGGGCGCTGAACAAGGCGTCGTCGACTACGAAGTATTCCTGTTCCCAGCCCAGCGTGGCCGTGATTTTGTTGATGTTTGGATCAAAAAACTGAGCGACAGGCACAGCGGACTTATCCAGAAATGCCTGCGAGCGCAACAACGGCAGTTTGTAATCCTGGGCTTCGCCGCCGTAGGTTACAAAGATCGTCGGGATACAGAGGGTTTTACCATCGCCTACCTCCATAATAAAGGCGGGGCTGCTCGGATCCCAAACGGTGTAGCCGCGCGCTTCAAAAGTGCTGCGCATGCCGCCGGAAGGGAAAGACGAGCCGTCGGGTTCCTGTTGAACCAAAGCGGAGCCTAAAAATTCTTCAATCACCTGGCCGTCGTGGGTCAGGTTGAAAAAAGAGTCGTGTTTTTCGGCGGTTTTGCCGGTAAGCGGCTGGAACCAGTGCGCAAAGTGGGTGCATCCTTTTTCTTCGGACCATTTTTTCATACCTATTGCCACATCATCCGCTACCTCACGCGTCAGTTTCTGGCCGCTTTGGATGGCGGCTTTGACGCTCAGATAGGCATTCTCTGGCAAGTATTTTTTCATGGCCTCGTCATTGAAGACGTTTTCTCCAAAATAGGAAGCAATTTTTTCGGCGGGGCCTTCGCCAAACTCCATCGGGAACGGCTCTACACGGGTCTCCATAGTCTGGAGTGCGTTGAAACGAGTGAGGGACATCTTAAAATCTTGTATATTGAATGATGAATGAAAGTGAACGCTTAAAATGGGTGGGGTTTTTGTCTCAAAAACCAGGCGCCGTCACGAATGCAGAAGCATTCGGGCCGACGGGAAAAGATGACCAGCAAAGAAATCAGGTTCGATCGCGGTTAGGGCCGCTGTTCCGGTTTGTACGACAAACAAAATATTATTGGGGTCGCACATTAAAATGAGGGCGACTTCTTCATTTGCCAAACGGGGCCGGCATTCCAAAAAAACAGGGTTGAAGAAGTGCTTGAGCAGCATTTATGGTTAGCAAACGCGCTTATTGTGTTGCAAATGTAGCATTTTTTTACAAAAAATCACAATAAGAGCCATATTTTGCTTCAATTAACATAATTTGGAATCAAAAGATTCGAGAAGGCAAATAGGTGTTTTCACAAATTATTATTTTGATAATGGACGAGGCGCTATATAATTATGCTTTTCGCCCGGAAAACGATTGTAATCAATTTTTTGCCCGCATATCCTTTACCTGCAAAGAAAGGCCCCTTTCGCCCCGCCAGTATTCCTCCCGGAGATTGAAAGCAATATCGAAGGGCCGGTCTTTCAGGGACTGAAATAATTCGCCCAGTCCGAAAGCGATACCACCGAAAACAGCCTTGCCGCCCACGCTCCGCAGCGACAGGCGGACATGGTTGTTGTCGAGCAGACGGCTGCTGCCTGTATCCTCTACATCCTCGGCATAAAACACCGGATTCCGGTTGTGCGGGCCAAATGGCTCGAAGCGTTTGAGCATCCGCCAGAAAGCAGGCGTGATGTCTTCCAGTTGTAAAGCGCTGCATATTTCCAAGACAGGATTTTCCGCAATGTCGCTGATCTGTTGCCGGACGATCTGTTCAAATCTTGCTACAAAAGCATCGATGTTTTCTATGGGCATTTGCATACCTGCAGCATGGGCATGACCGCCATAGGAATAAAACAGATCTTCACAATCCTGCAATGCGGCATACAGATCGAAACCCGGCACGGAGCGCGCCGAACCGACCGCGCGGCCATTGCTTTCCGTAAGGATGACCGCAGGCCGGTGAAAGCGCTCCGCCATTCTGCTGGCTGCTATGCCTATAATACCCTTGTGCCAGTCGGGGCTGAACAGCACAATACTTTTGTTCTCTTCCATGTCGGGTTGCGACAAAACGCGCTGGCCGGCTTCGTCGGCCATTGCAAAATCGACTTCCCGGCGCTCGCGGTTGCGGTGTACCAGTTTACCCGCAGCATCCAGCGCACTGTGCCGATCAGTGGACAGCATCATCCGGACCGCCTCGCGGGCGTCGCCCAAACGGCCAGCCGCATTGATGAGGGGTCCGACAGCAAAAACCAGGTCGTTGATATTCAGCGGGGTCGGACGGTTGGTGCGCTGCATCAACGCCCATAATCCTATGCTGGGTGTCGTATTGAGGCGATGTAAACCGAGATGCGCGAGGATGCGGTTTTCGCCGGTCATCGGGACAATGTCGCAGGCGATACTGACGGCGACCAGATCGAGCAATCCCATCAGTTCCTCTGCCGGCGTATTGTTGTATAAAGCCAGTGCCTGGGCGAATTTGAAGGAAATCCCGCATCCGCTGAGGTCTTTATAGGGATACATGCAATCGGGGCGTTTCGGATCGAGGTTGGCGACCGCGTCCGGCAGGCCGCCTTCCGGCAGGTGGTGGTCGCAAATAATAAAATCGATCCCGTATGATTTGGCTATAATAACGGCGTCGTGGGCTTTGATCCCGCAATCCATGGCAATGACGAGCGCGCAACCCTGTTCCCGGGCGTATTCCACGCCGGCCAGACTGACGCCATACCCTTCCTTATCGCGGTCGGGCAGGTAATAATCCAGATTTTGATAGAATCGGGAAAGGAAACTGTACATCAAAGCAACGCTGGTAGTGCCGTCTACATCATAATCGCCGTACAACAGAATACGTTCACCGCTTTTCAGGGCCTGATCGAGCCTTCCAACAGCGCGATCCATGTCCTGCATCAGGAAAGGGTCGTGCAAATCTTCCCATTTTGGCCGGAAAAAATGCTGCGCGGCTTCGAGGGTGGTAATGCCGCGTTGCACCAATAAGTTACAGAAAACCGGGTCGATCTGCAACGCGTCTTGCAATTGCCGGACGAGGGGTTCGTCTATGGTAGATATTTGCCAGCGTGGGGATTTCATGCGCGTTTTGAAGTGGTTTTGAGAAGCGAAGATAATTCAAAGAAAGAGAAAGAGGACAGGCAAATAAAAATCCCGAATTTTCCTCCATGAGAAAAATTCGGGACAGGTCAAAATTGTGTCGATGAGGCAAAATTTAAAAGAGAACCCTTTATGAACTCCTTTTTAACAATCACCTTCTTCACTTTAAATCCGTGTCAAATCCGTCAAATCCGTGTTCTAACACGCTACGTCGGGAAAAATCCATTTAAATACAATCCATCTTAAAAATCATCTTCTTCACCATCATCCGTCGCTGCCACCTTCACAGAGGCAAGTGGAGATTTCAACATACCCGAACTGATCTTCTCCTTGATCTTTTGTTCAATTTCCAGCGCCACTTCCGGATTGTCATGCAGAAAATTTTTGGCAGCGTCGCGGCCCTGGGCAATTTTAGCGCCGTTATAGCTATACCAGGCGCCACTTTTCTGGATGATATCCATCTCAGATCCGAGGTCGATAATTTCGCCTGTTTTGGAAATACCTTCTCCAAAGATAATATCGAAGGAGGCCGTTCTGAACGGAGGCGCCAGTTTGTTTTTCGCCACTTTTACCTTTACCTGGTTGCCCACGAGGTTGCCGTCTTTATCTTTAATGGCGGCGCCGCTTTTGCGAATATCGAGGCGAACGGACGCGTAAAACTTAAGCGCATTACCACCGGTAGTGGTCTCGGGATTGCCGAACATAACGCCGATTTTTTCACGCAACTGATTGATAAAAATACAGCAGCAGCCGGTCCGACCGATATTCGCTGTCATTTTACGCATGGCCTGGCTCATCAGACGGGCTTGCAAACCCATTTTAGAGTCGCCCATTTCGCCTTCGATCTCCGCGCGGGGCACCAATGCTGCTACCGAGTCGATCACCAGGATATCCACGGCGCCTGAACGGATCAGGTTTTCCGCGATTTCGAGGGCCTGCTCGCCGTTGTCGGGCTGGCTGATCAGCAGGTTGTTCACATCGACGCCCAATGCTTCTGCGTAAAAGCGGTCGAAGGCGTGTTCTGCATCGATGATGGCTGCAATTCCGCCTTTTTTCTGGCATTCCGCCACGGCGTGAATGGCAAGGGTGGTTTTACCGGACGATTCCGGCCCGTAGATTTCGATGATACGCCCTTTGGGAAGGCCGTAGCATCCCAAAGCGATATCCAGACCGAGTGACCCGGTGGGAATGACCTCTACTTCAATGGCCTGCTTGTCGCCAAGACGCATAATTGTACCTTTGCCGTAGGTTTTGTCGAGGCGGTCTATGGTCGATTGCAGGGTTTTGAGTTTATTTTCTTTTTCGTCTGCCATGGTGTATGGTGCTGTTTAGGTAATACATGGTTAAAAACAGGGACAAAAATAAACAAAGTGTTTGTAATAAAAAACATTTTGTCTGATATTTTTAAAATATTTGTTTTGCCGGTTGATATTTCCTCAGAAAGAAATACTTAGAAAACGCCCTGCGCTTTGAAATGAAAATTGCCACGAGGCAAACATACGGAAATGAAAGATGTTGATTGTAAGGAGGTGTGCATAATTAGTTTTGCTTAAATTCTTTACAAATGCTTGATTATCAACACGGATAACCAATAACTAATAACAGATAACTGCTTAGAGGCAATGGAACTGTATTCCCGCGAATTCGGACAGGGTAGTCCGGTATTGATTTTACACGGACTTTTTGGGTTTTCAGACAATTGGCAGACGATTGCCAAGGGGCTTTCGGATCAGCACCTGGTCGTCACGCCCGACCTGCGCAACCATGGCCGTTCGCCGCATGTGGGTACGCATTCGTATCCTGAAATGGCCGAAGACGTGCGCGCATTTATGGAAAACCACTGGATGTTTTCGGCAGCGGTCATCGGGCACAGCATGGGCGGCAAAGTAGCCATGCAACTGGCGCTCAGCCACCCGGAGATGGTAGAACGCTTAGTCGTTGTCGATATGGAGCCGGGAAAAGCCGAAGACAACCATTCATCTATTTTTCGCGCCTTGCTGGATATGGATTTGTCGAAAATGGCTACCCGCAAGCAGATCGAATCTTACCTTACCGATAGAATTTCAGACGTAGGTACCCGGCAATTTTTATTAAAAAACATTACCCGGGAAGAAGACGGCCGGTTTACCTGGAAAATGAACCTGCCGGTGCTTTGGAAACATTACAGTGATATTCTGGCGGCAGTCGGCGGAGGCGTTTATGACAAACCGGCTCTTTTTATCCGTGGAAGCCGCTCCGATTATATCAAAGACGCAGATATTCCGTTGATACATTCCCTGTTTCCCACAAGCCGAGATTGTAACGATGGAAGGTGCGGGACATTGGGTCCACGCCGACAAGCCGAATGAACTGCTGGAAACGCTGAAGGAATTTTTATCGAAAGATAGTGGCCCAAGGCCTCAAACTATCAAATATTTCAAACCATTCAAACCTGCATATAACAACAACAGTAATGATTTATAAACTCAGAATTTTTCCCGATCCTCTTTTTACTCGCTGGCGCACTTTCGGCGCAAGGCAAATACTTCGACATTGCCAAAAACATGGAGATTTTTGCCAATGCCTACCGCGAAGTAAACCACTCTTATGTGGACGAACTCGATCCCAACAAACTCATGCGCCAGGGCCTCGACGCCATGCTGGAAGGACTCGACCCTTTTACCAATTATATTTCGGAAACAGACATTGAAGGGTACCGCATCCAGATGGATGGTATGTATAATGGTGTCGGCGCACAGGGCAAACGTATCGGCGAATGGGTGGTGATTACGGAAATATACGAAAACAGCCCCGCCCACAAGGCAGGCCTGAAAGTAGGCGACGCTTTTATTGCCATCGACGGACAGAATGCCAAAGGGAAAACTGAAAGCCAGGTGCTCGATTTCCTGAGGGGTTATCCGGGTACCAAATCGGAACTGCTGATACGCCGCAGTGGCGAACGAAAAGACCTGACGATCAGCCTCGAACGTGGAGAGGTTATCGTACCGAACGTGCCGCACTCCGGCCTCGTGGCCGAGGGGGTCGGCTATATCAACCTGACCACCTTTACGCAAGATGCGGGTGAAAATGTGGGCAACGCGCTCCGTAGCCTGAAAGAGAAAAACCCCAAACTGAAAGGTGTCATCCTCGACCTGCGCGGCAACGGCGGCGGCTTGCTCAACGAGGCAATCAATTTAGTTAATGTGTTTGTGCCCAAAGGCGAGTTTGTTTCCAGCACCAAAGGCAAGGTGCCGGAATGGGATATCAGCCTGAAAACGCAACACGCCCCGGTAGACAGCGACATCCCGGTAGTCGTATTGCTCGACAGCCACAGCGCCTCCGCCAGCGAGGTTACTTCCGGCGCTTTACAGGACCTCGACCGCGCGGTCATCATGGGTCAGCGCAGCTACGGCAAAGGTTTGGTGCAGAATACCAAGGAACTCGGTTACAACGCCCGTATCAAACTGACCACGGCCAAATACTATATTCCTTCGGGCCGTTGCATCCAGTCCGTACGTTACAAAAACGGCGAACCGGTGGATATTCCCGAATCCGAACGCGCCCAGTTCAAAACCCGAAACGGCCGTATCGTACTCGACGGAGGCGGCATTAAACCGGATGTGCTGTTGCCCCACGATACCGCCGCCGGTGTGGTAAAAGCGCTGCTCGACCAGAACATCATCTTCGATTACGTGACGGATTTCACACTGAAAAACGCCAAAATCGACTCTGTTGAAACTTTTGAATTTACCGATTTCGACGGTTTTGCGAAATACGTGCAAAGTAAAAACTTTGATTACCAGACGGCTACGGAGAAGAAAATCAACGAACTACGCGATGTTGCTGCCCGCGAGAGTCTGCCGTTAAACAATGAAATTGCCGGCCTGGAAAACAAAATCAAAGCGGAGAAAAAAGGAGAACTCAGTAAAAATCGCGACCGCATCCTGCACGAAATAGAGCAGGACATCGTCGGGCGTTACTATTTTCAACGTGGAAAAGTGCGCAAAAACCTGGTGAACGACCCGGAAGTGAAAGAAGCCGTCAAACTCCTGAATGACTCGGAGCGCTACCGCAGTATTTTGTCCGGCAAATAGAAGATTGCGTGTTTGGGGTGTGGTGTTCGGTGTTTTGAGTTTTGTGTCTGGAAATAACAAAACACTTGTTAAGGTTTAGCGAAAATGAGTGAACCCACCAAGATTCTGTTTACTTTTGAAGCTGCAATACTACTAGTTCGCCAGGTTTTATACAGTACAGGTTTGTTCAATTTGTCCGCGATACCAGGTGAACCACAGTATATAAGACAACAAATATTTCTTAACTTTTTCAACCAATTCGGATTGACTCATGAAAAAAGCAATCTTTTTCTTCGCCTTCATTTTTGCGCTGGGTTTAGCCAACGCTAACGCACAGGCTTGCTGCGCTTCCAAATCTGCATCTTCTTGCGCCAGCAAAATGTCAAAAGCTGCTGCTTCTGATGCAAACATCGAAAAGCGCATGGCTGACGACGGTACTGTTTCTTATGTTCGCAAAGAAGCTGACGTTGCAGGCAATGTAAAATTTGTAAGCGTACAGTTTGACGAAACAGCCAACGCATTCGTAAACGTTGCGCCTGCAACAGCTACTGCTTCCGACAAAGCGGTGATGACTAAAAAATCTTGCTCTGCTTCTGAAACGAAAGCATGTGCCGGTCAGGCTGCCAGCGGCGCCAAAGCATGCTGCGCAAGCAAATCTGCCGCTGCAATGCCTAAAACGGAACAATAATTCCCCGGGTCATCAGACCTGCTATTCTTCTTGTGTACATTTTGTCCCGAATATTCCCGGTGTGGAATATTCGGGATTTTTATTTCATCCTGTAAAATCCCCCCTTCGTCGCCAGAAATAAAAATTTAAGGGGAAAACACTTGACAAGTCCGGTCGAAGTTGATTACATTTGCTATCAAAATAGTATCAAATCAAAATCAATTCGAAACACAATGGAAAAGATTATTAAACCAACTTCCGGCTGGGCCATGTTACTGCTGTTCTTTTTAGTTTTGGGCGCAGGCATCGCCTTGCTGGCACTTCGGCAAATTCCGCTCGGCATTGTACTCATCATTGTCGACCTATTTTTTATCGCTCCCGGGTTTATTGCTATTGAACCCAACAACAGCCGGGTGCTGAACCTTTTCGGCACCTATATCGGCACCATCAGGGAAAGCGGATTTTTCTACACCAACCCGTTTTACAGCAAGAAAAAGGTGTCGCCGACAACCTGGAAGACGAGACCGCCGTGGCTACCCTTCGGACTTCTTCCGACGAGGTGAACCACCAGTTGGCCCACGAAATCTCCGAACGCCTTCAGATTGCAGGCATACAGGTCATCGAAGCACGGATCAACAACCTGGCTTACTCCACCGAAATCGCAGGCGCCATGCTGCAGCGCCAGCAAGCCACCGCCATCGTGGCTGCCCGTTCCAAAATCGTGGAAGGCGCAGTTGGCATGGTCGAAATGGCCCTGGAACAACTCTCCCGCAAAAACATCGTCGACCTGGACGAGGAGAAAAAAGCGGCCATGGTCAGCAACCTGCTGGTGGTGCTCTGCGGCGACCGCAACGCGCAACCCATTGTCAACACCGGCACCCTACACCATTAATCAGAGGTGAGAGGGTGAGAGACGTCCCGTTTGGCGGCCGTTATGGTTTTTGGCTTGGGCTTTTCAGGCCTGTAATCGTGAATCGTGTTTCGTGTGTGGTGTTTAGTGTTTCGGGTGCTTCGCCTTTGGCATTTATGAAAATTCGACCAAAATATCAACTATTGCCAAAGGCGAAGCGCCCGAAACACTAAACACCACACACCAAACACGATCTTACAGGCCTCCCACGCTCACCTCTCACCCTCTCACTTCTCACTTCTCTCACTTCTTAGAACATGTCTGCAAAAAAATCTTTTGTACTCCGTATAGACGAAGCCACGTACGCGGCGCTCGAAAAATGGGCTGCCGACGAGTTTCGCAGCGTGAACGGTCAATTGGAATGGATGATACACCAGGCGTTGCGGGAAGCGGGGCGGTTAGGTAAAGAGAAGAAAAAAGGTAAGTCTGGAGAAGATCAGCCTTAATTAGCGCTCCTTTGGTCGTGCCATTTCTTAAAAATGAAATCCGTATCCAAAAAACACTGCTTTCATACCGAATACGCTAAAACCGGAGAGTACCACGCCCAACAAAATCAACAAAAAG
>JADJSY010000046.1:0-5000 GCA_016711435.1 Lewinellaceae bacterium
CCAGTCGTTGGCGCTGACAAACACGCCATCTTCTCCTTTGAGTACTTCCTGGATATACGGTGTTTTTTCCTTTTCGCCCGGGTGCAGCAGGTTCCAGCGATCGCAGGAAACAGCGTCGCGGTAGAGTTCCGTCCAGGAAGTAGCGCTCCAGATATCCGTGCTGACACCTTCCGCTTCCAGTATTTCTGCCGCTTCCATCACCTGCTTTATGATGACGCCCGAACCGATCAGGTGGGCTTTCGCACTGCCTTTACTCTTCGATTTTTGGAAGCGATAGAGGCCGCGTTTGATACCTTCTTCCACACCTTTCGGCATTTCAGGCATCAGCAGGTTTTCGTTGTAGACCGTGAGGTAGTAGAGTTTGTTTTCGTTGTTGACGTACATGCGGCGCAGGCCGTCGTGAACGATAACGGCCAGTTCGTAGGCAAACGCCGGGTCGTAGGTGAGGATAGAGGGCACCATTTGCGCCAGCAGGATCGAATGGCCGTCCTGGTGCTGGAGTCCCTCGCCGTTCAGCGTGGTACGTCCGGCCGTTCCGCCCAGCAGAAAACCTTTGCACATCATATCGGCGGCGGCCCAGATCATGTCGCCTACGCGCTGGAAACCGAACATGGAGTAGTAGATATAAAACGGCACCATCGGAATGCCGTGCATGGCATAGGCCGTGCCGGCAGCCGTGAAGGAAGCCGTTGCGCCGTCTTCATTGATGCCTTCCTGCAGTACCTGGCCGGTTTTGGATTCCTTGTATTTGATAACGGAAATACCGATTTCGAGCGGGGTGTACAACTGGCCTTTCTGGTTCCAGATCTGTACGGAGTTGAACATCGGCTCCATACCGAAAGTCTGCGCCTCGTCGGGCACAATGGGCACGATGTATTTGCCGACAGCCGGATTCCGAATCAGTTGGGTCATTATATCGACCACGGCAGCCGTGGTGGAAAACGTTTTTCCGGCGCTGGCTTCGCTGCCTTTCAGTTGTTTTTCAAAAAGGGAAATTTCGGGCAGTTCAAATTTGTCATACACATCTGTGCGTTCCGGCAAATAACCGCCCAAGGCCACTCGGCGCTCGTGCAGGTATTTGGTTTCGGGCGCATCGGGGCCGGGAAACCAGAATTTAGCCGCTTTGGCTTCTTCGTCCGAAATAGGAATGGCGTAGCGGTTTTTGGTTTCCACGCGGCTGTCGTCGCTGAGGTCTTTGGTCTGGTGGGCTTTGTTTTTGCCTTCGGCGGCTTTGCCCATGCCGTAACCTTTCACCGTTTTGACGATGATGGCGACGGGGCGTTTGGATTTTACAGCGCGCTCATAAGCGGCGTACAGTTTTTCGGCATCGTGGCCGCCGCGGCGCATTTTGGCCAGTTGTTCGTCGGAAATATCGCTCAGCAGGGCTGTAACCGCTGCACTGTGCCCGTCATTGCCGATCAGCAGTTGGCGAATGATGGCGCCGTCGTTAGAAGAGGCCATTTCCTGAAACTGCCCGTCGACCAGCGATTCGAGGCGTGCGAGGTTTTCGCGGCTGGCGAGTCCGATGGTGCCGTAAATTTCCGGTTCGTCTATTTCGCCGTCGCCGATGAAGTGCCATACTTTGCCGCCGTTTTCAGGTTTTAATCCCCGGTTTTCGAGGTATTTCATAAAACGGGCTAAGTAGAGGGCCATCATTGGGCCTAATCCCATCGAGACGGTCGGGGCTTGCCAGAACTTCGGCATCCGGCGGGGGTGCGGGTAACTGGATGCGCCGCCCAGCAATTCCTGCCGGAAATCGGCGATCACCTGCTCGGGCAATCGGCCTTCCCACACCGCGCGGGAGTAGGTGCCTGGGGAAGAGTGCCCTTGTATCATCAGCAAATCGCCGCCGTAAGTGGCGGAACGTTTGCGCAGGAAATGGTGGTACAGCACCTCCCTCATGGTCGCGCTGGCGGCATAAGTAGCGATATGGCCGCCCAAGGCCAAGTTCTTTGTCCTGCGCCTGCAGCACCATCGCCTGTGCATTCCAGCGGATAATTTGCTCGATGCGAAGTTCCAGCGCCAGGTCGCCCGGGTAGGCCGGCTGGTCTTCTTTCGCTATGGTATTCAGGTAAGGTGTGTTAAGTGCGGGGCCACCGTTGCCCACTCCTTTGCGGGCCATGAGGTTGCGGAGGCGCTGGAAAAGCTCTTCCGTGCGGACTTTTCCCTGGCTTTCAAGGACTTCTTCGAGGGCTTCGAGCCACTCTTCCTGTTCATTTTTCCAGTCTTCTTGTATTTGGATATCTCCCATGTTGTATGGATCAAAAGTGAGCAGATGCAAGTATCGGGCATGTTCGGGATAAAAAACAGCAAACATGCTCGTTGGGTTTTGCCGCGCAAAAATAGCATTTTACCTGAATACACAGGCCAATGGGAGGAGTTTCGTAAGATATACCATATATATAGGTGTCAGGTTGCGTTTACATTTGCTTGCGGTCTATTTCTTTTTGTAAAATAATGCGGGTCTGGCCGTCATTCCCGGTGTAGGTGCCGATGATATCGAATCCGTGTTTCAGGTTGAGAATCAGCATACTTCGCCAGCGATTCATGGTTTTGGTTTGAATCCAGCGGTAATTGCGGCTTTTTACCCAGTCGTGCTGGTATTGCATCAGCAGCGCTGCAATGCCCTGGCCCCTGTGTTCCGGCAATACGCCGCCGAGCCAGGAGTACCAGGTAGCAGGATCCTGCCGGTAACCCATTTTGAAGCCTGACCGCCTGTTGTCTTCATTTTTTGCGCTGAAGACAAGCAGGTCGGTGCGTTTCCAGGCGTTCGCGCACCTTCTCGCCGGGCGGTTTTCCAAAAATGGCTTCATACACTATATATATGGTCTGCCGGGTGTCTTCATCCGGCAGACCATGCTTTTCAATGACATTTATCATTTGGTGGTAAGGGATATGGCGCAACCGCCGCCGGCCGCCAGTTTCAGCGGAAGGACCTGGCCTTTGCGCACCTGTATTTTGCGGATGTTGACAGGATAGGGGTTTTTCTCCCAGTCGGCGCCCGGGCCGTCTTCGTAAATAGTTGCCTCATACACTTTGCCTGCTTGCAGGAAATTCAGTTTGATACTGACATCGCGCGCATTTTCGTCGGTGATGGAACCGATGAACCAGTTCTGCGTGCCTTTTTGTCTGCGGGCAGTGGTGATGTAGTCGCCAATGGAGGCTTCCAATATTTTGGTGTCGCTCCAGTCGACCGGCACGTCTTTGATGAACTGGAACACGTCGAGGCGTTTTTCATAGTTCTCCGGCAGGTCGGCGGCCATTTGCAGGGGCGAATAAAGGGTTACGTACAGCGCCAGTTGTTTGGCCACCGTTGTGTGTACCTGTTCTTTTTTGTTCGGATCGAACTGGTTGACATGTATCTGGAAAATGCCCGGCGTGTAATCCATCGGTCCGCCGAGGATACGGGTAAAAGGCAGGATGGTTTCATGTTCCGGTGGATTGCCGGTGCTCCAGGCATTGAATTCCTGTCCGCGTGCGGCTTCGCAGGCCAGCCAGTTGGGCCAGGTGCGTTGCAGGCCGCTAGGCCGAACCGGTTCGTGCGCATCCAGCATGATTTTGTATTGGGCCGTTCGTTCGGCTACACGCACGTAGTGGTTCACCATCCACTGGCCGTCGTGCCATTCGCCTTTCGGGATAATTTTGCCCACATATCCGGTTTTGACCGAGTTCATGCCGTACTTATTCATATAGGCGTAGGCATCGTTCATTTGCCGTTCGTAACTGGGCACTGCCGCCGATGTTTCGTGGTGCATGATGATTTTGACACCTTTTTCTTTTGCGTAGCGGGCGAGTTCGTCGATGTTGTAATCGGGGTAGGGTTTGGTAAAATCGAATACTTCGTCTTTCCATTTGCCGAACCAGTTTTCCCAGCCGACATTCCAGCCTTCCACCAGCACCCCGTCGAAACCGTGTTTGGCAGCGAAGTCGATATACTTCTTGGTGTTTTCCGTGGTGGCGCCGTGTTTACCGGTTGGTTTGAGCACGCTATTGAACGAACTGGCATCCTGGCTGCCTGCGTAATCCCAGGTGCTTTTGTTGATGTGCATTTCCCACCAGATGCCCACGTATTTCTGCGGTTTGATCCAGCTCAGGTCGCCTTCGATTTTGCAGGGTTCATTCAGGTTGAGGATCAATTTTGAATTTAAAATCCCGGCAGCGTCTTTGCTCAGGAAAATAGCCCGCCAGGGCGTATTGAAAGGCAGTTTGTTGACAGACTTTACATCGGGTATCGCCGAAGGGATCAGGTTGGCTTTAAAAGTCAGTTCTTTTGTATCGGCTTCCAGGTGCAATGCTGAAAAATCGACCAGTCCCGCTTCTGCTATACTAATATGTGTGCCGTTGGCAGTGCGCATGGTAATGGGCGTCTGCACCGCTTTCATCTGCACGATGTGTTTGGTGGAAATAGCGGTTTCCTTTGCGTAGGACGAGCAGTCGATCGCGCTGATTTTGGAAGTTGTATAGACGTGTTCGTTCGAGTCCCAGTCGCCAGGTATCCACCAGGCCGTGTGGTCGGCGGTCATGGTAAATTGTGTGACCTCATCTGTTACGGCCAATTCTTTGAGCGGCTGGTCGGGGAATTCGTATCGAAACCCGACACCATTATTATAGGCCCGGAAACGGATATTCATTTTCCCGGAACCGTTTTCCAGGTACATTGTCAGTTCCTTGTAGTGGTCGCGGATGGTTGCTACTTCGCCCCAAACCGGTTTCCAGGTTTGATCGCTGCCGGCGGTGCGTGTTTGTTTCCAGGAAAAGCCCTGTGAGAAGTCGGCGCCTTTTCCTTTCAGGCCCAATTTGCCGCTCGATATGGGTTTGCCTGCAAACCAGGCCGTATAAAACGGTTCGCCGGTTTTAGGCGTCAGCCCCACTACAATCTTGACAGACTTGTCGGGCGAATAAACGGAACGTAGACTATTTTGGGCACGAACGGCGATCAGGCACAACATACCGGCGATCAACAGGAGGTATTTTTTCATATTTTGAGTTATTGATGGACG
>JADJSY010000046.1:10000-26396 GCA_016711435.1 Lewinellaceae bacterium
GACAGTGCATGGTGGGTAGTTTGACTGGGGTGGTCACCTCCTAAAGAGTAACGGAGGTTTGCAAAGGTACCCTCAGCATGGACGGTAATCATGCGAAGAGCGTATTAGTATAAGGGTGCTTGACTGAGAGACCGACGGGTCGATCAGGGTCGAAAGACGGCTAAAGTGATCCGGTGGTTCCGCATGGAAGGGCCATCGCTCAAAGGATAAAAGGTACTCCGGGGATAACAGGCTGATCTCCCCCAAGAGCTCATATCGACGGGGAGGTTTGGCACCTCGATGTCGGCTCGTCGCATCCTGGGGCTGGAGAAGGTCCCAAGGGTTGGGCTGTTCGCCCATTAAAGCGGCACGTGAGCTGGGTTCAGAACGTCGCAAGACAGTTCGGTCCCTATCTGTTGTGGGCGCGGGAAGATTGAAGAGACCTGACACTAGTACGAGAGGACCGTGTTGGACGAACCGCTTGTGTATCGGTTGTGCCGCCAGGTGCATTGCCGAGTAGCAATGTTCGGCCGGGATAAGCGCTGAAAGCATCTAAGCGCGAAGCCTACTCTGAGATGAATCTTCCGATTAAGGGTCGCAGGAGACTACTGCGTTGATAGGCGGCAGGTGGAAGTGTGGTGACATATTGAGCCGAGCCGTACTAATTACCCGTAAGCTTCCTTTTTTTTACTTTTTCGATTGTGTTGGATAGTATATTGATTAGTCAATAAGTTATCGAACAATGCTAGACCAAGGCCTCAATATTGTCTTGAAAATAGAATTGTCATTTCCCGGTTTTTGTCTATGTTTATGTTCCGATTGATTGGGACAGGACATAAAAAGAGATAAACGAGTGTACATAAAAACACACTTGTAAGATATGTTGGTGCCTTTAGCGATGGGGTCCCACCTCTTCCCATTCCGAACAGAGTCGTTAAGCCCATCAGCGCTGATGGTACTGAGGTTGATGCCTCGGGAGAGTAAGTCGGTGCCAACTCAATATAAATTAGCCTTGTTCCTTCACGGGAATGAGGCTTTTTTGTTTGTCCGAAGCCGTCAGTCCGAAGTCCGAAGTCGTGGTAACCTTTGGCCCAATGTCACGGCGAGCGGAGGTGTCCTTCGCGACCCAGGGCAAGTGACCCCTCGCAGCGGAAGAAATTTAAGTCGCTGCCGTACGAGGGTCTTAAACCCCCCCTCTTTTGGGCTACTTTATCTGCCGGACCCACACCTTTTACCATTGAACACCAAGGGGTTTCAAAGGACAAGACCAAAGCGTAGATTGGCCCACTTTTTTGGTTTGGTGGTTGATTCCCGGCCTGCAGAAAATGCTAAGGGGGACAAGGAGGGGCCAACTCTACGCTTGGTGTCCTTTGTGAAAACCACTTCGTGTCCGTTGTGGTAAAAACTTTTCTTATCAGTTGTGGTCAAAATCCGGCGTTACCACCCACTCACGATTCACGTCTCACCACTCACGTCTCACGATTCACGTCTCACCACTCACGATTGACGATTCACTTTCGTATTTTCGCGCCGCATCAATCCTTACACCCTGCACATGAAACATTTTTGGCTACTCCTCACAGGACTGTTTTTCACCGCCGCGCTCGCCGCTCAAAACGCCGCTGCCGATTCCGCCTTTGTCCGCGACAACTTCGACAAACGTGAAGTCATGATTCCCATGCGCGATGGCATTCAATTGTTTACGGCCATTTACACACCCAAAGACCGGAGCAAAAAATATCCTATTCTGATGAAAAGGACGCCGTACTCCTGCTCTCCTTACGGGACAGCATCGTACCCCACGACATTCCAAAACATGAACCTGGCGCGTGCCGGTTACATTTTTGTCTTTCAGGATGTGCGGGGTAAATACATGAGCGAAGGCGATTTTGTAGACGTTCGCCCTTACAATCCGGCGACGGCCAAGAAGCCGAAAACAAGCGGCAAAGTCCCCTTCGATGAAGCCAGCGACACCTACGATACCGTGGACTGGCTGCTGAAAAACGCAAGTGGCAACAATGGCAACGTCGGTGTGTACGGCATTTCCTATCCCGGCTTTTATGCCACCATGGCCGTGATGGCGGGCCATCCGGCCATCAAGGCAGTGTCTCCGCAGGCGCCGGTGACCGACTGGTTTGTCGGCGACGATTTTCACCACAACGGCGCCCTGATGCTGATGGATGCCTTCTCTTTTTATTCCGGCTTCGGCAAACCGCGCCCAAAACCTACCACGCAGTCTTCTGATGGTTTTTCAGACTGGAAAACCCCGGATAATTACGATTTTTTCCTGCGGGCAGGCGCACTGCGCAATTACGCCGAAAAATTCCGCATGAAAGAAATCCCATTCTGGAATGACCTCATGGCGCATCCCGATTACGACGACTGGTGGAAAGCCCGCAACCCGCGCACGCACCTCAAGAATATCCAACCCGCCGTGATGACAGTAGGCGGCCTGTTCGATGCCGAAGATTGCTGGGGCGCCTGGAATACCTATAAATCCATTGAAAATCAAAATGTTGCGTCGCACTCCAACCGAGTTGTCATGGGCCCCTGGGTGCATGGCGGCTGGGCGCGCACAACGGGCGAACGATTGGGCAATGTGACGTTCGGATCAAAAACAAGCGATATTTACCAGAATGAAATAGAGCCTACATTTTTTGAATACTACCTGAAAGGAATCGGCAAGATGGATTTGCCGGATGCATACGTTTTTGAAACAGGCAGCAACCGCTGGACCACCTATTCCTCCTGGCCGCCTGCCAATACGGAACAGGTAAAGTACTTTTTTCAGGGAAAAGACGCACTTTCCAGCCAGATGACCGCTGCCGATGCGCCCATTCAATCTGTTACCTACATCAGCGACCCGGCCCGCCCGGTGCCTTATACGGAAGACATTCACCTGGATCGCACCCAAGAGTACATGAGCGACGACCAGCGTTTTGCCGCCCGCCGCCCAGATGTGCTGGTATACCAGACCCCGCCGCTCAACGCACCTGTGACGGTCACAGGCCCGGTGGCAGCCGATCTGTGGGTTTCACTCGACGACGATGGTCTTGCCGCCCCGAATGTTGCATTGGATGTCGATTTGGTGGTAAAGATTATTGATATATTTCCCGACACGCTCCAGGGAGCGGAAAACGGCGTCCCACTCGGCGGGTATCAAATGCTGGTACGCGGCGAAATTTTCCGGGGGCGCTACCGCAACAGCTTCGAAAAACCGGAAGGTTTCGAGCGCGGCGACCCGACCCGCGTTCGTTTTGAACTGCCGGATATCGCCCACACCTTTTTGCCGGGCCACAAAATGATGGTGCAGGTGCAAAGCAGCTGGTTCCCGTTGGCCGACCGCAATCCGCAACAATTCATCAATATCTACGAAGCAAAAGACGCCGACTTTATCCCGGTGAAAGTGACCATTCACCAGGACGCAAGTATGCCTTCGGGGATTGTTTTGCCAACGCTTAAGAGAATGCCTGGCGGAATTTGAACGTTCAAAATGAATGATGCTTATATTCAACATAAGCGGCTACTACGAGAATTATCATTCATTCATCATTTATAATTCATCATTACCATGTACTTGCATGAAACACAAATCCGCGTTCGTTATGGCGAAACGGATCAGATGGGTTATCTCTATTACGGCAACTACGCCCAATATTACGAAGTGGGTCGGGTAGAAATGAGTCGTTCTTTGGGCCTGACGTACAAGGAGTTAGAAGAGGTGTACGGGATTTGGTTGCCCGTGGTAAGCCTCGATATGCGTTTTGTCCGGCCGGCGTATTACGACGATTTGCTCACGGTGCGCAGCGAATTGCGCAAGTTACCGGATGAGCACATTACCTTTCATGTGGAAATTTTAAACGAGAAAAGAAAAATGGTGAATGCCGGTACGGTCAGGCTTTGTTTCTTTGATGCCAAAACGCGGAAAGTCGTGCAGGCGCCGGAATACCTGCTTGAAAAATTAAGGCCGTATTTTGTGTAGAAATGTATCGTGTATGTACCATGAAAAGAACTGATTACATCGCTCGTGTCTATCATTATTTCAAATTCCACCCGCTGTGGCTGCGGATCGTGGAATGGACAAAAACGCATTCCCTGCCCGGTCTGAGTCGCATCCCGATTTATAACTTATTGATTTTCATAGAAAAAGAAACGAAAGAAGACGCTATTGTAACGCGGGCGAACAGTATGGCGTACAGTTTTTTTATGGCCATTTTCCCGGCCATTATCGTATTGTTCACGCTGCTAGCGTATACGCCCTTGTATGAAAATTTCGACGACGTGCTGCGCGAATCCATACACGAGATTATGCCCGGTAGCGCCGGTAAACTGATTTTTAAAACCATTGAAGATATCGCTACCATTCCCCGCAGCGGCCTGTTGTCATTTGGCTTTTTTCTGTCCATCTGGTTCGCGTCGGACGGTATGATGTCGATGATGCGGGGGCTGGAAAAGGATTATTCCGCCACCTTCAAACGCCGCACGGGTTTTGAAAAACGCCTCATTGCGATCCAGTTGACCTTTCTGGTGGCCTTTGTACTGGTGTCTTCCGTTGTTCTGGTCATTCTCGGCAATACGATCCTGAATTTTGTTTTCCATTATATCCAAGCCGATTTGATTACCCGCACCACCTTGTTTTCCTTTCGCTGGATTGTCGTGTTGCTGTTGTTTTACACCACCTTTTCCACGATTTACCGCTATGGTTCTTCTACCCGGCGCAGGATTTCGTTTTACAATCCGGGCGCGATGCTGGCTACCCTGCTGTCCGTTATCAGCTCCTGGGGCTTTTCATTTTACGTGGATAATTTTGGCAACTTCAACAAAATATACGGCTCCATCGGTACCCTGATCGTGCTCATGATCTGGATACAACTCAACTGCATGATTCTGCTCATCGGATTCGAACTCAACGCGGGCATAGCGGTGCTCAGGGATGAACGGCTGCTGCAACAGGCGGAGACGCATATTAAGTAGTTATCAGTTATTGGTTATCAGTTATTAGGGTGTCAGGCAGGACTTAAACTTTTAAGTTTAGTAAAGTCCTCATTTTTGCCCCATTTGCGCCGTATTTGAACTTAGCCTTGCAAATTTTGCCCTTTAGGCCTTGAGTTATCAAGCCCTCAACCCATCAAACTTTCTTCCTGTTCCAGTAAAAATAAAACGGCACACCCGACAACATCAGCACAATGCCGAGAGCGGCCTCGCGGGGATGGTTCATGCAGGTGATGACAATCAGCGCGATACAGAACAGCACGAACAAGCCCGGCACGATGGGGTAGCCCCACACTTTATAGGGCCGCTCGGCATCCGGTTCGCGGCGGCGCATGATAAACACGCCGAACGCCGTAGCGCCGTAAAAAAAGAACGCCGCAAAAATCAGCATATCCGTCAACTGGTCGAAACTGCCCGACAACACCAGCAAACAGGCCCAGAGACCCTGCATCCACAGCGCCGGATTGGGCGTGTGGTAGGTCGGGTGAATTTCCGCCGCCCGTGGGAAAAACAGTTTGTCTTTGGCCATCGCGTAATACACCCGCGGCGGCATCAGGATGGTGCTGTTGGTACAACCCAGCGTGGTAATCAGGATAATAATGGAAATCAGGGTAGCGCCCACACCGCCGGCAAAATGCCGCACCACGGCGACCGCCGCAATTTCATTTTTAGCATTGTGCACGTCTACCAACTGGTCAATTGGCAACACATACAGGTAGGTAAAATTGACAAGGAGATAGGCCCCGATAATAACCATCATGCCGCTGAACAAGGCCAAAGGCAGGTTGCGGTTGGGGTTTTTGATTTCTCCTCCGATGAATCCCAGCGTATTCCAGCCTTCATACGCCCAAAATGCCGCCAGCAATGCCGCAAACATGGCTTTAATCATGGTGAAATCCGTCCAGTCGCGGGGCACATAATTGATCGACGGCGTCCTGAAATTGGCAAAACTGCCTCCTCCCCACACCAAACCGGAAATGACGATCAACAACAGTCCAACAATCACCAAACGGGTGATCCAGGTGCTCAGCGCTGCCGCACCCTTTAATCCACGCGAATTCACGAACGTCAGGGCCAGGATCAGCGCGATGGTCAGTCCTTTTACCCCCGCATTTTCAAAAGGCTGAAAGACCAGAAACTTGATACTTTCAATGGATTCCGGCAAATGCGGCAGCGGAAACATGGCGTTGAAAGACTGCGAAAAAACATAGGCAATGGAAGCGACCGCCGCCGTTTTGATGACGGCAAATGTGCTCCATCCCCATAAAAAGGCCATAAAACGGCCATAAATCCGCCGGAAATACACGTATTCCCCGCCGGAATCGGCCATCATACCGGCTATCTCCGCATTGCTCAAGGCGCCGCAGAGGCTGATGACGCCCGCCAGCGCCCAGGCCCACAACACCAGCGATGGGTCCATCAAATCCGCCGACATGGGCGCTACTTTTTTGTACACCCCCGATCCAATAACGGAACTGACTACCAGGATGGTGGCGGCTGTCAGCGACAGACTTCTGATGAGTTGACCTTGTTGTTTTTCCATGATGAGGCAAACATAGGTAAAAAGGGCAAAATTGCAAGGGGCAAAAGGCAATGAAAGATAATGAGATGGGGGAGATTTTGTTCAAACCGGATTTGTCTGTAAACTTGAAGTGTCACTTCAGTTTTACAGCATTGAAAGGCTCGCTCTCTGCGCACATCCATAATTGGTACTCCATCGACTATGGCATTTTCCGCAACGGGAATTTGTTGCCAACAGGGTTGTGCCCGTGTTGCTCGTAATAGGCGTCGATATATGCTCTTTCGATTTCTAATGCCTGCTTCCTGCCAGGAATATCCGCCACCAAAATTTCCGCATCAAACTTTTGATATTCGGCGGCAAGGTTCAATGCTTCCAATTGGTCGCGGGCACGTGCTTCTAAATTACTCCCCGTCTCGATCGGATAAGCAGCCACATAGCGCATCAATGCGCCTTTTTGCCGGCGATAGGCTTCATTGGCGACGCGCAGCAAAGGCGCAAATTCCAGGTTTTTGGGCATGGCTGCCGGATCACGCCTGACTTGTTCGTAAGATGCCTGTCCGTTGGCAACAGCGCAACAGCGGGCGAACAGAAATATATCTCCTGAAAACTGCTCGTTCGCTTCATCGTACGCCGCTTCACCGATATGGCGGGCATGCTCCCGTGTGTCGATCAGGTAGAGTTTTTGGGAAAGAATATCCTTAAAATCATAGATGTGGCGCAAGGGACTTTCTGCCAACTTCGTTACGACCGGCACAATAACAGCCTCGTCGTCGCCGGTTTTTGACCAGTCCAGCAATGCAATCAAGGCCCAGAAGGCTTCCTCGCTCAGTCCCCCTTCAGCGGGTTGCTCGTTCAGTTCAATCTGCACAGACGCATTCGGGTATTTATCCTGCAAATCGCGCAGGGTATCGGGACTCAGGTTGTGCAGCGGGTAACGAATCGTATTGGTCATGACCGTTTAGATGGTTGAACGCGTAAAAATACGGGTTTACATGGGAAAATGAAAATGGGTTTGATTTCTTACTTCGCAGCATTGCATTGACCGGGAAAATCTTCTATTGTAGTGGAATTGGCCCGCAGCCAGGTGCCGCCGAACCCTGTTCGGCGTCACGCTGCCTTTGTGTTCATCCTTGTTCTATTGGAATTGAACGAAGTACCCTTTTGCGCCTCGTCAGGTCTTCTGCACCTTCCCACTTCGCCCAAGCGCAACGCCGCAGCAGTGTCTCCGACCTGCTGCCAACGTACAGCACGATCCCGTAGCTGTGGTGAAAACAGAACGAAGTGCCCTTTGGGTGGGACGCAGTTGCATATTTTTCAGTTGCAAATATTGGGATGATCGTGCTGCACCTGGGCAGCAGGTCGGAGACACTGCAGCGGCGCTGCGCTTGGGGTTAGAAGGTAATGGATGAGAGACCTGACGAGGCAATCCGCTTCACCTGGGTATAATCACAAGATTGGCTTCTGTGTGTTCCAAAAACGCATGGCATTTGGTCAGGTAGTCTTGCATTTCATCTATGTCATTTCCGAAGATATTTTCACTAAACTCATGCGCTCTTTGTAGCATCCGGATATAGGGATCACAGTCTCCCCGTTTCGTAAACCTTTTTAATACGCCTGTGTAGTCATCCCTGTAAACGGTGGGTATAATAATTTTTGACTGTCCTCCTTTTACCAGTTCTGCATTCATCATGACCCGGGCGATTCTCCCGTTTCCATCTAAAAACGGATGGATTTCGCTGATAACAAACATCAATATGCTGCTTTGGAAAATGGGTGATCCAGGGCCTGGTAAAAATCGAAACTTGAATAAGAGTACCCTTTACCAGATTCAAATCAACAAATGCCGAACTCCCTGCAAAGTTGTTTTTGTCTTTAAACTGACCTGGATTTTTATCCGTCCTGGCACTGAGTAAAATTTGATGCCGGTAAGCAAGTATTTTGAGTAATTCATCAGGCGATTGCGGTGTGTGCATCATTTCCTGCCTGTTGGAAACCAACTGGTAAGTTCCTAATACGTCATGGCTGTCCTGATTTCTGGCAGGCAGTGGTTTGTTTGACGAAATGATCTGCCGGGCTTCATTGATTTCAAAAATGGTGCCTTCGATATAGTTGGAAAAGTAACTTTCGTAGAAGGCAACATTCCGAAAAGCCGTTTCGGTCATGTTTCTATCCAGCCGGTTATTGAATTCCTTTTTTTGCAATTCGCGGAAAAGCACTTCAAAGAGTTCCATTCTGGCAGGGTCATAGGGTGCGCCAAATGCCCTTGCAATTGACAAGGGAGAAGAAAGTATTTTTGAGGGATGTGTCGTAAGTAAAGCGCTGATAACTTTATCCAGCCGGGCAAACGCTGCCTCCATCTTAATCTCTGCTGTAATGGCCCTTGCCTGGTCTCTCAGCCTGTTTATTTCCTCTTCACCATTTACCCGGATGATTTGTTCGAGTTTTTCTTCCAATTCAGAAAGGGCCAGACATTTTGAGTCATCACCTTTCTTTGTTGACGGGTGAAGATTTTCCAGAAATGCCCTCGCCTTTTGCGATGCGTACAATTTCCCTGATATTGGGTAGTCTCTCTCTATGGGTTTATGGCCTTCCAGAAAGCGGATCGTAATGCCCGGAAGGTTTATTTTTTTGGTATACGTATACGTCAAAAATATCTGACCGGATTTCGTCGGTTGAAATTCAAAAGCAGAACGATGACTTAAAAGTGCGCCGGGATATAGTTTACCCAGTATTTGAAAAAGATTTCGTCTTATGATTTCCTCCACCGGGGCTATCAGGTTCGATGAATAAACGCGCGCGGCAATTTTCCTGATTTTGCCTTCTTTCAGAAGTCGGGAAATTTGTTTTGATGTCCTTGAATCTGCCGAACCAAAAATTATTTCCTGTAGATGTATGGGTAGAATATTTTCCATTTTGAGCGTTCTAATCGACAAAAATAGCAAATATTTTCCAGTATGAAATTGTTTATGGAAAATATTTTCCAGTAAAACGTATAGAATTGAAAATATTTTCCAAAATTTGATCTGCCGAGGCGGAACGTACAAGGGAATGCTGCTTTCTATTAAATGTATGCTTCAAGGGGCTGAATTGTAGCAAATGGCCTGTGATTGGAAGCACGAAAATATCCTGCTATACGTTTGCGGCAGGTCGAAAAAGACACTGCCGCGGCGTTGGGTACGGGTTTAAAGAGAAAGTTGGAACACCTGCCGGGGCGGAAAAGTTTTTATGAGCGCTGGATATTAATTAACACGTCCTAGTTTTAATCCTTCTTCTATTGGAATTGGCCCTCAGTTTCAACCCATAAAGTACCCACGGAATAAGAGCAGGTTTGAAATAAGGACGGCCCTCGCAGGCAGTAAAGGGTAAATAGCAAGGGCACAATATTGACCGGATACTTGAGTAGCCACATAAGAAAAAACGTGTTTTTGAATTTATCCAGCATATCATTTGGTAATTGTGCGAAGTTCGCTACCTTTTACCCTGATTAGTGTGGTTTTTAACCTTTTTAAGGTTCATTTTCAGGGGTAGGGAATTCAGTTCGGGTCAGTCTCTACACCTTTATCGCAGGTTTGATACAGGCGTTTGTAAGTGGGTGTCTCATAAGCATCGACATCAGAAATGGTGCAAATTTTATTTCGTTTTCGCTACCAGAACCTTTCCAGGTTTTAAAACCTGGAAAGGTTAGCACTCGTTAAAAATAAATTCGGCTCTATTTTTTGGTTGGGTCTTATGAGATACCCTCGTTCATATTTACCCTTCATCCATCCACAACACCTTTATTTTTATGCAATTCAAAATTACCCTTCGCTGCCTCGATGCACACCCCGTTTTACCGGTCAACTACCAGTATGAATTATCCGCCTGGATATACCGGGTCATACAAAATGCCGATACGGACTATGCCGCTTTTCTGCACCGACAAGGTTATACTACCGGGCGCAAATCATTCAAACTCTTCTGTTTTTCTCAGTTGAACATCCCCCGGCGCACGATCGAGGGCGACCGGTTGCTGATTCAGTCGCGGGAAATGTCGTTCACCATCGGCTTTTACCTCGACCGCACGGCGGAGGAATTTGTACGTGGCCTGTTCAGCCAACAGCAATTCAGCCTCGGCGACCGGATCAGCAGGGTTCAACTGGCCGTGCAAACCGTAGAACTACGCCCCATGCAATTGCCGCCCGGCAATCAACCGGTGCTGATTCGCAGCCTCTCGCCCATCGTGGTCGCCCGCAAACGCCTGGACAACGCGCCCGACGAATACCTGCACCCTGACGATCCGGACTTCGGCAGACTGCTGTTCATCAACCTGTTGGATAAATATGTCGCCGCTACCGGGCCAGGCGCCGCCTTCCCTGGTGGGATGCCGGGCGATTTCTGTTTCCGACCCGTCGGCGCTGCGCCTAAATCAAAACTGATCACGATCAAAAGCGGTACCGCCGCACAGACCAAAGTAAAAGGCTGGATGTTCGATTTTGCGGTGGACGCGCCGAGGGAACTACTGGAAACCGGCCTGCTGGCGGGCTGGGGACGGATGAACGGGGAGGGCTTCGGTTGCGTGGAAATTATCCCGGCCCCGCGCTTGGCGCCCGCTCAGGTATACAGCAACGCTGCATTGAAATGAATACGTGTTGGCCGGCACTGGTTCCCGGTGCATTCTACCATGTGTATAACCGGGGCAACAACCGTGAAAATATATTCTACTCCGCCGAAAACGTCCGATTTTTTCTGGAGCGGTACACGCCAAGTCTTCAAGACTTGGTAAGTCTAACGGGAAAAGAAAAGACGTTTTCGATCCCCGAAGAGACGGGCATCTTGGTAAGTCATCAGTTTCGACTGATGTTTATGTCATACGCTAAAGCGATCAACAAACAGGAGGGCCGGGTTGGCAGTCTTTTTCAGAAGGGATTCAGGCGTAAACCGGTGGCATCTGAACAGCACCTGATTAACATGGTACTGTATATACATGCAAACCCGCAACTGCATGGCCTCTGCGGCGATTTCAGGGGCTGGACGGATAGTTCGTATTATTCCATGCTCTCGGAAAGCCCGACACGCCTGCAACGCCGGGCGGTACTGGACTGGTTTGGCGGGAAAGAAGCGTTTGTGGAACGACATCGTGGGTATATTGACTGGAAAACGGCAGGGGAGGGGTGGATCGAGGAGGAGTAAGCAGTTATCCGTTATTAGTTATCCGTGTTGATAATCAAGCATTTGTAAAAAATTTAAGCAAAATTAATTTTGCATACCTACTTAAGCAAAAGGGCAAAACTTCAAGGAGCAAAAGGCATTAAAAATCAATTAGTTGCAAAATATTTGGTATTAACTAATTAATAGTTTGTATAGAAAAAACTTTAAAGCCATGCCAAAAGATACTGAATACGGCACCAAGATCTGGTTGTTGCGCGTCATGCAAGCCTTGATCGAGCGACCTTACGGCTATACCAAACAACGACTGGCCACCGAATACGGAGTGCATCCGGATACCATCGGCAATGACTTCGAAGCCTTTGTTAATATGGGATTCGAGATGGAACGCGATGAAAGGCACCGCTATGCTTTCATTGTAGATAAGAAATTGAAGAAAGTAAGCGAATTGCTTTATTTCTCGGAAGAAGAACGCGTGCTGCTATACGAGGCCGTCGACAGTATCCGAACCACACCGGAAAAACAGGCGCGTCTGAAAGAGAAACTGCACTCGCTGTACGACTACAGCCGACTGGGCTTCTCCAACCTGCGCAAACCGCATTTAGCCAAGGTGGATTTGCTGGAACAGGCCAAGGCTGAAAAGAAACAGGTGTTGCTGGAAGGATACCGCTCTTCCAACAGTAATATGATTGCAGACCGTGTGGTAGAACCTTTTCATGTCAGCCCCGAGAGGACACCCTGCAAAGTTTCGACGCGGAAAAACGAATCCCACGCCATTTCCGCATTTTACGCATTGCACGGTGCGCATTCTCGATCAACCCTGGCGCTTTGAAGGCCACCACAACATACAGCGTACCGACTGTTTTCGTATCGTCAACAACGACCAGGTCAATGTACACCTGCGCCTGAGCGTTGGCGCCTGCAATGAATTAGTGGAGCGCTACCCGCTGACAAAATCCTATATCCTGGAAACCAGCGATCCGCATTACTTCGACTTCCAATGCAGCGTAAACAGCCAGTTTTTCGGACTGTCCAATTTTATTCTCGGTTTCTACCACCTTGATATTGAGGTGATTGCGCCGGATTCGTTGCGGGATTTTTGCGGGAGGAAGTGGGGAAGATGAGGTTTTAGAGGGGAGGGAAGCGGCTGCCAAAATGGACAGCCGCTGAAACCAAATGGTGATTAAAGATTGATTATCACCAATCTATCTAAATTTCAATTCCAAAATGGTGCGATTATAATTCGGTAAAGGTAGTAGACTCTAATAATATTTCAAGAATTTTTAAAATTTATTACACTAATCTATCTAATGGGATATATATTTGCAATATCAACTGTTTATAATAAGGCATTGGCAGTATACCATGGAGAAATATATTTTTATAGACGAGAGCGGAAGCCCTCAATTTTACGCCAGGGGCGACGTCCGCTTTGGATCGAGCAGGATTTGTTCCTGTGATGTTTCTTAGAATGGTAACGACTAATGATCGTGTAACCCTCAGAAGGGCTATTTGGATTTTCAAAATCGTATCTTGTCCGACCCATTATTGAACTCAATTTACTCTGTAGCAAAACCAAATTGGTATTTGCATGGCAGTGCCGATCATTCGGACATCAATCTAAAAACGGCTGAGTTTATCAGAGAAATTGGAAGGTTTCGAGTTTCATGCTGTTATTGGACGTAAACTACCCGAAGTATTTATTGGCAAAACACAATGGCAATGCCATCGAATTTTATTGACTTACTTTCCAAGATGCTAGAATTAGATGCTTTGGAAACAGACTGCCAATACCACTTGTATCTGAGTCAAAGGCAGAGTAATACAGAACAGCGGTTTTCAGCGGCTTTTGAAAGAGCAGTTGAGGCAAAGAGTAAAAAGATTGGTAAGATTTCATATTCCTGTACTATTGTCCGAAGCCAAGATTTTCCCGAAATGAGTTTGGTGGATTATTTGCTGTGGGCTTTGCAACGGTATATCATCATAGGGGGAGAGAATAAACGGTATTTCGCCGCCTTAAGAAACATTACGCAAAGCATTCTTGATGTCTATGAAAACGAAGGAATTGGAAGACTTACAGCATCGGGGATCCATTTGATATGGATAAGGCTAGTCCGTTCTTCCTTAAAATGAAAAACAACTCTCCAAAGCACCGTCCCGAATACTCAGGATCCTCCACAGGGCGTGGGTTTATGAAACTTTGGAAAGTTGTGATGCAAAGATAAGGCAAATACCCTTTTTGCAACACATAGTAGTAAATTTTTAATAGTGGTTGTTGCGCTGGAAATCGAAGTTTTGGGGTAGAAGAGAATTTTAGGGGGCAGGAAATGGGTTCGAGGGAGGGAGGGAATCTTTGTGGAGCCAGTCGAATGAAACGTCAATAGATAAAAATGATGTTCTGTTTAAAGAATTATTGAAAAACATAAGAATCAAGAAAATGAATCAAAACCCAACTAATTATCTAACCAACCTGGTAGGTGATCCATTTGCCGACACCGGAGGGTATGTCATTCAGTATTTCCAAAAATGGAAAAATGGAAGGATAGGCCTATCATAGATTTAATTGAATACATGGCGGGCATTTACGTCAATCAGTGGGGAGCTGGCATCAACGCCTTATTTTTAAATTCAACAGTCACTCAGGCGAGTTTCAAAGGTGACCAAAAAATTACCGAGACGGTCAAGTATTTCCGCTCGCTACTTGGTGGAACTGCACCTTTTGAAATGGGATATTGCCGAATTTCGGGACAATTTACCCAACTTTTCAAAGGCGGGCGGGAAAATTATATGATGTCTGTATCAGGTGCGTTCATCAATTTTCATCACTCCCTTTGATGAGGGCATTCGGCTTTCAAAGGAAGTTTTGATCCGACTGTTTTTCGTACCGTTTGGAGTACGGCAAATCGGAGGCATGGTTGGCGTCATCACTAGCAATCTTGAATCGATCACTGAAAAATATGTACAGGAAAACTGTCAAAAGAATATAGCAGAACTAGGATCAGGGATGGGAACAGGCGTTTTGAAACATGACATTAGTAATCCCATAAATGCCTTTTCGGATTTGCTGCAAATTGGATTCTTCAAATTCCCAGAATTGTGCAAACAAGACGAGAATGATTTCCAAATTCCAAAAGAGCAGGCTACCATCAACCTTTTCACTTCACCAATTTCTGCAGCTGCGGATATTCAATTACTGACTTTGCCTGCCGATGTTTTGAATTCTACACCTTTTGTCAGGGAATAAAAGTACGCAAAGAATGGAGCCAGTTTGTCTGGGCGCATCATCGAAATTCAAAATACTGAAGGCAAAATTCAACCTCGAAACTGAAAACTGGGAAACTGCAAAGAAAATCTTGGGTATGACGATTATAAAAACTGGCGAAATAACATACTTGACAGATTGCTCGCTGAAAATCTGTGACCCGATTGTTTGCAAATTGGGCGCAACACCATCGTCTCAATTTCAAAATCATCTCAAAATATTTAACCACAATTAGAAATATGGATAAAAAACGGTAGACAAGATTCTGTTTCTGGCAGACTACGTCGTCGGGCATGACGTAGATTTCATTTCCAAAACGATCAAGTATTTGGACGGCTGCAGAAACGCACACTCACTGCGCCGGGCAATTGGCAAATGGAACGCCGACAATGCTAAGGCTGGAAACGAGCCTTGGTGGAGGTAGAAGAGTACGTCAACTACCTTTTTCAGATGGCTCGAACTGGTCAGAAATTCGCGATGTACTCATCATCGCCATGTATGAAAAATCGTATGACAGGGGAAAACGTATTGATGCTGAATTATCTCAAATTGAAAATCCAAATCAAGAAATTGAAAATTAATAATTTATGAAAAATTTAAAAACTCAAGGCTTCATCCTTTTAGATGTTGATGTTGCAGCGCTTAATAACGCTGGAAAAAACACAAGCAGCAATTTGACAATGCAGCTTGACAAAAAAACTGCGCAAAATGGTAGTACATACGTCTACGTCTCTGGACAAGCATGGCGGTTTTGGTGGCGCGAGGCACTTGTACGGCATTTTGACTTGGTGATGTCACCCATTACGCGTGAGGGAAAATTGCTTTTACCGAAGCCAACCCGAAACAATTCCCGACGACGATATTTTCGGATATATGCGGGCGGCCACAGAAGAGGTAGTAGATGAAAAGACGGGAAAATCCAAAAAAAGAAAATGTCACCGTGACCCGCGTTTCACCGCTGAAAAACTCTGCCATTGTCTCCACAGTAGCCGTTCGCCCGGCAGAAAATTGGTCGGTCATGGCTCGGCAAGACGGAGACCCTGTGCCATATTCAAAAGAAGAGTACAGCGCCATTATGAAAGGCATGTTCTCATTGGATTTGATGCAGGTCGGTACATTTTCCAATTACAACCGTACAGGATTCAAAAACCTGCCAGAAAACCGTCGTAAAGAAATTCTGGATGCCGGCGGCTCGGAAATTGCTGATCCCTTTGCCAAAAACGGTAAAGGGGAACCGCAAAAATTGGTTCAACTTCCAAAAGCAACACGAACTAAGCGTGCCATCGATACCATTCAAGCATTGAAATTTTTATCTGGCGGTGCCATGCAGACCAACAATCTGGCAGATGTCACTCCAAAATTCATCATCCTGGCTTCGACAACTTCTGGCAACCATCCATTTTCACATGTTGTTGGAACGCCTCAAGGGAAATTTGAGGAAATGGTGAATTTGAACGTTGACGCATTGAAAGAAGTTTTGAAAGAATACAAAGAAC
>JADJSY010000047.1 GCA_016711435.1 Lewinellaceae bacterium
AGATCGGCTTTGCTTTTCTTGCTGTTTCAATTATACATTGTGCAGGCACATGGGCAGACAGCCGTGAATCCTTCGACCTCATTCACCGGCTGCCTAAACGAGCCTTGCCGGCTCCGATGCAGCACAATCGGAACTGGCAGCCAACCCCACAACGTAGTGGCACACCGCACGCCGGAGCCAGCCAGATATTGGCTGGAAATAAAACGGAAGCATTCCGCCCCTTTTCCATACTGCCACGCGGTGGCCGGACTCTCCAACGGTTTGCTATTCGGCTTGCTGGTGCTCATGTTTGCCATACTGACCCTGTCAGTCGCAGCCAACAAGTGCCGTTGGCAAGGCCTGGCGCGGTTTTCTGAATGACAATGCCCTGACGCAGGCCCAGCGCGAAGCGACCGGCCTGAGTCGGAAGTACGCCCTACTACCTGTTGTACCTCAATTTTTGCTCAATATGGGGCTGTTTATCTTTCTGGTGACGCGTTTTTCACCCAGGAAATTTAACAATACCCCCTTTTTTATTGATCTGTATAGTGGGCGGCGCGGCCATGTTCCTGTCCAAACACGTGATTCTGGCCATAGTGCGTTATCTTTTTCAGGTAGAAGCAGAGGTCAACCGCTACAACTTTTTAGTCATCATCTTCAACTGCGTGCTGGGCTTGTTCCTGGTTCCATTCAATTTTATGATTGCATTGGGAGCGGAGAACTTCTACCAGGGCTTGCTGGTGTTCTGGGTATTGGGGCTGGTGAGCATATTCTACATTTACCGTTCGCTGCGGGCGCTGAATATTGGCGGTAAATTTTTGGTGGGTGACCAATTTCACTTTTTCTTATACCTTTGCACTGTCGAAGCAGCACCCGTCCTCCTCACAAAATTAGCCATGATGCCAATCCACGAATTTGATTGATAAGGGTTCCTGCCTGCCGGGAATTCTCGGAATAACGCCTTGTTTAACAATACGCTATTTTCATTGGAAGAAACCTTACAAATTTCACGAAACATACCAGTCCGAATGTCTGCAACTGCTGCATCCGCTCGGAAAGGAGCCTTCAAAACAGTCCAAAACATACTCATTTCCCAAAGCCCAACCGGCCATCCGTACACAGTACGACGAGGTTGGAAAAACGATTTGATGTACGTATCGACTTTGTCCCATTTGTGACGATTGAAGGCCTTACGGGAAAGGAATATCGCAAAAATCGGGTTTATCCGAACGATTACACTGCCATCGTTTTTACCAGTAAAAATGCGGTCGATCATTTTTTCGCCTTTGTGGAGAATTGCGCATCAAAATGTCGGAGAAATGAAATACTTCTGTTCGACGGAAGCGATTGCCAATTATCTGCAAAATTTATCATGTTCCGAAAAAGAAAGGTGTTCAACGGCACCAAATCCATCCCGGAACTCAAATCCTACATCCTGCGCAACAAGGAAGAAAAATTCTTCCTGCCCTGCAACGACCAGGGCAACCCGGACGTGATCAAGTTTTTTCGCGACCTGAAAGTGCCGATCCAGGAAGCCGTGATGTACCGCACTGTCAACAACGATCTTACCGAACTGAAAGACATCAAGTACGACATCATCGCGTTCTTTTCGGCCCTTGAAATCAAATCCATGTTCGAGCAGTTCCCGGATTTCAAGCAGGAAGACCGCCGTATCTGCGTATTCGGAACATCTGCCAGCAAGGCTGTTACCGAACGCGGCATGACGGTCAGTATGCAGGCCGGTACACCGGAAGCGCCGTCTATTGCGGTGGCGCTGGAGAACTATTTGAAGGTGTCGAATAAGAAGTAGACACATGCTGTTTACCCTCCTCCGCAAGGAATTTCTGCTCGAATTCCGCCAACGTTACGCCATCAGCGGCATCGTATTGTATGTATTCAGTATGGTCTTCGTGGTGTATGCCGCCAGTATCAAGGTGCAGCCCCAGGTCTGGAACGTGTTGTTCTGGCTGATTATCCTCTTTGCCAGTATCAATGCCGTCGTCAAAAGTTTTGTGCAGGAGAGCGGCGCCAGGCAGTTGTATTACTACCAACTGGCTGATCCGGCCATGCTGCTGCTGGCCAAAATTATTTACAACACTTTGTTATTGCTCGTATTAAGCCTGCTGGCCTTCGGTTCATACAGCATCGTAGCGGGCAATCCGGTGAAGGACATTGGTTTGTTTGCACTGATTCTCTTGCTGGGCAGTCTGGGATTCAGCATCGCCTTCACCTTTATCGCGTCCATTGCAGCAAAGGCCAACAACAGCGCTACGCTAATGGCAATTCTGAGTTTTCCGGTCATTATGCCTATATTACTGACCCTGGTGCGACTTTCTGCGATTGCCCTGCGTCTGATACAGGACACCTCCTATCAACGAGATATTGTAAATCTCCTGGCCATAGATGCCATTCTGATCACACTTACATTTGTGCTTTTTCCGTATGTTTGGCGTGATTGAGGTTTATTTAACGATCAAATTAGCAGCCATGTGGTGGAAAACAGCCTCCGTCGTACTTATTGTATATACCCTTCTTGCAGGCACGCTGCTGCCGCTCAAACCGGGCATTACCTACATCAGCCCGCAAACAGCGCGTTCAGGGCAGACGGTTACCTTACAACTGCACGGATACAACAGTTTTTACACGAAAAGCCCGGCCAGTGAAATACGGGTGTGGTTGCAATACGACTCCGCACACGCGCTCACAGGCCAAAATATCCGGGTGCTGAGCGATACCACGCTCGAAGTCAGTTTTCAAATTCCGACCCAATTGCCCCGTCCTACGCCTTCCGTGATGCTCAATGCCATTATTGACCATCCTTCCGACGGCGTGTCGCTACTGCCGAGCGCCGTGGAAGTGGTGAAAGACACGATAGCCTCGAATGCGACCTGGACGCAGAGCGAAATCAGCCAGTTGCACATCAAGAAGGATTTCTCATTTCCTTACCGGAATGTCATTTACGAAAGTATCCGAAACACATACTTTCACGTACCGATGTGGTTTGTGCTGATGTTTCTTTTGTTGCGTCGGCGTGGAACAGCGTACAATTCCTGCGATATTCCAACCCGGCCCAAGCTGCTGCGCTGGATGCGAAAAAAGGCCAGTCGCTACTCGACTTTGACCGAAAAGCAGCCGCGTATGCGGAAACAGGTTTGCTTTTTGGTATACTCGGATTGATTACCGGGATGCTTTGGGCGCATTACGCCTGGGGAGCCGCCTGGAGCAACGACATCAAACAGCTGATGACCGCCGTGGCGCTGCTTATTTACCTGGCCTATTTTATCCTTCGACGCTCTTTCGACGAGCCGGAAAAGGGCGCCCGCCTGGCCGCCGTGTATAATATTTTTGCTTTTTCTTCGCTGATTCCGCTCCTGTACATCGTACCGCGTATGTTTGCCAGCCTGCACCCCGGCGCTACCGGCAATCCGGCATTTGGAAGTGAAGACCTGGACAATACCATGCGCATGGTGTTTTATCCGGCTATTATCGGCTGGAGTTTATTCGGTTTCTGGCTGGCTCAATTGAGGTATCGCTATCAGCGCCTCGTTGATACCGCTACCGGGCTTGATTGAGATATTGGGATATTGAGTTATTGTCACTCCTGCTATTGACTGCCAAGA
Organism: Lewinellaceae bacterium; assembly: GCA_016711435.1. Classification (GTDB taxonomy): domain Bacteria; phylum Bacteroidota; class Bacteroidia; order Chitinophagales; family Saprospiraceae; genus M3007. The sequence goes on from JADJSY010000047.1 coordinate 3,600, forward strand.
AAATATCTCAATATCATAATATCCCAATAACTCAATATCCCAATAACTCAATCAAGCCAATATCCAAATTCCGTTTTTCTTTTACCGAACAAAGCATTTTATAGCATGAAATTTTTTAAAACCCGCGTTTTTTTTACAATTATTCTGTTTCTGGTAATATCTTTGCCGTCCGTTTTAGCGCAGGGCAATCGCGACTATATGCGGGAAACAGGTAAGATAAACGTCGTTATCGGCGTTATTGTGCTCATTTTCCTCGGCATTGTCGTCTATGTGTTGCGCTTAGACCGGAAGCTAACCAAATTAGAGCACCAACTCAAAGACGACAAAAATGGGTGGACACATTAGTTTTTTTAACAGCGTAGAAAACTACGTGGATAAGGCCGCAGCCTTTACGGACATACCGCGGGGCCTTATCGAACAAATCAAAGCTTGTAATCTTGTCCTGCAAATCCGATTCCCGGTTCGTGTAGGCAATGATTACGAGGTCATTGAAGCATATCGCGTACAGCATAGCCACCACCGGTTGCCGACGAAAGGCGGTATCCGCTATGCCGAATCGGTAGATCAGGACGAAGTGATGGCATTGGCTGCGCTGATGTCTTACAAATGCGCGCTGGTGGATGTGCCTTTTGGCGGCGCCAAAGGCGGTATTAAAATTAATCCGGCCAAGTATACAACGGAGCAGTTGCAAGGCATCACCCGTCGCTACACCGCCGAATTGGTGAAGAAAAACTTCATTGGCCCCGGTATCGATGTGCCTGCGCCCGATTATGGCACAGGCCCGCGTGAAATGGCCTGGATCCTGGATACTTACCAGGCATTGCGCCATGGCGAAATCGACTCCATCGCTTGTGTCACCGGCAAACCGGTCACGCAAAATGGTATCCGCGGCCGGGCGGAAGCGACCGGCAGGGGCGTCTTCTACGGATTGCGCGAGTGCATTTCCCATGAAGAGGATATGAAAAAAATCGGCCTGACCAAAGGGATTGCCGGCAAAACGATGGTGGTACAGGGCTTGGGTAACGTAGGTAGCAATACTGCACTCATCAGCCAAACGGAAGGCGACGTCAAAGTTATTGGTATTGCAGAAAGAGAAGGCTCTATACACAACCCGAATGGTATTGATATAGAGAAGCTGCTCGCTTTCCGTAAAGAAACCGGTTCCATCATGGGCTTCCCCGGATCCACTGCTTTGGAAAACAGCATGGCTGCCCTGGAACTCGAATGCGACATCCTGGTGCCCGCTGCCCTGGAAAATCAGATTACGGTGGCCAATGCACACCGGATTAAAGCAAAGATTATTGCAGAAGCCGCCAACGGCCCTGTTACGGCAGACGCAGATCCCATTCTGCTCCAAAAAGGAATTATTATTCTTCCTGACTTCTTCATCAATGCCGGGGGCGTGACCGTTTCGTATTTCGAGTGGTTGAAGAACCTGTCGCACCACCGTTTCGGTCGCCTGGAAAACCGTTTCCACCACAACCAGTTTGATGGCATTATCAGCAAAGTGGAAGAACTCACCGGCAAATCAGTCAATGCCCGGGAGCGCGACTTTCTGACGCGTGGGGGTACGGAAATTGAATTGGTCAACTCCGGCCTGGAAGACACCATGATTACCGCATACCAACAGATACGGGAAACGATGAAACAACACCCGGATATTCCAGATATACGGACCGCCGCATTTGTTTGTTCACTCAAAAAGATTGCCAGCGATTATATTTCGATGGGTATCTTCCCATAAACGGAAGAAACGTACATCGTTCGCCAAAAGGTCGAATCAGCAGGTTTTGTTTTGCATTTTTCAGCCCGATACCTGCCGATTCGGCCTTTTTGTGTTTTTGTCATTTATATTACATTTATCAACAAATATTTTTTGGTGTTTTTGCAAAATGATGGTTTGATGGCTGTTTTTTTATACGAAGAACTGTTAAAAGTAGTTCATTAACAAAATTTACAAAGGTTTATTGGGCTATGGGTTGCATATTATTTTTTACTGACCTACCTTTGACCAACTTTTCCAAACCGAAATAAAATTTCATCAACTTAAGAAGTCCCATGTCAGAGAAATTAGATAAAATAGATTTGAAAATCCTCAAAATTTTGCAGGAGAACAGCAAAATCACCAACCTGGATTTGTCAAAAAAAATCGGCCTGTCGCCTGCACCCACCCTGGAGCGCGTTAAAAAATTAGAGCAAAGCGATATTATTCAAAGTTACCACGCCCAGGTCAACCCACACCAAATGGGCCTGAATGTGAAAACATTCGTGCTGGTTTCTCTTGCATGGAAAAAAGAAAATGCACTTAATAATTTCCTGGAAAAGATTTCTCAAATTGATGAAGTAACCGAATGCTACATCATCACGGGCGAAGCAGATTTTTTGATGAAGATCGTTTGCCGCGATATTCCTACCTACGAACAGCTGCTGTTCAAAACAATCAGCCAAATCGAAGAGATTGAGCGCCTCAAAACCTTGATGACCCTTTCGACGGTGAAAGATTCCAAGGTGCTGCCGTACAACTATGATGAGAAGTGAGAAGCGAGAGGTGAGAAGTGAGAACGCGTAGCGTACACCGCTTCGCCTAATCATATAAAGTGTTGGAGCCAAATATGTTTCCCACACTTTTTCCCAATAAAAAAGGAGAACGCTGAAAATGCGTTCTCCTTTTTTATTGCTAATGCGGATAAGTAGTTATCGGCTATCGGTTATTAGTTATCAGTTATCCGTGTTGATAATCAAGCATTTGTAAAGAATTTAAGCAAAACTAATTTTGCACATTTACTTAGTGGATAATAGTTATGTGAAAAAGTATTCAAATGGCACTTGCGTATTTCTCTGCTTGCTTAACAACCCATACTGTGATGTGCTCTACGGTGTACGCTTCGCCTCTCACTTTCTCACCACTCTCACTCTCTCACCCTCTCTCACCTCTAATAGAAAAAGGCGTAGCGTACATGGTGTACGCTACGCCTCTCACTTTCTCACTTCTCACTCTCTCACCTCTAGTACTGCCAGAGGTCGTGTTCGAAGTTGAAAATATCGTTTTTAATTCTTTCAGACTCCATCAGCATGTCCACACCCTGTACATAATCGTCGATTTTACGGTCGTGTACGTTTGATTCTTTGTAGATATAGCTGGCGAAATAGCGCATTTCAAACATATCTTCCCAGGAGATCGTGGCATTGGTGTTGCCACCCAGGGTAAATACGCGGTGACGCGCAAACATTTCGCGGGCTTGTGGGTAATACACCCAGAACATTGGTTTTTCAAAACGGAAATTGCCTTCATTGTCCGTTACGTCGATCATCGGAGCAATACCGAGGATACGTACCTGCAATTGGGAAACTTCTTTATCGAAGAACCATATTTCCTTGATACGGAAACGTTTAACATTTTCCCAGTTGACATCGTTGCGCACGATAGCCACCTTTTCTTCGTAGGTTTCCGGGTCGAACGTAACAACGGTATCCGTTTTGGACAATTGGGACAACACATCGTCCGTACTCATACGCTTTTTGAATTTTGCGCCGTCTTCATCGGTGGTATACACCGGTAAATCGCCTTTAGAGGCTGCATCGGACAAAATTTTGAAGAAAGGCTCTTCCGGGTAAGCGAATGGAAGATTCATTTTTTCGCGCACGTCGATCACACGCCAGACGCGTTTTTCCCAGAAGATATCGCTTTCGCGCACCGGCTGATAGGAAAGCACTTTGCGTTCCAGCATGATTTCTTTTTTCACCACGTCATCCAGCGGCGTTTCACCCGGCTCTTCTATTGTAATTTCTTCAGAAGGTTCGGTAGTCTCAATTTCTTCGGGGTCTTGGGCCAGCAGTGTTGTTCCGGACAGGAACAGCAACAGGCATAAGCAAGTCCATTTCATAAAAGTTTGCATGACTCGCAATTGGATTGTTGAGTGATGAAAAATGTGTTTAGTAAGGAAGAAGAAGTCTTCAACCGGCTAAGAAACGCCGGTTGAAGACTAATATTTTTCTCTTAACGAATCTTAATAGCGATAGAGCCGATATTACGGGCAGCAATGTCGCCGGGGCATTTGCACTTGATGTCGTCGAAGAAGTAAGCATCGCCTGGTTTGGCTTTGTTTACCATATCCGCCGCTTGTCCACCCCAGCGGGCGCCGCTGTTGCTGACAACAATCGGGTCCTGGCGTTTCGGGTAGTAGGTGAATTCAAAACCCACCATATCGCATTTTGCATCGAAGTCGAAGTTCTCGAGCACGGCAGAAATACCGCCTTGCGCTTTGAACTCGCCGTTGCCCAACTGGCCGCCTTTGTATTTACCAAGGCGTGGAGCGGGGTCAGGGATACGTTTTACACGATAGTTAAAGGTTTGGGATGCGCCGCCGCCGGAAACCGTCAGTTTTGCTTCGCCGGGTGTTGTAGCACGAACGTTGAACTTGCCGCCACCTTGTGCGCTAACAGTAACGCCGCTGGCAGAAACGCGTACATCGTTGGAGGAAACGCCGGCAGCGGAAACGCTGATCGGGTTGTCAACACCAATGTAGAACACGTTCATTTTGTCGAGCGATACGGCTACGGAACGTTGACCAACTTCGTATTTGAAGTCTTTAGAGAAATTCTCGGTTTGGCCGGTCAGCGGGTTTTTTACGTTAATACTTACTTTAAAAGTACGTTCGCCAACGCCACTGGTGGAGGTTTCGTAACGTGCGATACCATCTTTCAACGGAAGGTTGCTGCCACCAACATTAATGCTGATGTTATCCGCAGAAGAACTAAACGCGCTGAGGAATACATCAGCAACATATCTGTCACCTGAGATGACATAACTCTTCTCGGCAGAGACGGCAGGCGTAAACCGGTCGAATTTGATGTCTTCTCCGCCTACTTTTTTAGCGCAGAAGTTCAGAATTGCTGTTGCAGAGTTTTTGGCATCCGACTGCATTTTACCCAGAATCGGGAAAACGGCAGCCACCGGCATTTGTTTGAACTTAAACTCCGGCCAGTTTTTAGAAGGCGAATTAGCGGGTAATTCTTCCACCATCAGGGGAAGCGCCGTTTCCACACTTTTATCATTATCGGCGAGTGCAAGCAGTTTTTGGCGGGTCTCGTTGATTTTGTCTTCGATCTCCTTACCCTTGTTCTCATTGATAAAATAACGGGTGGTCACGTCTTTATTGCGAATATCCATCGGAATGGTAGGGTCATTTTTGGAAGGACCTTTTCCGAGATCGAACACCTCTTTGCGGATGGTTTCAATATAAGCAGTAAATTCGTTGGCTACGTTTTGAGCCTCTTTAGCGTTTTTACGGTACTTCTCGTTGCTTTCGTTGCGGTATGCATCTGCCTGCTTGTCTATGCTGGCCATCAGTTGGTCGTTGTTGTTTTCAACGATGGTACGGCTGGATTTCAGGCCCTTATCGAGCGAGAAGAAAGCATTCATTACCTCGGCAGATACGTTGAGTGCCAGCAGCGCGGTCAACACCAGATACATCAGGTTGATCATTAATTGCCGCGGCTCCTTTGGTATTGACATAAGTCTTTACTTTTTGATTGTGAAATAGGAAATGGACATCAAAAATGCGCGAAAATTATTGACGACCGATGTTGGCCATTGCAGCCAGCATATTGCCGTAAACAGTATTCAAGGAACCGAGATTCTTGTTCAGAGCACCCAGTTGATCTTTGTATGATTTTACATCTTCGGCAGACTTAGCCATGTCGGACATAGCCTCGTTCATCTTGGTGTAGAAGTTGCTCATGCTTTTGATTTGCTCCTGTGTACCGGAGAAATCAACTTCCTGCAACGATTTCAGTGCGCTCATGCTTTTCGACATGGATTGCAATTCGGTCAGCATACCGCCCAACTGGCGTTCTACCACGTCGCCGTGCAATGGAACAATATCAGGGTTACTTGCAGCGCCGGCAGTCAATGGTTGCAGGCGTGCATCGTAGTCGTCGAGACCCGGGTACAGTTTGTGCCAGTAGTAGTCCGGTTCTGGTCCGAGAATACCCAGCATCAAAAAGATGATGGCTTCCATGGAAAGACCGAAGATGAGGAATTCAGAGGCATACTCCCAGCTTTCGAGTTTGAAAAGCGCGCCAATCAGAACGATAGCGGCGCCGACGCCGATGAGCAGATTTTTGAAATACTTGAATGACTTTGATTTGACGAAACTCATTGTTTTTAAAACTTTTTAGCAGATGACAAAAAGGTTCAGAATTGTTAAGGCTTTGGCGAAAACGCCGCAAAAGTAGCAATCAATCATTAACTTATCCGAAGAAAATTTTGCTTGAAAAAATAGATACCTCCATAATTGTCTGCTGTTGGCAGATTTCAAGAGGAGTATGTCAGGCGAACGCCATTTATCAAACTTTTATGAGGAGGGAGAAGGGCGTTTTTCGTGTTTGGTGTTTCGTGTTTGGTGTTTCGGTTGCGTATGAACGGTCGCTATATCCGAAACACCAAACACGAAAAACGAAAAACGCAAATTAGAAGTCGTTGATAGAGCGACCGAGGAAGGTCAGCACGCAACGGAATCCAATGTAACTTTTGGTTGTATCCTGATATTCCCAGGAGCGGGTACCAGTTTGCATAAAGAATGCAACATCTTTCCAGGAGCCTCCGCGAATAACTTTGCGTTTGGCGGTTTTGGGATCGTCTTCTTTGGCGTCTACCCGAATATCGGAGTTCAGGTCATGAACGAAGGAGTAAGCATTTTCGAAGTATGCCGTTTCTGTCCATTCAGCCACGTTGCCGGCCATGCAATACAGGCCGTAGTCGTTGGGGTAGTAACCGTCGGCTTTCACAGTGTACAAACCTCCGTCTTCAGCGTAGTTACCGCGACCGGGTTTGAAGTTGGCCAGCAGGCAACCTTTTGCATTGCGGGTGTAATAAGCGCCCCATGGATAGGGTGATTCTGCGCGGCCGCCGCGAGCAGCGTATTCCCATTCAAACTCTGTCGGGAGGCGGAAATCTTCCGTATTGACATCGCCGTCGGAATACATATCCCAGACTTTGCCGCGCCAGTAGCAGAATGCCTTTGCCATTTTCCAGTTTACCCCGACCACAGGGTAATCGTCGAATGCAGGGTGCCAGAAGTAGTTACGTGTCATCGGCTCATTATAGGAATAAGCGAAATCGCGAATCCAGCTGAGCGTATCGGGATAAACCCGCACTTTTTCCTTGTGGATGTGGCTGGTACGGTTGCTGTTGCGATCGTGCGCAGCGCGCTGCCAGTCGTACCACTGGTATTCAAACACTAATTTGCTGACGTCTAATTCTTTACGGCCGGCAAAACGTTCGTTGCCCTGGTAGTAAAGGTCTTGCAATTCTTCAGCGTTGTCTTCCCAATCGACATCCTCTTCCCAATCGACTAAGGGTTTGTCGCTGTCGCCATCGTCTTCGATCACGTGCTGGAGGGTTTCGTGTGCCAGCGAGTCGGATACCCATTTGACGAATTGACGGTATTCATTGTTGGTGATCTCCGTGTCGTCCATAAAGAAGCCCTGAATAGAGATGGACTTCGGACGCGCGACGAGAGATTTGCTCAGGTCTTCGTCACCGGAGCCGATGTGAAGCGTACCGGAAGGTACGTACACCATACCGTAAGGATTAACGCCGCTCCATTTCGGGCGACTGGTGACGCCGACCAGTTGACCGCTTTCTTTCCGGCCGCATGATGCGACCGCAGCCGCGAAGAAGATCAAAAGCAGAAGAGATTTCTGTAGTTTTTTCATGTTAAACACCCGTGTTTCCTACTTTAATTGTTGTTTCTGGAAAAAGTGGTCGTAAAGGTAGAAGTTTAAATTCTATGCGAAAAAGTTTTCCAAATAAAATTGGCTGAAATGCGTCAGCGAGACTCTAAAAGCAACAGACAAACGTCTTTTTAACTTTTCATTGTATTCAAGCCATTTTTTTTTATTGTCTTTCGCCAAATCGACGGGCAAAAATACTTCTTAACTGGGTTTTCCGTGCATCAATTGATAAATTTACAAATACGATGCCGAATTTTTTTCAAAGACGCTCAAAAGAAGCGGGGTTGTAAATTACCGGAGGTAATTTACCTGCCCCGATCTGCTTGTTCAGGTTATACCGGATGAGCAATTCGTGGCTTCCCCGATTGGCGACATTCAACGCTGAAAGTGGAATATCGAATGCGTATGCCAATATGGTTTTTTCGTTGAGTTTAACGCCTGCCAAAATTACGGCAGCATCTTTTGAGGTTTTTGTAAAGCCCCTAAACGATGCGCCGGCAAAGATATTTTCCCGCCAGCGCGCCACAAGCGAAATTTCTGATTGTGTCTCTGCGATGTCAGTTTTAACCAGCAAAGCGGGCCGAAGCGTCAGGTCGTCACTGATGTCAAACGAATATGCTAACGATCCATTGTAATGTGAAATTGTTTGCAGCCTGAAAGTTCCGTTTGTCGTGGTCGACCGGAGCGCAGGAGCGTAAACCGGCTGCATGGCCACTCCGATTTCCAACTTATTTAATTGGGCAAAAACGCCGATTTCAAAAATCGGTATACCGGCCCGCACGGTTCCTTCCGACAACAGTACGTCGTTGTGGCTGAAGACGGGTTCTACATAGGTGCCTTCCGGTGCGCGCAGTTTGCTTCCGTCGAGCGCGTATTGCAAATAGCCGCCGCTGACGCCGAGAGAAAGCAAACTATTCCGGCCCAATTCCATCTGGTAATTATAACTCACTACAGCCTGCGTCACTGCGTGGGCGCCGATCACATCATTGTCTACCCGCAGGCCCACGCCGCTGCTGATCACATACAGCGGCATGTGTGCATTGATGTGTTGCGTTACCGGGGCGCCTTTCAAACCCGACCATTGCTGGCGGTATACGCCGTTGATGATCAGGGAGTTTTCCAGGCCTGCATTGGCGGGGTTGTAGGCGTACGGATTGAGCATATACAAGCTATACTGCGGCGCTTGTTGTGCGACAGACCAACCGGATACAAACAATAATATAAATGTAATGGTCTTTCTCATAGGTAGTTATCTGTTATTAGTTATTGGTGATGGGTGTCCACAAACAACCAAAAAAAAAAAAAAACAAACTAATTTTACACCCTACTTATGGGTATCTTTTATCTAATTGTCAAAGAGTTGATGAAGGTTTATAAGGGTTGATGAGGGTTTATAAAGGTTGATGAGGGTTGATATTCATTCACTCGAAAAGGATGGAATATTAACCCTCATCAGAACCATATAACCCCTCATCAACCCCCTTATAAACCTCATCAATTTGTGCCCAAAAATCATCCAAACCGGTCACTGGACGCTGACAACTGAAATCCCGACAAACATAAATCAAAGCATCGGTATCTCCCGCTACCTTTTCGGCCAATAAGGGCAATTCGTCTGTAATTTGTTCAGAAGCGGCAATAACACTGTTTGGAAGGAAGAAACCCTGTATCGCCGCCGCTTTTCCGAATGCATTTTTTCCCAGCACGGCTATCTCATGATACGGATGCACTTCCATCATCATGGCCAAAGCCCAGCGCTCGAACGAACGCGGATACTTCCGGATGGCGTCTTCCACACGCAGGAGCATCTCCCGCGCCATCTCCCGCCAGTCGGTTCTCCCCAGTAAAATGCCCAGCCTTTGCAGGTTGTGTACCATCGTGCTGTTCCCGGAAGGTGTGGCATTGTCCTGCAAATCTTTTTTGCGTAAAACAATATCCGTCTGGTCGCTGCCCGTAAAATAAAAAAGGCCCGTCGTCGAATCGTAGAAATAACTCAAAACAAGGCGGGTATATTTTTCGGCCTGCCGTAAATAGTTGAGGTCGAAGGTCGTTTCATAGAGATCAATGAGCGCTGCAATCAAAAAAGCGTAATCTTCGAGGAATGCGTCGTACTGTGCATGGCCGTCTTTCCAGGTATGCAGCAAGGCGCCATCCGTTGCGCCGGGTTTTGCAAATTTCTCAAGTAAGAAATCCATATTGCGCGCGGCAGTCCGGCGATACGCATCATGGCCCAATGCCTTGTACGCAGCAATATGAGCGGAGCACATCAGAGCGTTCCAGCCGAGCAATATTTTATCGTCCAGACCCGGCCAGATGCGCTGCGAGCGAACGGCGAACAGTTTTTCGCGGCAGTGCTGCAAACGTGTTTTGAGTTCCGTAACGCCTATATTATTAGCGCTCCCAAACGCTTCGTAGCCGGATGGCCGCCAAATAATATTCTTTTCCTCCCAGTTGCCCGCTTCAGTTACTCCGTAAAAGGCGCAAAACAGCTCCGATTCCGGGCCGAGTATTTGTTCGATTTCAGCCTGCTCCCACACATAAAACTTACCTTCCACACCCTCCGAATCCGCATCCTGCGCCGAATAAAATCCGCCGGCCGGGTGCGTCATTTCCGCTGCTACGTAGCGGAGGGTTTCTTCGATGGTTTCCCGGTACAAACCGGCCCTTGCTGCGGCTTCCGCCGAATGATCTGCATTTTCCTGCGCCCATTTACAGGCTTCAGAAATGACCGAAATCAGCAGCGCATTGTCGTACAGCATTTTCTCAAAATGCGGAACCAGCCATGCCCTGTCTGTGGCGTATCGCGCAAAACCGCCGCCAATCTGGTCATAAATACCGCCGTGGATCATTTTGTCTAACGATAACAAGGCGTGTTCTATGGCCTCGGGCCGGCGGCTGAAATAATGGTAATTCAGTAAAAAATGGATGGCCATGGTGGCCGGGAATTTGGGCGCGCCGCCAAAACCGCCTTCGAGTGGATCGAAGTCCTGTTTCAGGCGGTTAAAAATGGCGTCCAGATCGTACTGCTGAAAGGAGACCGTTCGAAGGTCTTCGGGCGCATCCGCGTTTTTGATAAACAAACCATCGTTGCGTTCGATATGCCGCATCAGGTTTTCAGCCTGATCTATGGCTTTTTGCGGTTCTTTTTGCCAGATATTGCTGAGGTGCTGCAACAGTTGTATCCAGGAAGGCCTGTTAAATGCCGGACGGGGCGGAAAATACGTGCCCGCATAAAAAGGTTTGCCTTCCGGGGTGAGAAAACAATTGAGGGGCCAGCCGCCGCCGCCGGTGAGTATCTGGCAAGCCTCCATATAAATGGCGTCCACATCAGGACGTTCTTCCCGGTCCACTTTGATGTTGACAAAGTGCTCGTTCATAAACTGCGCAATGTCCTCATTTTCAAATGATTCACGTTCCATCACATGGCACCAGTGGCAGGTAGAATACCCGATGCTTACCAAAATGGGTTTTTTTTCGGCCCTGGCGCGTTCAAAAGCTTCCGGTTTCCAGGCATACCAGTGTACCGGGTTGTGCGCGTGTTGCAGCAGGTATGGAGAGCGTTCGTATTGGAGATTGTTCAAAAGTAGTTATTAGTTATTAGTTATCTGTTATTGGTTATCAGGAATTTACAAAGAATTTGGTCAAAATAACCAGTAATTTCCAATGTAAGACACTTGCGTAAAACCGGACGTTCAGGGCTGGTTAGCAAAGGGGCAGCGCCCCGGTAATATTTGTAGCATTTTCCAGTTAACCCAGGAATGGAGGGGCAGCGCCCCGGTAATATTACCGGGGCGCTGCCCCTCCAACCATATTCATCATTTCATTCTACAAATATCATCGGGGCGCTGCCCCTTTTGTTAGCCGGTTCCGGATGCGAAGCCATAGATTACGGCATCAAACCTGCCCCCAGGTTCCAAAGGTATAGCTTACGGAACTCAATAAAAAAAGTCTGCCCTGCATTGCGCAGAGCAGACACATCAAAACAAAACGAAAAACCAACTTTTATTTTACCAGACGGTTTTGTGGGTTTGATATTGGGATATTAAGATATTGGGATATTGTTACCCAAGCCATTGATTATCAATAAAATATCCCAATATCAAACTCAACTCAACCGTCGCTTTTTGTTTTTAGTCGTACCGGAATCACCCGGGCTTTGCCGTCGCGTATGACCGACACATCCACTGTTTCACCCACTTTAGAACGACCGATATACTCCATAAGTTCTGAGGTGGTTGTCACATTTTTGCCATTTACTTGCGTAATGATATCTTTTTGCAGAATCCCGGCCAGCGCGGCAGAACCTTGAAGGTCTGCCACTTCCACCACTGCAACGCCTTTTGCGTATTCGATATTGAGTTCGCGGGCGACATTGGAATCCATGGTGGCAATATTCACACCGAGGTAAGCGCGTTTGAAGGTGCCATATTTGATCAGGTCGTCGGCAATCCGTTTGACCAGGTTGACCGGAATGGCGAAGGAATAACCGGCAAACACACCCGTCGGGGTTGCAATGGCGGAATTGATACCAATCAGCCGGCCCTCCACATCTACCAGGGCGCCGCCGGAATTACCCGGATTGACGGCAGCATCGGTTTGAATAAACGATTCGATGGCGCGCCCGCCTTTAATAATGTCGATGTCCCGCGCTTTTGCGCTGATGATGCCCGCTGTAACGGTGGAAGTCAGGTCGAACGGGTTGCCGACTGCCAGCACCCATTCACCAACTTTTACGTCGTCGGAATTGCCGATTTCTATAGCCGGCAGGTCTCTAGAATCAATTTTTATCACGGCCATATCGGTGCTTTCGTCGCGACCCACCAGCCGCGCCTTGAACTCGCGGTTGTCGTGCAGGGTCACTTGAAATTCGTCGGCAAATTCCACCACGTGGTTATTGGTCAGGATATAACCGTCTTCGGTATAAATAACACCGGAACCGGTACCGGAACGAGGCTGTTGTTCGTACTGAAAGCGCTGTCCGAAGAAATATTGAAACGGATCAACAGACCGTTGATTGCGTTGGCGCTGCACCGCCGCTTCCCTGCTTTCCGTAGCTTTGATATGCACGACGGCATCCATCGAACGCTCCGCTGCTTTTGTAAAATCAAAAGGAACCGGCGCGCCGCCATAATTCGCCTGGCGGGCATAAGAAGTTGTTTCAGGAATTTGAACGACCTGTGGTTTTTCGAGCAATTTTGCTGCACCAAGTGTCATCAGGCCACCGGCAGCGCCAGCAAGAAGTGTGGACCAAAATTTATTCATAATGCAAACTAATTGAAGATTGTGGGTTAATTATGTTTGTTAAACGAGATGGCTAAGAAACGCAGGAAAGGCATATTTGCTGCTGAAAAAAGACATTTTAACGTCCTGTTAACCAGCAGAGTCGCCTACGCCTTTTGGTGTAAAAGCAGGGCCTGAAACGCCAAAATTTTGCGTCTATGATAAGCCCGCTTACCTTCGACCGACCAAATACAGTTTTTGACCGACCAACACCGCTGATGAAGCGTTTTTTAGAAGTACCGAACGCGCTGGAGAAACTCCTTCAACCGGAAAATAACCTGGAGGAACTACTGCTGACAATCCCTGAATTTCGATACGGGTTGTTGTGGGGCGAGCCGCGTTATGGCCACCCCGAAGGCCGTGTTTGTTTCCATGTCCGGGAAGTATACAATAATATCGACCTGATCACCGGACTGTCAGTGGAGGACAGGCGCAGGTTGCGGCTGATTTCCCTGGCGCACGATACGTTCAAGTATGCGGAGGATCGCACCCGCCCCCGCGACTGGTCGAAACACCACAGCTTGCTGGCTCGAAATTTTATGGAAAAGTACACCGACGATCCGGTCATTCTGGACATCATCGAAACGCATGACGACGCTTATTACATCTGGCTGGACGCCCGGCACGACCAAACGCTGCCCGATACGCGGCGTACTTCACTCGGACTGCTGCTCCAGCGTTTGGATCATTGCCTCCAGATGTATTACCTGTTTTTCAAGTGCGACACCCAAACGGGCGATAAAACACAGGCGCCACTCAAGTGGTTTGAAAAACGGGCGCCGGGGATAGAGGTGGTGAAAATCAAGGATAGTGTTTAGTGTTTAGTGTTTGGTGTTTGGGCTTTGGGCGTTTGTGGGAAATTTGGACAAAATTATTACAGATGCCAAGGGCGGAGCGTCCGAAACACCACACCACCACGGGCCAGGGCGGAGCGCCCAAACACAACACCAACACCAAACCAAACACAAACACCACACACTAAACACGACTAAGCACTAATCCAGAAATTATTAACCCCTTCCCCCTGAACAATACTGATTTCCTGTGCATTCAGCAATTCCAGCAAAGCGAGGAAAGTTACGATGGCATGGATACGGTTGTCTAAAGCCAAAAAAAGGCTTTCAAAATCGGTTTTCGCCTCTTTTGCAGGCGGTTTTTGATGTAAGCGCGCTGATCCTGAATGGTGTAATTGTAATTATATACGGTGTGTATGCGCTTCGCCTTTTTTTCTTCCTCAAAGCGATTTAGCAGCCGCTCGAACACCCGCAGCAATTTATACAGGGTGACCGATTCCATTTCCGCATCGGCCAGGGCGTGTTCGGCTAATTTGCGCAGTTCCGTACCGGCATAGCCGCGCGGGTTCATAAAGGCGCGCACTTCTTCGAGGCGGCGCAGTTCTTCGAGCACACTTTTGTAGCGCTTGTATTCCATCAGCCGGTCCACCAGTTCGCGGCGGGGGTCTATTTCGTTGCCTTCTTCATCCACCTGTTTGCGGGGCAACAACATTTTGGCTTTGATCCGCATGAGCGTGGCCGCCACTACGATAAACTCCGAACCCAGGTCGACACTCAGGGATTCCATCTGGCGGAGATAGGCCAGAAACTCATCCGTAATCTGCGCGATGGGAATGTTATAAATATCCAGTTCGTCCCGCTCGATGAAAAAGAGCAGCAGATCGAAGGGGCCTTCAAAGGCCGGGAGTTTGATGGTAAAAGTGCCGTTTGACATAGTTCTTTTGTGTCAGCAGAGGCGAAAGTACGGAAAGGTGCAATTTTTGGTACTTTTGCTTTGATAAAGGTTTGATGGTTGGAAAGGTTTGATGGTTTGATTGGTTTGAGGCTTGAAAAAGCCAAAAAGTGGACCATGAGTTACCACCTCAAACCATCAAACCTCTCAAACCATCAAACCTTCCTCAAACCCTCAAACCATCAAATCCTTCCATGACAAAACTCTACCTCATTCCCGTTCCCATTGCCGAAAACGCCTTGCACACCATCCCGCCTTATGTGCAGGACATCGCGCGGGTACTGGAAGTATTTATCGTGGAACGCGCCAAAACAGCCCGGAATTTTATCAAAAGTATCGGCCCGGCCCGGCCCTTACAGGAATTGGTTTTTGCTGAAATACCGCAACAGGAAGAGCCGACCTCCAGGGGCGGTAGCAAGGTGGAAAACGAAGCGGAAAGCGCTTTTATGGATGCCGTTAAAACCGGAAAGGACGTGGGCCTGCTTTCCGAGGCGGGTTGTCCGGGCGTAGCCGACCCGGGCGCCGACATTGTTGCCCTCGCGCACCGCATGGGGGTGCAGGTAGTGCCACTGGTGGGGCCGTCTTCGTTGTTGCTGGCCCTGATGGCTTCCGGCATGAACGGCCAGCGCTTTACTTTTCACGGGTATTTATCGCCGAAACGCCCCGAATTAGCCACCGACCTGCGCCGACTGGAAACCCTTTCGCGGCAACACGATCAGACGCAGATTTTTATAGAAACACCTTATCGCTCGCAAATGGTGCTGGAAGTGGCCCTGGAAAGCCTGCAACCCAATACGCAGTTTGGCCTGGCGCAAGACCTCAGCGGCGCCGGGGAAATGCTGCGCTCCATGACTGTAAAGGATTGGAAACAACAGCTCCAGAAAAAAACTTTAACCCTGGAAAAATTGCCGGCGGTGTTTTTGGTTTATGTGAAGTGTTATTGTTTTGTTGGGGTAATGGTAAGCCAAGGTTACCACACGAATAACGAATAACCAATAACCAATAACAAATAACGAATAACAAATTGACTTCTGTTGGCACAACGCTGCACGCAACCACCCGGCTCCGGCACTGGTGGCGCCCGAAAGCGGGTAATCTGCTTGTGGTGCTGTATTTGGTGGTGCTGATCGCCGGTTTGCCACCCGTCCATGCCTGGGCGCTGTTTCTGCTGTCCGTTGTTACCATCCTGGGGATCGGCAGTTTCGGCCATCTTTTGAACGATTTGTTCGATCTGGAAACGGATCGAATCGCCGGCAAGAAGAACAGGATGGCGGAATTTCCACATCGGCAAAGATGGGGCATTTTGTTCCTCGCCATACTGACAGCATTGTTGCCCTGGATTTGGTTGCCTTCCGACCGCTTTTCGTATTGTTTACTGATCGCCGAGTTTTTGCTGCTGGCCGCTTATGCCATTCCACCCACCAGGCTGAAAGACCGGTTTGGCTGGGCTGTTGCAGCCGATGCCGCTTATGCCTACGCCCTTCCTTCCGTGCTGGCGGCCTACACGTTTTTCCTGGCGGGCAAACAGAATGTAGACGCGCTGCTGTTCGGGCTGCTGTTTTGCTGGCAAATGGCACTGGGCGCCCGGCATTACCTGAACCACCTGGCCAACGACCGGGACAATGACCTGCGCTCGAACACCCAAACCCTGGCCACCCGCATGGGCAACAGTTGGATTCACCGGCTCGGCGCCCGGCTGGTGCTGCCCGCAGAAGGGATCGCATTTGCCGGTTTCCTGATCGTATTGGGGACGCACCATCAAGCAGCCGCTTTGGTTTCGGCGGCTTTGTGGGGAATGGTTGTGGCTTTCCCGCTCGTATTGGCCTTAGCCAGAAAGCACACACCTTTTTCGTTCCGTTTTTCAGTGCTGACATTCGACCAGTTGTACCAGGAGTGGCTCCCTTATGGCCTGTTAGCCCTGCTTTGTATAGAGCACTGGTATTATTTTCCTTTGCTTATTGCCCATCTGGTGTTGTTGCGGTCGCCCTACATCACTTATTTTTTTCGTCGAATGGCGCCGCTGCTCCGGGTGTTTTTACTTCCGCTGTATGTTTTCCAAAAAAAAGCGCAGCCAAAAGAGACAACAGCAACAACGGCCCCCGGAAACCTGCCCGTCATCGCCGTTGTAAATTTTAATAAACATAAATACACCGAAACGTTTATCTGGGAAATGATTCCCCGGCTCCGTTTCCGGATTTTGTATCTGTACGGAGATGCGCTGCCTTTGTACGACCACGAGGACGGGCATTTTTTATCCAATTCTCCGAGCCTGCAATTCCTGGCGCGCCTGATCGAAAACATTTTCAACCTCGGCGATCATTATTTCCACCGGCGCAGCATCATGTCCTACCTGCAAAGCAAACGGGTCAGCCTGATATTCGCCCAATTCGGCCCGACAGGAGTGGAAATGCTGCCCATTGCTACCGATCTGGGCATCCCGCTGGTTGTTCAGTTTCACGGATACGACGTTTTCCGAAAAGATACCGTGCAGGAACTGCTGCCCCAATATCAAACGCTTTTTCAAAAAGCAGCGAGTATCATCTGCGTTTCAGAAATTATGCTTCAGCGATTAAAAGAAATGGGCGCTCCGGCGGAAAAACTGTTCCACCTGCCTGCATTTGTCAGGCTGGATTTATTTCCCTATTCGGACCATGCGGCGTTGCCGCCCTCTTTTCTCGCGGTCGGTCGTTTTGCAGAAACCAAACGTCCACACCTGACTATCCTCGCTTTCAGACAAGTGGTGCAGGAAATCCCGGAGGCTACCCTCACGTTCATCGGCAAAGATGGCGGCGGCGAATTGTTTGAAGCCTGCGTCATTCTGGTAAAAGCATTAAATCTGGAAACGCACATTCATTTTAAAGGTGTTCAGGATCACCAAACCGTAGCGCAGGAAATGGCCCGGCGCCGCATTTTTGTGCAGCATTCGCTTACCACGCCTGTTCAGGGAGATATGGAGGGCAAACCCGTTGCGATTATGGAGGCTATGGCAGCAGGTATGCCCATCGTGGCCACGCAGCATTCGGGTATTGCGGAGTTGATTGAACATGACAACACCGGATTGCTGGTAGCCGAATATGATATAGATGGAATGGCGCAGGCAATGTTGCGGCTGGCCCGCGACCACGAACTGGCCCGGCGGCTTGGCCGCGCAGCAAGCGAACGCGTCCGGCGCGATCGGCTGATCGTGCAAAACCTGGAAACACTGGAAAATCTAATTACGGAATGCTTGATTAGGCAAACACATAATAACGAATAACCACTTATCATTGTAATCTAAAAGCCTGCGGGCAGTAAAATTTTGTAGACTTTGCCCGGGATAATTATCGCGAAGAGCATCAACGCCAAAGCCCAAGAACACAAGCCCGTAGAGTTTTACACGTTTCTAAGCCTTAAAGGTAAAGTCGCGCTAGGCCAAAAGAAAACATACTTTAACCCCGGACAAATCTATCACCTCCAAAGGCATAAAACTGGATGACTACCTATATTTGTAATCTCCTTAGGAACTTGTTATTTCTTCGTTCCTAAGCACCCCAAAGCCTGCATCTTTAAAAACTGATTTGTAAAAAAATGAAAACAGCACTCGTACTCGGCGCTGGCGGCTTCATAGGGAGTCATTTGGTGCGCCGATTGAAATCCGAAGGTTTTTGGGTGCGGGGGGTAGACCGGAAATATCCGGAGTTCTCCCGTTCGGCTGCCGACGAATTTGTCCTCGCTGATTTAAAAAATCCGGCATTGGTCCAGAAAATCTGGATACCGGGCGCGGACGAAGTGTATCAATTGGCGGCAGAAATGGGTGGAGCAGGATTCCTGTTCACCGGTGAACACGACGCCGAAGTGATGCACGATTCAGCGCTCATCAACCTGAATGTGCTCGATCAGTGCACCCGCCAACCGGTAAAAAAAATCTTTTACGCTTCTTCGGCCTGTATTTATCCGAAGTACAACCAGGATAACCCGGAAACGCCGGATTGTTCTGAAGATTCCGCTTATCCGGCCGATCCTGACAGCGAATACGGTTGGGAAAAACTGTTCAGCGAACGCCTTTACCAGGCATACAGCCGCAACTTCGGCCTGCACGTGCGAATCGCAAGGTTTCACAATGTGTACGGCCCGGAAGGCGCCTGGATCGGTGGGCGCGAAAAAGCCCCGGCGGCCATTTGCCGGAAAGTAGCGCAGGCGGAGTCCGGCGAGTTCGTGGAAATCTGGGGCGACGGCAAACAAACGCGCTCTTTTTTATACATCGACGATTGCCTCGACGGCATCCGCGCCGTCATGGACAGCGCATCCGGAACGCCTCTGAACATCGGCTCCGAAGAAATGATCTCAATCGGTGATTTTACACGGATGATTATTGAAATTTCCGGCAAAAACCTGCTTATCAGGCATACAAACGGTCCTCAGGGCGTGCGGGGCCGCAACTCGGACAATCGGCTTGTCACCCGGCAAACGGGTTGGACGCCCCGTTTTTCCCTTAAAAACGGTATCACTCAAACCTACAACTGGGTCGCCGCCCAGGTGTCAGCCTTACAACCTGCGCCGTGAAAAAGATTGGCATTATTGGTATTGGAAAACTGGGCCTATGCCTGGCGCTGGAACTGGAACGTGCCGGGTTCGAAGTGACGGGCGTCGATATCGACCCAAATTATGTGGATCAACTCAACAACCGCAGTTTGAACAGCCCGGAGCCTGGCTTGTCGGATTATTTGAAAAATGCCGCACATTTCCGCGCCGCGACGGATCTCCGCAGTGTCCTGCAGGACGACATTTCCATGCTGTTTGTACTGGTTCCCACACCCGATGCGCCGAACGGCGGGTATGACCACAGTTATATTGATGCATTAAGCCATGAACTGATTTCCTTTGGGCGCAGGGATGCGGAAGTGCATCTTGTGGTAGGTTGCACCACGCTTCCAGGCTACTGCGACCAACTCGCCCAACGGCTGGCGCTCTACCATTATTCGGTGAGTTACAAACCTGAATTTGTGGCGCAGGGTACCATTCTGCAAGATATGGAACAGCCCGATATTGTGCTGATCGGGGAGAGTGACGCGAAGTCCGGGCAGGAAATTCAGCGCGTATTCGAACGCGTATGCAAGAACAAACCGGCGTTTCACCGGATGGATCGCCTGAGTGCCGAAATCTGCAAATTGGCGACCAATTGTTTTTTGACCACCAAAATATCCTTTGCCAATTCCATCGGCGACCTGGCCCTGCGGAGCGGCGCTGATCCGGCAAAAATCCTGGCTGCCATCGGCGGCGATTCCCGCATCGGTTCCAAATACCTCCGCTACGGTTTCGGATTCGGCGGCCCCTGTTTTCCCAGAGATAACCGCGCCCTGAATCATTTTGCCCGCAGCCGGCAGTTCGATCTGCTGCTTTCCCAGGCCACCGACGCGGTCAACAATCAGCATCTGCACTTTCAGTTTGAACACTGGATGCACAACCATGCACCGGAAGACATGATCGAATTTGACTCGGTTGCCTTCAAAAAAGGATCCGTTTCCATCGAAGAATCCCAACAATTGGCCCTGGCTATTATGCTGGCGAAGGCGGGACGGCGGGTAAAGGTGCGCGACCGGCCGGAAGTGATCGAAACGCTCAAACTGCGCTTTGGCGATTTATTCCTGTACCAAACCGAACCCGATGGATAAAAACGCACAAACAACCGTACTCAGCGCCCAAGCGGCGGGTTTCGGTTCGTATCTCCGCGAATTGTGGCATTACCGTCAATTGACGCTGCTGCTGGCGCGGCGTGACTTAAAGGCAAAATACGCCCAAAGTGTGCTGGGCATCCTTTGGGCCATGCTCCAGCCCCTGACCGGCCTGCTGATTTTTACCTTTTTTTTCGATAAAATTATCCATATCGAGACCGTGCGGCCTTATCCGCTTTTTGCATTTACCGGTATCGTTTGCTGGCAATTTTTTAGCGCCATTGTGTCCACCGCAGGCACTTCGCTGGTAGAATCGCAGCACCTCATCAAAAAAGTCTACTTTCCAAAACTATCCCTGCTGCTGGCAAAAGTTCTGGCCGGCATGGCGGAATTGGCCATTTCTATCGGTCTGCTGCTCGGGATGATGGGGTTGATGGGGATCAATCCCGGCCTGCGGGCGCTATTTTTCCCTTTGGTCATCGGGTTGATTATCGCAGTTGGTTTGTCGGTGGCCGTCTGGCTGAGCGCCCTGACCGTCCGGTACCGCGATTTTTACCATATCATTCCGTACTTGTTGAATTACGGCATCTGGGTGACGCCGGTATTTTTTCCCGATACCCTGTTGCCGCAGCAATACGCCTGGGTCATGCACCTCAACCCCATGGCCGCCTGCATTGCCTGTATGCGCTGGGCGCTGCTGGGCGATCCGGCCATAGATGCCGGGTACCTGATGTCGCTGGTTCCCGTTGCCATTTTGTTGATCTCCGGGCTGTGGTATTTCCGAACGATTGAAAACGAAATTTCGGATTATGTTTAAAAATCAATCGCATCAACAGCAGTTCGACGAAAAAGGGTATGTCATCCTCCCGCTTTTCCAGCCCGAACAGGTGCAACATCTGCTCGATCTGTACTATGAAACCATCCCGCAGGATCAGGTAAGCGGACTATATGAAAGCAGCCGGAACAACACGGCCGAAGTGAACCACCGGATCAATCAGGCGCTTTTTCACGCATTTGAAACGGCCTGCGCACCTGTTTTCAAGCCCTGCCAACTGTATGGCGGCACCTTTATGGTCAAATCCAGACTGAATTCTGAGGTGTTGCCGCTGCACCAGGACTGGAGTGTGGTGGAAGAGGAGCAATTTGACACGTTATTTATATGGTGTCCGCTGATCGACGTGGGCGCTCACAACGGCGGACTGTTCGTACTGGAAGGCAGCCACCGGTATTTCCAGACCCTCCGCTCCGGTTCTTACCCGAGCAACCGATATGTATTGCCGCCTGCATTGCACGATTATGTGCGCGACATTTCCCTGAAAGCGGGCGAGGCGATCCTGTATTCCGACCAACTTTTTCACGGCAGTCACGCCAACAACAGCGACGGCGACCGGATCGTGGCAACGGCCCAGGTGATGCAGGCAGACGCGCGCCTCGTTTATTTCCATAAAGCCGACGATTCGACGGTGGATGTGTACGAAGGTTCCGCCGATTTTTACCTGACACAGATCGACCGCATTGCCAGGGGACAAAAACCCGTGGATATACCCAAACTTTATTCCCGGCCTTACCGGCACGTGCCCGTCACCGATGCCGCGCTGCATGAAAAAATCCGGGAACATTTTGCTCCTTCCAACAACGATACCGCCATGCCACACCCGATTTTTAAAAATGCCGGACTACAACACGAATTTGATGAAAACGGCTTTGTCGTGATCGATCTCATCGACCGGGATCAGGTAGCCGAACTGCTGGATTTTTACAACAGCCTGCAAAATGAACCCGCGCCGGGAAACGGTTTTCAGGTAAGTTTAGACAACGAAAACCCGGAATTTGTGCGACGTATTTCGACCAAACTGATTGAAACCGTGGAAGCCGATGTGGGCCGCCATTTTGAAAACCACCGGATTTTTACCGCCAGTTTTGTGGTGAAAGAACCCAACCCGGTCAGCCTCGTGCCGCCGCACCAGGACTGGACTTTTGTGGATGAAAACCATTTTTATTCGGCCACGATCTGGTGCCCTTTGGTGGATGTCGATCGGGAAAACGGCGGATTGGGCGCCATCAA
This sequence comes from Lewinellaceae bacterium, assembly GCA_016711435.1. Classification (GTDB taxonomy): domain Bacteria; phylum Bacteroidota; class Bacteroidia; order Chitinophagales; family Saprospiraceae; genus M3007. The sequence continues at coordinate 26,079 of JADJSY010000047.1, forward strand.
AGGCAGCCATTTGTTGTATGACCATGTCCGGCCTTCGCCTTCGCCGCAGTTTGCGCCGCCCTTCCACAACCAGATGGCTGCGGTGATACCATACCTGAAAATTATCGATTTAAAAGCCGGCCAGGCGCTGGTGTTCAACAATAAAACAATTCACGGTTCGCTGCCCAACTACTCCGGGCAGACCCGGGTCGCTTTCGGCATCGGCGTCACACAGCAAGAGGCTGCGCTCCGGCACTATTATTTGTTGCCCAACCAGGAAAAACCGCTGATGGAGGCTTACGAAGTAGCGCCGGATTTTTTCCTGCACTACAACAATGCCCGGCTGAAAGCGATGTATGAAGCGGGCGAAAAACCCGCCGGACTCAACAGCGTCGGCGTGTTTCTGTTGCAACCTAAGCAGTTTGAAAACGACGCGCTGGAGGAACAATTCAGGGCTGCCGGAAACACGGAGGATGAAAACCTGGCTGCACAGGCGGCAGCGCTTTTTTCTCATGGTTATCCCTCCGCCAACCCGCCCTCCGCTGCCCTGCCATTCTGGAAAGTATACACGCCCCTGAATATTTACAGAGAAATAAAATACCGCCTGGAAATAAGGAAAAGGGCAAAATTGTAAAGCGCAAAAGGCAATGTAAATCAATGAGTTACAGAAGATTTAGTAAGAACCGATTTTGCACAACCACTTATGACGGAACGATCTTTTTTTGACATTTATACGCCGCGCAATATCTGGCTGGAAATGGTTTTCCGGTTTAAAAAACTGGTGCGCAGCCGGGCTGATCGTCCTGCCCGGCCCGCAACTGCCAAAGCCTACGATCCCGGGCACGCCCGTAGTGTCGGGCAGTTTTACAATCAAAACCATGAACACTTTTTGGAGGCGTACGGGCAGGTTATTCAGGCATTTCGCACAAAAGATGTCAACGGTTTGCTGGATTATCAAATGCACAGTATGGGACTGCGTGAAGGCCTGCGCCTGCTCGATGCAGGTTGCGGAGTGGCGGCGCCTGCCGTGTATTTTGCCAGTCAAATCCAATTGACCATCGATGCTGTCACCATTTCCCAAAAGCAATATGAAGCAGCCCTCGGAAATGTGGCCGAAGCAGGTCTCGGCAGCCGGGTAAAAATCGTTTGCGGCGACTACCACCGGTTGCCGGATTTGTTGCCGCCCGGAACGTACGACGGCGTATATTTCCTGGAATCTTTCGGCCATTCCCGGGATAAAAAACATCTCCTGGACGTGTGCTGGACGATGCTGAAACCCGGCGGCTTCGTGTACATCAAAGACCTGTTTCGCAAAGTGCCGCTTGCGCCGGAGCATACCGCCGTTATCGACCGCGAAATCCAAAAAATTGACACGGCATATCATTACGAAGTGGCAAACCTGAACGATGTGCTGGACTGGATACGCGGCAAAGGTTTTATGCTGGAATTCCTGAAATCCATCGCCCTGAAACCGGAAGATTTTGAAAACTTAGACATCTCCAATATTTTCCAGGAACTGACCGGCATTGCCACCATCGACAACTGGGCCGAATACGTATTCCCGGTTGATTTTTTCGAGATAAAATGTATCAAACCCGATTTTGATTTGTCGGAACGGCCCGACCGGCATTTTTTGCAAAATATTTCACAGCAAAGCCATGAATAAGACTGCCATGGAAGTTCTGGGGCTGAGCAAAACCTACAAACGGACAGGCCTTCCCGTGTATCGCAACCTACGGGAAGATATCCGGCTCTGGTGGAAACGTTTGAAAGGGGTGTTCGGGAGGCAACAAACAGGCACGTTTCATGCGCTGCAAAACATCCGTTTTTCTTTGGAAAAAGGAGACGTGCTCGGCGTCATCGGGCGAAACGGGGCCGGCAAAAGCACCCTGCTGAAAATACTCGCCGGTATTGTGAAGCCCGATTCCGGCACGGTTACCTACCAGGGCAGGCTGGTATCGATCCTTGAATTGGGCGTCGGGTTCCACCCCGATCTGACCGGCAGGGAAAATGTTTTTCTGAATGGCATGTTGCTTGGCATTCCCCGAAAAAATATCGAGCAGCGATTTGACGAAATTGTATCGTTTAGCGAACTCGGCGGGGCCATCGAAGAGCCGGTGAAGCATTATTCTTCGGGCATGTACCTCCGCCTGGCATTTTCCGTTTTCACCCACTTTGAAGCGGACATCCTGCTGCTCGACGAAGTGATGGCGGTGGGCGACCTGGCATTTCGCCAGAAAAGCCACCGGCAGATTTCGACACTGGCCAACACGGGTACTACGATTATTATTGTCAGCCATGACCCCGAACAAATCAAAGGCCTGTGTAACAAATGTTTATGGATCGAATCCGGCGAAGTGGCCGCTTTCGGAACACCTTCGGAAGTGGTGGATGCCTATATCGAAAAGTGCTTTTTTAAAGAAGGCGGTATCCTGCAGGAAAGCGATATGCTGATGGAACGGCATCAAACGACCTGGGGAAAAGGCCTGCGTATTATGGATGAAATCGTCATGCTGCGGTTCAGTTGTAAAGCCGCTGATAAAACCATCGATGCCGAGATTACGACCTCGGACGATATAGAGATTGTTATGGAGTTTCAAAAACTCCACGACGATCACGCGATAGACCTGGGTATTTCCATACTTTCGTTGTACGGCGCCTGGGTGCTGGCCGACAGTTCCGGCATGTACACAAAATTTGACGGCGTAGTCAGGCGTTCAGGTACTTATATCGCCAGGTGTATCGTGCCGGCCGGGCGTATCAACTTCGGTATTTACCAACTCGGCCTTTTAATCTCCCGGGAAGAAGCGCTGATCTATCAGGATCAGGCCCTGCTGAATCTCAAAATACGTTATGAGGATGCGCCCGGCGTCAAAGGCCATTTGGCCGGCCACGCGGGCAGCCTTGTCAAGCCGCCCGGTATTTGGGACATTCAATACCTGACATGATGATACGTATAACAAAAACCGTTTTATTCATCCCCGCGCTCTTGTTCAGCACCCTGACAGTAGCCCAAACAACGCTGTCATTGAGCGCCGGCCTCGCGGCATCCTGGCAATCTACCAAGCTATCCAGCCAGCGCTACACCACCCATCCGCTTTTTGCGCCTTCGGCAAATGTAGCCGTCGACATCCCGCTCGGTTCGCAATGGTCGATACAACCCGCCCTTGGCTTCATTCAAAAAGGTGGTGATTTTCCATTGGATTATACCGGGCCTGGCTCCGGAGGGCAAACGCTCCGCATCAACGAACTGGAGGTAGCTGTGCGGGCCAGATACCGAAAGACAGGAAAACGCCTCGATACGTACCTGGCGCTCGGGCCATACGCCGGCTTTTTGCTCAGTAAAAAAATTACCGATAATGGTCAGACCATCGACGACAACAGCCCTTATCGCTCGGCTGAATTTGGACTCAGTCTGGCGCCCGGCGTTGAAATGCACGTCAAATCGGCCCTGCTTTTTATTGAAGCAAGGTACCTGCTCGGTATAACGCAGGTCAACGACGATTCAGACAGTCCGGTTCTGGTAAAAAACAGGTTGCACAGCGCCGGCTTATCAGCGGGATTCAGGTTTCCTGTCGGCGGCAACAAAGAATAACAGCATGGTACATCTGGCGCATTTGGTCAATCCCTTCCGGCCGGTATCGGATGCCTCGATGTCTTTTGCCCAGTCGATCACCCTGGAGACGATGCGCATCGCCCGGGACGAGGCCCTGAAGGGTGGGGTAGCGGTCGCCTTGCTGAGCGCGCAGTTTCCGGAAGACCACACGGTTGTTCCCGAATATTTTACCAAAACGCCCGACCTGGAGCGCTCTGCGGTCGATTTTCAGTCTTTCAGCAAGCCCAAAAAACTGCCGCTCATCGCTGATCTGCTCGATCGTCTGTACCATGCTACGGAAGCGCCCTACCTGATTTACACCAATGTGGACATCAGCCTTCAGCCGCATTTTTACCTGGAAGTTGCCCGCAAAATAGCTTCCGGCCTGGATGCCTTTATCATCAACCGGCGTCGTCTGCCCGATCACTTCCGCTCGCCGGAAGAACTGCCGCAGATGTACGCGCATCCGGGATTCCCGCATCCGGGTTTCGATTGTTTCGTTTTTCGACGGGAACTTTATCCGCTATTCCGGTTGGGGCATGTTTGTATCGGAATACCCTTCGTGGAGATTACGTTGTCGCAGAATTTATTTTGTTATGCGCGCAAATTCGAACTGTTTGACCGGGATTTTCTCACTTTTCATATCGGCATGGAGATTTTCAAAAAAAGAGATCCCGAGTATTTACGGTTTAATAAAACGGAATTCCGGAAATGTATTGACTTGCTTTGGCCCGACCTGGATTCCAGAAAATTCCCCTGGGGCGAGCGCTCTTTTTTGTACCGGATAATACGCTGGGGCCTGCACCCCTGCATTCCGATCAGGCTGGCGCTGATGCTGGAAACGCGACGACGCTAAGTGTGTTTGGTGTGTGGTGTATGGTGTTTGGGGGTGCTTCGCTTTTGGCCTTCAACTCCAATACCCACGCGAATTTTTTACCACAACGGACACAAAGTGGTTTCACAAAGGACACTAAGCGTAGAGTTGACCGAATTCCTCTTAGTATTTTCTGTGATTCTGGCATAAACATCACAAATGACTGGATAAATTCGGTCAACTCTACGCTTAGTGTCCTTTGTGAAACCACTTTGTGTCCGTTGTGGTAAAAAATTCGCGTGGGTATTGGAGTTGAAGGCCAAAAGCGAAGCTCCCCCAAACACCAAACACCATACACTAAACACGAAATTTAAGTGCTGCTCTTATAAACTTCCCCGCCTGTTGAAAAAACCGCGCTTTACCCACCCGGGCGCGTACAAACCCGTCTGTTTCCTGTAAAAACACCTCGTATCCCATTTGTTCGTTCATTCGGGCAATGGGTATGACATCGGGGTGGTATTTGGCTTCCAGCGTTTCGAGCTGCAAGGTGTGAAAAGCAAATTCCATGAGCAGCAGAATGGCCAGGGCCGGCAAAATACTTTCAACCGTTTCGGGATGCCCGACAAAGCCCCCCGCTTCGCCACTGAGATTGTTTCGGTCGATATTTTTGATGTGAAACAGTCCAAAAGGCCGGTCTGCCGCCGCTGCCACAAAGTACCAGTCGTTTTCCGGGTGCAGGCATCCGAACCAGTTGATTTGATCGGGCGCTTCGATGATTTCTTGAAACTGCATGCGGGTACGGACGAATTCCTGGTTTCTCCACTGCCGCACGAGTTCCAGGTGTTCCGCTTCCAGGCGGATCAGTTCAATGCCGTAACCGGATAGGCGCATCAGGTTTTGTTTTGAATGACAAATGGCGGGCGACCGATTCCGATGGTATACAGGTTAGAGATATAAGCGCCCAGAATACCCAGGCTCATCAGGATCATACCGGAAAAAAAAGTGATGGCGACGATCAGGGCGGAAAATCCCAGTTGAGCGCCGACGGTGAGTTTGAGGGTCAAAAAATAGATACCCATGCCGAAGGAAACCGCTGCGAAAAAAAAGCCCAGCCAGATGATAAAACGCAAGGGCAAGGTACTGTACAGCAGCAGGATTTCAAGTGCCAGGCTCAAGAGCCGTAAAAAGGTGTATCCCGACTTCCCATACAGGCGTTTTTCATGGTTGACTTCGACGCGAAGTATGCCGGAACCGGCCCAGGAAAGCACGGGGTCGATATGGTTCAGGAGCCGGAGTTCTGTGGGCAGGCGTTTTATCAGGCTGGAATGCAGGAGGCGAAAAGAAGATCCGTCGGGGAAATCGAGGGCAACTTTTCGGAGCAGCCGGCGGAAAATTCGGGCGCCGAAATCGTGCAACCGGCTGTGTTGCGGCGCTGCAAACACCCCGTATATCAGGGTGGCTTCCCGGTCGCCCGCAGCATCCAGCAGTTTTGAAATTTCCTCTGGAGGCGTCTGCAGGTCATCGTCCATGGTGATAATCCATTCGCCGGAGGCTTCCAGAAGACCGCAAAAAGTAGCCGCCTGTTGCCCGGCATTTCGGGCTAAGCGGATGCCTGTGACCTCCTTGCCGTGTCCGGATTTCAGTTTTTGAATCAGCGGCCAGGAATCATCCGTACTTCCGTCGTCCACAAAAACCACCTCGAAGCTTATGTTTTTGCCATCCAGCACCGTTTTGGTACGCAAAAAGAGCGCCTCCAGCGTAGCGCTTCCATTGAAGACCGGAATGACCACCGACAAGTATGGTTTGTAGTCTGTCATGGCTTTATTCAAATTTCAATGATTTCCGGGCAAAATAAAGGCCCCAGGTCGGTCAGCATACTTGCCCAGGAAAAGCCGACGCCGAAACCACAGAGCAGGAGTTTTCTGCTTTCAGCGCTCAATTCGCCGGAAAGCCTGCTGCAAATGGTAACCGGAATAGTGGCGCAACTTGTATTTCCAAAAATGGAAAGCGTTTCCGGGGCTTTTTCAGCCGGAATGCCTAATTTTTTTTGCAGACTTTGATTCAGAATCTGGTTGGCCTGGTGAAAAATGTAATAGTCCGGCGCATCAGGAGTAAGTCCCGCACTTTCCAGCAGTTCCCTGATATTGGGCGCTACGTAGCGGTAAGAATAATTGAACACGTCGATGCCGCTCATGGCTAAGTGAACAGCTGCGCGAAGTATACCCGGGTCAATTTCCTTTTTGTCAAGACTTTCGGCGGAGAGTGGATTACGAGCGCCGCCGCCTTCCACGCGGATAATAGTTGCGCCACTGCCATCGGCGCCAACATTGAAATACATGGGCGCTGCGCCTGCTTTTCTTTCCAGCAGCGTGGCAGAACCGCCGTCTGAAAAAATCGGAAGGGTGCTTCTATCCTGATCCGACAGAAGCCGGGTAATGGTGTCGCCGACCAATAGCAAACCCCGATCGGCTCCGATGGTTTGCATCATACCTGCCAGGGTGGCAAGTCCGTACACATACCCGGCGCAGCCCTGGTTGATGTCCAGCAAAAAAGCCGAGCGCTCCAGGCCCAGGCTTTTCTGGAGCAGCATGCTGTTGCCCGGCAACAGATAATCGGGCGTTTGGGAAACAAAAACCAGTGCGCCAATGGAGGCGGGCGCTATACCCAGCGACGAGAATATGCGCTGCGCCGCCGCCTCGCATAAATCGGAAGCACAGATGTCCGGCGGCGCCACCCGGCGAAATCCGATGCCTGTTTTCCGGACGAGTTCCTCCCGTTCGGCAGGTTGCAGATTCTGCAAATCCAGGTTATTGACAACCTGACGCGGCACCGTAGCTGCAATGGCGCTTATTGCTATGCCTGAAATAGAGAACAGAGACATCAGATTTGCAATTTTCCGGCGACCAGATTGAAAAGGTCTTCGACCGTTGTGGAGCCTCGGAGTTCGTCAGCCGTGACCGGCACTCCATAGTCTTCTTCAAAACCGACCACGACCACAAGCGCCTGGAGGGACGACCATTCCGGGTGCTCCCGGAAGCGGCTTGCAGGCTTGAATCCACCCGGAAAAGGGCTGTCAAATTTGTCGGAAAGATGGTCGATAAAGGATTGGATTTCAACGGATTTTGTTTCCATTTTAAAACGGTTTGGGACTTGAACACGCGAAAACTGGCTTCCGCATGACAAAAAGTGGTTAAAAATGAAAAATCGGGCAACTTATCTATAAAATTATGTTAGTTTCTCAAATGAAAAGATATAATTTTAAGCCGTAAAGATTAATCAGTTTTTTTCAAAAACCAATTTGCCGTGGAAAACAAACCTTGCCTATTGTATTTTATTGTAGCGGCACTGTTCCTGCTCACTTGTGCCCAGGGCTGCAAGAAAGACAATCCTTTTCGCAAAATTTTTCAAAAGGACAACAGAATTGAGCTGGAACAGACCATCACATCGACGGTTCGCCCGACGGACAGCCTGTTTATTCGGTTCGACAAAAACTGGAAAAAATTAGTGAGCCAAAGGGCGGAACTGCTGCGACCGGTCAAGTTTCTTGACCTCGCCCAGGTCAAAACGCCCTGGAATCCGCTGGTGATTTCAGACTGTGTGTTTTCACCCGGCGCCGGCGCCAATGTGCCGCAGATGGATATTTCCTGGGTGGAAGATTTGAATCAGACAGGCGATGCGCCGATCCGGGTCGATCTTGCCCTGCTGTATCGCGGTTATGAAAACGACACGTACACGACCGTTTTTCCGGTGGAAAGCCAGAAGCGGTTCAACATGCCCCTCAACAGCAAACTGATTGCGGATAGCGCTGCGGTGTTGATTGCCGGTGCTGCGTTGTTTCCAAAACTGACCCATTATTCGCTGGAAAATCTGGTTGCAACTACGGATAATACCCCCTCGGTTCAGTTCCAGAAAAAGACGGAAAATTTGAAAAAGTACCACATCGTGCTGGAGGAACTGGGGCCTGGTCTTTCGTACAAACTCCGGGTGTGCCGCTTCAACGGCGAAACCTGGCAGGAAGAAAAGCATTATGTATTTTCGACACCCATTTGTACGCAGAAGTTCTAGGTTTTGAAAAACAAGCAACCATACCGCTCGTCGCCGGATTTTGCGACGTTTACTAAACTTTTTAAGTTTAGTAAACGTGTAGCCCAGGCAGGTACGCTGATTCTCCTTACCTGCTTGTTGTTGCTATCCGGTTGTGGTAAAAAAGTTGATTTCAATAGTACCAAACGAACGGACAACGGAAGCGACGCCTCCAACCGGCAACAGATGGACAGTCTTCATTTATATTTTAGCGACCACTGGAAATCCCTGATCAGTACGCAGAAAGAATTAGGGAAGCCGGTCGTTGTTTCAACGGCATTGGCAGACTGGCAACCGGTGGTGTCGTCCGATTGTGTTTTTTCGCCGGAAGCAGGCGCTAAAGTGCCGCGTGTTGTTATTTCCTGGGTGGAAAAAAGCATAAGTAAACAAGAAACGCAGTTCAGGGTAGATATTTCCACCTTATACCAGGCATTTGAGCAGAACCGCTATTCATCCGTTTATCCTATCAAGGGACAACAACGGTTCATGTTGCCGCCGAACAGTGCATTGATAGAAGATACCGCCGCAGTGCTCAAAGCCGGGATTTCTTTATTCCCCAAATTGGAATCATGGCGCATATCTGATTTGCCGGATACCGCAGCAGGTGAAATGGTGCAACAGCACCACCTTATTTTAGAAGATTTGGCACAGGGCCGCTCTTATACCATCCGGATTTGCCGGTATACGAACGAAACCTGGAGCGTGATAAACCAATACGTTTTTAACACCCAAACTTGTGTGCAAAGATTCTGATCCGCACAACCCAAATTGTTCAATATGCAAACCGATCATAGCATGAAATCTTTATTTTTCCAGCCTGTCAGGTTCGCCCTCCTGGCGGGTTTACTCCTTTTTACCGGCGTTCAAAGCGCCCAGGCGCAGGTGCGGACCTCCTGGTTCGATATCAATCCCTCCAATTCAAACCTCGATCCTTCCGATCCGAACGGCGCCAGCGGAGGCCGCATTCACCACCTGGGTGCGACCAACGACCTGAGCCTGATTTTTGCCGCTTCCGAATGGGGCGGACTCTACCAAAGTTTTAACCAGGGACTTACCTGGGTGCGGATCAACACTTTTGCGCCGACGGCTACCTGGGATGTGAAATTCCAGCCCGGCAGCAACACGCGTGTGTATGCTACCTCTTTTTTCGATGGACGAGCAAATGCCACATCGGGTATCAACATCAGTAATAACGCCGGAGCGACCTGGACAACCGCTCCGGGGCCGCCCGTTACGCGGGTGTTTAATTGCAGAAGCGGCAATGCACGGGCAGAGCCTTCCGCATGGCAAATTGCAGTGCACCCCAGTGCGCCGCGCACCGTTTTTGTCGGCACCAACTGCGGTCTGGCCCGCAGTGTGGATGGTGGCATCAACTGGAACTATGTTGACCCAAGTCCCGGCGACTTTGCGGAGCAGGTGTATGCTGTCATCACACCCGGCAACCAGATCGTCGATGTCATCACCGATAACGGGCATTTTCACTCCACTGACAACGGCGCTACCTGGACGCCCGTACCGGCTGTCGGCAACCCCGGCCCGGTTTCCGGCAACAGCGGGCCGGGCAGCTCGCTGGCGGCTTCTCCAAGGGAAAATTATGTGCTTTTTGCATCCAACGGTACCAATATCTGGGAGTCCGACGACGCGGGCGCTACCTGGCCCACTTCCCTAACCCTTCCACTTCGGTCTGGTGGCGCATCGAATGTGCAGGGTAGAATACCCTTTGTAAAAACCAACCAACTCAGTAGTTCCACCCAGTTTGATGTGTGGTACGGAGATATAGATATTTTTAAAACAACCGCCACGACACCTTCCACTCTGGCGCCGGGCGGTGCTGCCCGGGCGCCCCTCAACAACTGGCAAAATGTTCAGAACGGGGCGCACAATGACCTTGGAGATGTGCTATTTGACCCGCGGTTCGGCTCCGGCGCATGCCCCACTTGCTTAGCCACCGACGGCGGTATTTTCCGCAACACCAATAACAATAACCCCAGCTGCCAGACACCCTCCTGGGAACAGCCGGCAGGCACCCCGCATGCTACCTGGATATGGGGCTTCGACGGTGTACAGGTTTCAGCCGGGGTACATGCGCTGACGTACGGGTTGCAGGATGCCGGCGGTTGGGCTACTACCGATGCCAGGGAAGGATTCAACAATGTGGTTCCGAACTGGAACAACTATGCCTGCTGCGACGTGTCGGACAATGCTGCGCAGTCGGGCAGTTTTCTTTCCGTGGAAGGCTTTTTCAGCCCGGGTCGAGGATTCCGGCTCTTTCGCAGAAATGCAGACGGGGGAGGCAGCAGTGAAATACCCAATTATCCCAGCACAGGAAATATCAACTCCTTTATCAGTAACAAAGAAGTGGTGCGATTCGGGAACAATGCCTACGCCGTAGCCATGTCCGACGGCCTGTTTATTACCAACGATGTCACCGCCGGTACCATTTCATGGACATCGCTCGGGGCGCCTACCGTACCTGCGGGCGCTACCTCGGGCGTTGGCGGGATAAAAGTGGCGACCGTAGGCGATAACACCAATTTCTATTACTTCACTGGAAGTGGTAATCCGGACGGCGCTCCGGGTCTGGTTTTCCGCAGAACGGCTAACGGCGCCTGGACGCAACTGCAACTGCCCCGAAACATCAACAGTATTTCCGTGTACGATGTCGATCCGAATAATGGCAACCGGCTGACGATTTCCGGTATCAATGCAGTGACCAATCAATTCAGTTTTCATCGAACGACCGATTTTGGCGTGAGTTGGACTGCCATTCCGGCCCTCGATAACCTGATGACCGGCGGCACATTTGTCAACCGTTCCAATATCGGCCCCACGGCATTTACGGGTTTCAGTGGTTACTGGCAACCCTTTATGGTGCAATACAACCCGAGGGATCCAACGACGCTCATTGCCGGCGCTGCCGATGCGGGTATTTTCCTCTCGCTGAACGATGGCGCCAGCTGGCAACTGATCAGCAGGCCGACGAACCCGAATTCCACCTCTCCGCATATTCCGAGGCCGGTGGCTGCCTACTTCAGCCCTGGCCGGTTTGCAGGATCAACGTCCTCTTTCGATGTGTGGATTGCCACACGCGGGGCGGGGGTGGTCAAAGCAGTTATTGAGCGTTAATGCTCGGGATTCAATGATGCAATAATACTAAGCGCAAGCAGGTTTTTCGGCGCTTTTTGTAAGGCATCATTGGCGAGGCGGTACGCATCATTTGTTTTGCCGTTTCGGAAATAATACGCTGCACGGAAAGCGTCGAATTCGCCATTGGCCGGAAATCTTTTTTGGGCGCTTTCCGAAAGTGCGCCTAAACTTTCGAGGTCATTGTTCTGGAGGTACGATTTCCCCAGTAGTACGAACGCCTGTTCCATTTGCGGGTCGAGGAGTACCGTTTTTTCCAAATAAAGCACAGCCAGGTCGCTTTGGCCAACCGTGAAATACAAACCGCCGAGGCAATAGTAGCCTTCCGGGTTAAAGGGTTCGAGTTGCTGTGCTTTAATAAAAGCGATCTCGGCCTTGTCGAATACTTTTCTTCGGCAAATATTTTTCCGACGGAAATCCAGGCCCACCCGAAATCGGGGTAAATGTCGATGGCTCGCATGTACGCCTGCATGGCTTCCTGTTTTAATGCGCGGTGCTGTGTTTCAGATGATGCGGCCTGGCTTTCCCGGTACAGCATCACGCCGAGTGTCGCCTGGGCGGCGGCATTATTTTCCATGTATTGAATCCGGTTTTTGATGAGGGTCACGTCATTTTCCCAATCGCGGTTTGCCACCCAGGTGCGTGCAAAAAAAGCGATGCAGAGCGACAAAAGCAACCCGATCATCACCCGGCTGCGAAGGGTCTGGAATACAGGACGCTCCGGGGAAACACCGCCCAGAAACCAGCATAATTCCATCATAATCAGGGAAATACCCAAAGACGGAATGAACAGGTATCGGTCGGCCATGGTATCGGGCGCCAGCACGAAAAATTGGAATAGATCGAATACGTCAGCGCAAAAAAGAGCAAACCAAATACCGCCGGTCTTTTGTTTTTCCAGTTTTTCCAGAAAAAATAAGCGCCACCGGCCAATAGGGCCAAGATGGCCCAGGTTTCAGGATCGCCCCAACCTTTCAAACTGATCTGGTTGTAACCGTACAGGTGAACCAACGGATGCGGGAAAATAAAAAGCAGCAGGTAGCGCCCGATATTGACCAGCGAAGTGGGAAAAACTTTGCCGGGTTCGCTTGTCCAGAGGAAAATATTATTGAGCACCGTGGAATCCATCACCACGGTTTCCTGAGTCGCCGGGCGGCCTGATGAAAAGGTAAACCAGTATAAAACGCCTGCGCACAGAATGGGGATCAGAAATGACCAGGCCAAACGTTTGTGCCCGCCAAGTCCCCTGAACCACCAGACCAGCGGTGCAAGCGGCAGCAAGGTGACGGCATTTTCTTTGGCGAGCAGTGCGGTTGCGAACAACAACAGGGCGGCCATCAGTTTTAACCAGGAACCGGATTCAATACCTTTTACCCAAACAATCAAGGCCCATAATCCGAAGAACAATGCCAGGATTTCATCCCGGCTTTTGATGTTGGCCACCACTTCCACATGCAGCGGATGTACCGTAAAAATCAGGGTGGTAAAAAATGCGAACAGTACGTCTGTACCGGGAAACACAAAACGGATGAACCGATACACCGTAAGGCAGGTGGCGGCATACCACAATACACTGAATAAATGCCCGTAAAATGGATTGTGGTGGAAAAGCCCGTATTCCAGCGCAAACAGCGATTGGGTGACGGGGCGGTACACGTTTTTATTAGGTACGCTCACCCGTTGCGTGAAAATTTCGGGTATGCCCTGTATCCCTTTTTCCGTTGCGGGGTTGGCGGTGATGACTAATTTATCGTCCCAGGCATAATCGTGCGAAAGGGTATTGGCGTATTGTAAACACGCGATCACAAAGATCAGTAAAGTGGAAATAAAAGATGTTTTCAAAAGTGTCATAAGAGAGCATCTTAAGTAAAAGGGCAAAACCGCAAGGGGCAATGTAAATCAATGCGTTTTGATTAAATTCGTAACTGGTTAGCACAGAGGCGCTACCTCTATGTTAACCAGTTACCTAATAACTATTTAATGCGAATCATGGGTTAAAAGACTGCGAAGCAGTCAAAATTATGTTTTCTACTTACCGAGCGCTTTACCCATAGGGACATAGAACACATAGCGTAGCGTACACTACAGGCTATGTGTTCTATGTCCACCTATGTGGTTATTGCTCTCGCGGGTTTATCCCTCAAAGTCCACATAGTTTTGCTGCTTTGCGTCTTTACCCCCATGATTCTCATGTTTAAGTAATCAATCACTTAACTAATAATAGATAATTACCTAAACACGCACGTTTTTGCTGAAAACCCGTGTATTTTTTGAATTACCATTTGTTGTTCATCTTCCGTCAGTCCATAGTAAAATGGCAGCCGAACCAGGCAGTCCGAAAACCGCTCAGCGTTTGGCAGCGAAACATTCCGGGTCGACTGTTGCCGGTAAAAAGGTGATTTATGCAGCGGAAGGTAGTGGAACATCGCATAAATTTCAAATTGTTTCAGGTATTCGATCAGTCCGTCGCGGGCCGTTTTGTTTTGGCAAACAAGGTAAAACATACTGGCATTGTGGGTGGCATATTCCGGAACATGGGGTAGTTCGAACGCGCCGGAGGCCGACAATTCCCGCAATCCATCGTGATACGACTGCCAGATTTTTCTGCGGCAGTTTTGAATCGTATCCAGTTGTTCCAATTGAGCAAATAAAAAAGCGGCGGTAATTTCCGAAGGCAGAAAAGAAGACCCAATGTCCATCCATTCGTATTTCCGGGTTTCGCCCCTGAAAAAAGCGCTTCGGTTGGTGCCTTTTTCCCAGATAATTTCTGCCCGGCGGATCAGATCGGGGGCATTCACTGCCAGCAGGCCGCCTTCGCCGGAGATAATATTTTTGGTTTCGTGAAATGAAAATGCGCCGAAATGCCCGAGCGAACCCAATGCCCGTCCCCGGTATTGCGCATCCATGGATTGGGCGGCGTCTTCCACCACGTACAATTGATGTTTTTCGGCTTCCCGGAGCATCGGCTCCATATCGCAGGCCATACCGGCGTAATGCACCGGAACCACCACCTTGGTGCGACTTGTGATCAGATCGGGCAGGGTAGTGTGGTCCAGGTTGGGGTGCAGCGGGCTGCTGTCGGCAAAAACGATGGTAGCCTTCCGCAACATAAAGGCATTGGCCGTGGAAACAAAGGTGAAAGCCGGTACGATCACTTCGTCTCCGGGATTAATATCGCACAAAATGGCCGCCATTTCCAGCGCATCCGTGCAGGAAGTAGTCAGAAAAACTTTTTGAAATCCCAGCGTTTTTTCAAAAAAAGTATGGCATTTTCGCGTAAAAGGGCCGTCACCGGAAATTTTACCCGACAAGACCGTCTCCTGGATATAGGCCAATTCTTTTCCAATCAAAAATGGTTTGTTGAACGGAATCATGATATTTGCAGTGATGGATAAATATACGCCCAATCCCTTTCTCAGTATTGTAATCGCGGTAAGAAATGATAACTACGGCGGCGATTTTAATGGCCGCCTGCAGCTGTCGGTTCATTGGCTGGCGCAGCTGACACAAAAATACCAGTTGCAAACGGAGCTGGTGCTGGTGAATTACAACCCTGTGCCCGACCGCGATGGACTGGATAAAAGCATACAGTGGCCTACAGAAAGGGATTACCTCCGGATTCGGATCATTACCGTGCCGGAAGCGGTACACCTCCACTTTGTGCAACCGAATGTACGGAAAACGGTTCCTCTGTTTGAATTTATTGCTAAAAACATAGGTATTCGCAGGGCAAAGGGCCAATTTATTCTTTGCACCAACGCCGATATTCTGTTTTCAGAATCATTCATAAAATTTCTGGCTACCCGGCAATTGGAAAAAGGGGTGCTGTACCGCTGCGACAGGTTCGACTTCAGGTTGCCTGAAAAGGATCGGCAAACGCCGGCATTACCATTGGATCAACTGGAACAGCGGCTGCGGTCAGGCGTCTTCAGGTTTTACCTGCAAGGCGGCAACTACACGCTGTATTTTCCGCGTTCCTTGTCCATGCGTGTAGCAATTTTGCGTCGTTACAATGGCTTGCGGCGCCGCTTTTACAGCGTTGTACGGAATATTTTGCCTACCATCAGGTCGACTTTTTTTCTGTTTCAATACCATTGTCATGCCAGCGGCGATATGGCCTTGCTCGATCGGGACAGTTGGTATCAGCTCCGCGGATACCTCGAAGATACCTGGATTTCAACCCATACGGACGCACTGCATACCGTCGGCGCGCGGGTTTCAGGTCTTCCCATCGTCGTTTTGCCTTTTCCGGTTTACCACCAGCACCACGAAAGAAGGTATAATTTCGACCGGAATGATCCGGATATAAATCGAATGTTCCGGCGGCTTCTGAACGACGTGCAAACGATGCTGCACAGCGGCAAAGCGACGTTGAATGCCGGCGACGACTGGGGAATGCCGCATCAGGCGCTGGAAGAACAAACAATATAAAACAGGCCATGCACATGGAAAATCAAATACAACCGTATATTTCCTTTGTGGCCGCTTCGCGCAACGACGGCCACGGCGGAAATATCTTCAAACGAATGCAGTTGTTCGTCCAGGGCCTGATCGGGCAATGCGACCGGCACCGGCTCCCTGCCGAATTGATCCTGGTGGAATGGAATCCGCCTGCCGACAAACCCAGGCTGCGCGACGTGTTGCCCGCACCGCCGAAAGGAAGTATGCTGCGTATCCGGTATATAGAGGTGCCGCCTGACATCCACAACCGATACCGGCGCGCAAAAGCGATCCCGCTTTTTCAGATGATTGCAAAAAACGTCGGCATACGCCGCGCCAAAGGGAAATTTGTGTTGTGTACGAACGTCGACTTGCTTTTTTCAGACGCTCTGTTCCAAACCCTGGCCGCTCAATCGCTTGAAACCAACACTTTTTACCGTGCCAACCGCTGCGATGTTCCCGACGGGATAGACCCTGCCTGGACGCTTGACCGGCAATTAGACTGGTGCAGCAAACACATCATACGCCGCATCGGCCGCGAATCACGTTATGCCAATATTAACCTGGAACATTTTGAGTTCAACGGGAAAAGCCGTTTGAAAAAAATCGTAGCCAACCAGGCAAGTCTGATACTCAAAGCAATGTGGCCCCCCGAAAAGTGGCAATATTACCAGATGGATACCTTTGCCTGCGGCGACTTTACCATCCTGTCGCGCGATGCCTGGATGGATATTCAGGGGTACGTGGAGTTGGACTTGTATTCCATCCACATCGACAGCCTGGCGCTGATGGCCGCTGCCGCGCTGGGATACCGGCAACATGTATTTCCGCCGGAACTTTGCACCTACCATATCGACCATCCGAGCGGCTGGGAGTCGATGTCGCCTATGGAAAAACTGAAATTTCTGGAAGAACGCCCGGGCATTGACTACGGGATGTTGTACGAGGCCGGAATGTATATTCTAAAACATCAAAAACGTTTAAACCTGAATCCGGAGGACCCTGGGGTTTGCCAGGCATGATTTTGA
>JADJSY010000048.1 GCA_016711435.1 Lewinellaceae bacterium
GTTCTCACCAACTAAAAAAAGAATAAATAATTATGAATAGCATCCTAACATGGACGGTCGACACAAAGTCGAAAAATATAATTGTTGAACAACCGAGCGATAAAGAACTTAACCAATCAACTGCCAATTATTATTTCCTATCATTTTTCACCAAGGTAATTTACCTAGTTGCCATTGCCTTGGTGCTTTCTTCCGACTTTGGCAACAGCCCAGCAAATCATCGTAAAGCCCATGCTACACAGTATCGGATATAGGGTACAAATGCCCCTCGGCTACGATGCCGATTCCACCGCTTTCACGGAAGTGCGCTATAGGGCATTGGGACAAGACTGGCAGCCCGGTTTTCCTGCCGCCCGTCTTGCAATTGGAGAGTTTTGGGGCAGTCTTTTCCAACTCGTTACTGCTACGGGTTACGAACTGGAAGTCAGTTTGGTGGATTCCTTTCCTGTATTTGAAAAAGTCATCTTAACAGCGGCAACCACGACACTCGCCGTGCCGAATGTGCAGTCTTCGGGCAACCTCAAATGGGTAAGCCCCAACGGCATTGGCTCGGTTTATTCCGAAACCAGCCCCGGCAATTTGCAAACGCTGTTCGCTAGTGGATTGCCCTGCGGTACAACAGTTTTAATGAAAGGAGGGAATTATACACTTGATAACCTGAACCTCCAACTCAACACAGATTGCGCTGAAACCAAGCCAATCACTATCATGGCTGCACCAGGCGAATCACCTGTTTTCGACGGCGGCTCCTATGAGCAATACACCTGGACTCAAGGTACTGGAGATACCAGTATTTGGTGGACTAACCTGCCCGCCGACCTCGAATTCAACGCCCTTTGCCTTGTGGATGGCGAAAGAATGTACCCCTATCCATTACTGACACCATTACCTATTGACCCCACCTTTCCCAATCTTTGGGACCTCAATTATGACCTCCCAGGCTATTATCGGAACAAGCAAAATCAGGTATTTATAAAAACCCTAGACAAAAAAAACATCAACGATTCGGAGGTTATTTTTTCAAAACGATTCAATTGCCTGACCATCAATGGTAACAACAAAAATGTGCATTTGCGCATCAAAGGCATTCACTTCAAATACTATGGCAAGGGATCGTGTGAAAAGGATCCATTCGGCAATCCAACTAATTGTTTTCCTTCCAATACCATACGTATTGTAGATGCTAGTCATGTTGTGGTGGACAATTGCATATTTGATTTCTGCAATTATCCGCTGACTTTTGAAGGAAATAGCAACGATAATATCGTGATGAACTGCCAAATCAAAGACGGTACGGGCTACTGGTCTCATGCGGCATTCAAAACATCAAGAGATGTTATTCCGTGGTTGTTTGACGGTAGTTGTGGAAGTTATGGCAGGTATCTGGAAAACTCCGGTATCAATCTCGCACCCAATCCGGGACAAGTGACCCAAGGTAATATAGTCTGGAAAAATACCGTGGAAGGTGTGGTAGGTGGAATTTCTTTAGGCTCATCCAACGGTTCGATCATGACAGAGAACGATGTTTATGAAAACAAGGTTTCCTGGTGTTACGATGGTATTGATGCTTTAGGTGAACAACGAAACACGCGCATCTGGGGCAATGATGTCGGTCACTGTCCAGTTGGGACTTCACTCATTTGGCGTGAACAAAAACCTGTGTATATTTTCCGCAATGTCTATCACCACCTTGACCAACGGAAGAATTATCGAGACGACCCGAATTTTCAAGATTGTAACAATACCGCAACCCACCAGTCATGGTCCACTGCTCTTAAATTGAATGCCGGGACTGAAACCGACCCAAATGACCTGATTTACTTCATTCACAATACGGTACACTCCAATGAACCACTCGCCTTCAACCTATATCTTTGGACGCCAACATGGAAATTGTTGCAACTACGCAATAACATATTTTACAGTGAAGGGGAATCCAATTTTATGTTCGACGGCGTCATGAACCAGCCAACGTATAGTTTCGAATCAATCGGCAACAATGTAGTAAACGCAGGCAACAATGTAAAGGGCATCGTCCGCCCAATTCACGGGGGGCTTAACGAGTGCTTTGAGTACGAAAATATGGGAGATCTGGAAAGTGGTCTGTCTGGCACAACGGGAAGCTCTTTTTCTTTTTTTGAAAATACGCTGAATGAATTACCACATTTTGTTGACCCTGAAAATGAAGACTTTCACCTCCTTCCCACCAGCCCATTGATTAACCAAGGATTGCCCGTACTGGGCTTCAACAATCAATTTGAAGGCATTGCACCAGATATTGGGGCTTTCGAGTTGGCCGATTCCATTGTTTCCGTGCAACCAGTTATATTGCTTGAAACGGGTTTGGTTATTTTTCCGAACCCTTCAACAGGTGAGTTTTTTGTACGGTTCAATTCGCCGGGCGGTGTTGCGGACTTGCAGGTATGGGATTCGCAAGGCAGGTTGCTTGCTGAAAAACATGTCTCTGACTTGCCCTCAGGCATGCAAACGCTTGGGGTTAATATTTCAACATTTCAAACTGGGGTCTATTTTTAAAAATTTGGTCTGCTGAAGGAATAGCGACAGGACGATTAATGAAAAAGTGAGAACAATGCACTCAACGCCAACCGCCGCCAAGCCCAACTCTCAAAGCCAACGCAGGCGGCGGTATGCGTGAGTGCCGCCGTTAGGTGCAAAAAAGACATAAAAATCATAAAAAATATGGCTAATTTTAGTACAGGAGATAAAATTGGATTATACGGATTATTGTTTGCGTTTATTGCAATAGTTATTTCCTTAACTACACCTGAAATAAGAAAATATTTAGGGTTAGAAAACGATACATCTACCACAGATGAATTGACAGATAAATTATCTAAAAAAGAAATTGCCTATATTCTAATCGCTAGGGGCATTCAAGAAGGTACACTAACTCAAAAAGAAATAGATAGGTGGATTAGAACTTTGGATGATAACAATGCTATTCAGATTATTGATAGCCTATATTTTGTAGACCAAACAATACATGGAATAGTGAATAAAAACGAGATTGATGAACTTTACGATAAAAAAGTAAAAGGCGGATTTAACCCGCCCGAACCACTAGAACTTGATTGCGACAATAAGTTATTGTACGTCAATACTTGTCGGGAATATTTTAAAATACCAGATAATTGTGGCCCTTCAAATGGATATATGGAAAAAGAACTGCACTGGTATGATATTTCTTGTACTATTTTAAAAGCAGTAAAGGACGGTATAAGGGCAAAAAAGTCCTGCCTACCCCAAAATTTGTTGGAAGAATTGCCTCAATCGTTTATCAATATTGGTTTTTCGGAAGAAGGTGAAACCACGGAAATTATTTTCAGAAGATAAAAAGAAAATCAAGGGTTTAGGATTAAAGCAAGAAGGGAATAAAATTGATTTTCAGCAAGGAGAAGAATTTGCTTGTGCTTTAACAGAATTAATGAGAACCGACATTAACAGTAAAGCAGGTGTGAATTAGTGACCTTAACTGGTGGGTTTGAGGATGAAACTTTTAGTGGTTTTAAAGTGAACAAAATGGTTTTGGACTTCGGTTCAATGACTTTAGGAGTTTGAATTATGGTGGCTAACAAGCAGAGAAACAGGGAAAATGAAATACTGAATATAAAATAATGCACCTAACTAACCGCTTACCTGCCAACCACCGCTAAACGCGGCGGTTGCAGAGAAAGCATAACGTTCTCTTGCAAATAGAGCATATAAAAAATAAGTAAAGACCCCGACTTCGCTTCCGGCCTCAACGAAGTTTCAGGCTTGGCATAGAGATGGCTCAAAGAGCAGTCGGAAGCATCGATACTTTTGCTTGATATGCTGACCTCTTCTCATTCCACTTTCGGCCACTCATTTGACTGCTCTTCCGCCGAAAGATTTCGCTTCGGGCTGGGCCACGTAAAGATGCGCATCTGATCGGCCAAAAAAGTTGAGCATAGAAATAATTGGCTCAACACGTTTTTTCGGTAACTTTGTTGAATGATAAAATCAACCATTTATTTGGACACCTCTGTCATTAATTTTCTCTTTGCCGATGACGCACCGGAGAAAAAGGAGATTACCATTGATTTTTTTGAGAATTTTGTCAAATTGGGCGTTTATGACACCTATATCACCGAATATGTCATAGCGGAGATAAATCAGACAACCGATACTGAGGAGCTTCGTTGTCTCTAAAATTGATTACCTGGTGAGTTGGAATTTTAAACACCTGGCCAATATCAATCGCGAGCGGCGGATTCTGGCAAAGAACTATGAACTCGGATATATTCACCCACTTCGCATTATCACACCAACTGAATTGACAGGATATGGAAATTAAAGTATCAAAAGCACAACTCTCCGTCTGGGAATGGAAAGAAAAAGCATACGAAGATATAAAGCATCTGCCCATTCTGGAGCAAATGCGTATCATCCATGAACGCACTCAAAAAACTATTCATCAAATAAATAGTAATAAGGCAAAGAACTTTGCACTATTGTCAACTGCTCGCTAAACGCAGCAGTTTGGCAGGGAAGCAAACGTTAGCGGTCCTACTACATCAACACCCTGCGACTTCAAACTTTCCCGGATGGTCGCTGATCTGGTGGAGGAAATGACTACCCTGCGCCCTGCTACCGGGCTGTTTTTCAAAAGCATGGACGAGGAAGATTTGGGGGAAACCGGCCGGAGTTGGAAGTCGGACATGTCGGTACTGGCCGATGGGCTTTACGATTTTGAGGCATCAGCGGCCTCCTTTCGGGATTTTGCGGGAGCGGTATTTGCCGATGCTGTAGTTTGGCCCGATCTGTCCTACATCTGGCTCTTTCCGCAACTCCGTTCGCCCGACTTTTGCAGCAAAACTCAAGTTTTGCGATGAAAATCCACTCAATTTTACTGAAATACCGCTTGCGCCTTACCCGCCTACAGTTGTCCAAAGTTTTCACATGGACCCCCATTTTTACCCTCCTGCTGTTACTTGCCGATCCAGGGCGCATATCGGCGCAGCAGCCCGACAGCCTCCAAAAAATGCCGCCCGCCCATGATATACGCCCCCAGACGATGGATATACAGCATATCGCCCTTGATTTGCGCTTCGATTGGGCAAAAAAACAAGCTTACGGCTTGGCCACCATCAGGCTTTCACCGTTGAAGGCGATGGATAAAATTACCCTGGATGCAGGCTTTTTGACCATAAACTCCGTAAAAACCGCCAACGGAACGCCGCTGAAATTCGAGTACGACGGCGGCGACCAAAACGATGGGCTGAAAATCAGGCTCGACCGAAAGTATGCGCCGGGCGAAACGCTGGCCGTCCAGATAGACTACCGCACCAATTATTTGAACGAATCCGACCCCAACAACCTCTGGGGCAGTTACGGCAAGGGCATCCGCTTTTTTGCGCCGACTTCGACCGAACCCCGCAAGCGGCGGCAAATCTGGTCCATGGGCGAACCGGAATCCAATCGCTATTGGTTTCCCGGGTATGATGCGCCCCAGGATTTCCGCAGCACGGAATTCAGCGCCACGGTGGACAAAAAGTTGACCGTCCTTTCCAACGGACACCTCGTCGGTACGAAAGAAAATGCTGATGGCACCCATACGTTTCACTGGAAAATGGACCGCCCCCATGCCAATCATCAGACTTCGTTCGTGGTCGGCGAATACCTGGATTTTTTCCAAAAATACGAGGACGTAGCACTGCACAGTTGGGGCTATCCCGATGAAATGGAAGCCGTGCAGGCCACGGTGGTGCGGCTGCCCGAAATGGTCCGGTTCTTTTCGGAAATTACAGGCTTTAAATATCCGTATCCGGCTTATAACCAGGTCTTTGTGCAGGATTTCCCCTGGGGTGGCGGACATAACATTGGCTTATCCACCATGTCTGAAAACATGATCGACGATTTCGGCACGCACTCCGATTTCTTTTACCTCTGGGACGGGGTGGAGGCGCAAGACCTGGCCGCGCAATGGTTTGGCAACCTGCTCACGCCCCGGGACTGGGAGCATGCCTGGCTGTCCAAATCTTTTGCCCTTTATTTCGACTGCCTTTTCACGGAATACAAAAACGGGCCTGCCGAAATGCTGCTTTGGAACCGGCAATTTCAACACTCGACCTATCTGGCCGACTGGCATGCGGGCATCCGCCGACCGATCGTCACCCGGCACTACGATAGTCCGCAGACCATGACGCAGGACAATTATGCCCTCCGGGGAGCGATGGTGTTGCACCTGCTCCGCAAACATTTGGGCGAGGGAAACTGGCGGAAGGCCATTCGAGGGTACGTGAAAAGCCATGCTCATCAATCGGTCACGACCGAGGATTTTCAAGGGGCCGTCGAGGCGGCGACGGGCGAAAAACTGGACTGGTTTTTTGACCAGTGGCTGTACAAAATGGGGCATCCGGTTTTTGAAGTCACCAAAAACTACGACCCCGGCCAAAAACAACTCAGCCTGACGGTCAGGCAGATCCAAAAAATGGATCCAAACAACGAATACCCGCAGGTCGAATTTTTCCAGGGAAAAATGGACATCGAAATAGACGGGCGCATCGAGCACATCTGGCTGGCGCCGAAGTCCGAAAACGTATTTGTCTTCGCTGCCCCAAAGTCGCCTGCCTTGGTGAATTTCGATGTGGAGAACACCTGGATCAAGGAAGTCAAATTCGAAAAATCTTTGGTCGAACTGCTGTACCAGTTTCAAAACGACCGGGATGTACTCGGCAGGCGCTCGGCGATGTTCGAACTGGCCAATATTTTCAAAAACGAAAAGACTACGGCGGACGATAAAGCGAACATTCAAGCGGCCTTTCGCCAGGTGATTTTGGGCGATTCCTACTGGCGTTTGCGCTATTCGGCCCTGCTGACGCTGCAAAATTTAACGACCTCGCAACCCCTGGATGAAGCGACCATTGCCATGCTTTTGACGGTGATGGAAAAGGAGAAATCCTGGAACCGAGCCGCCGCGATTGGCTTTTTAGGCATGTCCAAAGATGCAAAATACGCCGGCCTGTACCGCCAGTACTTCCAGGATGAAAGCGACCGGGTAGTCAACGCAGCGGCCAATGCCCTGGGCAAAAGCAAGAGCCCCGAGGCGTTGGAAGCGTTGCTGCAATTGAAAGACAAACCTTCCTGGAAAAATCAAAGCCTGATTTCCGCGCTCAACGGGTTGAAGGAACTGGGCGATCCGCGCGGCGCCGATCTGGCCCTGACGGCTTTGCAAGACGCCGATGCCGCGCCGCGCTGGACCCTCGCCACCTCCACCTGGGATTTTCGCCTGGCCGCCGCAGAGACCTTAGTGACTTTGGGAAAAGGCAGCGCGGGCTATCCCATTGTTTATGAGCGATTTGTCAAGTCTATGGCGGAAAACGACGTCCATGATATTTTCAGCAATGTCCTGCTGCTGACCACGCTGGCCGACCCACGCGGGCAGGCGATCTTTGCACCGTTGAAAGTAAGATTCAAGGACGATGCCAATGCGCTGAAAGCGGTGGAACAGTATGAAAACCAGTTGCAAGCAGGGATGAAATAGGGGCGTCTCCTCCGGCATCGACCTGGCCCTGCACCTGGTAGAAAAGGAAATGGGGCCGCACTTTGCCAACAAGGTCGCCCGGGAGATCGTGCTGTACATCCGCCGGGACGCTAATCAGACGCAGCAGAGCATATTTTTGAGTTATCGCAACCATATTCACGCAGGTATTCATAGGGCACAGGATTGGTTGATTGAAAACCTGGATAAAAAGTCCTGCCTCGATCAATTGGCGGCGCTGGCGAACATGAGTACCCGCAATTTTACCCGGGTTTTCAAAAAAGAAACGGGCATCACCATCGGCGACTATATTGCCCTGTTGCGCCAGGAAAAAATAAAGGAACTGCTTAAAAAGCCCGATTTTTCGAGGCATCAGGTGGCCCAGCAGGTGGGCCTGACCAGTGAGCGGCAGGTGAGCCGGTTGATGAAGCAGTAACTGGCCAGCCCATTACAGGGCTGCATGACAGCCACCAGCCGCCTTTGCGCGAGTATGCACTCCCTGTTCGTCCGTACCACCCTTTGGTCCCGCTTACTTCAGACCGTGCCTCGTGGCACCAGCCCTTGCGGCTTGCTACACGCCGCGCTGCCTAAGCGTGGGGAGAACTTTTCATCTTACATATACTTGCTGTACTTTGGCCGTTGTTGGCGCCCCCGCTATGGGTGTACGGAATGTTTGGTTTCCGTACACCCATAGCGGGGACACCAGCAACGGCCAAAAAATTCGGGATGACTCATGTTTACTGTACCCTAATTCTCACCGTTGCCATATCGGTTTGCCCGTCGGTGTCATTAATGGTGTAGGTGAAAGTATCATTGCCCGTAAAGCCATTCGGCGGGGTGTAGGTGAAGCTGCCATTGGCGTTGATCACCACCGATCCGCCCTGGGCACTTGAGCTGCTGTTTGCATTGACGTTCAAAGCGGCGTTGTCGAAATCGTTTATCAATACGCCGCTTCCCACTGCCACCACCAACTGCATGTTTTTCGTTGCCAGATAGGCGTCGTCCACTGCTACCGGCGTGGATTTAAATGAGTTGGTTACGAAGCCCACCCGCGCGTCGTTGTTCAGCGTCAATTGAACACCTGTGTAATCCGCCGCCTGGCTGTTACTGATCTTGGCTGTCAGCCTGATTCTGTCGCCGGGGTCGGCTTTGCCGGCCACACCGTTGTCTATTACCAGTGCATCTGTCAATGTTGCGCCGGGCATACAATTTACAATGCTCAAACTAAAAGTGCTGCCGGCCGGACAAGCACCGCCTGTGTTGTAAGTGATGGTGTAAGGTCCCCCGACAGTGCTGGCGGAAACATCGATGGTTCCGGTCGAAGGAGCGATGGAAACCTGTGGCGGGGCGCTGAACATGCCTCCCGATACGCCGTAGATTGTGGGCGTAGGGTCGGCGCCGGCCTGGCAATAGCTGTTTTTGGCATAGGCAAAACTGGCATCCGTGGGTGCTGCCGCAAAGCTCCAGACAGGGCATCCGCTTGCAGTCCCGGCATTACTTTTCGGAAGAATTTGCCAATAATAAGTGCCCGTGGCCGGCGTCGTGGCGACGTAGCTGGTAGCCGAGGTATTGGCCACAAAGGGCGGTGTGGAAGCTGTGCCGAAATACACATCATGGCTGCTCGCCCCCGGCGAATTGCCTAGCTCAGGGTTTGCGTCGTCCCGGGGCAGGTCGTCTGTGCATTGCCGGGGCTGGTCGGACCAGACAGGCATGGAGGCGGCGGCGCAGTGAAAGTCAGCGCAATCTGCGGCTTGAAGGTATTCGTAGTATTGTTGGTATTCGAACATTGTGAACCACAGGCATCGCAGCGAACGCGGCGAGAACCGTTCGTTGTAGTAGCAGCATAGGTACGGATCGTCCCATAAGGTGCAGATAAGCAGCAGCACCGTAACACACATCTACCAGGATATTATCCGTACCGTTCCAGACAAATCCGCTACCTAAAGTCAGCATATCGAAACCACCGGCCACCGGTGCATAAGAAGCGGAGGAATACACCTCTGTCAATGTACTGGCATTATGGCTGGCGGAATTGGCAGCAGTGGTGTGTCCGAGACTAATCGTATAGTTGGGAAGTGCATTCGCCGGTGCGGTAACAATGTACCAACCCAATTGACTGATCGTTTTGGGTCCGGTAATGCCGGCAGCATTCAATTCTGCAGCGGTATAAACAACCTGAAACCGCATGTATTCAAAATACGAACTGACGGGAACTGCTGCGGTGGATTGGGACACCTCGGTAGAACCGCCATTGGTCAACTGAATGGTCTGAGCGCGGACCTGGGATACGGCCATCAGGAGGAATACAGGAAGAAAAAGACTTGTAGATAGTTTTGACATTCAGCGGAAGTATACGGGTGATTCATAGGATTACAAAAAACCAAGCGGTTATCAGGGGGGGCAACCAATGCTGATCATTCCACTAACTGCCCTGTTCTGGCCAGTTGTTTATTATGAAATGCACCATAGTCAGGAGCATAACGAAGCACTTTGAATAAGGACCCCTGAGGAACGGGTAACTGATATTTCCAGATGACCTCCCCTTCATGGGTAATTTCCTGGCATAATCCTTTGTCGCCTTCACACAACAGCGTATTGCCATTGGGGAAACGCAAAGCACTGGATAAGTGTTTGCTGTATAAGCCCTGCTGCGTGTACGTCCAGGCGTAATCGGAAGGTACCAGTGCGGAGGAAGGCAGGAGGTTGAAATTTCCGTTGGTATGAGGTAATTTTATTTCATTGATGGTAGAAAAAGGTTCTCCGTTCGCGTCCTCCAGATCGTTATTGAAAACCAGGAGATTGCCGCCATGATTTGGAAGATTGCTTATCCATGTCGGGTTGTGCTGGGTGAATAATTTACGGTCACTCAGTTGCCCTACCTGATAACCGAAAGCGTTGCCCCAACGATAAAGCAGATCTCCGCCCTTCCCCCGGATGCCACCTGTGCCAGTAGCCGCTTCGGCAGTGGTGGTACTGTGATCGATAATCCAGATTTCACTAAAGTTGCGAACGGATAAAATGATCTGGTCATATTCAGGCACATATTCTACCCCGTTGATGTGCATGAAATTTGCGGCCCCACCTTGCAGGAGGAAGTTGTAATTTATATCGATCCGTTCGGGGTGTTGAGATACGTTGCCATAGTTCGGCATCGTGGAATCAAAGTCCTGGATCAGATGATCCCACGATTTCCATTCCCAGACAACGGTGCCGGAGGTAGGGCCGGTTGGTTTTACCTCCATTATTTTATCGAACCACATCTCAGTAAGCGGTTGACTGGGGGGTATTTTCCCCCTTTCCAGAATCTCTGAAAGCCCGTGCTTCTCCCACACGGTCAGCAGGAAATTCCCATTGGGCAGTTGCTTTACATCGTGGTGCTGCAATTCGGTGGCCGTGCTCCAATCAAACTCCCATGCAATGGTATTGTCCCAGTTAAAAAGATGAATGCGACCACCCGAACCACCGGCAGAAAAATCGGAGTTGGGAAGTTTTTCCGCCCGTAGAAGTTGACCATTAGGCAACAGCCAGGTATCCGGCCCAGGCAAATGAGTAGCTTCCCATTTTTTTACTACAAAACCCTCCTTATCAATCAAATATACATTTTTGCTGTTCAACGGCGCCAATAGAGTATATCCATGCGACATTTTTTCCGGTATGTACACCAGTACATCCGGGGAGGGTTTTTCAGGTACTGGCTCTGTACCATTTTCCTTCCGACAAGCCCCTAACACAAGAAGAAAAAAGTAAAATATTGATTCTCATTTCGTTCAATTTTGAAACTACCGACCGCAGGGGTATCTCCAGTATTTGATGGGGCAATATACAACCAATACCAAAATCACCATAACCTGAATAAATTCGAGCCTCCTCGCCAAGCCCTGCTTCATGCCCCAAAAATCGCACCTCGGGATTGGCATCGATGCAGGAAATACATATACTTGTTGTATTTTTTAATCCATATCCTTCTCATGCGCTTCAATTTTTCTCGCCACGTTTGGTGTTTTTTTTCTACACCAAAGCGCACTCATAAAGGATTAGCATTACAAGTACACTACATGAAAAAATAATCTCTCGCGAATTCCAATGGTTATTGATCAACCTTGTATTGGCTATCCCATTGATGTATATCTTTTTTTACTCTATAAATCTTGTAACCGAAGGAGTTAATTTTTCGGAGAATGAAAAAGATTTTATAACACAAATGTATGTATTAATGTATGTATTAGCCTTCTTGTGCATCTTTATTGGACTGGTGTTATTGCGAATCATTATTATGGTGATAAAAAAAATGTGCTAACTATGCACTGTCTCACATGGCCGACTAAGCGCGTCCACGTAGCCAGTGCTCACGTTCTCGGTAATTATAAGTACCGACAATAAAATTCATAACAATGAAAGAATATAAATTTTGCCAGAGCTGTGGATTCCCACTAAAGAAAGACAAAAAAGGTGGAGGGTCTGAAAAAGACGGAACAACAAGCAGAAAGTTTTGCTCAATGTGCTATGAGAATGGTGAATTTTTAACTCCACCTGAAATTGACACAGCCGAAAAAATGCAGAAATTTTGCATACAAGAAATGAAGAAAGACGGAATCAACGGTTTCTTTGCCTGGCTGGCAACCAGATCAATTCCAAAACTTGAGCGATGGAAATGATAATGTCCATGTTAATTCTTCAAAAAATAGAAATTATTATTTAATTAAATAAAGTAAATGAACAATCAACAAATCATAGACTGGTTATTAGAAGGAGACGTCTCTATTCAATACCAAGTTTGTCGTGATTTGTTAGGATCTGACAAAAAGAATCTTCAAACCCGAATAGCAAAGGAAGGATGGGGTGCGAAAATTTTATCAAAACGTAATCCGGACGGCCAATGGGGAGATAGATTCTATCAACCCAAATGGATTTCGACCCATTACACTTTACTTGACCTTCGCAATTTAAATCTCCCATCAAACAATGAGATTGTACAAGAGACAATCGAACTGGTCTTACAAAATAACATGGCAGATGATGGAGGTATTCAACTGGGTCCATCCACATCACAACATAGTGATGTCTGCGTAAATGGTATGTTTTTGAATTATGCTTCCTATTTCAATACTTCTGAAAAAAAAGATGCACTCCATTATTGACTGTTTCTTAATGAGATTATGCCGGATGGAGGATTTAATTGCAGGACAACAAGAAGCGGAGCTAAACACAGTTCATTACACTCCACAATATCCGTACTTGAAGGGTTTACAGAATTTCAAAAAGCCGGATACACCTACAGAAAAGCCGAAATTCTCAGCGCTCAAAAAAGTTCAATTGAGTTTATTTTGTTACATCAACTATTCTTGTCTGACAGAACAGGTCAAATTATTAATAAAGACTTTTTGAAGTTGACTTATCCGTGCAGATGGAAATATGACATTCTTCGAGCTATGGATTTTTTTCAATATGCAGGAATTGAATGGGACGACAGAATGAAAGCAGCGATTGATGTACTGAAGTCAAAACGAAACAATGAAGGATCTTGGAATATACAAGCTGCTCATCCGGGTCAGGTACACGTCAACATGGAGAAAGCTGGCAAACCAAGCAGATGGAATACATTGAGAGTTTTACGAGTAATGAAACATTTTGAAATAGAATAACAACAGATAACTCTGCGTGTCTGCCAACCGCACGCTAAACGCAGCGGAAAGGCAGTCACGCCCAAGTTCTCTGTGATAATAAGAAGCGTTAGCGGTATGGTAATACGTGGAACTGCCGGATTAAAGAAGTACACGTTAGAAGATGCGCAAATTCATTTATCTTTGGTCGCAGCCAATGCGATCAAAACCAATACGGGAATCAAACAAACCGGCGATAAATGAAACAATTTCGAATCATTGAAACCCTGCAGCTGTATGTCATGAAAGCGGAAACGGGCAGGGCTTTAGACGAGTTATTCCGCATTTTGAAAGAAAAAGACATCAAGGATTATTTGAGTCAGGTCATTCTCCTTTCCTCTAGTTTTCAGGAAATCGAACGCAACGAACGCCTGGGAATCGGGAAATTTATCGAAGACAAAACAGGATCAACCTGGCGCTAATCAATATCATCAATGCGCTGGAAGACTCAGAACTGGAAAGTATCGAAACGGAAGAAACGGCGGAAACATCGACTGGCATCCAGTCGCGTTTAACGCAGATAGAAAGCAAACTTGATTTTATCCTGAGCCAGATTGAAAAGCAGGACGACTACCTGTTTCTGGGCCTCAAAGGCTCCGTACTCTGGAAATACCTGGAAAAAGAAACGCAGGATATGATCACCAGCGCCAACATCCTGGAAAAGGAAGGCAAACTCGACAACTATTCAGATGTGGTCGGATTGTACGTCGAAGCGGTCCGGATCGAGTTGCTGAAAAAAATCTTCGAACCTTTCCGGGATAACCCCGAGTACCGCAAAGCCTGCAATGATTGGGACCGAAAACAACTCATCGACGAGTTCCTGGGCAACAACAAAAGCGTCTTGCATCTCTACCTGACTGGCGCTCAAACCAGTATGTCTATCAACCAACTCTGCGAAATACTACTGGAAAACGTCCTCACTGTGGAAAAAACAAGCCCCCGCGGCGTTGGGAAACTGTTTTTCCGTCATTTTTTCGATACTTATAACCTGCGCAACAAAAATAAGGTGATCGACCTGATACAAAAATTCTCTGGGTTCAGGATAAAAGGCTACATCTCCAATTTTGTTTTTACCAGCACAGATGTCAAAAAAACAAAAAAAATAACCTTTGAAATTTTTCAGAATATTCAGCCAAAAAAAATACACGAACGGGATAAATGACAAACATGTCATAAACCCTTTGAGACATTCTCGTTGCCTGGCAGTGTTATTTTTTTAACTTTATGTGGTAATGTGTCACAAGCGAAAAAAATATACCCATCTTAGTGTCCTCAAATTCAGGTAAAATGAGAAAACACGGTGCAATTTTTTCAAAATACGACACGCCTCATTTATTCAAAACCATCTCGTTTCCCCCAATTGCCGAAGTTGCATACGATCTGTATTCGTATGAGCATTGCTATTGCTCTATGGCTGTTTGGCTATATCCCGATGCAAAGTCAATCGGCCTACGAACGCGAACTTTGGAATACTTACAACAATGCTCCTGATTTTCCAGCCCAAAAAACGGCCTTTGACAAACTGGAAAAATTCTACCGGCTGTTTCACCTGGATTCCGCTTTGGTCGTCTGCAACCAGTTCAGGGCATTGGCGGCTCAGTCGCAGCCGGATTACGTACCGTTTGTCGACCTGCGCATCGCTGCCACGTATACCCGCAAATTAGACCTTGAAAAAGCGGGCAGTATCCTGATCCCGATACTGGAAAAAGCCGAGCAGGAGCGCAATGATTCCCTCCGGGCCGGCGCTTTGCTGAATCTTTCCAACCTGAACAGGGCGCAAAAAAACTATCCGATGGCCTTACAACGCGGCTTCGAAGCCGCCGCTATACACGAAAAATTGCGGGACTGGCGCGAATTCTGCGCCGACTACAATGCAATTGCCAGCGCCTATGCACCATCCCAGACCGACTCCAATTTGTTTTACCTTCAAAAGGCATTGGCTGTTTCAGAACAACACCAATTGCCGGATGTAGCAGGTACGGTACTCAACAACATCGGCGTACATTTTCATATAAAAGGAGATTTGGACAAAGCCATATCGTATTACAAAAGAGCTTCGGTAATTGATAAAAAGACGGACGATCGCTATGGCTTGTGTTTTGTCCTGCTGAATATCGGACATGCTTACCTATCTCAACAAAAATGGACGGAGGCAAAACCCTGGTTCGACGAGGCGATGCCAGTTTGCGAATCCTGCGGCAACCTGGAAGGCGTGGGAAGTGTCAAAATGGGTTTAGCGGACATATATGAATCGCTGGGCGACTATAAATCTGCCCTGGCTGCACAAAAGAAACTCAGTGAAATAGACCAGCAATTAAATCAGCAGGCATACGGCCGCGCTACACAAACCCTGGAGGCCCGGTACGGATCGGAAAAAGGAACGCGAACTGAGCGAGCAACGCGCCGAAAATTATCGCCAGCGCGTTGCCCTGTTTTCCCTGCTGGCCGCCCTCGCAGCAGCCTTGGCGCTGGGTTACCTGTTCTACAACCGGTTCCGCCTGCGCAAAAAAGCCGAACTCGACGCAGCCATCATCCGGGAACAACAACTGGGCCTGAACGCTGTCATCGAAGCTCAGGAAGCCGAGCGCAAACGCATCGCCAAAGACCTGCACGACGGTATTGCACAGGAACTCGTAGCCTTAAAACTCGGCTTCGACGCACTGGGGCGCCGGGTTGGTAAAATTGCCCCCGAGGAGACCGCCCGAATGGAAGACCTCAAAAACCAACTCGACAGCTCCTGCACCGAGGTACGCAGCATTGCGCACGTCATGTCGCCGCCCATGCTCGAACAACACGGCCTTGCGCCAAGCCTCGAACTTTTGCTCCGCAATACCCTGCAAAACGTCGGCCTGCAAGCCAAACTCCATGCGCACGACCTGCCGCAACAAATGGACGAAAAATCGAAATCGGGCTGTACCGCATTGCCCAGGAATTGCTCAACAATGTGGTGAAACACGCCCAGGCAGCCCGGGTGATAATCGAACTATACGGCGCCGGTCCCGAACTGATGTTGCGTGTGGAAGACGATGGCGTCGGTTATAATTTTGAGGAAGCCCGCACAAGAGGCAGCATGGGCTTATTAAATATCCTAAGCCGCGCCAGCGCACTTGGAGGCGCATTTGTCACGGAAAGGAAGGAACCGCATGGCACAGTGGCGCTGGTGAGGATACCTGTTTAAATCAGGAATGAGGGATGAGGGATGAGGGATGAGGGATGAAATGACGAATAAATTATGGAAAAAAAAATAAATCTGCTGCTTGCGGATGACCACCAGTTGGTCCGAAAGGGTTTTCGAGCGCTGCTCGAAGAACTGGAGTTTGTAGAAATCGTTGGAGAGGCTGCCAATGGCAAAGAAGTCATCAGCCTGCTCCGAAGCGGCGTCCGGCCTCAGGTAGCGCTGCTGGATTATGAAATGCCGGTGATGAACGGCCTCGAAGCGACCGTGGAAATCAGGCGCGACTACTTTGGCGTAAAAGTCATCATGCTCACCATGCTGCAAAGCAAGGAACTGGTACAGGAGGCCGTGGAAAAAGGTGTGAGCGGTTTTTTGTTCAAAAACACCTCGCTGGATGAACTCAGCGATGCCATCCGGCGCGTAGCCGCAGGCGACACCTACTTTTCCAGCGAAGTCGCCCTCACCCTGCTGAAATCGACACCCAACCCCGACTCACCCCTGCTCGCCTTGCTTTCCGAACGCGAAACGGAGATTCTGAAACTCGTGGCCCAAGGCCTCAGCAGCGCCGAAATTGGCCGGCAACTTTTTATCAGTCCCCGCACCGTGGATACCCACCGCAACAACATTATCCACAAACTCAATGTGCCTGGCATTGCAGGTCTGGTGCAGTTTGCCGTGCGGAATAAGTTACTTTGAAGGTGAGTGTCGCAGCTAATTGACGGGGTAAGACAGTTGATGAAGTTGATAGGTTGATGAGGTTGATATACATCCGCTCGGAAATGGAACGATTTTAATTTTTCCGAGCGGATGTAGATCCACCTTATCAACTTCATCAACCTTTTGTCTTACCCCGTCAATGTCCCGTAACGACATCATTTTCCTGAAAATACGCATATCTGCGTAGCCCAATTACGCAATCCTGCGCATGAACGCCGTCTGTCGGCGCCCCCATCTTTGTGTCATCAAATCTGATGAAACATTCACCTACAAACTTTCTGCAACACTCAAAATTTCTAACAACATGAAAAAAGTTCTTATCAGCGCCCTGACACTTTTCTTTCTGTGCCTTATCAGCCTCAACGCCAACGCTCAAACCGCTTCCAACGAGGAGGCCGTCGTTCTCAAAATGTGGGACGATGTCTGGCAGGCTTATGAATCTGGCGATGAAGCCAAAATGTGGTCGTTCTATGCCGAAAACGCTTGTGAAATCTACCCGGATGGCAGCAAATTATGTGGTGTAAAAGCCATTCGCGAAGGTTACGAATTTTTCAAAACCATGCTCGAAGGCACGCCATCCTGGAAAATCAGCAAACCGGAAATTACCTTTTTCGGATCGGATGTAGCGCTCCTCACATCTGATATCACAACAGACGTCAAACTGAAAGGTGGACAACAAATCGGTGGCAAGGCAAACTTCGCAACGATCATCCAAAAGGTCAATGGAAAATGGCTGATCGTATTTGACAGTCAGACACCTATGCAGGAGATGCCGGAAACTGGGAAATAAGCATTGATTCTCACAAAGTTGATGAGGGTTGATAAAGGTTGATGAGGGTTGATAACAGCCACCCAAAAAGTGGATATTTTTTGACCTTAGAGTGGCTATTATCAACCTTTATCAACTTTATCAACCTTTATCAACCCTTGCGATCCCCAACTTCACTTCCTCACAAAAAAAGCAACTTTGTTATGCAAAATAATATCGACCGGCTTTCCGGCCACAACGCCATTCAAATACTTACCAGGGTTCAGGTCGAAACGCTCCATCAACAAAAAACGGAACATCCCATCTCAAAACCCGCCATCGACCTGTGGAAAATCGGTGAAAAATTAGAATTCAACGATACCCGCGAACAAACCAATGGACGGCGCAGCGAAGGCATCATGACCATTGGGCCAGGCAGAAAAGGTCCGGGTGCACACGCCCACACAAAGCAGTTGGAAGGATTTGAAGTCATAAGCGGTACTATGGTGGCTGTAGTGAACGGCAAAGACGTAATTGCTCGTGCAGGCGATACCATTATTGTTCAGGTAAATGAAGACCATAGCTTTAAAAATGGCAGCACAACAGAGCCGCTCGTTGCAAAATTCTGGTACGAACCTGCGCTGAACACGGAATGGATGCTTCATACCCTGGGAGCAGACGCCATGAAAAACGGGGGTGACTGGGATAAATTATCCATATTACCTGCAATGTTTGTGTTTTACAAAATGCGCCATGAATACCGTTTGTCCGGCCTTCCTGTTTGGTTTCAAAATATCATGTTTGGGTTTGGCGCAGCCATTGCAACATGGACGGGCGCTGCTAAAAAAATACAACTTCCGACTACTTTAAAGTAAATAACATGCAATACCAATTTCCATTCTCCATTGAAACCAAATACGGTGAAAAGATCAACTTCCTTCGTATGGAAGGCAATCGGCTGATACTCGAAGGCTTTTGCGAACCGATGGCCGGGCCGGGCATGCACGTCCACCTGCGGCAAGAAGAAGGTGTAACGGTTGTCAGCGGGAAAATCGGCTACCAGATTCTGGGGGAAGAACCCCGTTACGGCGGCCCCGGCGACAGCGTTACGTTCAAACGCGGTGAAACGCACCGCTTCTGGAATGCAGGCGAAGCGGAACTGCATATCACCGGCTGGATAGATCCGGCAGAAAACGTTGTCTTTTTCCTCTCAACGCTCTATGATGCCCTCAACCGGGGCGAAAACAAACAACCCGAACTATTTGACGCTGCCTATCTGACCTGCCGCTACAGCCGGGAGTTCGATACGCCTGAAATTCCCGGCTTTGTCAAAAAAGTTATTATGCCTGTTGCCTATTTCATCGGTCGGCTGACCGGGAAATACCGGAAATTTAAACATGCGCCGAAGCCTTTTTGAGTTACCTGTTCTCGATTTTACGACGACTTAAATGCCACCGGGTGGTACATCTTTTTATGCTGCCCCAGAAATACCCTGGAGTAAATCCTCAAAATAGTCAGTTCCAAAAACAGGAAATTCAGGCCCGTCAGCACCACCAGAACAATCTGATTGGCGGAAATATGGGTAAACATCAGGTCGATGCCGAGAAACGTCGGGGTAATCGGGAAACCCGAAAAACCCAGGGCGGCCAACAGAAAAACCAGGCCGATACCGGGATGCTCGTAACTGTGCCCGTGGTATTCGTGCAGGGATATTTCACCTTCTTTGGATTCTATTTTATGCAGGCAAATGTATCCGATGATAGCCGCTACCACCGTGCCGCTCAGGTAAATACCCGTTTGATGCCATGCAATGTCCTTATTCCACAACAGGGAAAGCGCCGAGAAAAACTGGCTGAGCAGCGCCGTCAGCCAGGCATGCTTCGCATCTTCGCGTTCAGCAAATGCCTTGAGCACCATCGCCAGCGCAAGCGCAGAGAACAGCAGCGTCAGGTACTGATGGAACTCAAAGTGGAGTTGTTCTTTCAGGGAAAAACCCGTGGCGCCCACCACAAACAACGCCAGCAAAGAAGCAAGACCCCAGCGCGGCCCCATAATACCCGATTTACGGCCAATCCATTTGAACGGACGCCACAAATAGCGGTGCAGCAAATAATCGAAATTCCATTCCTTAACACTCAGGACATAAACGGCTTGTTTGATTTTCTGAAACAGTGTATCAGTCGCCTGGGTAGTACGCGGGATGAAATTGAAAAACATATCGTGTACTAAGTAACTCAGCACCGATGGAGAAACCAGCAGTTGATAGGTTCTTAAAAACGCATTTCCCGCAAAGTGCAGCAAGGCCAGTACATGCCAGCCGAGTGCAATTTCAATAAAAATCAATCCGATCTGGGCAATGGAAGCATACGCGATTTGTGTTTTGACGGATGACTGCACCCGTGCTATCGTGGCGGCAACCAGGCTTGTGCTCAGACCGATCGCAATAATGATTCCAATGATGACCGTTTCATGCTGCCAGAAAGGGTACGTGCGCAACAACAAAAACGCGCCGATATGCACCGAAAGCGACCCGTAAAAGATAGCACTGGAGGTAGTGGGGCCTTCCATGGCCCTGGGCAGCCAGGTGGAAAAGGGCAATTGCGCCGATTTGATAGCCGCTGCAATCAGGATCATTACCACAATAAACATCGCCTGCAGGTAGTGTCCCTGAAAGGCTTCCAGCACGACATCCGGCTGGTTCCATTCGGCAAAAGTGATGTTTTTATGCCATAAATGATGGCTCATCCACATCGCAAGGATCAAACAAATATCGCCGAGCCGATAAAAAGAAAGCACTTTCAGACCGTTTTTTACCGGCAAATACCGGTCGCGGTAAAAACCGATCAGCAAAAACGAGCTGATGCCCAACATTTCCCATCCGACAAAAAGTGTTTCAAAATTTCCTCCAAAAATTACTAAGTTATAACCAATATAAAACAGGAGCAGGGTAATGAAGTATCGTTTGAATCCCAGTTCCCGGTGCATATAATACCGGCTGAATACCGCTACTAAAAACGTCAGCACGGCGCCCACCAGGGCAAATACCGCTGTAATGGAGTCGAAGTAAAAATCGATAAAAAACTCGAACTCCGGGCTTTTGTACAGGACAATGTGTTTGATATCCAGCGTCGGCGCCCTGTTTGTCAGCCACCAGACGACAAAGGTCAGTAGACCAAGCGTCTGCAACCCGATGGTAGCAATGGATATGCCCGAAAGGATGCGCTCTTTCTTACGGGGCACAAAGAGACCGGCCAGGAATCCGACAACGGGAAGAAGAATAAATAACTGGAGTATTTGAGACATTCTTGCGCTTCTTGTTTAGAACACTTTCTCTATAAAAATAATGAGGAATGAGGGATGAGGGATGCCGAACGTGATGTCCGACATCACGTTCGGCATCCCTCATTCCTCATCCCTCATCCCTTAACTATTCACCAGCATAACCGGCAAATTTTCCGCCGTAGCATCCGCTATTTGATTGGTTTCCATTTCCGTGGCCGTTTCGATCAACGTATGGAAATCCTGAACAGGCGCTATATGCTCCGTCAAAGGACGGTAAGGCAGGAAAACCCCTTCTTTGAAATAGAAAAATTGGTTGGTGGCAGGGTCTACCGCTACCAGATGTACCCATTCATTGATAAACCACTCGTACATTTCAGGCGCCGATTGTATGGTTTTTAACACCACATCCGGGAAGTGCTCTACGATAATGGAGAAGTAGTATTCCAGGTTGATGCCGCCGCAAACAGGCCCCAGCGGGCGCATGATGCCCGGCAGCAATTTGCCTTCCAGATCAGTCCGGTAATCATAAGAATTCAAAAAGGCGCGGCGGTCGAGGAACAAACCTTTGGTCATATCCCTGCGGCCCACGATGCAAAGCGTATTGGTACCGTGGCCCAGTTCCGGGCGGGGTTCAAACAGCGATACCGACCGGTCTTTAATCGCTTTGCGGATTTTGCCGATACTCATTTTGCTGCTGATGGAGGCGAAGCGACGCGATCTTTCCTTGGCGTTCAGATCGAGCGCTTTTTCAAAAGCGGCCTTGTTTTTCAGGTGCAGCGCTGCGTTTTTTGCCGTCAGAAAGCCCTGGTCGAAATAGCCGATTTCATCCGCAGCGGTATCGTGCAGTCCGCCGACAAACTGCGTTTCAGCAGGAATTTCAATCCCTTTTGCGTGCAGTAAAGCCCTGACTTTTACGTGATTGGCCATATACGCAAATACCCGCGCATTGACGGAACCGGGCCTTCCGCTGCACGCCCCGCAATCGTGCGCGCCGTGGTGCGGGTTGTTGGCGCTGCTCGATCCGTGTGCAATAATGTACACAATCGGAGCAAAATTTTTGATCAAACCCATGCCCCGCAATTGCCCCTCCACCCGCGTCGTCATTTCTTCCACGGTAAAACCGATTTGGAGATCATTTTCGCGGTCGTGCAAACCCTTGTTTTCAATGCTGAGTTGCGCTTTTTCGTTCATGTGCGCAAAGGCATTGGAAATGGCAGGACTCATTTTTGGCCGGAACAGGGTTAAAAATGTGCGCACAGCCGCCCAAAATCCCAGCGTCAGCGTGCTCAGGAAGCCCGGCAGCAGGGTATGCGTTTTATTCGTGTACAGCAGTTCGTGTTTTCTTTTTTCACTGGCGCCGAATTCCTTGATCAGGTATTTAGGCGTTACGGGCGCCGGACAAAGTTTTTCGTAAAACTTTCCGTTTTCAGGTTGAAAGAAAAATTCCACCCCGAAAAAACCCGGTGCGCCCAGCGTTTCGCATTCGGGATCTACGTGTTCGATATGCCTGCGCAGGGAACATTCCCGTTCATCGATACAGAACACCGCCTGAAAACTTTTGGCAGTCCTCGTCTGGGGGTTGTTTTTATTACTTTTTCCTAAACCTGCCAGCACAGAATCGTAATAATCCCATTCAAACGCATCCTGCCACAAGGAAAACACCTCCTGCAATTCCGTGGATTCTACATCGGCAAAGAGGTTTTGCGGCGGCGTACTGACCCGGTTGCACAGTGGCTCCCAGCCTTTTCCAAGCCAGGCGTCCAATGCGTCGATTTCCAGCAGCAATTCAAAAACAATAAGATCGTGCAGGGAAATAACCTTGCTATCGAGTAAGGCCTGTGGGCTGTCTTCTACCGCAGAAACGAGACCGGACCAGCCCTGGTGGCTGAATTGCTGGTCAAAAAGATATTGTTCGTAATAGGCTTCGTTGCCCACGATCATTTTCAGCAGATCGCTGATCCTGCAATTGCCTTCCAGCAAGAGATTTCTGGCTCTTTTGGTTTTGAAAAAACTGGTAAAACCATTGCGCTCCAATGTCTGAATTGCAGATAGAAAACCTTTTTTGTCTGTTGGAAACTGCCAGAGGGAAATTCCCTGATCCAGGTAACTGCAAAGTATCCTGAAAAGCAGGGGCTGCACCTGGGTATCGAGGTCAAACTTGAACCGGCTTTTCCAATGCGCCCGCAACGCGCCTATACGCGGCGTATTTGACGCATCGTATGGCTTACGGAGGAGGTTTTCTTTCCAGGCCCTCAACTGATCTGCCCCTTTTCGCTCGCTGATAACCCGGTCGAGCACCACTTCCCTGATCCGCCCGTTTTGATACAGTTGTCTGAATTCCTGCAACTGGAGCGTCACCTGGTAACCAAAAATTTTGGAAGCCTTGAAAATGGCTTTGTAAAACTTCAGGTGTTGATATGCGTGCAGGGAATTATGGTGAATAAAATCTTTCAGCGCCGATTGGGCAGGAAGGAAGTGTTTCAATTCGTGCAACACGTGGTGTTCGTCAAAGGAAATGCAATTTGTTGTGGGCAACTTGCTCTCCATTCCCTTTGACAATGATGGCGTAATGACATCCACCGAAGCGCCCGTTTACATCATTTTGATCGCCGAAAACGCTGTTCATATTTTTCTAGGTTGAGTGGAAGGATGTGATAAATGGTTTAGGTTGTTTATGAGGGTTGATAAGTTGATAGTTTATGAGGTTGCCACTCAATAAAACATTACCCTTTTGATAAACATAACCCCATAAACTTATTGACTCGCTGCTGCCGCTTTAGCCGGCTTTTCATCTTTGACCGGGCTGACATGGTTGACGCCCACCTGCGACTTAATCTCCTGTTCGCAGGACACCCAGGTGTCTTCCAAAAAATCAACCATACCCGTTTCCAGATTGTGCATAGCGCCAATAATGGCGATTTCGCCCCTTTCTACCATTTGCTCGAGGATATAACTGCGGTTGACAATGGTTTTTACCGAGCGTTTCACATTAATACGGGAAACATTCTCAACAAATTTTTTATTAGCAGATGTCCGCTTGTCAGGCTCTGTTGTTTTAGTCTCCTCGTATACGGCCGGCTGTATTTTGGACAACAACTCGGTGAGGTTGCCCATTTCCACATGGTCGCAAGCGCCTTTGATAGCACCGCAGTTGGTATGCCCCAACACTACGATCAATTTGGATCCTGCTACTTTACAGGCGAACTCCAGGCTCCCCATGATATCCGTGTTAACGACATTTCCAGCGATGCGAATAGAGAAAATATCGCCTAATCCCTGGTCGAAAATGAGCTCAGCCGACGTGCGGCTGTCAATACAGCTCAGGATAACTGCAAAAGGCCACTGACCATCGCGGGTTTCGTTCGCCTGCTGTAGCAGGTTTCGGTTGACTTTTAAATTATTGACAAACCGCAAATTACCTTCTTTTAAAAACGTCAATGCTTTTGAAGGTGTAATAGATGCCTGAGTCTCAATTGAATGTGCTTTCATAACCACTTTGTCGTCTG
This sequence comes from Lewinellaceae bacterium, assembly GCA_016711435.1. GTDB lineage: Bacteria > Bacteroidota > Bacteroidia > Chitinophagales > Saprospiraceae > M3007. The sequence continues at coordinate 24,611 of JADJSY010000048.1, forward strand.
TTTATTAGTTTGAAGTTACATGGTTTGAATTTTCCATCTCATACTCGTCTTTGAATCCGATGAGCGTTACCTGTATGTCTTTATCTATTGAACCGATGTTCAGGAAATCCCGAATCAATTGCAAAACATCATGGTCGATGTAGAAGGTATCCGAAGCGTCTATGGATACTTTACTACCCTCCGGCAAGTGTTGCAGGGTCTGCTTGATAGCTGCTTTATTCAAAAAGGATACTTCCTGTGCCAGTTTGATGGTCAACTTCTCCTTCGTGGTATTCTTCTTTTCTGAAGAAATAAGCCAGTTTCAGATTGGCCCGTAAAATGAAGAAAACACTCACGACGAGGCCAATCGCTACTCCTTTTAACAAATCGGTGAAAACCACCGCCACTACGGTTACTAAAAACGGAATCACCTGGTACTTACCGTTCTGCCACATGTGTATGAATACGGAAGGACTTGCCAATTTGTAACCGATCATCAGGAGGATGGCGGCTAAACAAGCCAGGGGGATTTTATTCAACACTGTTGGAATGGTCAGTACAGCAATCAGCAACAGTAAGCCATGTGCAACCGTTGCCGTCTTGGTGCGACCGCCCGAATTGATGTTTGCAGAAGTTCTGACAATAACCGAGGTCATGGGGATACCGCCGATCAAACCGCTGAGAATGTTGCCCGTGCCTTGTGCGAATAGTTCTCTGTTGGTATTTGTGTAGCGTTTCAGCGGATCCAGTTTATCGGATGCTTCAATACACAAAAGTGTTTCGATACTGGCCACCACGGCAATTGTGATCGCCACGATCCAAACCTGCGGGTTTGCAATCGCTCCAAAATTGGGTAAGGAGAATTGTCCGATAAAATCGTTGAAAGAATTGGGCATGGGCAGGTTTACTAAGTGATCCTGCGAAATAGCCAGGCTGGAACCCGATGCCTTGTATGCTTCATTGATTAAAATCCCTGTCACAACCGCCACCAATGCACCCGGCACTACTTTCAGGTTTTTCAGAAAAGCAACTTTATTAAACGAGATCAGTATCGCCAGGGAAACCAGGGTAACACTGATGGCCCCGAGGTGGGAATAATTGATTGCATCGATGATGGATGAAAACGTGTTGTGGCCCGTCCCTTTTTCGATAAAGAAAAAGTCTCCTTCATTGTCCACGTCGTATCCGATGGCATGCGGCAATTGTTTGAGTATGATGATAACGCCGATGGCAGTAAGCATCCCTTCAATTACGTTGGAGGGGAAATAATTGGAAATGGTGCCCGCTTTTGCAAAACCAAGCAGCATTTGCAGCACACCAGCCAAAACAACGGCCATCAAAAACGTTTCATAATTTCCGAGACTGCTGATAGCAGCCAGCACAATGGCCGTCAAACCGGCAGCAGGTCCGGTGACGCTGAGTTGCGAACTACTCAGCATTCCCACCACTATACCGCCGATTACACCGGAAATAATACCCGCAAAAAGTGGCGCGCCACTCGCCAGCGCAATACCCAGACACAGGGGAAGCGCTACCAGAAACACCACGACACCTGCCTGGATATCCGTTTTAAAATAGGATGATTTTTTCTTCATTGTACAATTACTTTTTTAAAACCATGTACGAAATACATGCGCTAAGCCTTAAATGGCGGAAGTGAAACCCCGAAGACCACTGTGTCTTCAGAAGTATTACAATCAATAAATTAAAATGGGAAAATGAATGGAATTAAACCTCGGGAGGCAATTCCGGCAAGGATGCAAAAAGTTCTGAAACAGGAAAATCGTAGCGGGGGAACAACGATTTTTTGAACTTTTCCAGGTCATAGGCGCCCAAATGGATAACATGATCGCCTGAAAAGGAAATAGATTCCTTTTCCTTCTCTTTTTCTTTTTCTGTTTTACCTTCTTCATCCGCATCTTCCGAAACAACTTCGGTCAAGGCAGATACATTTTCTCCCCGCAGCTGCTCCACCAAAGGGATAGCCAGGTTCAATGTCATCATGACGAGGAAAAAATAGGAAAAGAAAATCTTCATAAAAGAGAACTCTGCAGTTGATGAACGCAAAGTTAGTAATTTCCTTCAAACAGGGTACATAGAAAAAAAGTTGTCAGGGCCGGATTGTTTTTTTCAGGTCTTTTACCGGGAGCGGGGTTGAAATATTAAGATAATACGTAATTTCGTAGGGGCATCCCGGAGAATCCGAAATCGCCGCGCGGTTCGAGCCAGTGGACGGTCGCCAACGACGGCAGCGGCTCCAAGGCCAATATCAATGTGCCGTCTTGGGATATGAAAAGGAACACGGATTAAATCATTACAAAATGTTCAAAAAAGTACGCTGGTTTCTTTTCGTATTACTTGCCATTACAGTTGGATTGTATCCGGTCATGTACTTTTTAGTTGACCGGGAGTTTGGATTATTAAGTACCAAAAGTGCCGAACTGCTGGCCAACGTATTTTGGAATGCCGGATTTTATACCCACATCATTTTTGGCGGATTGGCCTTGCTGACGGGTTGGCTTCAGTTTAGCGCCTCCTTCAGAAACAAAAACCTGCCGATCCACAGGCTTTTGGGAAAGATATACCTGGTTTGCGCTGTACTGAGCGCAACGGCCGGTTTTGCCATCGGCTTTTTTGCGACCGGGGTATCGTCGCTGCAACAGGTTTTATCAGTTTGGCTATCATCTGGTTTACGACAACACTGAAGGCTTATTTTCACATTCGGGAAAAACAAGTAAATGCGCACCGGAAATGGATGACTTTCAGCTATGCCGCTTGTTTTGCTGCTGTAACGCTGCGATTATGGCTGCCCCTTTTATCGGCTGTTTTTAAAGATTTTACGACGGCCTATATTATTGTGGCCTGGATGTGCTGGGCGCCAAATCTGGCTGTGGCCTACTTTCTGACAAAACGATACGAGGTGAGCGGAAAAATTTAATTTTCGCTTAGTTAACTCAATTTGTTACCCATTCCACATCAAAAACATCCAACATGCAACGATTTCCCTACCTGCTCCCCGCTCTAATCATCCTCGTATACCTGTCCGCCTGCGCACCCGCATCGGATCAAAAGTCCAAGCCAGGTTTCCCCAAAGGCAACTGGATCGACCTCACGTATAATTTTGACGATCAAACCATTTACTGGCCCACTGCCGATGGATTCCGGCTCGACACTGTTTTTGCCGGTATCACCGACAGCGGTTTTTATTACACCGCTTTCAATTATTGTGCTGCCGAACACGGCGGCACCCACCTCGATGCGCCTATACATTTTGCAGCAGGCAAACAGTCCCTGCATGAAATTCCGTTGCAGCGCCTGCTCGGCGACGCCGTGCTCATCGACGTGTCGGCCAAAGCGCTGGCTCAACGGGATTATCAGGTCAGCGTTGCCGATTTTCAGACCTGGGAGCAGCAGCATGGCCGGCTGCCCGAGGGCATTATTGTGTTACTGCGTACAGGTTATGGAAAATTCTGGCCCGATAAGCAGGCCTACATGGGTACTGCGGAACGAGGCGCCGCCGCAGTCGCCAAACTCCACTTCCCCGGCCTGCACCCCGACGCAGCCAGATGGCTCACGACCGAACGCTCCGTCCACGCCATCGGCCTGGACACGCCCAGCATAGATTTCGGCCAGTCAACCCTGTTTGAAAGCCACCAGATACTGTTTCAACAAAACATCCCTGCTTTTGAAAACTTAGCCAACCTGGACCAACTGCCCCCGACGGGTATATGGGTAGCGGCCCTGCCGATGAAAATAAAAGGTGGGAGCGGCGGCCCGCTGCGGGTGGTGGCCCTGGTACCGAATGATAACTAATAACTACCGAATGCAGATTGAGTGTCCAAATCCATCCTTCGTCGTATTTCTCAACCCACTACGCAACCCGCTGTATCAATATACCTCATTGGCTCCATTGTACACTTTACCAAAACGTAAAACGAAGAACAATGGCCAACAACAACACCCCGGCGCCCCGCGTAGCGGTCATCGGTAGCGGTATTTCCGGGATTACATCGGCAGCGATGCTGCAAAAAAACGGATTCGAGGTAGTCATTTTTGAAAAATCAGACCAGATCGGCGGCGTGTGGGCATTGGCCTATCCGAATATCCGGCTGCAAAACATCGCCGATCATTACCATATTTCCGATTTCCCCTGGCCGTTTCAACCCGACCTGCATCCGACAGGAGCGCAAATTATGCAATACCTCCAGGCTGCGGTGCAGCATTTTGGGTTGGATGTGCGGCTGCAACACCATGTGACGGCGCTTGCGGAGCAGTCCGACGGTTGGCTGGCCGGCATCTCAGGCCCGGATGGATTCCGGGAAGCGCATTTTGATTTTGTGATGATTTCAAACGGACATTACAGCGACGGCAAAAACAATGTTCAATTTCCCGATCAGGATGGATACCAGGGCAAAGTGATGACGGAGCGTGATGTGCGGTCTCTGGACGAATTTAAAGGGAAACGTATAGCCGTGGTGGGATTTGGCAAAAGCGCCGTCGATATGGCCGATTTTGCGGCACAACAGGAAGGCGCGCAGGTGTATCATGTTTTTCGCACGCCAAGGTGGATGATCCCACGGCGTATCCTGGGATTACATTTTACCAATATCCTGTTCAACCGCTTCGGCTCCGTGATGATGCCGGCTTGGTCGCACCCGTCGGTGACGGAACGGTTGATACACACGAAGTCGGCAGGCTTTATCCGGACGTTCTGGAAAAAAATCGAAGGCGTGTTCCGCGGGCATGTTCTGAAAGCAGGCGCCCGGCTGGGGGCGGACGCCCGTAAAAGGCTTGAAATGGTCATTCCACAACATCCGCTGGTGGCCGATCTGCGCTCTGCTTCCTGTCTGGAGCCTGAAAATTATTATAAATTCGTAGCAGAAGGCCGTATCGAACCTTTTCAATCCGAGGTAGCGGCGTTTCATCCGGGCGGACTACGTCTGAAAAACGGTACTGCGCTCGACTGTGATATGGTCATTTTATCATTGGGTTCACAAACGCCGGTGTTCCCGTTTTTACCTGCCGGCTATCGGGGCATGCTGGAATCAGAACCGGACGGGATACAATTATACCGGCACTTGGTGCATCCCCGGATTCCACGTCTGGGATTCGCAGGTTACAATCACTGCTTTATGCACGTACCCGCTGTCGAGGTCGGAACGCTGTGGATCAGCGCCTTATGGAAAGGAGAACTGGAACTTCCACCTGTGGATGTCATGGAGCAAAGTATCGTATACCTGCAAGCCTGGAAACGCGAACATATCCATTTTGAACCTTCGCGTTCCTGCGGCGTGAACACCCGCTTCCAGCAATACCTGGATATATTGCTGAAGGATTTAGGTATTTCGCCGTACCGAAAACTGCCGAATGTGGCGGCGGAGGTTTTTGCGCGTTACCGTGCAGCGGATTATGCAGGGGTCTTCAGAGAGTATCAACGACGGGATAAATCCAGGAAGATTTTGCGGCCGTCTCGTGTTTTGAATTGAAATTTTTTATCACGATTTTTTACCACAAATGGGTTAAAAGAAAAGAAAGGGAAGGGTGCAAGAGCCGTCTGTTGAAAAACCTCAACACGCGCGGGTATTTTTCTAAATATTGCTACATTTAACCTGAAAAATATTTACCATGAAACACCTGATCCTCCTTTTCGTCGCCTTATGCTCCGTTTCCGGTCTCGCACAGAAAGCCCTGCCGGAAGATGTAGCCAACAGTATAAAAGCCCGCATAACCAACGGCTACAGTCCCAGCATCGTTGTCGGCATTATTGACAAAGACGGTCCGCAGTATTACACATTCGGAACCAAAACGAAAGGGGGCGACCCCGTCGATGAACATACGATTTATGAAATCGGCTCCATTTCCAAAACTTTTACGGGTATTTTGCTGGCCGACATGGCGCTGCGCGGAAAACTTGCCGTAGATGATCCTGCACAAAAACACCTGCCCGATTCCGTAACCCTGCCAGTCCGCAACGGAAAACAGATTACCCTGGGGCATTTATCCGACCACAGTTCCGCCCTGCCGCGTATGCCTGATAACATGGCCCCTGCAGACCCTGCCAACCCGTATGCAGATTATACGGTCGAACAGATGTACGCCTTTTTGCGCAGTTGCACCCTGAAACGCGACATCGGTTCGGAATATGAATACTCCAACCTGGCGCAGGGATTGCTCGGCCATATCCTGTCTCTCCAGGCAGGCAAATCGTACGAAGCGCTGATGATCGACCGGATTGCTTCGCCGCTGGACATGAAGTCGACCAAAATAACATTCGATGCACGTATGAAACAAAACCTGGCCATAGGACACAGCCAGGGTGTTCCCGTATCCAACTGGGACATTCCCACCCTGGCCGGCGCCGGGGCTATCCGCAGTTCCCTGCACGACATGCTCCTGTATGTAGCCGCCAACGCCGGTCTGAAAAAAAGCAAGATGTATCCCGCTATGCAACTTTCCCATACAGTCCGCCATGACAAACCGGGCGAAGGCACACGTGTCGGACTGGGTTGGCACATATCCAAAGGCTCGGCGGGCGATGTGATCTGGCACAATGGCGGCACCGGCGGTTACCGTACTTTCGTGGGTTTTGTACAGGAAACCGGCAAAGGCGTAGTCGTGCTGACCAATTCCAATAAGGGCGCCGACGACATCGGATTCCACTTGCTCAACTCCGACGCCAAACTGATTGAAGTCAAAAAATCGGGTGTAACCGAGATTAAAAAAGTCGCCGATGCGCAGGGCGCTGAAGGCGCCTGGAATACGTATCTGGCATTAAAAAAAGATAAAACCGCTTATGAATTTAATGAAGATGAAATCAATAACCTCGGATATGTATACCTGCAGTCAGACAAAACAAAATTAGCCCTCGCCGTATTCAAAATCAACGTAGAAGAATATCCCGGCTCTTCCAATGTGTATGACAGCTACGGAGAAGCCCTGATGAAAGACGGCCAGAAAGACCTCGCCATTGAAAACTACCGGAAATCGCTGGAACTCAATCCGGGCAACTCAAACGCTGTTGAAATACTGGCTAAAATGGGTGTGGAACCACCCGTGGCAGAGATCGTAGTGGATGAAACGGTTTTGGAGTCCTACATCGGAAAATACGAACTACAGCCCGGGTTTTTAATTGCCATCACCCGCGAAGGCGCCCGACTGTTCGGACAGGCCACCGGCCAGGGCCGGTTTGAATTATTCGCCCAATCGCCCACGGAATTTTACCTCAAGGTAGTCGAAGCCCGCATTGCATTCACGGTAAAAGACGGCAAAACGGAAAGCCTGACGCTGTACCAGGCCGGACAGGTGATGCCGGGTAAGCGGGTGGAGTGAGTAAACGTGACTTATCCCTATTAGCGCGAAGAGCAGTCAACTATAGCTCTCAACACCCGTAGAGTAATTTAAACACATAGGCACATAGAACACAGCGAGTACTCTTAACTAGTTTCATGTGCCTGTGTTTAAATTACTCTACGGTGTGTAACCAAGATTTGACTGCTTCGCAGTCTTTTCGCGCTGAAATTAGGGATGACCCATGTTTACTTAAACTACAACTGCTCCAAAACATCCCGGTATCCCCTTCCCACAGGAATAGACACGCCATGTAGTTCAACCGTTTCACTGGTGTACGATTCAATCCTGTTGATGGAAACGATAAAAGACCGGTGAATCCGTTTGAAGAGATGAGCAGGCAGGCATTCTTCTATTTCATGCGTACTCATTTTTGAAACGTATTCACTTTTGGTGGTGATGATTTTAATGTATTCCCGTTGGCTTTCGATGTAAACAATTTCCGGGAATAAAATTTTTACCTTCTTTTTTTGCTGTCACGTTTAAATTAAAACCTTCGACTGCATATTGGTGATAAGCGGTGGTAATTATGACTGCCGGCGGATAAATCAGCGTTTTTAAAAAAGCCATACCTTTTAATTTGGGCAAGTGAATATCTAAAAACATCAGGTCGACTGTATGCTGCCGCAGGTATTCCGTTGCAAGAATGGCGTCTTTAAACGTTCCCATTAATTCCAGGAAAGGCACTTGTGAAATATAGTCCGATAACACCTTCACCGCCAGGGGTTCATCTTCTATGATAATGCACTTGATGTCAGACATGGCTTGCAAGATTAATTTTTAAGGTAGCGGTAAACACCGATTCGCCTTGCTGAATGGACAGACTGTAATCGGTATACTGCAATTCTAATTGGCGTCTCAGATTGGACAGTCCGATATTTTCCTTCACGTTTCCTTCCTCTGGAAAGTCTTCCGTGGAATTTTTCACTTCAAAAGTCAGGCGGCGATTTTGCACGGACAGGTGAATATCGACAAACGGCTGATGCCGCGTTTCTGAAACGCCGTGTTTAAACGCATTTTCTACCAGCGGGATCAGCAACAGGGGCGGTAATGCCTGTCTCATATCTTCAATGTCGTAGTTAAAGTTGACCCGCAGCGAATCATCGTAGCGCAATCGCTCCAGAGCAAGGTAATCGCTCATGATTTTCAGTTCCTGTTCTATCGCTATATACGCGCCGCCGGTTTCATACAGCATAAAACGCAGTATTTTCGACAGGCGTAAAATGGATTCGGGCGCCAGATCTGACTTGTCCATCGACAGCGAATAGATATTGTTCAGGGTGTTGAACAAAAAATGCGGGTTGGTTTGTGATTTGAGATAATTTAACTCCGCTTCCTGCTTTTCAATGCGGAGCTGCTGTGCCGCTTCTTTTAATTTTCTGTAATCATGGAAATGCAGGAAAATTCCAAAAAAAATGACGGATATGAAACTGTATGGAAATTGATAAGGCTCCTCCTGATCGATGGAAGGATCGGTTTTTAGATCAGTATAAATATGCAGAAGAATGCCAATGGATTTCCAGGCATACAAGACAACAGAATACAAGAACCCATGAGCCAATAAAAGAAGAGGTGCTGTGAATATCCTTTTCCATCTTGGTTTAAAAAAGGGCAGGGTATATTCCAGGAATATAAAGTTGTTGATAATCAGCAAGCCGATCAACCAGATATTATTCCACACTTTTTGGGGAAACGTCTCTGAATGCATGGCTAAATCGACAAACAACCATAACATTAAATAAGCCCCCCCCAGCCGGATGTACAACTTGAACCGCTCTTTATCAACTGCAAACTTCATCCTGATTTTTTTTTGAGTGGCAAACATGAGTCTGAATTTTGGCGCGAAAAGACTGCGAAGCAGTCAAATCTATGTGCTCTACAACACCCGTAGAGTAATTTAACCACATAGGCACATAGAAAACATAGCGTAGAGTACTCTTAACTATGTTTTCTATGTGCCTATGTGTTTTAAAAATGTCGCGCTCGGCAAAGAGAACACATAGATTTGACTGCTTCGCAGTCTTTTCGCGCCAAAATTCGGGATGACTCATGTTTCTCGTAGCAACTGTTATAATTGTGAAGATTGACGCTATGCCGTTGTTTGTTTACGATAACCCACTGTTTATTGACGCCGGCTTTCAGTGCTTTCTGTAATGGGATATTCTTGCACAAAAATACTCATTATATGAAGAAGAATGTAAGCATCCTCGCAGCCGTACTATTTATGGCTGCTCAGCTCCAGGCACAGATGGAACCTGCAGCCGGCAATTGGAAAACATGGTTCATCACGTCGGGCAAGGACTGGCGTTTGCCGCCCCCACCCTCTTACAAGCAGGAAATCGCCCAGGTGCTATCCCGGCAGCGAGAACTGGATTCCGCCGGTCGACAGCAGATACTGTTCTGGAACACCGGATCGCCCGGATACCGCTGGCAGGATATGATGTCAAACTTGTGGATGAAAGACGCCGGTACGCACGGCACTCTGGCGTACATGTTGCTCAATGTAGGTATCTACGACGCCACCATTGCTGCCTGGGATACCAAGTACGCGTATAAACGTCCGAGACCGTATCGTGCCGACGGCCGGATTAAAATATTGGTGCCGGAGCCGGGCAGCCCTTCTTACCCCTGCGAGCATTCCGTCGCGGCAGGTGTAGCGGCCACCGTGATTGCGCATTTTTATCCCGAACTGGCAGATTCGGTACACCGCATGGCACAGGAGCTTATGGCCTCACGGATTGTCTCAGGCGCCGCTTTTCCGGGTGATACCCGTGCGGGATTTGATCTGGGCAAAAGAATCGCTGAACAAGAGATTGAACGCACCAAAAACTATTCGCCTCAAACGGCCTGGGATGGAAAGATACCGGAAGGCCCTGCATTCTGGAAAGGGAAAAACCCGATGTTTCCGCAGGCGCGCTTCCATAAAACCGTGGTGCTGGACAGCAGCAGCCAGTTTCGCCCCGGGCCGCCGCCCGACTTTGCAAAAGACATGGAAGAACTTAAAAATTTCAAACCCACGTTTCGCTCTGTCGCCAATGCCTTTAAATATGGCAGCCAGTCGGAGGATGTACTCAGTCAGAAGATATTTGAGTACAACCTGCACCTGAATCCGCCACGTGCGGCACGTATGTATGCCATCGAAGCCATCGGCGTGTATGACGGGTTTACGGCCTGCTGGGATGCCAAGTTCACGTACTGGGGTATCCGCCCGGATCAGTACGATACTACTTTCCAGCCCGTGCTGTTTCACACCCCGCCATTTCCCGGTTATCCATCCGGCCATGCTATGTTAGCGAGCGTGTCAGCAGAAATATGTTCGTATTTTTTCCCGGCAGATAAAGCGTATTTCCAGCAAAGAGCCAAAGATCTGGCAGAATCCCGCTTTCACGGCGGCATCCATTTCCGCACCGACAATGAAGTAGCCCTGGACATGGGCAAAAAGGTAGGCGCGCTGATCGTTCAAAAAATAAAAACGGATGGCGCCGATATGGTGTTGCCGCCGGAAAAACGAAAAGTCGCGCATTAGAGGGAACATTTCAAATTACCGCTTGATAATATCGTGCGATTCCTGTTGACGGGGCGACTTCGAGTCACCCCCGTTAATACACCTGGAAATTGATTCCTGCTGAACAATCTGTTTAGCAGGATTTTTTTTGTACACTTACTTAAAATGTATACATTTGGCCGGTTTTGGACACTATCAACTGAAAATTCTACACAGTTGATTCATTGCAAAATATTCGTCGCGTAACCCTTCGCCCCAATAGTTCCCGGTTATTAAAATTCGCTTCATCGTTATTTCGATGCCAAAGAAAGCAACCATGAACGGAATAAACTTTTACAGGGATATTGAACCGCTGGAACCGGACATCAGCACGATTTTCCATCCCCGCAATTTTTCTGATATTCCTTCAGACTGGTTCGTTGTTATTTCGGATATAAAAAATTCTACGGCGGCGGTTCAGGCCGGAAAGCAAAATGACGTGAACCTGGTAGCAGCAGGCAGCCTGATCGCTGCGCTGAATGTGGCGAAGGAAAGAGATGTGGAAATTCCTTTCTTTTTCGGCGGTGATGGCAGCACCTTTCTGGCGCCCGAATCATTGGTGCAGGACTTGTTGACCCGGCTGGCCCTGCATAATACAAATTCTATCCGGAACTTCGGTCTGGAAATGCACATCGGAAGCGTTTCTATTCCCGAAGTTATACAATCAGGTCATTTTATTAAAATTGCCAAAGTCAAACACGGGAGCGGTTTTAATAAAGCATTTGCCCTGGGCGACGGACTGAAATATGCCGAACAAGTGGTAAAAAGTTCCGCTGTAAAAACGAACGGGCTGCCCGACGACCCGGCTGAATTAAACATGAACGGGCTGGAATGCCGGTGGGACAAGGTAAAACCCCCGAAAGCAGAAAATGAGATTGCCTGTTATTTAATTGAAACGATTGACCCGACCCGACAATTGGAGGTGTATCGCAATGTATTGCTGAAAACGGAGGAAATTTACGGAAATATGGATCAGCGCCACCCGCTTTCTGTAAAACGGTTGAGACTCTTTTTAGGATTCAAAAAAGTCAAAATGGAGATGCTGGCCAGGTTTGGCCGATGGAAGTTCCGGTATTTTGCCGTTCATTATCTGGAGACCCTGTTCAGCCATGTTTGGTTGATCTATAACTGGAAAATCCGGAACCTGCGCGGCCGGCAATACCTGACCCAATTAGTTGCAGGTGCAGACACCCTGACCATCGACGGACGGATCATCACCATTATTTCAGGCAGGAAGGAAATGCGGATGCAATTTCTGAAGTATCTTGAAAGCCAGGAAATAGCAGGCCATCTAATCTATGGCCATCATATTGACAGAGAAAGCCTTATGACCTGTTATATTGAAAACCGCGATGCCAAACACATCCATTTTGTAGATGGTTCGGACGGCGGTTACACAGAAGCATCCAAAGAATTAAAACAGAAGATGAAAGCCCTATGAGTCAATATCAGCATACCCTGCAGCAGGTTGAAGCCTACCTGGAATCCTTGTCGGTGTCGAATACCCATTCCGGATTATATTACCATCATGCCGGGCATACCCGCGATGTAATTGCTACCGCCCTGCAAATGGCCAGTCATTACCGGCTGGAAGAAAAAGACCTGTTCATTCTGATTACTGCGGCCTCGTTCCATGACGTCGGCTATTTTTCTACTTCTCCAACGGAAAAACACGAAGAAAAGAGCGCTGAAATGGCCGTTCAGTTCCTGGCGGACAAAGACGTTGAAGCCGACGTCATTGAAGACATACAAAAATGTATCCTGGCGACCGGCGCTAACTCAAATCCAGCCACACTTTTGGAAAAAATAATAGCCGATGCGGATACCTTCTATTTGGGAGAAGACGATTTTGCGGAAAAAATAAAATGCTCCGTAAGGAAACGGAGGCGCTGAACAACGTAGAAATCAGCAAAGAAGCATGGCGCAGAAGAACCATCAAACAAATGGAAGCGCATCGTTATCATACGGATTACTGCCAGGCCTTGCTGTATGAAAAAAAATCGGAGAACCTGGGAAAACTGCGACTCAAGGAACTGGAAAAATCCGGTCAGGCCCTTGTTCCCGATAAAACCCATGAACCCTCGCCTGCCTTGATTCCACAAGCCGCCTCCGGGAACATCCATACCGGAAAGGACATACCGGAAACAAAAGAGGAAAAGAAAAAGGACAAACGCCCGGAAAGAGGAATCGAAACCGTATTTCGGACTACTTCCAGCAACAACCAGCAGCTCAGCAACCAGGCCGACAACAAGGCGCATATCATGATCCAGGTAAATGCCATCGTCATATCGGTTTTGCTGAGCATCCTGTTGAGCAATAAAGGCACACCAAAAAACCTGACGGCCCCGATTATCGTATTGCTGATCGTCAATGTGGTGACCATCATCTTTGCCATGCTGGCAACCCGGCCCAATATCCCGACCGGGAAGTTTACCAACCAGGAAATCGATACCAAAAAAGTAAACCTGCTCTTCTTTGGCAATTTTTACAAAATGGGCCTCGACGAATACATGGACGGCATGTTAAAAATGATGGACGATTATGATTTTTTATACCGCAGCCTGATCCGCGATATTTATCACCAGGGCGTCGTTTTAGGAAAAAAATACCAGCTGCTGCGCATGTCATACAGTGTTTTTATGTTCGGTCTGGTGATTTCTGTGCTCGCCTTTGTTGCTGTCTTTGTTACCCTTCATTAAGTAGATATCCGTTATTAGTTATCAGTTATCAGTGTTGATAATCAAGCGTTTGCTTTGCTTTTTCTCCTTTGCAATTTTGCCCTTTTAAGTTAGCAGAACATGAAACACAAATTTTTCCTTTTGTCTTATGCCGCCGCAGGAAGATGTTGCCGAACGCCGGCTGGCCGAAATCCGCCTGGAGGCTCAATTGGGCGTCACCGACAGTTTTAAGGGGCGGCCTGTTTTTATCCCGGGCAACCACGATTGGCGGGGCTGGGGACTGAAAGGACTGAAACGCCAGGAAAATTATGTGGAAAAGTACCTGAATAAGCGGAATGGGAAAACGGAGGCGGATGAATGGGAGAACTATTTTTTGCCCGACGGCGGTTGCTCGGGGCCGGACGTGGTGGAACTCAACGACGATGTGGTCGTGCTGGTCGTCGATTCCCAATGGTGGCTGTCCGACTGGGACAAACAGCCCAAGATCAACGAGGGTTGTGAAGCCCGCAACCGCGCTACGTTCAAATTCATCTTTGAAAACGTGCTGCGCAAATACCGCAACAAACACGTGGTCATTGCCGCGCACCACCCCCTGTATTCTTACGGCCCGCACGGCGGCGGGTTCACCGCCAAACAGCACCTGTTTCCTTTGACCGAACTGAATCCCAATCTGTACATTCCGATGCCGGTCGTGGGAAGCCTGTCCGCCTTGTTTCGGGGTAGTATCGGCTCCCGGCAGGATCTGGCGCACCAGGATTACAAAGCCTTCCGCTCGGCCCTGCTGGCGGGGGCCAAGAAAAACGGTAAATTCATTTTTGTCGGCGGCCATGAGCATACCCTGCAATCGATCGAGCAGGGAGGCCAGCATTTTATTGTGAGTGGAAGCGGTTCCAAAACCAGTCCGGTGCGATTAGGCAAAGGCGCCGAATTCGTCACTGCCGCCGCAGGTTTCAGCATTCTGCGTTTTTATGAAGGCGGCGAAACATGGGTACAGTTCTGGGAAGTAAATTCCGACGGAGCGGAAGCAAAACTGGTCTTTATGAAAAAAATAAAGGGTCAACTTCCTGCGGAGGCCGAACAAATCCAGTCAGATTTTCCGGAGTATGAACAGGGAGATACCCTCACCATGCAAACGGTTTCCAGTAACGAGGTCAAGCCGGTGGGCAAACTCCACAAAGTGGTGTTCGGCGCACATCACCGCGACCTTTACTTAGAAAAATATCCGTTTCCGGTGCTCGACCTCAAGACCTACCAGGGCGGCGTCATCCCGGTAAAACAAGGCGGCGGTAACCAGACCAACTCCCTGCGGGTGACGGACGCCAACGGGAAAGACTACGTGTTGCGGGGACTCACCAAGGATGCGAGCCGGTTTTTACCTTTCCCGTTTAATAAAATGGCGGCGGCGAAGTACCTGGTGGAAGACAATTTCCTTTCCACCCACCCCTTCGCACCGCTCGCAGTGCCGTCCATAGCCGAAGCCATCAGCGTGTACCACACCAACCCAACCCTGTATTATATCCCCGCTCAACCGGCCCTTGGTCCATTTAACAGCATTTTCGGCGGCAAAATGCACCTGGTAGAAGAACGTCCGGATGGAAAAAACTGGAAAGATGCCGCCTGGTTTGGCAATCCAGACAAGATTGTCAGCACACCCGAACTTGTCGAAAGCATGCTCCAGGACAATAAACACCGGGTAGACGAAGCCTGGGCATTGCGTACGCGCATGCTGGATTTCCTGATCGGCGATTGGGACCGGCACGACGACCAATGGGTCTGGGCCTGTATCAACCAGGACGACGGAACCAAACTGTACCGGCCTATTCCCCGCGACCGGGATCAGGCTTTTTCCCGATACGACGGATTGGTCACCAATATTGCGCGACAAACCCTGCCCTTCCTTCGGCAATTGCAAACGTATGGCCCCAGCGTCCGCAGCGTCAAATGGTCTACCTGGAGCGCGCGCCTGTACGACCATACGTTCCTCAACGGACTCAGCTGGGAACAGTGGGAAGCACAGGTGCGGTTTGTGCAGGAACAACTGACCGACGAGATTATTGAAAATGCGTTCCGGGATTGGCCGGAAAAAGCGCGCGCCATGTCGGCGCCTCATATTATCAGCAGCCTGAAATCCCGGCGCAACAACCTGATGGAAATTGCCCGCAAGCACTATGAATTTCTGGGAAAATCAGTGGACGTCATTGGCACTGATGAACGGGAACGATTTGTGGTGGAACGTATTGATGACCGTTTTACCCGTGTCACAGTATATGAACTGTCCAAAAAAGGGGAAATAAAAGAGCGCCTTTTTCAACGCACTTTCGACCGGAAAATCACCAAAGCGGTCAATCTGTACGGCAACGGCGATAAAGACGAATTCGTCGTGGAAGGCAAGGTGCGCAAAGGAATGAAGGTGCGTTTGATCGGCGGCCTGGAGCCTGATGAGTTTACCGACCGGTCGGAGGTCGGCAAAGGGAGCAAAAAAACCCTCGTGTTCGACGACCTGCAATCCAATACCCTGAAACCCGGTACTGAAACCCGGGATAAACGAAACAGCCTGTACCGCTACAACATCTACGACCGCCGCGGCTATGACAGCGAATACAATTTTGTGCTGCCGGTACCTATTGTTGGATATAACCCGGACGACGGTTTTTTGCTCGGCCCCTTTCTGAACATCACCAAATACGGCTTCAAAAAGGAACCCTATGCTTCTTCGCAGCAAATTGGCGGGAGATTTGCTTTCAGAACGGCAGCATTTAAACTGACTTATGAAGGCGATTTTCCGAATATGTTTGGAAATTGGGACCTGTACCTGGATATATCCAACCAGGGACCGACCTATTCCTTCAATTTCGCCGGTATCGGCAATGAATCGTTTCGGGAGAAAGGCAACAACAATTTTTACCGGGTCCGGCAAACCGGCACACGTTTATATCCGGCTTTTAAAAAGCGCTTTGCCGGCTCCAGCGGTTATATTACCCTCGGGCCTTTGCTGGAAACATCGAGGATCGAAGCGACGCCCGGCCGATTTATCACCGCCTATGGCAGCGATAACCCGGCACTGTTCAAACGGAAATATTTCGGTGGTACCGAATTCAGTTTAGTGTTTAACAATGTCGATAATTTCTTTTTACCACATCAGGGCATTCGTTTTAAGTCGACTCTGAACTGGACAACCAATCTGGCTGAAAACAAAAACTTTACCGTCTGGCGGGTGCAACTCGCTTTTTATAAACACCTCGATTACAGAGAAAATATCGTTTTCGCTACCCAGATCGGTGGCGGGCAAAATGTAGGAACCGGCTACGAATTTTTCCAGATGCAGACCATCGGCGGCCAGCAGGGGCTGCGCGGGTACCGTACCGAGCGTTTTTATGGAAAAAGCAGTCTTTGGCACAATACCGACCTTCGGGTCAGGTTAAGCAGCAGTTATAATTCCACCTTGCCGCTCACGTTCGGGGTTTTCGGCGGTTTCGACTACGGGCGGGTCTGGCTGGAAGAAGACGAGTCTACAAAGTGGCATTACAACTATGGCGGCGGATTGTGGGTCTCCCCGGTCGATGTGCTGGTGTTTTCCTTAGGCGCTTTTATTCCCGGGGAAAATACTGAACGGTCGCCCCGGATCGTTTTTCAGGCGGGATTCGGATTTTAGGTAGTTATCAGTTATTAGTTATGGGTTATCAGTGTTGATAATCAGGCAGCCTACGAAAAATTTAGTCAAACTAAAATTTTGACAGACCTTGCTTAAGTGAAGCATTTGCCATATTCTAAAACATAAACAATGCCCAGGTTTTCGCTCATTTTCATCTTGTTTTTTCCTCCCTTCCTGTCTTTTGGTCAGCACAAACCGGATTTTATGCCGGAAGATATTACTGCCGATCCATTCGGCAATGCGCGTTGTTATTGTATTCCCGGCATCCGGAATAAATCCGCCGGAAAGGGTTTGGAAATATCGTACAGCCAAAACGGCTCCAGCACCTACCGGCCTGAAAAACCCCGCTGGCAGCGCCGTACAGCGCGACCAACCGCAACGAGCAGTTTCTGATGAGTATCAAGGCGCCCTGGTGAACAATACTGATTTTAAGATGCTGGTGGGCGCAAAATTTGTGCGCGACCAATACCATTTCAAACGGGTTGGCAACGATTATCGCCCTTTATTTAATCAACTGGATCAACATTCGTTGAAAAACACCTCCTTTGATCTGATTATGATCAAACCGCTGAACGAGCGCCATTACGGTGTTGTTCGGTTGAAATACGGCTTTGCCGGTAATTTTAGAGGCCCGTTCAACTTCGATAAAAAGAATCGGGTGATCAGCATGATGGCATTTTTTGCGTCCAAGAAGGATGAAGACCATGAATGGGGCGCCGGATTTACCTTTTTACAATCATTCCGGCGCACGATTGTCCTGCCCGTTTTTGTCTGGAACCGCAATTTTTCCGACAAATGGGGCATGGAATCCATCCTGCCGCTCAATTTTTTTATGCGCTACAACCATACTCCGCGCAGGCTGTTTCTGGGCGGGATTGAATATATGAGCCAAAGTTACCGGGTCAGTTTTGCCGATGCCCTGCAGGGTGAACAGGACTATGCCTTGAACCACTCGGCCATCATTGCCTCGATAAGCGCCGAGCAGCGTTTTGCCGGCTGGCTGGGTGTATATGTTAAAGTGGGTTACCAGAAAAATTTCGCTACCGACTTCAGGTCGAAATCAACCAATACAGCCACCTTCGACGCCGAACCGACGGATACACCTTTTTTCAGGGTGGGGTTGTTCGTGACAAAACCGAAATAAATAAGTAAAA
>JADJSY010000049.1 GCA_016711435.1 Lewinellaceae bacterium
GGCACGAGTAACCGAAGGAAAATCCCGGTTCCAGATTCGCCTCCACCCTGCTGGCCCATCTGATGGAGACAATCAGGCTGACTATATGTCCTGCAATGCAGGCTCTGTCACCCTGACAATCACTTACAACCCATAGATTAGCAACCATTAATACAGAATGCCCGGTTTTCCGGGCGTTCTCATTTAACAGTATAATAATTTCCGTATATGAAAGGAAAAAAATGACCCGATCAATAAAATATTTGCTCTTCAGCATCACCGTAATTACAAGCCTGCTCCTCACCTCCTGCGGCGCTGGCACCCCCACAGAAGATCCACAGATAATCATTCAGACTTCTGTAGCAGAGACTGTTGCCGCGAAGAATACGATTGAAGTTCCTGCTACTGAAACTCCCTCCGCTGCAGCCATCCCAACCAAGACACCCTTCCAACAAATTACGCTTGCGCCAACACTTCTTCCCACGGCAACATCACCGGCCGTCTCATCCTTTTCACAATGCGCCAGCGCAAGCCTGAAAAGCGAAAACATTGTGGACGGCACGATCTTCAAACCCGGCGAACAATTCACCAAAACCTGGGAGATCACCAATACCAGCACCTGCGCCTGGGACACCAGCTACAAGATCGTTTTTTGGGATGGTGATCTTCTCGGCGGCGCATATGTTTACAACCTCCCACAAGCCGTTGGCCCCGGGCAAACCGTACCCATATCCCTAATATTGACCACACCCGCCACAGACGGAACCTATCATTCCGAATGGAAGCTCCAAACACCAGATAATATCAATTTCGGCGTAGGCTATTTGAATGCAGCTTTTTGGACAGAGATCGCTGTCTCTTCGGCAGAAAAACCAAAGTACGGCATCGCATCGGTTGTAACAAGCTATACTCGTGACCCAAAGACAGGCTGCCCCGCCAACACATTGATCACTGTATACGCCACGGTTGCAACGAACGGGCCATTGGAATTTACATACCGATGGGAGCATAAAGACGGCGGCGGAATTAAGGCCCCAAAAACAGTTACCGTGAAAAGTGCAACTACAAAAACTTTTACCGATACATGGATGTTTGGACGCGCAAATACTCAGGGCCCAAAATGGATAGCTTTTGTGATCACAGAACCGATCCAGGAACGGTACCAGGTAGACTTTGAATTCGTGTGCCCATAAATAAAACTGTAAAACAAGAAGCCGGGCCGCTCCCGGCTTCTTGTTTTTTGGGGAACTGATCTTGCATACCCTTCGTCTTTACTTAACGGAAAATCAACGGAGGACCCATGTTATCTAGAAAATCGACCCTGCTTCTTTCAATTATTGTTATCCTGATCGCCCAACTGGCATGTAACATCCCCGGGAATACGGCAACACCGGATACATTCGCCACCCTAAATGGACTATACACCGCCTCAGCCCTGACCCTGGAAGCTGGCGGCACACCAAACGGCCTGACAGCCACCCGGGCCTGCCCCCTGCCAACCACCACGCTCGGCACTTCTCTCACAGCCACGAAAACTGCCCTTTCCGGGGGATCAGTTTCCCCGTCCAGGTGTGATGCGGCGCAATTTCTGGCCGACGTCACCTATGCGGATGGAAGCATCGTGCCAAGGAACAACACGTTCGTCAAAATCTGGCGCATCAAAAATATTGGCACCTGCACATGGACGACATCCTACGCTCTCGTGTTTACCGGCGGAGATGCCATGAGCGGCCCATCTGCTGTGACGCTGGCGGGGACGGTCAACCCGGGCCAATACATCGAAGTCCCCGTCACCTTTACCGCGCCAAGCAAGGATGGAAATTACCGCGGCTATTGGAAATTACGCAACGCCGCCGGAACTTTATTTGGCATTGGTAATTCCGCAGACACAGCCATGTGGGTGGATATCAAGGTAACAGGGCCATCCTATGTGGCTTATGATTTTGCGAACAATTCTTGCAGCGCCGAATGGACCAATGGCAGCAACACACTTCCCTGCCCGGGAACAGACGGTGACCCAAAGGGATTTGTCATGAAGTTGAATGCGCCCAGAATGGAAGATGGCTCAACCGAGAATGAGCCCGGCCTGCTGACCTATCCGCAGGACAAACGCGATGGTTTTATCAGCGGACAATTCCCTGCCATTACGGTGCAGTCTGGAGACCGCTTTCGAGCCATGGTCAATTGTCAATATGAGGCAAAAAAATGCAGTGTAATCTTCCGGTTGGATTATAAAGTTAATGGAAACACAAAAACGCTGGCAACCTGGCAGGAAGTGTACGAAGGCAATTACTACCCCGTTGACCTGGATCTAAGCAGCCTGGCCGGGCAGTCCGTGAAATTCATCCTGACGGTGAGCGCAAACGGCGGAAATAATAATGATTACGCCATCTGGCTGAACCCGCATATTATCCGTCAGGGAAACCCGCCGCCCACTTCGGCCCCATCCCAAACACCAACAGGGACGTTGACGCCCACGATAACCCCCACATCCACGAGCACGAACACGGCAACTTCCACGCCTACCCCTACCGCCACACAGACGGAAACCGCCACCCCCACAGCCACACTCCCTTCTCCATAAGTGCGTTACATAGTGCCCGCGGTCACAAATTGCACTGTCCAGTGTAGGGCTAAGAAGTACCAGGATCTTCGAACCCACTCCCCCCCATTTTATAAAGGAGAGCAATTTGTGACCGTGGCGGGTATAATAAAGATAACCATTTTTGGAGGCTATGAATATGATCTCTCGCAAGTCAATTTGGCTGGCAGGCACAATGTTATTGGGGATTATCCTAAGCGCATGTACCTTGGGAGCCACTCCACCGCCTACCCAGGATCCTGGCGCGATCCAAACGCAGGCTTTTAGCGTTGTTCTCACCCAGGCTGCGCTGGGCCAGACCCAAACCGCGCAGGCGATTCCCCCCACCGCCCAGCCAACAAACACCCAGCAACCCACAGCCACACTTGGCTCAATTCCCACTGCCGCATTATTGGGCACCAATACACCATTTGCATTTAACACCCAACAGCCAGGGCTTACCCCTTTGGCGCTGCCATCCACTGCACCGACCGCCGGTGCCTATTCCACTCTGCCAACTCAAAATGGCTGTAATAATGGCGTGTTTATCAGCGAATCAGAACCCCTGGACGGAGCCTTCCTGCGGGCTGGCAAGGAATTGATAAAAACTTTTGAATTGCTAAATACAGGAACCTGCTCCTGGGATGAAGGCTACTCATTCTCCTTCCGTCCGGAATATTCAAGCAGCCCGGAAGGCGCTGTCCTTGGATACTTCGGAAAAGATCAATTTATACTCAGCACAAGCCAAATAAAACCCGGTCAAACCGGCGTTTTCAAGATCAATTTTACAGTACCAAAAAAATTGGGCGAGTATGTTTGGGCTTGGAAATTAAAGGATGACGCTGGCAACCTGTTTGGCTCGCTTGTCTTCATGAAGTTCACTTCCGAGGAATAATAAGAGAGGATTCCCATGAAAGCCAAAGTGTCCATCTTCGTACTATTAACTGCTCTACTACTTGCCGCCTGTGCGCCCGCCACACCCATCGAACCAACGCCCGATGTTCTGGCGATCCGTACTTCTGCGGCTAATACTGTTGTGGCCGAATTCACATTGACAGCAGCCATGTTACCCACAAACACACCCCTGCCGCCCACCGAAACACCCACTCCCGAAGCCCCAACAGCAACGCCTACCACCGCCTTCACAACAGACCCAACTCTGATCGCACTTGGCACACCGGGCGAATTATGTGATGACTTCTCCTTCGACCTCGCCACAGTGGATGTCACCATTCTCGACGGCTCCCCCATGACCCCCGGACAGGAATTTGTAAAAACCTGGAAGATCAAGAACACCGGAAACTGCTCCTGGGGTGACGGCTACAGCCTGACCTACTCCTACGGAGAAAGAATGGACGGTGTACCAGTTCCGATCGGCACCGTTGTTCAGACAGATCAGGAAGTGGATGTGTCTGTAAACTTCAAAGCGCCTACCGCCATCGGCGAATACACAAGCGCATGGCAAATGACAAATGCCCAAGGCATACCGTTCGGAAAAGTTGTCTTCGTAAAAATCGTCGTTCAGTAAGTTGACAGCACTAAAACAAGCCATCAAAGAAAAAGCGCGCCAGCTGGGATTCGTCCTGGCTGGCGTTACTTCTTCTGAGCCGCTTCAAAATTACAACATTTTTGAAAACTGGCTCGAACAGAACAAACATGGCAGCATGCAGTATCTTGCCGAAGAACGCAGCCGCATCCGCCGCGCGGACCCCAAACAAATACTCCCCGAATGTAAATCCATTCTCGTCCTCGCCTTGCCATACCAACCTGTAACCTTCAACCTTCAACCTTCAACCCTTCGTATTTCCTCCTACGCCCTCGGCGATGACTACCACGATATCATCCCCCGCCGCCTAAAACAAATTATCGAATTCATTGAAGAACAAATCGGGCATCCCATCCCCAACCGCTATTACACAGACACCGGCCCCATCCTCGAACGCGAACTCGCTCAACGCGCCGGCCTCGGTTGGATCGGCAAAAATTCCATGCTCATCAACCCGCAGGCAGGCTCCACTTTTTTTCTTGCAGAAATTCTGCTCGGCATCGAACTCGAACCAGACGACCCCTTCCCCACCGACCATTGCGGCACCTGCACACGCTGCCTCAGCGCCTGCCCCACCCAATGCATCCTTCCAGACCGCACCATTGACGCGCGCCGCTGCATCTCCTACCTCACCATCGAACTCAAAGATGAAATCCCTGAAAACCTGCGTCCGCAAATGGGAGATTGGATTTTCGGCTGCGACATCTGTCAGCAGGTCTGCCCGTGGAATCGATTCTCCCTCCCGGCTGATCCTGCCTTTGAGCCGAAAATCCCGCTTCCTGTCTTAATCTCAGACCTGACTCTGTCACCCGTTGAGTTTAATCAACGCTTCAAGAAAAGTCCCATCAAACGCGCCAAACGCCGCGGCTATCTCCGAAATTTATCCGTGGCTATTGGGAACAATGGCAACGAAAAAGATATTCCCTCCTCGAACAAGCCGCGCAGGATGATGAGCCGTTGGTCAAATCTCATGCACAATGGGCAATAAAAAATATAACAAAACAATCCAGGAAAGATAACATAAACACATGAACAAACTTCTTATTGCAACCAACAACAAGGGAAAAGTAAAAGAGTTACAAGAACTTCTAAAAGATACTGGCCTTCAACTCGTCACTCCGGCAGACATCCATTTGATCCTTGATGTCGAGGAAGACGGCAAGGATTATGCCGAGAATGCCAGCAAAAAGCAATCGCTTTTGCCACCGCCAGCGGGCTTATCTCTCTAGCCGATGACTCTGGTTTGGAAGTAGACGAGCTCGGCGGTGCCCGGGCTTTACTCTGCGCGTTATTCTCCCAAACCCGGCGCAGATGATGCAGATCGCCGCGGCTTTCTTTTGCAGAATCTAAAAGACAAGCCGCGCCCGTGGAAGGCACATTTCCATGCCACGATCGCGATTGCACAGCCATCCGGCGAAGTGCAGGTTGTTGAGGGGAATTGCTTCGGCGAGATCATCCCTGATGAGCGCGGTACTGGCGGCTTCGGGTACGACCCGATCTTCCTCCTGCCCGAATTAAATCAAACCATGGCCGAGTTGGGCATGGAACACAAAAACCGCCTCAGCCATCGTGCGCTTGGGGTTATGAATGCAATACCGATATTGAAGAAGTTATTTGGGGGGTAATGTATCAGAGGAGGATTCTGCCCGTTGGACAGGATCAACTTCCGCATTGGGAATGAGGCGCGGCTTTGTCGGCTTTCGGCGGCTTGGAATTCCATCCAGAAATTTTTCAACAGCTCCGCCACTTCATCTGGCTGTTCAAGCATGACCATGTGACCTGCGCCATCCAAAATATGCAGTGTGGATTTGGCGATCCCGGCACGCAATAACTCTGAGAAATTTTGGGGTGTCATTTTATCTTCCACGCCGCAGATGATAAGGGTCGGGAGATTTATCTTTTCAAGCTGTTCGATCACATTGAATTCATTGCAGGCAAGAAAATCACCCAACAGAACAGGCGGACGCATTTTCAACATGCTTTGTTTTGAAAGCTGAATAAGACTTTGCTGCGCGGTTTCGCTAAAACAATTTACGTTGATCGCATCCACAGCGGATTCAAAGGTGTTTGGGTTTCCCGCAGTTTCGAGAACAGTTTGAGCAACACGCATCTTTGCGCCGCCACCTAGCAAAGCCAGCGCCTTAACTTTCTTCGGATATTTCAACGCGAGGGTCAGCGCGATGGCGCTGCCCATGGATATTCCCACAATGACCGCGGCGCGAATTTTAAGCGACTGCATAAACGCGGCGACATCATCTGCATAGGCTTCAATGGATTGCCTGCCAGTGCCCTCCGATTGTCCGTGGCCGGGCAGGTCGAGTGCGTGGATGGTTTCGCCTGCCAACCTGCGGATCTGCGGCGGCCAGGATAAATGATTACCGCCCGCACCATGAATGAGGATGACGGGCGGGCGATTGAGCTTTGCATCTTCTGCCTCGTGGGCAAAATAATATAGTCCGGCAGATGTTGGCATTATTTACTTTTTACTCTTGGGATTGTATGTTGAGGGTGATGCAAGCGGTCTGCGGCGTCTTCGCTGAGGGGAATGTACACTTGCACTTTGGTGCCTTTTCCAGGAGCAGAGTCAATTTGCAAGAGGCCGTTCACAAGCTCGGCGCGTTCGCGCAGGTTGACCATGCCGAGGCTGGAGTTGCTGCGTTTGTCGTAGGATTGTGACATGGCCTTCACATCAAAACCCAAGCCATTGTCGTTGATCTCCAGCAGGGCAATACCAACATCCATCTGGCTGAGACGCACGGTGATGGCTTCAGCAGCGGCATGTTTGCGGGCATTGTTCACCGCCTCTTCGATAATGTAAAAGATCACGCCCTGCTTGCCCATTTCCAATTGACTGGTAATGCGTTCATCGATGCTGACCACTACTTTTTGAGAGAAGGTCTCCAGCATTTTATCTGACATGGATTGCACGGCAGCAGTCAACCCTTGAGATTCAAGAATGAGTGGGCGCAGGGTGAAGAGCATGTGGCGGATTTCTTTGGTGGTGCGATGTGCGAGTTCCTCCAGTTTGACGATCTCTTCGGTGGCGGCTTTTACATCCTTCGTCAACATGCGGCGGGTAATGTTTAGGCGCATCGCGATCGCCGCAACAGACTGGGTGGGGCCATCGTGCAGGTCGCGCGCCAGTTTCTTGCGCGCTTCTTCGTGGACTTCCACCATGCGTTCCTTTTCCTCCACCAGATCTTGATAGAGACGCGCATTTTGGATGGCGATGACCGCCTGCCTGCCGATGATATCGAGCAGCTTCAATCGATCTGAATTAAAGTAATCGGAGTCTGGATGAGCGAACAAGCAGAACTCCATACACATTGAACCCGCTGCGCAGTGGGAAGCAGTATCCGCTGGTGCAATTTCGGAGCGCGATCACCCGCCCAAGTTCATGGTCATAACCGATATCTTTGAAGGTGATCGGTTCGCCTTCATCCAGCGCTTTTTTGAGGATGCCTTCCGACCCTTCAAAAGTGAGGCGCATATCCGCGCTGGTAAAACGCCTTGCAGAACCGATGCGCAGCTTTCCGCCGTTGAACAACATCACCACCCCAACAAGCGGGTCACTGACCAGTTGTTCTGGATCGGGGTTGAGGGCGGCTGCGCCCATATCCAAAGCGGAGTCGAGCACGCGCTTATAACTTAATGTGGAGGAAAGGGTGGAGGTCAGTTCGTAAATGGCGCGCAGGCGTTCGTTTTGGATGGCACGCTTCTTCTCCTCCGCATCCATCCACAAGCTGCGGTTTTTGCGCATGTGTTCCATCATGCGGCGACCAAGGAATCCAAACACAAAACTTAGGCTAACCAGAATGACAGAGATGAGAATGGAGATCGACAAGTCTCCATCTGTTTGATAACCCAAATACAGGATAAGGCTGGAAAATAATAACGAAACAGCCACTCCCCCAAATACTTCGAAATAGATAGAGCCAGTCAGGATGGGCAGCAATCCCGCCCAAAATGCGGGGCCATGCAAGCCGCCCTGCACCAAAAAAAATGCACCGGTCAAAACCAGGTCCACAGCGATGTTTAGGCGGCGGTGGAGTTGAAGGCGCAAATTCAAACTCGTCATGGCAGTCATGGCGAGATTCCAAAGGATTAACAATCCCAAAGGCCAGGTAGTGCCAACATCCAGTCCATTTCCCAAGCCAAGTGACACGACCAGGCCGACCAGCATGATCCAGCGTAGTGAGATGGCAAACCAGTCTGCCATGTAGGGAGTGTCATATTTACGCAT
The DNA here is from genome assembly GCA_016711435.1 of Lewinellaceae bacterium. Taxonomy (GTDB): domain Bacteria; phylum Bacteroidota; class Bacteroidia; order Chitinophagales; family Saprospiraceae; genus M3007. The sequence goes on from JADJSY010000049.1 coordinate 8,350, forward strand.
CATAGACCCTTATCATAACGAAAAAACCGAAAGCAAGCAACTGCTGGGAAGTTACAGGTAAATTACACCTGACCTCCAAAATATTTTTTAGGTCATTCTTCCGTTAAAGCTGGCTTTTCTGTGGAATATGCCGACAAACCAACCATGATTCCGGTAACCAGCCATAGATTCGGCATGGCAAAGGAATCCTGTGTGAAATTGTAAAAGGTGATGCCCAGCCAGGCGCATACCCCGGCAATGGCCGCAAAACGCGCCCAGGGCTGCTTCTGAAGGGAAATGGAAAGCGCATCACCTAGCAGGTACAACTGAAAGGCGAGGTAGAGGAAAAAACCGATGATGCCTGTTTCAGCGAACAGGCGAATGTAGATGTTCTTTGGGTTGGGGTACAGACGATTTTCAGGGCTTTGTTGCCGCGCAATTTCCGGTAGGGTGGTAAGCGACCAGTCTGGCAGGTTTTGGTAGATGTACAGTCCGCTTGCGCCGAAGCCTGCGCCGGTGAATGGATATTTTTCATACGCGGCCCATGCCCCCGCTGAATATGCTCCACGCCCGCCTGCGTTTATGCCGACGATGTATTCGGTGAGGCTGTCTGTGTTGGCGGTGAGTAAATTGCGGAAAATATTCCTCTGGCTGAGGAAGAGGATCGAACCGCCAAGCGCGGCAAGGATGGCAGCGATCATTCCAACACGAATGAGAGCATCGAATACGCGGCTGCGAAAACCGTTAATGAACCACGTCCACATGGAGCGCATGACACCACGGCCAAAGATGAGAAATGTGATCCCAGTGCCAGCGAGAGTGACCAGCAAGCCGCCACGGGAGTAAGTGGCTAAAAGTAACAGCAGAGATAATGCCAGTAGAACAGGTTCCAGCCAACGGTTAAGGGTGAGGCGGAAATTCGTCAACACAGCGGCAAAAAGAATGGGGATGTAGATCGTCGCGAGTTGGCCCGCGAGCCAGGCAGGTTCAAATGCGAGACCGGAGATGCGGCGGGTATTATCAAGCTGGCGCATGGAGAAGGCAAGCTGCCATTGTGTCAGCATGTCTTTTTCGATGAGGCTTGTGTAAAAGGCCGTGGCTTGCAATCCGCTCCAGGCGATGTTGAGGCAGAGACCGACGAGGAGATATTTGATCGAGAAGCGAAAATCGTCTTCGCTGGTATTCATCCACGCGGCGGAGAAAAAGAAGATGAGGCCAATGGACATGGTGACCAGTGCGCGGACTGTACGGCCTGTGTAATCTTGTGAGTAAAGTGGGATGGGGTTGGTGAGGAGGCCGATGCTGGAAGATGTGATAACGAACAACACGAATGCGCCCAGCGGAACAAAGGCACTGGCCCAGGTTAATTTCCTTGTGCCGCGCCAAGCCTGAAATAGCAAAAGCTGAAAGAGCAAACCGAGCGGATACATGGCTAGTGGACGAACAAGGGTTCTGGATTCGCCGAGCAAAGGGAACCAGCGAAAACTGGTGACGGGAATCGCAATCAGTGCCAGAGCCCAAAGAATGCGCGATATTTTTTCAAGAGTGAAACTGGAGCTTTTCATTTATTTCTTCGGCTTAATAAATAAAACTGAGAACACAGCCAGAGTTAGAAAACTCATTGAGCCAGCCAGCATATATTCGCTCAATGAAATGCTTCGTTGTTTTGGCAGGTTCTGCGCTTGTGTGACTTCGAGTTTCACAAATTCGTTGATATTGCCCGCCTGCACTTCAGATTGCACTTTGAGGGTGAAAGCCTCTGCCCATGCGGAGGCAAGCCCTTCGGCGATCTGCGGGTCGTTGTCATCGGCATAGAAGTGCCAGCCAGCATCGGAGGGTTGGCTGAGTAACATTTTTCCGCCGCGCAAGTCTTCGGGGACAATCGCAAATTCGGAAGACAACTGGCTGATAATTTCATCTGACCAGGCAAGTTCTTCGAGCTTGCGCGATTCACGTTCGAGATAAAAGAATTGCTGACGGTCTGTCTCCTTCGGCCAGGCTTGTTCGAGGTTGAAATCCACGTTGACGGTGGCCTTCGCGCGATAAGGCGGCGGGACAACATAATATAAAGCCGCGCCAAGCAGAATACCGACAAACGCGCCAAATACCCAAAATCGCCATGCACGCAGCAGGCGGATGAGGTCTTCAATCGAAGGGGAGGTGAAGAGGAAGGTCATATGATAATTCCAGGACAGTGGACAGTGGACAGTGGACAGTGGACAGTGGACAGTGAGTGAAAGTTGAACATTTACTTTACTTTACTTCTTACTTTTAATGCGCCACTTCCAGAGCGGGCCAGTGATCTTTCTTAAATAGTATTTTGCCACAATCGGAGAAAAGAAACCACCGCCATCACGGTAATGCACGCGCAGCATTTCCTGCCAGCCGCGCTCGTCGCCGACATTGGTTTTGCTGGTGGTATGGATGCGAAAATTCGCCCACACACGCCCGGGCAAATATTTCAACGGAGCTTTTGCGGCGATGCGAGTCCACAGATCGTAATCCATTGCGAAATAAAAGGACGGGTCAAGCGGGCCGAGTTCCTTCCAATATTTTGCGCGGAAGAACATCGTCTGTTGGGGGATGTGGACAAAGCCCTCGCGCAAACGGCGCTGATCTGTTTGCGCGGACTTGAATTTACCAATGACCCTGTCCTCTTCATCGATAAAATTACAGTCGGCATACACCAACGCAACCTCTGGATTTTCGGTGAGATATTTCACTGCCTCACTCACTGCATTTGGATTATAGGTATCGTCTGAATTGATCCAGGCGAGGATATCACCCGTGGCGCGGTTGAAGCCTTTGTTGATCGCATCTGTCTGACCTTTATCCTGCTCGCTGACCCATGAAGCGATTCTACTCTGATGCTTTTTGATGACGTCCGCGCTGCCGTCTGTGGAGCCGCCGTCCATGATGATGTATTCAATATGCGGATAATCCTGTGCGAACACAGATTGCATCGTCCGTTCAAGGAATCTGGCTTGATTGAAAGATGGCGTGATGATGGAGACGAGGGGTTGATGGTTGGGTGGTTGAGTGGTCATTAGTTTTTAGTAATCAGTTATCAGTGGACAGTGATCGGTTTGGCTTACCATTCGTTATCGGAATAAAAGAGCTGCGAGACTCCATCAGTTATTTTGCGGATGCGAGTGACTTCTTCGGGGGTGAGTATCTTTTTCCAGTTATCCAAATTGGCGCGGCTATCCAGCTTTACGGAATGGGTTTTGTTCTTTGCAAGCTTGGTGGGGTTTTCAGAACTGCTCGTGTTGAGAATGACATGCTCCACTTCGGGAGTGAAGTCATAGCCTAATTTTTGATACAGCCCCTTAAATCCCTGCACGGGGTCACGCGAGAGGTCTTCGTGGCGGACGGAGATCAGGCGGGGATTCCTTTGCAAAGTCTGATGAACTGTGCGGTACAGCACCTTCCATAATAAGGATGCGCGCCCAATGACATCATCCGCCGCAGCGGATTCCAAATCTGTTCTATCCTGCTCAAGGAAATCACGCATCAGCAGAGGTTGGGCCAGTAAGTCTTCCAATTGAAACGGCCAATTAAGACGCTTCAAACTGCTGACAAATCCGCCCGGATGCCTTATCGAAACCACCACCTGACAGTTCAACCGATCTGCAAACCAGGGCATGGAAAAGGAAGCGAAGGGGTCTTTGAGGAGGACACGCTCCCCGCGCAGACGGCCTGAGGTAAATAGAAAGAAATCCCGCCCCATGCGCATAAAGTCGTGACGGGAACGAAGTGTGCCAATTTCCCTGAAAAGCCCATAACGCAGTTTAATCAAATCTTGAAAAGCAGGCAAATACGGAGTCTCATTCTCTTCGGTCACATAGGGATACCAATGCCGAACCTCTGCGCCCAGCACTCCCTGACGGTGGATAACGCTCAACGGCTCGTTGGCATAGGTCAGGCCGCCAGTGACAGCCAGCATTTTCCCGATCCACGTGGTACCGCTGCGATGGATGCCCGTAACAAGGAGGGGTTGAAATTTATTGGTCATAGCCGCCAAAATAATTATAGTATTCCTCGAGCGCATCCGCACCGTGGACGGGGATGGCACGAATGGAGTCTACGCCGTAATACGTCGCCGCACAACGGTTGACCCAATGCGTTGGCAGGGAATCCAATTCCTTAACATCATAGATGCCGTCGAATTGAGGGATCGTTAAGTCCGTCTGACCACGCGCACGTAGTTCATAAATATGGGCATCCCGCCTGTCCCATGCCTGTGCGCGGACGCTGTATTCAGGAACAGATCGAAGGACTAGAAAGATCGACCTGATCGGATAAAAGGCCATGACAAGTAAAGTCAATATGGCCGCATATTCAATGTACACAGATTTCATTAATGTCCACTTTACGCGGGCAAGCCACAGCCCCGCCAATACGCCTTCCATTACGAGGGTGATGGTCATAAGGACATGGGCAAAAAAGCGCGCCCGCTCCGCCGGGTAAGATTGTCCGTACGCGCTGGTGGAAAAACCTGCCGCGATGAGAATAACCAGAAGGATCGGCAGCGCAACAGCGACCTTCAAAATTTTTTGCGAATCTGAAAGAATACCAGCGTTCTGACTTCCACGATACAGTACAAAACTAATTACCGCCGGGCAGACGATATTGAACAGGATCGGCAGCGGCAATACCCGCACTGTATCTGCCAAAAAATGATAGGTGTACTGACCTGTTCTTTGGATCAACATAATAAAAGAAGGCAATTCCTTGTCCAAGTCTGCCAGTGCGGGAGAAAATACCATGGTTGCCAATGCCAGAATTGCCCCTGCAAACACAGAGCCTGTGAGAAAAAGCAAGGCGGAGCGCCGTACTTTATCCTTCTCCAAAAACCAGATGTACGCGAGCGCCAACCCTGCACCAACGATCATAATGGCTACAGGAGGTTCAGAGAAACCGCCAATAATAAAAGATGAAAAGAACAATGCCAACCCGGATAAAATAAGGCGCATACCTTTACGATCTGAGCGGATCTCGAAAAGCAGAACAGCCACAAGAAAATTAAGGAAAACCTGCGGGGCAAAATGAACAGATACAGCCGAACGCCAAAAAAAAGATTGAAAGCGATTCGGAGCAATTAAAACGGATAGAAACGCCAGCAGCGCTCCAAAAAAGACATCCATTAGAAAATGCCACTCAAGACCAGCCATCGTACGAAGCTGCCGGGTTAGGAATATCAAACCGGCTCCCCACAACACCAACATAAATGCAGGGGCAGCCCATATACTCTTTTCTCCAAGAACTGCCTCCACTGTCCCCACAAAAAGCAGATTTGAGTAACGGCTTGCAGCGCGCGCATTGCCTTCCTGATAATGGTGAATGACCGATGCAACCGTTGAAGATGACCTCGTATTGATCGTTTCACAAAATCATCTGCCATGTAACGGGAGAATGAGGCAAGGTAAACATTTGCCGCCAGATACGCCAGCATTCCGGCAAGATATAAAAGCACAACTGCGCCAAAAAACTTCTTCATTAATTACTCCGAGGCTTCCATCAGGTTGTAGATCACGTAGCCGTCACCCTGCGCAAAAATGGGATAGGCCTTCAGCTTTTCCTTGAGGAAGGGCTGAAGGTTTAAGTCGGCGAAATCGGTCACGATGAACAGGTCTTTCTTTGCGGAGATCCTTGTAAATTGTTTTTCAAAATCACGCTGTGCGCCAAGAAGGTCATCGCGGTAGATCAAGTCACCATAGGTGGGCCAGGAGGTGACATACTGCCATCCCCAATAAGCCATACGCGAGCCATAATCTTGAGTGAGCCCCACAAGGTTGTATCCATCCACCTTTTGGCCAATCTCCATCCACATCTGCGTTTGTGGGCGATAGTCCACGGCGTTGAGTTGGTTGCGAGTGTTCCAGAGAGAAGTGAAAATACCAAAAAGCAGAAGGCTGAAAGCCGCAAGGCGAAGCAGGCGCGTAGGGGTGAGCTGCTTTAGTCGGGTGAAAAATTTATCAGCGAGAGGGGCGAGAGATAATGCGACGATGGGGATCAATGGCAGGGAATAGTAATCGTGGGAGGCGATGTGATAGTTAAAGTAAATGCCAAAGAGGGCGTACCCGGCCCAAAGTCCAAGAATGAAGCGGCGCTTTTCATTATCAAAGAAAAAGATTCCCAGCAGCGCAAACATCAACGGGATACCGCCGATAACGATGTTGAGCATGTTCACCCATCCGAGATAATATGCAGGGCTTAGAAAATAGGATGGGATGAAACGCCCGCCGAATTGCTGGCCGAGATAACCTGCGATGTAAACGCCATAGACGGCATACGCCGCGCCGGGGAGGATACCGAGCACGCTCATGACGTACACCTGGGGCTGCTTCAACACCTCAGGCAGTGACCTGCGCTGGAACAGCAGTGCGCCAACCCCGCCGCCGATGATGAAGAATGCGGCAACAAATTTGATGAAGATGGCAAGTCCGCCAAAGAGACCAGCGAGGATGGCGAAGAGCCAGACCCTTTTCCCATCAGCCCACTCATAGACAGCCCACAAAAAAATGATGATGAGTGTGACCATGAGAGGGTCAGGTTGAAAGCTGCGGCTGGCGAAGATGGCGTAGGGAAGAAATAGGTAGAAGGCTGTGGCAGCGAGTGCGCCGTCTATGGAGGTTAGTTTGCGCGCGAGGAGAAAAAGGAAGACCCCGCCGATGACCCAAAATACAGAAGAGTAGGCGCGTGCGACCCAATGCTGTTCGCCTGTGTAGCGATAGGTGAAGGAGACAAGGCGTTCCATCACCTCAGGCTCGATGGAGGCGCGCAGCTTCCACTGTTGAATGGCGAAGGTACGTTCTTCGGAGGAGATTCCGGGGAGAGTGTCGTAATACATGCCACGCGCTTTGAGTACGGAGAGCATCTGACGGGTGGAGTGGAAATCCAGCGGCAGATCGTTGGCATCGTAAAAGCGGATGGCAAGCCCGAGAGAGAGGATGAGGATCAGCGCTGTAACCCACCCAGCACGGGAAGTAAAAAATGAAGGAGTTTCGTTCATAAGCGAGGACTTATTGTAACGTAAAAGTTGGAGCCGAAGTCCCGGCTCTTATGGAAAGCAAGACTTCATCAAAACCTCTTGCGACAGGAAAAAGCATTTTTGTCTGGGTTTTCCAGAACTAGATCAGAAAAAAAGGGGGTTTTAGAGGTTCTCAAATACTGTCTCCTATGCGACGCTTACAGTTTGCAAAGGTCAAATAATTGACATCATTCTTTATACATTGCTTCTCTAGCTTTCAAGACCGCATCTCTCATTTTCCCCAAGCCCAGCAGATTCAACATAGCAGAGACAAAAATATTCATCCGTGCCAAAGCCGTTGGCGGGTGAATGAACAAGCGCGCGCATCCATGCAGAGAGCGCCTTTGCGGGCTGGCTGCCATCAAGCAGGTATCGCGCATCCACACGGTTGGCCGAGGCGCGCGCGCACGACGATCAACCTTTTGCCAGCACGGGCGCAAGTTCATTATCCTGCAGCAACCTCAAGGATGCGAAAGGCTTCACGCCCAAACTCGGCAGCTTTGGCGCGATTCTTTGCCTCGGCATGGTAACGCGCCGCAGACCAGGTTTGGTTCAAGTGCAATATCCTTCCCTGCTTTGCAATTTGAATCCACAACAAATGATCGAGCAGGAAATGGAAATCGAGATTCAACCCGCCTGTTTTTTTCAGCGCAGAATGACGCATAAAAACAGCAGGCTGACCGATGATCTGAAAGCATAAGAGGTCTTCGAGACTCAATTGTCCATACGTCAACGTATTGAATGTCTTGCCGCGTTCATCCACTGCGAGCATATCCCCGTACGCCAGTACCACATCGGGATTCTCTTCAAAGACCTTCACCGCGGCATGGACCGTGCCTTGCAAATAATAATCATCCGAATTGAGCCAGGCAATGATGTCACCTGTTGCACGGGCAAATCCCTTATTGATCGCATCCGCCTGTCCATGATCTTTTTCCGAAATCCAATACGCAAATTTATCCGCGTATTTTTTTATGATCTCTACGCTGCCATCTGTGGAAGCGCCGTCCACAATGATGTATTCAATGCGGGAAAATCCTGCACTAAAACAGAAAGGATCGTCTGTTCAAGATAGGCGGCTTGATTATAAGAAGGAGTGATGATGGAAACGAGGGTCATTTTTTCAGATCATACAACACATACCCATCGCCTTCCGCGGCAATCGGGTAGGTATCCAATATCTTTTTCAGACCGGGCTGTTTCTCCAACTGACCATACGCAGTCACCAGAAAATAATCCATACCCTCGGTCAGCTCTGTAAATTCATCTGCATTATTGTCACCAGGGTTGCGCGTTTCACTCAAGCCTGTTGTCAGCGGCCAGAGACTTATCTTGCGCCAGCCATACAACATCAAGCGATAGCCATAATCATGCGTCAGCCCGATCGTATCACTATCCGCAGGGATCGCTTCGGCCACGCTGCTCCAAAATGCGGGCTCATGATGAAAATCCTCGGCGACCAGAACGGAGCGCGCCACGTAGGCTTGATATCCGATCACGGCCACGACCAACGCGATGAAACCCACGCGTCCGACTCCGCCGATAGCGGACACGCTTTCAATGAGCGGATTCAACACTACTGCCAACCCCAGCGCAAGAATGGGGATCAGTTGAATATGATAATAACTGTGCGTATACATCTGGAAGGGCAGAGTCAATCCATACAACAGATAACCGATCCACAGGCTGATGAACAGCCATCTCATGCGCGGCTTGGCAATCAGCGCACCGGCAATGCTCAGGAAGATGATCGTCTGCCCAAAGATGGTTCCGAGGAAGGCCAGCCACTTGGTGTAAAAAATCTGTGCTGGTGATGAGATCAATGAGGGTCACCGTCCACGCAAAAAAGTATTCCGTGGAGCGGCCCTGATTAAGCAGCACGTAATAAAAAAGCGCAGGGACGACCATGATGGCGGCCATTGTCCACACTTGTTTGGATCTCCAAAAGTTCCAACCGAGCGTGAAGAGCACCAAAGAGATCGCGGCTGCGCCAACGAAGAAGGCGATGACGATCTTCACGAAAGTTGCCAAGCCAAGAAAAACTCCGGCGAGAATTGCCCACTTCCAAGTCTGTTCTTCTGACCAACGATATAGAAAATAAATGCCGATCACAAAAGCGGATGTCATCAATGGGTCAGGCTGAAAGGAACGGCTGGCTTGAACAGAGAACGGTAAAACAAGGTAAAAAGCCAGCGCGATCAACGCTGCCCAGGGAGAGGTGGCACGGCGCATGAGGTCAAATAATGCGATGCCCGCCGCCAACCAGAAGAATGTTCCCCACACACGGGCTGCTGCAATATTTTCGCCAGTGGCAAGATACGTGTACGCCACAATGGACTCAATGACGGGCGGCTCATATTTCCCAACCGAACGAGCGAAAGATGCAGCAAGATCACGTTGATCAGTTGCAGCAGATGGCAGAATGGAATAATAAATATCACGCGCAACCAATGAATTGCGAAGCTGGCGTGAGGGATGAAAATCCAACGGGGGATCGGTGATGTCGAGCAGGCGGAGGAATCCACCTAGAGCGAGGAGAATGACGAAGGTGATGAACCAGGTACGAGATTGGGAAAGAGGCGAGTTTGTCATTAAGTGGAAGGTCAAAGGTTGAAAGTCAAAGGTCAGAATAAGGAATTGTAGTCCACTTTGGGGAAGACAGTTAATTTGCCGCCGACGGTTGCATCCACGATCTCGCGGCCCGCTTTACGATAGGCATCACGCGCCATGATGTAGCCAACCTCGGATGTATCGAGATCGGGAAGCTGCCATTTGACGCCCTTGCCAAAATAATTCGGCATGAAGTGATTGGGGTCATCACCTTCTGAGACCACGGTTTTATTTGCATCACCTTTTGATGAAAAATTATGATCGACACCGATGAGGACAACTTTTTCAAAACCCATGTGAAAGGCAATTTGAAGCGCAAAGTTCGTCACTGTGGCGCCTTCCCACACGCGGCCAGTTACATCGCTTGCCATGCGTGGACCTGTGTAGGTGGTGTAAATAAAGGTTGGAATTTTGGCTGACCGGTAATTGAGGCGAGAAGTGACGATGCGAACGCCACGCCAAAAATGTTGGCATGGGAAGCGCGAGAATGTCATCGGAAAATTGTTCAATGACAAGGTCATTGATGGAGCAGAAATAGGAAGTGGTAAAACCGAGCTCGGGGAAGAACACATAAAAACGATTCATGCCAAACGTAAATTCATTTTTCAGTTTGGTGAGGTCGGTTTGTTTGAGGCTGGGGCCGTTGCCAATGATGAAGGCGCGTTTGCCTTTGTGAATATCCTTCAATGCGGTGAGACGACGAATGCTCTCGCGCCGCCAGGGATGCAAATATGCGGCAGGCAATTGCGGCAACCGGCGAATGGCATCATTTGTATTACGGGCAAAATTCCAGAGCGAGGCGGGGATTATTGATTTGATGGTTTGTTTCATATTATTTGAAATAGATATTTTTCAGGGAGATCAACACCAACAGAATGAGCACATCGATCACCAAAGCGGTGACATAGAGAAGTTCAGGGACGCCTGTAAACGCCAGTCCAATATTCAACACGATCACGATAAGTGCAAAAATATAGGTCAACTTCTCGTTTTGATCCAGCAGCTTTCCGCTAAAGAAAAGGGCGGCCACATTCACCAACAGAAAAAATCCGACCAGAAAGACAGAAAGCTCATTGCCATCCATGATCATGTCTGTAATGGTGTAGATGGATAAAAACAACCAAAACACGGCGTTTAAATAAAAAAGTATGCGCGTCATGCTGCCGCGTTGTGTGAAGAGTGTCTTTTCTCTTTTTTTTCTCATTCGGTACTCAGCCTCGCAGTTGCGCCGCCGTCCACGATCAGGGCCTGCCCGGTCATAAAAGATGATTGTTCATTGTCGGCGAGGAAGTAGATGGCGTGCGCGATCTCTTCGGGAGTGCCCACCCGCCCATTGACCGTTTTGCGGGCCAGGTTGTCGAGCCTTTCCTGAACATCGCCCTGCCCTACATGACCGCGTCCCAAACCTGCGCGCAGCATGGGAGTATCCACTGCGCCGGGCAAAACGGCATTGACGCGAATATTATCCGCTGCAAATTCGATAGCCATGGCGCGGGTCAACGCGAGCATACCGCCTTTGGAAGCGGCATATGCGGCGATGTTAGCTGAAGTCTGCACGGCGTGGACGGAAGAGATATTGACGATCGCGCCGCCGTTCTCCGCCTTAAGCAATGGATAGGCAAGTTTTACGCCCAGAAATACGGAGCGCAAGTTGGCTGCCATGACGGCATCCCATTCTTCCACTGTGGTTTGGATAAGCGGCTTGGCAACCTGCAAAGCGGCATTGTTGACCACGGCATCCAGAGAGGTTGTGAAGGCTTGCGCTTTTTCAAAGATGGCCTCCATGTCTTCGGGGCGTGATACATCTGCATTAATAAAGAGGCCGTTCTGGGGAAAGGTATCGCCGAACTCAGACCTATCCACGCCAATAACTCGCCAGCTTTTTTCGGCGAAGAGGGCTACGGTTGCGCGGCCAATTCCACCTGCCGCGCCTGTAATGAGGATTGTTTTTGTCATAGGGTTATCTTCTTTTTTTGGGTACACGGAATTCACGAAAAACTCTTTATTGAGTATTCAAACGAAAGACAAGACAGCCATCCATTGTATTCTCTATTTGATAATTTTCAGTAACAAAGGAAAATATTTCCTCCATGCCGGGCTGAATGTACATTTTCTTCTTCAACCCGGGTGTGGAGAATTGTTCCTCACGAGTGACAGGGTCAAGCGAAGGGATGGCATCCACGGAGCGGGAGCAATCCAGGATCATCTCAGGGCGTTTTGTAGTCAGGTCTGCAATGTAAGAGGCTTCGATCTCTTCAGTTAGTGATCCTTCAAGGAAAAGCGGATAATACAAATATTTGATCGGCGATGTACGCCCTGCCATGAAGCTGACGCCCATCTCAGGATACCATGTCAACACAAGATCGTCCGGCTGGGTATTCTGTTGAATATAGGCAGAGACAGGGTCAGCGTAGTCCATGCCATGTTCACCGCCGAACAGTTGCCCCAACGTCTCACTATATCGCTTGCTTGAAGATGGAAAAATGACAAACAGCATCACGATCAACGCCAAAGAAACAACCAATCCAAGCCCGTCGCTCAAGCCATGCAAAGCAGGGACTTTGAAGGTAACCTGCCAAAAATGAGCAAACACAAATGCGCAATAGATGGCAACTGCCAAAGCCCAGCTGATGTAATAATGCGTAAAACCTCTGCCGGAAAGATTGCTCAAGAGAATCTCGATCGGGAACCAAATGAGCAGAAAGGTTTCAAAAATAGACAACTTCCTCTGCACAAAACTGGTCAATGCGCGCAGCACAAGCAGGAACCATGCAGCCAAAGTAAGCCATCCATACCAGGACAGGCCATATTTCCCAAAGCCGCCGAACAAGTCCAACAGTTCCCTGTCCTTTGCTGAGGAATAGGAGAAGTTGAAGATGATGGAAGCATAGATCATCTCCCATGCGCCGCCGCGTAACGCAAAGTACAAGGTCCACAACAGAAGTGGAATTGCAAACCCTGCCAGCATTGCAAGGATGATCCTCATGGCTTCGGCGAAATTTCGTTCAAATACATGAAAGACAAAAACCGCAGCCACTATTGCGAACAACCCGCCGATATTATTTGCACGAAAAGCAAAACTCAACCCGAACAGAACGCCAACCCCAAAATACTGCCAATAATTCTTCTCCGCATCCACCTTTGAAAGAAAAAGATACAACCCCGCCGCATTAAAAAGAAGGGCATATTCCTCGGTGTAATTTCCGTATCCCAGAGCCAGCCGCAAACTGAGGCCTGCCAGCGTCACACCAAACAACGCCGCGCTCAGACCCCAACGTTTGGACAATAAAAGATATAAAAAATAGAACGTTCCAAAAATGGAAATGAATTCCATGAACCAAACACCCCAGCGCGACCCGCCGCCCAGCCACAATCCCAAGGCATTGATAAAAAATATCGCAGGTCCTTTCGAATCCCAAAAATCAAGGTATGGAATTTTTCCACTTAATATCTGGCTGCCCGCATACAAAAAAAAGCCGCCATCTCTTGCAGGTTTATCAAAAAGCGGATTGCCCAGATCGAGCACAACCGCAGCCAGAACGAACAAAAAAATATACGGAATTGCGGAACGAATTTTAGCCATCATCCCTTAACCCTTTTGCATCGATGCCCAATCCATTCAACAAATTTCGGATCGTATTCCAATGGATACGCTCCCAGGCCGTTGGGCTGGAATTGGAATTATGCGGAGCCAGCATGACGTTATCCATCTTCAACAATGGACTATCCTTCGGAAGCGGCTCGAACTCGAAGACATCCAACGCCGCGCCTCCCACCTGACCTGAGCTGAGTGCTGCGACGAGGGCAGTTTCCTCCACGATAGGCCCGCGGGCAGTATTGATGAGAATAGCCGATGGTTTCATCTTTGAAAGGGTATTTGCATTGATGAGGTGATGAGATGTGGGATTGAGATCGCAGTTAACAGAGACGAAATCGGAATTCGATAATAGATATTCGAGGTTCGTCATTTCAATCCCCGATTCACTGACAAAGACATGGTCAATATCCACAATATCCGTGCCAAGGACTTTCATGCCGAATGCTTTTGCACGGCGCGTGACGGCTTTGCCAATATTGCCAATACCGATAATGCCAAGCACACATTCGCTCAATGTCTTGCCGGGGATCTTCTCCCATTCGCCGCGCTTCATGGCCGCATCCATCCACGGGCCTCTGCGGGCAAAGGCCAGCATATAGCCAAGAACCGTGTCTGCAACGGGGGTGGTGAAGGCATTTGGCGTTCGGGAGAGAATGATATTTAAGCGGGAGCAGCTTTCAGCGTCGATAGAATCGACACCCGTCCCCCACTTGGAGATCACCTTCAAGCGCGGGGAACAGGCTTCCAGCACGCGCGCTGTGTAGCGGTCATCCCCGCAAATTGCACCATCAAATTGACCCGCAAACTTGAGCAGATCAGCCTCTTCCATGCGTTCTTCAACATCCGGGACAATGAGATCAATTCCATATTTTGCAAAGACGGGTTTGAAACGATCCAGAAATGGAATCATGTAGGGGGCGGTCATTAGAGCAGTTGGCATTTTTTTGACTCACAAGTATGGGATTTTTTGTTTTGCAAAGATAATTGTAACACCGACAATGGGAGCAAAAAAAGTGAGGTATCATTCGGAAATGCAAACAATCACCGAACGCAAAAACAAAAAACTAACACCCGAACAATTGAAATTATTTCATTCCTACGCATCCATCCTTGCGTTCGCGTTGATGGGCATCCTGTTTGCTAAACTATTTTGGAATCTCGTTCAACCGCGCATGGATTTTTACAACGAGTTATGGGCTCCTGTTTATTTGCTCGTTCACGGACAAAGCCCATACGACACCACAAGCCTGAACACGATCCTGCCCGCGGCATGGTTTCCCATGGCCATCGGTTTCTTTTTTCCACTCGGCTGGCTCCCCGAAGAGACCGCCAATTATGGATGGTTCGTCTTTTGCGTTATCGAGTTAGGGATGGTCATTTACATCGCACAAGGCGATAAACGTTCGCTTTACAACACAGGCATCCTTACATTCCTGAGCCTGTTTTTTCCAGCCACTCTTTATCACTTCTTCATCGGGCAGATCTCGCTTACGGTGACCTTATGCCTCGTGCTTGCCGTTCACCTTGCGCAAAAAGACAGGCATTGGCTTTCCACATTTTTTGTTGCACTGGCCGTCTCAAAACCGCACCTCGCCTTGCTGACGGTGCTGGGATTGAGTTTTTATTATTTTCAAAAGGGTAAATGGAAGGGGATGTTTTTATTTTGGGGAAGGATAGCGATCTTCGCGCTGGCAATGTGCATCCCGCTCTTCGTCGCCTACCCAAACTGGATTCCCGATGCGCTGCATGCCATGACCCAAAACCCAATCTGGTCGTATCCTTCGCTATTCATTCTCTTTCAGAGATATTTTGACAAGTGGGGATATCTGCTCTGGGTGTTGACTTCGATTCTCACCATCGGGATTAATCATTCCTTTTGGAAGAAACTCTCCCCCGTGAACGCAGCCTACTGGAGCCTTGCTCTTGCGCCTCTTGTCTCGCCGTATGTTGGCAGCTGGGACTTTGTCATTCTCCTCCCTTTGACAATTTTCACCTTCGTCAGCGTTGATTGGAAACGAAAGGTCGCCCTCATTATTTTCTATGCCATTGCATGGTATCAAATGGCGCAGATACAGGCGTTGGAAGTCAGTCACAACCATTATTTCTGGTGGGTGCCGCTGTGGTTCCTTGGCATATCGGTTTTACTGACAAGCTGGAAAACAGAAATAAAAGCTGAGCAAACACAAACTAAGTAAAAGAAACACCTCGCTCTATAGATGGAGCGAGGTGTTGTGAATTGGCTATTCTTTATTTACCGCCGCAGTTATTCGGCATCTCCGTAAAATCATACAAGTTGGGGACAGGCGAGAAGTAACTGACATCTTCCAGCATCTCATATTTACCGCCAAAGTAGGCATTGAATATCAAACGGAATGTATTGACGGGCGTAATGGTCGGGTACAACTCGTCTTCGTGTCCGGGTAAATAATAGGCATTGAAGATCCACATGCGGCGATCCTTGGGCTGCATCCATGCGCCGTGGTCGCCTTGAATGACGATGATAGGCGGCGTTTCAGACTCAGCCAAAATCGTATCCACGGCATCCAACACTTTCGTATTCAAATATGTCAACTGACCCGTATAGCCCCTTTGATAATCATCGTAGGGATATTCGCGCTGCTCATTCCAGAAATCCGGCGGATAGTTCGGGTTGCCTTCGGCATCAAATACAAATGGCGGATGCGGCGAGATCAAATGGATGTAGGAGAATTGCGGGCCATCCATATTGGCGAGTTCGCCCATGCTGTCGAAGACGTTATTGAAACGGTCGCGGAAACTTTGTCCCATCACAGCATCGGGGTCAACCCAGCCCCAATCCTGCGCGTATTTGGCAAGCGTGGTTCGCAGGAAGAGACCTTCAAACTCCGTGAAGCCGGAAGTGAACGGCGGCGGAGTCATAAAATGATCGGCATCTTCCAATTCATTCCATGCAAAACCCGTCGCAAAGTTGACCGTTTCATAGCCCATGTTCTCAAAGTTATGACGCACGGCGCTATGCTTGAGCGAGTTCCACAACGTCCGCCGCGCGGTGCTTTCGGGCTTGAATTCATCATCCAGTTCAGGGAGGTACATCATGTTCAATGAGGATGCCAGCGATATCTCTGTCCGTACATAATTGCTCTGGCTGCACGCTCCCACGTAAAAGCCACGGTCTTCCAATGCCGTGATAAATTCCGAGTTATCGTAGTCGAACACCGCTTTGAGGAAATCTTCGCGGGCATACGAATCAAGGATGATGTAATACACATCCGGCGGATTCTGCGGCACGGTCAGATCATCTTCAATGGGAGCATGGTCCGCACCCAACGCGCTGACGCCTTGCGGCTCGCTTTCCAACAGAATCTGTCCCGCAGCCATGACCAGCAAAGCGAGCGCAATGGTATTGAAAGTGGACGAGCAGCAGCAAAGGTGGATTTTGAACGCACGATCCAAAGGAGCGCGGCAGCAAACAACACAATCCATACAACGCCAAGCCAGTTTGTGTAACTGAGATCGGGAAATTTTGCATCAAGGGCAATGTAAATATGCCCAAAGGAAAAGAACAGAGCCAGCCACAAAGAGGTCAGCACTGCGGCTTTGTGCGCCTGTCGCAGGAATAACCAGACCAGCGCATACAATATTACGCCAAACAAAATAGATATCAGCAGAGAACGCATCCCTGCCGAATTTTGAACCTGCCCCACATTGGCAGAGAGCAGAGCCACAACAGGATAGGCACTGATCGCAAGCGGATACCAGGGTTTGGAAAACCAGTTCGTAACAATAAGATTTATATTTTTCAAATTCATTTTTCTCTTCTCTTCATTAAAAAATCTGTAATTTCAAAATCCAATTCTTCGTCAATGTCCCATGCTTCGTCGGCGTCGATCTCGAACATGAGCGGCTTGTCGCCAATGCGGTGATGTTTGCGTGCCAAATTCTCGCGGGTGAAAAGATACATGCACGAATTCTCTTCGTACACAGGCGGCAGGTCTTGAGTCTGGATCAGTTCCAGCGGGTTGTGATTGATCGCGCGTCCATCCTGAAAATACAAGCGTGTTTGCAAACGAGTCACAGAAAACAAAGAATCGTGAGATGGGTAATTGGTAAATAGTAATTGGATGGCGCGTGAGACCGTTTGCAGGTTTCAACAGCGGATTCGTGGAATGGGTTTGCAAATAAAACTCTGCATCCACCTGCGCGGTGTCATGCAGAAGAATATCGTTCATGGGAACATCGTCAGCGCGGAGATGCTCGGGGCGTTGAATCAGCTTCACGGTAGGAAAGAGGCGGCGCACTCCATCCATCACAGGCTCGGAGTCAGTATCCACCATCACCGTGTCAATTTCCGGCACGGCGAGCAGCGTCTCGATGATGTGTTGATAAAGGGGCTTGCCCGCGAGCGGGCGATAATTTTTACCAGGCACACGCTGGCTGTGGTGGCGCATGGGGACAAGGGCGGCTAGTTTCATGCGCCTATTTTATCTCACCACGGAGACCACAGAGGGCACAGAGTTTTTAATGTTACAACATGCGCGACATCTGCCACTGCGAAAGCGTTTCGCGCGTCATGCCAACCTGTTCAAAAATGACACCCATTTCTTCGGGGAAGATCGGGGAAACGTGCCAGACCTTGTTTGGGAATCGCGCAAAGAGCGCGCGCATCAGCACCGCGCTGAGGCCTGCTCCACGGGAACGGGCTTTTACCAACACTGACGAAATGGACACGTCCGTGGCTTCGGGATTGCTGATGAGACAATAGGCATCGTTCAGGCGAAAGGCACGCGAAGGCGGCGTGTGATGCGCGATGGTCGTACCCGAAAGCTGCCAGGGCAAGTCATTGATACCGTGATACGAAACCATCCTTGCCACTTCGCGGATGTCGATCTCTTGCAGTTCGTCTTGCGCGTTCGCACCGCCGTCATCGGTCACTTGCGGATTTTCGAGTTTGTACCCTACCAGCCTGCGAACTTTTGTGAAGCCAACCTTCTCATACAACTTCACACCAGCCGTATTTTGTTCAATGACTTCGAGCAGCATTTCTTTCTCGCCGCGAGCCTTCGCTTCTGCGATAAGCTGACCCATTGCCCATGTGCCCGTACCGCCATTCCGCGCAGTGGATAAGACGCCCATCGCCGCGAGGCGACTCGTCCAACCACGCCGCGCAATGAGCGCCAACCCAGACGGTTCACCATCTTTCAGGATCACTCGGCTTGCGGTGAGGTCAACACCGTCTCGGCGAAGCATGGTGAACATGATAACGTCCGTGATATTAACGGGGACGAAATAGCCTTCAAAACTTCGCGTCATTAATTCGGCGAGTTGGGGGATGGTGAATTCAGAGGCGGGCTTGAGGGAAAGAGGTGACATAGTTATTTATTATACCGAATCGGCTCCACTTCCCTTTTTCTTTCATCTTTTTTCTTTCTTTCCCGCGCGTAATAAAAGGTCTCGCGCAATTGCGGGGTGATCAGGCTCGTCTCGCGGTGTCCCATGCGGGTGCCGTGAAATTGCATATAACGAAACCAGAAGATGGATGAAATATTTTTCAGCAGCACGCCTTCACGCGCGGCGTGCCAAAGGTCACTCAAAATATTGGTGATGGTTAGACGCAGGAAATCATAAAAGTTGAAATTTGATTCAGGATAGATTCTACGCAATGCCATCGCTTCACGGCGGTAGCGGTTGTACACTCCGCGCGGCGTTTCGTTGTGGATGTGGATGATCTCAGCTTCGGCGGCGTAGGCTATTTTGTGTCCCTGCCCTTTTGCCCACTTCGCCCACGCGAGGTCTTCGAGCCCTGTCAGCGTTTCATCGTAAGCATTTTTCTCCCACAGGCTTTTGCGAATGGCGGCGTTGGCATTGTTGCAGAAGGCGGTCGCCTGATCTAAATTACTCGCATCAGGATACCATTGGTGAAAAATCTGATGCTCGGAATATTTCGAGCCTTCGTATCCGCGCTGTTTGCCGTAGATCAATGCCACACCTTCATCTTGAAATGGACGCAGCAAAGTCTCCAGCCAATCGGGATAGACGGGATAGACATGCGCGCTTGCCATGACGATGAACTCGCGCTTCGCTGCCTTAATCCCGTAGTTGAGCGAACGCCCAAACGTAAACTCCGCTGACGGGATTCTCACGACCCGTGCGCCATACGATTCAGCAATGGACACGGTTGAATCCGTGGAACCTGAATCAACCAAAATGACATCCACATCTTTGACCGTCTGCTGTTTGATTCCTTCAAGCAGACGTCCGATGTGTTTGTCTTCGTTATAAGCGCGGATGATGAGAGAGCAGTACATTAAGCATAAATCGTTGTTTGAGAAGAAAGGAAGCGTCGAAAAAGAACCATTAGGGCAGATAAAAATATAAGCAAGATCACTGCAGGGATTTCATTTGTCAGTGGGCTGTATGCACCTGGAATAAGCATATCGACGATGCGGGCAGGAATTATCATCAAAGCAAAACCAATCCCCACCCCAAAAGTAAGCACGGTGCGTGTCTGTGAAGAAAGCCCCCAAACATCCACTTGATAAGCTGACTTAAAGAACAAAACAATCAAAAACAGAAGAAGAAGAGCGTCATATGAGCGATGATAAGCCACCAACAAACTCCAAAGTGTTAAAAGCGTAAGCAGGTGAAAATTGAGCACACGTGTGTCTACACGCTGGAAAGCTTTCTCCCGAATCAACCAAAAATACAGACATAAGGCGATTACGAAGGTCATACCTATTGGGAAAATCATGTCAAATGGATACCCGCTCATCAGCGCTCCCAAATGGATCCCTGGCTGATCACTTAAGCTAATAAATAATCGAAGATACTCCCCCAAAACCTGGATAATCGAATTACCGCTCAAAAGAGCTATACCAGCAAAACCGAGAATTTGAAAAAAAGCAGCTGTTACCAAAACTCGATAGTTACCATGGTACAAAAAGTATATGACCACCAGAATAGACACAGAAATTTTGGAAAGCGCCAATCCAAGTAAACATCCGGCCAAAAACCAGGAACGTTTGGTTAGGAGAATAGACATCAACATTAAAGCAAATACAAAGAGGGTGGTTTGCCCGTTTTCAATTGCAATTCGTGTCGGTGATAGATCGAAAAAAATAAGAAATAGTAGAATTCTGGCAGGTCGGTCTAATGATTTACCCGGGAAAGGAATACAACGCTCCACCAAATAGAAACATAGAAATACGAGCAGCAAGTTTACAACCAGCCACACAAGCTTGGCTGTCATCCATGGAAGCAGGGAAAATAATGTGATCACCAACAACATGGGAGCGCTGTTCGACGGTCTAATTTCCAACCCGGGCTGACGCATCGGCAATTGCACATCAGAAAATATAACCTGATAGGGATCCATTCCCTTTAGAATAAATTGGCCCGCATACCAAAACGCATGAAAATCTTTCGAGCCATTTGTTTCGAGAGTACCCCAAACCAAGTAACCGAATACTATAAATGCATATATTGCTAAAAAGACAATAAGCCCTGTTCTTAAGTAACGCATCTAAACCCTCCGGTTAGTATTTCTGTAAATTTAGATTGGCTAAATCTGACCTACCAATCATTATACTTTTCATATCCCAGCTTCACCAGCAAATCGCCCGCCACCTCTTTGAAAATCTTTTTGTGTTCGTCGGTGAAGTATTTTTTCCATTCACCCGTTTTGCCGGAGCGGAAGGTGGGGGACTTTTTCGGGTTGATGGATGTTTCGAGGGAATCCAGAATCAGTTGTCGGGTAGTGGGAGGCGGGATGCGGTTGAGAAGGTGATCCATGATGTGGATCAGAGTTGCCTCGCGGGCGTGGATCAAATCCTCAAAGTGAATTGTCAAAACTTCAGGGTGATCGAGCCAGCCGAGATATGGTGCGAAGCGGTCTGCGATATTGGAGAATTCGATATCCGCGTTGGGTCTGCCTAAAATACTCACTTTGAGTCTGGCGTTAAAATCTGGCAGGGATTGATAATAGTCATGGTGGACGTGACGCGCTTCCATATCGGTAACGTAAAAGACATGCGAGACAACCACGTCCCGCGGGTCGCGGAAGATGAAATAGGGTGCGAATTTTGGCGAGATAACACGGGTGATGGCTTCGGGACGGGCGAAGAGATGCGCAGAAGCGACATCACGCGGGCGAAGTGAATCAAGCCATGCAAGAGCCTGTTCAGGATTGCGCTTCTTTCCGCTTTCGCCTTCGTATTCCGCATAAAAGGAATGCACACGCTTCGCATACGGCGCGGCATTTGAGAAGCCAAGTAAAATTTGATCGAGCAAATGCGTGCCGCTTTTAGGAAATGAAATGCCGAGCAGGACAGGCAGGTTGGCAGGCTGAGAGGCAAAGCGGGCACGCTGTGCAATTTTTTCAGTTTGGTAGATAATAGAGCGGAGGGAAGATTTCAAAGCCATGCAGGTATTTTACTGCAAGGCGTGCCATTTCAAGATTTGCAGGGTTTTATATTCCATGAAGCTGACCATTTTCAATACCCCCATCATCAGTCCAATTCTTCGTTTTTTGAGCAATTCGATCATGCGCCTCGCTGGCTGGCGCGTGGAAGGGACGTTACCAAACCTTCCTAAATATTTGATCATCGGCGCGCCTCACACCTCAAACTGGGATTTTCTCCTGTTTCTGGGAGTGATCTTCAACCTGAAAGCGAATGTGAGCTACATGGGCAAGGCAGAATTATTCCGCAACCCGTTTGGCTGGTTCTTCTACTGGTGTGGCGGCATTCCCGTGGACAGGAAAAAGTCCACCGGGTTGGTGGAGCAAACAGTGGAAGCATGCAACCGATCAGAAAAATTCATCCTAACCATTGCGCCAGAAGGAACGCGGCACTACGTCAGTGAATGGAAAATGGGCTTTTATCACATCGCCAAATCTGCCGGGATTCCGCTGGTAATGGCTATTGTGGATGGCAAAAGAAAATCCATGAGCGTTGGACAGGTCTATCATCTCACTGACAACATGGACGCAGACCTCAAAGCGATCAAAGGCTTTTTTGAGGGAAAAGTGGGAATCAACCCAAGAAAGAAATATATTGTGCTAAAAGATTAGGCGCAACCATGATCATTGATAGAATCGAAAACGCCGCGCTGTACTATTCAATCCACGCCAGATTTGAGCGTGCTTTTGAGCACATCCGTCAGATGGATATAGAAACCATTCCGGCAGGAAGGTATGAGCTTGACGGCGAGAAGATGTATGTTCTCGTTCAGGAATACAGCACCAAACGAAAAGAAGAAAGCAAGTGGGAAGCGCATCGCCGCTACATCGACCTGCAATATGTGGTGCGCGGCGCAGAGGGCATGGGCTATGCCAACATCCACCACTTGCAGCAAGGCGAGTATGATGCGAGCAAAGATTTTCTTCCTCTTTTTGGCGAAGGTGATTTGTTCAAACTGAAAAGCGGCTGTTTTGTTCTTCTCTTCCCCGAAGATGCGCACATGCCGAGCATGGCAATTGGAAACCCGGAACCAGCAAAGAAAGTGGTTATCAAAATAGCCTTTTTTGTTTAGCTACCGATCCTTCAAAAGAAAATCGCCGTTCTCCAAAATCCCTTCACGAATCACCTGCAACGATTCAGCATTCACTAACTTCTCCAACGAAAACGACTTCAACCTCGTCTGCGTGGTTCTCACAGATGGCTCTAAAAACTCACCAAATGGCAACGATGTTTTATACAACTGGTAATACAAAAATCTGCGCGCATTGCGCTTGAATTCAAGCGGAACGTCAATTTTCTCAACTGCCAAAAATTCTTTCATCTTTCTTCTTACGTCATCCACCGTCTGCGGAAAAATACAGTGGGATATTGCGTAAACCGCGCCTTGCCCGCGCACAAAACCACCGCCCCCATGATGGATGCCTCCAAACCAATCGTGGAGTTGTAGACCATCACAAATTTGGATTTCAAAATCAATTCATACGAACTCAACGTCTCTTTCGGGCCGATAAAAACGACATTCGGTTCTTTGTCTGCGCCGCGGCTTGATACCCAACCTTCAACAGTTTCCCGGCTGGATTTTCTTACCCGCGATTCGTCCGGGTGCGCGCGGATGACGAACAAGGTCTCAGGGTGAGCGCGAATTTCCTCCAGCACCAAATCCAGCCAGTTGAACATATCTTCAAAAACCGTATTCGCGTGCGGCTGACTCGTATCAAAGATGACATTGGTAAAGACGGGCACGATCTGCTTGAAACCCGCCGCCTTCCGCAAAAATGATTCATCGAGTCCCTTCATGTCTGCCCAGAATTTAATGCCCGCCATCGTGAAGTCACCTTGAAAGCGCTTCGCGAGATAGGCATCAAGTTTGGCGTTTTGTTCTTCGCTCAACTCAAATTCATTGGGGAAGAGGATCGGATACGCCGTCGCTTCGCCTTCGGTAAAAAAAGCCGTGGCGGGTTGAAATCCCACTTCATGGGTGATGACGCGCAACCCGCGTTTTTGGGCAATGTAACGCGCAGTCGCTTCGGGGAAGAACTGCCCATTGAAAACCAGAACAGCCCGAGGTTGAGTCTGATCGAGCAGGGCGTCAAATTTCCGCGCCACATTCCACGCAGATAAAATATATTCCCGCAAAAGATAGCGCGTCGATTCATCATCATTCAAATGATGGATTCGCAGAACCCAACGCAGTCCGGGCAGGCACAACGCGCCAAGGGGGATATCTTGAAAGTGGAAAGTGGAAAGCGACTCAATGGAGAGATTAGAGATTTGAGATTCAAGTTCGGGGTCACGCTGAAAATCAAACCACCCGACCTTTGACCTTTGACCTTCGACCTTTGACGGAACCCCCGCATACAAAGTCTTCGATCTGCATCACACACGACTTGCACGGTGGCTCTTTTTGCACGTTATCGCGATTGGTTCCGAGCACACAATGGCTCATGCCCGGAGTTACATGCAAAATAAACCACTGGGATGCCTTGCAAGCGAAACGCCCACGAAGTCAGCAGATGAAATCCGCTGTTCCATGAGAGATCATCAATTCCGGTGGATGCTTTGAAAAAGATAACAGGCGCGCCATTGGGTTGTGGTTCTTTGCGAGCCACTTCCCGTGCCACAGATGCGATCTTGAGATTGTTGAGTCTGCGGACGAGTCCGCGCTTGATGCGTTGGGTATAGAAGTCTTTTAGATTCATCGGGCCCATTATAAACAAAAAGGACGACTTATAGCCGTCCTCAATTTACCAATCATTATTCTTTTCATACCCCAACTTGATGAGCAAATCTCCAGCCATATCTTTGAAGAGTTTCTTGTGCCCTTCAGTAAAGTGCTCTTTCCAGCCGCCTGTCTTTCCCGAGCGGAAGGTGTGACTCTTTTTCGGCTGGATGGCTTCCACCAAAACAGCTAATGCCTTTTCACGTGGAGTTGGAATCTTGTAGCCTGTCTTTTCCACTTCATCGAGCATGGCATTCAAGGTGACATCACGATTATTGATGAAATCTTCAAAGCGAATGCACATCGTATTTTTGTTCGAGCCACTGGAAGACGCCTTCGTATCTCTGCTTCACGCTGACCATTTTTAATCCGTCTTTTTCAATGCCTGTGATGGCAACTTTCAACCTCGCAGAGACATCGGGCAGGGAGTTGTAGTAGTCGTGCATTCCATGTTCGCCGTGCATATCGGTCGCGAAGAAGACTTGTGAGACGAGCATATCTCTCGGGTCGCGATAAATGAAATAGTTGACGCGCCCTGCCGCAGTTAAGAAAGAGGCGTTTTCTTTTGTCGCTTCCAAATATCCCCAGCCGATCACGCCTTGCGGCACGCGCTTCAAGTCAGCAAGGATTTCATCCGCTGTTCTGCGCCCGCCTTCATATTTGATGGTGCGGATCGGGTCAGCATCCACATAACGATATGGCATGATCTGCGTAAAGCCATTGAGGATTTGCAGCAACAAGTGCGAGCCGCTCTTCGGTTTGGAGTTGCCAAAGATGGGCGGCGCTTCATTAAAAGAAAACCGCTTCCATCGCAAAATGGACTGGGCGGTTTTTCCTGCGGGGCGTAACGTGCGGCGGAGTTGTTTCATAAAGTTACAGGTTAAAGGTTGACAAGTTGAAGGTTAAAAACTTTCAAACCTTCCAACTCTGTAACTATCTTATTCGCTAACAATGCGGCGAAGTTTCTTCATTGAACCTTTTTCGGAATCGTAGACTTTCTTCACGCCATCACCCAGCGCAGATTCTGTCACGCGGATGTATTTGACCAAGTTTCTCAAAACCACCCGGCTCAACGGAAGCGGCCTGGTCGCTGCCCCACATGGCGCGATCCAATGTGATGTGGCGTTCAATGGATGTGGCGCCGAGAGCAATGGCAACTGCGGAAGGCACAAGCCCAACTTCGTGGCCGGAGTAGCCGATGGGATTGTTCGGGAATTCCTTGCGCAAGGTTCCGATCATATTGAGATTCAATTCTTCAGGCTCGCAGGGATAGGTGCTGGTGCAGTGCATGATGACGAGGTTATCTTCGCCAACCGCATTCACGCCGTCATGGATCTGCTGCATGGTGGACATGCCCGTTGAAATGATAATGGGCTTGCCGGTCTTGCGGACATATTTCAACAAGCCAAGATCAGTGAGTGAAGCAGAAGGAACCTTGTAGGCGGGGGTATCAAACTTTTCCATGAAATCCACAGAGGGTTCATCCCACACGGAAACCATCCAATCAATTTTCTTTTCCTTGCAATAGCGGTCGATCTCACGATACTGTTCTTCGTTAAACTCAACCTTGTAACGATAATCAAGATAAGTAATGTAACCCCAGGGCGTCTCACGCATTTGCTTTTGCTGATCGAGCGGCGTGCAGACTTCGGGTGTGCGCTTCTGGAACTTCACCGCATCTGCACCAGCATGAGCGGCGGCATCAATAATTTTTTTCGCGACATTCAGATCGCCATTGTGATTGATACCCACCTCTGCGATCACATATGCGGGATGTCCATCCCCCATCATTCGATTTCCAAATTTAATTTCACGAGCCATTTAATTTTCTCCTTATAGTAGTAACGACTTAAGTCGTTACTACATTTTTTAGAATTAATTCACACAGCTCACGGATCGCTCCGTGGCCGCCTGTTTTTGTCAACACATAGTCTGCTGCGCGGATGACTTCGGGATACGCATCTGCAACTGCCACAGACCAGCCCGCGATCTCAAAACATGGAAGGTCATTGAGGTCATTGCCAAGATAGATGACATGCTCCGCTTTGACATTTTTCTGCTCGAGGACTTCGCGCATCACTCTACCCTTGTCCTGCATGCCCACATTATGAATTGCCTCCACCCCCATCTTTTTCGCGCGCGCCATCACAACAGGGTTCGGCTCCGAGGAGAGGATCATCACTTCGATACCCATCTCGCGCAGTTTCTTGATGTGCATACTGTCGCTGCGGGATGCGACAACTGATTCTTTGCCATCCTGATCGGTGATGACGAGGTTATCCGTCACTACGCCGTCAAAATCGCAGATGATCAATTTAACCGTATCTGGCATCGGGCGACGGGATGCGCCCGGTGAAACCATTTCCAGGCCGCTGTAGACGAGGGCTTCATATTTTGCCCAATCCGCAAGGGTATCAATATCGACTGTATATTTCGAATCGATCAACAGTGGATAAATGACATCCCCTGTCAATGATCTTTTATTGACGATGGTTGTTTCACGAATAGCATCAATATGACCTGTCTGCCAGTAGACAGGCGGAAGGATCTGGCGCGGGGCATTGTAAGGCTCGGCGATTCCTTCCACTTCCAGTAACTGAGCCAGCGGCTTGCCTTCGCCATTGAAACGCCACATCTTGAACGGGTTTTGTGCAGCAGGCACAACGCCGCGCACGCAATCTGCATCCTTGTGATTCAAAAGGATCTGAATGGCATCATCCACCATTGTCTGCGGGCGGATGGGAGAAGTGGGGCGCAATTGCACCACGATCTCGGGACGGTATCCTTCGACATCCTCCAGCCATTTGAGCGCATGTTCAAAGACGGGCAGGTCGGTCGTCTTGTCCTGCGCCAGTTCATCGGGACGGAGGAAGGGCGTTTCGGCTCCCCACTCGCGGGCAACTGCGGCGATCTCTTCATCATCTGTGGAGACGATGACGCGAGTCACCAACGAGGAGCGCTTTGCTGCGGCAATGCTCCATGCAATGAGCGGGTAGCCCGCAAATTCACGGATATTCTTGCGCGGAATGCCTTTGGAGCCGCCGCGGGCGGGGATGAGGGCGAGGATGTCTGTCATCAGTTATTATTGGTAATTGGTAATTACCACGCTGTCCAGCCGCCATCTACGATGACGTTGTTGCCCGTCATGTAGGAGGAGGCTTCAGAAGCGAGGAATAATAACGCGCCGTTCATTTCATCCTTTTTTGCCATGCGGCCAAGGATGGTTTTGGCGGAGTAATTCTTTACGAAATATTCTTCATGATTATTGAAGACACCACCCGGTGTAAGTGCATTGACGCGGATCTCCGTCTCGGCATAGTAGGCGGCGAGGTATTTGGTAAAGCCCATCACGCCTGCTTTGGTGGTGGTGTAATAGACGGGTTTGAATGCCACACGCTTGCCGTCTTTGATGTAGATGCGTTGGTCGGGGCCGTTGAGTCCGTAGGTGGAGCAGATGTTGATGATGCTGCCTTTTTTGCCTTGCGCCACCATTTGTTTGACGCAAGACTGCGTAACGAGGAACATGCCGGTCAGGTTGACGTTCAAAGCGGCGTTCCATTGGTCGAGCGGATAGTCTTCAAAGGCGCCGGGGGCGATTCCTTTGGTGGCGGCATCCGGGTCAAACTTGGGGTCGAGGGCGGCGGAATTGACGAGAATGTCGAGGCGGCCAAACTGCTTGACGGTTTCAGCAACCATTTCACGGGTCGATTCGATGCGGGTGACATCAAGCGGGAAAGCGATCGCAGAGTAGCCAGAGTCAGTAAGGCGGGTGGCTGTCTTCGTCGCGAGTTCCATATTCAGATCTGCGGCAACGACAGCGGCGCCTGCTTCAGCGAGGGTCTTGCAAAACTCAAAACCCAATTGACCGCCGCCACCGGTAACAATGGCAACGCGATCCTTTAAATTGAACTTATCCAAAACGGTCATGTGGTTCTCCTTTACGGGAAGGCTGTGTAGATCTTATCGCCGCGTGTATCATGGGCAAGATACAGGCCATCAGCGAGTTGTATATAAATGGATTGAACATTTTCCGACTCGGAGCCGAATTTGAAGAGGACGAGAACGGCATTTCCTGAAAGAACATCCTGCTTGAGGGCTGCAATACCCTCTTCGTATCCTTCACGCGGCAGGCCGGTGACTGGGTCAACAAGATCGGGAAGAACGTACCCCGCCCGATCCGTATAAAGATAAACGGGGCCGGGTTGATTGCTGTAAATTCCTGTGCCGTCGGGAAGGTCTCGCAGAAAAGCCATGGCTTCAGAATCAAACCAGACGAAGGATGGGTAGCCCTGTCCGCCTTTGCGGAGTTGGGTAACGGTATCAAACATCCCATACGCTGAAAAGGCGAGGATGAATATTGCAATCATAGCAGAAAGGCTTCGCCAGTACACAGCGCGTTTTTGCCAAAGCCAGTGCAGAAAAAAGACAAGCATGATCAACAGGCTGACATACATCGGCGCATTGATACGCAGCTTGAATTTGGTGCTGGCATCGAACAAAAGCATGGATGAAACAATGGAAGCCAGATAGCCAAAGATGTACAGCGTGCTGGTGAATGAGAGAATTTCAGGGGTTTCGGTATCTGGCCGGAAAAATTTCTTCAAGCCTTTATACGCCACCCAGACGAGCAAAATAATAACGATGACAAAAAGAATAATGACAACCAAGTTAGGGATGCGGATCAGCGCCCGCCGCCATTCTTCGATGGGGGCAAGGAACTCGGCGAAGTTGAAAATGCCGGTATTGATATTTTCTTCCGTGAGGGGATGATATACCAGCGTGCGGTTGGTGGCATTGTTTGCGGCGAGTTTGTTGCGAATGCTCCACGCGAGAACGAGGGGAACAAAACCGGCAATGAAGATGCCGGCACTGGTCAGTCGTTTGCGCCAGGTATCGTGGAGAAGGATGAGGGCGAGGATGAATGTTGCAAGCAGGGCAAGACCAGCATAACGAGTGAGGTAGGCAAGGGCAGTGAGGATGCCTGTGAGGATGAGCCAGACTCTGGCGTCAAACGGCTTGCCTTTCAATGGTTCCTCCGCAAGCTGAGGAAGTCCAAAATATTGTGCGAAAGTAATAAATGCAGCGAGGCTGAAAAAGATGTAGAGCGGTTCGCTCATCGCCACGGCATGGACGCGGAACATGGATGCGTTGAACAGGAACAACAAAGCCAGCAGGATGCCCGCAACCTGAGACTTGGTCATGCGCCAGCCGATGAAGCCGAGTAAAAATGTATTCGCTCCGAAGAGCAGGGAATTGATAAAGCGTGTGCCGCGCAGCGGGTCTAGTCCGCTGAGGCCGAGGAGTGCAAGGATGGAGGAAAAGCCGGGAGGAAAATGTGTAACAGGTTTATTCGATGCAAGCCAGATGGCGTGATACCCATTCCCACTTAAGATGCTGCGCGCGCCGGCAATATATGCTATCGAGTCATCGGATAGGCCGAGGCCTTGCGGAGTCGCATATAGGGTGAAAAATGTCCCTAGTACAGCGAGCAGGCCGAGGATTAAGAATGAAGCGAGGAGGGATTGGCGCGAGGTCATAATAAAGTTACGCATCACGTAATCGTATTACGTGATGCGTAACAAATCCGAACTTATTTCATGGGAAGGATAAAGCCCTGTTCTTCGAGGTACTTTACGATGATGTGGGCGTTGTCTTCGGGGGAAGCGCCAAAACCCTTGAGGGTGATCTCAGGATTGATCGGCGGTTCGTAGGGATCATCCACGCCGGTGAAGCCCATCGGCTTGCCGTCCACCATGGCCTGACGAGCCTTGGCGTAGAGACCTTTCACGTCGCGCTCTTCACAAACTTCCACGGGAGTATCCATGTAGATTTCGACGAAGTTTTCGCCGACCATCTTGCGGGCTTCGGCGCGTGTGGCGCGGTACGGGCTGATGGCCGCGCAAATGACTGCGCCGCCTGCATGGACGATCTCGCCAGCGACGAAACCGATGCGGATGATGTTGGTGTCGCGGTCTTCCTTGCTGAAGCCGAGACCTTTGGAAAGATGCGTGCGGACAACGTCACCATCGAGGATGGCGGTTTCACGTCCGCGCTC
This sequence comes from Lewinellaceae bacterium, assembly GCA_016711435.1. Classification (GTDB taxonomy): domain Bacteria; phylum Bacteroidota; class Bacteroidia; order Chitinophagales; family Saprospiraceae; genus M3007. The sequence continues at coordinate 38,779 of JADJSY010000049.1, forward strand.
GAGGAGCAAGGTGGTGAGGACTTGGGTGGTGGCCGATTTACCGGAACCGCTCAAGCCGGTGAACCAGATGCCAAATCCCTGCTTGTGGCGGGGAGGATACATCTCGCGCAAAATCTCGGCGGTCTCGGGGCGGGTGAACCACTCGGGGAGCAGCTTGCCCTTGGCGAGATAATCATCGCGGACTTGTGTGCCGGAGATGTTGGCAACCTTCGCGCCCTTGGGAACATCCTTCTCTTCCACGTAACGTGCTTCATCGGGAAGATAGACGAGCATTTCGAAGGGAACCATTTTGACGCCGACTTCGGCTTCGTACTGCTTCATGATCTCCTGCGCATCATACGGACCGTAGAACGGCTTGCCCGTGGAATCATTTCCCGGGCCTGCATGATCGCGGCCTACAATGAAGTGATTGGCGCCGTGGTTGCGGCGGATGATGGCGTGAAGGAGAGCTTCCTTGGGGCCGGCCATGCGCATGGCGAGCGGGAGCAGGCTGAGCATGGTGTCTTTCTTGTCGTAGTAGTTATCAACCAATGCCTTGTAGGTGCGGACGCGGGTGTAGTGATCCACATCACCGGGCTTGGTCATGCCGACGACGGGGTGAACGATCAAAGAGCCGTTCACCTGCGCGGCGGCGCGTTTGGTCAATTCTTCGTGAATGCGGTGGAGGGGATTGCGGGTCTGGAAGGCAACGACGTTGTCGTGTCCCATTTCTTCGAGCATGGTGCGCACCTGTGCAGGGGTTTGGCGGAGGTTTACAAAGTCATAATACTTGGGAAGGTTCACAACCTTCATCGGGCCGGAGATGCAAACCTTGCCCCAGCGTCCCATTTCGGAAACCATCGGGTGCTTGGAGTCAGTGGTGCCGTAGGCAAGCGATGCTTCGGTGTCGGCATCCCAATGATAGACTTCTTCAAGGGTCATCACGGCGATCAGATCAAAGTTTGCGCTGCGCAATGCCAATTCTTCGCCAACGGTCGGCAGTTCTTTAGGATCAGCCGTCAGGGTGATGGGAAGCGGGAAGAGGGTTCCATCCGCAAGGCGCATTTCCTTGAACACACGCTCGTAATCAGCCTTGCCCATGAATGTCGTCAGCGGGGAAAATCCACCGGTGGCGAGCAATTCCAAGTCACACAGGTTGCGCATGGTGATCTTGATGGAAGGAAGTTTTCCAGCGCGGGCGAGCAGTTCTTCGCGCTCTGCGCCTTCCACAACCAGGTTGACCAGTTTGCCGCCGTACGGCGGAATCAATTTAGCTTTTGCCATTTTTTCACTCCATTTTTTGATAAAGCAGGGGAATATTGTTTCCTGCAAATTTTCACAAGCGGCAATTATACTCCAAAATTCACCGACTGAATTTTGGAATTTTGGGCTTTTGGTGGAAGCTCTACCCGCAGGGGAAAGGATCAGGTTACTCTGATGCGTAAAATCTAAGTAGACTTGTGGACTTCTTTTGCAAAAAAGTGGCTTGGGGCGTAGGGTTAAGCGGCATAGCCGTCAGGGTTTGACAAGCCTGCTGAAACGATGGCAGGTCTGAGGTCATGTATGAAGCGATCTCGTTCAACCGGGCAACATTACCGGCGTAAGCATAGGCTTGCAGGAAAGGCATCCACTCGATCTGGTCCTTTGCGAAAAATCCACGAGAGATGGCTTCCTCACCCAATCGACGGACTTCATCCCAATCCCCCATTTGACGGGCATATGATGCTTTCTCAAAATAGTAGCACCACTCGGCGGGCGGCTCGAAACCAAACGGAATTGCAGGCGGAATGTGGAAATCTTCATTCAATGAAATTTGGTCGGCCTCGGAGAACGGCGCAATATCCACCACGCGCGGATCTTCTTTGGAAGATAATTCCACCTGACGCATATCCATCACCTGCATGCAGGAGAACGGAGTTGGCTGGCTGAGGACCAGAATATTGCGCGAGTTTGGATAGGTGCGAATGCTGCGGCGGTTGGAATAATCCTGCGGCTCGCGTGCAAAAACGCTGGCAACCGTATCTTCATTCAGCACAAAAGCAGGCAGCGCCGGCTGAACATATTTTTCATGATTCGATTCGGGATAATAAAGCAGGTTGGCCGGACCCCATGTGAAATAATCCTCTTCGGCGGCCACGGCGTAACGAGTGATCAACGTGGCGCTGGGGGTGATCTGCGGAATGCGCCAGCTCACCTGCCACCAAAAATTGCGCGTGGCTTCGGTCTCGCGGGCTTTTATAAATCCATTGGAATAATGGGTCAGTGATGCAGAAACGATCAGCATTCCAAAAAGAAAATTGCGCAGCCGCATATTGGAAATGTAACTTAATGCAAGCGGCCACAACAACGCCGCGCCAACGGATGCGATCAATGTATATCTTGAATAATTTTTGAAATCGACGGAGCGGCCGACGAGGATAACGGGGAACAACCCAAAGATGATTGCCCCAAGGCCGATCAAAACGACTTCGCGCCTCCAACCTAACCGTGGGCCTGATTCAACGTCCCCATACTTTGGTACCACTCTGGAAAATATCCACAACGAAATCACTACCAGCAAGGCAATCGCAAATCCTGATAACCATTGTGCCGCTGCAAATCCCTCACTCAAACGACGAAGCGGCAGCCACCAGGCATTGACGAGTACATCCAGAAAATCATTCACAAGTGCTGAAAGAAAATTGAACGCGAACTTTATAGGCTCACCGCGCACATCGCCCAATTGCAAATCCACATCGGTTGCGCCGCGTTCGCTCTCAAAAAAGAAAAGCCGCCATGTTAAAAATACGCCCGGTATTAAAAATGCAGGGAGCGAATACCGAACAAACGCAACCGACTTCGCCCATAACGTTTCATTCAAACGAAACGCAAGAAGCAATATGCAGGCAAACCTGAAAAACTCCAAGCCGATATACCATTCAATTTGACCGAGACAGAACCAACCCAGCAGGATCGAGACGCCATACAAAAATATTTTGCGAGTCCACGAATTTGCCTGAACTGCCCAAATCGTTAATCCAATGGAAAGCATGCCCGCGGCAAGCCCCGTCTGGTGACAGAGATAATCAATGGCATTCGGCTGGGATAAAAATCCCGGATACAGCAAAAACAAAAGCGACATCCAAAGCGTAAGCTGTTTTTTCTCCGGCCATAGCATCCGCAGAATCCACAGGAAGGAAAAGCCGGAAAGCAGCCGAAACAGGAAGGCGCTCAAATTGTAATAAAGCGGGTTCGGGCCAAAAAGAGTGTACGCCGGTATCATCACCAGCGCACGCAAGGGACGGTCAATGGCGAAGATATCCCAAAATACAGATGTCCCCTTCGCCCCTGCCGCATACATCAAATACCAGTCATCGTTGAAATAACCGAATCTGGGCACAAACACCAGATAAACAACGGCGGAAATGAATGTGATCAAAATACATTCAAAAAATGTTTCAGTACGAAGAAATGATCTATATCTTTTGATAAGAATCGGGATTAAATTTTCAGATCAATGGCGCTGGCAGTGGCATTGGATTTGTGGATCGCTTCCACCAATCGCTGAACGCGCACACCGTCATCCAACACGCAGGTCGATTCTGCTTTCCCGTTGACCACATCCACAAAATGTCTCATCTGGTCGAGGAACATGACGTTGCGTTCCCAGCCTTCCGGCAGCGGATACGATTCCCACTCGCCGCCAGCTTTGATATCCCTGCCCGTTGAAATGGCAAGCGATTCAGCAGAAGCGCGGTAGATGCGGGTCGCGCCGTCAGACAAGTCCCACTTGATGGTGCCTTTTGTTCCGATGATCTCAAAACGATGCGCGGGTGGCTGCTGATTGAAATCCAAATGCAGGTTGGCCAATGCGCCGCTTTCAAAACGCAGACCGATCTCGGCAGTATCCTCCACGTCCACTTCGAGGTCGCTGAGCGTGCCGGTGAAGCCCCACACCGATTTCACCTTGCCCACCAGCCACGGCAAATAATCCAGCGAATGACACTGCGTCAGTACCACGCCCCCGCCCAGGTCGGAGCGTGCGGCGTAGCCCTGTCGGTAATCCTCCCACGGATGCCAGGCGGGAAGATATTCCCCAAAATGCACATGCGCGGAAATGATGCGTCCGATCTCGCCGTTTGAAATCAATTGTTTCGCGCGCATCAAGCCGGGGTGAAAACGAAATTGAAAAGCAACAAAAACTTTCGAGCCGCTTTTTTTGACAGCCTCTTCAAGTTGACTTAATCCATCGGTGGAACCTGAGATGGGTTTCTCAAGCAGGATATGACACCCCGCCTCAGCCGCAGGGACGGCTGTTTCCAGATGCAACGAAGTTGGGTTTGCAACGATGACAGCGTTCGGTTTATGCTTCTTCAGCGCTTCCCGCAGATCGGTTTCAACCGGATAGCCCGCCAGTTCATCATCAGGCAGAGTCGCTTTGCGTGTGCGCAGCAGGACAATATCCTTTTCGCCGAGGGCGAGCAGGTTGCGCATGTGACGGCGTCCAACGGAGCCAAGACCAGCAATTAAGTATTTCATAAAACTCCCCCGAACCTTATTTCGTATATTGTTTATCAGCAGCAAGGAGGGTCTCAAGCAGTTCCTCGCGCAATTTTCCAGCGATCGCAGGAGCTTCAGGGTATAGATCGTGCAGTTCCTCGACATCTTCGTTGAAATCATACAACTCGAAGGAGTCTTCCGCTGCATAACCGGTGTAATAGATCAGCTTATGGCTGCCTTTTCGCATTGCCACTGTGGCTTTCGTAAGAGGTGCATACGCCGGGTTACGCTTGGCCTCCACGGTAAAGGTACTTCTTTCAAAATCCTCCACGCCTCCCAAGCCGGGGAGCGGCAGTCCTTCGGTCTGAGGCGGGATCGGTCTGCCCGTCAATTGCATGAGGGTCGGGAGGACGTCAACTGCATTCGTGGGAGAATACACATCGCTGCGTGTTTTCTGTCCGGGAGCAGAGATCAACAGAGGGATGTGAACCACCGGGTCAAATAAAAGCGGCGTGGTGTGGCGGGCTTCACCGCGTTCAAAAATTTCACCATGATCCGAGGTCATGATCACATAACTGTTTTCAAATACGCCTTCCGCTTCCCAGGCATCCAACAGCTTGCCCAATTCCCAATCCAGTGAAGCGATATATTCATCATATCTGCGGCGGGTTGAAGTGAGTTTCGACTCGGAAAAGCCATCCGAGAATCGATGAACCGGTTTAGGATTGGGCCAATAACCATCACCAACATATTTACTGTCGAATCTTTCACTGGCACGATAGGGCGCATGAGGAGGATAAAGATGTAAATAAGTAAAGTAGGGTTGCGGCAGGGAAGGTATCAATGAAGCGATGCCGCTAAACAGATCCTCCAGGCTGAAGTAGAGTGGATACGTAGTGTTATGCGGCAAGCCCATTGGATATCCCTCGGCGGATAAGCGGGCGCTATCCCGATAATAAAGAGACCAGTTTGCAGGCCCCAACACCAGGGATGGGGGCTTGGTTTGCATCTGGAACATAAAATCATCCAGCGCACGCAGGGCCATGTTCCTATCTTTGGGGAAATAATTGCTTAGCAGGAAATTAAGTTTTCCGAAGGAATCTGCCGGTAAAAAGGAATTTATATCATCCTGAAATTGTGAGACAACGAAGTTGGCCATCATACTTTGCGGGAAAGCCAGACGATGATACTCTTCTCCAAAAGCACGAAAAATATTATTCTCGACCATGCCTTTTTTCACGCCGCTGCTGTAGTTAAGCGCCCTGCTTGTCCACGGATATGATCCGGTCAACAGGGAGGCAGTACCCGGGATGGTGTAATTTCCACTGGAATTATGGGAATGATAAACCGTGGCACGCTCTGCAAACCGCTCCATGTTGGGCGAGGTTGGGCGTGGATATCCGTAGACGGACAGGTCTCTAGCGCTCATCGCATCGAACAGAAGAATGATGACGTTCGGTTTTGAAGAATCGCCTTGATTTAAATTTTTCTCCGCCCATGTGGAAGCTGCGGGAAAAAGAACAGCTGGAGCAGCCGCTCCAACCAACTTTAAAAAACTGCGGCGGCTAATATTACTCATGATATTTCCTTTGGCATATAAATCGTTAAAAAATGTTTCGAAACAGAACGATCACAAGTGAGATCAAGCTGACCGGGATCGAAATATAGAGGAATACGATCAGGCGATCCGAGAGGCCGATCAATATCTTGCTCAGAAAACCGAGCCAATCGATCAGAAAAACCAGGACCAGGATCACTGCTCCAATGAGCGGCGTCAAATATACCAGATCCAAAGGAAATGGCGATTGGTAATTAAGATGATTATCAAAGTACATGACGTACCCCAAACTAAGAGAAAGCAGCAACGCGCCTTTTGTTATAAATCTCTCATAGAACCATTTTTTGGGAAGAATAACGCTCAAAAAAATAGGGACAAGAAGAATCAGAGCGCTTTCAATTAAATTGACAACCATCATATAAGCAAATATGACCCCAATCTCCCCTGCGGACGAATAATAAAGCCAACTCGGGAGTCTCCATAAAAAGCGGGAGATGGCCCATGGATAGATCATCGCAACTGCTACTGCATAGACTGGGGCAATTTGTTCCAATTTGGGGATTTTTTGTACGAAGTTCAAAATTATTACCTTTTATTTTTAGGGCTTGTGCAGTTCAAAATCTTTAGCCGCAAATTCATAAAATTTACGGCAGGTCTCGTGGGTTTGCGTAAGTCCTGATTTTAATTTAATCACTTGCAAATTATTATACCAGTACGATTTTCCAGGTTATTTCGTCAAACTCAGGCGGGCAGGAGACATAAAATCCATTATGTATTCTGGAATCTTTCCCCATTGCTTACTGCCTCCCCGCCTGTCCAAAGAAAAATTGGATCTATTATTTTTTCACATATGGCTTATTTGAATCTGAAAACGTATCAAGCAACTCCTCAGACAGACTTTTTGCAATTGCAGGCTGGGCAGGGTATAGATCTTCCAATTCTTCTGTATCGGATTCAAGGTCGTACAGCTCAAACGAGTCCGCCGCCTCATACCCGGTATAGTAAATAAGTTTATGTATGCCCTTATACATGGAAACGGTCGCGGTACTAAGTGGGCCAAACGATGAAACTTTTTTTGCCTCAACAGAAAATGTGCTGCGCTGAAAATCCTCAACGCCGCCAAGGCCGGGTAACAGTACGCCTTCGCTCCATTCAGGGATGGGATTGCCCGTCACGTGTGCCACGGTTGGCAGCAGGTCTACAGCGTTGGTGGGAGCGTACACATCACGGCGGATCTTTTGCCCGGGAGCAGAGATCAGCAGGGGAATATTCGTCACAGGGGCATACAGCAACGGGGTCGTATGAGCGACCTCTCCACGTTCGAACATCTCGCCGTGGTCAGCCGTCACGATCACGTAACTGTTTTCAAAGACGCCCTCTTTTTCAAATGTATCGAATAGATTCCCGATCTCCCAATCGATGGAGGCGACATACTCATCATAAAACCTGCGAGCTGTTTCAAGCCGGGAATTGGATGAATGGCTTGAGAACCGATGAACCGGCTTTGGCTCAGGATGATAATTATCAAGGAAGCGGCGGTCAAACCTGCTGGCAGCACGGTATGGTGCATGAGGCGGATACAGATGAATGTATGCGAATGTTGACTGCAAGCCTGGCACAAGGGTTGCCAGTCCATCAAACAAATCCTCGAGCTTGAAATACAAGGGATAATTTTCGTTGTTCGGCACTCCCCTTGGGTAGCCTTCCTTGGAGAGGCGGGCAGCATCCCTGAAGTACATTGCACTAAGTAATGGACCCAGGAAGAGGGAAGCCAGCTCATGATCTTTAAAAACAAAATCGTCCAACGACCGGATCGCCATGTTCGTATCGTTTGGCAGCTTCTCGCCCTTCAGGTAATTCACAGAGCCATACTGGCTGGAAGGCAAAAGGGTATCAATATCCTTTGCGAATTGCGAGACGATCAGATCTGCCCAAACGTTTTGCGGAAAAGCCAGGCGCTGATACTCCGTGCCCACAGCGCGGAAAATATTTTTATCCACCATTTCCTGATGCACCATGCCGCGATGATTGACAGCGCGGTGCGTCCAGGGATAGGTCCCCGTCAACAAAGAGGAAGTTGCAGGGATCGTAAAATTACCGCTGGCGACATGAGAATGATAAACATTTGCACGTTCTGCAAATCGTTCCAAATTCGGGGAGGTAGGGCGCGGATATCCATACACCGAGAGGTTACGTGCGCTCATTGCATCGAACAGCAGGATGATCACATTCGGTTTGGATACGGCGGATTGCATCAGGGCTTTGTCTGCCAACGAAGCAATCTGAGGAAAAAAAATGGCAGGGGCAGCGCCGCCAACCATCTTCAAAAAACTACGACGACTTATTTTAGACATACCTTCACCTTCTTCATCGGTTCATTAAAAAATATTTCTAATGAGTACTACAACAAGGGCAATTGCACTGACAGGCAGGGATATAAAAAGAAACACCTCAAGTTGTTCCGCGACCCACTCCAAAAATTTTGACAATAATTTAATGCGGGAAAGAAAAAAAACCAGGACAAGGATCGCGATAAAAACGAGAGGAGACCATTTGACTAATAAATAAGGGAATTCTTCCTCGGTGTTGATATGGCTGGAGATATACCCAAAATATCCAAGCCCCAACGACACCAACAGCACCCCCTTTGCAACAAACTGCTCGAAGAACCATTTCCCCGGGAGGATCATGCTCAGAACAATCGGAGCCAAAATGATGATCAAACTTTCAAGAAGGTTCACCACCGCCGTATAAGAGAAGATCACCCCAACCTGCCCAACCGTTGAATAATTGATCAAACTGGGCACCCGCCAAAAAAAGCGTACCATCGAAAACCCATAAACAGCCACCACGATCACGGAGTAAACCGGCGCCAACTGCTTTAGTGAAGGAATACGACTTGCAACGTTCACAATTACCTCTACCTACATCTTTTTGAAAAATCATACAAAACTGCAAAACATGGGATCCACATAACTGATTTTTTTGAAAATAGTATCTGGGCGGCTGGATTATACCTTGTTTGTTTTTGCAGAAAATCAGGGCATTCACCAGCCCGTATCCTTTTCGTACTTCCATTTAACCAGCATTTCCCCTGCGACTTCCTTGAAAATGGATTTATCTTTTTCTGTGAAGAGACGACTCCAATTGCCGGCCTGTCCCTTGGGAAGGAAGGAAGCGATTCCTTCATTACGTTTGGCCTGCCACTCCTCATCGGGATTCGACGACATTTCAGCTTTTATCTTCTCTCCTAAAGACGGGTCAACTG
>JADJSY010000050.1 GCA_016711435.1 Lewinellaceae bacterium
TTATTTTCTTCCATGGTTGTAAATTAGTTATTCGTTATTAGTTATTGGTTATCAGGGTTTATAAAGGTTTATAAAGGTTGATAAAGTTGATAAGGTTGATAAGGTTGATAAGGGTTGATAATACATCCACTCGGGAATGAAGCCATTTTACTTTTTTCGAGCGAATGTATATCAACCCTCATCAACCCTTATAAACCCTCATCAACCCTTCTCCTTACTGCCAGCTCAGCCGGTCAATAATCATCCGGACTTCTCCTTTCACAAGATTCGTGGTATCCTCCGTCTGTTTCATCAATTGATCCATGTTTTTCCCCGGGTGTACTTTTTTGAAATAGGCATCGAACCAGGGCGCCAGCATCTGCTTCATGTCGGTATAAACGTCGATGGTAGCCATGTCGTAAGGCTGTGACGAACCGAACGGCATGTTCAAATTCAGCAGTATCCAGCCTTTCATGACACCGTCTTTTACCCGCGCTGCATGGACGGGCTTCCAGATGTCCGTTTCCATTTTGATGTGATCCGCCTGCGTTTTGCCCTCCGGCTGCTTGAAGTAGTTAAAAACGGCGATCGTAGATTTGTCTATGTCGTCAGCCATCGTTTGATCAATAATTGACCAGACTTCCCCTTTTACATACGTCCTGATTTCGTTGGCCCGAAGTACAAGTTTGATTTCATCGAGGGTTAGCAGGGACTGCCAGTTCTCAGGAAGAAAAGGTTTTTCGAGGTGTGCGGCGAGTTGTGCATCCCCCACAAATACGTGGCGGGTCACATAGTCAAATTCGGTGCTTGCCCCAGCCGGCGATATGATACTGGAGAGCGACCAGTCATCCTGCATGCCGTTCTTCTTCTTGTAGGCGACAATTTTTTTCCAGGCTTTACCCAGTTTCAAAAAATCATCGCGCATACCCGGATGTACTTTGTGATATCCATACACAGTGTAGCGCGTAGGTTCGGTGGTTTGGGCTGAGGTGGTGTTGGCCTGGCAAAGAAGGATAGCCAGGAGGAATGATAGCATTATTGGTTTCATAATAGTATGATTTTGATGGTGAAAATGGTTTGTTTTGATTTGATGGTTTGACCCTCCTTTGCCTAAAAGGCTTCGGCGGGTAAAGGTTTGATGGTTTGTGATAATGCCACTGATTTGGATAGGACTATGGCTGCGTATTTAAACCCTTGATTGTTAAAGGCACCACATTGTCCCAGGTTATTTTTCCCGTTTCATCATATATCGTCCAGTACATGACAACGGAGCCGTCGGTGTTGCGGTGGAATTTACTGATCCCCTTACCTTTACTTTCCGGTCGTTTAAATTCAACTATCAAATCGCCGGTATCGTCTATCGAACCAAACCCGGCCCAGGATTCCATATCGTTGTTTGTAGAGAAGGCGCTTACCTTTCCGGAAGACATGTCGTATGCATAAAAGTCTTCGAACGACAACTTGAAATAACTGCCATCCGGTCTGGTCATGTGCATGACACCGTTCACCCGGATTCCGTACGCCATTTCTTCGATTTTCACATCGCCTGAACTCATTTTATCCTTTGGCGAGCCGATTTTTATTTGTGTTTTCGCCACGTCCCATACGTAATCACCTGCAAGGCGCTGTAAATCATACAGTTGATGGAACTTCCTGAAGTCTTCCACATCAAGCGATTCCATGCGCAGGATTTTCCACTGCCCGTTCACTTTTTCCATCACCCGGACCGAATTATCCGCGCTGCCGTACTCATCAAAAGTGACATAAGCCATATCACCGGAAATTTTGAATTTGAAGTTCGCAGTGGGTTGGTCTGTCGGCCTCACCGGCATGGATGCCATCATTTTTTTGTATTCCCTTGAAATGTTCGTCCAGCCTTTGAGCATATTGACGGCATTTTCGCTTTTGAATGGCGTCGTCCAACTAAAAAAAGCCATCTCGTCCTGCGCGATACACTCCGCCCATTTGTCGTAGTTGCGCTGGTTGAACCAGTGGGTTTCGTCCTGGATGACTTTTTTGATAGCCGTTTCATCGGCGGTCATTTTGGTTTGGGCCAAAAGGCCTGCCGTACAAAGCAGGAGCAGGAAGGTGGCAAGTACTTTACTTTGAATGTTCGTCATTTTAAGGTCCCCTCCGGAAGGGCGGGGGGGGGGGGGGGGGGGGGTTCCGGGGGGGGGGGGGGCCCCGGGGGGGGGGGGGGGGGTTCCGGGGGGGGGGGGGGGGGCGGGGGGGGGGGGGGGGGCGGCCGCCCAAAAGCCCGGGGGGGCGGGTTCCCGGAAAAGGGGGGGGGGGGGGGGGGGGGGGGGAGCGGGAAGGGGGCGGGAGGGGGGGGGGGGGCGCGTGGGGGGGGGGGGGGGGGGGGGGGGGGGGGGGTGGGGGGGGGTAAGGGGGTGGGTTTTCCCCCGGGGGGGGGGGGGGGGGGGGGGGGGGGGGGGGGGGGGGTTGGTTTGCTTTTCGCGGGGTTTGGGGGGGGGGCGGGGGGGGGGGTGGGGGGGGCCCCGGGGGGGGGGGGGGGGGGGGGGGGGGGGGGGTTTGGGGGGAGGGGGAAGGGGGGGCCCGGCCCCCGGTGGGGAAGGGGGGGGGGGGGGGGGGGGGGGGGGGGGGGGGGGGGGGGGGGGGGTGGGGGGGGCGGGGTGGAGGGGGGGGGGGGGGGGGGGGGGGGGGGGGGGGGGGGGGGGGGGGGGGGGGGGGGGGGGGGGGGGGGGGGGGGGGGGGGGGGGGGGGGGGGGGGGGGGGGCGGGGGGGGGGGTGGGGGGGGGGGGGGGGGGGGGGGGGGGGGGGGGGTTGGGGGGCGGGGGGGGCCGGGGGGGGGGGGGGGGGGGGGGGGGGGCGAAGGGGGGGGGGGGGGGGGGAGGGGGGGGGAAGGGGGGGGGGGGGGGGGGGGGGGGGTCCGGCGGGGGGGGGGGGGGGGGGGGCGCCCCGGCGGGGCGCGGGGGGGGTAAGTGGTGCTGTTAACAGCCTCCCGGCTCCAGCCGGCGGGCTTCTGCCTTGTTGCGGCGCGGTAGTTTTCCGGTTGGGGCGCTCATGGGGGGTGGGGGGGCGGGCATGCTGCCGGGCGGAGGGGGGTTTGCCGTTGATCTCACAGGTCGTTGTCCCCCGGCGGCGGCTCCAGCGCTGGGCGGTGTGCTGTTGGGTCGGTCTTTTGTTCAAGTCTTTTGGCCGCGGTGCTTTCCTGCAACACAGCCGTTCTTTTCGTCCATTTTCATTCAAATGGGAATCGTTCAATCCGAGCATCGAAAAATCCCTTTTCAAAACCAGCCCTGTTCGGTGCTGATGCGCCACCGGAACTATCAGCAGCATCACATAAACGTAGCAAAGGAAGAGGGTTGGTGAGCCATCGAGGCGCCGGTAATTTGTTTTGTGCTCGTTTTGCACTGCGAGCAACACAGGTGTATTGGAGAAAGAACGTTTTCATTTTTGCTTTTGTAATTGAAATAAAAGTATTTGTGAAAGAACAGTCAATCAGCGTGAATCCAAAGCGCCTCCACCATATAAACTACAGCGTCGGGCTGTTTTTCGGAACAAAGATCGGGGCCATCACAAAGGCCATTAACCACATGATGATGTAGGCAATGTTGTACCGGAAAAATGAAACATGAAAGCGGGGAACTAACGGGACAAAGATGCGGGCAGCCTGGCTTCAACCCTTTCACGCATCTTGCAAAAGCATGGACTGGGCTTGCATCAAACAATGAAAGATCAGCACGCATCTAGCGAAAGGGGACTAAAAACAGAAACCTAATCTATTGAAAAACAATTACTTGCGCATTGCGCTGGGCGCTGCGCCGAATTCTTCGTGGAATACGCGCGAAAAATAACCCGGGTCTGAGAAACCTACCTCGTAGGCGATTTGCGAAACGTTCATTTCGCTCGTTTGCAACAATTGACGGGCGCGTAGGAGGCGCATTTTTCGAATATAAAACGTGGGGTTTTCACCCGTCAGCGCTTTCATTTTCCTAAAAACCTGCGTGTAACTGAGATGTACCGCCTTGCAGAGGTGGAGAATACCGAGTTCGGGTTCACCCATATTTGTTTCAATGGCTGCCCGTATTTTTTGGAGAAAAATGTCGTCGATTGTGGGCGGCTGCTCAGTTTTGACAACTTTCAAAAAGTTGTCAAAACTTGCGTTTCCGGAATACCGCTGCTGCAGGCGCTGCCGCAATTCGAGCAATTTTTCTATTCGTACGAACAGCTCCGCCTTATCGAAAGGCTTCTGCAAATAGGCATCCGCCCCAACCCGCAGCCCTGCGACTTTGTCCTCCTGCGTTGCTTTCGCTGTCAGCAAGATCAAGGGGATATGACTCGTGCGTTCGTCCTTTTTCAGGGTATCACACACTTCATAGCCGTCTTTTTCAGGCATCATTACATCGCTGACAATGATGTCGGGTACCAGTTCAAATGCTTTTTCTATGCCAGTTTGGCCGTTAGAAGCCGTTTCGATCTGATAGTCTTTTTTCAATAAACCCTCGATGTAGGTAACGACATCAGCATTGTCTTCGATAATGAGCAGCAGAGGCTTGTCCGTTATCAGAGTTTTCGTGTATCGGTTATCAGTTATCAGTGTATCGGCGGCGGGAAGTTGAGCAGCAGAAACGGGTGTTATTACTGCTTGTTTGGGTGTATTCCGATCGTGTCTGACAGGCAGGACAATGGTGAACACCGTTCCTTTTCCGATAGCGCTTTCCACAACGATGTTGCCGCCCATCAATTCGACTAATTCTTTGGTAAGGGTGAGTCCGATGCCGGTGCCTTCGCCCTTGCGGGTACTGGAATTGTCGGCCTGATAAAAGCGGTCGAAAATATGCGACAATTCTTTTTCTTCGATGCCCACGCCGGTATCCTGCACTTTTAGTTGCAGAAACGGTGCGCTGTTTTGCACCACTTGAGTGGCATGCAGCACCACTTTCCCACCCTCTTTTGTGAATTTGAGCGCGTTGGACAAGAGGTTATAAGTGATCGCCTGCACTTTCTCCTCGTCAAAATCCATTCGTAACTCGGGGGTTTCCGGTAAAACGTGAGCCGCACTTTTTTTTCCTGCGCCATGGAGTAGAAAGACTCCGGTGAGGTATTGCAAATAAGCGATGACATCTGCCTGTACCAGCCGGGTTTTCATCGTACCGGAATCCAGTTTGGCGAGGTCGAGCAATTGGTTGATCAGCCGCAACAAGTTTTTCCCATTGCGTCGAATAAGCCCTACTGCATTGATAACCAAATGTTTGGCATTCTTTATTTCTTCTTTTTCCAATGCCTCAATCTCATCTGCCATACCCAGAATGACGGTCAGCGGTGTGCGAAATTCGTGGGTAATATTGGTGTACAAGCGGGTTTTCAGGGTATCGAGTTCCTTGATTCGGAGGGTTTCGGCGTGTTCCAGTTGTTGTGTCACCTGGTACCGGTAATACAAATAAAACAAACTGAAAATGGCGGCTGAGAACAGCCCGAACGCCCACCAGGTTTTGTACCAGAATTCGCGTACTTCTATTTCGAGCACGTGTTCCGTTTTATTCCAAACACCCGTCGGATTGGCGGCTTTAATCCGCAGCCGGTATTTCCCGGCAGGCAAATAATGGAACGTGATGTCGTTGTTTGTACCGTTCAGATGCCAGTCGGCGTCGTAGCCTTCCAGTTTCCAGGCAAAACGGTTGTTTTCCGGTTGCAGGTAATTGGCCAGCGCCAGCCGGATGCTGCAATAGCGGTTATCCGCCGGCAAAGTGATGCCACGGATGTCTTGTAATTCAAAAAACTGCTCGGTTTTGGTTTTGCCGTCCGGTGCAAACCACGATAACTGAGCAATCAGCAGCGAATCGTTGCCTTGCGAAAAAGAAGCCAGCAATTCCGAGGGTTTGAAATAATTCACTCCATTTAACCCGCCGAAAAACATACGGCCATCGGGATGCCTGAAAAAAGAAAAACGATTGAACTCGTTGTGCGTCAGTCCGTTATTGGTAAAAAAATTAGTGAACAAACGGTTAGCGGGCTGAAAAAAACTCAGGCCGTCGTACGTCGAAATCCACAGGTTCCGGTTTTCGTCGGGCAAAATACCGGCGATTTTATTGGCCGGCAGGCCGTTTGCCATGGTAAAAACTTCCCAGGCGCCGGTTTTCAGGTTCAACTTTCGCAGGCCGCCGCCAAGGGCGCCGCACCACAACACAGAATCACCGTCAGCCATCATCACGGATACCGGAAATTCATGCGCGGCTTCGTTATTGCCCGGAAAATCGGGCCAGTGATCGTTTTGGTTCGGATCGAACAACTGCAAGCCTTCCTTGCTGCCAACCCACACTTTACCCGAAGGGTTTTCCAACAGAAATAAAGGGGAAGATTTGGAATTTTTGTCTTTCCCGACACTGAATTTCCCGGCGATTTGCTTCGTTTCGGGATGGAATAAAAATAGCGCAGCGGCTTTGTCGTCGACGGCCGCTATCAACAAAGAGCCATTTTGAAGCAGGGTGAACGCACTGATCCGGTGGTCTTTGATCAGAAAAGTATCGGCAAAACCGGTGACAGGGTCTATGCGCAACAGGTTGCATGAGCCGCTATTATCCCGTGCCGACCAGATACGGCCTTTGTTGTCAGTCTGAAGACTCAGGGCGTTATTGGTCAACAATTCAAGGCCTGAAAACCTGTTCTTTACAGGTATTTTTTCTAATACTCCGCCATTCCGGGGGCCAGCGCAAAACAAGCCCATCATTTCCCCCACCATCCAGACATTGCCCTGCAAGTCGGCTGTGATGCCTCGAAAAGCGCGGTTCGAATAACCTTGAACGCTTTTTTGAAGCGGTATAAAGTTTTGAAAAAGTGTTTGTTCAAAATTAACCCGCAGCACGCCTTCTAAGGTACAAAAATAGATTTGCCGGGAAAAATCCTGTCCGGTGCAGGTCGTATAATTCAGTTTAGGAAAACCCCGCAGTTCCTGCCAGGAATCGTCCGGATTCATAAGGCACAAATCGCCGGAATAATCCGTATTTTTTCTAAAAATCAGGGCGCCTTTTTGGTCTGACCCGATAAAAAGCAGACCTGCATTTTCGCCCGGCGCCCAGGAGATGTCAAATTGTCCGGCATTGTTGTTCCATTTCCACACTTCGTTGTATCGGCTGGAATACGCCAGTACCTGCCCATCGGGTCTGATGAAAATATGAACGGAGGAAACCCCAAAATCGCCTGCCTTGTGGGGTAATGGAAAAATATCGGTCTGTCCTGTTTTCCAGTCAAAACGAAACACCTGATTTTCCTGATTTAAAATGAAGCCGCTGTACCAAAGTGTTTTGTTTCGATCATCCCATCTGAAATAATGAGCCGACCGCAGGGGGATAAACTAACAGGGTTGGCAGCACCCAAATAGATGCTGTGCAAAAAACTGAACACTAAAACCCGGATAAAGCCGATACACGTCAAACCGTTTTTCAGGCAGTACTTCGGTGACGAGAAAGATCATCGTATCCTGCGACCACATATTGATCAACTGGCCTTTCAAACCCGGAATTTCACGGGATTCCCGGGTTTCTTTTCGTCCCGACTCCGGTTCAAAGCAGGAAATTTTTGATTGGATGGGTAAATGTGAGATGAGCAATTCGCCGCGGGAATTTTCGACGATGCCGCCTATATCGGGTATTTTTTCCCATACCGTGTTAAACCGGTAGCCATCAAAACGGCACAATTCATTTTTGTGATCGCCCAGCGAAACGGATTTTTCCGGGTTTCCAGCAAACTGGCGACTTTGTTATCGGGCAGTCCGTCACGGGCATTAAAAATGCGGGTGGAAACTTGTCCGGGCTTTTTATATGCGCTTTGCTGGGCAGACACCTGCGCAAGCCCGGTTACAGACAACAGAAAAACCAGCCCAAGCAGGCGGGTAAAAATGCGTTTGGGTGTTTGAGTTCTCTCGTTCATACCATTTGAAATCCAATGGCATTTGTTTCCGTCGGATGCACCTTTTTCGAGACCGGGCAAAATGGTTCAGATTAAATTATTTGCAAGTGCTTGATTATCAATACTGATAACCAATAACTAATAACGGATAACTACTTAGGCTGTATGTTTCCGCGATCATTTCCATCAGTTGCCGGGCTTTCTCAACTTCGCCTTTTTTCACCAGCATTTTTATCCGCCTGACAATGTAAGCACAATCGTCTCCATCGTCAAAAACCCGGAAAGGCCGTACTTCCACATTTGAAACGGATGCTTCGACCACCACATTTCGGGTGTCCGGCGGGAGGAATGTCGTCGACTCTACTGCGATGCGGTAAATGCCGGGGTTTAAGGAGAACGTTAAAACCCCGTTTGCATTCGTATTACCCTTAATATTGGAGGCGCCATTTTGAATGGAAATAACTTTAGCGCCTTTGATCAGCCTAATCCGTTTGTCTGCATTCCGGACATTAATAGCGGGGATAATTTTAACTGTTACGTTTGGCATAAGAGGAGGCTTTTTTTATAGAAAAAATAGTCATCAATAGAAGCGTCGTCAGGATAAAAACAAAAATAGTGGTGTAAAAACGGGTTTCCCGGAAGTAAAAATAGTGGAAAGCCGAAAAATAGCCGACGTTTTCACAATTGGATGTTGAACAATAACACGGCGTATGACCGCATCGTAATTTTTTATCAAAATCAGCCATCCGACTTTTGTCGAGTGGTTTGCTGAATTGCACGTTGAAGTGGTATTCGCCCTCATCGTTTTTATTAAAATTGGCCCTGACGCATTGGCTGAAATATTCGCCATTTTCATTGGTTTGACTGTCATCAGGATCGATAATTTGCATGTGATTCTTAACCCAGTTCGCATCCTCTTTTTTTCGGATGGCTGATGCATATTGTAACTGGCCATATTTACCGGTGTCGGCAGGTTCGATCGAAAAGAACAAAACAACGCTGTCCTGGGCAGCCTGATCCAACTTGTACATCTTGTAATACATCGAACTGTCAGCCTCTTTAAAAAAAGGTTCAGGCACAATCCGAATACCATCCTGCGGATATATGACAGGCAATAACAAGACAAACAGGCACCACAACAGCAACACAGCGGAACCCAACAGAGTCGCCTGCAAAGCCGCTATTTTGGGTCTTTTTTTGTAGCGATAGTTGGGGTTTATGATTTTTTTGATCCCCTGGTAGGCGTCCCAAAAACCTTGTTCGGGGTCTTTATACTGCGTAATACAGACCTCCGGCAGTGGCAACTGTGTCAAATCCTTCAACGGCGTATCCGCTATGCTACTGGGTCGCAGCAATACTGCCGCCATCTTTTTCGCGGGGTTTTTACGGCACATTTCCAGGGCTTGCAAGGCCCGATCGTAACATGACTGGTCAGCCAGAAAATCCTGGCTGATTAGCAACAACACCAGGTCTGCTTTTTCCAATTGCTGATAACATACGGTGTCCTTTTCTTCACCCGGCAATACCTGCTCTGTGTTCCAAATGCTGACTTCGCCGTTTCTCGACAGTTGCTGCACATACCGGTCGAGGGAAATGCGCAGGTCGCGGTCGCTGTTTTCAAATAAGGTTACAATGTGCATGGGCAATTGCTTAAAGGATTGAGAAAGGTAATCACAATTTTAATTCTCAAATCAAGTATTTAAGATTGCCGGCGCAGGGACAGCATAATTTGTATCACCGTTATTTCGGGTAAAAAATTTGGAAATATCTGATAAATGCAATCTACTGCCCAATCACCACCGGGGCAAGCACAACATCTTTTCCTTTTTCCCACCTGAAATAATACAGGCCGTTCACAACACCCGGCATATTGATCTCCACCTGTTCAGGACAATCCGGCCACATCTGCAATAATATCCCTGTAGCGCTGTAAAGCGCCAATGTGCCGCCGTTTGAAGGTGTTAGCACGGTACACTTCGTAGAAACCGGATTGGGGAAAAATTGCAAAAACAGCGACGGATCGGCAGGGTTGGATACGACTGATTCAAAAGAGACCTGTGTAAAGGTAGTGTTGGTGTAGATGGGACTGTTGTAATCAAAATAGATGGCTGCCTGATTGAGCAAAGGCGTTCCGATGGGCAACGCGCGTTTGGCGGCTATGGAAAAACTGAAAAAACCATGACTGGCGGCTTCATTGGTATTGGAATCCGGCAGCATAATCTGGTCAAATACAATTTCCAGCACATGGCCGGCTTTGATCTGCCAGGTAAAAGGATGGCTGGCGCCAAGCACCGATAAAGTAGCCAGATCGAGATCCGCATCCAGGGTATCGACCAAACGAACCCGCTCTGCCGGATAAGTGCCCGTATTTTGAAAGCGGATGATATAACGCAACGGCACACCGGCCGCTACATCATCAGGCGTAATATGATCTCCCGGCCAAACCTGCTTGTCATTGGGGTCATAAGCGCCCACCACGGTTGTTTCTAATGCAAAAGTATTGTCCGTACTGTTTTGATCCGTGTTTTCGGGCAGCACCCTGCTATGAAACGTCAACAACGTACCCAGCGGAATCGTACTTGCCAATTGAATCTGTACCTCAAAATCTGCACTTCCTAAAAAAGGGATACTTGCGTTCAGCCAAACCAAAGAATCGCCCAAAACCAGATCAGGGGCCGGGTCGGCGCCAAGGTACTGCACGTCTGCCGGTAATTTCAAACCTACCGTTGCTTCTACTGATTTAGTACCTGTATTGGATACACGCAAATGAAGACTGTTGTCAAAACCCGGGCGCATCGCTGCCGTATGGGTCGCCGAAATGCCCAGGTCCGTAACATCAGGCTGAAACCACACGCCAAAATCCTGGTTCTGGCGTATGCCGTTCACCAGCCGATAATACGGTTGAATGCTGTTATAAACCACCGGTGCAATGGTCCGTACGGTATCGCCCGGCAGGTCAAAAACCAGGGTATACCGGCCTGCACTGTCGGTCAGGCTCAGGTTATCAGATAACACGCCCAGCACCTTGATATTGGGCAAAGGTGGTTCACCCGGCTCCTGTATGCCGTTTTGATTGTCGTCGCGGTACACCACGCCAAAGCTGCTGCCAATGGCGACCGTTCGTTGCCAGATACCCTGACGCAGCATGGCGGCATATACAACGCCGTTGTGGACCGTCAAATCCCACGCAGGCAAGTAGTTATTCTCTGTCTCCGGCAATCCGCTATCAAACGGCAGCCAGTGTTCCCCTTTGTCCGTGGAAAAGAAAATGCCCATTTCCGTCGCGGCTATGATGACGCTGTCGACGCCGATCATGTCGTAAATCGTCGTAATTTCTGTCGGGCTGATGTTCAGTCCTTCCACGGGCAGGGTTTGAAATAGCAAACCGTCGTCCGAATAACGAATATCCGTCACGCGGGGCAAAAAAAACCGCCCGTTGATGCGGAACAATTTCCCGCCGTATCCGGGGCCGCCGCTGGTGAGCGGTATCCAGTCGGTCGTATTGGGCAGTTGAAGGTAAATATGCCCCTTACTGGTGGCCGCGTATAAGGAATCTCCGACGAAGAGTGTATTGTACACGTTGTCCGTCACCGAAGGGCCGTACATCACCGTGGCTGTCGGGTTTTCGGTGAAGGGCACTGCATACATGCTGGTTAAGCGATATAAAAGCCTGATGATCATGAATATCTATACCACTGGGCGAAAAACCGGAGACGCCCAGATAGGAAATGTAGGTCCACGTTTGTCCGCCGTCCAGCGATATCTGCTCGTAAGTGAGCAGTGTATCCGGACCCTGAGTGGCCATTTCCAGCGCTGTCGCGCCTTCTAAAAGACCGGATTGGGCCCACGTGACATTTTCTCCTGCTCTTATGTAGATGTTGGGGTCACTGGAAATGGGCGAAATATCGAGTGCGTACAGATGATCGCCGCCGGATCGCACGCGATATACTATCCGCCCTTCGAAACCCGTGTTGGCGTCGGTCCAGTTGGTCCCGAAACTGTCGGACCGGTACAAGCCGTTTTCAGAAAACAAGGAGCCACTCGTTTCCATTCGTGTGCATTCCCCTGGGCGCTTCCGGCGCGGAAAACACCGTCCAGGTAACGCCGTAATCGGTTGTCCAGGCATATTGTCCGAATATCAGGGCCAGCAGTCCTTTTTCACCGGAACGCCGCAGCGCGACCACATCCGGGTCAAATCCAGCCGGCAGGTTCAGCGCCTGCCAGTTCTGCGCGGTATCAAACGATATTTGTACGCTCAACGCCCCTCCGTTCGACTGCACGCGGGTGACAATGGCGCTGTCCAGCACCACGACCTGGTAATTGGTGTTGAACCCCGGCGCAATCATCCGGTTAAAAAAAGTATTGCCGCCATTTTGAGAAATCTGTAGGGTAGGACTATCGCCTCCTTTCACGATCAGCCCGCCGTTCGCATCCAGTAAATCCGGTGAAGCGGCGCCGCCGCCAGGCAGTAAGCCGAAGGTTGCGCCGTTGTTCCTCGATCGCAGGTAATAATTATTGGGGGTAATAGCGGCAATGATCAAGGCGCCGCCGGTTTTTTTGAGCGAGACATGGTTTGTGGGCGGCGCCTCATCAATTTCGGTCAACTTCCACGACTGCCCGCCGTCGGTGCTGGTCAGCAGGTCGGATCGCAACAAGCCGCGAATAATATACAAGGTGTCCTGATCCGCCAGTCCGGCCACCACGGGTTCGCGGCCAAGGTTTTCGACACGGTTCCATTGCTGACCGTCGAGCGAGCGGTACAAACCCGATTCGGCGCCTGCCCAATAAGCGCCTGCATAGGTTTCCAGGAAAAAAACCGTGCCGCCGAAGGGGCCTGGGGTTTGGGTCCATTGGGCATGGGCCGGGTGGAGGCAAATGATTGAAAGCGTGCAGGTTAGGAGGAGTTGGATGATAGGGCGGGTCATGTGTGGATTGATTTTGGTGGATGATAGCGGTGGCATGGGATTGTGTGCTAAACTCCGTATTTCGAAGCGGATAGAGCTGGTGGGTTTTGGATTGTTGAGAAGCGGTGGCTGTATTATTGACCCCGAAAGTTCCAAAACTTTCGGGAAGTTGGAAGCATTCGAGATTTTTTAGTGGAGGTTCTTCCAATTTCACCGATGATTCGTAGGATTCCTGTCCTCCATCCCATGCCACCACTAAAAGCCGAGCCTTATTCTTCTGCATGTGGAAACCACTTTTGAATATTGATGGTATCCGGATGCGCCGGCCCAAAGTTTTTGAGTAAATTCTGATAGGCGGCTTGCAGAAATACCCTGGCTTCAGGTTTTCTATCTGATTCTATGTAAACAGCCGCTAAATTCAATTGGCGAATAGCCACATTTGGATGGTCTTTGCCAAAGTTGTTCAAATCACTTTTTAAGGCGCTTTCCAATAATTCGGCTGCTTCGGCGTGACGG
Organism: Lewinellaceae bacterium; assembly: GCA_016711435.1. Taxonomy (GTDB): domain Bacteria; phylum Bacteroidota; class Bacteroidia; order Chitinophagales; family Saprospiraceae; genus M3007. The sequence goes on from JADJSY010000050.1 coordinate 13,269, forward strand.
CCTAAGTCCCGATACACCAATGCCAAATTGGATTGATAATTGCCACATTTGGGTGGTCTTTGCCAAAGTTGTTCAAATTACTTTTAAGGCGCTTTCCAATAATTCAGCAGGCTTCTCATGGCGACCTAAATCCTGATATACCAATGCCAAATTGGATTGGCTAAATGGCAACATGTGCATGGTCTTTCCAAAGTTTTTCTATATCACTTTTCTCAAAGCTGTTTCCAATAATCCAGCTGCTTCGTCGTAACGCCCTAGAGTTCGATACACATTTGCCAAATTAGATTGACGCACGGCTACAGTTGCATGATTTTGATCAAAAAACGGTTTCGCATATTACCAAAGCGCGCTCATGATATGCCGCCGCTTTTTGATAAATACCAAAGTTATCTTCTAAATTACCTAAGTTACCCAGTAAATCAGATGCTTCCTCCCTGTTTTCTTCCCAAAACAAATCACTCAATCGTTCCGCCAAATGTTTGTAATTATTGATTTCAATAAGGTTGTGTTCAGGATTGGTATTTTCATAGAAAATCAATTCCGCCACGCGCTTCGTGTACGCTTCCGCAAACTCCGCATTCACCTCCAAATGCCTGACCACCACATCCGCAATCAAAGGATGCATTTTATACTGCGGTTTTTGCCCGGGAGCCTGCACCCTGTCAAGCCAGCCGCGCTCCACCAGCATCGTCAGTGCGTGCGCAATGTCTTCGATATTCCAGAGAGCAAGGTGTTTTTTTAAATCCTCCCGTCCTATCGGGGTAGCCAAAGGCAATAAAGCTATACAGCGAAGGATGTCTTTGGATTTATCATTCAGTCCGTGTACCTGATTGAAAATCAGGCGGATATAATCCTCGATATTCGACCGTTTGGTATTGTCGGGCAAGCTATCACCGTGCCTGCCGGTGGGAATTATTTCTTCGCGCAGGGTATCGTGGTGGATAAATTGCGTTTCGATCATCGCCTGTAGTTCCTCGAAACTCAGGCCCGCCGAGGCCACGGCTTTGGCCACCAGTTCGATCAGCAAAGCGTGGAAATAGAGTTTGGAAAGCAGGTCTTCGATTGGCCTGATCGGTGACTTCCGGCCCTTGCGGGGGCGCTATTTTTTTAAACAATTGCACCGCTTCCGCTGCCGGCAAAGCTTCCACAGGCACCACGGCCGTCCACTCCTGCGGGCGGTTGCGCGAGGTGATTATGACGACCAGGGTTTTATCCAGTTCGTTCAGTTTTTTGAACACCAGGGCAAAAGCGTCGGCGATGTTCCTGGCTTCCACCAGTTCTTTCACTTCCTGCGCAATATGTAAAGATTCCTTGAGCACGGTATGATTGACAAAGGTCTCCGCGAGCGAGCCGCTGACGGTCAGCCAGGCCAGGTGCTCGTATTCGGGACCACGCAGGGCCATAAATTTGGTCGCTACCGAGGTCTTGCCGACGCCGCCGATGCCGTTGACCAGCACGGTCGGTCGGTTTTGTGCCAGATGAACGGCAATGGCCTCCAATTCGGCATCTCGCCCGATGAGGTGCTCGGCGTTGGTGGGAATGTTATTGGTGAGATGGTGTGGTATGTCGGCTTTCATATATGGCTGGAAATACAGCAGCGAACATAGCGCATATAGATGAATAATTCAACTTCAGCGCCTTATCTGAATATGCAAATGATCATCATGCCGCACCGCCTGACAGCCGTGAAACCTGACTTTATTGTTGTTATTCAGGTTCAGCCGGTTTTTTAAATGCGGCTCAATAAACATTTTTCAATGCCCTGTGCCTCTGAAAACTGTTCGATCATTGCCCTGGTGCGTTCCTCATCGAAGATAAATTGTTCCTGATGGGCGCCAAAAGCCATGTACTTGTTAAAATCGTATTGCCAGTGTCCTTTATCGAGGCAGGTTTCAATGCTGTTCAGTTCATTCGGACGGGGCGCTTCAAAAACACCATATCCGCTGAAAGAGGGTTTGTCATTGGTTTTTTGACCAGTCCTGCTATCGGTGTAGAAAAATGCCAGATCGAGTTTTCGCCCGTCGTTGTGGCTCAAGTGTGGGACGAGCGGAAAACCATCAAAAAAAGGCAGGTTGGCATCGAGGTATTGAATTTCGGTGCCTTCGTACCGGTCATTCATTGTTTTGGCCACCTTTTCAACCATACTTTTTAATTCCGGTCGAACATAGTTCCGATTCAATATGCAGGTCCAGACATTGACGGGACGGACGTGGTTTGTGGTAAAAAAGGGCAGCGGCACCCGGCCGAACGGTTTTGCTATGATGGGAACCAGCAGAAAAGTGGCGAACAGGTAAAGGCTTACAAACGTGAGCATTTTAATCAGGAAAACCGGCTTGAACTGTGCAGTCGCTTTTCTGATAATTCGTCTGTAAATGAACCAACTGAGCAGGAAAACCAGGCCGCCGATTTGGGTGAGGGCAGTGAGTAGGAGAAAGAGAAGCAGGTAGAGGATAGTTTTAAAGAAGAGTCTCATATCAGGTTACTCATAATCGCTGCTTTTTTGACAAAAGTACTCAGTTAAGTAACGCCTAAAAAACCAGTTCACGATTTGACTACACCCCCCCCCCGCTTTAGCCCCCCTTTCACTTAAAATTTTAGTAAACGTAGTGCTCAACCTTGGCATTAATTTAATCCCTAAACGAATCGATCACTGCTAAAAGTCAAGAATCGAAGCCTTCTAAGCGCTTTTCACACGTTTACTAAACCTTCAAGGTTTAGTAAACGTAGAGCCAAAACTTAGCATTCCTTTAATTCCCGGGCGAAAGTATCACCGCTAAAAGACAAAAAATCGATGCCTACAAGCGATTTGCCTACGTTTACTAAACATCGAAGCCCCCTTTCGCTTAGATGTTCAAACTTGCCTAAAATTTTAAGCGAAACGGGTGCTAAAGCGCGGGGGTTAGTCAAATCGTGAACTTTTTTTTGAGCGTTACTAAGTATCGAGTTAAAATCAGTTTGCGTTAATTTATACAAATGCCTGAGTATCAAGCCGGATAACGAATAACTGATAACCGATAACTAGTTGTACAAATACATACTCCGATTCCGCTCCAACTCCCTGAAATACGGGTCTTTCAAATCCTTGATAAAGTAAATCGCCTCGCCGGTGCTTTTCATTTCCGGCCCCAGGCGTTTGTCCACATTCGGGAATTTATCAAAGGAGAATACCGGGATTTTGATCGCATAACCGTCTAATTTATTGATCATTTCAAAGTCCTTCAGTTTGTGGGTGCCGAGCATCACTTTCGTGGCGATATTCAGGTATGGCACGCCGTAGGCTTTGGCGATGAACGGCGTGGTACGAGATGCCCGCGGATTGGCTTCGATCACGTACACCTGGTCGTTTTTAATGGCAAACTGGATATTGATCAAACCCTTGATATTCAGCGCTCTGGCGATGCGTTCGGCGTATTCGCACATGCTCTGGATCACGATGGGACCGAGCGAATACGGCGGCAGCACGGCCGACGAGTCGCCGGAGTGGATACCCGCCGGTTCGATGTGCTCCATGATGCCCATGATGTGAATGTCGTCGCCGTCGAAAATGGCGTCGATTTCGGCCTCCTTGGCGCGTTCCAGGAACTGGTCGATCAGCACCTTGTTGTCGGGCAAGTGTTTAAAAATAGACAACACCTGGCGTTCCAGTTCATTGTCGTTGATGACGATTTTCATGCGTTGTCCACCCAATACGTACGAGGGGCGCACCAGCAGCGGATACGGCAGGCGTTTGGCGATGTCGAGTGCGGCATCCACATCATGCGCCACGCCGTACTGCGGGTACGGGATATCGAGTTCTTTCAGCAGGTCGGAAAAACGGCCCCGGTCTTCGGCGATGTCCATGCTGTCGAAACTGGTTCCGATGATGTTCCAGCCTTTTTTGTGCAGGTGTTCGGCGAGTTTCAGGGCTGTTTGTCCGCCGAGTTGCACGATGACGCCTTCCGGTTTTTCGTGTTCCAGTATTTCCTCCAGGTGTTCCCAGTACACCGGCTCGAAGTAGAGTTTGTCGGCAATATCAAAATCGGTAGAAACCGTTTCGGGGTTGCAATTCACCATAATCGCCTCATAACCAACCTCTTTGGCTGCCAAAACACCGTGTACGCAGCAATAGTCGAACTCGATGCCCTGCCCGATTCGGTTGGGGCCGGAACCAAGCACCACTATTTTTTTCTTATCCGTTACGATACTTTCGTTCTTGTCGTCGAACGTGGAATAGAAATAATTGGTTTTGCTTTCAAACTCGGCAGCGCAGGTATCCACCATTTTGTACACCCGGCGAATGCCGCGCCGCTTGCGCTCGATGGTCACGAATTTTTCGTCGATGCGCAACATCCAGGCGATCTGGGCGTCCGAATATCCGTTCTTTTTCAGTTCGATAAAAAAATCGGTCGGGATGTCATCCGGTACATTGAAGCGCAGCAATTGCTCTTCCATTTTCACCAGGTTTTTGATCTGGCCGATAAACCAGGCATCGATACCGGTGAATTTCTGCACCGTTTTGGAAGGAATACCCAGCCGCAGCGCGTCTTTACGCGGTAAATCCGGTCGTCGCTCACCTTTTCCAAGCGCTCCATAATGTCGTCCGTGCGCAGCCATTCTTTTTTGTCGGCGCCCAAGCCAGTGCGGTTGTTTTCCTGGCTCTGACAGGCTTTTTGCAGGGCCTCGTTGAACGAGCGCCCGATAGCCATCACCTCGCCCACCGATTTCATTTGCAGTCCGAGCCGGTGATCGGCGCCGTGGAATTTGTCAAAATTCCAGCGCGGCATTTTGACGATCACATAATCCAGCGTCGGTTCAAAGTATGCCGAAGTAGTTTTGGTGATCTGGTTTTTTAGTTCGTCTAAGGTGTATCCGATGGCCAATTTGGCGGCGATTTTGGCAATCGGATAACCGGTCGCTTTGGATGCCAGGGCGGAGGAGCGCGACACCCGCGGGTTCACCTCAATCGCTATAAGTTTCTCATTTTCAGGGTTTTGAGCAAATTGCACATTGCAGCCGCCGGCAAAATTGCCCAGTGCGCGCATAATCAGGATCGCCTGGTTGCGCATATCCTGGTAAGCCGTATCCGACAAGGTCATAGCAGGCGCTACGGTGATGCTGTCGCCGGTGTGAATGCCCATCGGGTCGACGTTTTCGACGGTGCAGATGATGACGACGTTGTCTAATTTATCGCGCAGCAGTTCCAGTTCAAACTCCTTCCAGCCCAGCACCGCTTTTTCCACCAGCACTTCGTGGGTGGGCGAGGCATTCAGGCCGTTTTTGAGGGCCTCGTCGAATTCCTCTTCTTTCATACAAAAACCGCCGCCCGTACCGCCCAGGGTATAGGAAGGGCGGATAACTAACGGAAAACCAATCTTTTGCGCCGCTTCTTTACCCTCAGGTATGAGTTGGCGATAAAGGATGGGGCCACGGAAAGCCCGAGGTCGACCACGAGTTTTTTGAAGGCTTCGCGGTTTTCAGTAGTCTCGATAGCGGCTGTGTCCACGCCGATCATACGGCAATTGTATTGTTCCCAAATGCCCATTTTTTCACACTCGATGGCGAGGTTGAGCGCCGTCTGGCCGCCCATGGTAGGCAACACGGCATCCAGCGTCGGCAAATCGGGGTCATCCTGGTGTTTTTTCAAAATAGCCTCGACACTTTCGGGGGTGAGCGGATGCAGGTAAATATAATCAGCCGTCACAGCGTCGGTCATGATTGTTGCCGGATTGGAATTAATCAGGGCTACCTGGATGCCTTCTTCGCGCAAGGAACGGCTGGCCTGGGAGCCGGCATAATCGAATTCGCAGGCCTGGCCGATGATGATGGGGCCGGAGCCGATGATGAGAATGGATTGTATGGATGTATCGCGTGGCATATCGGATCTAATCTTGCATTTTACTAAAAGTGAGTTGCACAAATTGCTTTTTATTATCAATCGTGCTGTAATGAACGCCGTATTGAAAACAGTGATCGCTATAATGATCCACAATAAAGTAGTGGTAATGAGTATTTTCAAGGGGGAAGTAACGCGCATAAATCTCGCATGATTTCACCAGTTTGCTCAGCAAATCAAAAGCGCAGCGCTCTGCCTGTTCATGTGTGCTGAAAGTAAAATAGGCCTCGAACATTTTCAGGCGTCTTTTTCCATTCCACTGCTCTTGGTTGTGTAGTACGATAAAAGATTGTCTTTCAGGATGTTCCACTGGTAAAAAGTAAGCGTCTTTTGTCAGGCAGAAGGAGTCTAAAGCCATTGCGTTTACAGCCTGTGTGCCAAATGTTCGGAGAAGCGCTCGGTATTTCCCGGTTTCAAAATACTGCCTTACGGCTTCAAAACCTTTATCTAAAGGCGTATTGAAATAGACGTCCCGCAGCAATGCTTCCTTTATTATGCAGCCATCATCATTGACGGCAACAGGTGGCGACACATCGACTTTTGCATTATCCGGCTCCACATACGACGGTTCTTCTGTAGTCTGTACAATTACCGGGGCCGGAGCAGGAAATTCTTGATTTTCACTTACGAAATTACAATCGGAACCCGTCAATCGAAATTGATTCAATACGCCGGGAAACTTGCCGGTTGTATCCTTCACTCTTGATATCCGTGTATTGTCAGCATTCGGGCGGCCTTCATCGAATTGGTAATAGACCAGCAATTGCTTGTAATCTCTTTTGCTGATTTTTTTTGCCTGATATGCCGAGATTTGGGCTTCCGTTCGTGCCACTTTCCACAACCTCACCTCATCGATACAACCCCGCCAGTTTTCTCTTCCTTCATACCAGGAGCCAATGATCAGGCTGCGGCCAGGCTTAGCCTCCGCAGCCAGCAGTAAGCAACAAACGGCCATCCATGTACAATTTCGCTACGTTGCCTTCGCGGACATAAGCCACATGGTGCCACAAGCTGTCTTGCAATGCTTCTCTTGTCTCGACGCGGCCCTCGTCATCCGGATATTGATACAGCGTTAAAAAACCATCGTGATTGCCAATTTCGATACGGGATTCTTGCCCAGAATTCCAGCAAATTAAGCGGCTCATCCCATAAAAATCGGCCTGGTATTGAGACTTGAACCGCGCTTCAATCGTGAAGTCGATACTGCCGGCGGGTATTTCCACGACAGCAGTGACGTTCTGTTGCCCATCAAAATGAAGACAAGTCTGAGCGTTTAACCCAACTGGAAAGAAAAAAAGGACAACAAGGAAAACAGGGCGCATTAAAAGACATTAAAAAAATACCGGAAACAAGTCAAAATGACTTGTTTCCGGTATTTACGAAGTTGAAAAATATAGAAAAAGGGTTTTTCATTTCGGGATGCAAAGGTAGAAAACATTGAGGTATAAACAGCCAAATGCCTGAATTTTAGCAGAAAAAATTACAGAAACAAGGTTAGCCTACTCTATCTTGCTGAAAAACCTTTCAATGGCCGAACCGAGCAGCCTGGCTACCGCCAGACAATTTTTTCAACTGCTCCCAATAATCCCCGGCCATTTTATCCCAACCGAAATGGTCGAGCGTGTAACTTTTCGCAGCATCTGTCCGCACCACAGATGTCGACGTATTTTCCATCTGCACATTCAAGGCATTCGCCCAGGCCTCCGCATCGCCGGCAGGCAGCAATACCCCGTTTTTCCCATCGTGAATGGCCTCTGTAATGCCGTCTATCCGGGAAGCAAACACCGCAGCACCGCACAGACAGGCCTCCAGACACACTAATCCGAAGCCCTCCATGTCGCCCTCGATGGGAATGTTGGGCATCACAAAAGCATCCGCAGCGGCCAGAATTTGCCGGATGTCTTCAAATGGGAGTTTGCCGAGGTGCCTGACTTTATCCTGAAATTCCGGGCGTTCGAGCAGCAGCCGGATGGTCGCTTCATCCGTCGGGAATCCGGCAAAAAGGGCAATCTGATTGCGCAAAAAAGTGGGTAGATACCTTAAAAATATTTCAAACCCGCCGGGCCGCCGCTGAAATGGCCCGATCATTAGAAAAACAACATTGCCTTTCAGTTTAGGTACCACTTGCTGAATAAACCAGGAAAAACCCTTGCGACGCACCGAACGGCCCATGGCAACCAGGATGTGACGGCCTTGCACATCCAGATCGTATTTCGTCGCCATAAACTGTTGAAAATCAGATCGTTTTACTGTTTCTGCAAGCGCGGCATCCACGCCGTTGGGGATGACCACCACTTTTTCAGGCGACAAGCCGCGCTGCACACAGGCCTCCGCAGTGGCCTGGCTGACGGCAATAATCAGGTCGAAGCGGTTGAATCGGGGCAGGATAAACCGCTGATACACGCGATTGGGGAACACGACCTCCAGTCCGTGCAGGGTCACCGCTCGAAGCAGGTGTTCGTAGCCGGTGTGTCCGGCGCATATGGCCGCCATCAGGCCGTCGTTAAAATGAATGGCGGTGATGCCCGGGTTTTCCCGGCAGGTTTGCAGGATTCTTTTGCGCAGCATCCAAAAAAACGAAGTTTGCTTTCGCCGCCTTCGTAGACAATGGTGTGTACGTTGGAAAAACGTTTCATGCCCTGTATGAGCTCGAAACTTTGTTTTTCCATACCGCCCACTGCGGGTGGGTATTTGTGGCTGACAAACAGGATTTCCATCAGGAGGCAGGGGGCTTTGTTCCCCATTTTTTATACATAAACAGATAAACGAGCAGCCCGAAAACGATCCAGAATATTTGGCGGGTGCGCCGCAAAATGGAAGCGGTGATCCAGATTTCGGCGCCTGCCACGCCGATGGCCGCCAGCATCACTTTGTTACCGTATTCCTCCACGCCGATTTGTCCGGGTACAAATGCACCTGCGACTTTAAAAAACACAACCCCCATATCCACCAGAATGGCCTGGGCAATGCTCACATCAATTCCCAGAAAAGTCAGGATCAGGTAGAACTCCATGGCGCCGAAAAACCAGTGCAGGATGAAAAAAAGCAGGGAAAGCGCCAGGGCTTTTTTGTTGTTTTTAAAATAAAGCGACAAATCTCGGAGCATTTGTTTCGCCCGCATGCGCAGTATTTCCGTGCGTTTTTTCAGATACACCCCGAAACGTGTTCGCAAGGCCAGTTTTCGGAACATCCGTTTGGGTTTCAGCACAAACAAAGCCACTGTCAGGAAAGCCAGCAGCGCATATAAGCCCACGGTCATCCAGGAAACCTGCGGCGCAAAACCGTCATTTTGCAGCCACAAAAATGCAGCGGCGAGCAGGAACAGCAACACCTGCGTCAGCGCCATGATAACCCTCGAAATCAGCACCGAAGTAATCAGTGTTTTTCTATCCACACCTTTGTCCTGCAACAAAAACACCTTCATAGCCTCACCGCCGATCACGCTGGTCGGGTTGATCAGACTGACGGTTTCGCCGATGTGGCGGATAAAAAACAAGTCTTTCAGCCGCAAATGCGCGCCCTGCGGACCCATGCAGTATTTCCAGCCCACGGTGCCAAACAGATAACCCAGAAAGGTCGTCGCAATCAACCACACAAAACGGAATCCCACTTGTTGCACGGAAGACATGACTTTTGACATGTCGGTGGCCCGAATAAAAAATCCGAAGGAGACCAGAATGACCAGCAGGATGATGATTTTGAGTAGTTTCATCAAGTAAAAGGGCAAATAGCAAAGGACAAAAGGCAATGTTAATCAATAAGTTACAGAAGATTGGGTACTTGCCTGCTTAAAACCCGCAGGTCGTTAAAATACACCTCTGCCAGATGATCCCAGTCGAAAGCGAGGCTGTAACGCCTGCCTGCTTCAGAAAGTTGATGCCGGAGCGTTTTATCTTCCAGCAAACATGTGATTTTGTCCACGTAGTCCGCTTCGTCATTCGGTGCGCATTTGAAGCCGTTGACGCCCTGTTCTACAAAGTCACGTGAACCGCCGCCGTTGGCCAGCACGCAGGGCAGGCCGGATGCCATTGCCTCCAGTACCACATTGCCATACGATTCTGAAATGGACGGAAACAGGAAAATATCGGCGGAAGCATACAGTTCCGACAGTGTTTCGTGGTCGACGGTTCCTAAAAAAACAGCGCCGGGCATCCGGCTTTCGCAGGCCTTTCGAGCCACGCCGTCGCCTGCCACCACAAAATTGCAGGGCAATTGCAGGCTTCGGCAGCGCTCGTAAACGCGGATCAGGGTTTCCAGGTTTTTTTCCCAGACTAAGCGGCTGGCAAACAACACCGTGGGCAGATCGTTGCCCGTCAGGCGCCGCATCCCTTCAGGGTTTCTTTTTTCCGGTGAAAAAAGCGCCGTGTCCATGCCTCTTTTCCAGATTTTCATACGCGCCGCTTCGATGCCCATTTCCCGCATTTCCGCCATAATTCCCTCTGCGGGCACATACACCAGGTCGCAGCGGTTGTAAAAGTTTTTCTGGTTGGTCGCTATTTTTGATTTTACAAACGGGATTAAAAAAGGCAGGCTTTTAAAGTAATATTCGATGTAGGAAATGAAATGGGTATGGTAAATGGACAACACCGGCAAACGATGATCTCCGGCGTATTTTAAGGCGTATTGTCCTAATAATGAAGGGGTTGCAATATGTACTACATCAGGCGCGAAGGCTTCAAGCCTGGCATTCAGTTTTCGTTTCGCCAATTGCGGCACCGCCATTTTATACGTCGTATTTTTCGGCAGTGTAACCGTCGGAATACGAAAACATTCAAATCCGTACAATTCATCCGGCCCCAGCCCGCAGATAAACAGGAATTCAAATCGATCTGCGGGAATGCGCCGGATCAACTGGAACATCGTGCGGGCTGCGCCATCAAAATCGGGAATGAGTATTTCTGCGAAAAACGCAATCTTTATCATGGGTGGTTGAGATCGCCCCGCAAGGCGGGACTTGTTGAGCATGTTGAGGGGTTGAGTACAGCAAAAGTACGGTGCCTGCGGCTTTGGTTTTTCTTTACCACATACACATTAACGTAGAGTGTACTTTTACCACAACGGACACCAAGGAGTTTCACAAAGGACACTAAGCGTAGAGTTGACTCATCCCGCTTAGTGTTAACCGTCGCTTGGCATAAATCATCACAAATGACTGGAAAAATGCGGTCGACTCTACGCTTAGTGTCCTTTGTGAAACCCCTTGGTGTCCGTTGTGGTAAAAGTACGCTCTACGTCTATTTGCCTATGTGGTAAAACAAAAAAATCCCGAATTTTTCAAAACTGAAAAACCCGGGATCACCGCATGAAAACTTTATTCTTACTTTACTTCTTTGCTTTCTCACCCTCTCACTTCTCTCACCCTCTCACTTCTCACTTCTCACCTCTAATATCCCATATCTCCACCCTGCTGCGCACCCCCTTCGCCCGGTTTGCGCTGCTGTTGTTTTTTGAACAGGGAGAAATCCGGTTTTCCGAAACGCATCATCAGGCCCAGGGAAATGTACCGGCTTTCGCGGCGGCGTTGCACGTCCTGGACGAAATAGTCCGTTTCCGTGTAAGCGCCCATGCGTTTGGTGTTAAAAATGTCGCTGACAGTCAGGGACAAACTGCTCATCGGACCTAAATCGCGGCGAACAGCGAAGTCGGCGAAGTAGTTTTCGCGGCGCGTTCCCTGCGGAATCACGCGCGGACTTTCATACAGACCGCTGACCTGTACATTCCAGGATTTGGCAAATTTATAATCGAGGTTCAGTTTGCCCATCCAGTTCCAGCCTTCGTTGCCGACTGCGGCTGCGCTGATTTTCTGGTAAAACAGATTGACGTTGGAAGTGGCTTCAAATCCTTTGAACAACTTGATTTTCAGGGTATTCTCCATACCTGCTGCGGTAGAAGAAGAACCGTTGATAAAGGTAGTCAGCAAAGCGGTGGTGCCGTCTTCCGCCGGACGGGTGATTTCAGTGATCGGTTGTTCGGTGTATTTGCCGTACACAGAACCGAGCCAGGAACCACGACCGAATGTTTTGGAATAATTCCATTCGGCAGTATTCACAAATTCGGGTTGCAGGTTCGGATTGCCGCTGCGGTAACTCTGGTTGTCCATAATCATGATAAATGGCATGATCTGGAAAAAATTGGGGCGGTTGAGTTTGCGGCTGAAATTCAACTGCATTTCACTGGATTCGGAGATTTTTTTGCTCAAATACAAAGCCGGGAAAAACGCCTTTTGCAGGTTATCGAAACCGCCGGGATAGCTGTAACTAAAGGTGCTGTCCGTGCCTTCCTCCTGCCCCCTGAACCAGGATTGTTCAAAACGCAGACCGGCCTGGTAACGCCATTTATCGTTGAATTTACCGGCATAATTGGCATAAGCCGCATTCACCAGATCATCGTAGTTGTAGTGGGTAGACAGGTAGTCGCTGATGGTCCAGGTCTGGCTTTCCGAATCGAAGAGCCGCGCATCGAGGTCGTTTTCACTGTGTTTCCACTGGCTTTTTGCGCCGAATTCGAGTTTGGCGCCATTGGCAAGCGGTTGTGTGAAGTCTGTTTGAAAAATCAGCATCCGTCCACGGTTGCCACCTTCATTGAGTTGTTGAGCCGGATTGGCAGGTATTTCTGCGCCAGTGGCGTCAAAAAAGCGGTTGCGCAAATCGAGATCGTTTTTGCCCCGGCTCCAGTTGTACTGAAAGGAAGTGGCCCATGTTTTATCGGGCGTAGGAAAACTGCGGCGCCAGCCGAGTTCGGTCGTGTAATGCCGGAACTGATTTTCTCCCAAGGCACTGCGTTCGCCGCTGCTCAAAATGTTGCGGTTGGCATCGCTGAAACTGAAAATTTGCGGATCGTCGAAAGAAAAATTACCGCCCATCACCATTTGCGAGAGTGTGAGCACGTTGCGGTTGTCCATATTCCAGTCGAGCGCTGCCCGGCCAAACTGGAACAGGTTTTTCTGTAGGTTGCTGTTATCCTGACGGAAATAGTCGGTCACTTCGCCATTTTCGCCGAGGTTGGTGCGATCCGTAAAACCGTCGTTGATGTTGCGCGCCCGGTTGAGGTTGTAGGACAGCGCGAGGTTGAACGGGTTTTGTTTGACGTTCAGGTTGGCCATGCCGTTGTAGCGGCCGTTGGTGCCTATGCCGAGATTGGTCATACCATTGATACCCGGCTTGGTGTTCTTTTTCATCACGATATTCACGATGCCGCCCGTGGTATTGGCGTCGTATTTAGCGGATGCATTGGTGATTACTTCCACGCGCTCTATTTCAGCAGCGGGAATCTGATTGAGGTTCAGGTTGGTCGGTTTGCCATCCACAAATATTTGCGGACTGCCACCGCGTAACTGAGCGTTGCCGTCGTTGTCTACGGTAATCGTAGGCACATTTTTCAGGGCGTCTGCAGCAGTGCCGTTTTGCGCTGCAATATCTTTTTCAACATTGAACACCTTGCGGTCGATCGCCATCTGAACGCGGTCTTTTTCCGCAACCACCGTTACTTCTTTCAGGGTATTGGCTTCCGGTTCCAGGTAAAAATTGCCCAGGTCCTGGTCGGGATTCTGGAGTGGAACGGTAATTTGTTTGACGATGGTTTGATACCCTAAATAATTGATTTTCAAACGGTATTGACCAAATTGCAGGTTTTCCAACGAAAAATCGCCGTTGTCTTTGGTCAGGCTTCCGCTGACTACAGAATCGCTGCGCATGGGCAGCAGCACAACCGTGGCGTAGCCGACGGCTTCTTTGGTGTCATTGGTTCTCACCTTACCAAATACGCGGGCGATGCCGGGCATATTGCGACCTGCGGGCATACCGCCGCCGGGCATTTGAGCGGAAAGAACAAAACTGTCAAGCAGGAAAAGGGAAAGGAAAAAGAGTGGATATTTCATTAATTGTTGTGGTGCTATTCAGAAAAATTGAATTGATACCACAAAGGTGCTGCAAGGGCTGATACGAAATCAGAAGAGTAGGCGAAAGGGGGGAATGTGTCGGCGTAACACTAAGTTGCCACGCCAATGGACATTTTAATATCCAGTAGTGTGCCAAGTTACCAGTTAAAAAACGGCAACACCCGGCGACCGGAGCGGTTGATCAGGCCGATTTGCAATCCCTGGAGTTCTTTGGCTGAATTGAACAAACCCAATTGCAGTCCCCGCACTTTTCGGGCGCGGTTGACAATACAAGCCACCTGGATTCCGTCGACGCTGTCGGCAGCATTGGCAATACCGGCCACCTGTAGTAACTGCGTTCCATTTTGGGTGTGGTTGGACAGACCTGCCACCTGCAACGCTGCGCCGGAAACCTGCCTGGTGCGATTGACCATGCCGGCCACCTGCACACCGCTCAGGGTGTCGCTAATCCTGTTAAAAAGGCCGGCTACTTGCAGGCCCTGTAAATTGCCATCCAATTGGTTGTTGATACCGCCCACCTGAAGCAGCACAGTACCGCTTCGGGAATAGTTGGCAATACCGCCGATCTGCGAGGCTGCGCCTGCCGAATGGCGCGCACGATTGACAATACCGCCCACTTGCAATCCGCTCAGCGTGTCGCCGCTGTGGTTGTAAATACCTGCCACCTGTACTCCGCGCAAATCGCCACGCAATTCATTAAAAATGCCGCCCACTTGCACGCCTTTGATTTCTTCTTTGGTGAAATTGCCGATACCAGCCACTTCCAGCCTGCGGTTGCCCAGCGAGGTACCCGCCAGAATATTGAACGACCAGTCGTTGACCACCTTGGCACTTAAAGTATGGTTGGTGCCCACAATGGGCAAAAATGAAATCTGGTAGCGGCGGTGCAAAGAATCCTGCACATTCAGCGCATTCCATTTTTCGAGGGAGGCCTGGAAAAAACGTTCGGCGCGTGTGGCAACAATCTCTATGTTTTCTTCCAGGGTACGCTGACGCGGTACAACCGTTGTATTTACCTGTAAATCAATCTTTTGGAAACGCGGTGTTTGCCGGGTTACCGGAAAAATGGTGTCGCGGTAATCCAGCCGCGCAACGACGATTTCCGTACTTTTTTTGACCTTCAATTCGTAATAACCATTGGAATCAGTCGTCGTGGCGCGCAGTGTCTGGCGGTCATACACGGTCGCATTTGCCAGGCGTTGTCCGGTGACGGGGTCTTTGATGTAACCGCTCAACTCTTCCGCCGGTTTTTTACGTTTTTTCAGGATCAGGTAATTGCCGTTGGTTTTGAATTCATAACCTTCTCCCAGCAATTCGTACAAGGTTTCGCGCACGGTCCAGTCATTGGCAATGAGGCTGGCTTTGCGGTTCGCATCCAGAATTTTGGCGTTGTACGACCACTCGAACCCTGCCTGTTGCGCAATCACCTGCAAGGCATCCTTGAGCGGGGTTTGCTTAAAAACCACGTCGATCCGGCGCTCCAGCACATCCGCAGCGCGGGCGGAGCGAGGGAAAAAGGAGGAGCAGGATGGGCAAAGTTGTTTTCATAAATTGGTCACGAAAAGCAGGTAAATTGCATGGGTTAGGTTTAAAAAATATAAATTTTAATGCATAAGTGCGGGGTCAAACACCCTCGATTTACCCCTAAGCAACGGGTGTCTTGCATTGGCTGGGTCAAGAATGAGTGAGTAACCAATGGCTTAGCGTTTGTTCAATATCCGGAAGCGTTACCGCCGTTTGTCAAGTACGACACCATTTCAACGTTCACTCCTCCCCGCCACAACTCGTCCCGTCCAGCACCACCTTTCCATCCGTCCGTTCGATGGTCAGTGAAAAAGTTTCCGCAATCAGTTCCAGCACACGTTCCAGTTCCAGATTATCAAATCGGGAAATGAGTATGCAGTTTTCCAAATCCTTGTTTTTCAGGGAAATATCAACGCCGTACACATCGCTTAATTCCCGAACAACTTTGCGCAGCGGCGTGGCGTCGAAAAAAAACGTTCTGTTTTTGTACGCTAACACATTCTGATCGGGTTTGGCGGAACGGGTAATATTGCCCGATGCGGTTTCATACACCGCCTGTTCATTGGCTACCAATAATATATTTTGATCGCCTGCGCTCAGTTGCACTTTGCCGGAAGTCACCGTCACGATCACGCGCCCCGGCTCCGAACGGCTGTCCACATTGAACTCCGTACCCACCACTTTACCTCTAATTGCTCGACTTCGATTACAAAAGGTTTTTCCTGATCAGGGGCTACGGCAAAATAGGCCTCACCGCTGAGCCGCATGCGACGCTCTTTTTTGTTGAAATTACCGGCAATCTGCAAACCGGAATTCCGGTTCAGCACGACTACCGAACCGTCGGTCAGCGTATCCGTCAGCGTCGTTGCCGTTGCGGCAATCTGAAGTTCCTGTTTTTCCGATGGATTACGGAAAAAGAAAACGGCTGCTATCGCGACAGCCAGCATCGCTGCAGCCGCCGAAGCCCAGCGGTACATGGGAATCATACGCGCCGGTGGAGTGGCTGCGCCGGGAGCGTAGTTGCATTTTTACTTTTTGCAGCGCCCGCTCCGTATCCACAGCAGGCAGGGTGGCAGCGCGCGACACCGGCGCCTGCTCCCAAAGTCGCTGCAAACCCTCGAAGTATTGCCGGTTGTCGGCAGACTCCCGCAACCAGGCCTCGATCTGTTGCTCCTCTTCCGGTGCGGCTTCTCCTGCCAGGCGTTTTGCCAGGAGTTCGTCTATGTTCGTGTAGTTGTCTGTCATAAGAAAAGTATTAAAAGGCTTATCAGGGTCACTAAGTAATCCGCCAGTTCCGTCCGCATCAGGCGGAGCGCTTTTCCCATTTGTGTTTCTACGGTTTTGATGGAAATGCCGAGTTGATCGGCAATTTCGCGGTATTTCAATTCCTCAAAACGGCTCAGTTCAAAGATCCGGCGGCACTCCGGCGGCAGGGTCGACAGTGCTTTTTGAATGCGCTCCGACAATTCGGTGGCTGCGCCAGGTTGATGCTCGTGTGCTTGTTCCAATAGCTCGGCATTGTAGACTTTATACTTTTCGCGGGTACGGGCATCGCGGAGCCGATTGAGGCAGCGGTTGTGTACCATCTTGTACAGGTATGCCTTCACCGACCACTGCACGTCAAATGCCGCGCGTTGTTCCCATAGTTTCACGAAGGTTTGTTGCACCAGGTCTTCCGCCTCGTCCAGATCGCCGTCCGTCAGCGTGCAGGCATAGTGACACAGCGGTTCGTAGTATTTCCGAAACAGTGTGTCAAACGCCGGTTCATCGCCTTGCCGGATGGCCTGGAGCAGGGTTGGGTCGTCTCGTTGTTCCAAGTTGCTTGTGGCGTTATTTCCAGACACCTTAACATAGGTTTAACCCTTATGCAGTAGCCGGATTATTTTAAAAAATATTTTTCAAGATGGCATCAGGGTAAGTGCGGGGTGGCGGTGTCTCCGGTCAAATATTGAAAACAAAAACTACATGCCATGCAACACCTGTTGAAAATCCTCCTGCTGCTCTTCCTGCACTTGTTATTTATCCCTTTCGTTTCGTCCGCCCAAAATTACACGCAAACTGTCAAAGGCACGGTATTGGAGAAAGGTATTAAAAACCCATTGATCGGCGCAACCGTTGTAGCCGTGCTCCCGGAAACCTCGGAAAGCCGCGTCATCGGCGCTGTCACCGACCTGAACGGTCATTTCCGCCTCACTAATGTCCCTGTCGGAAAAATCGGCATTCAGGTCACGTATCTGGGCTACAAAGACGCCGTTTTGTCCAATATTACGGTCAATTCCGGCAAAGAAGTCGACCTGACCATTGAAATGGAAGAGGCACTGATCAAAGCCGGAGAGGTGGTTATCACCGCAAAAGTAGCCAAACAAAAAGCCCTGAACGAACTGGCTACCGTGAGCGCCCGCACCTTTTCCGTGGAAGAAACCCAGCGTTTTGCGGCGGCGGTGAACGACCCGGCGCGTATGGCCTCTTCCTACGCCGGTGTGGTGATGCGCGACGACGGCAACAACACGATCCTGATCCGGGGCAACGCGCCCAACGGTCTGCTGTGGCGCATGGAAGGCGTGGATATTCCCAATCCCAACCACTTTTCCAATGTCGGTTCTTCCGGCGGCGGCATTTCCATCCTGAGCGCACAATTGTTGAGCAATTCGGATTTTATGACCGGCGCTTTCCCATCCGAATACGGCAACGCACTGTCCGGCGTGTTCGACTTGAAACTGCGCAAAGGCAACATGGATAAGTACGAATACACGCTCCAGGCCGGTGTTCTGGGTATCGACGCCGCGGCTGAAGGCCCCATGCGCATCGGCAACCAAACCGGGTCTTTTCTGGCGAATTACCGCTACTCTACCCTATCTGTTTTGTCCAAATTAGGCGTTATGGCTTCGGGCACCGAAAACGGCTACGAGGAAGACGAATTCATGCCCGACTATATGAAGCGCCGCAACTACGAACAACAACACCGGCAATTGAAATACACGCTTTCCACGGTGCTGAACCACAAGTTCAACGCCCGGCATTTCCTGCGCAGCGGGGCGTACGTCAATTTTTTAGACTTCAATTTCAAACAATCGGAATGGGATCTTTCGGAAAATTACCTGCGCCGGGAAATACAAACCACCGGACAAACCCAAACACTGAATGCTTTTGCCCAGTGGCAGTACCGACCTGCCGAACGGCTGACGATGAATGCCGGTCTGCACTCGATGGTCTTTTTCCTGAACAACTCTTATTCCGTGGAGCCGCGGGCTTCTGTCAAATATGCGTTTTCGGAGCAGAGTTCTTTGAGCCTCGGCTACGGGCTGCATGCACAAATTCAACCGCTGGGCGTGTATTTTACACAACTTGAAAACGGCCAGATCAATCGCAACCGCGACCTGAATCCCACCAAAGCGCATCATCTGGTGCTGTCCTATGACCGCGTTTTGCCCGGCAACCTGCACCTGAAAACGGAAGCCTATTTCCAGCACCTGTACGATGTGCCGGTCAGCAGCAGCGGACCTACGTCCTTTTCCATGCTGAACATGATCGACGGTTTTGAGTCGGAATCGCTTGTAAATCAGGGCAATGGCCGCAACTTCGGCTTCGAACTGACTTTTGAAAAGTTCCTCACCCGGGGTCTGTATTTCCTGTTATCTTCCTCCGTGTACGAAGCCAAATACCAGGGCAGCGACGGCATCTGGCGCGACACGCGTTACAACGGCAACTACGCCAATACCTTCACCGCAGGTAAGGAATGGGACTGGAACAAGAGCCGCAAAAACCGCAGCGTGGCTTTCAACCTGAAACTCGTGCACGCCGGCGGCTATCGCGACACGCCGGTCGACCTCGAAGCGTCCAAAGCGGAAGGCCGTACGGTGCGTTACGAATCCCGCGCTTTTGAATCCAAAATGCCCGATTATTTCCGGCTGGATGTGGGCGCAAGGCTGAAACGGAATTATGCCAACATCACTACAACGGTGGGCATTGATTTACAAAACGCCAGCAATCGGCTGAATGTGTATAACCGTTATTATGATCCCAATTCAAAATCAATTGAATATGGCAGGCAGACAGGATTGATACCTGTGTTATTTTATAAGGTGGAGTTTTAAGACTCCAGCCACGACTTGTAGTATTTCCCGTCATCCACCGCCATAGCCGCTTTCGTCAGGCTCAGTGGCGCGAACGTATCGATCATCACCGCCAGTTCTTCCGTGACGGTTTGGCCGATGCTGCGCTCGTAGGCGCCGGGCGCAGGTCCGTGTGGGATACCCGCCGGATGCAGGGTGATATGCCCCTGTTCGATGTTGTTGCGGCTCATAAAATCGCCTGCCACGTAGTACAACATCTCGTCGGAATCGATATTGGAGTGGTTGTAAGGCGCAGGAATAGCCTTCGGATGGTAGTCGTACATCCGCGGGCAAAAAGAGCAGATCACAAAGGCTTTGGTTTCAAAATTCTGGTGTACCGGCGGCGGCTGGTGTACACGCCCCGTGATCGGCTCGAAATGATGAATGGAAAAACCATAAGGGAAATTGTAGCCGTCCCAGCCCACCACATCGAACGGGTGCGTCGGGTACAGAAGATGGTGCAATTGCCCCTGCTTTTTTACCTTGATGACGAAATCGCCCTGCTCGTCGTAGGTTTTCAGTTCGGTCGGGAGTTTGTAATCGCGCTCGCAAAATGGCGAATGTTCCAGCAATTGACCAAACCAGTTGCGGTAGCGCTTCGGCGTGTAAATCGGATGGAACGATTCTGCGTAAAAAATCCGGTTATCCGCCGTATCAAAATCGATCTGGTAAATCATGCCGCGCGGGATAATCAGGTAGTCGCCGTATTCAAAGTCGATATTCCCCAGAAAAGTGCGCAATTTGCCTGAACCTCTGTGGACAAACAGCATTTCATCGGCATCGGCATTTTTGTAAAAATAATTGCGCAGCGACTGCCGGGGCGCCGCCAGGCCGATATGAATGTCTTTATTGACCAACAAAGTTGTGCGGCTTTCAGGAAATCGTCTTTCGGCGCCACCTGAAAACCCTGCAGCAGCCGGGCCGTCATGTTGTGTTCAACGGCAATTTCGGGGCGCACATCCTCCGTTCTCAATATCTCGCGCACCATCGTCGGGCGGTGAATTTCCATACAGCAGCGACGACATGCCGTCGAAGCCGATGGTACCGAACAACTGTTCGTAGTAAAGCCCCTTTCCGTCAGGTTTTCAAAAATGGTGTGCCGGGTGCGGGGTATTTTTCAAGTTTGTGGTAAATAGGCATGGTGGTGAGGACTTTATCTGGTTGTAATTTTTCGGCTCAAAACTACTGCGATCCGGTGTAAAAATCTGTTCTAATCTGGTAAATCCGTTTCATCCGTTCTCCCATCAAACTACGTAGCAGGATAGGAGAACGGATGAAACGGATTTACCAGGATTAGAACGGGTTTTTGCAATAGTTACTTATCCTGTTCAAAATATCCCGCGTTTTTGTCCAGAAAACCACCGGACAGCAAAATAATATTTTGATTACTTTGTGGCTGATTCGAGCGGGGCTTCTCAACGGCTCAACAATACTCAACCACTCAACATATCAGCATGTTCAAAAAACAGGACGAATCCTTCTTGGCTCCATTTATTTTACTGCACAACCTGTCCGCACAAATCCAGGTAACCGGCTACAACCACGTGGCGCTGGCGGTGAAAAACATAGAGGAAAGCGCCCGTTTTACCGGGAAGTGATCGGACTCGAACCGGTTGAAGTACCGGAACACCTGAAAGCCATTCGGGCCTGGTTCAAAATCGCGCCGGGACAGGAATTGCATCTGCTGGCAGGGCGTACTTTCCCGGTCACTAATAATGATCCGAATCTGGCCCATTTTTCCTGGACCGTTGCGGATGCCGACCCGATAGAAGCCTACCTGAAAACCCAAAAACTACCCTATCTGCGCCAGCAGCGTTTCGACGGCGCCTGGCAGATTTATATTGCAGACCCCGACGGTTATTATATCGAACTCAACGAACCCAAAGTACCCTGGCGGTATTTGTTGAATAACAAAGACCTGAGCGGCTGGGACACTTACCTCGGCCCGCCCTTCCCGCCAAACAGTAACAATACCGACGGCATTCCACCCATCGGACTCAACAAAGACGACAAAGCGGTTTTTAGCATCGTCACGGAAGACGGTCAAAAAGCCCTGCGCATTTCCGGCGAACATTTCGGAGGCATTTCCACCACGGAGGAATTTGAAAACTACCATCTACAATTGCAATTCAAGTGGGGGAAACTGAAATGGGCGCATCCCAGGGCAAACGAAAAAGGATAGCGGCGTCCTGTACCACGCCAACGGGCCGCAAGGCGCAGGCTGGGGATTCTGGATGCAGTCGCAGGAATTTCAAGTCCAGGAAGGCGATTGCGGCGATTACTGGAGCATAGCAGGCTCAGCCTTCGATATTCCTGCCAAAAAACAAGGCGAAAAAGACTGGATATATGATCCAAAAGGCGCCATGCAGGTATTTACAGATAAATCTCCCGCCGGCCTGCATTGCATCAAATCGCCGGATACGGAAAAACCCGGCGGCGAATGGAACACCATCGATATTTATGTACACGGCGACACGGCTGTACATATGCTTAATGGTAAAGTAAACATGGTGCTGTACAACTCCCGTCGCCCCGCGAAAGGTGGATATGAACCCCTCACCAGAGGTAAAATCCAGATTCAGTCGGAAGGCGCGGAAGTGTTTTACCGGAATATCAGGATGCTGCCGATTAGGGAGATTCCGCGGAGGATGCGGGATGAGGGATGGAGATGGTTTAAGTGGGTTGAGGGTAGGCTGGGATAGGGGGAAGGATGGTTTGTGGAAAAAATGCAATTTATTGTTTATCAATTTTTAACTAAAAACTAAAAGCTAAAATGGCATCATCCATCCTCATCCACATTCCTTTCAAACTATCAAACTAAAAATTGATTCTATGATTAGATCAACATTTACCTACGGCCTGGTATTCCTGGCATTGTTCCTTTGCAATGTTGCCTTCGCGCAACAGGGTACAACTCCATGCAAAGATTGCAAGTAAAAGGCAATCAATTTGTTACGGAAAACCTGGATACGCTTGTTTTCCAGGGTCTAAACGCCAGCGATCCTGACAAACTCGAACGAGAAGGGCATTGGAACAAAAACTATTTTGAAGAAATCAAAAACTGGGGCGCCAATATCGTCCGTTTCCCGGTGCACCCGACCGCCTGGAGAAAACGGGGGCCGGAAGCCTACACAAAACTGCTCGATCAGGGCGTTGCGCTGGCCAAAGAACAGGGCCTGTACGTGATCATCGACTGGCACAGCATCGGCAACCTGCGCTCTCAACTGTACCAGGATCCGGTGTACGAAACCACACAAAAGAGACGTTCGAGTTCTGGCGGGCCATGGCCAAACACTACAAAGACGAACCGACGGTTGCGTTTTTTGAGTTGTTCAACGAACCCACGGTGTACAACGGCCAGTTGGGTACCTGTACCTGGCAACAATGGCGCGAGCTGATGGAAGAAACCATCACGATCATTCGGGCGCACGATTGCAAAGCCATCCCGCTGGTGGCCGGATTCAACTGGGCTTACGACCTGACGCCCGTCGCCACCGATCCTGTGCGGGCCGAAGGCATCGCGTATGTGAGCCACCCCTACCCGATGAAACGCGCCAAACCATGGGAAGCGCAATGGACGAAAGACTGGGGATTTGTGGCCGAAAAATACCCGGTTGTGCTCACAGAGATCGGTTTTGCGGGGCAGACGATCCGGGCGCACATATTCCCGTTATCAGCGACGAATCTTACGGGGACGCTATTACAAAATACTGCTCTGAAAAAGGTATTTCTTATGTGGTCTGGGTATTCGATCCGCGCTGGGCGCCGCGTTTGTTTACCGACTGGGATTTTACACCTTCGCGGCAGGGGCTTTATTTCAAAAAAGCGCTGCGCGAGTAGGGATTGTGTCAAAAGTCGAATTCTACTTAAGCCATGGTTTTCGTGTAAAATTTAATTTCGCGTTACCTCCAACTTCCCGAAAGTTTTAAACTTTCGGGAAGTTTCGAGCCAAAAAAACCAAGTGTAATTTGGCGTTTTATTCCACTTCGTCCCTTTTGACACAACCCCCTAGCCGAACAGCAGGGCTGTTAAGTTCAGTTCTTTTTGCATTGTACATTGGTAATTGAACATTGAAAATTGGTCATTTTTTGAATTTTTAATTAAAAAATGACCAATTTCCAATGACTAATTTTCAATGTACAAGTAGCACTTAACAGCCCTGCTAGCCGAACAGGGTTCAGCGTTACATCACTTTTCAACTAAAAATACATGCACCACATATCCAGAATCACTCTATTCCTCTTTTTACTGGCGTTTTATTCATTTCAGTTGTTCGCCCAAACCGGCGTCGGCGTCAAAGCACCCGCAGGCGCCGAAATCTACTTTGACGGTACCCGCGACATGCTCGACCAAAAATGGATGTACTGGGATGGCCCGCGTTTAGCCGCCAAACCACCCATCAAGTGGAAAATTGTGGCCGATCCGGTTGACGGCGGCACGGTGCTGAACAGCAATGACCCTACTGCCGCAGGCGGTAAATACGGCACAGCCGATATTGTCACGAAAAAAGCATTCCGCGATTTCAGGTTGCATATCGAATTTTTGGTGTCCGAAAAAGGTGGCAACAGCGGCGTGTACCTGCAAAACCGCTACGAAATACAGGTACTCGACGGCGATACGACCTCGCATGGCATGGCCGCTGTCATCAATGAAACCAGTTCGCCGTATTACGCGTACAACGGTATCGGGAAATGGAATGCCTACGATATTGTTTTTCGGGCGGCTCGTTTCAAAGACGGTGTGCGCAGCGAAAAAGCCATGATTTCCATGTGTTTCAACGGACAAAAAGTGTACACCAACCAAACCATCAACCAGGTCTGGGGTGGCCCCAATTCGGGCATCGACGGCGGCAATGACGGCGGTAAAGGTATCACCGACATGCCCGGCGGCCTCAAATTGCAGGCGGAAGGCCACAACGTATTGTACAGAAATATCTGGATACAGGAATTAGAACTGGAGCAGCCGGAAACCGACCTGCTTGCCGTTCAGATTCCGCTCTGGCCCAAAGGCGCACCCGGTTTTGAAAACCGCCGCACCGAACCCGAACAGGCTAAAGACTGGTGGGTGCGCAATATTCACAATCCAAGCGTCACGGCGTACCTGCCACCCAAAGACATCGCTACGGGCGCTGCCGTGCTGATTTGTCCGGGCGGCGGACACCGCAACCTGGTGTACAATTCCGAAGGGCGCGATGCAGCAAAATACCTGAACAGCATCGGTGTAGCCGCTTTTGTGCTGAAATACCGCTTGTTCCGGGAAGAAGGTTCGCCGTACACCGAAGATCATCCCCGACAGGATGCAACCAGGGCCATGAAACTGTTGCGCAGCCGCGCCGCCGAATGGAACCTCGATCCGGCGCGGATAGGTGTAATGGGTTTTTCTGCCGGAGGCGAATTGGCCGCCTGGACCGCTTTGGAGGAGCGCCCGGCAGCACAGTTTGTAGGTGACCCCGTGGATGGACTCAGCGCCCGGCCTGATTTCCTGGTATGTATTTACCCCGGCCCTTTAGCCGTGCCTGCAACACTGGGCAGCACTGCCCCACCCGCTTTTTGCTGGCTGCCAATGACGATGAATGCTGTTCGGAACCGGTGCTCCAACTGGCGCAACTGTACCGCAAAGCAAAAGTGCCGGTGGAAGTGCATTTGTATGCGCAGGGGAATCACGCGTTCAACATGGGGAATCGGACGACGCTGGCGTCGATTAAGACGTGGTCGCAGCGGCTGACGGACTGGATGAGGGATAATAAGTGGTTGGAAGTGAAGTAGTTTGTTACGCCCCTCGTAGCGTAATGGAACACGGATTGGATTTTCCCCCTCGTAGGAATAATAGCAACACGGATTAGACGGATTGGACACGATTTTCCCCGTAGCAACACGGATTAGCCGGATGACGCGGATTACACGGATTTTCCCGCTTTAGAGTTGACACAGATCAAATATGTTCAATGTTAGAAAAAAGCAGTTCAACTCTAAAGCGGGAAAATCCGTGTAAATCCGCGTCATCCGTCTAATCCGTGTTGCTATTATTCCTACAAGCGCGAAGCGCGAAAACTGGTAAGCCTCTTCTACTTCTTCGCTATCCGATAAAGCCTTCCCTGGTCAGTAACGGCATACAAAGCGCCATCCTTGCCCTGTGTGACATCCCGAAAACGTTGAGATTCTTCCGATAACAACCGCTCTTCACCTGTCACTTTATTATTTTCAATGACGAGGCGCACGATGTGCATACCGCTCAAACAGCCAATGAACAGGTTGTTTTTCCATTCCGGAATCATATCTCCGCTGTAGAATGTCATTCCACTGGGCGATACGGAGGGATCCCAGTAATAAACAGGCTGCTCCAAACCCGCTTTTTGCTGGATCGCACCACCAACTTTTTACCACCGTATTCAATACCGTAGGTGATGGTAGGCCATCCATAGTTTTTTCCCGCACTGATGAGGTTTACTTCATCGCCGCCTCTGGGACCGAACTCGTTAGAAAACAGTGCTCCGGTGACGGGATGAAGCGCCAGCCCTTGTACATTGCGGTGACCGTAAGAATACAATTCCGGTTCACATTTTCCGAGAACGTCCAATAAAGCATACGGTTTTGCTCAAAAGCAGGGTCAACTGCAATACCCAACAAACCGCCTTGTCCATCCGGGTTGACGGCCGGCAATCCTGTAATGGCTTTACTCAACTCGCCGTTCATTTTGGCAATGAGCAGCGTACCGCTTTCCCGCTGTGTGATGATAAATCGGCCATCGGAAGGCTTTTTTTGATTCCCGGGAAAATCCAGGGCCTCGGTAAGTACTTTGAATTCGTATGGAGTGGTGGTTTTTACGCCGCTCACCCTTGTCTGACCGACAAAGCCGTTGGTAATTGGAATTCGGTGCTTTGGTTTCGACGGAAGCAGATGGGTTACCGGTTGCTTTTCCGGCAGAATTTTGCCCGCACGAAGTAAATATGGCAATGCCCAGAGCGAATAGGAATGATGCAGTTCTTTTCATATAACAATTGGATTTTATGCCCTAGCTCAAACCAAGCAAGCGTCGGATTGTTCCGGCATATCCCCCTTTTCTATTTTCAGTCTTATCGTATAATCCTAGCCGTCTGTATAGAAATGTTCAATCAAGCAACGGCACCCGCACCACAAAATCGCCCTCTTCTTCCCCGGCTTTGACCGGAAGTTCGTTCAGCAGCGCATACCGGTTGATGATACTGTTCAGTCCCGTTCCGGTAGACGGTTCGCGCTGTTGGCGGAGTTGTAGCCGGTTTTTTATCAACAGGTAATTATCGCCTCTGGAAATTTCCACCACCAGCGGCTTTTTCGCCGACATTTGGTTGTGCTTGACGGCGTTTTCCAGCAATAACTAGCGTAAGCGGCACGATTTTATACCGCTTGAGATCTGCATCTTCCAAATCAACATGCAGTTCGAATTTTTCTTCAAAACGAATTTTCAGCAAAAAAACGTACGACTGAGGAAATCGAGTTCGGTGCGCAAAGACACCACCCGCCGGTCTTTCTGCTCCAGGATATGCGGCGGTACCAGCGCGACAGTTGCTCGATGAACTGCTCCGACAAATCAGCATTTACATGCACTAGCGACGACAGGATGCTGGGCTATTGAACAGGAAATGCGGGTTTACCTGCGTTCTGAGGAGGTCGATTTCGCTGATCAACTGTTGTTTTTCCAGTTGTAGTGCCTGGTTTTGAAGCCGTTCCGATTTTTTTTGAAAATACAGCATCCGGATTGGTCAAAGCCAGCGCGAGCAGCAGAAAGATGATTCCCGCGATCGGGGCGGCATTGAGGCTTTCCGTTTTTGATTCAGGCCGACTGGTACTCAGTTTGATTTCCTGCTTTTCCTCTTCCTTGCCCATACTGTCCAGCAAAACCTGCCGGGCGAACTCCATTTGTTCAGTCGCTGACTGGTCGCATCTTTGCGAGCTGTCGTTCAGCGTCAGGAATTGTTCGTGGTAGGTGAGTGCCAGCTCATGTTGTCCCAATGCCTTGTAGGTCTGGTACAGCAGTCGCAGGCATCCCGTTCGGTCCTGACCGCGTTGATTTCACGGCTGAGCAGCAGCGATTTTTTACACAATTGTCGGGGCCTTCGCGTATTCTTTCTGGTTGGCATACAAAAACCGAGGCTGTAATAAGACGTGGCCAGTTCAGGATTTTTGACCTATTCTCTCAGGATGTCGATGCTTTTCCAGACATACCCGACCGATAGTCGGGGTTGGTCCTGCTCCTGGTAAAGCTAATCCGATATTGGCCAGAGCGATCGCGATACCCCGCTGGTCTTGTAACTTCTGGCGCAGGTCAAGCGATTTGTTGTAAAACTCGAGGGCTTTATCGTGAGCGCCCTGACTCAGGTAAACATTTCCGATATTGTTATGCGAAGTGGCGATGCCCAACTCGTCGTTGAGTACCACCTGCAATGCCGCCTTTTTGATAATATTCGAGCGCCCTGGCATTGTTCGACTGATCGTCATAGACATTTCCGATATTGTTGTAGGCGTGGCGCACACCTTCCTGATCGCCGCGTTCTTCCTGAAGCGCCAGGTCTTCTGAAAATATTCAAGCGCTTTAGGCCGTCTCCCATGCTCCGATAGATGAGCCCCATATTGCTACAGAATGGCTGCAGTTCCTCTCCTCTGGTCGGCCACCCGCACCCGGTCGCTTCGGTCATGGGCGACGAGCGCTTTCTAGGTAGCCGGCAGGCGCGGCGGCATAATCTCCTTTCAGGTTATACGTCGTTCCGATCACGTTCAGCGCCTTTCCCTGCCACCATTTATCACCCCGCTTTTCGGCAAAATCCGGTTCCATTTTCGCCAGCACAGCACGAATCCGGATTGGTGAAGCATAATGTGCCAGGCCATGTGCTGAACCGCCCATAAACGGGTGGTATCCGGCCGACTCGTATCGTTCCACCCTCCACAGGCTATCGGTGTTGACCTGCGCGGTTGATACGTGCGCGGCAAACGACAGAGAATAGAGAAGATATGCTTTTCATGGGTGGGTTGGTACTGAGGGGCGTGTGGAAGTTGAAGGGCAAATATCGGGAAAAGGGGGATTTGGACATCCATACCCCCTTTTGGAGAGTCAATATGCTTTATGACTTTTGTCATTGTTGCCCGTCGGCAGTGGCATACACCTTTGCTTGGAAGGTATAGTGGTTTACCTGAAAAAGATGTTCACTAACTGAAAAAAGCGTAAAAAAAGGTCATATTCATTTTGATTGCCCTGTCTTTCTTCTCCTGCAAACGCAACGACGAACTACCTTTAAGCGATGTACCAGGGCGTATTGCTATGCGTGACAATTTTAGCGATTTTCAACTATCCCTAAGAGATGGCTCCTATTCAGGAATTTACGAATAGCGATCCGTATCGTTGGTCGCTGACGGTTCCAAACTGGCTGTGGTGGAATTTGAACACATCAGGCTTCTACTCTATTGTTGATGCGGCTGCTTGCTGAAATCGTCCGACTCAACAACAGGGATAATGCCGGCATTTGCTGGTCGCCGAACGACAGCGAAGTCGCCTATATGGAATCAATGGACAGCAGCATTGTGCGCTTTCACCTGCAAACAAAACAAAAACAAGTTATTCATTTGCCTCCGGGATATCAATACCTTGGAGACATAGACTGGTCGCCGGATGGAAAAAATTTTGTATTCATCCAGAACGATCCGGTTTATAGTACTTCGTATTTTTTGTGTACCATTGGGGCCGATGGCAGCAACTTCAACATATTGTCGGAAGGATTTTTGCAAAACCCCCGATGGTCGCCGGATGGCAAACAATCGCTTTTAATGATAATACTGCTCTCTTACTGATCAGCTTCCCGGATGGTTCCAATAAACGAAAGTTGATAGATCAGGCGGAAAATCCATGCTGGTCAACTGACGGGTCT
>JADJSY010000051.1 GCA_016711435.1 Lewinellaceae bacterium
AGGAGCCTTAATAATACCAGAGGAAAGCATGAGTATCCAGCAACAGGTTCATGCCATGTAGTCTTTGAAATCATCCAGCGGAGCATCAAAGTCCGATGCCATTTTGATTTTCACTTCACCACAAACCGAAAGCAGGTTTTGAATCGCTCGGAGGTAGACCGCCGGAAAGCAGCGGCTTCTTCTCTTTTTGTTTCAAAACAAAAGAAAATTGAGCAGTTCCCGTTTTAAATAGTCAGGAAGTAATGCTATTTCACGAACAATAATTTCTTGATACAACATGAAGGTAATATGATGGCGTTGATTGAAAATAGCGAGACTTGCAGTTGGTGGTCTATGCATTTTTACGTTTCACACCTACAAAAGTAAACTCTTTTCCCAAAAATGCCAACTCCCGCCCATTCCGTACAACCAACTTCCCTACTTTTGCCGTCCAATCCAAAAATACACTCCGCACATGCGCTTATTGTTTCGTTTGGCTACCGCCCTGTTCCTGCTGCCCTTGTTTCTGACGTTTTGCCAAAAAGAAAAATTCACGACCGATCCGGCCGATAAACTCGAATTTTCAACGGATACCCTGCGTTTTGATACCACTTTTACCGAAATCGGCTCGGCCACACGCATCCTGAAGGTGTACAACCGCCGCAAGGAAAGTATCCGCATCAGCAAAATATACCTCGCCAACGGTGCGGCGTCGCGCTTCAACCTGAACATCGACGGCGTTTCGGGCGACAGCCAGACGGATATTGAAATCGGCCCCAACGATAGCTTGTACGTGTTTGCGGAAGTGACCATCAATCCCGATCAGCCGGCCAGCGCCAGCCCGTTTGTGGTTTCGGAAGATATTGTGTTTGAGACCAACGGCAACACCCAGAAAGTAGTGCTCGAAGCCTTTGGACAAAATGCTGTGTACCTGCCCACACGTTTCGGCGCAGGCGGACAGGTTGGCTACGGCTGTAGCGGCGGCGAATGGGTCTGGGATGACCCGCGCCCCTACGTCATTTATGGTATCCTGGTGATCGATGAATGCACTGTGCGCATTCCCGCCGGGGCGCGGGTGTATGTACATGGCGGATTAGGTAAAGTTGTAACCGACACCTCCATTGTGCGCTACAACGACGGATTTATTGCTTTTCAGGGCCAGGGAAAACTCATCGTGGAAGGCACGCTGGAAAACCCGGTCATTTTTGAAAGCGACCGACTGGAAGCGGAATTCGACGACGAACCGGGACAATGGACGGGTATCTGGCTTCAATCCGGCAGTTCGGGACACCGCATTGAACATTGTATTGTGCGGAACTCGATCATCGGCGTACGCGCCGATTCGGCGGTCGATCTGAATTTGAAGAATACGCAGATTTATAACACGGCCGGCCCCGGACTCATCGGCGTACACGCCAAAATAAACGCCGAAAACTGCCTGTTTCATTCCAATGCCGGTTTTTCCATCCAGTTGGAATACGGCGGCGAGTACAATTTTACTTATTGCACGGCGGCCAGTTACGGCGTAGACGGCGAAGCGATCCGTATGGGCAATGCCATCTGCCTCGATCCGGCCTGCGGGGCCTTTGTAGCCAACCGATTGCAGGCGCGGTTCCAGAACTGTATCATCTTCGGCGGCCGAGCCGATCAGATCACGCTGTTCGATCGCGTAGACGACCCGGCGATGTTTGACTACGAATTTAAAAACTGCATCGTCCGGGTAAGGGATTTGCTGAAAGACAATGCCTATCCCGATTTCCTCATGCATTGCCAACCTTGTATCAATGCGGATTGCAAGACACGATTTTCCTTGACCCCAATCGCTACAATTTCCGCCTGGATACGATGCGCTCTATCGCTAACCGCTATGGTGCGCCGGTGCCCGGTGTGGTGAAGGACCTGGACGGGAAAATGCGCGATGCGGGGATGCCGGATGCGGGGTGTTATGAAATCGAGTTTTGAGGAAAAAATCAAAACTTAATCACAACTCCCACCGTCATCCTCAAAATCCGGCTCGTGTTCCGCCCGCCCAGAATATACCCGCCGCTGAGGTAAAACCCGTTCCGGCCCTTTTCCGAATAAAAAGCGGTGCCTCCCACCTGCGTGTACGAAACGCCATAAGCCTGTGGCAAATCCACCACATTTTCCACATAATCGGCGCCGCCGGAGGTGTGCTGGCGCTCCACCCAGGCGTCTAAGTAATAGTGCTTTGTGGGAAGTCCAACCTTAAAAAGGATCGTACTGAAATCCTGCGGCGCTGTGGGCTGGTAGTCGGGCCGCACCCGGCGGATGGTAGCGATATCATCTTCCTGTAAATCATCGAGCCGCCAGTTGTAGCCGCCGCTAAGGTTGAAAAAAATGCCCAGCGGCGTTTCCCATTGTACGATCAAACGCGCCGGAACGCTGACGGCTTTTTGTCCCAGCGCAGCAGTGGCCGTGGGTTCATAATCGGACAGCGGGAAACTGGCGCCTGTGCCAAAAAGTACGCCCAAGCGACCCACTTTGCCTAATTCCTCGTAAAACGGGCGGTATTTCACGTACAACCCGCCGTCCTGCAAACCGCTCTGGTTTTCCGTAAAAGCGACAGAAGCAGTCGCCACGAGGTCGAATTTTTCGCTTACGCCGTATTCGCCGAACAGGCTGAGCAGGCTGCCGCGGTAGGGCGTATCGAAAGTCTGGTTGTTGGCGCCATCGAATTTCCGGGCGGAGTTAAATGAAAAAGACGGCGCCAGGTCGAGGACACCTTTGCCTTTCAGGTAGCCGTCGAGGGGCCTTGGGCGAAGGCACAGAAAGGGACGAAGAGGAAAAGAATCAGCGTTTTTCGAAACATAAGACTGGTGTTGGTGCGTCCTGTGTAACTACGCTTTGCCTCTGTATGTTGTCGGTGGAGTGCCCGACGTGGAGAAATGTCTTGAGTGAGACAGGAGGGATGCTCCTCACCCGTTCACCCTCGGCGCCACCTCCTTCCCGATCAACTCGATCGCCCGCTTCAATTGTTCATGCGACAACCCCGCATTGTCCATCTGAAACGTCAGCCTGGAAATGCCGCCCAGCGCTTCACTGTGCCGCAGTATTTTTTCCGCTACTTCTTCCGGGCTGCCGACAATCAGTGCGCCTTCGTCGTGGGTCTGGGCGTCGAAACGCGCACGGGTCACAGGCGGCCAGCCGCGTTCCCGCCCGATTCGGGTGAATGTTTCAGCGTAGCCGGGGTAATAATCGTCCATCGCTTTTTGCCGGGTTTCGGCCACGTAGCCCAGCGAGTGCAGGCCCACTTTCAGTTGTTCCGGCGCGTGCCCGGCGCGTCTTCCTGCTTCCCGGTACAGATCGACCAAGGGGCGGAAACGATGCGTTTCGCCGCCGATGACGGCCACCATCAGCGGAAGTCCCAGGACGCCGGCGCGGATAAACGACTCGGGTGTGCCGCCTACGCCCACCCAGATGGGCAGCGGGTTTTGTAAGGGCCTGGGATAGATGGTTTGCTCGCGCAGCGCCGGGCGGAATTTGCCTGACCAGGTTACGGTTTCATTGTTGCGGATTTTCAGTAAAAGATCCAGTTTTTCAGAAAAAAGAGCGTCGTAATCGTTCAAGTCCAGCCCGAACAGCGGATAGGCTTCAATAAAAGAGCCGCGCCCGACCACCATTTCAGCCCGGCCTTGCGAAATCAGGTCCAGCGTGGCAAAGTTTTGAAACACCCGCACCGGATCGGCGGCGCTCAGCACCGTTACGGCACTGGTCAGGCGGATACGTTTGGTGCGGGCTGCCGCTGCTGCGAGAATCAGCGTCGGCGCCGAATCGAGGAATTCCTTGCGGTGGTGTTCACCGATACCAAATATGTCGAGTCCTGCCAGGTCGGCGTGTTCCATTCTTTCCAGCAATTGCGCCAGGGCGTCTGCGCTGCTGCCGGTGGCAGGCATGGCGGCAAAACTGTCGATTCCGATTTCCATGGAGGTAATATTTGAACAGGATAAAAAAAGATATGGAAGGATTAGAAGGAATCAATTTTCGGGATTTGCAGGACTGATCCTGTGGAATGAGAATCTTTTAAATCTTTAAAAATCCTTCTAATCCTGTTCAAAACGTACGGGACTTCGCACTACCTCCTGGTAATCTGCGCCCCGATCGCATTCAACCGCGTATCGATATGCTGATACCCCCGGTCAATCTGGTGGGCGTTGTGGATCACACTTTTGCCTTTCGCCGACAACGCCGCGATCAGCAACGCTTGTCCGGCGCGGATATCCGGCGAAGTCATTTCGATGCCGCGGAGCGGATAACGCCGGTCGAGACCGATGACCGTTGCGCGGTGTGGGTCGCAGAGAATGATCTGAGCGCCCATGTCGATCAGTTTATCCGTAAAAAACAGGCGGCTTTCAAACATTTTCTGGTGCACCAGCACGCTGCCCCGCGCCTGGGTGGCGACTACGAGAATGATCGACATCAGGTCGGGCGTGAAACCCGGCCAGGGCGCATCGTAAATCGTCAGGATAGAACCGTCGATAAACGTGGTGATTTCATAATGATCCTGCGCCGGAATATGCAGGTCGTCGCCCCGGCGGTCGATCTGGATACCCAGACGTTCGAACGTGTAGGGAATGATGCCGAGGTGTTCGATCCCGGCGTTTTTGATGGTGATTTCCGACTGCGTCATGGCGGCCAGACCGATGAAAGAGCCAATTTCGATCATGTCGGGCAGGCAGCGGTGGTTGGTGCCGCCGAGTTTTTCCACGCCTTCGATCTGGAGCAGGTTGGATCCGAGTCCCGAGATATTGGCGCCCATGCGTTGCAGCATCCGGCAGAGTTGCTGCACGTAAGGTTCGCAGGCCGCGTTGTAAATGGTGGTTTTGCCCTGTGCCAGCACGGCGGCCATGATGATATTGGCGGTACCGGTCACGCTGATTTCATCCATGTGAAGATAGGCGCCCTGCAATCCTCCCGGCGGTTGTTCCACATAATAAATGTCCTTGTCGTCGTCGTATTTAAACTCCGCGCCTAATTTCTGAAAACCCAGGAAGTGTGTATCCAATCGCCTGCGGCCGATTTTGTCGCCGCCGGGTTTGGGCAGGGTAGCCCGCCCGAAGCGTGCCAGCAAAGGCCCGATCAGCATCACCGAACCGCGCAACCGCTGGGCGTCGCGCATAAAGTTTTCCGAACGCAGGTAATCTATGTCCACCGTACCTGCGCAAAACTTGTAAGTATCCGGGGCCGTTCGATCCACCGTTACCCCCAGGCCCTTCAGCAGTTCGACGAGTTTGTTCACATCGAGGATGTCGGGCACATTGGATATCGTGACCGGGTCGTCGGTCAGGAGTACCGCGCTGATGATTTGCAGGGCTTCGTTTTTGGCCCCTTGTGGGTGTAGTTCGCCGCTGAGTCGCTGGCCGCCAATGACTTCAAAACTGTCTTCTTGCATTGCTGGATAAGAATAGATTGTTTTTTATGATGTGGTTTGTAGAGATTACCCGCGCGTAAGAACACGGATTTAAAGGATTAGACACGGATTTTTTTCCCTCGTAGAGTTAATGGCAACGCGGATTGGACGGATTAGGCGGATTTCCGCGGATTTTTCCCTCGTAGAGTTGACTTGCTTTTTAAAGTTGAGTGGGAAATCCGCCTAATCCGTCCAATCCGCGTTGCCATTAACTCTACGAGGGAAAAAAATCCGTGTCCAATCCTTTAAATCCGTGTTCCATTACGCTACGTCGCGGAGCATCAGATCATCTTGAACCCCGTGTACCTGTGCAGCACCTTCGGGATCGCAATACCTTCCGGCGTCTGGTTGTTTTCGAGCAGCGCCGCCACGATGCGCGCCAGCGCCAATGCGGAGCCGTTGAGCGTGTGCGCCAGCTCGATTTTTCCTTCTGCATCGCGGAAGCGCAGTTTCATCCGGTTGCTTTGAAAGGTTTCAAAACAGGACACGGAACTCACTTCCAGCCAGCGTTTCTGTGCGCCCGACCAGACTTCAAAGTCGTATGTTTTGGCCGAATTGAAACCCATATCGCCGCCGCAAAGTAGCAGAATACGGAAAGGAAGTTCGAGTTTATTCATCAGTTTTTCGACGTGGCGCACCATACCTTCCAGCGCCTTGTAGGAGTTGTCGGGGTGTTCGACGCGCACGAGTTCCACTTTGTCAAACTGGTGAACGCGGTTGAGGCCGCGCACGTGAGCGCCCCAGGCGCCTGCTTCGCGGCGGAAACAGGGCGTGTAAGCGGTCATCATCACGGGCAGGTCTTTGATCGGCACGATGTCGCCGCGCAAGATGTTGGTCACCGGCACCTCGGCAGTTGGTATGAGGTAGAGGTTGTCTTCGTCGCATTTGTACATCTGCGCCTCTTTATCGGGCAACTGGCCCGTGGCGGTAGCGCTTTCTTCATTGACGAGCAGCGGCGGCAGGATTTCTTCATAACCTGCTTTGACGGCTTCGTCCAGGAAAAACTGGATCAGGGCGCGTTGCAGCCGGGCGCCTTTTCCGCGGTATACCGGAAAGCCGGAGCCGGTGAGTTTGACGCCCAGTTCAAAGTCAAAAAGGTTGTATTTTTTGGCGAGTTCCCAGTGCGGCAAGGCATCTTCGGGCAGGGCGGGGAAAGGTTTTTTCCAGGCTTTGGCCACCTTGTTGTCTTCGGGCGTTTTGCCTTTCGGTACACTTTTGTGCGGGCAGTTGGGCACTGAATACAGCATGGTGTCGAGTTGCTGCTGGATGCTTTGGGTGCGTTCTTTCAGCAGCTCAGACTGTATTTTAAGGTTTGCCACTTTTATTTTCAAGGCTTCGGCTTCTTCTTTTTTGCCTTGACCCATGAGCGCGCCGATTTGTTTGGCCAGCTGGTTTTGTTCGGCGAGCGTATCGTCTAATTCTTTCTGATTGGCGCGGCGTTCGTCGTCGGTTTTCAGGATATTGTCCACCACTTTCAGTTGCTGGGCTGTCCAGTTTCTTTTGCGCAATCCGTTGATAATGCGTTGTTTCTCTTCGCGTATAACTTTTAGTTGGAGCATTGTATCGTATCTGTTTGGAGCGCCCGACGAATTTGCCGGCGCTTGTATGTTGGAAGAATGTCAAAAAAGTGTTGTTGCACATACCTACTGGACATTTTCGTGGAACGAGACCTATAAGGTTTCAAAAACCTTATAGGTCTGGGTGTTACAGAATAAAATATCCAGTAGTATGGTTGTTGCAACAATTTTACTTTTTAATCGTTTTGTCTGCATAATTTACTAAAAACCTGATGGCTTCATTCTGAAAGCCGGCCGGGTGTTTTTGTAAAATATATTCAGAACACTGAAAAAAACGGCGCAAGATAGAGCGAATTTCAAAACAGGCTTATCTTTGCACTGTTCAATTCCAAAATTGGTGCTTGCCGACTCCCGAAATTGTTACCTATACCAAGGTGGTTTTTGCGCAATGCAGACGTTGTTTTTCCTTTGAATGAAGGTATTCGGGCAGGTTTATCGGCGTATCATATCCTTTAAATTGCATTTGTCCTGTTAAAGTTCCCCCAACTCAACCCCTTCCGGGCTACATGAATTGATTGCTCCGGGATGTTTTTCAATCAACTTTTGATTTCACATTTTTTGTTCAACAATCTTTTCCTACCTCGCATATGCGTTCCGACACGCCTCCTCTTTGGCGTATGCGCGCTATGATGCTAACATTTTCCTTTCCCCACCATGTACGACATATTACAGCTCAACGATAAGCTGGTAACTGAACTCAGAGAAATTGCCCAGAAACTGGGTATCAAAGGCGCAGCCAAAATCG
Source organism: Lewinellaceae bacterium (assembly GCA_016711435.1). Lineage (GTDB taxonomy): Bacteria > Bacteroidota > Bacteroidia > Chitinophagales > Saprospiraceae > M3007. The sequence goes on from JADJSY010000051.1 coordinate 7,730, forward strand.
CCAAGCAAGACCTGATTTACAAAATCCTTGATGAACAGGCATTTATAGATAAAAAATCGGCCAATAAAGATGTGCCTGTTGTGGATGAACCTAATCCGCAAACTGGCCGTCGTCCCCGCAAAGTAGTCAAAATGATGGGAGACGACAATATCGAAAAATCGGTCGAAGAAGAGCCCCGACCGGTGGAAAAAGCGCCGCCTCCGCCCGTTCCACGCCCTCGGCAGGAGCCGCGTGCGCCCCGCCCCGATGCGCGCCGCACGGGACAAACGCCTGCGGTACCGCGTCCTCCCCAGGAACCGCGCCGGGATGCCATCCCGCCGGTTCGTGAACAACGCCCGCCGGTAGAACCCAACCGCGACAATGCCAACCAGCAGCCTCCCCGCGAACAACGTCCGCAACAGCCCCAGGGCCAGCGCCGCGAAGGTCAGCCGGGCCGCGAACGCTGGAATCCCGATCTGCGCCGTGATGACCGCAATCGCCGCGACCGCTGGGAAGGCCGCAACCGCGACCGCAATCGCGACCAACGCCCCGGAAATCCGGCCTTGGTCGACCCGGAAGCAACCCGCCTGAACAACCTCGAAGAAGAAGAGTTTGTAGCGCAAAACGGCGGCGAAGAAGAGGACGAAGAAGTACTCGTCCAGCGCCGCCAAAACCCCGCGCCCTTGCAGGAAACCCGCCCGGATGCCGACGCGTCTTTTGCCGATTCGGCTGAAGTCATGCCGGTCATGCCGAAAGAAAAGTTCGATGTGGAACTCGACGGCGTAGTAGAAGGCCTCGGAACGCTCGAAATGATGCCCGACGGATACGGATTTCTCCGCTCGCCGGACTATAACTATCAAACCAGTCCCGACGATATTTATGTGTCTCCTTCCCAGATCAAATTATTCGGTCTGAAAACGGGCGACACGGTGCGCGGCGCTATTCGCCCGCCCAAAGAAGGCGAGAAGTATTTCGCCCTGTTGAAAGTGGCCAAAATCAACGGCCTTGACCCGAAAGACGTGCGCGACCGCGTACCGTTCGATTACCTGACGCCGCTGTTCCCGACTTCCAAATTCAACCTGCTGACCAGTCCGACAGGCCGCGATTTTGGCAACCGGATCATCGAATTATTTACGCCGTTGGGCAAAGGACAACGCGGACTGATCGTTGCGCAACCCAAAACGGGTAAAACGTTCCTGCTGAAAGATATCGCCAACGCCATTACCAAAAACCACCCGGAATGCTACGTGATCGTTCTACTGATCGATGAGCGCCCCGAGGAGGTGACTGATATGCGCCGCAGCGTGAAAGCCGAAGTGGTGGCGTCTACTTTTGATGAAACCGCCGACAACCACGCCCGCTTAGCCAATATCGTACTGGAAAAAGCAAAACGGATGGTCGAATGCGGCCACCACGTGGTGATCCTGCTCGACTCCATCACCCGTATGGCGCGTGCCTACAACACCGTCGCGCCGGCTTCCGGCAAAGTACTCTCCGGTGGTGTGGAAGCAACGGCCCTGCAAAAACCGAAAAAGTTCTTCGGTGCGGCCCGTGCTATTGAAAACGGCGGCTCGCTCACCATCCTGGCAACGGCCCTGATCGATACCGGCTCCAAAATGGACCAGGTCATCTTTGAAGAATTCAAAGGTACCGGCAACATGGAACTGCAACTCGACCGCAACTTAGCCAACCGCCGGATGTACCCATCCATCGACCTGACCAAATCGAGCACCCGTCGCGAAGACCTGCTGCTGGACAAGGATACCCTGTCACGTATGTTTATCCTGCGCAACCACCTGGCCGATATGAAGCCGGAAGAAGCCATGGAATTCATGAAAAAACACATGATGCACTCCAGCAGCAACGAGGAGTTTCTGGAATCGATGAACAGATAATTTCAGGAATGAGGGATGAGGAATGAGGGATGCCGAGCGTGACTACCAGGGATGAGGATTGAGGGATGAGGGATGCCGAGCGTGATGCCCGACGTTACGCTCAGCATTCCTCATCCTCATTCCTCTTTAAACTCTCCCACGCGCACCACACCCACCTCTCCCGTCAGGATCACATTTTGCCCGAATAAAATTTTCTTGTTGAAACTCCGGTAAGTCGCCAGCGTTTTAATCGGCTCGGCTTTGCTGATGGCAGTTTCCTGGTCGATGGTAGGGATGGCGCAACGCGCACAGCGCTTCACACCCCGGAAAGCGATGCTGCCAATCTGAAAATCGGACCACTCGTCTTCTTCGTGCGGCGTACCTCCTGTAAACACAAAATTGGGCCGAAAACGATTCATAGGCAGCGGCTCGGGTAGTTGTCGATTCAGTTCGTCGAGCGTGGCCTGCCCGATAATCAGGTAAGGAAATCCATCGGCAAAACTGACGTGCTGGCCTTCGGGCGCGTAGTGTGGATCGGCGTCTCTGCACGTCGAATCCGGCATGTAAACCAATTGCACTTTTTGTTTCAATTGTATTGAAAACCAATCGTTTATATCTGGCGGTAACACTTGAGCGATGCAGGTGTCATCCCATATAGTGGCCATGATTTCAGGTAAACTGCCCACAGGAAATTGAAGCGGAATACGAATGTGTTCCGCCGGGGTCTTTTTCCGGAAAACACGCAGGTGTGCATCTTCTATGGCTGTGCCAAGCAGCGCCATCCCCGGTATTTCGCGTTGTGACATAAAACGACCTGTTTCGTCTATCAGCATCCAGCGGCGGTCGTATTGCAATCCGCGCGGCTGGGCCGTTGCTTCTGTGAGGGCAATGCCGCCCATTGATTTAATCGGGTAAATCCAGAGTTCGGAAAGTATTAGCATCCGCAAATTTTTGTGAAATTTGCGGGATTATTATGCAATGGCAGTTATTTGATATTCAATGGAACGGATAAAAAGGATGAGACACGGATTTTTAAGATATTTTTCAGTGCGGGGTCGTAAGACCCGCGCACGGCGGTAACCTTTGGCTCAGAAATTTGTGATGACCAGTGGCTTTTTGTAGGTCGCTAAGAGGGTCTTACGACCTCGCACAATCGTTACTGCCGTGCGAGGGTCTTACGACCCCGCACACTTCAGTTAGTTAATATTATCAAAAAAATATCTTTGATGGCGAACGGATGCGCATTTGGCACACTTATTTCACTGTCAGTGATGCCCAACGCACAGTTGTTTTGAATAAAAATCAATACAATAGAGGTCTCTAAGCATCTGAACGTCGCAAACCCTCGTATAATACATGGACGATCATGCCTGTTGCCTTTTGCAATTTTACCCTTTAAAATAATCCCTCCCGCTGCCGGTTTCCGTTCACCTATCTCAAGAAACGCGGTTTAACATGCAAAAAATAGTACTGTTGATAATCCTTTCCGGGTTTTGTCGCCCGGTTTTTTTGTCGGGGCAGCAAGATCCCATGCTGACCCAGTTTTCGTTTAACAGCCTGATTTTCAACCCGGCTTGTGCGGGTATCAACGACCACCTTGCGTTGTCGCTCACGCACCGGCAACAGTGGCTGGGCATCGACGGCGCTCCCGTTACCCAGGCACTGAGTGCGCATTCGCCGCTCTCTAATGGCCGGCTCGCACTGGGCGGCAGTATGGTACGCGATATAATTGGGCCGGTCAGCACGTTCGACCTGTCGACAGCGTATGCCTATCGTTTTCAAATTGGCAATGACATGGTCCTCTCTGCCGGATTGCAGGCTGGTGTTGCCAACTGGCATGGCGACTGGTTTGACATTATTCTGGAGGATGGCGTCGATGAAGTATTTCAGAACAACCAGACCCGCTGGTTGCCGAATTTTGGAGCAGGGCTGTTTTTGTACAACGACCGGTTTTATGCCGGTTTTAGTTGCCCGAAGCTGTTGGAACATGATTTGCGCCGGACCGCCGCCGGAGATTATTCGTTTTATGCCAAAACATACAGGCATTATTACACGACGGTCGGGATGACCCTGGCTTTGGACGACGATGAACGGATTTTGCTGAAACCTGCGTTATTGTTGAAAAGTACAGGCTGGTTTAGCGCATTTCGAAGCGATGCAACTTTTCAAAAAATAGGTTCGCCAACTGAATTGGATCTGGATTGTTCTGTTTTTTTCAACAATACCCTGCGTCTGGGCGCGTCCTGGCGTACCGCAGTCGAAATGAAACGTTCTTCCGCTGCTTCTGCCAATGTATGGGGCGCTTACTACCTGCTGAATGGCCTGCGTTTCGGCGCGTCTTACGATCTTACGGTGAGCCGGCTCCGTCAGGCCGCAAGCAATTCTGTGGAAATCATGGTGGGTTACGAATTCGATATTAAAGTTAAAAAGGTATCCTCACCGCGCTATTTTTGAGCATGATAAATGAGTTTGATGGTTTGAAGGAGGTTTGAGGTTTGAAGGTTTGATGGTTTGAGGTGGTAACTAAAGCCGAATTACCACCTCAAACCCCATCAAACCTCAAACCATCAAACCTGCTCAAACCATCAAACTATCAAACCATCCATCCAACGGCATGAAATTACGCTTGCTTTTTTTGTTGTTTTTATTTCCGGTTTTCGCCTGGTCGCAGTCGAGGCTGACGCGTGCCAACAATGCATTGCGCGAATTGGACTACATGACGGCCATTGTTTTATACCAGCAGATTTTAGAGAAAGAGGACAGCCCGGAGGCGATGGTCAACCTGGCCGAATGTTATCGGAAAATCAACGATCCTGAAAATGCCGAACGCTGGTACGCGCAAGTAGTGCAGCTGCCGCAGGCCAAAGCCATTCACCGCCTGTACTATGGCATGATGCTGCAAACCAATGGTAAATGCGATCAGGCAAAAACCTGGTTTGCCATGTATTTGCAGGAAAACCCCGACGATGCCAGGGCGCAGTTTCTGGCCAAATCCTGTGACCGCCAATCAGAACTGCTCCTGAAAGGCAAAGATATTTATACCGTCCAAAACCTGCCTTTTAATTCCAACCTCGATGATTTTAGCCCTGCGGTGGTGGGCAATACCATGATATTTGCCAGCGACCGGGACATGGGAACAGTCATTAAACGCACCAGTTTGTGGACAGGAAATCCATTTTCCGAGCTGTATCGTGTTCGTTTTTCGCAAAACGGATCGCAACCCGGCGATTTTCAATACGTGCGACCTGAAAAATATTCCAACACCTTGAGCACCCGTTTTCACGAAGCGGCCGTGGCGGTATCTGCCGATGAAAAAACCATATATTTTACCCGAAACAGTTTTGCCGATGGTAAAACAAGCCGCAGCGAAGACGGCCTGGTGAAACTAAAAATATTTTCCGGCAGCTGGAACGAGGCTTCAGGCGACTGGAAAGATGTGCAGAGTTTGCCCTTCAATTCGGACGAATACCACGTAGCGCACCCGTCGCTGAGTGCCGACGGGCAGCAACTTTATTTTTCGAGCAATATGCAGGGTGGCTACGGCGGCATGGATTTGTATGTCAGCCAGTTGAACAACGGCCAATGGACGGCGCCCGTCAACCTCGGCCCGGTTGTCAATACGGAAGGCAATGAGATATTTCCTTTTATGACGACCAATAACCGCCTTTATTTTGCTTCCAATGGGCATTTAGGACTGGGCGGACTCGATATTTTTTACGCCACGCCGCAGCAGGATATGGGCGTCTGGAACCTGCCCGTCAACCTGGGCGCACCGGTCAATTCTACCCACGATGATTTTGCCATTACATTCGGGAAAGATCTTTCCTGGGGCTTTTTTACCTCCGACCGCAGCGGCGGGGTAGGGCGCGACGACATTTACGGATTTCAAAAAACGGCTGCCCCCGTGGAAGTACTGGTATTGGACAGCCAGACAAGGCAGCCCCTGAGCGGGGTCGTTGTAACCCAATTGCAAACGGGCCTGACCATGAGCACAGGTGCAGACGGTAAAATTGCTTTTGATATGCGTCCGGCGGAATGCGCCGATTTTACGACAAACAAAAAAGGCTACGACAATACCCAGATCAACGGCTGCTCCGGCGCCTCGACGGATCAGGCTGTACTGATTGAAATAAGCATTCAAAAACAGACCAATTACACCTTACAGGGCATTGTATTCGACATGGCCGACGGCCTGCCGGCGGAAGGCGCGCGGGTGAATCTCATAAATGATTGTGGAAAACTGCCTCCGGCTTCCATCGTTACCGGTACTGACGGGCGGTATAAATTCAAACTCGACCGGGCTTGCTGTTATAAGGTGAAGGCCGAAATGCAGGGTTATATCATGGCCTCTGCCGAAGGTTTTTGTACCAAAGGGCTGTCATCTGATAAAGTGACCCTGAAAGCCAACCTGAGCCTGCAACCTTACCGCGATGCCGAAGGGTTTATCGTGGATCAGGCGCAGGCCGTGGCGCCGACCGTGGCAACAGGGCCGAGATTCAATGACATTTCAGGTTTATATGAAAACCCCGACGGAAGCCTTGCGACCTTTAGCCTGGGAAACGGCCTGGAAGTCCAGAACGGTGTGTTGCTGGCAGACGGCGTACCGAATGCACCCGATCATACGGCCTGGAAACGGGGTTCGGAAGGGTTTTTAGTCAATTTATACTACGATTTTAAGGAGGAGAATTTCAGGGAGGAATCCTTGCCCGATCTCAAAAAACTGCTTCGCACCTTACAGGAGAACCTGGAAATTCATATCGAAATTGCCTCCCATACCGATGCGCGGGGCGGCGCCGAATTCAACCTGGAATTTTCCCAGCGCCGGGCCGACAGGGTAGTGCAGTGGCTCATTGAACAGGGGGTTGCCCGCGAACGCCTCGTCGCGCGGGGTTATGGGGAGTCGAAACCGATCAATAACTGTAGCGACGACGTTCCCTGTTCCGAGGCGGAACACCAACTGAACCGGCGAACCGAGTTTCGGATTATCGGACAGGATGGGAAGTAGAAAATAATTTTTCAGCGGTTTTGGCAGGGTGTTTCGGCAAACTTATCCCATCTTTGCCTCCCTCTCATAATAGCAGAACAATAAAAGATCAGCGAATGGCTTACGATTATAAACTTCCTTCACTGGGCGATGGCGTGACCGGTAAAGTAACCGCAATCCTTGTCAAACCCGGCGATAAAGTGGCAAAAGATCAGATTGTACTGGTCATTGGCACGGACAAGGTAGATGCTGAAATGCCAATAGACCAGGAAGGTATCGTGTCCGAAATTTTAGTAAAAAAAGGAGACGAAGTGGCGGAAGGCACTGCTGTCATTCGGCTCGAAACAAGTTCTGCTGCCGCTGCCCCACAGGCCGCCCCTGCCGCTCCTGCTCCGGAGGCTGCGCCTGTTCCGGCCGCCCCTGCCAATACACAGCAACCCGTTTCTATGGCATCCTACGAATTCAAAATACCTTCGCTTGGAGAAGGGGTAACCGGTAAAGTGACCGAAATCATGGTCAAACCCGGCGATAAAGTGACAAAAGACCAGATCGTTATGGTTGTTGGTACCGACAAGGTCGATGCCGAAATCCCCGTCGATGCCGATGGTGTGATTGAGGAAATCCTCGTAAAAAAAGGCGACGATGTGAAAGAAGGTACCGTGGTGCTCAAAATGAAAAGTGACAGCGCCGCCGCTTCCACATCGTCTCCACCTGCCGCCGCACCCGCCGCACCCGCCGTGGCTGCTGCGCCGACTCCTGCTGCCCCCGCCGCCCCTTCCGCACAACCCGCTCCCGCTGCTACGCAACAGGCGGCTGCAGGTATTCGTATATCGCCACTGGCCCGCAAACGCGCCAAGGAACTGGGCATCAACCTGTCCGATGTGCGTCCTGCAGAAGGCGCCAGCCGCATTTCCTATAAAGATGTGGTAGACTTTGTAAAGAAAAAAATTGATACCGGCGGTGGAAGCGCCGTGGCAGCAGGCGGTTTAAAAAGAAAACCGCTGCCTGATTTCTCCAAATTCGGAGAAACCGAACGCAAGGCACAGAACAATGTCGGCATCAAAACGGCGGAAGCGATGTCCTATTCCACCAGCACCATTCCGCAGGCCTGGATTTCGGAAAAAGCCGACATCACGAAAGTGGAAGCATTGCGCCAGCAATACAAAGAACAGGTGAAGGCCGCCGGCGGCGGACTGACCATGACGGCCATCCTGACCAAAGCCGTAGCGCATGTCCTGCGCAAAATGCCGCAGTTCAACGCCAGCCTCGATGTGGAAACCAATGAGGTAATCTATAAAAAATACATCAACATGGGCATTGCGGTGGATACGCCGAACGGCCTCTATGTACCCAATATCAAAAACGCCGATCAAAAAGGACTGACCCAAATTTCGATTGAACTGAGCGAAGTGGGCGCGCGCACCAAAGCGGGAAAAATCACGCTGAACGACATCACCGGCGGCACCTTTACCATCTCGAATATCGGCGGTATCGGCGGCACCAATATGTTCTCCATCGTCAACTGGCCTGAAGTTGCCATTCTCAGCATCGTTGCGGCACAAATGGAACCCGTCTGGAATGAAGCAACCAAAACCTTTGAACCGCGCCTGATGATGCCGATGACTATCGGCTGGGATCACCGCGTGATCAACGGCGGAGATGCGGCCCGTTTCCTGGTAGAAGTGAAAAAAATGCTGGAAGAGCCGTTTTTGAGCTGGATGTAATAGAAAGGGCAAAGAGCGGGAAATGGGGATCGCCTGTTTCGGTAAAATCGGAGCGGGCGGTTTTTTCAAAAAAACACCAGACGCTCACGTTCATAATAAAAACGGAAAATTTGTATTTCAAAGTAATTTGCACATAGATAAATCTTCTTCTTTTTCCGCTGATTTTCTTGATCAAAACATCTACCACCAAAACACGCACAATGGATTCCAAGGGTTACTTCGGCCCCCACACCATCACCTGGCAACTTTACCGCGAGCCTTTCTTCCTGTTAGGCGGCGTGCGGGCGCTGTTGTTACAAATTGCGCACCCGGCCGTGGCGCAGGGCGTAGCGCAGTACAGCCGCTTTCAGTCCGATCCGTTCGGTCGGGGCTACCGCACATTTGCCGGCATGGCTACCATCTATTTTGGCGACAAACAGCAGGCGGATCAGACTGCCCGGCGGCTGCAACAGATACATTCGGGCATCAAAGGACAATACCCGAAGGCCTCTGCTTCAGGACAGGCTGCACCGGAAGTTCCATTTACCGCCACAAACCCCGAACTGTTGCTCTGGGTTTTTGCAACGATTATGGATACGAGTTTGCAGGTATATGAATGGCTGCCTCAAAACCATTTGCCTCCTGACTGGCGTGAACAATTTTACGAAGAAAGTAAAATCGCCGCTCATGTGCTGGGTATTCCAGAATCGGTGTATCCCGCTGATTTACAGGCGTTTAAAATATATTTTGAAAACATGCTGAACAGCGATCTGCTGGGCAGTACACCCGCTTGCCGGGCAATGGCACAGGCGATTGTCAGGCACCCCAAAGCGCCCGGCAAATGGACCGATCTGCTGGCGGCCGGTTGGCTGCCCGCGCCGTTGTGCGAGCGGCTGGGGATAATAGCAGGGCCGGATTCCGCACAACGCTTCACAAAATTAATGCGCCGAACCCGGCGTATCTACCGCTTGCTTCCCCGAACTTTGCGCTACAATCCGGCTTACCACCAGGCTTGTTACCGCATCGCCCGGTCGAATGGTACGTCGCCGCTGTGGGCAGGCAGGTTTTTTCAGTGGCTGGGAAAACATACAAAAATCCCTTTGGGTTTACAACCTGGTTAGTTATCTGTTATTAATGCGAATCATGGGTTAAAAAGACTGCGAAGCAGTCAAAACTATGTGGACTTTGAGGGATAAACACGCGTAGAGCAATAACCACATAGGCACATAGAACACATAGCCCGTAGAGTACGCTACGCTATGTGTTCTATGTGCCTATGTGGTAAAAAAAATGTCGCGCTCGGCAAGTAGAAAACATAGTTTTGACTGCTTCGCAGTCTTTTTAACCCATGATTCGCATTATTAGTTATTGGTTATCAGTTATCAGGGTGATAACGCTTGGCTTGAGTAAATCACATTGATCAGCGTTACCACCTGATAACCGATAACTAATAACGGACAACCCACAACATGACCGCTCCATTCCGAAAAATAACTGATCAAATGAATCGGAAGGTAAAACTTTCCGAAGGTGCGCCAAAACGCATCATCTCGCTGGTGCCTTCGCAGACGGAGTTTTTGTTCGACCTGGGGCTGGAGCAGGAAGTAGTGGGGATTACCAAGTTTTGTGTGCATCCTTCCGCGTGGTTTCAGACCAAAGCGCGGGTGGGCGGCACCAAAACACTCCATTTTGACAAAATAGCCGCCCTGCAGCCCGACCTGATTATCGGGAATAAAGAAGAAAACGAACGCGCACAGATAGAGGCTTTGGCCGAACGTTATCCAGTTTGGTTGAGCGACATTGTGACCCTGGACGATGCCCTGGATATGATGCTGCGCGTGGGCAGGCTTACAGGCAGGGCGGAAAAGGCGCAGGAAATAGTGGAGGAAATCAGCGCATCTTTTCAGGCACTTCCACAATCGACCGTAAAACCCGGGCGAGCCGCGTATTTCATTTGGCGTAAACCGTACATGGTGGCTGCCAATGGTACATTTATTTATGAAATGATGCGGATGGCGGGTTTTGAAAATGTTTTTGCCGATCTGGAGCGTTACCCTGAAATAACCCTCGACATGTTGGCGGCAGCACAACCCGACTGTATCTTTCTATCTTCCGAACCGTATCCGTTTGCCGAAAAACACATCGCGGTTTTTCAGGAGGCCTGCCCCGATGCGCGTATCCGGATCGTGGACGGAGAGATGTTTTCCTGGTACGGCAGCCGGCTCCGGTATGCGCCTGATTATTTCCGTTCTTTGTGGGAAACCCTCCGCTTCGCCTGATTTCAGCAAAACTTTCGGCACTGGGCCTCAACTTTTTTTGCAAAAAACGCTTTCTTTGGGCAACCTTAATCTGTTGTTTAGGTTCAAAAATGCTCATTTAAAGTAGTTATCAGTTACAGGTTATCAGTTATCAGGGTGGTAACGCTGATCAATTTGATTTACTCAAGCCAAGCGTTACCACCCTGATAACTGATAACTGATAACCGATAACTGATAACTACTTATTGACAAAGTACTCATTAAAACACATCATATGACTTGCCGCCTACTCTTTTTTATTACCTTCATTTGTTTCACTTTCGGTGGCGCAGCCCAGCAACTCCGCACGGTAGCAGCAGGAGATGGACCGGAGCGCCGTTCCGGTGAAATATTAGTGCATTTGATGCCGGACGCCGATCTGAACACCGTTCTGGCAGATTTGAATCGCCAGACATCGCAGGTTACAGCCATTTCACTCAAAAAAACGCCCGCACCGAAATGGCATATTCATCTACTGCAATTTGATGAATCTACGTTGGAAGCAGGCGTATTGCTCACTATAGCCCGCAAGCATCCGGGCATCCAGTCGGTGCAATTCAATTATAAATCCGAAGAGCGCAATACCGAACCCAATGACCCCGAATGGTGGCGGCAGGACAATATGACCCTAATCAATGCGCCGAAAGCCTGGGACGCTTCTACGGGAGGCGTCACGCCCGCCGGTGATACGATTGTGATAACGGCTTTGGAAAGGGGGGCATATTTCACACATCCCGACCTGACGCCTAACCGCTGGTGGAACTGGAAGGAAATACCCGGCGATGGGATCGATAACGATGGAAATGGTTATATCGACGATTTCGGCGGCTGGAATCCGCGCAAACAAAATGACGACACCGGAACGAATAATATACATGGAACACAGGTGAATGGGATCATGGGCGCAGCGGGCAATAACCTCACCCATGTTTCGGGTGTGAACTGGAATGTAAAAATGATGAGCCTGGCCGACGTACAATGGGAGGACGAAATTATTGAAGCATATACTTATGTCGCTGAAATGCGCCGGCTTTATAACCAGACTAATGGCGACAAAGGCGCGTTTGTAGTGGCGACCAATGCCTCGCTTGGCTTAGACGGTGCAAGGGCGGAAGACCATCCGATCTGGTGCGCATTGTACGATTCTTTGGGTAAAGTGGGCGTTCTGAGTATAGGCGCCACGGCCAATTCGAATGTCAACGTAGATGTGGACGGAGACATGCCGACCAGTTGTACCAGCCAATACCTGATTGCGGTGAATATGGTGGACAAGTCTGGCGACAGGATATTAAGCACAGGTTATGGCGCTGTTTCCATCGACCTCGGCGCACCAGGTGATGTCGTCTACACCACGGGCGATCTTGATCCAGGTCCGGGCGTAACGCCCGGAATTTCCAAGATAAGTGGAACTTCCGCTTCCGCGCCTCATGTGACCGGAGCTGTCGCCCTGTTGTACAGTATGTCCTGCGAAACATTCACCAGCGATGCCCTGGAGGCGCCGGCCACCTGCGCGCGTCGGGTACGCGATCTGATATTAAGTAATACACAGCCCAGCGCAACGCTGGAAGGCGTCACCACCACCGGCGGCTACCTCGACCTGGAACGATCGGTCAATGCCATCCGCGAATTGTGCAATGGCCTCGTAGGGCCGCTGGAGATTCTGAAGGTGCAAGACCTGCCTGACAATCAATGGCGCATCGAATTTCAGACACCGACTTTCCTGCCTTACCAGTTCCGGGTTTTTAATATGCTCGGCCAACTGATGTATGAAGAACAAATTACACCCCAGCGATTTGCAGGAAATGCGATTGAATATGATGCCTCTGATCTGCCTAATGGTATTTATATCATGAGCGTGGGCCGCGGGAAATTCATCGCTTCCAAAAAATTTCCAAAATTTTAGAAATGGATTTGGTTTTTCGGAGTGCTTCCAACTATCTTTGCACCCCGAAAACAAAAGCGTAATGGCTCCGTAGCTTAATGGATAGAGCATCTGACTACGGATCAGAAGGTTAGAGGTTCGAGTCCTCTCGGAGTCACCACGATTAAAGTGTTTGAGTGTGTCCGCCCGACAGTTGGGTTAAGTCCGCTCATTTTTTGAAATCGTTTTTCGATTAGAACACTTAAAATTCAAATTCAATGTCTAAAATTTGTGACCTGACCGGTAAAAGACCGATTACAGGCAACCACGTTTCCCACTCGAATCGCAAGACCAAACGCCGATTCTATCCTAATCTTCAGACGAAAAAATTCTTTATGCCGGAAACGGGAGAATGGGTTACCCTGAAGGTTTCGACCTCCGCCATGCGCACCATCTCTAAATTGGGTTTGTACCAATACATCAAAAAATTGGAGAAAAAAGGTGAAATCATCTATCACGGTGACGAACCACAAGGTTGTTAAAACGGATTTCAATTCAAATTTTGCCGTCCTGATTTTTGTTGGGCGTCAGCATATAAAAGTATCATTACCAATGGCAAAGAAAAGTAAAGGCAACCGCATCCAGGTGATTCTGGAATGCACGGAGCACAAAACAAGCGGCCTGCCCGGCACTTCCCGTTATGTGACGCAGAAGAACCGTAAAAATACGCCGGACCGTATGGAGTTGAAAAAATACAACTCTATCATGCGCAGATACACGGTACACCGCGAAATCAAGTAAGCGCAGCTCAACACAAATATCCTATTCACTCACTCATTCATTGAGGAATTATGGCAAAGAAAGTTTCCAAAAACGCCCGTGTTGCGCAGCGTGCAGCCAATGCAGGTTCCGGTAAAGACCACGTTAAAGTGGTGAAAGCCGTTAAAGATCCGGTAACGGGTAAATACACCTACAAGCAAATGATCGTTCACAAAGACAAAGTGAAAGATTTCTTTGCTGATGTGAAGTAATCACTTGTTTTTCAGGTGGTTATTATACTGAACGGGGCTGGAGCGCGTTTCAAAACCGGCACCTCAAACCTGATACGAGTGCCCGTCACCGCGCCGCTTGCATCCAGCAAGGTTTCCCTGCTGAAATGTTCGCCCGCATTTTTACCTGCCCCGGCCAGCAAATCCAGGCGTTTTTGTGTCAGCATCATGCCGACCGAATTGTGCGGCCTTTTGTCAAACGCCGCTTTTTCTTTTTCGGAGAAACCTTTTCCGTTGTCCATCACCGTAACTTCCAGCGCATCCTGTTTTTGTGTAAAAATAATTTCTACCCGGCCACCCGTTTCTCTTCCTTCCAACCCGTGTATCAGCGCATTTTCCACATACGGCTGAACGAGCAGTGGCGGCAGGCTGATTTCATCGGGATCAAGTCCTTCGGATGTGCGGATTACAAATTCAAAATGACCTTTGAAGCGCATCTGTTCCAGGAGCAGGTAATTTTCAAGCATGGCCATTTCTTCGGCCAAAGAGTGCCGGCCATCCACCGATCCGTGCAGGGTAAGTCGTATCAATTTGGCAAAGCGGGCGAGGTAACTGGTCGCGACATCCCGTTCATTCCGCGCGATAAAGGATTGTATGGCCTGCAGGCAGTTGAAAATAAAATGGGGGTTCATCTGCGCCCGGAGCGCGGCAGTTTCCAGATCGCGCATCTTGTCGCGTTCGGCGGCTTCGCGCCGTATCAACCGCAGCCGGTTGCGGTAAAAAAGAAAAGCGGCAAGGCATAAAGCGGCGACAACAAGCAGGCGAAACCACCAGCTGGCCCACCAGGGCGGAAGTATGTCGAAAGACCAACGCGCAGCCTCGCTCCACCGGCCTTCTTCGGTTTGTGCCTGCACCTCGAAGCGATAATTCCCGGGCGCCAGATTGGCAAAATTGATCTCGCGGTTGTGGGTGTACACAAACGTAGAATCGGCTCCTGCTAAGCGATAACGGTAATTGATGTCGCCACCGGATCCGTAGTGCAGCGCGAAAAAGTGCAGCGAGATGTTGTTTTGCAGGTGTGAAAGTTGCAGATTTTCGGAAAAAGCCGTGATTTTATTGTTTACCAGGAATTGCTCCAGCATGGGTGTCGGAACGGCAGAAGGCAGGGGTTTTTTCCTGAAACGGCCAATGCCCCGGTCGGTTGCCACCCATAGTTCGCCCCCCAGCAAACACAGGTCATTCACCTGATTGGAAGGCAAACCGTGTTTGGTATTGAACTGTTCGATATGCCAGACCCCGTTTCCCTTGGGGTGAAGAACGTTCAGACCGGTATTGGAGGACGCATAAATTGTACCGTCGGGCATAATTTCGAGGTCGCTCAGCCAATTCGTGCTGAGGCCGTCTTTGACTGTCAGGTGACTGAAATGCCCTTGGGTACTTCTGAAAAGCAGTCCGCCGCCGCGCAGGGAAATAACCATACTACTATCGGGAAGTATTTCCACCAGGCGCGCGGGATAGCGTAAAGCGGGATGATCGAAAGGCGGCGCTTCGTAGCGGTTATTGCGCCAGATGCGCAGTCCGTGCTCATCGGTAGCTACCCAGATGTTTCCCTCAAAATCCTGTGCAACGGCATGGGTGCGCGAATACTTCGAAGAATCCACATAGTATCTGACTGCGGTGCAGCGCTGTGGGTCAATGGAGAAAAAATCGCTGAAAGAACTGGCCCACCAAAGCCTGTTGACATGGCTGGGCGTAATTTTTTTGATAAATATGGGGTAATCCGAATGGGTTTTAGGATTTGTGTAAACAATTTCTTTCCAATGCCCTTTTTCAAAAACAGTCAAATATGGATTGAACCAAAGTCGCTGGTTGGAGCTGTCGAATCGCAATACGGTCTGGTCGGCATTCAAACCCGGGTAGGGGGCCGGCAGTTGGTTTATTTGTCCATTCCGGGCATCAATCCTACAAACGCCTGAGGGGCGCAGGCTCACAAAAACGGATGCCTTCCCATCCGATGTAATGCTCTGTACGTCATTAAAGGGCAGGCCATTGGAACTGTCAAAAAATTCCATCTCCGGATTTTTGCAATAAAAAACGCCTGCATTGGTACTGCTGGCCCACCAGCCGCCTTCCCGGTCGCGCAATGCGCTGACAATATTGTATTTATCCAAAATATTGCTGAAATCGTCGCGCAAAAAATGTTCAAAAGACGGGAAGCGCAGCAGGCCGGGATGTTTGCCGCCGCGGGAAGCCAGCAGGATAGCGCCGTCGCTGTCTTCAAAAATATCATTGACTACCACGTCTTTTACGCCCTGCCAAATCAGGCGATTGTCGCGAATCAGGTAAAAGGTTTGCAGGAGATTGAAAATAAAATCGCCGTTTTGCAAAAGCCACACGCCTGATGTAGAGGATTTTTTTGCCTGCTTTATATCAATTGGAAATCGCCCCAGCGATACAAGATCGCCCTCCTGCCACCGGAATGTCTCTTTCGTCAGCATCGGACTGTCTTCCGGGTTCGGATTGCTGGAAGTTTCATAACTCAAAATGGCTTTGTTGCCCACAATTGTAAAAATATTGACCGAGCGGTCCAGGGAGGGCAATATCTTGTGGTTGCCGTCCGGCAGCACCCTCAGGAGACCTAAATTGGGTAGTTGCACCCAGACGACACCATTTTTATCAACGGCCAGACTACCTAAATTGATAAATTCATTGCGGTACTTCTGAATAATATAGTTGTATTTCCAGCGACGCACCGTATCGTTTTCGACCATCCAAACGGAGGCATCTAAGCGATTGAACCATATCCGGCCTGCTGCGTCTTCCGCCAGCCGAAAAGCTTCATTGCTGGCAAAACTGCTGGTATCTACCGGTCGGTGAAACGCATAACCGTTGAAGCGGCAAACACCGAGATCGGTGGCAAACCACATAAAGCCGCGACTATCCTGGAGCATCCCGTACACGGCATTGCTGGGCAAACCGTCGACGGTGGTGTACTGCCGCCACGCGAGGTGCTGGGCAAAAAGGTTGGAGGAATGAGGAATGAGGAGTGCCGCGAAAAGGAATATTTTCAGGTACTTGGTCATGGACCGTTCGTTTAGTCGGCTCGATTTAGCGGTAAAAGTAGAAATAACCGGATTAAGTAAACATGAGTCATCCCGGATTTTGCCTAAAACGACCACAAGAAGGTCAAACTCGTATTTATTGATGATTGCTTATTGACAATTGATGATTTTTGATGTGCGAAGATGCCACCTTGCATCAAAAATCATCAATTGTCAATAAGCAATCATCAATAAAAATTGTGCCGGCGCGTACTAAGAGTCGCTACAAAAATCCGGGATGACTCATATTTAGTTTACTTAATGGAACCACCTGCGAATTTTATGAAATAAACCGGTTTTTAACGATTGTTCATCCGGCAGTTCTTCCAGCAATTCCTGCAAGGCGTAGTTTACCTTGCTCTTGGTCACTTCCCAGTATTCCGATTCCATGAGGCTCCTGGCAGATTGATTGCGGGCAAGATTCAGTTGCATTTGTAATAGTAAAAAGTCATCGCCCACATCTGTGCACAACACCAGCGCCTGTTCTGTCTGGCGTTGCTGTAGCAATTGAAGCAGCAGCGTTTTATCAACTGAGGTAAACGTTCTGGAGATGCCGGTTTCTGTCATCCAGTCCAATTCCAGTATAGATGTACAAAGTTGCGTTTGTATACGGCTCCATTCCTCGGGACCAATCAGCCCCAGCGTCCGCTGTTGCCCGGCTTCCATAAATTTTTCCTGTAAAACAGCCGCCACATCCGACCCGGTTTGTGTCAGCAGATGGATTGCCTCGGCAATATTGCCTTGTGCAATGGCTGCGCGAATTTGTTCTCGTGCAGTTTCAACGGCTATTTTTTGAAAAACGGGCATATTAAGTAGTTATCCGTTATTGGTTATTGTAAGGTTCCGTACCGGCTGCTTTAGCTGCCGGATATCACATTCGGCAACTCCGGCAGCTAAAGCAGCCGGTACACTTAACATGGACGAACGACTATATTTTTACAAAGAACGCCTGCCCCACTGCCCCGCCATTCCCATTTATTTTTAACAAATAAGCCGCCGCAGGCAATGCGGACACATCCAGCGTGCAAGCCTCCAGGCCGCCGGGCGCATGCTTTTCCAGCACCATTTGCCCGCGCAAATCATACACCTGCACCTGAGCGTCAGTCATCCTTTTTTCAGTAAAAAACACCTTCAAAATATCTACGGCAGGATTGGGTGAAATCCTGATAGCAACAGGCGACGGAGTCGGGCGCGTGGAAACCAGCTCGCGTACCTTCGTCTCCGCCCAGTTGGTAATCACAGGCGCGTTCACATCGAAATAAATTCCCGCGCGGTTGCGGGTGACGGCGCCGGGCGACAAACCCGGTTTTAACCGGATGGAAAAGGCGACGAAGCCGTGGCTTTCCGGTTCGTTGCTGGTGCTGTCGGCCAGGCGAATATCCAAAAAATCGAATTGCGCGACACCAGACGCGGTGTCGAGGGTGGAAAAATAAGCGTGGCTGGCCGCCAACGGTTCAAAACTGCTCCAGTCCAGCGCCATGTCGAGTGTATCCCGCACCCTTGGAAGCGGATGGTGTACGTAAGCAGGCTGCTGTCAGCAGTATAATCAGGCGGCAACTCGCTCATATTCACCAGTTTGTCGTTCGGGTCAAAGGAGCAGAGCACCGGAACCTCGTATAAAAACGTATCGGCATGCAGTACGGTTGTGCCATCGGTATCCAGCGTTTCGGCGATGCCGGCTACTACCGGCACATCGCCTGCTATCGCCGGGGCAATGGTAAGAAACGCTTCGAGTATGCGGGTTTCACCGGGTTCCAGCGCCGGGAGAGAAAGCCATGAAATCGTATCGTCGAAGATGTAATACGATTCGGGGCCTGACCATCCCCAGGTCAGTAGTGAATCTATTTCAAAGCGGTAGCGGGCTTTGGCCGGGTGGCAACCGGCATTGTGCAGCACAAGCCAGAACGGTACTGTTTGTCCGCAAATGGGTGGTGCAGATGCGATCACTGAATTAATCTTGCTGAACGCCAGGTTGGGCCGGAAGCCGAAGGCCAGTTCCGTGCCAATCGGCAGGGGCAATGAGACGTTCAACGCTGCCGAATCGGTCGTCAACACCCAGCAAGAATCGTACTGGAAACCAATGGTGTACAAGCCAGGTGGCGCGAAGAAACGGAACGCGCCGTCAGCATTGGTGTGCGAGAGCGTGGCGGAGGGATCTAGCGATACGTTCATTCCGGGTAATTCCGGTTCGCCGGCATCTTGTACACCGTTGGCGTTTTCATCCACATAACAATGACCACGCACATCCGGCAGGCCGCTGAAATCGTTGTAATAACCGAATTCGTGTGTTTGGGAGTAGATAAATTCCTGGTCGCCGTCGCCGTCGAGGTCGGCGCCCTGGAACGTGATGTAGTAATCTGTATCGTACCTGCCCAATATGATACGTTCTCCAAAAACGCCGTTTCCGAGGTTAGGCAGCCAGCCGTAGGCGCGGTCATTAAAAAAACCTATGATATCCACCAATCCATCGCTGTTGATATCCGACATCGAAACGGAAAGAAAAGACACCGCATTCGGGGTCTCCGGCTGAATGGGCTGCGGTGGCCCCACCAGGCCGCCGTCGCCGGGATTGCGCGACCAAACCGGACCGTTCTGGCCGTTAAATACAAGGTCTGGAAAACTGTCGTTGTCGATATGGGCCGCGCCGATTAAATTGTAATACACCTCGTTGGGTGATAACAGATAAGGCCCCTCAAAAAAACCGGCGCCGTCGTTGGCATACCAGCCGATGCCGGGATTTAACAGCACCAACAGATCAGGGTCGCCGTCGCGATCCAGATCGGTTACGTTATGCACCGAAATGGTATCGCTTGCGGGATCGAAAAACACCAGAGAGCCGAAATGCCCTGTGCCGTCATTGGGCATCCAGGCGCCCGAGGGCGCCGGGCCGTCGGCCATAGTGACAATATCATTGTCACCATCCATGTCAATATCGGCTAACCAAACTGCAATATAAGGCAGCAGTGCAAGGGTATCTGCCGGCGCACATTGGCCGGCGCCGAGGTTTTCGTAACGCGCAAGCGCGTGTTCGGCGCGGCGCGGCGCCGCCAGACGTCCTGCCTGCCGACCAGCAGATCAGAATCGCCGTCATTGTCCAGATCACCGGGCCTCAGGAAGGTAAAATAATACTCTTCCTGTTCAATATTTTGCCGGGCAGCCCATTGCCCGTTGCCGAGGTTTTTATACCAGCCCGGGCGGTAGTCTGGGTTGGCCGTGATCCACAAGTCGGTCAATCCGTCGCCGTCTATATCGTCTGGTATCAGGGAAGCATTGATTACTTCCGGGGCAATAATAACCAGCGGCCCAAATTGATTACCACCAAGGTTGGGGTAATAAGCAATAGCGGAGGCAGATTTGGTACAGACGATATCCGGCAGACCGTCTTCATTCCAGTCGTGTGCATAAGGGCCGTTTATTCCCAGTACATTCAGACCGGTAGACAACAGGTGCGTCGTGAAGACAGCATTGCCCGTATTTTCAAACCAGGCAAGGGTGTCAGCGCCCTTGATCAACAGATCGGTATCGCCATCCAAATCCAAATCGCCTGCGGAAGTCTGACTGCCCTGCGACCACTGTGGCAAGGTCGTCGTCGGGTCCAGTAATTGTGGCGGCGCAAAATTGCCGTCGCCCAGGTTTTTCGCCCAACGGTTGTCGGGGGCAGCACTCGCGCCTGATAACCAATCGGGCAACCCGTCGCCGTCAATGTCCGCCACCACCAGCAGGCCTATGTTGTGCGGAAGTGAGTCGATCACGATTTTGATCAAAAAGGTATCTGCGTCCGTATGGAGGAACAACCGGAGTGAATCGCCCTGCGGGCTAAAAGTAAAAATGTCCGTCAGCCCGTCAAGATTCACATCGACGATGTGAAACAATTGATCAGGAACTTCTGCAATAAAATGCATAACAGGAAAATGTCCCGAACCGTCGTTTTCAAACCAAGCGCAATCCATCGATTATAACGACAAGATCAAGGTCACCGTCGCCATCCATATCTGAGAGTTCCGTATCCGAATAAATGCCGCTCACATCGGGGATGGTATCGGCAAGAGCAAACTGTCCGTCCGGCATCTGAAGGCAGACCAGCATCTCCGACGGGTATCTTGCAAAAATGATATCCGTCAGGCCGTCTGCATTTAGGTCAGCAAACTCGGCGGCATAGAGCAGGTTCCAGTTGAAGGGAAATGTATCGATCACCACCGGATTGAGCAGATGCCCGGCGCCCGTGTTTTCATATAAATGGAGTATCGTATGTTCATATTCGCCGATGTAATCCAGGTCGCCGTCGCCGTCCCAGTCGTAAGGCCGGTGGTGGTATTCGTAAAACGGGGAATGGGCGATCACGACCGGCGGGGTGAATTGGGCTGCCGCGCGGGAGAACTTCAGCAAGGTGAAGAGAAAGAGAAAAATGGCTTTCATGTTATTATTCAAATGGTTCACTTGATTGAATCCAGGCACTTCGTCAATATTAGTTTAAATTCTTTGTAAATAATTGATTATCAACACTGATAACGAATAACAGATAACGGATAACTACTTAAAATGGGCCGCCGTACCAAACGAATATTTGACAGGCGGCCCGGTTGGAGTGTATTAGGCTATTGCCCCACAAAAAAACGGTCGCCTCATGAAGCAAATGCTTCAGAGGCGACCTGATTTGGTTTTTTATCTCTTTTTGGGCAACATAATGGGGTGATGATTTATACACCCAAAACTATTACTCCCGACTGCTCGATACTGGTATTAATGACCGTTGACATGTATCTCGTGATATCCGGTAGAAAAAAAAGTAGATTCGGCAGGGTAAGATTATCTTTGAACTGCGATCATGATATATAAATCAAACCGCACCAACCGATATGATACCCTCTGTTCGCATCTGCCTGATTGACGATGAGTCGCTTTGCCGCGATGCGCTTCGTATTTTTCTGGAAACCGGCTGCCCGGAAGCAGTCATCATTGGAGAAGCGGGTTCGCTGGCACGCGCTGTTTCAATGTTGCAACAAATACAACCCGATCTGCTTTTACTGGATGTCGACCTGGGCGACGGCACAGGCTTCGACCTGCTCAACCGCTTTCCCCAGCCCTCATTCCGGGTGATTTTCACTACGGCACACGACGAATTTGCCCTCCGCGCTTTTCGATACAGCGCGGTGGATTACCTGCTGAAACCTGTCGATCCGGAAGAATTGGTGGCGGCGGTGCGGCGGGTGCTGATACCAGGAGATGCGCCTGCGCGGCAACGGCAATTGCAGCAACTCTCACACAATGCAAGTACCCGCACGTTTGACCGTATCACCCTGAATACGGGCAGCGGCCTGCTGTTTATCCAGACGGCAGAAATTATGCGCCTGGAAGCCCAAGGCAATTACAGTTTCGTTTTTCTGGAAAACGGCGAACGCCACTTAGCCGCCCAGTCGCTGGCTACCTTCGAGGAAATGCTGCCGGCGCCGCCTTTTTTCAGGGCGCACCAGTCCCATATTGTCAACACCCGGTTTGTACGAAAACTGGCGAAAGACGACGGGGACAGTTTGTGGATGACGGATAAGGCGGTGATTCCGCTGGCGCGGCGGCGGAAAGAGGCGTTTTTGGAGATGATGGGGTGAGAGATGTGAGAACGTGAGAGTTGTGAGAGGGTGAGAGTCCGTAGAGTGTGCCGCGTCTTTCATGGTATCTCAAAAGCGAAGCGGAACACTCTACGGACTCTCACCCTCTCACAACTCTCGTCCTCTCACACTCTAATTCTTCACCTCCCTCACATTATCCTTCGGTTCCCGATCCATCAGCAACCTGAACGGATCGATCCCTGCCTCAAACGGCTTCTCATCCACCACAAACGTAAACGTGTTGTCCTTCTGGCTGATCTTGACGCGCCGGCGGTACAAGGTTTTGCCGTATTTTTTGTCGCCTTCCGGTTTGGCAAAAGCGCCGATGTCTATCCAGTCGTTGACGGGCACTTCGGTTTCTTTGCCGAGTTCGTCGGCTTTGAGTTTGCGGCTTTCGACCTGGATGGTTACTTCCCATTTGTTGTTGCCCAGGTCTTTGGCGCTCACTTCTTTGGCCCTGTTTTCAAACAGGGTAATGTCCCAGAAAAGGTCCTGGATAATGTATTGCAGGGAATCCGGCGTTTGCGCGGCAAAAGCCTGTACGGCGTCTATGCTGGTGGGGTAGGGCGCATCTTTGTACCTGAATTTTTCCAGAAATGCTTTTAACCCTGCATTCACCTGCGCTTCGCCGATCATTTCTTTCAGGTAATACATCACGGCGGAACCTTTGTTGTAGTGGATGTAGCCTTGCCGTTCGCATTTGGCAAGGGGCATTTCTTTCTGGGTTTCCCGGCCCCGGGCGCGCAGGTATCGGTCGGTTTCGTAACCCAGAAACTTGCGCATGATGTCGCGGCCGTATTCGCGCTCCATCACCATGAGGGCGCTGTATTGCGCGAAGGTTTCGGTGGTCATTTCAGCGCCCTGCATATTGGCGCCGCATTCCTGGTGCGCCCACCACTGGTGGCCCATTTCGTGGGCCACGACGTAAAACACCATGTCGATATCGTCTTTTTCGGGTTGGAAATCCTCGATAAATCCGATGCCTTCCGAATAGGGCATGGTACCCGGAAATGCCTGCGCAAACTCCGCATACCGCGGAAACTCGATGATGCGGCATTGTTTGTGGTAATACGGGCCGAAATTGGCGGTATAGTATTCAACACTTTTTTGCATCGCTTTCAACATGCGCGGCACATTGCGGGCGTGGTCGGGGTGGTAATACACTTCGTAGTCGATGCCGTCTTTTTGTTCGCGCGCCACTACATAACGGGCAGACAGGAAGGAATAAAAGTTCCAGGCCTTGTGGTCGAGTTTGTAGTGGAAAATGCGGCGCTCGCCTTCGGTTTTTTCGCTGATCAGTGAGCCGGGCGCAATGGCAATCTGATCGGCGGAGGTGCTGATGGTAGTCTCCACGTTGACCCAGTCGGCGTCGATGCTCAGGTACTGGTTGCTGCGGGCGGCGAGGTTGGCGGTGTCGAGCGCGGGCATCCGGCTTTTTTCGGGCAGGCCCTTTTTCCGGCGTTCGTTTTTGTCGGAGAGTTCGCCACCCTCCTGGTAACCGAAGGAAGGGGAAATATCGGTATTATTGAAAAAAGTGCCGTTTTGCGTGATGCTGGTGTTGGATAGTTGGTTTTCAAAACCTTTGGAACGGTATACGGTGTTGAATTTCAATAACATAGAATCGCCGGGCGCCAGTGCCGGGCTGATTTTGTAAAAACGCAGGTACAGTGCGGAGTCGTTCAGCAGCAGGCTGAGGCGCTCGTTTTCAAAAGTAAACTTGCCCTGATTCGGAACTTGCACCAGCAGCGAATCGAGCGGCCGGTCGTGCAGGTTGCGCACCCAGAGCTGACCATCAGCCTCGTAGCTGCGGGTTTCGGGGAAAATGCGGATGTCGTATTTGGTATCGTAAATGCGGGGCTGCGGGAATCCCTGGAAACGTTTGTACTCCTTTTCATACCGTATCTGCCGGCGTTCCTGTTCGTCGCCGCTGACGGTAGGATTGAGCATCCGGGTATTGTAAAATGTAAAACCGGCGGTGCACAGCCAGATCAAAAAGACGCCGATGCCTGCCCAGCGGTAGTTTTTCCATTCCTGAGCAGCCAGATCAAGGCGTTTGAAAAAGCCGGACTCTTTGCCGCGCGGCCACAGACAAACTGCCGCAACACCCAGCAAGCCGGCAAACAACATCCAGTAGGTGTGAAACCAGGACAATCCCGGCGCATAAGGCTTATAACCGTACAGGTCGCTGACGGTGTACGAAGGGGTACTGCCGAGTTTGACCATGTTGCTGTCGATATCCATCAGGCCCCATACAAATCCGTTGACCACCACTATGATGACGCAGATAAAAAAGCCGAGGTACATGTTCGGCGAAACGGCGTGGATAAACATGAACAACGCGATCAGGAATGCAAAACCCAGCATATCGAGTACCAGCAATTCGCGGACATATACCCCGATTTCATACCGGTCGAAGCCGTGCAGGGCCTGCGAAGCAATGGCGGCTAAGATCGCTACCGCATTGAGCAGAAACGCAACGGACAGGACGGTGCTGTATTTGGCTACGTACCCCGTCCAGGTACGGGTAGGCAGGGCATCGTAAATTTCGTTGACTTTTGCGGTGCGTTCTTTCCACACCAGGGCGCCGGCAAAATAGGTCAGAATGGCGATGATATACAGGTAAAAAGAGCCGCGGATCATATCCACCATCGTGTAGGTGATGGGCAGGTTGCTCGTGCCGTATCCTTCCGTGGCATATTGAAAATTGGGAATACAATTCACTAAGCCCAGAAAGGCAAGAATGAGAAACGCCGTGCTTTTGATGACACTTTTGAAGTCGACACGCAGTTGGCTCCACAATTGGCGAGAGGGTGGTGGAGAAACCTGTCTGTGTGAGTGAGGGGTGACTTTGAGTATGCACTGGACGCCGAGCGAAGTGACGGGGTGACTTGAAGTCGCCCCGTCACTCAGAACGGCTGCCTTCGACTTTTTACCCGACTTCTTCCTTTCCGAAAAATCAAATTTGAAATAACCCGCCACCAACACTGCCAGGCCGACCGCCATCCAGATCAGGCGGTTGATCAGCAACATGGGTTCAAAAATGCTCACCGAGAGATGGTTCTTGTCATCCACCGTCCAGTATTTGGTGACAATGCTGAAAGGCCGCATGCCGAAAGGGTCGAGCAGGCTTGCAACCTGTTCATTTTGAATGTCTTGCATCAGATTGCCCGCAATGATATAACCCACCAGCAGCAGCACACCTGCCACGAAAGCGTACATCGTACTGCGTGTCAGCGCTGCCACAGTGTACAGAATGCCGCCGGCAAAAACCATATTGGGAATCACGATAGTGATATAGGCGTTGATATGTCCCGCCACCTCGAAAGGGCCGAAACGTTCCGCATCTATCCAGCCGAAAGCGGGACCGACCGCAGCCCCCAGCCACATACCCAATGATACGCCGAGCATAGGGATCAGGGCGATCAGCAAGGCGCCGAAAAAGTGCCCGAAATAATAACCGGCCTTGCTGACCGGCGAAGAGAAAATGATCTGATCGGTGTTGTTTTCAAAATCGCGGATGGCGGCGCCGTTGAGAAAGGCCACCACGAGCAACAGCGAAATAATGGAAAACACGGCGTACCAGTTCTGCGCTACAAAGGGCGCATTTTTCCACACATTGCCATACGAACCGCCGATACTTACGTCGTCGGACACCGTTGCCGAAAAACAAAGCAAGGCAAATACGAACAGGAAAATCCAGGGCATGGGCGAACGCAGCCAGGACTTGATTTCAAATTTGAAAAAGGTCGTAAACATTGTCGTGTGTGTGGTGTTTGGTGCCAATTTCTAGTGTAAGACTTGTAAATCGGCGTTCAGGGCTGGTTGGAAGAAGGCCCCGATAGGATTTTTCGTTAACCCACGGGGGGCGCTTAGTAATTTTACCAACGTATTGAGTAATTCCCCCACCCCCAAAAAAAATACCTACGCCGCCATAATCTTCGAAAAAAACACATCCTCCAGCCCGGCGGCTGCGGCCCGGAAGCCGTTGCCGGGATTTTCGTCGCTCAAAATGTGGATAATGGGTTTTCCGGCTACTAATTTGCTGCTGATGACCTTGTATTGGCTGTGGTACTCGTCCACTTCAGATTTGGCGATGGATTTTTCCCAGATTTTTCCTTCCATTTCCAGCAGCGCCGCTTCTGGAGCGCCGGCGAAGAGCACCCGTCCGCCATTGATAATGGCCATGTTGGAACAGAGTTCTTTCACGTCATCCACAATGTGGGTGGAAAGGATAACAATCACATTTTCACCGATTTCGGAAAGCAGGTTGTAGAAACGGTTGCGTTCGCCGGGGTCGAGGCCGGCGGTCGGTTCGTCGACGATGATGAGTTTGGGATCGCCGATAAGCGCCTGGGCAATGCCGAAACGCTGGCGCATGCCGCCGGAATAGGAAGGAAACTGCTTTTTTGCGGTGCTCCCAGAGGTTGACGCGCTGGAGCAGTGCAGAGACGACTTCTTTGCGCTGACTACCCGCGATACCTTTCAGGGTGGCTAAGTGGTCGAGCATATCGACGGCTGAAATACGCGGATAAATACCGAATTCCTGGGGCAAATAACCAAGCACCCGGCGTACGGCGTCTTTATCCTGCAACACATTGATGTCGCCGAGTGTGGCAGTGCCAGAGTCGGCTTCCTGCAAGGTGGCGAGCGTGCGCATCAGGGTGCTTTTGCCCGCGCCATTGGGGCCGAGCAGGCCGTACATCCCGGTAGGAATATCGAGCGACACATCCTGTAATGCCTGGACGCCGTTGGAATAGGTTTTGGAGAGGTTGCGGATGGTAAGTTGCATAAGGTCGTGGATTTAGGTTAAAGGTTGAGAAGGTTGTTGAGGGGAGGGATATACTCTAAAAGAATTTTTACTTTTAGTGGATGAATATCAACCCCACCCTTCCAACCCCCTAACCTTTGAGACAGCCCGCACATGTGGTCATTTCCAACGGTGAATATGACAACTTTCAACGGCCTTCGGTGACAAAATTTCGATTAAACCGCAGATTGCAGGGATAAGACTACCCATTTGATGCTTTGATCGGTTAGCTACTGAGGTGACATCTGCGAGGTACGAGCAGGTGTCATCTCAGTGCGGAAGCGCTCCATTTACAGATGTCACTTGCTCGTACCTCGCAAATGACACCTCTTCAACGGTTACAACTTGTAAGCAAAAGGGCAAAATAGCAAACATGAGTCATCCCGGATTTTGCCTGGATTTTGCATAAAACGACCACAAAGAGCGGCGGCTAGGTTGCACAAGGGATGACTCATGTTTGCTATTTTGCCTTTTTGCTTGGCACTTACTCCTTCGCTCTGGGTTTGTGGCCGTCCCGCTGATGCGGGCGCCTGTGTTGCGGGCGCGGATGAGCCGGTTTCTCACCGTTCTTTTCGCGGTGGTGGGTGTTGTTGGGTCTGTCGGGTCTGGCGCTCAAAGAGGCCGGTAAAGCCAGTTTCTCGATGGGTTTGCCGATCAGTTTTTCAATCTTTTTTAGTCCGACCAGATCTTTCGGAGCAATCAGCGTAATGGCTGTTCCTTTGCGTTCAGCCCTCGCCGTACGTCCAATCCGGTGTACATAGTCCTCGGCATCGCGCGGTACGTCGTAGTTAACCACGAGGTCAATTCCGTCCACATCAATGCCACGGCTCAATACATCGGTAGCCACCAGGATGTCCACCTGCCTGTTGCGGAAAGCCATCATCACCTGTTCGCGTTCCTGTTGTTCGAGGTCGCTGCTGATTTGATTCACCTGCAAACCCTTGGCTTTCAGTTGCTTGTATAGCTGGGTCACTGCTAGTTTAGTAGAACTGAATATCAGAATACGCTGGCCGACTTTATCTTTCAATAATTCCACCATCAACGGGAGTTTCTGGTGATCCTGTACCATGTAAATGCCCTGGGTTACCCCTTCTGCGGGTTTGGAAAGCGCAATGCTGATCATTTCGGGGTTGTGGAGCAGGCTGCGGGCCAGTTTCAGTACACTGGGCGGCATGGTGGCGGAAAAAAGCAGCCCCTGCCGTTTGGGATTCAGTGTTTTGATGATTTTCAGCAAATCGGGCTGGAAACCCATGTCGAGCATCCGGTCGGCTTCGTCGAGCACGAGGAATCGCAGGCGCGAAAAGTCGACATAACCCATGTTAAGGTGTGCGATCAGGCGCCCCGGAGTGGCGATAATAATATCGGCGCCGCTGGTGAGCGCAATTTTTTCCTGTGAAAAACTTTTACCGTCTCCACCGCCATACACGGCTATGGAAGAAACGCCGGTGAAATAGGAATAGGCCGCTACGACCTGGTCGATCTGGGTGGCTAATTCGCGGGTGGGTACTATGACAAGCGCCTGTGTAAAATTGCTTTCTCCCGATTCAATAATTTCATTGAGAATCGGCAACACAAAAGCGGCCGTTTTGCCGGTACCTGTCTGCGCAACGCCAATGATATCTTTTCCTTCCAGGATGAGTGGAATGGCTTTTTCCTGAATTGGGGTGGCTGTTGTAAAGTTAAGTGCATCGATGCCATCCAGCAAATCGGGATGCAGGTCAAATTCTGTAAAATTCAAAGTGGGTGTTTTATACTGAAAGTTGAGCGGTTGAGAATGTTGAAGGTTGAGAAAGTATTGGTAATCATTGAATTAAATTTCCTTCTCGTTCAAAACTACTTTGTGTTGACTATGTAAATGAAATTCCCTCATTTCCATTGCAAAGGTTGTAAAAATTCTTTGAAACAGACGAGTAATAAACAGCGGGCGGGTTATAAGGTTCGTGTTTGGTTTTTGGTGTTTAGTGTTTAGGGCGCTCCGCCTTTGTCAGCTGTGTGAAATTTGGCCAAAACACACATAGTCGCCAAACCCGAAGCGCCCTAAACACTAAACACCAAACACTAAACACGACGATATATCCTGAACTCCTTGCTGCCGCCTTCGTAAATATTTCGGGTGCCGGTTTCCGTAAAACCTGATTTCAGGAGTACGTTCTGAGAAGCGCTGTTTTCAAATGCCGTAAAAGCCACGATGTATTCAGGTTGTTTCCATTGAAACAGGTAATCGCAAAGAGCAGGGGTCACTTCGCTGGCCAGGCCACGCCCCCAATATTCAGGCGCAATGGTATAGCCTACTTCGTACTCTTCAGTTGTAGGATCAAAAGCGACATGCCGGGCGACGACGTAACCGACAAATGACCTGTTTTCTTTCCATTCGAGGATAAAAACGCCCAATCCAGGCTGTTTCTGACTATAATTCATCCATTCTGCCATACGTATCCGCACTACTTCCGGATCGTCGGTGGCCGGGCGGATATGTCGCATTACGTCCGGGTCTGACTGTAATCTAAAAATATCTGGGAAATCGGTTTCCAGGATTGGGCGTATGTACAAGCGGGTTGTTTCCATTATGAGTAGTTATTAGTTATTGGTTATTAGTTTTGATAATCAAGCATTTGCAAAGATTTATGCGCTCTTTTTGCGACGTGTCTTATGAGCCAATCACTGTAAATTTTACTATACCTGGTGTGGTAAATTATTTTGTCAATTTCATATCCTGCTTACCTTTACCGCACACGAAAAACGCAGAACTTTTTGCCATGGCAAAATCAAAGGCGACACGCCGCACCCCGACACCGCCCATAAAGTCAGTAGCCCGTAAACCCGCGGCTGCACCCAGCCCCCCGCCCGATTGGCGCGCATTGGCCGACCGCTATGCCCTTCGGGCGCTTGGCGCCTTGCTTGTGATCGGTTTTATCCTGAGAATCCTGAACCTGGATGCGCTTTCGTTGTGGATCGACGAGTTTGTACATGTGATCAGGGCCAGGGATTTTAATGCCGGTACCGGTCCGCTGCTGACGGATGACAACAATGGTATTTTGCTCACGGTCGTTTTGCTGCCTTTCTTCAAATTGTTCGGAGCGACGGCTTTCTGGGCGCGTTTTCCGAGTGTTTTATTCGGGGTAGGTGCGATTTACCTGATGTACCGTATAGGCGAACATTTATTCAATCGCTACGTCGGTCTGCTGGCGGCATTTGCCGGCACCTTTTCCCTGTACCTGATTTTCTGGTCGCGTGTGGGGCGCAACTATGCCATTTTTGCTTTTTTCTATTTGTTGCTGGGCCTTGTTTTCTGGAAGGCTTTTGAAAACAAAAAAGACCCGGATGCGACAAATTTCTGGCAAAAAAACGGTATTTCTCCCAAATACACGCTATTGTTTATCCCCGTATTGGCGGCATCGCTGTTGTCGCATCAGCTGACTTTTTTCTTTGCATTTACAGTGGCAACCTATGCAATGATCGTCGCCTGCGGAAAGATCATTCGCAGCGAGGGAGATCGTTTTCGGAATAAATATTTCTGGCTTGGTATAGCGTCGTTACCACTACTACTGATGGCGTTGCCCGGCGCCAATGACCTGTTGCGCGCGCCACTCTCTACCTTGTTGTCCGCACAGCAGATCGACTGGGTGCTGCCGCAATCGTCGCGGCTGACGGAGCTATGGGGCAACCAGCCCTGGGAGGCATTCGATATTTATCACGGGGTGTTGCGCTACGATCCGACCTTGTTGTATTTTCCCGCCGTTGCCGGTTTGGTCGTGGCATTCCTGCAATGGCCACGCCCGGCAGCCTGGCTTGCCGGAAGTATCCTGACGCCTTTTCTGCTGATGAGTTTTCTGTTTCGGGATCCTTCCATGCCGCGGTATTTCATTTTTGTATCCCTGGTTTTTGTTGTCTGCGGCTGTTTTTCTATTGGTTATTTGAGTATCTGACCGTAAAAAAAATCCCGAATGCTTCCAATGCATTCCGGTATGCCGCAGTGCTTTTGCCTTTCTTTTTTGTACTGGCCAGTGTGCGTTGGCCGGAATTAAAACGCCTCGTATTGGCAGAGCAACTGGAAGGCCACGTCGTCAATGAAAATATCGGGGAATTCAATTTTACCAACTGGAAACAACCCTGCGATTTTGTCAACAAGAATCGGCAGTCGGGCGACGTACTCATGTCGACCGTCACAAATGCGGCTTCTTATTACCTGAATGAAGAAAACGTGTTGTGGTTCAGGCAGATGCAGTACAACACCAAACTGAAAAGATACGTACCCAATCCGCCCGAACCCGACAAGTACAGTGCCGCCACTTTTGAAGACCTGCGCCGGACCGTGGCCACAGCGCCGCGCGGGTGGCTGCTGGCCGATTATTACATGGACAATGTATTTGTAGATGATCCGTCGCGCATGTTCGTATATGAAAACCTGCAATATTACCCGGAAGCGTCTTCTGACGGGAGCGTAAAAGTTTTTGGATGGGATCGTTCCAAACCAAAGCCGCAAACCAAAACTTAGTAGTGCAATTGGGGAAGGCGGCAGATAAAATTATCTCCATTCCCTATATGATGAACATATCACAACAAGCGTATGATTCTCCAACTTTGGAAATGGAGATCAGATACCAGGGGGTCAACAGTAATAAAGAAGCGTTGGTCATTTTTAACGACGACAACGCCGTGTATTTACCGGCTAATACAGGAAAAAATATCGAATTGCGCACACTCAGGGTGCAAAAGCAGTTTGTAAAACCCGGATACAATAAAATTCAGGTGCTGTATGAAGAAGCCGTTCAATACGATCCCGACAAAGGATTTACTGTTTTCTACATCGGCTTTTCGGGTAAATGAGTAAAAGGGCAAAAATAACAAAGGGCAAAAAGCAATGTAGATCAATGCGTTACAGAAAATTTTGTCCTAACTATTTTTGCAGACCGGGTTAAATCGAAAGGCCGGAACAATGTTATCCAAATACATTTCAAAAAAGATTTAGAGCATAAAAACGAACAAATGACCTACGTCTCCGCCGAACAGGCCCTGCAAATTGTCCAGTCCGGGCATCGCGTGTATATTCATGGAAGTGCATGTACCCCTATTTTTATGTTGCATCAATTGGCCCTGCAAGCGCCGAGGTTGAATGACGTCGAACTGGTTTTTATCAGCATGTACGGCGACATTGAAGTAGATAAACCACAATACCAGTCCAATTTCAGGATCAATTCCCCTGTTCGTATCGGGCAGTATCCGCAGGCAGTGAATGAAGGCCGGGCCGATTATGTGCCGGTGTTTTTGAGTGAAATACCTGAATTGTTCAAACGCAAGATTCTCCTTTGGACGTTGCCATTGTACAGGTTTCTCCACCGGATGCGCATGGATTTTGCTCGCTGGGCACTTCCGTGGATATTGCCCGCTCGGCGGTCAATACGGCGCGTTATGTGATTGCACAAGTGAATTCCCAGGTGCCACGCACCTGGCGACGGCATGATTCCGGTCAGCCGCTTTCATGCGATGGTCTGGCAGGAAACCGAGCTCCAGGAGGTGCGTTTTGGCGATGAAGTCGGCGAAGTAGAGATGCAAATCGGTCGGCTGGTGGCCGGACTAACCGAAAACCGCAGTACCCTGCAAATGGGTATCGGCTCCATTCCAGATGCGGTGTTGCGCTGCCTGGGCGACCACAAAGACCTCGGCGTGCACACCGAAATGTTTTCTGACGGCCTGATCGATTTGATTGAAAAAGGCGTGGTGACGAATCGTTACAAAAAGATTCACCCCAATAAAACGGTGAGCGGTTTTTGCGCTGGGTACCCGGCGTTTGTACGATTTTGTCGACGACAATCCCGCATTCGCTTTCCTCGACATCGACTATGTCAACGAGGCTTCCGTCATCAAACGCAACGACCGCGTGGTGGCCATCAACAGTGCTATTGAAGTGGACCTGACCGGGCAGGTTTGCGCCGACTCTATCGGTACCTACCACTATTCCGGCGTAGGCGGGCAGATGGATTTTTTATGCGCGGCGCAGCCCTACCAAGGACGGTAAACCGGTCATTGCCCTTTCCTCCCGCACCAAAAAAGGGGTTTCGCGCATCGTTCCACTCCTGAAGCCGGGCGCAGGCGTCACCACCACGCGCGCCCATGCGCATTACGTTGTCACGGAGTACGACGTGGCGTTTTATGGGGAAAAACCTGCGGCAACGCGCCCATGCGCTGTTGAACATTGCGCACCCCGACGACCGGGAGGCCCTGGAACGGGCAAGCTGGGAACGATTCAAGATTTTGAATGAATCTGGCGCCACTAAAGCAGTAGCACGGCCTGATAAGGTTTCACTAATTATGCGTTCCCCAGTTTGACAGCCGCAGCGCGGCGGCAATATTTGTAGCCTGTCTACCCTGTATTCTGGTATGTCTGGCTAAATTCCTTGTGGTAAATACGAACTAAAAGGATGAACATGGAAATCAGGATCGGCCCGAAAATGAAGCCGATAAAACCGAATAATTTAAGTCCGACAATGACCCCGAACAAGGTGATGAGCGGGTGCGTATGCCCGATTTTTTTCAAGACCCACATCCGGGCGATATTATCGACCGAACCGAGTATCAGCACTCCATACAGGAAGATGAGCAAGGCTTTTCCGTCTTCGCCATTGGCTAATAAAATCAACGAAAGCGGTATGTATGCCAGGGCTACCCCGAACACGGGCATCATACCGGATACGAAGGTGATCGCAAACCACAACCAGGGATTTTCCACCCGGCCAGCCAGTAAATCAGCAGGCCCGTAAATCCCTGAACAACCCCATTAAAGGAATACCGAGTGCATTGGACCAGACCATTTCGTGCAGGTGTTTTTGCACATAATTTACATTTTC
>JADJSY010000052.1 GCA_016711435.1 Lewinellaceae bacterium
CCGCCGCGTATAGCGAGCGGTTGCAGCCATGCAAAGTTAGCACATTTTATCGATTTTTTAAAGCCCATGAAACTCCGATGTTCCATAATATTCCTCTTATAGAAAAAGTAATTGGTAGGTATGAATATGAATGATCACTTGTACTGTGGGGGACTATTTAAAAGTTTGTAGATTGGTACCCGAAAAATGCTCCCCCTTTCTAATTTTTAGGGTACGTTTGCAATAAATTTCACTCAAGGGTTTGAATAATAAAAAGTTAATTACCCTGTTCCTGCTGCTATGCACTGTTCAATTGCACAGCCAGGTTAATTTGAATTATCAACAAATCACCACTGCAGATGGTCTATCGCAGGGTTTTGTGTTCGATATTATTCAAAGCCGCGACGGTTTTATCTGGATCGCTACCAAGGATGGGATGAACCGCTACGACGGCTCCCGCTTCAAGGTATTCTCGCCCGACCCCTTTGATCCGTTTTCAATTGCCGAAGGATACGTATATCGCCTGTACGAAGACAGTCGCGGCTGGATATGGATTCTTTTTGAGGGTCATATCGACGTGCTCGACCCGCAAACTGGCCGCTTTTTCCATTTAGTGAAAGATGGGAAACCTGTTTTCCGTTATTTATATGAAGATCGTACCGACAGTAGTATTTGGTGCCTACAGGGCGACGACCGACTCCTGAAATTCACTATTCATCAAGATATACTGGAAAATGCGTTTCAACAAGGGAATGCCAATATTGAATTACCTTGCAAAACGTTTCCTTTGCTTGCGCTCCACGACGAATCCGGCAAACCAAAAGAAGCCCATAGCATACTTTCTACCAAAAAACACAAGATCTTGATTGGAACAGACCAGGGGTTATGGCAGTTTGATAAGGGCAGCGAAAAGATGGATTTGATGGGGTTTGGTACATTATCAATAAACCGCTTAATCCAGGATAAAGATGGCAAAATCTGGATGGATGTCAATAATCGTAATCCTGCGCAAAGCAATGGCTCGCAAATCATTACTTTGGACGAGGCGGGGATGCAACAAGGACAAATTTTGCCAGGAGCTTATTATCATTGGTGGATTTTTGACGGGGCGCTGTGGATCATCCAGGATAAAAATTTAAAAAAGTTCCAGCCACAGAGGTATAAGAACAAGGAACCTTCTGATATTCAATGGCCTTTGGAAACCTTCTGTTCACAAGATGAACTAGACTGTATTAAAAGCGTATTCATTGATCGGAGCGGCATGCTTTGGATAGGCACTGAAGGCTTTGGCATTTTTAAGATCAATACCCAAAACCCTACCTTCCGAAGGTATCTTCCCAATATCTCCCAACGCAAGATCTTCGAAACACCGGAGGGCAAATTCATCACTTCTGCCGGACCTGGTAAACTATACCAATCTGTTTATTTTGACCAAAGCACGCCTGATCAGTCTCTGTCATCGCTTCATCATGGATATACACAACCCTTAACCGTACTGTATGATCAGGTCGGCAATTGCTGGTCATACGGTGCTGACTCGTTGCTGTACCGCAGAGATGCCCTTACCAAGGCCCTTCAGACATTTCCATTGAAAGGGCGTGGCCTGTGCCTCGACGCAAAAAACAAGATACTCAGTGTCAGTGAATCGGGTTTGCACGTGCTTGATCCTGCGACGGGCCAATCTCGGTTATTCGCCTTTAAAACACGCCTGCAACAGCGTTCTGAATTTTCTCATTTCCTTTGGAAAGACGCCGAATCTACGATTTGGATATTTGGGTTTGAAGGATTGGTTAAAGCAACCCCTTCCGATGCTGGCGGGTATCAATTTGAATACTTCGTCAATAATCCGAAAGACCGCACTTCCTTATCCTCTAATACGGTAATGAGCGCCGCCGATGATCCGCTCGAACCTAATCGTTACCTCTGGCTGGGCACCAAAGCCGGGCTAAATCGCTTAGACAAAAAGACAGGGGTATTCAAACAATACAGTATCGCACAGGGGCTTCCCGACAATGTGGTATATGGTGTTTTGGCAGAAAATACACCAAAAGACAGTGCTAGACCCGGATTTATCTGGCTGAGTACCAACAAAGGGTTGTGCCGCTTCGATGTTCGCGCCGAAACGGCCAAGAACTTTACGGCTGCCGATGGCTTGCAGGACAATGAATTTAACAGTTCGAGTTATCTGAAAACCCATAATGGCACCCTGATTTTCGGGGGGGTAAAGGGGCTGACCGCATTTCACCCGGACAGCCTTCGGTTTAATCCATTCATTCCTCAAACTCGCATCGTTGGCTTGCATGTCAATAATCATTTATATGATATAAGCGGACAATCGTCCATTACACTCACACACGATCAAAACCTGCTGACCTTTGATTTTGCAGCGCTTGAGTTTACCAATCCGGCACAGAATCTGTACCGCTATCAACTCGTGGGCGTGGACAAAGACTGGA
The DNA here is from genome assembly GCA_016711435.1 of Lewinellaceae bacterium. GTDB lineage: Bacteria > Bacteroidota > Bacteroidia > Chitinophagales > Saprospiraceae > M3007. The sequence continues at coordinate 2,436 of JADJSY010000052.1, forward strand.
TAGCATTGGGGAATAAGAATAACATCCAGTTTGCCAATCTGGCTCCCGGAACCTACACCTTCAAAGTCATGGGCAGCAATAATGCCGGTGTTTGGAGTGAACAGCCTGCCGAATTACGGTTTACCATCCGGCCGCCGTGGTGGGCTTCCTGGTGGGCCTGGCTCCTGTACCTTGTGATATTGGTAGCAGGGGCTTGGCGGTATTACCAATACTTGCTCAATCGGCGCTTGTCGGAGCAGGAAAAACTGCGCTTGAAAGAACTCGACGACTTCAAAACCCGATTCTTTACCAATATCACACACGAATTCAGAACGCCGCTCACGGTCATGCTGGGCATGAGTGAGCAGTTGGCAAAAGACGAAACCGACGATCCCAGACGCAATAAACTCGGCTTGATCAAACGCAGCGGAGAAAACCTCCTTCGACTCATCAATCATATCCTGGACCTGGCTAAGTTAGAGTCGAACACCTTGAAAATGAATTACATCCAAGGTGATATTCTGACGTTCATCCAGTATGTCACCGAAAGCCTGCACTCGCTGGCCAATGCGCAGAATCTGATGCTCCGCGTCGAAAGTGAGCAATCGAAGATAGTGATAGATTACGATCCCGAGCGTTTTTTACAGATCATCCACAATCTATTGTCGAATGCCATCAAGTTTACGCCCTCAGGCGGCAAAGTGGTCATTCGGGCCGATGTAAAAGGCCAATGGCTGCATGTTTCGGTCACCGATTCGGGCGCGGGCATCCCGCCCGAAGAACTGCCGCATTTGTTCGAACGGTTTTTTCAGGCCAGAAACCAGGAACACGCCAAGGCGGGTGGGACGGGCATTGGACTGTCGCTGACCCGCGAATTGGTCAAAGCGATGGGCGGCGAGATTTCGGTGGAAAGCAGCATAGGCGTGGGTACTACTTTTTTGGTGCGATTGCCCATTACGAAAAACAGTGCAGGGGCTGCATCAGGCGCCAACTTCAAGACAGAAGCCTGGAAACCATCCCTTTCAAAACCACAAATAACGCACAGTAAGGAGCCGATGCAAAGTCATCCACTCACAGCTCCATCTGTTCTGTTGGTGGAAGACAACCCGGATGTAGTGGAATACCTCAGTGCATGCCTCCAAGAACATTATTACCTCGATTTTGCCTACAACGGCCAGGCTGGCATAGACATGGCGCTGCAGAACGTACCTGACCTGATCGTCAGCGACGTAATGATGCCTTATAAAGATGGCTTTGAAGTGTTGGAAACCCTAAAAAACGACGAACGCACAAGTCATATTCCGATTGTTTTGCTGACAGCAAAGGCCGATATACAGAGTCGTCTGGCCGGGCTGCGCAAAGGAGCCGATGCCTATTTGTCCAAGCCTTTTCATCAGGAAGAATTATTGGTAACCTTGGAGAATCTGCTCGAATCACGGCGGAAATTACAGGCCAAGTACCAGCAAAATGTGCTTACAACCACAGCGCTCACTGTTACGGAACCCGACCCGGAGGACAGTTTTTTACAAAAGGTTCGGGCTGTTGTGGAAAAAAACCTTTCCGATGCTGATTTTGAAATGCCGCAACTTGAACGCGCCCTTGCGATGAGCCGCAGCCAGATATTCCGCAAAATCAAAGCATTGACGGGCAAATCGCCCAGCCTGTTTATTCGCTCCATCCGCCTGCATCATGGCAAACAAATGCTGCTGAGTACCACGCTCACGGTTTCTGAAATTGCGTACGAGGTGGGCTTTTCTTCGCTCAATTACTTCTCCGATGCATTTTTCGAAGAATTTGGGGAGCGGCCCTTGAAGGCGCGGGGCGGAGGAGAATAACGTACAACATCCATTTTCAAGATTTTTAGACGTTTCTCGTTCGATGTTAAATGTTCCATCCTCCAGCAAAAAATAGTTATGCCCCATTCACCGATGCAATACCTAACCTCCTCATAATAAGCCAGTTATTGCCCAAATTCGTCCTGCTGTGCATCATAATCAGTAAAAAGAAATCCTGCCTACAACCTCAGCAGTAGTGTTTGAACGATGATTGGTAGCCCGCTGTGCCGGTCTGCCCACACCTTTGTTCCAGTTCCGGAAGGAGCCGATTATTACATTCAAAAACAAATTTTTTCAAACATGAGAAATCTATTTTTCCTCGCGGCGCTGCTGTGTGCTGCAGTCAACATTGCCGCTGCACAAACCGTAGCGCACCCCAATGCCCAGCGCGATATTGACAATTTCAAAGCGGCCCGCACGGCCTGGAATTCCGGCGATTGGGCTGCTTACCTGACTTTTTTTACCGCTGATGCCATGGCGTATGGCGTGGGACCCCAAGATTCTATGAAAGTTGTCGATTTGGTGGCAAGTCAGAAGGCCAGCCGCGATAAGTATGCCAGTGTTAAGGTGGGCAACGGTGCCATTCTGCCGGTAAACGTAGCGGAAGGGGACCAAAAGGCGACTGGATTTTGGAGTGGAACCAAGCATACCGCTGTGCGCAAAGACGGCGGCAAGGAGTCCTTCCGGTATCACATTAGTTGTCAGATGGTAGATGGAAAATGTCGGCGCATCACCTATTACTACAACGAAGCACCGGTAATGCGGCAACAGGGCTGGGAGTTTACGCCACCGAAAAGCAATTGATTAACAAGGTCATTCATTCAACCAATCATAATATTTTTAAAATGAGAAATCTATTTTTTATCGCGGCGCTGTTGTGTACCGCGATCAACATTGCCTCTGCACAAACAGCAGTAGGAAAGCAAGCCAACGCTGTACCAACCAAACCCATCTGTCTTGTTCAAAAAGGATATGAAAACGACCAGTTATTCTACACCACGCGCTTTAACGCAGCAGGACATATTCAGGAGAGCAAGGAATACAAAAACGGTCAACTTAAAACGCACCGGATCATAGTGCGTGCGGATGCTGAAGGAAGAATACTTGAAGCACGTTTGGTAGACAGCATCGAAAAAGATATTTGTAAACAAATTTAGCCGTGATGCCAAAGGGTATGTTCAAGCCGCAGAGCGTTTTGATATGAATGGTGCCACACCGGTATTGGTGGAACGCAGCGTTTATGAAAACAATCCGGCGTCTCCATGTGTCATCACCAAAATCACCAGATATGACGGCAGCGGCAACCTGAAGGAGGTCGTCAGTATTGAGTGTTTGGATGCCAATGGCAGTAGCAAATCGGTGACTACTGATAAAGCAGGTAAAGTCACAAAAACAGAAGTATGGAAGCGAGACGACAAAATTTCAGGCCGGCAATTCGTTGATGCTTTCCCCTACCAATGGATGCACAACCGCATCGAATTTACCTTAACCAATGCCGATGGCGCGGTGGACCCCAGTTCAAATAAAGATGAAAACCGGGTTTACAATGCCCAGGGGTATACGACCAGCCTGACCACGCGATACGCCGACGGGCGTGTATCTAATTTCAGGTATGAGTACGAATGCCAGTAGTCCAACGCGGTGAGGGGAGTGTCTCGATGAGGGCCACTCTTTTTATTTACCAATGAACTTTAGACACATGTTTTTTTCATTCAGATTTTTCAGTACCGCTATCCTATCTATTTGGATTTGCTGAAAGCCAGCCATCTTGGCCTATATCGGATTGTTTGTTTTTTCTCTAATTTGTGCTAACTCTGCATTGCCGTCAATTCCCACTATATAGGCTCAGTTGCGTGAAAACTCGCTTTGTCACCACCCATCCTGCATACGCCAGTTGCGTGAAGCTAACCACTCCGGTTAGCTTCACGCAACTGGTAAAGCGACAAATGATGGGAGACATTGGGTTCATAGACAGGAGGTTCAACAGTGTAAATATAAGATGCCATTTCAAATTTCCAAATCATACAGCGGACTTTTTATCTTGTCCCAACTTTTTTTGGTGATATGGGTATAAATTGTGTCAACTTTGTGAAGTCTGACTGACACAACCTGGTGTCTATAACTTTTTTGTTTTCCCGCTATTGGTTCAACCCTGATCGTCTGGTGAAAATCCTGTTGTCCATCTGCCTTGTCTGCTTTTTGATGCAGACTGCTCCTGCACAAAATTATCTGCCCGTTGCCCGCCTGTTCGGTATCGAAGATGGTTTGCCGCACCGGCAGGTGAATAGTGTGGCGCAAGACCGGTATGGGTTTATCTGGGTAGCTACCAACGCGGGGGTAGCACGTTTCGACGGCCTGCGTTTCAGGATTTTTAATAAAGCGGATAACGGACTCCGTACCGATACCATCAGCCGTATCCTGGAAGATGCGGTGGGCCGTTTGTGGCTGATTTCAGCCAAACATCCGGAATGGAATCAAGTGAATATTGCCTCGGTAGACGTGCTGGACCCAATGAACGGACACGTTATTCCGCTGGAGGAATACATCGAGGATAAACCGCCCGTTCCACTCCAATCTTTTTTATACAACGGCATCCGGTTTGCATCGGATCAATCCGGCGCCGGTCGGGTAAAACCCGGCGCCTTGTTTTTTGGAACGCAAAACCCCGGCGGGTGGGTCAGTTGGCATCCCGACGAAGGCTGGAAACGGATCGCCGTGCCGTCGATTCCCAACCTGCTGCCTTTGCTGATTACCCCGGAAGGCGGTATGCTTGCCCAGGATTGTGATGCTACCTCCTTTCGATGTACGCTGGTAGAACTGGATGCCGGTGGAAAGGTGCTTCGTACTTTTCGGGGCGCCGATGGCCGTGACTTGGGTGTACTTGCCGGAGGCGGCGAAAAAAGTGTCTTTGCCACGGAACCTGCTCCGGCGGGCGACGGCGTTTTGATGTATTGGGAAATAAAACCGGGTGCTGAGAAAACCCGCCTGAGTCTTCCGGTTCCGCGCAACCGCTTGCCGCAATGGAGCCGGCTGTGGCTGGTGGAAGTCGAACCGGGAGCGGTATGGCTTTCGGATTACGAAATTTTTGATCGACAAGGAAAGATACTGCTCGATCTGCTGGCACAATTTCCCACTGTGAATAACAAAACCGCCAGGGCGTACCTGCGCGACCGGAACGGAGGCATCTGGCTGGCGAACGATTTCGGCCTGGAACTCATCGAGATCAAAAAAGACCACTTCCGCCGTTTCCTTTTTGATGAAAATGCGAGGACAGGCAGTGCCGTTGCCTGCCGGGGTATGGTACAAAACGGGAAAAGTTTATGGGTGAACTCCGAAGCACCCTTTGGCGGCCTTCAGCGTATCGACCTGTCAACCGGGCTGGCATCTCCCGATAAGCCTCTGCTTGGCTCCTGCTATGCCTTGGGACCGGACAGCAGCGGAAATATATGGAGCGGGCAAATAGGCACGGTACTATCCCTGGTAAAGATCGATCCTCAGTCGGGGCGAATATTAACTAAATTCCCCTTGATCCATGGCGTTTCCTGGTGCGTTTTTCCAGTCGACCGGGATCATTTATGGGTCGGTCAGGAAGGGGGACTGATATTGCTCGACTCCGAAACCGGACAACTATCATCGCCGGATACCCGCGATTTCCCGGAACTGGATAAAGCGACCGTGCTTTACATTGCGCCCGATCATTCGGGTATGATCTGGTTGTGTACCAGCCGGGGCTTTTACAAAATGACACCCAAGGGCAAAATCATCGGGCGTTTCTGGAGCGGTGGCCAGGGCGATAACTGGTTGCCCTGCGAAAATTTGTATCATTTTTTACGAAGACCGGGAAGGTGTTTTCTGGCTCGGTACCGCCGGCAAGGGTTTGCTGCGCTGGGATATGAAAACGGGTGAAAAACAAGTGTTTTCCAGAAAAAACGGCCTGTTAAACGGCTTTGTCTATGCCGTCTACGAAGACGATTTCGGGCATTTATGGCTGCCGACGGATTTGGGAATTGCCCAATTCGATAAAAAAAACCGCAGCGTGCGCCGCACCTGGCTGCCCGCAGATGGCGTGACCCAAAACGAATTCAACCGGATTTCCCACTGCCGGGGAGCGGATGGCACGTTTTATTTCGGCGGACTGAATGGCGTAACGGCATTTCATCCGAAAGATTTTTACGGCCTGCGCGACAAGGATGCAGGTGGCGCATCCGGCAGAAAACTCGTGCTTTCCGATTTTCAACTGTTTTCCGGCACTTCCGGCAAACTGGAAAACCGCCGTGCCGCTTTACTCGCCAGAGGAGAGATCACCATGCAGCCCGACGACCGGTATTTCCAACTGGAATTTGCATTGCTCGATTTCTTTTCACCCGAAAAAGTGACCTATTCCTATCAGATCGAAGGCGTGGATGCTGATTGGAACACGCTGACCGAACCGGTATTGCGCTTGTCGAGCCTGCCTTCGGGCAGCCACCGGCTGAAGATCCGGGCGCAGTCGGCCGACGGATTGTGGGCTGAAAACGAACTCGATTTTCAACTGACCGTGCTGCCGCCTTTTTACCTGCGCTGGTGGTTTTTAGTGCTGCTGGCCGCTTCGATCCTCGCAGGGGTTTGGGGCTGGACAAAATGGCGTACCGCTCAACTGCGTCGCAATCAGGCATTCCTCGAAGCCGAAATCGGCCGGCAAACGGGGACTATCCGCCAACAGTCCGAACAACTGCGGAAACTGGACGCTGCCAAAAGCCGCTTTTTCACCAATATCACCCACGAATTCCGGACGCCGCTGACGGTGATCCTCGGCATGGCCGGACAAATCAGAAAAGAACCGGAAAAACACCTCGCCAGGGGCATCGAACTCATTGAAAGAAACGGCAAAAGCCTGCTGCGGCTGATCAATCAGTTGCTCGATGTGGCGAAACTGGAAAGTGATTCATTCCGGTTGCAACTCCGGCAAAGCGATATTTTGCCTTACCTGCGTTACCTGACGGAGTCGTTTCAATCTTTTGCGGAACAGAAAAACTGCTCGCTCCAATTTTCCAGCCCTCTCGAATCCCTGGTGATGGACCACGACCCCGAACAGATCAAACAGGTGCTGGGCAATCTCCTTTCCAATGCCATCAAATTCACGCCCGACGGCGGCCATATCGACGTCCGGGTCACGTCGGCCGACACTTATCTGAAGGTGGAAGTGCAGGACACAGGCATCGGTATTCCCGAACACGAGCTGCCGCATATTTTCGACCGTTTTTATCAGGCCGACAATGCCCACGCACGGCCGGGGCAGGGCACGGGCATCGGTCTGGCGCACGCCCGGGAATTGGTGAAATGGATGGGCGGCAGCATTTCAGCCGTCAGCGCACCGGGAAAAGGCAGTTGTTTTACCGTCTCCCTGCCAGTCACGAATAGAAGTGAGAAGCGAGATGTGAGAAGTGAGAATTTTGACCGAGTGGAGACGGAAGACGGGTTTATAAGCGAAACGGCGCACCCGCTTACCTTCTCACCTCTCACTTCTCACCTCTCACTTCTATTAATCGAGGACAACCCCGATGTGGTGGCGTACCTGAAAATCTGTCTCGAAGGTTCGTACCAACTGGAAATAGCCGAAAACGGCCGCATCGGCATCGAAAAAGCCCTGGAAAATATTCCCGACCTCATCATCAGCGACGTGATGATGCCGGAAAAAGACGGTTACGAGGTGTGCGACACCCTCAAAAACGACGAACGGACCAGCCACATTCCCATCGTGTTGCTTACGGCAAAAGCGGACATCGTTTCCCGGATCACCGGATTGCGGCGCGGCGCAGATGCCTACCTGTCCAAACCCTTCGATCCGGAAGAACTGCTCGTGCAACTGGAAATGCTGCTGGAACGGCAGAAGCGGATGATCGCTCATTTTTCAAAAAATGCCGGAACAACGCCGGCGGAAGCCGACACGCCCGAACAAAAAGCGACGTACGCAACGGAAAGCGCTTTCATCGGAAAAGTGCGCAGCATCATCGAGGACAACTTTGCCGACGAAGATTTTGCCCTGCCGCAGCTCTGCCGGGATCTGAACATGAGCCGCTCCCAACTTTTCCGAAAAATGAAAGCGCTGGTGGATATTCCACCCTCCGATTTTATCCGTTCGCACCGCCTGCAAAAAGCAAGGCAGTTGCTGGAAACCGAAGACCTGACCGTCTCGGAAGTGGCCTGGCAGGTGGGCTACAAGGACGTTTCGCACTTTTCAAAGTCGTTTCAGGAAATGTTCGGCGTTCTGCCGAGCGCTGCGCGTAAGGGATAAGTTTTGGGCCCCATCTCACCTGTGCAACGAATTCACCACACATTGCAACCAATCAACCAGGCCTGCGCCTGCCCCTGCCGGCACCTTTGCAACATCGATTTACAAATGGTAAAACAAGTTGCAATGAAACAGACCGGTTCTTTTTTTCAAAAAAATACGGCCACCTTTCCGGCTAAAACAGTACTTTTTGTAGCCCTGCTCCTGTGGGCGATGACAACTCCTGCACGGGCTCAAACCACCTGGACCGGTGCAACTGATACCGATTGGGCCACCCCATCCAACTGGTCGGCCGGCGTGCCGGGTGCTGCCATTGACGCGATCATCCCGGACGTGGCGAACGACCCGATCATTGGTGCGGCGGCCTCCGCCCAATCCATCACAGTACAAAGCGGCGCAGTGCTCACGATCGCTGCTGCCGTGACGTTGACGATCAACGGTTTCGTCACGCAAGGTATCCTGAACCAGGGAACGGTGGAAAACAGCGGCACGCTCAACATCGGCCAAAACACGAGCACAGGGCTTTATGGCATTCGCAATGAATCCGTATTTAACAACAACACGGGCGGTCAAATCAATATTGACCGTTCGACGAACACCGGGCTTTACAACGTCAGCGGAGGCACGTTCACCAATGCAGGCACTATTACGATGGGGACCGTAGCGGCAAATGTGGCAACTTACGGCATTGTCAATGAATCCGTATTCAACAACAACACGGGCGGTCAAATCAATATTGACCGTAGGGTGAACACCGGGCTTTATAATTTCACCGGAGGCACGTTCACCAATGCAGCCACTATTACTGTGGGGGCGGTAAGTCAGGTACCTTATGGCATTCGCAATGAATCCACTTTCAACAACAACACGGGCGGTCAAATCAGTATTGACCGTTGGACCAACATCGGGCTTAACAACGTTACCGGAGGCACGTTCACCAATGTGGCCACCATCACCATTGGGGTGATAGTAGTGGCAAATGGGGGAGATTATGGCATTCGCAATGAATCTGTATTCAACAACAACACAGGCGGTCAAATCAATATTGACCGTTCGAGGATATGGGGGCTTTACAATTTTACCGGAGGCACGTTCACCAATGCAGCCACCATCACCATGGGGGCGGTGGCAAGTGTGGGAAATTACGGTATTTGGAACAACGCAGCATTCAACAACAACACAGGCGGGCAGATCAAGATTGACCGTTGGACCAGCAACGGGCTTTACAACGTCACCGGAGGCACGTTCACCAATGCAGCCACCATCACCATTGGGGCGCTAGTGGCAAGTACGGGATTTTACGGCATTTTCAATGAATCCGTATTCAACAACAATACGGGCGGTCAAATCAATATTGACCGTTCGACGGACACCGGGCTTTACAATTTCACCGGAGGCACGTTCACCAATGAAACAACTATCACCATTGGAGCGGTGGCAAGCGTGGGAACTTATGGCCTCCAGAATAAAGCCGCATTCAACAACAATACAGGCGGTCAAATCAATATTGACCGTTCGACGAGCGCCGGGCTATACAATTTGAGCGGAGGCACGTTCACCAATGCAGCCGCCATCACCATTGGGGCGGTGGCAAGTGTGGGAACATATGGCATTCACAACGTCGCAGCATTCAACAACAATACAGGCGGTCAAATCAATATTGACCGTTCGACCACCTCCGGGATTTTTCTTCTCTTCGGCACAAGCACATTCCCCAATGCGGCTACCATCACCATCGGCGCCCTGGTCCCGATGACAAACCTGATGACCTCTTCATCCGCTTCATCCAGCGGTTTCATCAACAATACAGGCGGGGTTTTGAAAGGCACCGGCACGCTCCCCGCCTTCGCGTTCACCCTTGCCGGCGGCCAGCTTGCTCCGGGCTATTCTCCCGGCAAGATGACCTTCAATACAGACGAGGATTTCAGCAACAGCATCCTTGCCATGGAAGTGGCGAGCGGTGGCGGTGTGGGCGGCGCCGATTTCGACCAGGTGGTGGTGACTTCCGGCGCCGCTACGGTCGGCACAAATACCATCCTGAACCTGGTTTTTAGTTATGCCGCTGCCGATGGCGCCACCTTCGATATCCTCACGGCAACTTCGGTCAGTGGGACGATCTCGCCCGCCAACATTTTTGTCAGCAACACCGGAGCAGGAAACGTGACGGCGGTGACCGTCAGCCACTCCCGCCGGGATTGTCCGGGTAACGGTGAGCACGGTAAGCACCTGGACGGGCGCTACGAATACGGATTGGGCCACCCCATCCAACTGGTCGGCCGGCGTGCCGGGTGCTACCCAGATCGCGATCATCCCGAACGTGACGAACGACCCGACCATCAGCGCGGCAGCTTTCGCCCGCACCGTCACGGTACAAAGCGGTGCGGTGCTCACTATCGCAGCGGCGGGGACTTTGACGATCGACGGCTCCCCCGCACAAGGCATCCTGAACCAGTGGAGGGTGGAAAACAGCGGTACGCTCAACATCGCCAAACCACCGGCACGGGCCTTTATGGCATCCAGAACAACGGCGCTTTCAACAACAATACGGGTGGTCAAATCAATATTGACCGTTCGAGCATCGCCGGGCTTTACAATTTCAACGGAAGCTCGTTCACCAATGTGGCAAACATCACCATTGGGGCGGTGGCAGGTGTGGGAACTTATGGCATCCAGAACAACTCCACGTTCAGCAACAACACAGGCGGGCAAATTAATATCGACCGTGCCACTACGTCCGGGATTTTGCTTAACGCAGGCACGTTCTTCAACACGGCCACCGCCATCATCGGCGCCCTGGTCCCGATAACAAACCTGATGACCAGGATAAGCGGCACTTTCAATAACAATACCGGAGGGTTTTGAAAGGCGCCGGCACGCTCGTCGCCGCAGCGTTCACCCATGCCGGCGGCCAGCTTGCCCCGGGCTATTCCCCCGGCAAGATGACCTTTGATGCGGCCGAGGATTTCAGCAACAGCATCCTCGCCATGGAAGTGGCGGGCGGTGGCGGTGTGGGCGGCGCCGATTTCGACCAGGTGGTGGTGACTTCCGGCGCCGCTGCGCTCGGCGCAAATACCACCCTGAATCTGGTTTTCGGTTATGCCACTACCGAAGGCGCCACCTTCGATATCCTCATGGCAACTTCCATCAGCGGGACGATCCCGCTCGCCAAAATTTCTTTCAGTAACACCGGTGCAGGGAACGTGACGTCGGTGATCGTCAGCTACCCCGCCGGAAAGGTCCGCGTAACGGTGAGCACGGCAAGCACCTGGACGGGCGCCACCGGTACCGATTGGGCCACGGCGACGAACTGGACGAATGGCGTGCCAGATGCCACCAAGATCGCGATCATCCCGAACGTGGCGAACGACCCGACCATCGGATCGGCGGCCTTCGCCCGCACCGTCACGGTGCAAAGCGGCGCGGTGCTCAGCATCGCAGTGGCAGCCACGCTGACGATCGACGGCTCCCTCACGCAAGGCATCCTGAACCAGGGGACGGTGGAAAACAGCGGCACGCTCCGCATCGGCCAAACCATCAGCACGGGCCTGTATGGCATTCTCAATCAATCCGTTTTCAACAACAACACGGGCGGACAAATCAGGATTGACCGTTCAACGGGAACGAACAGTGTCGGGCTTTACAACTACATCGGCGGCACGTTCACCAATATAGGAAGCATCACCATTGGGGCTTCAGCAAGTGTGGGAACTTATGGCGTCCTGAACAACAACGCCACGTTTAACAACAACACGGGCGGTCAAATCAATATTGACCGTTCGACGATATACGCGCTCTCAACTCAGGCACGTTCACCAATATGGCAAGCATCACCATTGGGGCAGCAGCGGCAAGTGTGGGAACTTACGGCATTTACAACGGCAAAACATTCAACAACAACACGGGCGGTCAAATCAGGATTGACCGTTCGACGGGCAGCGGGATTTACAATTTCAGTGCAGGCAATTTCACCAATGTGGCCACCATCACCATTGGAGCTGGGGGAAGTGTGGGAATTTATGGCATCGCCAATGAGGCCGTATTCAACAACACGAGCGGGCAAATCAAGATTGACCGTTCAACTTCAGTCGGGCTTTACAATTTGAATGCAGGCACATTCACCAATGTAGCCACCATCACTATTGGGGCGGTGGCAAGTGTGGGACTTCACGGCATTCACAACAACGCTACGTTCAACAACAACACAGGCGGGCAAATCAATATTGACCGCGCCACGACGTCCGGGATTTTAATTAACGCAGGCACGTTCTCCAACGCGGCCAGCACCACCATCGGCGCCCTGGTCCAGATAACAAACCTGATGACACCTGGATCAGGCACTTTCAGCAACAACACAGGCGGGGTTTTGAAAGGCGCCGGCACGCTCCCCGCAGCAGCATTCACCCATGCCGGCGGCCAGCTTGCCCCGGGTTATTCTCCCGGCAAGATGACCTTTAATGACGCCGAGAATTTCAGCAACAGCATCCTCGCCATGGAAGTGGCGGGCGGTGGCGGTGTGGCCGGTACCGATTTCGACCAGATAGTGGTGACCGGTACGGCAACGCTGGGAGGGACACTGACCCTGTCTTTCAACTATCCTGCACCGGCCGACGGCACACAAATCATAATACTGGACGCTACCAGCCTGACCGGTACATTTAGCCTCGTAACCGGCCTGCCATCCGGCTGGGCGGTGAATTACGACGTTCCGTCCGCCGGAAAAGTAAGCCTGGTGTATACGGTGGCATTGCCTGTCGAACTGACCCATTTCAGCGCGCGCCTGTCCGGCCGATGGGTGCAACTCGACTGGCAGACCGCTTCCGAACACCACAATGCGGGTTTTTACATCGAACGCAGTGCGGATGGCATGCGCTGGTCGGAACTTGGTTTCGTGGTCGGTCAGGGAGACGCTACGGAAGCGCAGCATTATTCATTTGCGGATGAAAACCCATCGCCGGGTCTGAATTATTACCGCCTGCGGCAAACGGATCTGGACGGGCAAATAGAATTCTCTCCTGTCGTAAGCATTACGGTAGAGGGTAAGGGAGCGGGTTTTTCGGTTTTCCCGAATCCCGTTTCGCAGGGCGAACTGAACCTTCGTTTTTCTGAAAAAACAAGTAAGGAAGACCTGGAAGTAAGGCTTTTCAACGCAGCCGGTCAGTTGGTGAAATCCGTTACACTTAATCCTGAAAACGACCTTCGCATCAACGTAAGCGGATTGCCGCCCGGCGCATATGCACTGGAAGTAAAAAATGGAAGGATGCGGTTTTGTGAAAAAGTGATGATCGATTGAGTTGCAGCGCCGGGATTGCAATATGAAAATGGCATCGTGGTGTACTTTTACGCCAGGTGTTGAAAAAAACACGTGGCGCGGCGCTTGGGCGGCGGGTGGAGGGGGGGGCAGGAACACCTGGCAAGGCTGAAATTTAACGTTAACTTTGGCATCCGCGCTTATCAAACTGGTCCCTGATAACTACATTTGTTACATGAAACAAGAAATGACACCCGGTACCGCAAAAGACGATCCGGGCGACAACGAGACGGTGGTTTTCACAACCAAGGTAGCCAGGCGCATCCTGGAAGTGCGGAACAGCCTGCCCTCCTTCCGATTTGATTCCCTCGAACAAATTGACGCCATCCAGGTGTCGGCCCGGACAAGATCGAGGACCTCATCTATACGTTTGGGCGGCCCGCTTCCGAATCGTTTGAGTCCAATTTGTTCGATAAAAACCTTTGTACGAGAATTGGACGCTGATTCGTTACGAATACGTCTCCGAAACCGACGAGGCGCACCGCGCACTTGTGGACAACCCAACAGCGTTCCGTAACGCCGTACACCAGCTTGCTACCCGGGCCGCCATGGAAACCCAGGGATATGGAAGCGAGGAAGCCGAACACATCACGGGCAGCATTTTAACGGATTATATGGATACCTATACCAACAGCCACCCGGAAGCAGCCCTCGCCTTCGCGCTTTGGTTTTTCCGGGTGGCTGCGGACAATTGGTTTTCCTTCGACCGCATGCTGACAGAAACCAGCTGGTATTTCGACTACCATAGCGATCCATATTCGTCCATGGAATTGCGCTTGTTCAAAGGGTTCAACAACAACGCATTCCTCCATCTGGTCACACCGAAGGACTTGGCCATTACGGTCAATGACGCGGAACGAGTGATTACCCTTTGGGTAGTAGGACTGGCGGATTGAGCACCAGCTCATCGGTGATGCGAAGGGTTACGCATGCCCGGAATACACCCGGTAATGCAGTTGCACCAGCCCCGTTTCATACGCCTTCGAGTCGACCAGTTCCAGTCGCTGCTCCGGTAGGCCCTCCTCGAAGAGCCGCACCCCGCCGCCCAGCAGCACCGGGATGACGGACACGATGATTTCATCCATCAGGCCCGCTTTCAAAAGCGTATTGGCCAGCTGCGCCCCGCCGTCGCAGTAGATGACACCCCCGGGTCTGGTTTTTAGCCCTAGCACGAGTTCGGCTACATCGCCCGTGTAGAACTGTGTGTTGCCCATCGGCTCCCTCGCTGTGCGGGTGATGATGAAGGTCTCTTTTTCCGGGTGCGGCACATCGTTGATGGCATTGAATACCCAATCGAAGGTCTTTCGGCCCATAATGACGGTGTCTACCTGACTGGTAAAAGCGGCATAGCCATAATCTTCGCCTTCCTTTTGTACAACATCAAGGAAAGAGAGGTCGTCACCGGGCTTGGCAATAAAACCGTCGAGGCTGGCTGCGATGTAAAGAATGAGTTTACGATTCATATTCGGATGATGCCGGTTTTGGTTTTTTCATTTTTTAGGTAAGAATTTTAAAATGTAACGATAGCCAAGTGCTCCTTTGCCAACTTCTATTGTCAATACAAAGTGGCTTTGAGCGAAAGACCCGTGCAAGTGCCTGAAAGCGAAGACCTCAAACCATCAAACCATTTCAAATCACACAAACCTGACTTTAATTTCTCCCTGAAGTAGTTATTACCAAAACGCCATTTAAGGATTTCAAATTTGTTGCTGCAAATTTTTTGGGTAAGCCATTGCTTGATAATTTCCAGGCATTATTCAATGTCGTTTTACTATAAATCCCGTCCCATTGCCCTGCAAATACTGTATTGTTTTGATTCAGCACATTAAATGTATATAAATTTTCAGGTAGTCCATCTTGAATGCTTTGCCAATGTTCCCCGTCTTTTGAAGATAAAAGCAACTCATTATAGGTCATTGCATACATTTCTTCCTCATCTGAACTGACATTATGGACGCTATGGTCAGGCAAAATGTTTACCCATTTATTGTCTTTTTGTTTTTTGTAAATCCCTTTGTTTGTACCGATGTAAAAGACTCCTTTAAAATAAGTCGCACCATTTACTTGCAATGCGTTATTTCCGTATTCTAATTGCCAACTACCGGAATGTTCGTTGAGTGCATAAAAGCCGTCGTTTGTGCAAACGTAAAGCGTATGCTCCAATTCAATAAACCTTCTGATGGTCAGGTTATTCAGTTCTCTATTTTGAGTCGACCATGTTTTACCATTATCTTTTGAGCAAAAAACTCCTTTATGCTGTGTGCCCACATACAGGGTATTTTTAAAAAATGCTAGTGCGCCAATATTGCTTTCTATAATATCATTGTCCGTCGGTACATTTACCCATGCGCTATCATGGAAGTTGTAAAAATAAATGCCATACTCTTTTGTTGCTACTCCGAGCAGTCCTTCGGAGGCTGCAAGTCCTCCTAACCCGATGCTAATTTGCTTTGGCAACCCTGCACTTATATTTTTCCAGGTATTTCCGTTGTCCGGGGAACAATATATGATTCCATTGTCCGCTTCCTTTGGATTATTTGAATTTTCCGGAAAAGTATTTGCCTGATGGTTTGCCTCCAAATGATTGTTGTCTTGTCCATTGCAAGCACCTAAACAAAGGTAGAGTAAGATGGCTATAATGCTGTTTCGCATGTGAATTTTATGTTTTCTACTTCTATGTACATGGTTTTAAATCTCTCTTCGCCGGGTCAAAAGTAGCCTGTGTGCCGACGAGGGCCTATCTTTGCGGCTCATTTTGAACACCCAAACATGCGCTTTTATTTATTTATTCTTTTGTTTTTCAAGGGTTTACACGGCTATGCACAACACGCTGCGCCTGTCCCGCCGGGTATCCAACGCCTGTTGGCAGCCTATCCGCAGCACTTGAAAGGATATAAGGACAACCATGTTATCTGGAAGGATGGCTCAAAAACCAGGTATGATGACGGGCGGATGAAAACGGAAGAGGAAGCCTTCGATTCGACCGACCTGGAAGATCACATGAATGCCCTGATCTACGAGCCGGGCATTTCAGTGGATACGCCAGGCTACAACTGCGACCCCGGCACACTGCGTTGTCAGGAGTTTTTTATGAAAATGTACGGGCATAGCGAGGCGGAAGTAAGGCGCCACCTGGTACCTGTGACCTGGCTCGCGCCCAAACCCGGACGAACAAAACGCATCTGGGTTACTTCGGTCAACGGCGTACACAGGCACCTGCAAGCTGTTGCCAATGAACTGGCAGCACGCCCGCATTTGCGCCCTTATGTGACTGACATCGGCGGAACCTTTAACTGGCGGCCTATCATGGGCACCAATCGCATGAGCCCGCATTCGTTCGGCTTTGCCATTGACATCAATACAAGCCGCTCGGAATACTGGAAATGGGACCACCGCGACAACTGGCAACTGGATTCCGTAGAGATCAACCTGCAATGGCGCAATTCCGTGCCCCTTGAAATTGTGGAAATATTCGAACGGCACGGCTTTATCTGGGGCGGCAAGTGGTTCCATTACGATACCATGCACTTCGAATACAGGCCTGAAATGCTGCCGGCTCCAAAGAGCAGGGCCGTTGCGAAACCGACCCGCAAGGCGCCTGCGGTAAAAAAGCAATGAAATATATTTCAATAAAAGGGCAACATTGCAACCAGGGGTCATCCCTAATTTTGGGGCGAAAGACAGGAAGTCGAAACTTCTTGTGCCTGTGTTTATGCTCTGCGTGCCGTGTTCGGGGGCGGCCGTGGCGAAGAATCTGAGGGCGTAGCCCGTATTTTATTAGATGATTTTACGCCTTCGCCCTCAGATTCTTCCCACGCCTTGCGTGGTCTGAATGACACATCTGTTTGGCATTTTGTGTAAAAAAGCCATTAAGAATCCAGTATGCGTTTGCCGATGCCTGGTTGCAATTTTGCCCTTTACTTATTCAGCCTTCCGGTACATACATGCTACGGTTCCCAGTCCACCCATGCCGGTTTTGGTACGGATGCGTGAAAAAGTGCCGTATTTTCTGATTGAATTCCGTCTTGAACTTGTGCGGCGTACCGTGCCCCGAGCCAGGTAATATCCACAGATGAGCCTTTGGTATATGTTGAAAGATTTCCAGCGTATGGGACGGTTTGATCACATCATAGTCGCCACCCATCACCAGAACGGGACAGCTGATTTTATGCAGGTCGCTCAGTGGAATATTCGGCTCCACTTCCATCATGTGCAGCAACTTGACGGTATTTTTAGTAGCGGCATCTTGTTGGAGTGCGCGTAAGCGGCTCAGCTCTTCTGAAATCATGGCAGAACCATCCGGGCTGACCGCCGTTGAATCGGGCCGCAGGTTGGCGCCGGTGATCGCCATTTTTTTTACCTTTTCGGGATGCCGGATGGCCAGCAGCAAAGCGTTGATACCGCCGTCGCTCCAGCCGATAACGTATGCCGAGTCAATTTTCAACTGCGTGAGCAGGGCGGCGAAATCATCCGCCATCTGCTCATAGTGCAGCACGCCGCTGGTGTCCACCGATTTGCCCTGCGAGCGGCTGTCTACTGCGATGACTTTGTAGTATTTTGAAAAATAGGGAATCTGATAACGCCAGTCCCGGATAGAACCGCCATTGCCATGAATCAGCAGTAATGGCGCTCCCTTGCCATAGATTTCATAGTATAATTTTATGCCGCCGGTGGCAAAATATTGGCCCTTTTGCGTGTTCTTGCCGTAGGGAACAGCGACAGGTTTTTTTTGCTGGGTTTGTGTGTACCCTAATAGCGGGATCAACAGCAACAGGAGGGTGAAAATCCGGAGGATGTAAGTATGTTTTTTCATTGTAGGATAGGATTTTGTTGTTTTTGAAAGGAAAACCAGTTTAAGGTTAGCCCGGATCAAAAGTAAATCTTTTTTTATTCTGCTTTACGCTGGAATTACAACGAATCTGCTGTTGGCGGGGACGCGCAACAGCAGCCTAGAGCGGCTGGAACGCAAACACCCACTTAAACAAAAAAGCGGCAACCCCAATACAAGCGGGGTTGCCGGAGAAGCAAAGTTTTATCAAACACCAATTACTTTTGTACCAATATTTTTTGTGTGTAGGTCCTTTCTTCCGTGCGCACCTTGAGCAGGTACACGCCGACGGGCAATGCACGGAGGTCGAGATCGGCAGATTGTGCCTGGTCGTTTGTTGAGACCTGAACGCTACACAGCGCGAAAAGGAAAACCATTGATGACATTAACCAACACACTCAATACCAACCATCACCAACAAATCCATGCACCATTCTACCCGTGTTTTTCATCGTTTGTTTTACCTTTTTGGCGCCCTGAACATCCTGATACTTGCCGCTTGTGCAGGTATCAAAAACCGCACAGCCGAACAAGACTCAATAACATTGTTCAACGGGAAAGACCTCTCGGACTGGATCGTCAAAATACACCATCATGAGGTGGGCGACAATTACGGTAATACATTCCGGGTAAACGACGGCATCATACAGGTACGGTATGACCAATACGACAAATTCAACGATCGCTTCGGGCACCTGTATTTCCGGGAGCCCTTTTCGTATTATCATTTGTCGCTGGAATACCGTTTTGTGGGCCAGTGGCGTTCGGATGCGCCCGTTTACACGCTCAAAAACAGCGGTGTGATGTTTCACGCTCAGGACCCCCGTACCATGCCCCGTGAACAAGACTGGCCGATTTCGGTGGAAATGCAATTTCTGGCGGGCCTGGGCGACGGCAAGCCGCGACCTACGGGCAATATGTGCTCTCCCGGTACGGACGTGGTGTTTCAGGGAAAAATTGATTCCCGGCACTGCATTGATTCGAGTTCCAAAACATACGAAGGTGAACAGTGGGTCAAAGCGGAGATCATTGTTTTGGGCGACTCGCTCATTACCCATATCATCAACGGCGATACCGTACTGCAATATTCCAAACCGCAGATCGGCGGCGGCGTGGTCAACGGTTTCGAAGCCGCGATGAAGCAGGATGGAAAACCGCTGCGTTCCGGTTATATCGCGCTGCAAAGCGAAGGGCAGGAAATTGATTTCAGAAATATAAAATTGCGGAAACTGAAGTGAAAGATTAGAAAATTACTCTGTAATAATATCAATCTCCGCATACCCGACCTCATTATCATGCTGTGTATTGCCCAATGCTTGCAACTTTATGTATCGGGTTTTTACAGGGGCAAAGGACTTTGACTGCCATAGCGGATTGTTCTTAATATTTGCGAATTCACCTCCATCGACCAGTTTCCATTCCCGACCATCAGGCGAAACAAAAAAACTATAATTGGTAATAATCCCGCCGGCCCACCAGTTTTGGTCGGGCAGGTATTTGAAACCACTGACATTTTCTACTTTACCTAAATCGATCACCAGATCGACAGGCATTTTTTGGTTTCTATCCTGATACCACTGGGAATGTACATTTCCGTCCAGCATATTGTAGGCGTTTTTATCGGCTGTTCCAATAATTTTCCAATGCTTGCGGGCAATGTCAAATTTCTCTTCAAAAACGGGAGTGCTATTTTTGGTGACCGGATCATACGCTATACACTTAACAACCAATTTTCCATCACCTGTTTTAATTGGTTCCGTGTATTTATCAGATTTTATCGTAGGGTTGCTACCATCCAATGTATAATAGAGTTGTGATTCAAAATCGGCCGGTATCATACGAACATCTCCGGATTGTTCCCGAACGATGGAAGGCGGCGCCAGGATCTGCGGGGCATTGTAAATTTCGATATTGGAAATAAGCGGGCAACTTTTTGAATCCGTAATCGTAAGGCGAAGTTTGGTAGCCTGCACCGTATGGAAACGAAGGATACGTTTATAACCGATCGTTGTTTCTTTCGCAATTTCCTTCCATGCTCCGTTCGTGAAGACTTCCACTTTAAATGATTTTACCCGTTGCCCCAACAGGATGTATTCCTGAATCAAAAACCGGTTAAATGAAATGGGCTGTGTAAAATGCATCGTCAAGGAAGCGGTCTTTACCTCATCATCTGTGGTCCAATACGTTTCGTTATTTTGATCAAGTGCCTTGTCGGCTCCAAATCTTTGATCGTTTCCCCGAACATGGGATGCTTCTGCTTTCGATCTTTTGGCAAGGTCAACAGAAAACGCCTTCTTGATGGCGTGTGCAAATTCCAACACTACTTTTTCATCAGACGCATGAATTAAACCATTTGGCATGATGGGGAAATTGAGGAGCAAAGCGCCGTTGCGACCGATGGAATTATAATAGATATCCATCAACTGCGGCAGTGTTTTTACTTTAGTATCTTCTTTTTCATGGTAAAACCACTCGGGCCTGATGGAAGTATTGACTTCACCGGGCACCCAGGTGTCGCCATTTTCTAGTCCATAACGAAGCATTTGCTCGGGCACATCGCCTGTTGCATTCAGCAGACTCCAGTTCGTTTCTCCAACGTATCCTGATTCCGTTCCCACCCAGCGAAGGTCGGCTCTGTCACCCCCATCATTCCAGATCACAATGTTGGGTTGCAGGGTGCGCACAAACTGGTAGGTGTTTTTCCAATCATAGTAGGTATTGCGATCGATCGTGCGGGTTTCATTTGCGCCGCCGTAAAATCCCGAACCACCATTTGCACCATCGAACCACACCTCAAACACTTCTCCGTAATTGGTGAGCAACTCGCTCAGTTGATTTCGGAAGTACGTAATGTATTCCGGTTTCCCATAATCCGCATGGTTTCTATCCCAGGGCGACAGGTAGACACCGAATTTCAATCCGTATTCTTTACAGGCATCAGCCATTTCACGAACGAGGTCGCCCTTACCGTCTCGCCATGGAGCATTCTTTACAGAGTAGTCTGTATATTTTGAAGGCCAAAGGCAAAAGCCGCTATGGTGTTTTGCCGTGATGATGATTCCCTTCATCCCGGCCTCTTTACAAATTCGCGCCCATTGTCGACAATCCAAATCTTCAGGATTAAAAATTTCAGGGTCTTCATCGCCCTTTCCCCAAGCCATATCCGTGTACGTGTTGACCGAAAGATGCACGAAAGCATAGTATTCCATTTGCTGCCATCGCATCTGATGCTCATTTGGAATCGGGCCGTAAGGCAAAGGAGCGTTTACCTGGCTAAATGCAAAGAACTGTATGCTTGTTAAAAGGAGCAGGGTGGAAAGTAGGTTTTTGACACGCATAGCATTTGTTCAGGTTACATTATTTTCTATATCCAACGCAGCTCAAACTTGAAATTCTATCTGTCAAGGGAGTGCATTTCAAATTGTCGCCGCTTGTCCATTTAAGGCAAACTCCCTGGCTCCCCAGGGACGAAGCGTAACCTGGTTCAGATTTGGGTGTAGAAATCCGGGATGTGACGCACTTGTTTTCTTGTACACTTCGTCAAATTATCAGTGACAAGTACATAGTGCGTTGATTGTTGATGAACAGGTTTGCAAGTGTAGTGTATTTTTTGCACTTATTCTGAAACTATCTTTTGGTTGGTGTGCTTTTCGCCTTACGTGCCGGTCTCATTACAAATAGAGGCCGGAAGACCACGCGAGGCGAAAAAAATCAAAAAAAATTTGCGCAACTGAAAGGTTGCACATACATTTGCAACCGATTAGTTGCGCAAGTTAATCATCGAACAAAATGAGAAGAGACATTTTTCAGGCAATCGCGGACCCGACAAGGAGGGCAATCATTACCTTAATTGCATTGCAGGCAATGACACCTAATGCCATTGCCGAACATTTCGACACTACCCGACAATCTGTTTCTAAACACCTTCGCATACTCACAGAATGCGAATTGGTAAAACAGGAACAACAAGGGAGGGAAATTTACTACTCACTTGAAATTGAAAAAATGAAAGAGATTGATAAATGGTTAAACCAATTCAGAAAAATTTGGGAAACCCGATTTAATCAACTCGACAACGTATTATCAACAATAAAAAAACAGAAAAAATGAAAAATGATTTGCTATTTGATTTTACCGTTGACAAATCAACAAAAACGGTATTCATAACCAGAGAATTTGATGCCGACCTTTCTCTGGTATGGGATGCTTTTACCAAGCAAGAGATTCTCGACCAATGGTGGGCGCCTAAACCCTGGGCTTCAAAAACGAAATTTATGAATTTTGAAGTTGGCGGACGAAGATTTTATGCTATGGTAAGCCCCGAAGGACAGGAACATTGGTCCATTCAGAAATATACTTCCATTCGTCCAAAAATCAATTTTAAATTATTGAATGCTTTTGCAGACAAAGATGAAAACCCTGAATTGCCGGGTTCTGATTGGGATTTGAATTTCAGCGAACAAAACGGAACGACAAAAGTCAGTGTTTCTATTTACAATGAATCCCTTGCCCGCATGGAGAAGATGATTGAAATGGGCTTTAAGGAAGGATTTACGATGACACTGAAAAACCTGGAAGATCTCTTGGCAACTTTATCGAAAAAATGACATGAGTCACCCCGAATTTTCCGCCCCGGCAGGTGTTCCTACTTTGCCAAACCGTCCTCGCCCAGCGATGGGGTTGAGTGGGTTAGTGAGCGGGGAATATCTGCCGGCGCAAAAGGAACACCTGCCGGGGCGGCCGGGGCGGAAGCAAACGGGAAAGCCGTACGCGAGCGCTTCGGGATCGGGCTTGCCTGCGGGTCATCGGCGGAATTTTTTAGTGCTTGGCTAACCAGTTTTTTACGTCCTCTCGGTATTTATAGAGCGTTTCGTTACATTGCTCTGCATCATCATAAACGCGATTTTTGGCAGGGGGCGTTTCCATAACTTCTTGCAATTTTAGAATGTGCGGCTTAAATACCTCTATGCTGCCATTGAATTGTCCCTCCAAAACACGGAGTAAGGGTCCTACATCAAAGGCTCCACCTTTGTAGGGGCTTACAATACCTTCATGCATGTCGGCAGTCATCGTGGAGAAACTTTTAACAATAGGTTCAATGAAGCGTTCAGGATGTTCTACTTTGTTCTCATCCAAAAAATCGAACACGCTATAAGGGCTATTACTCCATTCCAAAATGTGTATCAATTCATCTTCCAAATGTTTGTTGGCTTTTATTTTAGCCAATGCCGCATTACGTATTTGTTCATCGTAACTCTTATCTGTATAATATAAGAGTGACATTACGTCTTGATACTTCTTAATGTTGTTCATGGCATTATTGAAAGCCAATTCGCGCTCATCAAATTTTTTATAGGATTTTAATATTATTTTTGGTGCTATAGGTAATAAAAACCCTACTACAGAAGCAAATACCAAGAGAATTTTAAAAAGATTGAGAGATAATGTATCCCGCCATTCGGGTTTCAAAAAGAGGTAATAAGGTATGAGCATCAATAAGGGCAACCAAATCGCACCATAGGAGATAACATGGGACAACAACCGGACAAAACCTGTTAATTGATAAAATTTATGATATTCCGGTTTAAGTGTACAATAGACAACACCCGCCACCATGCCCAACCAAAGCATAGCAACTATGGCATTTCGCTTTAATGCAGCATCGGAAATCCAATTAAAACCACCCTTTGCTGTAATATTTATCGTTAGCAATAAACTACATATACCATAAGCAGCAATTAACACTAAGGCAGAAGATGCCCAACCATAATTTTGATCACTACCAGAAGGCGTGGGTTGAAGAACGAAAAGACTTAGTACGATATAAACCAGAACTGTTAGTCCAAATAAGAAATAGCCGAACATTTGTTTATAGGTTATAAAATTTATTGAAAGATATGGATTCCGCTCCGGCAGGTGTTCCTACTTTGCCAAACCGCCCTCGCCCAGCGCCGCGGCAGTGTCTTTTTCGACCTGCCGCAAACGTACAGCAGGATATTTTTGTGCTTCCGAACACAGGCAATCCACTACAATTCAGCCACTAAAAGAACACATTTAATAGTAGGGTAGGCAGCATTCCGTTGTACCTATGCGGCAGGTCGAAAAAGACACTGCCGCGGCGCTGGGGTTGAGTGGGTTAGTGAGCGGGGAATATCTGCCGGCGCAAAAGGAACACCTGCCGGGGCGGATAGAACTTACCCTACTTTGGCCATCGTAAGCCCTTCGTGTGCCAGCACGATCTCTTCAATGGCTACATCGCTTGTTTTGGCGTTCATACTAGCGCCCGTCACTTTTTTAGGGAAGGCGTTTTTCAGTGTCCAGACGAACAGTATACTGCCATTTTCATCCACCAGGGAAACCGTGATGGTTTTACGGGCTACGGTGTTCATTTTCACCGAGGCGAAATATTCGAACAACGAGGTGTCATCTTTGAATATTCCTTTTTTTATGGTGACGTCGGAATACTTTTTCAGGCCGGGCATTTTCACCGTAGAAAACTCCGGGCTGTTACCGTTCCGGTATTCAATTACATCGTATTCGGTATCAAGGCCTGATACCTCCTGAAAGGCTACCGGAGTACCGTCGAAATCGACGATAAAGTGAAAGGTTGGTATTGGCCAGGGGGCGCCTTGGGCATCGTCTTTATTTTTTGCCATAATTATATATTTTTTATTGGTTGAAAAATGGTGCTAACGTGAGCATGGGCGAAGAGTGCGCGTTTAGCGCAACTTTCCGCCCATGCAATGTTCAGAGCTTTATTATTTACCTGATTCTGAAACAGATACGGTCTTTTTCTTTAATTTAGACTTTGCCGTTTTTGAACGGTCAATGGCGCTGGAAGTTGAATGTTTTTTCTTCCCCGACGCCTTCGTTTTGCCCATAACTTTTGGCACCTCGCCTGTAGTTTTGTAGTGAGCAATAATAGCACTTAAAGTCTGTCGCTCTTCGACCGACAATGGCATCGGCGCGATGTTTAAGTCCACGCCAACAGGCTCTTTTATATATCCCATATCTTTATGTTTGAAAGTATTTATTGATAAGTTTTAACGCTGCATGAGGGAAAATTATCATTTTATGCCCTCCAACATGCGTAGCACCAAGAGTTGCCTCATAATGTTAAATCAATTTGGTTTTGGATTGAAATGCGATAATTCCTTCATATCCCCTGTCCCATGAAAGTTTACAAGTAAAGGCGAATAAATTCCCTGGAACGCCCTCATATAGTTTTCCTTTTCCAAGATTAAAAGGTGCACTTTCTACCAAATGCAGGTAAAAATGATCCCCAAAATCGCTAATGCTCGCGAGTCCCTGAATAATATTCGGGTTGTCTTTTATCGTGAGTTTATACACCTTCCGATCTGCTTCTTTAACTTCTGATTTCCAGTCAAATTTCCACCCTTTTGCCTTCGTGATGGCTTTCATCTCAGTACTGCTTGTTTCAAATACATCAGTAGTAAAACTATCTCCCGAGATAGTGTTTCGAATGCTATTTGTGAGCTGGTCAATTTCAATGTCTATGTGATAGCGTATCACGTTCTTCATAATACAAATATACAATTTTTTTCACTTTAAGCCTTCTGAAAAGTCATAAATTATCAAACCAATCTTTCTTAACTTGCACTAATTCAACTAATTGGGTGTCAATACCCAACTTCAATTCTTTTAGTTTTTCGCAAAGTTGTTCGCCATCAATCAAGTCGATAGGAGGCTTCTTCAGAAATATTGCCAATTTGGAAAACGCTCTCGTTTATTTCTTCATTCGTGCCTGACCCTCCAAGTTCCATCAACGCTTGAACAACAGGTTTGAGAAAGTCGTCAAAAGTTGGAATACCGTTGTTCTGTCGTTTTCGAGCCATTTTAGTGATGTGCTTTTGATATCAGTATTTATATTGGTCTTGCAGTGAACTATGACTTTCCGCACTTCCGACCACACTCCCGTAGTCAAAAGTGCGTATATTTCGCCTATGAACGACCACCAATTCCGACAGTTTATCGCCGAACGTCCGGCACTCCGCTTATCCATTCTGGCGGAAGAATTAGGAATTGATCGGGTCAACCTGTACAAATCATCTGGGGTTTGCGTACTATACCAAAAGCAAAACGCGGTCAATTTCTTGTCATCGCTCAAAAATATGGGTATTCGATGGAATAAACAATCTGATACCCCCACCAACAACAAACCCCCTGACCACCCGCAACACGCGAAGTAATCAGGGGGTAAATTTCATCAGGAGCAAAGGGCAAACATGCATACTCGGGCGTTTATCAAGCGCTAAAATAAAGTGCATATTTGAAATTTCCTATACGTTTCCTACGGTTTTTCAAAACCAGGCGTTCCACAGCATTTTCCTTCCCGTCCGACATTTGAACAAAATAGACACCGCTCTGCCAATCTGCTGTGTTGATGTACATCTTGTCCGACGACATCGGTTGCTGGAATACCAACCGCCCGTCGGCAGAAAAAACGCGGATTTGTACGTTTTCGGAAAATCCTGCGCTGCGTTCGATCTGAAAACGGTCTTGTGCCGGATTTGGGGTCAACCGAATGGTACGGGGCGTTTCCGTTTCAACAATGCCTGAAACAGGATTTTCGGCAGATAACAACAAGACCCAGGCGCCACGGCTGCCTAAATTTTGACCGGAAATCTGGAGATTGGAGAAACCGCCTTGCGCATTGATCGTGATTTGGCCGAATGCCTGATTGCCCAACAACTCGGTGATAAAAAAGTCGCCCGGCGGCAGCGCGGAAATGGACAACGAAAGGGCGGGATTTACGACGACGGTACCGGTATTGGTCACGACTAATACGGCTTCGTCCTGGTGTATTCTGGCAAAACCAAAAACCGCGTCGCTGTTATGGTCAAGCAGCAGCGTTTGTCCCCTGCGCAAGGCCGCCTGTTCGTTTCGGATCCGGATCAGTTTTTTGTAGTGGCGAAGGATGGAAGCGGGGTTTGCGTCCATTTCTTCCACGTTGTTGCTCAGGTAGTTACCGCCGATACTTTGCCAGGGCGCGCTATTGGAAAAACCTGCATGGCTGCCATCGGTCCATTGCATCGGGCGGCGGATGTTGAGGTGGTCGCCGGTGCCGGTCATGCCAATTTCTTCCCCGTAATATACAAACGGGATGCCCGGCAGGGTCAGGTAAATAGAAGCCGCCAGTTTCATTTTTTCAGCGTTTCCACCCAGGGTACTGAACACGCGGTCGATGTCATGGTTGGTCAGAAACGTCGCGTATTGCAGCATGGGATACGAACTTTGTACTGTTTCCAACTGGTTTTCGAGGTTTTCCGGGTTTCCATTGTTCACAGTTTCGAGGATGGCGCCGGCAAGCCCGAATTCAAAACACATATCGAGGCGGTCATTTTGCACGTATGGAATGATGGACTGGGTGCTGGACCAGACTTCCCCGACGGTGAATGCCTCGGGATTTTCCGTTTTATACACATCGTTGAACTCCTCCAGCAAGGCGTAGGTCTGGCTCGTATTTTCCAGCAAAGGGCCGTCTTCAACCAAATATTTGATCGCATCGAGCCGGTAGCCATCCACACCTTTGTCTAACCAGAACTTCACGACATTGAACATTTCCTCTTTCACGGGCGGATGCGTGTAGTTCAGGTCCGGCATGCCGTCCCAGAAAAGTCCGTAATAGTAATCGCCGTTTTTCGGATGCCAGGCAACCCCTCCCAGCGGACCGGGTGTGCCCGGGTTATTGTCCGACCAGACGTACCAGTCGCGGTATCCGTTCTGATTGGCCGCCGACTGGGTAAACCAGGGGTGCTGGCTCGATGAATGGTTCATCACCAGGTCAATAATCACCTTGATGCCCCGTGCATGGGCGGCGGCCAGAAACGCTTCAAAATCCTGCATGGTGCCGAAATCCGGCTCCGTTGCATAGTAGTCGGCCACATCATAACCGTGGTAACTGGGCGATTTCATCATGGGCATCAGCCAGATACCCGTGATGCCGAGGTCATCGTGCGTATCCGGGTTTCCATCGTTGAGATAATCGAGTTTTTGGGTCAAACCCTGGAAATCACCGATGCCGTTGCCGCTTTGATCATAAAAACTGCGGACAAAAACCTCGTAAAACACGGCGTCGTTCCACCATTTCGTGTCAAAACTGTACACCGCCGAAGGAGGACAGTTGTCGCAGGTATTGAAACAAAAAACCGGTGCATTATCCGCGCCGGAAGCGAAGTTTACTGCTCTGACGGGTGATCCGTTGTCGCCAGGTTCGCTGCAAGCCCCCGATAAACTCTCCGCATTCGCCGAAGCATTTCCATTTACAAATATGTATTGGTAATTGCCAAAGGGCATGGTCAATTCCAGTTCATAAGTGCCGTCTCCATTCAGGTCCTGCATGGTCGTGGCACCCGGATCCCAGTTTTGTGCAAAACCGGCGGCCTGCTGAAAATTACCCATCACATGCACACCCTCCGGCGATACCGTTTGATTCGACATATTGACGGCAAACCTTAATCTCGAAATGCAACCGTTAAACGGATGTGCCGGAAGCACAAGCGCTGTATTTCCAACAGTCACTTCGCGGTTGTTGTTATTGCCGATGGAACAATCGGAAGGCGGATTTTCGTCCATGCCCCAGGCATTTCCGTTGATAAATTTGTATTCGTAGGCGCCCGGCGGAAGGGAAACAGTGATTTCATATATCCCATCGCCATCCAAATCTGGAACCAGCGTAGCAGCCGGGTTCCAGTTACTGCCCAATCCGGCGACCGACTGGAACGAACCGGCAATGTGCACGCCGCTGCCGGCCACCGTTTCGGCACTCATATCCACGCGAAAAGTGACCGCGTTTGTTTGGCTTTGCAAACTGGACAGGCCGAAAAGCAGAAAAAGCGTGTTAAAAAGGTATGTTTTCATAGTAATATTATTTTTTTTGTAATATTCGATTGATTACCCTTTACAAAGCACTTTTTCAGGACATCTTTTTTGCCGGTATTAGTCGATTCCTTTCTTCTTTTTCACTTGCTTCTCCACCACATCCATGCTTCTGAATGTTTCTATATCTACCATGTTGTTACAAAGAAAAAAACCACTGTACTTCAGGGAGGTGTTTTTCAACACTGGGTGCAAACCTACAGCACCTTTTACAAATCCGTTACATTGTTTTACACCCCAAAAACAGCAGGGACTGGGCCTGCCTGCATCTTTGTCCCATTGTTTCACCGACCAAACAAAGTTATGCAAATGCAAATCCTCGCTTACTTGCTCTTTTTTCAATCCTTCGTTTCCTGTCAGCAGGATCAAGGAAATACATTGTCCTTGACAGCCGGCATCGGTTTAGTATCCACCGATGCCGGGCCGCAGTGCGCAGAAAAAGCCCTGCCAACGGCAGCGGGCATCATTTTTCAATCCACCGACGGCGGGCAGACGTGGCAAGATGTCAGCGCAGGACTGCCCGTAGATTTTGGGGTCGGGCGTATTTTTGCCGACGGCGGCGCAGTCTTTTTGGCCTCTGAAAGCGGATTGTACCACAGCAGCAGCGTCGCCGCAGCCCCGAAATGGGAAAAAGAGTTTTTCTTGAACGAAAAAATTTCCGATGTTTTCCCCGGCAAATTCGGGTTGTATGCCAGCAGTTACCGCACCGGTTTTTTTCAGGGATTGCCGGGCACGAACATGTGGTTACCTATGCACGATGCCCTGAATGACAAGACGGTTCGTACCGTTTTTGAAACCCCCAACGGGAATATTTTCGTCGGCTGCGAAAGCGGCATTTACAAATCCACCGACGGCGGTAGCAGCTGGAAACAGGTCTTTGAGGAAGGCGTCAACAGCTTCGCGGCGTCGGGTGATGTGCTGATTTGCGGCTGCTATCGCGGCATGATCCGCTCCACTGACGGCGGCGAAAACTGGGAGTGTGTGCTGAGCGGAGCCGGTGGGGCCTATAATACAAAACGCATCGGGGATCGTTTCGTCACCATCACCGACGGCGACAGGAATGAGGCCTCCAGCGACGGCATGGCAAACAGGCTGTATGCTTCCGCCGACAACGGCAAAACCTGGCAGCGCATGGATGAAGGAATTTCACAGATACGGCTCATGGACGAAATGTTTGATGTTTTTCCGCCAACCCGGGTCATAAACGACATCGAACAAGCGGGCGAATATCTCTTTTGCAGCCTCAACGCCGGTATTTTTCGCTCCTCCGACTGGGGCAAAACATGGGAACTCGTGCGGCCCTCCAATGGCAAGAAGATGATCAATATGGCTGTTTCGGGTAAAGTGATTTATGCTGTAGTGGTAGTTGGGTGTTGAAAAAAAACACGAGCGGTTTTTTTGCCTCGGCAGGTGCCCTAGTTCCTAACATCCGGTAGTAACGGCAAACCCTACTCCCTCAATAACGCATTGTGCTTGTCAAGCGCTTGGAACTACGTTTACTAAACCTTCAAGGTTTAGTAAACGTAGGTACGGGGTATCAATCCTCATCATCCAAATAATAATCTCCCATTTCCTTGAAGTTGTACTTAAATTCTTCATGGTATTTCAAAAAATGCTGTATTGCAGTTTTCGATGTTCGCCCCCTTGTACGTTTACTAAACCCTGAAGGTTTAGTAAACGTGGCGTACGAGGCGCTTCGTACCCTGGGTCGAACCAAGCCAACACCTCGTCTCGAATGATAAGCGTAGGGCTTACAGACAAATAAGTGTTGTAAGAGCTAAAGCCCCAATCCTGGTAACGGGACCGAAAGCGGTGATGGATCGGATTGTGGTGGACATATGCCAATAAATGCCAAAGTTTATATTCATTGTCGACACTAACCCTTTTGAACCTTTTTGCAAAAGGCTTCCTGTTCTCTCCTGTTGCTTATTGAAAGCCAACGCATAGGATTGGAAAAGCCTTTTGAATTGGTCTTCTAAAAAATCGTTGTAATCGATAAGTCCTTCCCCAAACTTTTCAGCCCTAACTGTTCCTTCTTTTTTGATAGCCGCATTTATTTCATCGGTTAAGGTCTTCACCCTCGCCAAAAAATGAAAATGATTAGGCATCAAGCAAAATGCAGCGACATCCAGATAGGGGCCTATCATTTCTTTCCAACGCTTCAAAAAAAACTTCATGTTTTCGTCAGTTTTGAAGATAGTTTCCTTGTTGATGCCTCTGTTGTAAATGTGGTAAAAACAGTTGTCTTCAAATTTTTGCCAGTAGTTGAATTTCATGGTAGCGTGTTTTAGGATTATAGATTATGGTACTACGTTTACTAAACCTCGAAGGTTTAGTAAACGTTTGTAAATCGCTTAGCAGGAGTCAGTTTTTGTCTTTTGGTTGTGATGCGTTCGCCTAGGGATTAAAAGTAATCTCAAGCTTTGGCACTAGGATTACTAAACCTTTAAGGTTTAGTAATCGTGTGTAAAGCGCTTAGTGAGAGTCAGGATTTTGGCCTTTGGCTGTGATACGTTCTTCCAGGGAGTAAAAGTAACGCCAAGGTTTGGCACTACGTTTACTAAACCTTTAAGGTTTAGTAAACGTCTGTAAAGCGCTTGGCAGGCTTCGGGCTTTTGGCTTTTGGCTGTAATGCGTTTGCCCAGGGATTAAAAGTAATGCCAAGGTTCGGCACTACGTTTACTAAACCTCAAAGGCTTAGTAAACGTGTGGAAACATGATGCTCTGGCCTCGGAAATAGCTGCTGCATCAAATTTACCTTGCAGAACGAACCGCTCTGAAACCGTATGCAATATCCTGTGGCCCATCACCCCAGGCACCATAAGGCCTGTGGCCCGTTTCGCCTCTTGGAGAGCCTACCATATTCCATAGGTAATAACCACCACCCCGGTAACTAATTCCACCTTTGCCATCATACCAGTTTGGCCAGTCTTCATTTGTGGCTGTCCCCTTGTAACCCATCAATTTGCCATCGCCGTGTGTGCCTTGATACAACCTGCCTTTTTCATTGCCCAATGAAACACAACGCTCCCATAAACTTTTATTGAGATCCATCACCCAGTAGTAAGAAGCACCGAAGAT
Source organism: Lewinellaceae bacterium (assembly GCA_016711435.1). GTDB lineage: Bacteria > Bacteroidota > Bacteroidia > Chitinophagales > Saprospiraceae > M3007. The sequence goes on from JADJSY010000052.1 coordinate 34,637, forward strand.
TTCAAGGTTGCTGTCGGACAAATCTCCCTCGCTATATGGTTGCTCCAACACCAAATCACCGGCATCATTGAAATACCGGCTCAATTTTTCATTGGAAGCATTGCCCCACGGAAATGAATTGGCTACAGCGGGCTTCATCGGGCCACGACAGGCTTTTTCATATTCCAATTCAGTCATTGGTCGTAACCCAGACCAGTCTGCAAAAGCGCAGTCATCATCCCAACTTAAAAAACTTGCAGGCCTGTTTATTGATTTAGTTTTGTACTTTCCGTCTTCGAGATAAATAGACCCTCTTTCCTTATTATAATTTTTGCCTCCAAAATTGGCCCTGGGGTGACTGTAATAGTTGCCGATAGCGTTTAAAAACGAACAATAAATACCCTCAGTCAATTCATACTTCATAATATAGAATGCATCATATCCCTTGGGAAAAGCGGCAGGCACAGGGCCTTTCATATCCCCTTTGTAATTTGGCTCATTGCTATTTTCATAATAAAGATTGCCCTTGAGTGTACCTACTGTAATAGCAGATTCAGCGTTTACCTTGTAATAATCATTGCTGCCATATTCATAAAAAGCGGCAGCATGGCGTTGCGCGGAAGTATCTGCTTCACCTGCATAAAAAGAGGCTTGTTGAATGTAAACCATTTCAATACCTTGCGTAGATACATACATCAAATCATCTGAAATACCTGTAATTTTAGACATGTCCAATTCTACTTTTATTCTCCAGCTCACATCTCCTCGGTGTTTCCTGTCAGGAAAAATCATAATGCCCATACCATCTTCCGGAACAAAGAATGAAGGGTTGATGCCATTGTTCTGATAGTTATGAATGAATGTATGCCCCGTTTTTTTAACGAAGCCATGTACTTTCGACCATGCTTCCTGCTTCGCATTTAATTTAAAAAAAATCCAGGCTGCATCGTAATTTTTTTCATTTCGCCACGCATTTTTCCAACTAACTGTAATCCATGTCGTTAATGTCGGATTTCGTTCATCTCTGGGGTTGCCATCGAACATCGTGTTCGTAATTTGCAGGTCGGATGCCAATGCGTGATGTAATGACAATACAAACATCACAGTCATTAATACCTTAAATACTTTAGTTGTAAAGCACATGAGGTGGAGTGGTAGGTTCATGTTAAATTTATGCTTTAATGTGAATTATTGTACGCTTCTCCTGCTCTTGGTATATCTCGTTGTGAAAATATTTCTTCGGTTCTTTACCAAACAACTTCTTGTTACCGAGGTCCGTAAATGAACTCACTCCGCCGCCACCATCCCCACATACCTTCTCCCTTTTGCATCCCATACCACCACCGAATAAAACCCCGCAGGCAATCCCTTGCGGTTAATACTCATCCGCTCCGCAAACAAGTCGCCCGCCTCATAAACCACCTGCCCCAGCGTATTCAGCACCTTCAGGCGGTAGGGCTTTTCCACGTTTTCGGCATGGATGTAGAGCCGCTGTGAAAAGGGGTTGGGGTACATTTTTAAAGGTCGCAGGTCCGTTTCGTCGGTCTTTGATGTCATATTGGTCGCTCCGGGCGTGGGGTGCATGAACACCGTCTGTGCGCTGCCGTCCGGGTAGCGCCCCCACGACACATCGGGGTTTTGCTGCCCGAAATTCAGGCGTTCCCGCTCGACGTAGCCATTGCCTTCCCGCTGGAAAACTGCCACTGTTTCGCCCCCGGCGCTCAGTTTAAAATCGGCATGGAGCAGCCCTTGCTTGGTTTGCTCGTCCGCCCAGAACAGCAGGAAACCATGTGGCGGCAGGGTCGTTATTTCAGGAGAATGTAGCGGCAGTTGCCAGCGGCAAGGCTCGTCATCGTCGTCGGTGAAGCACAATCCGCCGACGTTCAGCGAGTCGTCGGAGGCGTTGTATAACTCGAACCAGTCGTCGTACTCGCCCTGTTCGTCGGCCAGGATACTGGTGTTGGAAGCCAGTACTTCATTGACAAACAGCCCCGACATATCGGGCGGCAGGCTGTTCGCTCTGCCGGGACTGCCCAGCAGCACGTGGCTTTCCCGCCAGTCGGTAGGCAGGTTGCCTTCCCGGTTTTGTTCCAGTTCCACGGTAGCCCCCAGCCCGTCGGCGAGCGGCGGCCAGGGGCGGCTGTCGGCGTAGCGCGCGCTGTGTACGAGTTTGCCCTCCGGGTCGTACAGGGCGATTTTGCCCACTTTGTTGCTCAAATCAAAATGGAAATTCCCGGTAAGTGCGCCTGCATCGGGATGAAAGGACTTGAACAGCGTAGTGTCCTGACAAACCACTACATAGCCGCCCGGCGCTACTGCCGCATTTTCTGGAAATACGAACTCGTACAACCCCTGTGCCATGCGCCAGCCCTGGAGCTCGATGGCCTGCTCGGTAGCGTTGTGCAGTTCCACCCAGTCGCCCGTGGGGCGATTGAAAGGCGGGTGGTAGTTGAACTCGTTGATGTAAAAAGTCAGTCCGTAGCCGCCCGAGTGGGTGTAGTAGGCGCCCATATCGGCGGGGCTGCCGTCGGGGTCATTGGGCGAAAAAGGGTCGCCGGCGTCGATGCAGGGCGAGCCGGGCGAGAGTTCAAAATTGCCCGTGGAAGGGTGAACCAGGGCAGGATCGGTGTTCAGGTTGCCCGTGCCGGGCAAGGGTTCCCGGTCGGAAAGCGAGTAACGCACCAGAATCTGGGATTTTGCATCAAAAAAGATGCTCGATTCGGTGGAGGTGGACAAAATCGTATTTTTTACAAAGGCTTTGCCGCCACCCCGCAGGGCGCTTTTTTCATAACACGCCACCGCCTGACGGTTGCCGTAGAGGGTGTTCTGGTCGATTTGGGCAACGGCCAGGCTGTCCTTCACCGCCACGCCGAGGTCGCAGTCGTAAATCACATTGCGGCGGATGAGCGCATTGGACTGCGAGCCGATGGAAATGCCCTTGTCAGAGCAGTCGTGGATGATGTTATGCTCCAGGAGGGCGTTCAGCGTGTAAATGCCGAGGTCGATGCCGTCGCAGTTCGAGCCGAGGAAGCCATACACTTCGTTGTGCCGCACGATGCCGTTGGTAACGCCCTTGATGTCGATGCCGTCGGTGTTGATGGCGCGGTTTCCCCTGAAAACGCAATGCTCGATGATGGGGGCGTCCATATCGTAGAGGCTGATGAAACCGTTGCAAGGGACGAAGGTGTGGAACTCCGAATGCCCGATGTAGGCGCTGCCGCTTCTTGCGATGAGGGGTGCTTTGCCTTCAGAAATGGTCGAATGCTCCACCCGCAAGGGGCTGTCGTAGGTGGAAACAGTGGAAAAATGGCGGTTCCGGTCCCGCCCGAAACTGCCGCCCTGCAAGTCGGCATAACGGACGACGAGGCTGTCTGTCGGCGCATCCGCCGTGATGCTGCCCCAATGGCCCGACTGTCCGTAATACGAGCGCCTTGCCGAAGGCGCGGGGTCTGGTCGGACGCTGATGCGCTGCCCGGGCGAGCCGTCGAGCCGGAGCCCACCTTTCACGTCGATACAAACGCCATCGCTCAGCAGGAGCGTTGCCCCCGCTTCCACGCTCAGGCGGGCGCCGGGCAGCACGGTGATGTCCTCGAAGCCATACCAGGGCGAGGCTACTGCTGCCAGCGTGGTATCGGCAGCGATGACGGGCGGAATAATGCTGATATTTGCCAGCGGCGCAAAAATAGCAGTGAAAGAAGTGTCGCCCGTCGGCGTCAGGCCGGCATTTTCGCCAGCGGCGTTCAGTCCCTGCCATGCCACGAAGCGGTGGCCGGGAGCGGGTACGGCCTGCAATTGAATCCGGGTGTTTTTGAAAAAATGCCCTTCCATGTTTTGTGAAAAAGTCACACCGCTCAGCAGCACCTTGCCCTGCCCGACGATTTGCATGGACACGAGCGCACTGTCCTGTTTTCCAAACATTTCGGTCAGGTGTTGGCGGTAGTAGGCCGGTCTGTTTTCCAGAAAGCCCTTGACGGCGTTGATATTCCCCTGCCAGGCCTGTAAAGAGGGCGGCGACTGCCAGCGACCGATATGCCTCGGCATCTGGGTTTGCAGCAGGTTTTTCAGGCTGTCCACCGTAGCGAGGGTTATAGCGGGTAAAAAAATGGTATTCAGGTACGCCGCAGAGCGTTGTATGAAGCCGTCGCGGAAGCCGGGGTTTTGCAGCAGGCGGTTGAAAAGCAGGGTGGCCCATTCGGGCAGGTCGCCGGAAAGCCCGGCGAGTTTGGCGATGGTGTTTTCCGAAACGGGGTCGCCGCCGAGTTGCCCGAAGGCGTGTTCGAGGTCGGCAGCGATCCAGCGCCATTTGCCGTCGCCGTCCCTGTTGCGCCAGTAGCGGTTGTTGAGGTCGGCGATTTGGTAACCGATAAAAGCCCTGAGAATCAGGTAATTGGTGAATTCGTTGATGTCAATTTGCGCGGATATTTTTGCAAAAGCGGCGGAATCTGCGGGATCGTTTTCCCTTACAAAATCCATTAGTTCCAGAAAATTATACGGGTCGCCTGCCACTACATGCAGGCTGTCTTCGAGGTAGTCGAGGTTGTCGGGGTTGATTTCGTGGTTGCTGCCGATGTACTGTTCGTCGAGACGCTCCCGTAGTTCATAAATACCATTGTAGGCGCCGTTGATGAACACGGCGCAGGGTTTGTAGTCCTGGTAGTCGATGTCCATTTTGCCTTTCACGAGGTGTACGCCCAATCCGTCCCGGAAATAGGCGGTGTTGTAGTCATTGCCGCCGTTGCGCAGCAGAAAAGCCGTGTAACGGGCAATAGGTTTGCCCTCGAAAAGCGGGTATTCCAGGATTTCGTCGCCGAATTTTTCCTTGAAACGCACGGAAAGCGGGCGTTGCGGCAGGTTGTAAATGGAGGTGCCGAACACCCGCAAACCGACCCCGGCTAAGAAAGCCCGTTCGCCCGTGCCCGGCTCGAAGTACTCCATAGTGGCGGGCACTTCCCGGTCTTTGATGGCATTTTGCAGGATGCCGAAATCGAAACCGTAGAGGTTGGCGGCGTTGGAGGTAATGGAGATTACGGGTAGTTGGGTGTTTTCATTGATGAAATAGGACTTCGTAACCACCCGGCCCGGCATCTTGCCCGGCACATAGAGTCTCGCCTTGATGCTGAGGTTGAGATTCAGCGGGAAATCGTCGTTGAACACAGGCGAATCGCCATTGGGCGTTGTACCGTCGAAGGTAAAACGAATGACGGCGCCCGGCTCCTGTGTGCTCAAGTGCAAGGTCTGCGGGGTGGGGTAGAAGCCTTCAGGAAGCGAAAAAACGGGTAAACCGGGCGTTTCCATGGTCGCAGAGCCGTAGGGTGAGTTGGTTGCGCCGGGCGTCGGCTCGCCGAAGTAAAACCAGAGCGCGGGCGTCGCCGTGCTGCGCCCATACGACACATCGTTGGCTTGCGTGCAATAGGTGACTTGATCCATCAGGTTCCCCTGCGGATTGAACAGGCCCAGGTATTCCCCATCCCCGCTCAGTCGGAAACCGGCGTGTAAAGCGGTCATGGTCGCCACGGCGTTTTTATGGGCGACGAAGGCCGTGTCGCCGGGGTGTTTATCTAATCCGTCTGTCCAGACGAGCAGGAGTTCGCCGGGCGCAAGGGTCAGCGCGGGCAAAGTCCATTTGTCCGTTTCGCCGGGGTCGTCGGTGAGGGTGTAGCCGGAGAGGTTGATGGGTACGGCAGCGGCATTGCGGAGTTCCAGAAAGTCCGAAAATTCGCCGAAATCGGGGTCGTATGCAATGGTGGAATTGACGGCGAGCAGTTCGTTGATCTGGATTTGGGCGTGGGATTGTTGCAGGGGAAAAACGATTATTGCCAAAAGGGACAATCTTTATGGAATTGGGAAGCATGGATGGTCGATTTTTTGATGTGATTATCTGATTTTTGGATTTAACCGTGTTCTTTAAATCCAAAAATCCGTGATCCCCTTTATCCTTTCACAAATTTACCGGAAAACACCCCCCGCTCCGTCCTCAAAGTAACGAAATAAAGCCCCGGCGCCAGCCCTGCCAGGTCTTGCCGAATTTCAACGACCTGTCCGCTGTATTCGGACTGCCGCAGCATGCGCCCGTCCAAAGTGCTGATGTACAGGGTAATGGGCGATTGGGCGGGCGTTTTCAGCCGCAGCGTGAGGTGCTCGGCAGCGGGGTTCGGGAAAAGGGCCACCGCTTGGAAGGCTGGTTCCGGGTGGATGCTGCTCAAGTTTTTGTCAAAAACAGCGAGAAAACCCATTGTACTTCGGACATAACGGCCGGGTCGGAGGTGCACGTACATGGAATCTAATGTGCCCGTGTTGTGGAGCTCGTAGGCGCCGAAAGCCACCGGGTTTGACTCGAAGTTGCCGCCGAGGTAGAATTGGTCGTCGCCGAAAGCGTGGATGCTTGTGCCTTCATCCGCGTGGATGCCGCCGAGCGATTTGCCCCAGAGTTCTTCGCCGGAAGGCGCGTATTTGAACACAAAAATTTGCGGGTAGTAATGGTGTGTATTGAACAGGTTGGGCAAATCCTGCCCGGCAAAATGGAGGGTGTCGCTGAAAAAATAGCCGGTGACGTAGGCGTTTCCGAGGTCGTCCACGCTGATGCTTTTAGCGATGTCGAGGCTTTGAGCGGTTTGCTCCCCGCCCGCAAATTTTTCCCAGACGGTATTCAGGTCGGCGTCGAGTTTGAGCACGTGAATCTTTGAATCGGCAAGAGGCCAACCCCAGCCAATGCCATAATTCATTTTTTCGGCACATGCATAAATATAGTTGTCATGCGCCTGTAGTCCGTTGAATTTGCCCAGTTCGTGTTGAATAGTGGTATCAAGAAGTGCACCTGAAGTATTGTATTTCACGATAAAGGCTGAAGATCCCCATTCGCTGCTAACCAGGTTTATGCCGTCGAATACCGCCGTCCCGGAAAGCGAGCCGCCGAGGTAAATACGTTGGTTGTCATCCAGCGTCAGGGCAACGGCTTGCAGGATGCCGCTGCCCTGAATCGTGTTTTTTTTCTCCCAAACGAGGCTGCCCGCGGCATCATATTTTCGCAGGAATACATGCAGGGTCTGCAGGGTGAATTTATCCACCACCTGTCCCGAAACGTAGGCGTTTCCATTGACATCCAGTACCACAGCGCTTACTTCGTCGATGTCGGCAGTGCCGATTTTCCTGGCCCAGGCAAGGGTTTTATCCTGGTTGTATTTCACCACGAAGGCATCCGTTTCACCGCTGTTGAACAGGTTTGTGCCGCCAATGGACAGGGAAATGCTGTTGAAATTGCCAACCACCACGAAATCGCCGTTGGGGGCAGCGGCAGCGTCCACGACAAAATCGCGCCCCGAACCGCCGAATTGCGCCGCCCAGGCATACTGCCCGGCATCGTCGGCAATGGCCACAAAACCGTCGTCCTGCCCGGCATTGTTGAGGGTTTGGCTGCCCAATGTCAGCATTGGTGCGGCGAAGGAGCCGCCCACGAGCACGCTCGTGCCGGTATAGGGACGGATGTTTTTTACGGCGGTGGTATTATTGGGCGTGCCGAGGCTTTTTGCCCATTTCCAGGCCTGGGCGTGGCTGGCAAGCGGCGACAAGAGCAATACAATCGGGAGGATAAAAATGCTGATTTTCATATAAAGGGTAATTTACAGGAATTAATTACCCTCAAGACGGACAAAAAAGGTGCAGGCGTTGGTAGGGAGAGAATTTTGTCGAGCCTAAAGGCTTACCCTCGCTGCATCGTCATGACCCCCTCAGGCCCTCCCCGGTTGGCGCAGCCGTCGCTCACGCGGGTCATGGTCAGGGTATCGCCCTCGATCTTTAGGGTGTACACGCCTTGTGCGGTACAGTCGCTGCCTTCCGTATCCTGAATGGTCATTTTCCCGCCGTCTAAGGTGTATTTTCCCTTGTTTTCGACGGTACCGTCGGCGCCGAAATCTACGGAGTAAGTACCATCCGCGGACAGGTCCACTTTCAGGGGTGTCATGTTTCCTTTTTCATCGGGAACGGACATTTTCCAGGCGCCGACGGGATTTTGGGCGAACAAGCCAAAGGGGAGGAGGGCCAAAAAGGTAAGGAACAAAGGAAGGAGAAATTTCATGGTTTGATTTTATTTGGTGAAAGAGTGTAAGTGGAACGATCTTTTGAAATCAAAAATACGAAAATAGCGGTGCTTGGTGTGCGTTTTCCAGTATTTTTTTAACACGTTTCACTGAAACTATAAAGATGGCAAAATATCCAAACGTTTTTTCCATATCAGATCATCCCCACCATCTTTGCTAATTGTACCAAAGCCGTCGTATCCCGCACGCCCAGCCTTTCAATCATATTGCTGCGGTGATTTCCAACCGTATTGACGCTGATATGTAGTTTTTTGGCTATTTCCTTTGTATCCCGGTCTTCATCGATGAGCAGGAGTATTTCTTTCTCTCTGGGCGACAAAAGATCGCGGGTGGCAAACACCCTGGACTCTGAATGGAAAGTCTGCACGAACTCGTTGTGTTCGCCATAGGACAATCGGATCCAATAGTATGGATAGTCGCGTTTGATAAGGTTGTTGATGTTTTGCACGAAGTTGAAGGTATACTTGAAGTTGCGGTTCTCATCTACCTGTATAGGTATACCCTGCGAGAAAAGGCGAATCTGTTTGCCGTCGGTACGGATAAAGCGCATACAGCAATGGTGTGTTTTCATATTTATTTTTTTGTCGAAAGGGATGGCCGAGATGACTGTGGTCAACCATTTCACGGAATCCAGCGGAAAGTCGGTATAGTCTGTGTGCAGCAAGCCAAGGATGGTTTTCATCCGCTCGCCGTAGGTCTGGTGGGGCATATCGCCCCAAAATTCTACCTGCCCCACTTCCATTTCGGGGTAATATGCTTTGTGGTTGAAAATGGTCAAAATAGAATCCTTGCCTTTCACTCCTTCGAGAAAGAACTGTAACTCGCGCAGATGTGCTTCCCGATTCAGGAGATTTTCTTCCCCAAAAATGATTTCTGATAATTCGACGATGCGTTTGTAGGCAGCATCTGCTTTGCGCAGTCCCATAAGGCTTTGGGAAAGCTGTTCATTCTGCATGTTGGAAATTCATTTTTGGCAAAAATAGTGAATTTCACTATTGTAAAATCGTAAAAAAAGCCGCAAATGTCTATCCGCTCCAAATTCTCGTGAAACGTAAATATAGCGAATGTCACTATTGTCGACGGTGTATACCCCCAACTATCTTTGTGCAATCGAAATCAAAGGATAAGGCTATCTGCTATAGTTCAAAATCAACTGCATGCCATGGTACAAGCAAATAAAGCAACAACCAACGAACTAGTCGCCCAACTACAGGCAAAAAACACCGAGGCTTTTGCCACTTTATACGACGACTATGCTGCTGTACTCTTTGGGATTGTCTGTAACATCGTTCCCGACAAAGCCGCCGCAGAAGACCTTCTCCAAGACATTTTCGTCAAAATCTGGAAGCATATCGGTTCTTACGACCCGGAAAAAGGCAGATTGTTCACTTGGCTTTTGAACATTACCCGCAATACCTGCAAAGATTATTTGCGCAGTAAGCAATATCGGAACCAACGACGGACTATCATCGGTGAGCAAGCGCATATTCATATCAGTATTACGCCCGGACAGGTCACCTGCCAGGATGAAAGTTGGGATATCCAACACATCATCGAAAGCATTCATCCCAAATACCGGGAGATTATTCATTGGGTTTATATCTGCGGATACACCCAGGAAAAAGTGGCTGCCATGCTCAATATTCCCCTCGGCACTGTCAAAACACGGAGTCGAATGGCCATTAAACAACTCCGGGCGATTTATGGTGATGGATTTTCTGTAGAGCACAACAGCAATTTGTGCGTTTCCCAAATGTGCGACGTTTAAGAAGCATTTTTGTCAATATCCCACTCAACCCAAGCCGGCGCCGCCTCAGTGGTCGTAAGACCAGCGCACGGCGGCAACGCTTGGCTTATCAACAAACTAAAGCCATTGGTTATCACTCATTATTGATCCAAGCGTTACTGCCGTGCGCGGGTCTTACGACCCCGCACATGTCTAACGCCGCTATTCCAAGCGCATTAAGTGTTTATTTTACAATAAAAAATCCCGAACTTTTCTTCAGTGAAAAATTCGGGATGATAACTCATGTCCATTTATACAACAAAAATCAGTTCTGCTTCACAAACTTGCCTTTCCAATTTGGGAAAGCACTTAGTTTAAGTATGTACATACCATCAGATAAGTCTGTTACATTCAATTCCTGTTGATTATTTCCTTCGCTCCAATTGACACTCCGGACCAGTTGCCCGTGCATGTTATACAATTCCAGTCTGGCGTCCTCTAAAACAGCAGATTGAGCAATAACAAAAATACGGGTTGTCGCCAGGGAGGGGCTGATCTGCACATCTGTTTGTTTGTCGATATCCGTCACATCCACACTGCCGTCAGAGGTTAATAATACGCCATCTGCAAGGTATTCCAGACTGAAATTAGGCGGCATATTTACCTGTGAAAAAGTGCCTGTGAACGAACCGCTGGTTTGGATGACTTTGATACTGCCATTCAGGCTTAGCCCCTCCGGCACCAATACATTCAAAACGGCGCCTGCGCTCATGTTTCCATTGACCAGCAATTGATCGTATTCGCCTGTATTATTGCCTTCTACTTCTATTTCGACCATCGAAGGTGCTATCAGGTTGTCTTCAATGCTCAGGATTCCGGGAGAACAACCGGGCGCCACAGCGCCTTCGTTGGTAAATCCTGCGTTAAAAGTGTAAGAGCCTTGCCCCTTAAATATGCCGGTCGATTGATTGATAAATGGCACATTGAATACCATTTGAATCGGTTGATTGCCACAAATGGAAAAAATACCTTCATTGGTAAAAGCCGTAAAACCGTCCATGATGACATCTTCTTCGGAAATGTGATTTCAAGAATACCACCCGCCAATGTGACATTGCCCAGATTGGTGAAAGGCGCAGAAATAACCGGTCGTTTATTCCTTTCCTGAATAAACAATTGTGCATCTGCGAAAATATTCAACGGTACATCCATGGCGCCACCGTTCCAGTTCATGGCATTGCCAATGCGCAAATTGCCGCTACCCTCCACATCGGTATCTTCCAGTTCCAGCACCGTAGCAGGTTGAAAAGTAGTGTTCAGTCGGATCCGTGCATTTTTAAATACATATTGGGCGGCAGGTGGCAACACAACAGATGTTTCCAGGGCGCCTTCAGAGACGATAAAATTTGAAATATTATTCAGAATAGCGCCCTGTTGAAAGGTTGTTTTACCATAAACAACGGATAATTCACTCAGGCCCGCGGTTTGGGAGCCATTGTAAAAGATGCTGCCGGAGAAAGTGTTTTGCAAACTCAATTGGCTGCCAGGCTGACCGATCAGGGCGTTTTTTTGTGCAAAATCACCGGAAATAACCAATTTGTGGTTGGCGCCCATATTAATGACGCCGTTGTTTTCCAGGGTGGCCATAAAAGTGCTTAAACTGGAATTCAAATTCAGTATGCCGTTGTTGCGTACATTCACTTCAGGGACAGCTGTATTGCTGTAACCCAAAACGATTACCGAATCTGCAGTAATATTCCAGGTTCCGTTGTTGAGGATGCCGGGAGCGGAGGAGCCGATTAATCCTCCTTTTTGAACACACGCTATGGTTCCATTATTGATTAAGTTGGAGACGCCCAGCGAATGAACCGTTAAAACAGTGTTGGCACTCAACGCGACTCCGACATATCCGCCAAAATAACCTGAAGTGGCAGTCAGATCGGGGGTGTCAAAAGAGATATTGCAGTTTCCATCAAATGAGCCACCTTGCAAAAGAAAGGTTCCGGTAAAGTTTTGATCAATATTGGTGAAAACGGATGCCTGGATTTCATAGTCAGCAGCGGATGGTAAGGTTGTATTCAGGTTGACAATGCCCAAATTGAAAACAAAACGTTGAATAGCGGCAATATTGCAGCCGTTGCTCAACGTCAACGTACTCGAGTTACTTGTTTTTAACGTGGGTACATCGATGGAAGAGCCACTGTTTATAGTCGTGCCGGTATCATGATAATTGCCAATAATTTCCAGCACAGAACCGGAAGGACCGTTTATGATTCCCTTGTGATCCAGGGCCAATAAGGATAATGTTGTTGGTCCGCTCATGTTAATCGTCCCGGTATTAACGATTCTTTTCGTCAGGGCGAGGCTGACCACATTTGGCGCTAATTCAATGGTACCTGAATTGTAAACGAGTGAATCCTGGAAAAAACCTTCAAAACTTAAGGTCTCATCCTCAACGCTGATGTTCCAAAGCCCTTCGTTGATGATAGGTCCGTTGACGGATTTGAGTTGGCCGGCTTGCCAGTTCAAAGTTCCTTTATTGACTACTCTTCCAATGCTTACCGGCAAATCCGGGCTATTGATCTGGAGTACAGCACCGGGATTAATAAGTACAAATGCATTCAGGTTGCCTTCTTTCTGCGTGAGGGTACCGTTAATGATGACTTTCATGCCTGAAAAAGATTGGGCTTCCATCACCAGGTTGCCATTAACCACCAGGTCATCATAAAAAGTAATTCCCGTGTAAGGGGTTGAAAAATTTTCATCGGTCAGGGAGGCATTTGCTCCAGCCGCAATCACCAGGCGCATTTGCCAGAACATGGGGTAACGGACATCCAGGTTTTCGGTAACGGTTAATGTCCCCGGACCAAAAATATAGGCTAATCTGCTGACCGTAAAGGACTTAACGGTGATGTCGCCCAGCGTGTTCAAGTAAGTAGTTGCAACGCCATTGATAATCACGTCATCATTCGCACCGGGCACGCCATTCGGCTGCCAGGAAGTCGGATCAGACCAGTTAACGGAGTCATTACCACCTGTATTGAGGGTGTAAGTTGTGGCGGATACGCGCATTTGAGCGCATAACAGGAGGCCCAGGAAGGCGAGGCCTTTCCAATAGTTGTAGTGAGATGGCATAATTAAAATTTTTAAGTTTTAATGGAAACATGCCAGTCACCCGCCGGTTTTTGTTTTCTATTTTTTCTGGAATCTTTCTTCGTTTAGGCTATATTTAGACAAATGCCGGAATTGTGGACGCGGGTCTGTTCATTCAGTCATTCTTTAAAAAATTTCCCTAAATACGTACCGTGTCGATTCAAAACTTTAATAATATAAAGCCCGGAAGGTAAAAATTGCACATCTATTTCATTTTCAGTAATATGCCGTTCGAGCACAATTTGCCCGGCGACGTTCAGGATTTGGACAGCGTTTTGGGAATTTGAAACAATAGCGCCGTCAAGTTTCAAAACATCGCGCACTGGATTTCCGATAATAGGAAGTGGCGCGAATTGCGATTGTTGAAAATCGAGGAGACCGTTCGTCTGGCAAGTGAAAATATCCACATTTGAAAGCACCGAAGTGAAATTGTAGCCGCCTGCGGAGAACAATTGATTGTCACTGCTCGCCACTGCGTGGTTGACCACGGCGTTGGAAAGTTCGTCGGTTGCCCAAGTTCCGGCGTTTGCATCATAAATATCAACCCGGGAACTCGCAGTTGTCCACTGCCCAGCGGCAACATGGAATGTACCGCCACCGGCAAAATAGGCTTTTCCACAAACCGTCGTAAAGGAATTCAAAAAAGAACGCGGTTCGGAGAGATTTGCGAGCGACCATTGGCCGGTGGACAAGTTGTAAATATCCACCCGGTCAGAAGTGATATCGTTTTGGTCTTCACCGCCTGCGATGATGATTTCATTGTTCAACGCAACCACGGCGGTGAGTCCACGATTCTCGGGAAGCGAAAGGCTCGTTCGCGTGTTGTTATTTGTGTGAAAAATATCCATCCAATGATCGCCGACGAAAACAACATCGTCGCCCGAAACCACTGCGCGCACACCGCCCGGGTACGTCATCATATCCACCGACCACGTATTGGTATTCAAATCCAGTATATCAATCTGTGCGTCGTTCACGCCGAGGTCTACATTGACGCCGCCTGCGAAATATACCTTGTTATTATGGCTGACCGCTGCGACAGCAAATTTTGCAGCCGATAATTCATGCGTACTGCTTGTGAGCGTGGCGGTGTCTATGATATCCACGCGTGAATAATGTTGAAAGTTGCCAAAATTAACGCCGCCGGCAAAAAAAACTTTTCCTCCACCGGCTGTCGCGCCTGCAAAAATGCGCGCAACAGAAAGGTTTAATTGTGTCCATTCGCCTGTGCTTCGGTTGTAGATTTCAATTTTATTGGAGACGAGGGTGTTCGTGGCGCCACCGCCGAACCAAACGCTATTTCCGTAACCGATGGCCGCCAATTGGACTTTTTCTGTGGGCATAGCACTACTCGACCATTGGCCCCATGAACTGAATACGAACAGCATAAAACTATACAAGAGGATTGCTTTTTTCATTTTTGAATTTTTTGGATTTACGTTTATTGTAAGAATTTTGGAGGTGGGTGCTTGTTTTGCCTCGGCAGGTGTTCTTTCCGGCCTGGGAGGAGTTCTTTTTCTTCTTTTAAACCAAGGCCAGCCGCTGCACGGACATTTTCCAGGCACCCACGGGACTTTTGGGCGCCCTCGAACACCTGCCGAAGCGAATAGAAAACAGGCAAAGCCCGAAGAATAATGATTCTACCTCACCCTCGCTGCATCGTCATGACACCCTCCGGTCCTCCACGGTTGGCGCAGCCGTCGCTCACGCGGGTCATGGTCAGGGTATCGCCCTCGATCTTTAGGGTGTACACGCCTTGTGCGGTACAGTCGCTGCCTTCCGTATCCTGAATGGTCATTTTCCCGCCGTCTAAGGTGTATTTTCCCTTGTTTTCGATGGTGCCGTCGGCGCCGAAATCTACGGCGTAGGTGCCATCCGCTGATATGTCCACCTTCAGGGGTGTCATTTTTCCATTTTCATCGGGAACGGACATTTTCCAGGCGCCCACCGGATTTTGGGCGATCAAGCCAAAGGGAAGCATGGCAAAAAAGGCAAGAAATAAAGGAATGAGTACTTTCATGGTTTGATTTTGTTTGGTGAGAGAGTGTATACTTAAAGTTGAGTGGTTGAGTATGTTGAAAGTTGAGAAAGCATTGATAACCAGTGGGTTATTTCAACTTCTCGTTCAAAACCACTTTGTGTTGACTATAAGTGGTACGATATTTTGAGATCAAAAATACGGAAAATAGCGGTGCTTCGTGTGCGTTTCAATGTTGTATTCTTGGATATTCTACCCGAGGAGGCCAGAAATAGTGAAGAGTAGGCTGTGCGGTACGTGTAAACCGTTCTAAAATGATGATATTCATGCTTAATACTATGTGTTCTGACCAAGTATTCCGCACTCAGACCACGCTAATGTGTGCGTGGTCCGTAATGACACCCTGCTAAGGAGCAATCGGTGCCTATTTTATAGCGATTTGACTAACCCCCGCGCTTTAGCCGGGGGAATTGAAGAAACCAACCCCAACGGGGTTTTAACCCAAATCACTCATTTTGGGTTAAAACCCATCTGTGTTTGTCCCGTTTATTTCCCCCGGCTAAAGCGCGGGGTTAGTCAAATCGTGAATTTATTTTTTAAACGTTAATCAGCGGCGGTTTTTCTTTTTAAGTTCTTTTGCCATCACTAAGGAATGCTTCAGTGAATGTATGTTTTTCCAATCGCTATGCGCTATGACAATAAACTTTGGTTTTCGGCATTTTTTCTGAACTCTTTTTAGTGTAGGTGCATATTCCGTTACGTTTGCATCGCCTAAGTACCCCAGGTTTTCATCATCAACTCCTTTTATCAGGCATCCACCATAAAGAATTTTTTCTTTTTTAAACCAGATCACAATATTGTCCGCAGTATGTCCTTGTCCCGGGTAATACGTCTCAAAAGAATATTGTCCAACCTGAAAGACAGTATCCTTTGCCATTAAAAATTCGGCCCTTTTTTTATTGTTCTGCTTACTCAATTCATCTGTAAGAACGGTGGTGTAGGTCTTAATTCCTTGTTGCCTGTAATATTCCAGTCCTGCTGTTTTGTCGCTATGCCAATGGGTTGCAAAACACAATACCACCATTTCTTTGTGTTTTAATTGTATACTGTCAAGCAATGCTTGAAATTGTGTGGTATCCCAGGGTGTATCAAACAAAACAACGCCGTTTTTGGTGACAAGATACATCCCGTTTGCAGGTATCTGACTTCCCTCATATACATTGTAAGTGGTGTAAATGTAAAAGTCTCCTGTTAAATGGGAGATTTTAAGTTTCGCTTGTTCTGCCTGTCCGAAAACATCGGTCAGCGCAAGTATACATGTTATGGTCAGGATAATTGTGCGCATCAAAGTTATGACTTTTTCTTTTTCGGTTTAGGTGCTGGCAATTCATTTACTGATATTCTAACTAATTCACTTAACCATTCGCTGTCTTCAATTTTATCTTCTATTAAAAAACTTGGCTTTGCTCCTTCGTATGGAGGTGCTTCAACAACATTTCCTATAAACTTTCGCCCTGAATTTGTTGGCTTAATAAATAGTTTATTGTCACATATTAGCCCAAATAGTTTTTCGTCTGAATAAATGCCGTATCCACCAAACATCTTTTTGGCAGTTATTTCTCCTGAATTTTTGATTTGTTCTAATACAAAATCTACAAATTTTATGTCGGATGCCATTGGTTAGTCTTTTAGTTGAAAGTGAGGATTGTAAATCAAGCCTTCAATCATCGCCATACCAAAAATGGGTCAGAAGTGGTTTGGCATGATAACAAATCCATACACCCAAACGCTCTGCTCATTGACTAAATACTATAGCGAATCGGTTATGATTCGTTTATACTTGTCCGGTTGGAGCAAGCGTTTCCACTTGATAACGGTAGCCGTGGTGAAGTACAGATGGAGGCACCTGCATTGAAAATCGAAGCGCATATGAATGGGATTATTCGTTCAACAAGATTATGGTTTTTCAGGCATTTTCAGCATTATTTTTATTCATTTTTTTCTGATTGTATCCTTGGATAAGGAACATGGCTGCACACCGCCGTGATTAGTGAGCGGTTGACAGCTATGCAGAGTTCGCTGATTTTCTATTTACTCTTTAACTAATCTTATTACCTGTCCGCTACTCTCAACACGCAAGTAGTACACGCCCGTTGGATAGGCCAACATATCCACTTGTCCGTCATTTTGAACCTTTATGTCAACAGTTTGGCCGAGCTATTTATCAGCGTAAAGGCTTTTGTATCTGTATCTTCCAAACCAAGAATATTAAAAAAACCATTGCTTGGATTAGGAAAAATACGCACTTCAGTTTTCCCAGTTCCGTTGATTGAGATGATTTTTGAGTACTCGGCTTGTCCGTCAAAATCAAGTTGTCTGAGGCGATAATACGAAATGCTTTTATTAGTTGTATTATCCTCAAATGCATAGGTTTGGGTAGTGGTAGTGCTACCTTTCCCTTCTACAAAGCCGATTTATTCAAAGCGCCTACCGTCTGTGGATTTTTCGATCTCGAAGCCTTGGTTATTGTGTTCGCTGGCAGTGGTCCAGAAGAGGGGGGTTTTACCCTGATCTGTAGTTTGAGCATCGAAAGCAATCAATTCAATAGGAAGGACAAGCCTGCTGAATTGTAAGTGCAGAGAATCCCGTTGACTGTTATGGTAATTGGGGCATCTCCGGCGAGGATGATGTAAACTCCACTTTTATATACCAAGCCTACAGCGTGAACATGGCCAGAAAATGTTTGACATGTATATACGTCATAATTGCCTGTTCCTGCAGTACTGTTGATAGGAAATGTATTTGAGTACGGTGCTGGATAATTGCTACATTCAGAGATATTGTCTAAATAAAAAACAAAGGAGGTACCATCACCATCAGAATCAAAAATGCTCGTAGGGCATTGCGCCTTTGCAAGGCTACTATTGAGTAGTAAAAGACCAAAGAGGTAAAAAAAACTTTTCATGCTAATATTACCGTGTATTAAAAGTGTTAAAAAAGTCTTACCATTTGTTGGTTGAGTACAAAAAGTTTGCATAAAAGTTGAAATAATGTATTGTTGCACCTACTCTATAAAGGCTTTTCGGTTTCCGCCTATATTTTTTTATGTTGTATCAGCTAACGGTGAGCTACACGGCGTAGCGGCGTTTAGCCGCTATGATCGTTGTAGCAGGTGTTGGCGGTAGTTTTTTATTTCAAGTATTTTGTTTTTACAAATTCATGCCATTCTTTACAAAATTGTTCTTCCGAAATATCAAATGTCGTTTTCAAATCTCCATAATTTTTAATTAGTTGGATAAAATTGTCTTGTCCGTACTTTGATATAATGTACTCAATTATTGTATAGCCACAACTATATATTTTACCACCTTTTAATCGGTCGTTTAGCTCTGCAATGGATGGGTATTTTCCATTATTGAAATATGGAAGTGTTTTCGGGTCGACAAATTGTTGTGCTTCATAAACACTTATTCCTTCCCAAAGCCATGTGGAAAACTTGAAAACTTCTTGTCAAACTCGATTGAATTAATTGGTTGAGGTTCAATGTCTAAAGCAATTTTAACGTTACCGTATGAGCAAATTCATGAACTGCAACTTTTTGCTATCGGTTTCGCTCCATGCTTGTTCAACAAAATGCATTTTTGAGGAACCTTCTATATTTCCTGAACCTGCCCAATTTTTAGTAGATTTAATATACCGCCATCTTTGGGAATAAATATTTATTTCGATCTTGTCAGAAGGTATTGTTTTTAAATTATTTCCTATATTTTGATAATTGCTTTCCAAAGCATCGGAAAGTTCGATAATTTTTGATTTGTCAATGCTACTACTATAAAGAAATGTAAAGTGTTTAGTTTTTATTTCTTTCCGTCTTTCAGGAATTGAGATGAGAATAAAACCCGTTAATAAAAGAATTACAATTATTACAATTATTTTTTTAATTTATTCATTTCAATCGAATTATTTATTGGTTTTCGTGTCGGTTCTGCAAATTACCGCCAACTATGGTTGTTCGTCAATTCCCCCTATAGCCCTTATTGCGTGAAAACCCGCTT
>JADJSY010000053.1 GCA_016711435.1 Lewinellaceae bacterium
ACTATTCGTCGGCGTCGCCTTCAAAGGCTTCAAAATCAAATACCAGGCTGAAACGCAGCGTGTTATCCAAAGGATTGCGCTGGTTGGTCGTCGGTACCAGGTACGAGAAATTGAGGCCGAACACATTGTATTTCACACCCAGGCCGACGCTGAAATATTTGCGGTTGCCTTTCGAGTAGTGCTCGTAGAAGTAACCGGTGCGGATCGCAAACTGGTCGTCATACCAGTATTCGAGGCCGGCGCCGATGGTGATTTCTTTCAACTCTTCGCTGAATCCGCCCGGGGCGTCGCCGAATGATTTGAATACGCCGCGGATCGGGGAGTATTGTTTGTAGTCTGGCGTATCGTCACCGTCTTCATCAATTTCAGGACGCGGGGTAGGTACCAGCAGTTTGTTGAAATCGGTAGTGAAAGTCAGGGTGTTGTATTCGTCTAAGTTCACTTTCCAGGCAGCGCCGATGCCCAGGTTGCTCGGAATATAGTCGCGGTTGATGGAGTTGGTGTAGGTGATTTTGGAACCCAGGTTGCTGAAAACCGTACCTACCGTCAATTCACTTTTTACATTGTTGATTTCAAGCGGCGCTTTGTAAGTGAAGGAAATATCCGCAGCGCCTGCGATGCCCGGTTTGATTTCGTTGCCTTCCACGACGCGACCGGTAGCGAGGTTGGAGTAGATAAATTTAGCGCCCACAGCAGCCGAAAAACGTTCGGTCAGTTTACGCGAATATGCGCCGGTGATTTCAAATTCATTCGGGCGACCTTGTCCGAGCGACTGGCCGTTTTCGTCCGTGAACTCGATATCGCCCAGGGAGAAGTAGCGCAGGCCGAAACCGACGGTTTGAAATTTATCAATTTTAAAATAACCTGCCAGATAGGCCAGGTAAACGTCGTTCAAACCCAGGTTGCGCATCCAGGGTGTGTAGGTGGCTGCCAACGAGATGTTTTTGTCTGCAAAAGCCAGTTTCGACTGGTTGTAGTGCATACCATTCGGGTCGGCGGAAGTGGCGATGCCGACATCGCCCATAGCGCCGCCGCGCGCATCCGGTACGATACGGAGGAAAGGAACGGCTGAAGTGACCGCATTGGCACAGCGTTCACCTGTGATAGGGTTGTTACCGTTGATGCATTTTGGCTGGATCTGGGCATGTATCGCCGTTACCGTCATTACCCATATTGCAGCCAGCAATGCCGGAACTAGAGATTCTTGTGAGTGTAAAAATTGATGTGTTTAGTGGCATAATGTGACCCGACCTGATGCTTGTACCTGGTAAGGTATGGTATTTCTTATAGCAAAAAGCGTGCAAAAGTACGAGGATTAATAGTGTTTTTGTTTTTTGTGTTTGGTTTTTGGTGTTTCGTGTTTGGGGCTGCATTGCCTTTGGCCGTGTTTCGTGTTTGCTTTTCTACTCAAGCCAAGGGCGAAGCAGCCCCAAACACGAAACACCAAAAACCAAACCCCTATTTCAGAATAACTAATTTTTCAAAATCGCTTTCCGCAGTAGCCGTGGCGCCCGACAGGTCGGTGCCCCGCACTTTTACGCGGTAGAGGTACACGCCGCGTCCCAGCCGGTCGCCGTAATCATCCAGTCCGTTCCACTGTGATGTCCGTAACGCGGAACCCGTCTGTGGTAGCCGAATGCTTGCAGGGTTTTGACTAATTTGCCGGAAACGGTAAAGATGCTGATTTGTACGTCGAGCAGTTGTCCGGCCAGGTTGTGTTCAAACTGGAAATAAGTATTCGTCGTGAATGGATTGGGGTAGTTCAGTACATGATCGATCGCGGCTTTCCCGTCTTCTGCCACCACAAATTCCGTATAACCCTCGCCCGGGTTGTTGGCAATATCCCAGCCTTTCACATGCAGGGTGTGACGGCCCGGGGCAAGGTTGCGCAGCGGGAAAACTGCTTGTCCGCGGCGGAAGTTATCCTGTTCGCTGACATAAAAATCATTTAACACAATGGTTTCCAGCACATTGCCATCCAATACTGCCGTGAGGTCGTGCCCCAGACTGGTGCCGCTGACATTCATTCCGTAGTCGTCGGTGCATTTGATCAGCACCCGAGGGTTGTTGTCCGTAATACCGCCGTTTACAAATGCGTCGGTATTTAAAAACGGCATCACCACGGGCGGCTTGTCGTCCTGGATCAGGTTGGCATTGCCGCCGATTACAATATTCTGGTCGGCGCCAGCCGCGTCGAGCGGCGTACCGTTTTCGGCGTAGTAACTGATTTTTCCAATACCATAGACATAGTTGATGTCTTTGGGAACGATAAATTCGATGGCAAATCGACCATTGCTTACCGTAGCGCTGCCTTTAAAAATGATATTTTTCTGCACATTAAACTTGCGTACAGAACTTGTTTCGTCCTGTCCCAGCGTTTGCAGTTCCTGTACTTTATCAAAAACAGAGACAAATACCCTGCCGTTGAAAAAAGGGAGCAGATTATCCAGCGTATCCGTCACCACGCCTTCTATTTTTACTTTCATCAGCGCTTTCAGGGTGTCCAACTGGCCAACAGACACTTCCCGGTCATTGATTTTAGTGGTTTTTACCCGGTATTCCGGCAAAGCCAGGAACATCGCAGGGTCGCCGAGCAAAGTAAAACGACGGGCATTGTCCTGATCGGAGGTCAGGGAGTTTTTGGCGTCTTTTAAAATATCTCCGATGCTGCGGTATTGGCCATTGACGCGTTTAAAAATGAATCGCTGCACGGCATCGGTCAGGATGTTGTTGCCACCGATAAATACCGCCCGAACGGTGGTAAATAGCGCAATTGCGCCGGAATTGGGCTTCAACAGCGCCTGTTCGCCACCCGTTACCAGTGAATAATCATCGTATCCGCCAAAAGAACAGGTGGCCGTGATAATCAGCGGGTAGCGGTTGGGGTTTTCCCAGCCGGCAATATCGTTATTGGTCACTACGCGCTCCTGCGCCAGGCCGCGTGGACCGCCGTGCCCGATGTATTGCAGCAGCAGCGTTCCTTTAAATACGTCCGAATTGATGGCCGACTGTGCATCCGGAAAGCGTTGTCCGCCGGAAGTAGCCACCTGCTGATAGGCATCGAAGTAGATTTTGCCGATATTGAACCAGTCTTCCGTTTGAGCCGTCATCAGGGACAAATCTTCCGCCTGCCGGAGATGAACGTCATTGTCTTCGTCATCTGCCAGAAACACCGTGCGCAAGTGCCAGTCGCCCAGCGTTGTAGCCGATGAGTCGTATGCTAAAATCTTGTCCACTACAATCTGTGCTTCCGAAGGCGTGCCCACGGTAAGGCGCCCTACGGCAATATCCAGCGCCCCGGTCAGCGAACCGCCTTCGTTATCGCTGAGCAAGGCAAAAAAGTCATCGGACGGATAGGACGTAATCGGGCTGAAAGATTCCGGCGTTTCAAAAACGGGAATATAATCGACGTTGGACGGGCTGCTGGTGTTGTTTCTGGGATCAAAAGAACCGTCGCCCAGCAGCAGCAAGTATTCAAATTTGTCGGGATTGCGGTCGTACAACATTTTGGCGAAATCGCGCATTGCAACAGGGTCTTTCGCGCCGGAAGAGAATTCGTTGTACAGTTGGTAAATATTGACGGTTGCTACATCCAGGCCGCACTGAAAGCCTTCCGGTGTGCCGCCAATTGATTGGCCTGCGCCTCAAAATCGGGATGATAGAGGATAGCCATGCAGGTTTTCGAGGGCATGTATATTCTGATTGGCTATTTTGCCGGCCACCGATTCGGGCTTGGGGAAACTGTTGTTGTCGTAAAAAAGCGATATAACTGCGCAGGGTATTCGCGGTGTTCGCACCAAATTCCACCGTGCTGCCGTTTTGTGTTTTTTGCTGAATATACGGCAGTTGCGCATTGGTAATATCCCACACATTCAGGTTGCCGTTCACGCCGGAAAGGCGGAAAGTAGCGGCCGCCTGGGTCAGCGTACTCAGGTCGCGGAATTCCATCGCAGTTCCGCTCATTATTAACCGGCGGCGGACGTTGATTTCAATAAAGTCTAGCCAGCCTTCGCTTTGCTGCACGACTTCCGGGTATTGGATTTTTACATCAAATTGATCTGCCAGAGGTTGAAAACTGCCCTGCAATACACCCAATGCGGCATAAGACGCTTCATTGTTGCTGACATTCACGCCGTTGATGTTGCGGGATAAAGTGGTTGTTCCCGCAATCAGTTTGACCGAACTGCTCACACCGCTGCGTCCGGCAAACTCGGCCCGTATCCGCGCTGCGCTGCCGGAAACCAGGTTGGGAAATAAAAAACTGTAATTCCGTTCGCGGGTCTGGTAAAAATAATCGCCAAACCATTTTTTGCCCGATCCCTGACCGGAAGTAGAGAAGTCCAGCAGGTTCACTTTGTCTTCCTCCACCCTGCGAAAATCATCAAACGATTCCGTCACAAACGATGCAGGCACACTGGCCTGTTCCGTTATGCGGAGGCCATTACCATCGCCCGTTTTTACAAAATACCAGGCGCGGGCATCGTACAGGTGCTTGCGAACGCTCAGTTCAGGGTCGACAGCGCCGGGGCGGTAAAACCAGGGATCCGGTCCGACAGCATACAACAGGATGTAATCGTTCTGGTCAAATTTGCCATCGGATTCGCCTACAATCAGCACTGCATTTTCTGTCAGATCGTCTGGGCGAAAATCGCTGTTGCGCTCCGGCAACATCGCGCCGCCATTGCCGTAAATGTGGATCGTGCGCGGGTCTGTATTGTCTAAATTGCTGATTCCCAGTTCATTTTTAAGAAAAGCGTAATCGAGTTTGTAAATACCCGACTGGGCTACGCCAAATTTGTACACCGTGCCGTTGCTCAGTACGGAGTTGTATGTAAACGGCCCGCCGCGTTCCTTGATGGGTTCGGGAATAACCGTAGCGCGAATATTGAGGGAAAATGAACGCACGCGTTCGTAACCGGCGCCCGTTTTTCTAATAGGAATCAAACGAACCCGTGCATAAAAACGCTTGCGCTCCTGCTCCAGGGTTATTTCCACACGCACATCCGTATCCAGCGCCGCGTCATCGCCGTTCGGCTGGAAGGAAAAGGACTCGAACTGCATGGATGTTACTTCCACCGTCAGTTCCGAACGACTTGCCAGCGGGATGCGCTCGGAAAACACAGGGATAGTGGGCGTCGCATCGCTGTACGTGGCGTTTTTAAACTCCCAAAACGTTACTACTTCGCCACTCACCAGGGTGTGTTTCGATGGCTCGGCAGCCCATTCGATGGTGCGTTCAATCGGAATAATTGATTGTGCATGCATCAGATGCGTACCTACGACAAGTAGCAAACCAAGTAAAGTGTTTTTCATTTTCTGAAAACTGATTTGGAAAGTTAAGAGCATTGGCGTGTTTAAAATTAATCAGGTTGCCCGGAGTTGAGTTTATTTACTGCCGCATTACTTTTCTAACTACCCGTCCCCGGCTGGTTTCAATCGCAACAAAGTAAACGCCGCGTTCGGCAGGCAGCCAGAGTTCGCGGGCTGGCTGATCCCATACCAATTTACCGGCGCTGTCCCATACCTGCACCCTGTGCAATTGAACATCGCCGGATAGTTGAATGTTTACATGCCCGTCTGCGCTGAGGCTCGGGCTTATTTGGGCAAATGCTGACTGGGCGGCATCTTGTGTGGAAACCGGCGAAACCAGGACCGAATCGAGCACACGTTCCGCCACCAGCACGGGCGAACGGTCGGCAGCATTGAACATGGCTTTGAAGGAGTCGATTTCCGGCGACGAATACGCAAACATGGGCATCATCCATTTGGGCGGCAGGCTCTGATACCACACCTTAGCCGTTACCCGGAGCCTGCCCGTATAACCATTGGTGGGAATGCGATAATGAACAATATCGCTGCCGCTGCCTTCCGTTCCGTCGGCAGTTCGGTTGAAATTCGGGTCGTTCAGCGCCCCGCCGATCACCAGCGTTGTATCGTACACAGGGTCGTCGATCCGAAAACCCTGCGGCACCAAACGATTGTCTTTCAAACCTTTGTCGCCCCGCTCCAGTACATTGCTGAACGTGCCGCTGACGTCGCCGGGTACCAGTTCGTAAATCTGCACCTGACCCGGCGCATTGATCCAGTCGTAGTGGGGTTCAAAATTGGCATCTTCATCAGTCAGGCTGAAATCGGGATTCATGCCGCCCGAATGAAACAGCATGTCGCCGGCTTCATTTTGCACCGTTAATTCAATCCAGGCGCGCCTGGCAGGGTAGCCCGAGGGGAATTTGTGGCCGGCTTTATTGGTCAGATGCACCTGAAAATCAACGGAATCGCCGTTCAGAATACCCGTTTGCAGTTGGAGGTCGAGGGTTTGATGTTGCAGCATTCGCAGTGTCGCGGTGATGGTGCTGTCAAAATTATCCGCCGTTGCTTCGATACCTAAGGCTTCGCGGTTGTTTTTCATCAATTTCAGCATGGACACATTTGCGCCGACCATTTCATGCAAACCGAACGGATATTTCGGTGTGAGAAACTGGTAATTGGCGGAAATAATAATTTCATCCTGTATCTGCGGGATGTGACAGCCCTGGCAGGTAATATTGTCGTGCGACTCGTCGTAGCGGCTGTTCAACCATTCGTGGTAGGTGGCCTGTTCGACAAAGGTATTGCCGGTAAAATTTCCATCCAGGTCAACGGTATTTGTAATCAGGGTATGGCAGCCGGCGCACAAACCCGCGTCGAGGATATGTTCGCCATAAGTCGGGGTGATACCGACAAATTCGTGCATGGGCGCCGCAAAAACCAGTTCGTAAGGCCCGTACGCTACCCGCAGGTTGTTGGTATCGTATTTCAGTTCGCCGGAGTGCAGGTCGCCGATGCGCTCGGGCGACTGGGCATGACAGGCCTGGCAATTGACCCCGTCCAATCCCAGCGAGTCGGCGTACAGATCCGCCAGGGTGTAATGGGGTTTGTGGTCGCGCAATTTAGCCTGATAATGGCCGGTCGGCGCGTGGCAGCTGGTGCATTTATCCTGTAGTTCGAGGCTGTGCGAAGGATTGACCAAAATTTCGTGGGTCACTTTGGCGCGCCAGAACGGGTCTTTGGCGCTGTTGGCCATCATCGACGAGCGCCAGTCATCGTAAATATTGACATCTACTCCGCTGGTCGTAACCAGGGCATTCATATTGGGATCGTAGCCGTGGCAGCCGCCGCAGAGTTTGGCGGTCGGAAACAGGACATTGGAGTCAATCGGAGCAAATTCCGGGGGCGACAACAGTTGATTGTTGTGTTTGGAAGCGCTCAGATTGTTCTTTTTAAAAAAGGCAATTTCTGCGTCCGTATGGAATGCAGTGGCTTGATTTTCAATGGGAAACAAGGCAATGGCTCCCACAAATGCAGGTACGGTAATGGCTAAGAGTATCGTTTTTTTCATATTTTTTTAACAAAAGTCAGGACTCCCCGCCACTTTTCCGGATGAGTTTTGGCAAATAGATAGCAGTTGTCAAAACTCTATCAGCACCGCCCGGGTGTTGTTGGTGCGGTCGCACTCGTTGACCCGTTGGAAAGGATCAAGTTCAAAAACAAGGTTCGGAGAGAAACGGCTGCGATTTTTCAGGCTGATTTCGAGCGCGCCGTACAATACTTGTCCTGGCAGGAGGATGCCGTCGAGGGTTTCTACCCCTTCGCGGATGAAGACGCCGTCGGCATAAATAGCGCCCCTGCTCAGTTTTGCGCCGCTTACGAAATACACATTTACCGCAACGTTGTCTGCTGCACTTCGCCCTGAATCGCCGAGTAAATTGGCGGCAGCGGTGCCCGCATTCCTGACAGCAAAGCGCAGCAACATGGTTTTGTCGTTGTATTGGGCCACGAAAGCCGTATCAAAAATCAGGTCGGGGCAAAGATTTCCGCCGATTTTATCAGCAGGCAACGGATGGTCCTGTTGTTTCCGAAGGGGGATTGTCAGCCGGATATTTTCCCGGATTTCGCCGGGTTCCAGGCGTAGTTTTTGCCGCCTCAAGGCATCCGACAGCAATTGTTCGCGCCCTTGCAGGAGAGCAGGCAGACTGAAAGAATCCAGTTCTACCAGCAAGGCGGCGGCAGACGCGGCGTTCTTTCCGTAGGTGACAATGGGCAGGCGACCAGTGTTGGCGCCCTGGCAAAGCACTTGAATCGTTTTTTTGTTTTGTTTGAGGATTTTTACGTTGAATAAACTGATCCTCAGGCCTTTATATATCGGGTCTTCAGATTGTGCCGTTAATATGCCTGCACTGAATAAAAGTAGTAAACAAGTTGTTAGGTATCGGAATGTCATAGGATGGTATTAAAAGTAAAGGGCAAGGCGCAAAAGGTAAAGGGCAAGTGGCAAAAGGCAAAAAGCGGGTGGCAAGGCAAAAAGCAAAAGCAAATCACATAAGTTTTATGCAGATTTTCCTTTTTGCCCTTTGCCTTTGCCTTTAAAAATCACTCGCTGTCTAAAAAATGAACCGGGCGGCTAATGCTTTGTTCCAGCGAGATAAAAGTCTCCGTGCGCTGGATGCCAGATATTTTCTGTATTTTATCGTGCAATATTAGCCGCAGGTGGTTCGTATCTTTGCAAACGATTCGGGCAAAAATACTGTACAACCCGGTAGTGTAATTGGCCTCCACGACTTCGGGAATTTGTTTGAGTTGTTCGGCCACTTCATCGTATAATGAACTTTTATCGAGATAAATGCCGAGAAAAGCCGTTACATCGAAACCGAGCTTATGATAATCCACAATCAGACTGGAACCGCGTACGATACCCATTTGTTCCATCTTTTTCATGCGGACGTGTATCGTGCCGCTGGAAACAAACAATTGTTTGGCGATGTCGGTATAAGGAAGTTTGCCATCCTCGATGAGTTTAGCCAATATTTGCTTGTCCAACTGGTCAATTTCCGGATTTTCAGTCATAACCGAAGTTTAATTTTAAACTGTTTTAATTGAGATAATGCGGGTAAAAACGGGATGATGATTAAAAAAATTAAACAAAAGTAAAACAATTTTGACAATCCCATAATTTGTTGATGGGTTTGATGGTTTGAAAATGTTTGATGGTTTGAGAGTGGTTTGATGGTTTGAGGTCGTAACTTAAAGCCTAATGTCGTCAACTTAGCGCTAGTGAAGAGGTGTCATCTGCGAGGTACGAGCAGGTGACATCTCGGAACGGTAATATTTTGATGAGATGACGTCGTTTCGAGATGTCACCTGCTCGTACCTCGCAGATGACACCTCTTCACTAGCGCTAAGTTGACGACATTACGCTTTAAGTTACCACCTCAAACCATCAAACCATCAAACCTCCCTCAAGCCCTCCTCCATACGCTGAACGACATGCAAGAAGAAAAATCTCCTCAATGGCAGACAAGTCTGCCGCTATTACTCGCCGCCACACTGGCTGTCGGGATGTTTATCGGACAACAATTACCCCGATACGACCGAGATGTTTATTTCCAGATGGGCAGTTCCAATAACCCTTCGTCGGGCACGCTCGACGAAATTTTGCGTTATGTTCAGTCCAAATACGTAGATTCCGTAGACATCACGGAAGTCAAAACAGGCGCCATCGAGCACCTGCTGGAACAATTGGATCCCCACTCGGTATATATTTCACCGGAAGAATTACAATCCGTAGAGGATGATATGAGCGGCGAATTTGAAGGCGTCGGCATCGAATATGTTGTAGTGGACGATACGATGCAAGTCGTCTCCGTGTTTCCAGGCGGCCCTTCCGAAACCGCCGGGATGTTGTCCGGCGATAAAATCATCAGCATCGGGGATACGACGGTGGCCGGCGTGAAAATCGAGAACAAGAAGATATTCAAATACTTGCGCGGGAAAAAAGGCACCCTGGTAAAACTGGGCGTGCTGCGTGGACGAGAACCTGATCTCCGCCATTTCAACGTCACCCGCGATATTATTCCCGTGCACAGCGTGGACGTTTCCTATATGCTGGACGAGCGCACGGGGTATGTCAAAATCAACCGTTTCAGCGCAACAACCTACCAGGAATTTATGGAGGTATTAGGCCCGATGGTAGAAGAAAAGGGTCTGCAAAACCTCGTGCTCGACTTGCGCGGTAATCCGGGCGGGTATCTCAATGAAGCCACTGATTTACTCAGCCAGTTTTTTTCGGACGGGAAATTATTGGTGTACACCAAAGGCCGCACAGAAGCGCGCCGCGACTACAAAAGCAACGGCCGGGCGCGTTTCAATATCCAGAACGTCGCCGTGCTGATCGATGAAGGTTCTGCCTCTGCCAGCGAAATTGTGGCCGGTGCAATACAGGACTGGGATCGCGGCTGGGTGGTGGGTCGCCGTTCATTCGGCAAAGGTTTGGTGCAGGAACAATATCCCCTCGGCGACGGCGGCGCATTGCGGCTGACCGTTTCGCGCTATTACACGCCCAGCGGACGCAGCATACAACGCGCGTATAAACATAACCAGGAGTATAGCAACGAAGCCGAGCGTCGACTCGCAAGCGGTGAACTCGCTGATGTATCCAAGATGAAAATTGCGGATAGCACGCAGTACTACACTGGCATGGGGCGAATTGTGTACAGCGGCGGCGGCATTTATCCTGATGTTTTTATTCCTTTAGACACGTCCTTTTTTAATGATTACTACTTAGATGTACGGCAATTGGTGCCCCAGTTTGCCGCCCGCTGGCTCGAACAACGTGACCGCAGCACCCTGCCCGCAT
The DNA here is from genome assembly GCA_016711435.1 of Lewinellaceae bacterium. Classification (GTDB taxonomy): domain Bacteria; phylum Bacteroidota; class Bacteroidia; order Chitinophagales; family Saprospiraceae; genus M3007. Next base: position 10,673 of record JADJSY010000053.1, read on the forward strand.
CACTGGATGCCTATGTGCGCGATTTTCCGGTAAGCAACGACATGCTGGAAGCGTTGGTCGGATATGCCGAAAAACAAGGGGTGGAACGAAATCCCGCTCAATTGGCGCAATGCCGCGCCGAACTGAAACTACAACTGAAAGCCCGCATCGGTAAAGCGCTGTTCCGGGATGAAGGACTTTACCGCGTACTCAACGAGGACGATCCGGCTGTGGACAAGGCCGTGCAACTGCTGCGGAGCGGAGAAGCCATTGTTAAGAAGTGAGAAGTCTTATAAGTCCGAAGTCGTTAGTGCGAAGTGCGTTACAAGTCCGAAGTCGGCAGTAGGGCCGTGAGTCCTTAGATACGCCGCTTAATGGTTTCCAAACATGAAACGGCGTACTCTACGCACTTCGCACTGCCGACTTCGACTAAATACAAAAGGCACGCATACAGCGTGCCCATTCAACAAACAAAACCAACTAAAAAAACCTGCTTTATTTTTGAAATCGCTTGAAGCGATTATTTTTTTATCGTAAGTACAACATAGAAACGGCAGCAGATTTCAAAACGCTGCCAGTCGGTAAAAAATAAAGCAGGTTTTTTTTAGTTGGTTTTGTTTGTTGTAATGTAGTTGTCTCATAAGACTGGTGACTTTGTACTTGCCACGGACTTCGCACTTCGGACTGGCGACTTCGCACTTGCCACGGACTTCGCACTTCGCACTGCCGACTTCGGACTTGTAACGGACTTCGCACTGCCGACTTCGGACTTGTAACGGACTTCGCACTGATGACTTCGCACTTCGGACTTTTTCTATCTTTGCGCCCCTATGCGGGTTTTTACCGACTTACATCAACTACCACATTTTCAGAAAACGGTTATCACAATCGGTTCATTCGACGGGGTACACCTCGGTCACCGGCGTATACTTGAACGGGTACGCTCACTGGCGCATGCCTGTGGCGGAGAAAGCATTGTCATAACGTTCGATCCGCATCCGCGCACGGTGCTGCGGCCCGACGAACAACATTTTAAACTACTGACGACCACTGCCGAAAAAATTGCCTTGCTGGAATCGTCCGGCATCGACAATGTCGTGGTGGCGCCTTTTAACCTGGAGTTTGCCCGGCAGAGCGCCAACGATTATGTGGAAGCGTTTCTGGTCGAAAAATTTCAACCGCGCTATATCGTCATCGGGTACGACCATCGTTTCGGCGCCAATCGGGAAGGGGATATTTCTTTTCTGAAAAAATATGAGGCCGCTTCGGGTTTTGAAGTCGTGGAAATACCGGCACAGGAAGTAGATGAAATCGCCGTCAGTTCTTCCAAAATCCGCAAGGCACTGGATGCCTGCGATGTGCGTTTGGCCAACCGATTGCTGCGGCACACTTTTTCCTTTTCCGGAAAGGTGGTGTACGGTAACCACGTGGGCCGGACGATTTCCTTTCCAACTGCCAATATCGAGATCGCCGATCCATACAAATTGATACTTCCCCAGGGCATTTATGCGGTGCGCATCGGTAGCACATTGCCGGCGCCTGATGGCCGTACCGGTGCAGGGGCCATGTTGTATATCGGAAATCGCCCGACCATAGATGGTGGCAGTAACAAACAAACCATTGAAGTAAATATACTCGATTTCGACGGTGATTTGTACGGACAATACTTGTCGGTAGATGTGATCGACTTTATTCGCCACGATAAAAAACTGGAGAGTCTGGAGGCACTTCAGGCGCAAATTGACGCCGATAAACAGGAAATCCTGCAACGCCTGCAATTGGAACAAACGTCGCTCCACAGCCCGGAAACGCCCCCCGGGACGCCCTCCGTAGCAGTGGTTATCCTGAACTACAACACCCGCCGGCACCTCGAACTTTACCTGCCTTCCGTATTGGCCAATAGCCCCGGCGCACGCATTGTAGTGGCCGACAACGGCTCGCCCGACGACTCGGTCGAATTTCTGCGAAAAAACTACCCGCAAGTGGAAGTGCTTGATTTACAGCACAATTACGGTTTTGCACAAGGCTATAACGAAGCGCTCCGGCGCGTGAAAGCGGATATTTATGTGATCCTCAACTCCGATGTGGAAGTGACGCCCGGCTGGATTACACCTATTGTGGAGGCCATGCAGCATGATGCATCTATCGCTATTGCACAACCCAAAATTCTGGCCTGGACGGAAAAAAAACGTTTTGAATACGCGGGCGCTGCGGGCGGCTGGATCGATTACCTGGGATACCCGTTTTGCCGCGGACGTATTTTTAACCACCGGGAAGAAGACCGCGGACAGTACGACCAGCCGCAGGCTTGTTTCTGGGCTGCCGGAGCCGCATTCTTTATCCGGGCCGATTTGTACCATACGTTCGGCGGTTTCGACGGCGATTATTTTGCCCACAATGAAGAAATCGACCTGTGTTGGCGTGTCAAAAGGGCCGGCTATTCCGTTTGGTGTATCCCGCAATCGGTGGTATATCACCTCGGCGGCGGCACGCTGCAATATGAAAGTCCGCGCAAGGTGTTTCTCAATTTCCGGAACAGTCTGTACAGTTTGCTGAAGAATGAACCCTGGGCGAAGTTATGCTGGTTGCTTCCGGCGCGGTTTGTTCTGGACGGACTGGCGGGCGCTCGGTTTGCCGCAAAAGGGCAGTTTCGCGCCATCTGGTCTATCGTGGAGGCGCATTTTTCGTTTTACTCCAAGCTCCCTGTCTTGTTTTCAAAAAGAAAAAAAGTGGCGGCGCTCGTGGCGCAACACCGCATTGGGGCGTCAGACAACACCGGCGTGTACAAAGGGAGTATTATTGTGGCGCATTATCTGCGCAGGATTAAACAATTTGCGACCTTGATGAGGGGGATTTTATGATTAACTTGATTCAAGCCCCTCAACAACCTCAACCCTCTCAACCCTCAACAATCATGTACGAACTCATTCACGAAGACGAGCACCTGCTGGTGGTGCATAAACCGGCCGGATGGCTCACCATTCCCGACCGGGCCGGCAACAAAGACAGCCTGCTCGGGGCGCTGGAAAAGCGCTACGGCAAGGTCTTCGTCGTGCATCGCCTCGACCGCGAGACGAGCGGTATCCTGTGTTTTGCCCGAAACGCGGAAGCGCACCGGCATCTTTCCCTGCAATTTGAACACCACACGGCTGATAAATACTACTTCGCGCTGTTAGACGGCGAATTGCACCACGAAGAAGGGGAAATCGATAAGCCGATCGGGGAGCATCCGGTCATTCCCGGCAAAATGGCCATTGTCAAAAACGGCAAACCCTCGCTTACTTTTTACCGGGTCATCGAGCGTTTCAAACGTTTTACCCTGGTGGAAGTACTGCTCAAAACGGGGCGTACCCACCAGATCCGGGTGCATTTCAGCAGTATCGGTTATGCCCTTGCCGTGGATGCGCTGTACGGCCGCCGACCCGCCTTTTTTTTCTCTCCGAAATCAAAGGGAAAAAGTACCGTTCCGGAAAAAATGCCGAAGCGGAACGCCCGCTCATGGAACGCACGTCCCTGCACGCGGCACGTCTGCGCATCGATCATCCGGCTACCGGCGAGCGCATGGAATTCAAAGCGGAACTGCCGAAGGATTTTGCGGCGCTGTTGAATCAGATGCGGAAATGGGGTTCGTAATTGGTTATTAGTTATTGGTTATTAGTTATTAGTAAGCGTCGCGTGGGTGGTAGGGCCGTTTTGGGTTTCCAAAATTTGAAACGGTGTTCTGTTACGAAAACCTGCACTGACGATTCTACTAACCAATAACTAATAACTAATAACCAATAACTTCTTACCTTTGCAGCCTTCAAAATTTGACCAGCACACATGTTTGAAAGTTTAAGTGACCGCCTCGAAGGCGCGTTTAAAGTCCTGAGTGGCACCCATAAAATTACCGAGCTCAACGTCGCGGAAAGCATCAAGGAAATCCGCCGCGCGCTGGTAGGCGCCGACGTGAACTACAAAATCGCCAAAGATTTTACCGACCGGGTGAAAGACAAGGCATTGGGCTCCGAAAACGTGCTCAAAAACGTGAACCCCGGCCAGTTGATGGTCAAAATCGTGATGGACGAACTGACCGAACTCATGGGCGGCCAGAGTGTGGGGATCAATGTAAAAGGCAATCCGGGCGTCGTGCTGGTAGCCGGTTTGCAGGGTTCGGGTAAAACAACTTTTTCCGGAAAACTCGCCAAATACCTCAAGGAACAGCGCAAAATGAACCCGCTGCTGGTGGCCTGCGACGTGTACCGTCCGGCCGCTATCGAGCAGTTGACCGTACTGGCCGACAGCATTAAAGTAGCGGTATATAAAGAGGTGGAGAACAAAAATCCCATCGAAATTGCAGAAAACGCGCTGAAATATGCCCGCGCGAACAACCACAACGTCGTCATTGTGGATACGGCAGGTCGCCTCGCCGTGGATGAAGTGATGATGAACGAGGTAGCCGCAGTTAAAAAAGCCATCAACCCGACAGAAACCCTGTTCGTGGTGGATTCGATGACCGGTCAGGATGCGGTCAATACCGCCGAAGCCTTTAATACGCGCATCAATTTCGACGGCGTGGTGCTCACCAAACTCGACGGCGATACACGCGGCGGTGCGGCCCTGACGGTCAAATACACCGTCGGCAAACCCATCAAATTCGTGTCGATGGGCGAAAAACTCGACGCGCTCGATGTGTTTTACCCCGATCGTATGGCCCAGCGGATTCTCGGCATGGGCGATATCGTGTCGCTGGTGGAAAAAGCCCAGATGGATTTCGACGAAGAGGAAGCCAAACGGATGGAGAAAAGGATCAAACAGAACAAGTTTGATTTCAACGACTTCCTGGGCCAAATGCAGCAGATCAAAAAAATGGGCGACCTGAAAAGCCTGATCAGCATGATTCCGGGTGTCGGCAAAGCGCTGAAAGACGCCCCCATCGACGATAAAGCGATCAACCGCGTGGAAGCCATTATTCAGAGCATGACGCCACAGGAACGCGCCAATCCCGACCTGCTTAACCTGGGCCGCAAAAAACGCATCGCTCGCGGTTGCGGACAGACGCCGGAACAGATTAACATGTTTATCAAGAACTTCAACGACATGCGCAAAATGATGCACCAGATGGCGAATACGCCGATGGGCAAAATGGGTATGCCGCCGGGTATGGGCGGAATGCCGAAGGGCGGATTCAGGAAGTGAGTGTGTGGGGTTTGGAGACCTTTGGCTAAAAACATTAGTCATCCGAATTTATACAATGATTCTGAATTTATGCAAGATTCTTTTGGCCACCGCGAGCATCTATACGGGGACGGCCACGTAGGTCCACGGCGGGCACAAGCGGCGGGTTTCGCGGTTTTCCCAGCAACATCTTCGGGGCGCGGTTGCGCCGGCCCGGCGGCCGGGCCCTTTGTTCTTCGATTTTGTAGGGTAATAAAATTCGGATGACCCATGTTAATGCTAATTGGCGGTATCCGAAGGCGGCACAGCCAGGCTGTCCATCGGTGCAGGCGCTTCTGCCCGCCGCATGTGCATTTCAAAAGTCATACCCCGTACTTCCATTTTAAGTACCAGCAGGGAATCTTCCATTGTTACAGCCTGATAACGAATGGGTTGCGCGGTTTTTTGCAGAATTTCCGTTTTGTCAACTTCGTATTCGACCGGTACGTCGGCGCCGACCGGCAGGTTGGTTTGCATCATTCCATCCGCGTTGAAATCGAAATAAACCCCTGCAAGCGTACCGGTTTCCCGTTCATTGCGCAGGGCTTTGGTCAGTTCCCAATGTCCGATAATGGCAGCCTGCGTTTTTTCACTGGTATCTTCACAGGAAGGCAGCACCAGAAATGCCGACAAGCAAAAAACGGGAAAAAAAGTGCGGGGCAGCAACATAAGCGAATGACCAGAAGTTTATGGATGTGTTTTGGTGTTTTAGTATTTTGGTGTTTCGTGTTTGGCGTTTCGATTCAGCCACTCGGCAAGGCGCAAAAGGTTCGATCAGCCACTCGGCCAAAGGCGGAGCGCTCGAAACACTAAACACTAAACACCAAACACGTTTATTTGATGTCCACGTATCCAAAACCGAGGTGCGGGTATTCGCCAAATCCTGCAAAGTAGGAGAACTCCATCGCGCCCAGCGGCAGACTTACCTCAAACTCGTAAGCAAATCCGCGCAGTTGCTGGATGTCTTCCGGGTTGGGTTTCAGGTGAATGAGCCTCGATTTGGCTTGTCCCATCAATCGGTAATGCATAGGAAACGCCGGATCCAGCATTTTCATATTTGCCAGCGACTTGTATTGCATGGCCGCTTTGAAACGGCGTACGATATGGTGGAAAAAACTCACATCATATGCTTCATTATCCGGCAACAAATAAGGATTGGGCGTTTTGATCTCTTCGACGGTGGTTACAGAGATGGGTGACACCGCTTTGAACTGCATCGTCTCCTTGAAATTGGGCCGGCTCATGACCTGCCAGTGCTTTACTTCAAATTGTGCGGGCCGGCCATCACAGGTACCTAAGGCCAGGGGCATTTGGCGAAATAAATGGACTACCTGTTGTTCAAATACAGGGGGCAGGTAAATGGAAAAACTTAGTTTAACCTGATTGCCCAGTAATTTAAATTCTTGTTTTACCTGATCCATCTCGTATGGATAGATTGCCAAGGGGCTGAATGTGAACAACTTATAGTTGCGTGAGGTCAAATCAAAACCTTGTTGCTGTACCCAGGTGGATAATTCAGTGCCGGCTTTGGATAGGACGGAAAAAATCCACTGCGAGATTTCGGATTGATAGTTAATTGGAATAATCGTGCCTTTCTGGCAGGAAAGGCTGAACTGTATGCGCATAAATTCCCTATTGAGAGGATGTCTTTTTTTCGGGCGAAATGTACGAATTTGTTCATTTTAACCAAGTAATTTTTTAACAACTGCTTCACAGGAAGGGTAAAAACTATCGAAGCAGCGTCACATCTCCCTCCAGCAACAGCCGTTCGCCATCGGAAAATTGCACAATGGCAAACCAGCCGTACACACCGGCAGGCGCTAATTTCCCCTGCCAACGGCCATTCCAGCCCTCACTGGAATACAGCGGCACGAAATTATCGCGGCGGTAACATAAATCGCCCCATCGGTCGGCTATTTGAAAAGTAATCACCTGCAATCCGCTGTCATCCGTAAAAAGGGTCAGGTAATCGCTGTATCCATCGTCATTGGGGGAAAAAATATTCGGCACCCAGACCTGTTTTTTTTCAACGTTCCTGCTCACCTGGATGATATCCGTATCCGTGCAGCCGTTCTGATCTGTCACCGTAACGGAATAGGTACCCGCTTGCGTTACCTGTATCGAAGCAGCCGTGCTGCCTGTATTCCACAAATAAGTCCATTCCGGCAGATTGTTCTGGAGCGTCAACGTTGCGCCCGACACGAATATGATATCAGCGCCCAATTCTATTTCGAGTGGTGGGTACGTTGCCACGACGATGGTATCAAAAGCGATACAGGCGCCTTCGTTGCACACTTTTACAGAAAATGTATCTACTGATCCGGGCGGCACTTCGATAGCGGGATCAGAAGCGCCTGTATTCCATTCATAGGTACAAGTCGGGCAATCGGGTACATTTGCACTCAGTATAAGTGGCTCATCGGAACATGGGTTTCCGGGGCCTTCGGATACTATTTCAGCCATTGCACTACAACGGCTGCTGACCATCCAGAAGTCATTGACGCCGAAAGGGTTTTTTGTTTTTTCAAACCCCGCAGGGCTGTCGGAATGCCCACCGAAAAGCAAAGAACCATCCGGGAACAGCGCAATATGGGTAAGCGCGTCGCCGCCTGCGCCGCCGATGCTTTGATCCCATAGTTTATTGCCGTCGGAATCCAGCGAAACGACCCAGTAATCAAAACTGCCTCTTCCGTCGGACGTTTTATTTCCCGATGCGCCCGAATCGGAAACGCCACCCACCACAAGGCCTCCGCATGGTTTTTCCACTATATCATACAGGTCCTCCAATCCATCGCCGCCAAAACTCCATTCAGCTGTTTTTTGTCCGTCCGTATCCAGTTCAATCAACCAGAAATCGCCGGCGCCTCCGTAAAATACAGCCGATTTTCCATTGTTATAAGGCCCTGCCGGCGTTTGCTGGGAACCGGACCGCCCGCCGAGGTACAAACGCCCGCTGGATGCGACAATCAAGCTATAGGCATAATCTTCTCCGGCGCCGCCATAACGCCGCGACCAGTACACCGACGCATCCACGGGGTCTATTTTCAGCAATAAAAAATCCATACCTCCCCGGGCTGTCTCCGGGCCGAGATCGCCATCGTTTTCAGGAGAGGTGCTGCCCCCCGAGCAGTACACCGCACCGTCAGGCGCCAGGAGCAGGTCATTGATCTGTTCGTATCCGCCGCCTCCCAGGGTTTTATCCCAGGTTTTGTTACCCAGCCCGTCGGTGCGGATCATCCAGATGTCGTGGCTGCCCCGGCTATCTTCTGTTTTATCGCCGGAGAGGTTGGAATTGGAATGACAACCCAGCAAATAACCGCCATCGGGCATCTCCAGTATGCTGAACAGTTCATCCTGCAATAAACCACCAAAAGTTTTGTCCCATTGTAATTGGCCCGATCCATCGAGTTTGATGATCCAGACGTCTTTATCACCCCGGCTGGGTTCCGTTTTATCGCCTCCAACGCCGGAATAAGAATAACCGCCGGCCAGAAAGCCGCCATCCCGGGTTGGAATAAGCGCCCAGAGTCGTTCGTCCTGCACGCCGCCATAGGTATGCTGCCAAAGCACATTGCCATTGAAGTCGAGTTTAACCACCAGGATATTCCAGGAAAAATCGCCGGGGTCGCCGAAAGCAATGCCCGAACGGGTGGAACCGCCCGCGATAATGCCGTCTGGCAAAACCTCCAGGGCATTGAGTTCTTCATAACTTTCTCCGCCTACAACCGCATCCCAGGAAAATACAGGTTGTGCCAATACCGCAGCCCAACTCAGCAAAGAGAGCAGCAGGGAGGGAAAAAAATTCCGTATGACCAGCCTGTATGAGGGAGCAAGGTGCATGGTCTTGTTCAGTTTTTGGTGGCTAAATGGCGCGTATGAACGGTCAGGCCAAAAGCGTCATAAAAGTAAGTAGTATTTGTCCATAAACGTAGCTATACATCACATTGATACATGCCGGCGCCGGTATGCTGCACAGGAAGTCAATAAATGTACCAAACAAAGCCCCTTCCGGCATTTGGCGCTTTAAAAGCCCCGCCATACATTCGCCGTATATAAAAACAAAGTCCTGCACCACACCGGGCGACCAAATTATTTATGAAACAAGACCGTATTCTTATTATCGGAGCCGGAGGCCAGATCGGAGCTGTATTGACGGAGGCATTGCGCGAAGTGTATCAACCTGACCATGTGATAGCCGCCGACCTGCGCGCGCTCAGCCCGCAAGACGGCCCTACCGAAATACTCGATGCGCTGGACGGCGCGGCACTGGAGGAAATTGTAAAAAAATGGCGGATCACCCAGATTTATCACTTAGCCGCCATTCTCAGTGCCAATGGTGAAAAAAATCCGCTCTGGGCCTGGGATATCAATATGCGCAGCCTGTTCAATGTGCTGGAAATCAGCCGGCAACGACAGCTGGCAAAAGTGTATTTCCCTTCTTCTATCGCTGTTTTCGGGCGGGAAGCAAGCCACCATAACACACCGCAGTATGAAGTGCTGATCCCGGAAACGGTGTATGGCATCAGTAAGGTAGCCGGTGAAAACTGGGCTAATTACTACTATCGCCGCTATGGCCTGGATGTGCGTTCGCTTCGTTATCCCGGCATTGTGGGCTATCAGAGCATGCCCGGAGGCGGCACAACCGACTATGCCGTTGATATTTATCATTACGCCGTTCAGAACAAGCCCTACGAATGTTTTCTCAGCGCGCACACCCGCCTTCCGATGCTGTATATGCCCGACGCCATCCGGGCGACGCTCGAATTGATGGAAGCGCCTTCCAACCACCTTTCTGTTCGCACCAGTTATAACCTGGCGTCCATGAGTTTTACACCGGAAGAGGTCACCGCCAGCATACGAAAATCAATTCCTTCCTTTAAAATCACGCACAAGCCCGATTTCAGACAAGCCATAGCCGATTCATGGCCGGCCAGTATAGACGACTCCGCAGCGCGCGCCGATTGGGGTTGGAAACCGGAATTCGACCTCGACACTATGACAGTGGATATGCTCAAGCACCTGGAGGTGCAATACAGGAATGAGGAATGAGGGATGAGGAATGACCGAGCGTGACTAACAGGGATGAGGGATGAGGAATGAGGGATGACCGAGCGTGATTCCCTCACATCGCGCTCGGTCATTCCTCATCCCCCATTCCTCATTCCTCTTTTGGCTCTTGCCAACAGATTTTGCCGTTGCCGGTTGCCGTATGGGGTAATTGATCTAAATTACGCTCGCTAATAATGATCTGCTATGTTGACAAAAACGATTTACTTCCTGTGGTTGTACCTTTGGGTGGTAACACCCATCAGTGGACAGTCCGGGTTTTTTATGCCGCCAGGCCAGAAACAGATGGATATTCCGTTTGAATTTACCAATAATTTTATCATTCTGACGGTCACGATCAACGGCACTTTTCCCCTGAAATTTATTTTTGATACCGGCGCCGAGCATACTATTTTGAGTAAACGGGAAATCAGTGATTTGTTGAATGTACAGTACGAGCGCGAGTTTAGGGTAAAAGGTTCCGATCTGAAAACCGATTTAATCGCCTACCTCGCCCGTAAAATCCGCTTTGATATCCCCGATAAAGTGGTGGCGCCCCGGGAGGATATTCTGGTTTTGCAGGAAGATTATTTCCGGTTTGAAGAATATGCAGGAGTCAATGTGCACGGCATTATGAGTGCCAATGTTTTTTCCAAATACATTACACGGATCAATTACGAACGCCGCGTAATCACCCTGTTTGAGCGCAATGCTTTCAAACTGCGTGACGAAGGTTTTTTGCCGGTTCCGGTAGAAGTGTTTCGCAATAAAATGTATGTGTTTTCTTCTTTGCAACCTATGCGCGATTCCTCAACCCAGGTAAAATTACTGATCGATACGGGGGCCGGCCTGCCACTTTTATTGTTTTCAAACACACATCAGCTGGTAAAACCGCCCCCCAACGCTATCGTCTCCAATATCGGGATGGGGCTGGGAGGATACCTGGAAGGATTCACGGGACGTGTTAGCAATCTTGAAATCGGGAAGTTCAGCCAGTCGAATATCGTCACCTATTTTCAGACCCTGGATACCGCCGGCGTGAACCTCGAATACCTGAATGGACGCAATGGACTGATTGGAAATGCCCTGCTCAGCCGCTTTATTGTTATTCTGGATTACCACGACTCCAAAATCTGGCTAAAACCAGGCAGGGATTATAAAAACGAATTTCTGTATGACCGGAGCGGCATGAATATTATTACTTCCGGCAATACGCTGAATAACTTTATCGTACAAACCGTGCTCTCCAATTCACCGGCTTCTGAAGTAGGTATTCAAAAGGGCGACCAGATTATGCGTCTTGGTCTGACGCCGGCCAGCGTATTGTCTTTGAGCGACATACAACGCATTCTGCAAAAAAAGCCCGGGAAAAAAGTACGGATCGTGGTGCGCCGGGATGGCAAACGATATAGAAAAACGCTGACGCTGCGGGACCTCATTTGAGGATATTTGGCCCTCGACCCCTAAACATGAGTCATCCCGGATTTTTGTAGCGACTCTTAGTACGCGCCGGCATAATTTTTATTGATGATTGCTTATTGAAAATTGATAATTTTTGAAGCAAGGTGGCATCTTCGCACATCAAAAATCATCAATTGTCAATAAGCAATCATCAATAAATACGAGTTTGACCTTTTGTGGTCGTTTTAGGCAAAACCGGGATGACTCATGTTTAGGGGTCGGGGGCCAAACACTAAACACTCTTATTCCCTTGCAATCGCATAAAATTGTACAGCCCCGCTTCATCGATTACCCCGAGCAGGCCGGTTTCATCTCCCACCGCCACAATGGCATTGCCCTGCTGGCGGATCAGTTGAAAAACATATTGCAAGGACTCATTTGGATGCACGATTTCCGGTCGTTGGGCATATTGGGCCACCTCCTTACTCAGGTCATTCTTTTTAATGGCGGATACAATACTGGCTTCATCCAGCATTCCAACCAGGTGGTCGGACATATCGAATACCAAAAAATGGCGTTCCAGCCCCTGTTGCAACAGTTCGGCTGCCGACTGCATCCAGTCATTCAGACGCAGGCGGGTAAACTGCGGACGAAGCAGGTCTTTTGCCCGGTATTGACGCAGAAAATCGTCCAGTTGAACCATCGAATTTTCTGAACGTGCCGTTGTAAATACAAAAAAGCCCACCAAAGCGAGTGTAAAAGCATTACTCCACAATCCGTACCCGATGAAAAGGACAGCAATAGCCTGTCCCAGCCAGGCTGCCCAGCGTGTTGCCCGTACCCTGCCCCATTTCATAGCCAGCAAGGATCGGAAAATACGCCCGCCGTCCATCGGAAATGCAGGTATCAGGTTAAATATGACCAAACCGATATTCGTAGCCACCAGCACAGGCAGGTAAAAAAGCAGTCCGGATGGCTGCAATCCGGTTTCTTCCAGTACCTGACCTGTTTCATCACTGCCGGAGAAGGAGAATTGTTGTTGCAGGAACCATTTGAAAAATTCCCAGCGCTCCCCATCAAACACGAGCATACTGACGGCGAATAACAGCAGTGCAATAGCAACATTGACCAGCGGACCGGCAATCGCCACCACAAATTCCTGCACCGGTTTTTCCGGCATTTTTTCCAGCCGCGCAATGCCTCCGATAGGCGTCAGGATAATATCGTGCGTAGCCACACCATACCGTCGGGCGGTCAATGCATGGCCGTATTCATGTAACAAAACACATCCGAACAAGGCCACAAAAAAGCCCATCAGCCAGACAGTCCCTGAAATATCGAGGTTGTTATCATAACCAATCCATAAAGCGTACAAAAAAATAAGGCCAAAACTCCAGTGCAGATGAACAGGAATACCAAACCAGGTAAAAAGTCTCAGGGAACCGCGCATAAGGGAAAAACAAAATTACAAAAGGCCAAAGCCGATGAAAATCAATTCGTGTTTTTTTGAGGTTTCAGGGGCTTTTTCGCCAGTATGATATACTGGTAATCCAGCGCATCCTGATCTATTTTATCAATCGAAAACCCCGAAGTCAGCAGTTCTCGTTCTACCTGACTAAGGGCTACCTTGAATTGGTCAGGCGGGCCGATAGGAAGGTTATTTTTTTTAAAATCAATAATGAGCACCCGTCCTCCGGGGGAAATACCTTTCCAGAGTGTTTTCAGGTATTGAACCCTGTTGCCGATGTATCCGTATGTGTTCACCAGTACCACAGCATCGACTTCTTCAGCGCTTAAGAGCGGATCATCTGCCTTGGCCAAACGCGTTTCAAAACGATCGCGGTAGCGCTCATCGAGCCGTACTTTTACACTGTCCATAAAATCAATAAACCGCTGATCGATGTCTATTCCAATTACTTTTTTGGCTTTCGGCACCATTCGGAAGGTGAAATAACCGGTGCCTGCTCCAATATCAGCCACCGTTTTGCCTTCCAGATCGCCCAGCAGCGAAATGACCATATTCGGCTTTTGCCAGATACCACGGTCTTTGCTTTCAAAGTCGGCAACCAGGTTTTCAAAACTGCCTGCACCGGTCTTGGGCAAAGGTATAGGGTCAGATACTTTCGTAGCCGGCGCCGGCGCCTCCTGTAACAGCGAATCGGGGGCTTCCTGACGGGCTACAGGTTCTTCCCGGCAAGCCGAAACAATAACCAGCGGGAGTACAAATAAAAAAAACAGGTAGTGGTAACGCATAACTTGGTGCTTAGAACATTGCAAAAGTATAGAAGTTCGTTGAAAGCATCGGATACTAAAGTACCGACGATGGTTCATTTTGGACGACTTCTTCAAAAAGTCTGATGAATCACCTTTCAAGTCAGGGTCTTATCTTTGTGACCGGCCTGGGATATATGGCAAAAATGGAACACGGATTTTTGCCGCCAAAGAGTGAGGGAACACCTTATCCTATCTTTTTTCAAACGCTAAGTAACGCTTAAAAAACAAGTTCCATTTGCACCGGGGCACTGGGTTTGGTGGGGTTTCGTGCGTCTTTAAGCGTTACTAAGTAATCAAGCAACATTAGTTTTGGCTAAATTATTTGTAAATGATTGATTATCAACACAAATAACCACCAGTAACTAATAACTAATAACTACTTATTGCATCAAATCTTTTGAAAATCAATTTTTTAAGTAACACAAAAACGCCCGAAGGACTTACCATCTTCTTCGCAATGCTCCTGGTAGTAAGTATGATGCTTTCTCCTTTTCTGCTTTCCATCAGCATGTGGGGACTGGTAGGAGCAGCCTTGTGGCATACCGCCCAAACGCTTCGGCAAACAGGACAGTTCCAACATTTAAACAGGGCACAGGCAGCGCTGAAAATATTGAGTCATAGTTTTCGCCTCTTTTTTCAACAACGCGCCGCTGTGGTGATGTCTATTTTGTTGCTGGTACCGGCACTCAGTTTTTTCTGGTCCACCAACCACGATTTCTGGCTCGAACGAACGCGCGTTCGTATCCCGTTTTTTGTACTTCCCTGGGCATTTGTCAACTTGCCCAATCTATCGAAGCGCCAATACCGAAGCGTATTGTATGTATTGGTCTGGACAGTTTTGTTGATCTGTATAGGTGTAGGCATCAATTTTTTGCTGCATACTGATGAAATTCTCGCCAATCTGGGCATGGGACAGCCCGTTCCGGTGCCCCGCAACCACATTCGTTTCAACCTGATACTCGCCACGGCAATCCTGGTAGGCGGCTGGTTATGGGAGCAGCGGTATGTGTGGCGTTATCCCTGGGAAAGAAAGCTGCTGCTGGTAGCGGTGTTACTGATGTTTGTGTTCATCCACGTGCTGTCGGTACGCAGTGGTATTGTTACTTTATATGCCGCCTTGCTGTTTAGTGTTTTCCGGTTTGTCGTGCGCACCCGGCGCTGGAAAGCAGGATTGATTACCCTGCTTATCATCGTTGTCACACCTGTGTTGGCCGTGTTGAGCATTCCCAGCCTGCAACAACGCCTGGCTTATATGGCCTGGGACTGGAAACAATATCAAAGCAACGACGGCGACGACTATTCCGATTCCGAACGCTGGGTTTCTTTTAGTGCCGGGATACAATTGTGGCGTGAAAACCCTCTGCTGGGCGTGGGTACCGGCGATTTACCTATGGAAATACAGCGCGTTGTAAATAACCGTTTCCCCAAATATACCTTAGAACCCAAACTGCCGCACAACCAGTTTATTTACATCCTCGCAGGTACGGGACTGATCGGTTTGTTGTTGAGTATGCTCGCCTTTTTGTGGCCCATCGCAACAGGCGGACGCCGGCATTTCTACCTTTTTGCTACCTTTCAAATTATCCTTTTGATTTCTTTCCTGGTGGAATACACCATCGAAACCTCTATTGGTGTGGCCTACTACCTGTTTTATTTGTTCTGGTTTGGAAAAATGGCAGAAGTGGAGCGGAAAACGACGTTTCAGAAA
>JADJSY010000054.1 GCA_016711435.1 Lewinellaceae bacterium
CTATCCCCAGTTAAGGAGTTTTCTCCCGAGGCTTATCCGTAACACTTTAAGCCACCGGCATGATGAAATCGAAATATACTTCTGTTATTATTTACGACCGTCACTTCGTCATGTAATAAGATTTTAGACCTGGAGCCGCTGACTCGGTGTCTGATGCGGCAGTTTGGAGCGATCACCACTGCTGGGTTGTATGAATTCGGTACGATGAATTGCCGCATGGTTATGCAATGGGCCGGCGGATTGCGGGTTACTGGGTGGGACCGACGAATCTATGACATTCCAGGGACCCAGGTTGTTGAACCAACACACCCAGGGCGAAGTAACGCTAACCAATAGGCACCTCTTTGGAGGTTTTTGGATTGAGGCCTATTCAGCCATTCGAAATCTGAACATTTTTCTGAAAGGCAAATCCCAATCTGGGTAATCCCGAAAGAACTGCTCAGTTGATAGCGGAAGTGAGCTTTAAGAGAACATGGTTTTATACGGAATTATTCTGCGATATGGAGCCAGTTCCTCTTTCTTACTGGCACTGTTTGCCGTAGAGGAAGCGGATGTGGGATTGTGATAGGACACCCGTTTTGAAATCTTAACATTTATTGATACGGAATTATCCCCAGGCTGCCAATGATCTGCCGGCAAAACATGCAGGTGGTGATTTTGGCAAGGCAACAAAAACGCGGCCCTGGCGCCTCTGGCGAGAGCGCTGTTATGTGGCGCAAGCCCGCTTTTTTGGCGCAAGCAGCATAGAAGATTGGCAAAAGTGGCAAAATACTGTGAAGATTTGTTTAATGTGGGTGCGTACCCGCTGTCTTCAGATTTTCAAGGCATGTTTTTGAGTCGTACAGGATCCTGGAAATTATTTCTCTCCAAAGCAATTTGCAGATTCAAGGGCCTAAAGTCAATTTTCAACTTTGACATTGCACGTCCTCCGGTGGTCATTTTACATTGAAGAATGGCGGCTTTCCAAATGCAAATGCCGGTTGGTCGCAGGATAATCCATTAATGAACCTTGTAGATGAATTTGAGACATTAAACGGAGAGATTCCTGTTATGGGTTATACCGGAAATGGAAATGACCTGACTCCTGCTCAATGCCCACGCAACTGACTATGATCCATCCGATCCTTACAAAAATCGTAACCCTCGATTAACCTATTCCATTTTTTTACGATGGCGCCACCCTAACGATCGGGTGGTTGAATTTTGGGAATGCGGAAAAGACAGCCGATGCGAAAGTGTTCAAGTTCTGGAATGGCGGATTAATTGACCATACGATTCGAAAGGCCTGAACCTTAACTGAGACCGGGAGCGGGGTGCCAGCACCACACCATATATTTACATGAGATTGGCGGAGTTTTACCTACCAACGCGAGGGCACAATATCACCTTTGGAAATACGGATTGGCCGCGCAATAGTGAATATGGTAAGAGCGAGACCCGGCGTGAATATGCCTCCCGTAGAAAGTTCGCAAACAGGTTCCGCCTGCTCGATAAAATCAAACATGAACGGAAAATTGGTTTGGCTTTGAAGGAAACAGGTGTACGATGCCCGCAGGTGGCTGGATGCCGAGCTTGATTTTGGCAGAGATGCGGTAGGGCTGAATGTGATCAAAGACGAGGCCACAGGGAATAAAACGTACCGTTACTTCATCCAGCAGCAACGCTCCTATCCTGTCAGCCATTACCTTTTCCTATTCCCGCCGAGGAAATGAACAAAACAAATTGGACACAAAACCCGATATTAGCCATGAGAAAATCTTTCAGGATAGTAGAAATCCTGGCACTTATTTTCTCTGTTGCCATCGTTTCCTGCATCTGATCATTTGATACCGGTTGAGATAGATGAACCATCCAGTGCGTTTACATCTGAGGTGGACTCCAGCACTTTTAATATCGGCATACCGATTTACAATGCTGATCAGGGGAAAGAATTCTCGACTGAATTTAACTCCGAGATTCGTCCCTACTGGACAGCAGATGCACGAAGCGCCTTTAATCGTCAGCATTACAAAAACCATCCTTACCTGACATGTGGCCGAAGCGGGTGCAGGGAAACTTTGGCGTCCGGTTGGCGCTGTTCAAAACGCTCTTCGATGACCAACCCTTGCCCCGGCAAATTGCTGAAAGGGTAACCGGTTTGAGTTTCAATGTTTATGGCTACACGGATAACTCCTTAAATGTAAGGGTTTTGGATGTGTCGGGCAATATTTTAACGAGCGGGTTTTTCCGTTGGAAGCGATGAAAATTAAAACCTTTTCGTTGAATTTTGAAAGCAGTCATGCCAAAGAGGTTGTATTCTTTTTACACTCCAGCGGATCGCAAGACTCCACACCATTCGGGATGGATGATATTTATCTGTAAGACGAATGACGCCCAACCCGTTCGTCTCAACAGATGATGCTGCGTTTCTGGGCTGGCTCAAACGGTCATCTTTCAACGTTTTCGATTGGAACTATGTGACTTTGCCCGGAAACAAAGGCGTGGTGCTGGAGTCGTACACAGACGCGGACAAGGTGTCGCTATCCGGTATCGGATATGCCTATGCCATTTTCACTATTGCTGCGGAAGAGGCCTACATCAGTGCAGAGGATGCAAAGGGTCGGGTTAAGCCATGCTCAAATCGGCAGTTGGATCAGAACTGGTTCGATGGTTCCGGCGGCTGGCATGGGTTCCCGCATCATTATTTCAAGAAAGACGGTTCTTATTATTGGGCAGATGTGAGCACCATCGACTGGGCTATTTGTGCTGCCGGTATTCGGGTAGCAAAGCAATATTACAGCAATGATGCAGAAATCGTCTCTATGGCAGAAACGTTGCTCGCCAGACCGGATTGGTCAGCGGCTTTGGCAGCGGATGACAAGATTGCGATGGGGTTCAATGGCCTGAACGGAGCAATGAATAACTACCGCTGGGCATTGGCATTTTCCGAGGAGACCGAACTGGTTTATCTGGAAGCCGTGGCATCCGGAGATTTACCTGCATCTATTTTCGAAACAATTGTCAGGGAAAAGAAAAGCGGCTTTTATCCGAGTTGGTTTGGTGCAGGGTTCACCTACAACTGGCTTCAACTCTGGACGGGACCAATTGAACCTTACAAGACGAATTCCATTGCAGCATTTCATAACGATGCTTCAACATCGTTAAGCGCTTTCGGCCGTCCATTGATGGGCTTAACGGCTTGCTCTACCGTAAAGGAGGCGCGTCCGAAAGGATTCTTGAATTGGGGGCATGTATATCAGCAACCAGGGCGGCTCCGCTAGGGGAACGAACGGAAGCGTAGTTCAGATTTCACCTGCCGCGTATGGTGCGGCACTGACGCTCCCTTCACCTACAGTGCGTCGATCACGGCTGCGCGAGTTTGCAAAATGGGATATTACCACGAGTATCTCGGCCTGCCTGACAATGTGCGGATCAATAATTTACCAAGGCATTGGCCGATCACCCAATTGGGATACGTATGACATCAACATGGGCCCCATCATTTTGGCTATCGAGCAAGTCCAAAGTAATAAAACAGGCCGTATCCTTCGTGATACGCAGGTGATGGATGCATTAGCTAGCAAAGAATCCTTCCGAGATGAAGTAGTAATGTATTGGTTATCGTTATTATGGAGTTAAAAAACTGCGAAGCAGTCAAAATGTTTTCTACTTGCCAGCGCGACATTACAGAACACATGCGCAGCGTACTCACGGGCTATGTGTTCTATGTGCCTATGTGGTTATTGCTCTGCGTGTTTATCCTCAAAGTCCACATAGTTTGACTGCGCGGCTTTTAACCCATGATTCGCATTAAAAAAACAACGATACCTTGAAAAAAAATTTATCTGGCACTATTCCTGACCATGTCTTTGGTCCGCAGCATTTTCCCAAAGCAAATTACCTTATCTCAAAAACAATCAATTATGGTAAATGACAAACCCTACCTGATGATTGCCGGAGAATTGCACAACTCCTCCGCATCATCCATCGGGTACATGCAGACCATCTGGCCAAATTGAAAAGCCTTAACCTGAACACGGTACTGGCCTCCGTTTCATGGGATCAATTTGAACCGGAGGAAGGAAAATTTGACTATCAACTGATTGACTACCTGATTGAAAATGCAGCAAGGAACAACCTGAAATTGGTTGTCATCTGGTTTGGTTCATGGAAAAATGGCCAGTCCAGCTACATTCCGCTTTGGGTGAAGCAGGATACCAAACGATTCCCCAGGGTTCAAACCGCAGATGGGCGTACCATTGAAACGCTATCGGTCTTTTCTGATGAATCCCGGGATGCGGATGCCCGCGCCTTCACGGCTTTAATGAAGCGAATCGGAGCGCAAGACCGCAACCAAACCGTGATTATGGTTCAGCCGGAAAATGAGGTGGGTATTTTCCAGGATATCGATTACAGAAGCGAAGTGCTAAAAAAATATGACAGTCAGGTACCTAAAGCACTGATGGATTACCTGACGTCGAACAAAAGCACGCTCAAAGAAGAGGTAAAATCGATTTGGGAAGGCGCCGGTTCCAAAACATCCGGAACCTGGAAGGAAGTGTTTGGAAATAATCCCCAATCCAAAGAGTTTTTTATGGCATGGCATTATGCCGGATACATCAACCACATTGCAGCATCGGGAAGAAAAGAACACAACCTGCCCATGTTTGTAAATGCATGGATTGTGCAAAAACCGGATGATTTACCAGGCGTCTATCCAAATGGAGGTCCGGTATCCCGCGTAATGGATATTTACAAAGCGGCTGCCCCTGCCATCGATGTGGTGTGCCCGGATATTTACCTTCCCAACTACAAGGAAATATACGCCCAGTATTACCGCAAGTCGGATAACCCCTTGCTGGTGCCGGAATCCTCCCTGGATCCAGCCAGGGCTTTTGTGGGTTTTGCAGAATTTGATGCGATCTGCTTTTCACCTTTTGGTATAGAAGATGCCGTTGGCGATGTTTTATTCAGTGCATCGTATGGCTTGCTACATGAGTTGATGCCTATCATTACGGAATACCAGGGAACGGGAAAATGAGGGGCATACACCTCACATCCAAACCACCAGGATGAAGTATTGCAGATTGCAGGATATGAAGTTGCGCTAAAGATTCAAGACCCCAAAAAACCTGCTTTCGGCCTGATTGTACAGACAGCCGAGCAGGAGTTTTTGGTTGTAGGCATGAATTTTAAAGCCACCTTTCAAAAAGTATCGGGCAATCAGATGACGTATATCGGTAAAGTTACGGAGGGACGATTTGTGCACGGCGAATGGGTAGAAGAACGTTGGCTCAATGGCGATGAAACCTATCACCACGAATTACTGAGGGCACTTGGTCGTGAAATCAGTATAGCATCACCGTATCAATCTAGGGAAACCGACTTGACAGTAAAGCAAGGAGACCAATTTGTGTATTCGCCCGGCAGTGTCGAAAGTATTATAATGCCCGCTATGTATAAGGTTATCTTGTACCAAAGAAGCAAATAACATTGCTATAGGCTTGGTTTCCATCTTTTTCTCATTTTGTTAGCCATTCTTCTGTAAGTGGTTGTCGGGTTTTTTATTTATTGAATTTGAAGTACTACTGGTGCTTTGAAATTGTGATAATCGTATATCCATTTTCATCAGCCGTATAGAATAACCGGTTTAAGATTTTGAGATAATTCCGTTTCGAATCGTTCAACCAAATCGGGATTATTGATTGGCCGAATCCTAAGGTCACAAACACTTCTTTCGGCTCGCTTTCTTTGTCATAACCGCCACAAATAATAGCTGTTTTTGAAATTTTACGGATCAATTTTTTAATTTCAATTGGCACAGTGGGTGCGCCCATTGAAGAATGGTTAAGTCTAAAACTTATTTTGAATCCCAATTAAGTGCTACAATAATTTCATTTCTTCTTCCAAATAATTGGTATGGCGGATTGTAACCTAAATAGCGGAAGTGCCCGTAATAAGAAAGATGATGTTCTTTTAGAGAACTTTCAAGCATTTCAGTGTGCTTTTTTATATTGTCATTTGAGGCAAATCCGCCAAACTTAATTGCAGCTACATACTCCTCAGGCGTAGTTTTAATCGTTACATCTGAATTGTCAGGCAAAGGCAAATTATCTTTATTGTAGATGGAAGGCATTACAAAACTCATACTCGAAACCGAATCGCCTATATCCATATGAACTGGAGAGGTCATTGCTATCTGTTTTTTTTCTTTATTTCCTCCAAAAATATAACCTGCTAATTTTGTAAAACCAGAGCTACCCAGTTCTTTGTAGGTTTTGGTAGAAGATGAAATCATAGCCATAGTCGCAGAAGGGTAAAATCGAATCTCAAATTCTTTCTCAACCTTTATTACTTTGTATGCCTGTGTTTCTGATTTATTTGTTGACATGGTGGTGTATATTTGGAATACCAGGAATAGTCCAATAATGATGCATGTTATGATGAGGAAAGTTTTCATAATAATGTAATTTAATTGTTACAACGTCACAAAGGTGAAACCTTTTGCTGCCCAGAACCTTACACAATTAGTGCAATGATTTACATCATTCCCACATTACCCCCAGCCAAAACTTTTTGGCCTTGCTTGGTCTTCCCGCCTCTCTCAAACCGACGCCCCATCGCCGCGCTCGTGTTTTTTTCAACACCAAGGTGCTGTGTGTAAAATCAACCCATATCGTACCAAGTCGGAGACACTTCTGCGGCCCTGCACTTGGGTCTGGTGGAAATGAAATCCAATATCGGTTGCCGGGGAATACCACGAAAAAATTTAAACCCCTTGCTTGCGCGAGGCTAAAAGAATATTGGTTAAGTGTTTTTGAACCTATAAATTCAATCGGAGTGAAATTTAAGCTGTAGAATGAAGAAGCCGGGAGGAATCGAGAAGTAGACACAAACCAAACCTCTGCGTTTTGCGTTTACTTCGCTTTATCCAAATGGAAACCAACTTTTTAGTCTCCGTTTGAATTTTATCACACTTCAAATAAAATATACCACATCATGAAAAACGATCTTACTCGCCGCTTTGGCCTTCGTAGTTTTCTCTTTCACCCACGTGACTACTTACAAAGTAGACACTACCGCCAGCAACATCGTTT
The DNA here is from genome assembly GCA_016711435.1 of Lewinellaceae bacterium. Taxonomy (GTDB): domain Bacteria; phylum Bacteroidota; class Bacteroidia; order Chitinophagales; family Saprospiraceae; genus M3007. The sequence goes on from JADJSY010000054.1 coordinate 7,077, forward strand.
GGAATGCAGAGAAAGTGACCGGCAAACACACCGGTACCGTGAAAATCAAAAACGGCGTGCTTCAGGTAGACCACGGCAAACTGATCGGCGGTTCTTTTGAAATCGACATGACCAGCATCACCGACATCGACCTTGAAGGCGAATGGGCCGCCAAATTGGTGGGACACATCAAATCCGACGACTTTTTTGGCGTTGACAAATACCCAACCGCTAAATTTGTCATTACCCGCGCAATCCCACAAGACACGAAAGGCAACTACAAAATCATCGGCAACCTGACCATCAAGGAAAAAACGGACGAAATTACGTTTAAAGCCAACGTGGCCGAAGCAGCCGGCTCCCTCACCGCTATTGGCGACATCGTGGTCGACCGCTCCAAGTTTGACGTAAAATATGGCTCCGGCTCCTTTTTCGACAACCTCGGCGACAAAACCATTTACGACGAGTTTGGCTTGAAAGTGTCTTTGGTGGCCAGGCAGTAAAAGTATGTTTGGCTTTTTCGGCCTTATTACGTATCATAATGCACCGCCGGCACCCAGGCTAAATAACCCAAAACACCCGCTCTCAAACCCCAAATCCATTGACTTAAGGATCGTGAAGAGGTGTCATCTCCTGACGCAGGAAGGAAGTGACACCTCGAAACGGCTGTTTCTCAGTAAGTTCCGCGGAAAAGGAAGATTTTCATTTTAAATCCTAATTCGACCTATTTTGTGGCGGAAATAATCTGCGAACAATCATGCCCACCCAATCCTCGACTTTCAAAAAGTACAAGCTCCCGGCCAGCCTCTCGCTGACGGGTATTGCCATTGGGCTTTACATCAACCTCGCCACTGACGATAAACCTGAATGGTGGGTCTATCCAGTGCTGGGGCTGCTGGTTTTGGTAGGTTTTTTGGGAGGGTTTGTTCAATTCAAGCGGGATGAAGCGGAAAAAGCACAGGCAGCCAAGCAGGTTGACAACATTGAAGACCCCCGGTTGAAAACCTCACCGAAATCATCCCACTCTTCGAAAACGTCAAAATCCTGCCCGACCAAAAAGTCGATGTCTCCCACCTCCCAGACCTCCAACCCCATTTCACAGGCAGAAAAGCAGAACTACATCTCCTCGACAAGGGCTGGAAAAACCCAAAAACCAACATCGCCCAATTCATCGCCCCCGGCGGCACGGGCAAAACCATGCTCGTCACCTACTGGCTCCACCACCATCTGCCGCGTAGCGAGGCGGCGCGTGCCGATGCGATTTACGCGTGGTCATTTTACAGTCAGGGCAGCGACGAGGGGCGGCAGAGTTCGTCCGACCTGTTTTTGAAAAAGCCGCCGAGTTTTTCGGCGCCGGACGGCTGCCCACCGACCCCCGCGAACGCGGTCGCGCGCTCGCCCAACGCATCCGCAGCGAACGCTGCCTGCTCATCCTCGACGGCATCGAGCCGCTGCAATATCCGCTCGGGACGCAGGCGGGCATGGGCGGCAAATTGAAAGACCCCGCGCTGGCGGCACTGCTCCGCGAACTGAGTTTCGAGCAGCCCGGGCTGTGCATTTTGACCACCCGCGTCGCCGTGACGGAGCTCGAAGGCATCGCCGAGCCGCAGCACCTCCGCCGACCCCTCGAAAATTTTGATAAAAAAGAAGGCGCGGAATTGCTGAAAATCATCGGCGTGCGCGGCGGCCAAACCGAACTCGAAACCGCCGCCCAGGAATATCGCGGGCACGCCCTCGCCCTCCGCCTGCTCGGCAATTATTTGGTGGATTTGCTCGACGGCGACGTGCGGCAGCGCGACCGCATCCCGCACCTGACCGACGACGAGCAATCGGGCGCGCACGCTCGGCGGGTGATGGAAGCCTACGCCACCTGGTTTTTGAAAAACCACCACGAGGCGGGCAAAACCGGAGCCCCGCCCGAACTGATTTTATTGAACATGATGGGCCTTTTCGACCGACCCGCGCCAGTCGAAGCACTCGACGCGCTTTGCGCCGAACCCGACATCGCGGGGCTGACCGAGGGGCTGCGCGAACTCGATGCCCTGCAAATCCAACGCGCCTTCCAGCACCTGAAAAAACTCGGACTGCTCGAAGAAAACCGCCTCCGCGACGGAAAACTGCCCAAAAACTTGCCGAACCTCCCCGCCCTCCGCGAACTCGAAAGCCTCGATGCCCACCCGCTCGTGCGCGAACATTTTGGGCAAAAAATGGAGGCTGAGCAGCCCGCCGCCTGGCGCGAGGCGAATACCCGCCTCTATCATTTTTTTAAAAACCTGCCGGAAAAACACCTGCCCGATACCTTGCCCGAAATGGAGCCGCTGTTTTTGGCGATCGCTTTTGGGTGCCGGGCCGGCTTGCAGCAAGAGGTTTTGGATGAGGTTTATTGGGAAAGAATTAGAAGAAAAAACGAGGCTTATTCTGTCCATAAACTCGGAGCCTTCGGAGCAGATTTAGCAGCATTGGCAAATTTGTTCGAGCAGGTTTGGGCGCAGCCTTCTAAAAATATGAGCGAAGCAGGGCAAGCGGTGGTGCTGAGTTGGGCAGGTTTTCGACTTCGGGGTTTGGGCAGGTTGCGGGAGGCTGCGGAGCCGATGCTGGCGAGTTTGGAAAGGGCAAAAATCAAAATGATTGGAAAAATGCCGCCATTGCCGCCTCCAACCTCAGCGAACTACACCTAACGCTCGGCTCCGTGCAGGAGGCAGTCCATTTCGGGCAACAGGCGGTGGACTTTGCCGACCGGAGCGGGGATGGTTATCATAAAGAATCAAAAAGAACCACCCTCGCCGATGCCCTGCACCAATCCGGCAAATGGGAAGCCGCGCAGCAGTGGTTTGCGGAAGCGGAGGCCATGCATCGGGAGCGGCGACCGGAATACCGCTTTTTGTATTCTTTGCTAGGTTTTCAATACTGCGACCTGCTGCTGGGTTTTGGGAAATGGGAGGAGGTGTTGGAGCGGGCGCAGGAGGTTTGAAAATCGCCCTCGACCAACTCAGCATCGCCCGCGCCCATGCCCAAGCCGCCGAAACCGACCCCACCGACACCCACTGTGAAGCAGCAGAAAACTACTTCAATCTGGCAGTGGAAGGCTTGCGAAAAGCAGGAGCATTGAATTTGTAGCCACCAAAGGCCTACTCGCCCGAGCCAACTGGCGCATCCGAATGAAACCGGGAGCCTGCCCGAAGCCGCCACCGACCTCGCCGAGGTGCTCGAAATCGCCGAAAGCGGCAGCATGGGGCTGTATTTGGTGGATTACCACCTCGGCATGGCGCGGCTACGGCGGCAGGAAAATCTACCCGCCGAGGTCGAAAAACACAAAGGGGAGGCACTGCGGCGGATCGGGGAGACTGGGTATTTCCGGCGGCAGGCGGAAGCGGAAGCAGTTTGAACCAGGCGGCGTACATCGCCTCGACCTGATCGGCTGCTCAAACCTCAATACTCCAAAATAAACTTCGATAAATTTTGCCCCAAATCCAGCCCCAGTTTTTTACGGAGGCGGTAACGGGCAATTTCCACCCCCCGCAGGGAAATGCTCATGAGGTTGGAGATTTCCTTGGTACTCAGGTTGAGCCGCAGCAGGGCGCAGAGTTTTTGTTCATTGGGCGTGAGGTCATGGAATTGCTCCCGCAAGCGGTTCAGAAAGTCTCCGTGTACCTGGTCAAAATGATATTCAAACTGTTCCCAGTCCTCCTGGAGCCTTAAGGTAGTGTCTATTTCCTTTACGATTTTCTCCAATGCCTGCTTCGTTTCTACACTTTTTCCCATACGCTTCACCTCTTCCAATTCTTCTTTAATGGATTCCATGAACTCGTTTTTCACCACCAGGTTCATGGTAGAGGCAGCCAACAGGTTGTTGATGTGTCGGAGTTCACTTTTCATTTTATCGTCTTCTATTTCCCGAAGTTCCTGCGTCTTTTGCTTTTCTATTTCGATCAGTTCCTGTTGTTTATGCAGGAGTTCCCGTTGTTTCGCATCTTCTATGGCCATTGTCTTCAGGTTGTAACGGCGTTTTTGCAGCCTGGACACCAGCAGCAAGCACAAGATTCCGAGGGCCACATATAAAATCCGGGCCAACAGGCTCCTGTAAAACGGGGGATTTACCTTCAAAAAAATGGGTTGGCTGCTAATGATCTGCCCCAGAAAGTTTTTGGTCTGCACACTGAACTCATATTCGCCTTCCTTAAGATTGGTGTATTCTTTGGCCGTAGCATGGGTCCATGCCCCGTAGCCCTCGTCAAAACCTTTCAAATAATAGCGAAACTGCTGGTTGTTCACTTCATTAAACTGAAAGGCCTCTACTTCAAACTGCAGCACTTTGGCCCGGTAGGAAACGGTCAATTGCACTGGATTTTCAGATTGTACTTCAAAGGGCTTTCGTTGATACAAAATGCCGTGTTCCGCCACATTCACCACCCTGCTTACAAGCAGTGGTTTTTCTGCTGCGAGGCGGTTTTCCAATTCGGGTCTGTACTGGATAAAACCTTCGTTGGCATTGAACAACACGCCGTCGCCTGTATGCACCGATATATTCAGCAGGTCGTTGTTGAAAGAATAGCGCAACTGAAACAAGGAGGAGGGAACGAACGAATAGTTGCCGGAACTGATTTGTTTAAAAAAACCGGCAATGTCTTCCGTATAGATGTAGACGTTTTTTTGATTGTCCTGTACCATCAAATAGACCTGTTGTTCCCCGATTACTTTGGAAAAGATTTCTGACTTGGCGATGCGGTTGTTAGCCTGGTCGATCTTGTACACGCCTTTTGGGGTACCCAAATAAAGTTCATTGTCTATTCGGCTCAAAATAATCTGCTCATTCACCGGGAGTCCCTGCCCGACCGACATTTTATTGACAAGCGCTGCCGTTAAATCAGGCGATAAGGACAGCTGGTACAAGCCTTTATAGAACTGCCCGACCCAGATTTTCCCTTCCCGGTCTTCTTCAAAAAAACGACTGGATTCCTCAAAGCCGCTGATTTCCCCGACGCTCTGCAATTCCATTTTTTCATTCATGCTGAATAAATGCAAACCGGAATAGGTGCCGCCGATAGCAAATCCCGGCTTGGATTGCAATTGCTTTACCTGCCACAATCCATGCGTGTGCGCGATCCGCTTCGCCGTTCCATTGGCCAGCAGGAAAAGCCCGGTGTGGTGCCCGGCATAAAGTTTTCCGGCGATGTTTTGCATACCGTAGGCGGGGCCTTCCGTCCCTTTGAGGAATGTACTTTGGGCTGCATTTTTCGCCAAAAAGTAGATGCCGCTAGAGGTGGTATAATAGGCGCCTTCATTCCGTTGATATGCTTCGTAACCACTTCCCTGGATGTTGAGTTCCTGGTTGATGAAGCGCATCGGGGAGTTCATGTCAATGAGCGCAATCCCGTTTTGCATGCCCACCCACAGGTTGCCGGAGTAGTCCTGAAAGGTCCGCAGACAGGCATTGGACAATAAGCCTTCCCGGGTTGTGATGTTTTCGATAGATTGTTTTTGTAAATCGAACAGGAACAAACCGGCCGTTTGGGTAGAAATGGACAGGCGACCGTCTGCAAGTTGGAGAACATGGTTGACATACTTGCCTTGCAAGGCTTTTTCCAGGCCGTCGTATTTTCCTACTCCCCCAAAAGAAGTGGCAAATTCGATTTCCCCCGAATTATAAATCAGGAGGTACCCGCCGTCCTGCAAAAGGATCCCGGCGATGGTCTCATTATTCTCATTGGACTGATAGGGAGATATCAGTATTTCCTGGTCTTTTATTTCAAAAAGTTGTCCCTTTCTGCTTTGGGCAAATAACTTCCCATTGGCTTGAAAGGTACGATTGAAGCCATCCTGGTGCGTAAGGACGGTAATGGAATGGCCATCATAGACGTAAATACCCTGAAAGGTGCAGAAGTAAACTTTTGAGTTGAGCAGGAAAACATCCCATACTTCATCGAAATCGGGGGATGATTGCGGTATTTGATCCATAAGCGACACCATATTCCAGTCGCCGTCAAAATACCCGAACTCGCCCTGCGAGCCAAAATACAAGCGGTCGGTCGTTGCGTCAAATGCCAGGGAGCGCTGCTTCTTGCCTGTTTGGGCGGCATGCTTTTCCCATGATTTTCCATTGTAGGAAAGAATACCCAGGTTGTTTGCCACAAACAAGGTCATATCCCTGTTCTGCGCAAAATCAATATTCTGTATCCCGGCTTTATAGTCGGACGGCGTGAAATTTTGAACAGGATATTTCCATGAAAAAGCCGGGCATGGCTGACCCTGTAAAAAGGCAAGCAGCAAACACAAAATGTACTTCGTGTATGGAAGATTTCCTTGACCGTGAAAGTATTTAAATTTCATAATTTATTAACAATAAAGTAATTATGACGGCAAAAGTATGATTTTGTAGTAGTCAGAAAAACATTTGATGAAATATTTGATGAGGTTTGAATTTTTTCCATTTGAATGGATGCTTCTATTTTTGGCCCATTAAAAACCAAAGAAAAAAAGACGAGGAGCGAAAGCAAGCAGAAAAAATTCGTCGAACACATTGTTTCACCTTATAATAGATGGTAATGAAAAAAGCAATACAAACGCTGATTCTATCCTTTCTCACCATTTCAGCCATGGCCCAGGCTGACAAGGTTTCCATCACAAACAACCAGGATGGGATGAAACTAATCGTCAATGGCAAGGACTTCTTCATCAACGGTATGAATTGGGACTATGCCCCGATTGGCACCAACTATTCCTACAGCCTGTGGAAGCAGCCCGACGACATTATCCGGGCGGCCCTCGACGCCGAAATGCCCTTGTTGAAGAGCATGGGCGTCAATGTAGTGCGGCAGTACACCGGTGTGCCTGCCCGCTGGATTCGGTACATCTATGAAAAATACGGCATCTACACCATGCTCAATCATTCCTTTGGGCGCTACGGCCTTACCCTCGGCGGTGCATGGGTAGGCAACACAGAATACGCCGACCCCCGCACACGGGATTTGCTACTTTCGGAGGTAAAGGCGATGACCGAGGAATATAAGAATACGCCCGGCCTCCTGCTGTTCCTGCTCGGCAACGAGAACAACTACGGACTGTTTTGGGAAGGCGCTGAAACGGAAGATATTCCGATTCAGGACCGCAAGTCTACCACACGGGCAACTGCCATGTACAAACTCTTCAACGAGGCAGCCGTGGCGATGAAAGGTATCGACAAATCGCACCCTGTAGCCATGTGCAACGGCGACCTGCTTTTTTTGGACATCATTGCGAAAGAGTGTAAGGACGTGGACATTTTTGGCACCAACATGTACCGGGGTGTTTCATTCGGAGACGCTTTTCAACGCGTCAAGAATGAATTTAACAAACCCATTATGTTCACGGAGTTTGGCGCCGATGCGTTCAACGCCATTGCCAACGAGGAAGACCAGCAATCCCAAGCCTTCTACATGGTAGGCAACTGGAAAGAAATATATGAAAATGCGGCAGGGCTGGGCAAAGCGAACAATAGTATCGGCGGCTTCACTTTCCAGTTCAGCGACGGCTGGTGGAAGTTCGGACAGACCAGCAACCTCTCCATCCACGACAACAATGCCTCGTGGAGCAACGGCGGCTATCAGAGCGATTTCGCCGAGGGCGAAAATAACATGAACGAAGAATGGTTCGGTATCTGCGCCAAAGGACCGACTAATGAAAGAGGGCTTTACCAGTTATACCCCCGTGCTGCTTACTACGCCCTGAAGGAAGCCCACCTACTGAACCCCTTAAACAAAGGCACGACCCTTTCTTCCGTGGAAAGCCATTTCTCCAACATGTCTCGTAGATGCGGTGATCCAGGCGCGTGGAGACAAAGCAGCTCTCGTCGGCGAGCAGACCAAAAAGCTGCGCATGAGCGAGCTGCGGGCAGACTTCTATACCTTCAGCACAGGCGGCGAGCGCATTGCAACGCCCAAAGATCCCGTTCCCGGCAGAACGGCCTACCCCGATCAACTGGGATTCGACCACATGGAATCCTTTTATGTAGGTGTAGAAGCCAAACCCACGGAAAGTTTCCGGGCCAACGTGTCGTTCAATATCCTCGGCAATGTGGCCACCAATCCGATCAACGAGATATTTTACGAAAACCGGGGCAGGCCCCAGACCGTGCAATCGCTCAACCCGGCTACCAATCAAATCCAAACCATCTCATTGGGCGATGTGGAACGATTTAAGGTGTATCGGGCGGATATCAGTTGGAACGCCAAACACTTCGACCTGAAAGGCTTTTACCGCACCGGGCATTACCACTGGGGTTATGAAGGCGACTTCTTCGGTTTTTATCCCGAAGCCAATTACGGCCCTAACATTGACATTTACAACGGCGAAGCGCCGTTCGGATTTGAATTATCGGGCAAAAAGGCATTCAAAAATTTTAAAGTAGCTTTCGGCCCCCAACTGTGGTGGGGCGCCAACCCGGCATTCTTAGCGAAGTACAGCAGGCAGATCGGCAAATTTGACGTAACGGGCATTTTCCACGAAGACCTGGACGCACAAGCGCCCGCCGTGAGTTCATTTGCGGTACCCATCCCCCCCACCCGCAGGGCTGCGCTGCACCTGAAAAGGAAACTGGGATCAGTCGGCGTCGAATTAGGCGGTATCTGGTCGAACTCGAACCGCGTCGGCGAAATTTTCCAGGTAACCCGCGAAACAGCGGAAGGTAAAATCGAGGTCTTTCAGGATGAAACCACGATGGACGACACCTGGGGAGGCAAAGCCAAACTGACGTATGCTTCGGGGCCTTTCCAATGGTATGCCCAGGGGGCGGCGCATGGAGTGCTCGCACAAGGCGGCGCCGATTACACCAAAACCTACACCGGCTGGCGGCTCAAGGACAGCGGAAGCGGTAACCAGGTGAATTTCCTGACCGGCTTCACCATCGGCGTTGGCAATCTCCAGATTGCCCCCAACTTCCTGTGGCAGCGCCCCATCGAAGACCCTATTCCCGCTGATGTGTCGGCCCCCGGGCGGCCAAGGAACATCCTCGATGATCCGTTTACGGTGCGGTCAAACCGGGAAACTGTAGCCGGTGAAATCCTTTTCACCTACGACCCCACGCCCGGCACCTGGATGTACGAATGGAACAACGATATGGCCGAAGACGCAAAGTTTGCTGTCAGCAGCGGCTTCGTTTACCGCCACCAGCCCACCACGCAGGATGCAGCTATCGGTATCCTCGGCGACGGGCGCACGATCTTCGCATTCCCCGGCGCGGCGCCTGCGCAAGACCTCTGGGAGGCTTATGCCCGCATCGTTTCAAAAATAAGCCCTGACTTCGGGTTTATCTCCAACCTTTTCGCTGGTACGGCCCAGGCCAACGGCAGCGACGCCAGGCTTATCAAACGCTTTGGCGGCGATGTACGCGCCATTTATAAAAAGACAAAACTCACTGCCATGGCCAAGGTGAACGATTGGGGGCCTTACGACTACCACCGGGACTTCAACCTGACCTTCCCGCTCCAGCTCATGGTCGATATTTCCACGAGCCTCGCAAAACCATCCTGGTTTGAATTGCCCAATTCCCGCCTGGGCCTCCGCTACACCTGGCGCTCCCTCGACCGGTATTCGCCCCGCTACAGCCCGGCGACGAAACTCAACGACCGGGGCGAATCTGTCCCGGATCCTACCGCCGTTGGTTTCGACAACGGACGGGAGTGGGAAATACAAACCTATTTGCAAATCAATATTGGCAATTAATTGTTTACGAGGAAACGTTTACTAAACCTTCGAGGTTTAGTAAACGTAGGCCACTAACATCAAAAAAGCTGCAATGAATAATATGAAACGTAAAATTTCAGCATTCGCTCTGCTCTCCTCATTGGCCATATTGACGATCGTCAGTTGCAAAAGAGACCTCGAAGACCTCGAACCGGCCGCCTTTCCAACTACCCCGGAAGTATTCATTGACGGGTTTAGCGCAGGGCTGAACTACGGCGCCTTCGGCGGCTCGAAGGTGACGGCCTTCGACGTGGATACCGAGGTGAAATACAAAGGCTCCGCTTCCATGAAATTCGCCGTGCCCGACGCCGGCGACCCCAGGGGGCGTATGCGGGCGGCGCTTATTTTACCTCCGTCGGACGTGATCTGTCGGGCTACGATGCGCTTACCTTCTGGGCTAGGGCCTCCAAAGCGGCCACCATTGATGTGGTCGGTTTTGGAAACGATTTTGGCGCCTCAGCATACCAGGTCACCCTGGAGGGCGTACAGGTCAATACCAACTGGAAAAAATACATCATCCCCATCCCCGATGCTTCGAAACTGACGGAAGAAAGGGGCATGTTTTTCTACTCGGAAGGCCCGGAGGATGGTCTCGGCTACACCTTCTGGATAGACGAATTGAAATTTGAAAAATTAGGAACCATTGCCCATCCGAGGCCGGCCATCTTAAACGGGCAGGACCAGGTGTTTTCGGTAGAGACAGGCCGGGTGCTAAACATCGGCGGGTTACAGGTAACTGTGAATTTGCCAACAGGCATTGACCAAAGTGTAAAGGTCAACCCGGCGTATTTCACCTTTTCGTCCTCCAACCCCTCGGTGGCTACGGTCAGCAGCACGGGCGTTGTTACGATCCTCGATGCCGGAACCGCAGTCATCACCGCTAAATTAGGCGCGGCGGATGCCGAGGGTTCTATGACCCTCAATTCAGTCGGGCAACTCATCGGCCCTGCAAGCCCGGCGCCCACCCCTACCGTTGCTGCAGACAAGGTGATTTCCCTGTTCAGTAATGCCTACAACAATGTTACCGTAGACACCTGGAACACCCGCTGGCAATTTTCAACCGCCGAGGATTATGATTTGCAAATAGCCGGTGACGATGTGAAGCGATACAGCGGCCTCAATTTCGTCGGCATCGAGTTTACTTCCCAGTCTATCAATGCTACGGCCATGACGCATTTTCACATAGACATCTGGACGCCCGACCCCACCGAACTCCCGAAGGCCTTCAAGGTGCTGCTGGTTGATTTCGGCGCGAACGGGACTTTTGGCGGAGGCGACGACGCTTCGCACGAAGTATCGATCACCCGTCCAACCCTTGTTTCGGAGCAATGGGTGAGTTTGGATATTCCGCTGTCGAATTTCACGGGCTTAGTGACCAGGGCGCACCTCGCCCAGTTGGTGCTATCCGGCGATTTGCCCAACCTGTACATTGACAATGTGTATCTCTACAATGGAGGAACGGTGGTACCGACCGGGCCAACGGTGGCCGCACCAGCGCCAACACGCAATCCCGCTGATGTTACTTCCATTTTCAGTGATACTTACACGAACCTTCCCGGAACGGATTTCTTTCCAAACTGGGGACAGGCGACTGTCGTTACACAGGTGCCGGTCGCAGGGAACAACACCTTGCTCTATTCGGGTTTGAACTACCAGGGAACGCAGTTTGCCAGTAACCTCAATGCCTCCGACAAGACCCACCTGCACCTTGATTATTGGTCGAGTAATTCATCCAGCCTGAGTATTACCCTGATCAGCCCCGGCCCGGTGGAGAAACCTTTTGTATTGTCTGTACCAACAACTGGTTGGGCAAGTGTGGACATTCCCCTGAGCAGTTTTGCCCCGGTTGCCATCAACGACCTGATTCAGATCAAATTTGACGGCAACGGCGATATTTACCTGGATAACATCTATTTTTTCAAGACCAGCAGCGGCGGTACCACGCCAACGACCGCAGCGCCTACGCCTGTGTTTAATGCTGCCAATGTAATATCTGTGTTCAGCAACGCCTATACCAACGTCGCCGGAACAGATCTCAACCCCAACTGGGGCCAGGCCACTCAGGTTTCTCAGGTATCGGTTGCAGGTAATAATACGCTGCTCTACACTGGACTGAATTACCAGGGCATTCAACTGGGCAGCAACCAGAATGTAAGCGGTATGACCCATCTGCACCTCGATTTCTGGACAGCAAACTCCACGTCGCTACAGGTGTTCCTCATCAGTCCTGGGCCGGCGGAGAAGCCTTATTCATTGACCGTGCCTACATCCGGCTGGACGAGTATTGACGTTCCTTTGACGGCATTTACCCCGATGGTCGACCTGACCAATGTTTTCCAGTTCAAATTCGAGGGCAACGGGAATATCTACCTCGACAATATTTTATTTCACAATTGACACAACCTATACTTTCTCTCAACATCAACCTAACATCAGTTGTATTGTCGGGGTGACTTTGAGTCACCCCGACAATAAGCACACTAAATCATATTTACCATGAAATGGAACCATTCAATTGTGATCAATAGCGTTCTGCTTGTTCTTTTTTCTTTCGCTTTCTGGAGCTGCCAGGATGATGATAATGCCATCATCGAACGCAAATACCAATTAGTTTGGGAAGATAATTTCGCCGGCCCGGCCGGCGAGGCTCCTGATGCTACAAAATGGAAGCACGACATCGGAATCGGCCCGGGAAATGACGGCTGGGGCAATAATGAATTAGAATACTACACCGATCGCCGCGAAAACGCCGCCCTCGATGGAGCAGGCAACTTAGCCATTACGGCCCGAAGCGAAAGTTTCGCAGGGCGTGCTTTCACCTCGGCAAGATTGAATACGAAAGGCGTTTTCGAGCAGGCTTACGGCCGCTTTGAAGCGCGCATTAAAATGCCCTGGGGGCCTGGCATCTGGCCGGCTTTCTGGATGCTGGGCGCCAATATTGATCAGGTTCCATGGCCGAAGTGCGGCGAAATCGACATTATGGAATACCGCGGACAGGAAACTAACCTGATTCATGGCTCCTTGCACGGCCCGGGCTATTCGGGGGGAGCAGCCATTACGAAAAGTTATGGTTTCACGAACAACCGTTTCGATGTAGACTTCCATGTTTTTGCTGTCGAGTGGGGAGAAGATTACATCGATTACTACGTAGATGATACCCTGTATCAGCGCATAAAACCGGAAGATGTCCCCGGAGAATGGGTGTATAACCACCCCTTTTTACATCATCCTGAATGTTGCCGTAGGCGGTAATTATGTGGGCTTTCCGACGCCTCAAACGCCTTTCCCGCAAACCATGCTGGTAGATTATGTCAAGGTTTACAAAGAGGCTAATTGATTGAAATATGGAACTGCAATATATTCAAATAGGGGGCGACCGTTTTTTTAAAATATCGGACAGCGATGCGCTACGTCCATTTTTTATGAGCATTGTCAGCGACTCCGACCACTGGATGTTCATTTCCAGCAACGGCGGGTTGAGCGCAGGGCGAAAAAATGCCGATTATGCGTTGTTTCCCTATTACACGGACGATAAAATTACTGAGTCCGCCGAGATAACGGGCAGCAAGTCCATATTTCTGGTACATCATGGCGATGCCCAACATATCTGGGAACCTTTTTCTAACCGGTATGAAGGCGTACACCGAACGAGCCGGAATTTGTACAAGCATATTTTCGGAAATAAAATCATTTTCGAAGAAATAAACCACGACCTGCAACTAACCTTTCAGGTGGAATGGAATTCCAGCGATCAGTTTGGTTTCGTCCGAAAGTCGCGGTTGATCAACCATGCGCCGGCCGAGGTCAACATATCACTGCTGGACGGCATTCAAAACATCCTGCCTTATGGCGTGCCCAGCAGTTTGCAAAACACTGCCAGCAATCTCGTGGACGCGTATAAAAGGAGCGAATTGGACCCGGCGACGGGTTTGGGTGTCTATGCCTTGAGTGCCATCATAGTGGACAAAGCCGAACCCAGCGAGGCGCTGAAAGCCAATGTCGCCTGGTCGCTCGGCCTGGAAAACCCGACTTATTTACTTTCTTCTCTCCAACTTGCGGCATTCCGGAAAGGCATACCGCTCCGGCAGGAAGAAGATGTAAAAGCGGAAAAAGGCGCCTATTTTCTCCATAAAGCAATAGCACTGCTCCCCCACACGGAAAAAGAGTGGATGATTGTCGCCAATGTGAACCAAAGCCATACAGCGGTAGCGCGATTATTGGCATTCATAAAAAATGAAAAAGGATTATACCAACGCGTCAACCAGGACATTGACGCAGGAACCAAACGCCTGCTCGCCCTCAACGCTGCCGCCGACGGGCTGCAACTGAGTTCCGACCACCGCCGGGATACCCGCCACTATTCCAATGTGCTGTTCAACATCATGCGCGGCGGCATTTTTGACGATAATTATCAAATTGAAAAATGGGATTTCAGCCATTATTTGTCTGGGGCCAATAAAGCCGTTTTTGAAAATTCAAAACCGGTGGTAGATCAATTGCCAAATGCTTTTTCATTTTTTGCGCTAAAAGACATGGCGCAGCAAAGCGGGGATGTGCATTTTACGAGGTTATGCCTCGAATATATGCCGCTCAAATTCAGTCGCAGGCACGGCGACCCCAGCCGCCCCTGGAACTGGTTTTCCATCAATACCCGAAGCGAAAAAGACGGCTCGAAAATCCTCGACTACCAGGGCAATTGGCGGGACATCTTCCAAAACTGGGAAGCGCTGGCCCATTCCTACCCGGCGTTCATCGAGAGCATGGTGTATAAGTTTTTGAATGCGACCACCTTCGACGGCTACAACCCTTACCGCGTGACCAAAGAGGGTTTCGACTGGGAAACCATAGAGCCGGACAACCCCTGGTCGTATATCGGCTACTGGGGCGACCACCAGATCATCTACCTGCTGAAGTTTTTGGAGTTTATGGAAGACCATGAACCCGGTCAACTGGAAAGCCTACTGGACAAGGATTGCTTCGTGTATGCCAATGTGCCTTATAAGATAAAGCGTTACGAAGACATCCTCCGAAACCCGAAAGATACCATCGAGTTTGACCATGAATCGGACAAGGAAATCCGCCTGCAAAAAGAAAACCTGGGCGCGGATGGGGCCTTGTTGCGGGAAGAAAACGGCGGTATCCACACGGTGACGTTTGTAGAAAAAATATTGGCAACGGTATTGGCCAAACTCTCCAATTTCATTCCCGAAGGCGGTATCTGGATGAACACCCAGCGACCTGAATGGAACGACGCCAACAACGCCCTGGTGGGCAACGGGGTCTCAGTAGTGACGCTGTGCTATTTGCGGCGGTTTTTACATTTTTTCAAAAAAGTACTGGCTGCTTCGGAATTGAAACATGCCGGCATTTCCGCTGAATTGCTTGTTTTTCTGAACAGCGTATCGCAGACATTGAGCGACCACGAGCATTTGCTTGCCGGTAAAATCAATGACACCGACCGCAAAAAGATATTGGACGGTTTGGGGGAAGCCGGCAGCGCATACCGCAACCGTATTTACAGCCGACCCTTTTCAGGATCAAAACAGCCGGTTGCGCTGAATGAAATCGGGCAATTTTTTGACCTGAGCCTCCGCTTTTTGGAACATACGATTGATGCCAATAAAAGGCCGGACCATTTATACCACGCTTATAATTTGATGACTATCGAAAGCGATGACCGCGTTTCAATTTCATATTTGAGCGAAATGCTGGAGGGGCAGGTAGCCGTGTTGAGTTCCAAATATTTATCCGCACAGGAGGCATACCTGCTCTTGGACAGTTTGAAAAAAAGCAAATTGTTCCGGCCCGACCAATACAGTTACCTGCTGTACCCCAACAAAGATTTGCCGGGCTTTTTTGTAAAAAACAATGTACCCAAAGTAGCCGTCGGGCAGTCAACCCTGCTCACCCAACTGGTATCCGAAGGCAATGTGGATATCGTTGAAAAGGACGTCAATGGGGTGTTCCATTTCAACAGCAATTTTAAAAATGCCAACGACCTGAACGCCGCGCTGAACGAACTTGAGCACACGAAATATGCGCCCCTCCTTGAAAAAGACAAAAAACAGGTGTTGCAAATATTTGAAGACCTGTTCAACCACAAAGCCTTCACCGGGCGCTCCGGTACTTTTTTCGGCTACGAAGGTTTAGGTTCCATTTATTGGCACATGGTGTCGAAACTCCAATTGGCTGTGTTGGAATGTTGCCTGAAAGCCGTGGATGATGGGGAAAGCCCTGAACTCACCGGCAAACTATTGGAACATTATTATGCCATAAGCGAAGGCATCGGCGTACACAAATCCCCGGCGTTGTATGGCGCCTTCCCGAGCGACCCGTATTCCCATACGCCTGCCGGAAAAGGCGCGCAGCAACCGGGCATGACCGGCCAGGTAAAGGAAGACATTTTGAGCAGGTTCGGCGAGTTGGGCGTTTTTGTAAAAAATGGCCAACTGCATTTCAACCCCAGCCTGCTGCGGAAAAGTGAGTTCCTGGAGGAAGCAAAAATATTCGAGTACGTAGATGTCCAACAGAAGCCCCGGCAATTGCCCATCGAAAAAGGGTCGCTTTGCTACACCTATTGCCAGGTGCCTGTAGTGTACACATTGGCAACGGACAACAGCCTGACCATTACGCATAAAGACGGTGCGACCACAACTTTTAACGGCTTGAATGTGGATAAAAACAACAGCCGGGAAATTTTTGAGAGGACAGGCGAGGTTATGCAAATCCAGGTTCACATCCAAACAAATAATCTGAAATAGTATGAAAACACGATGGCACACAGCGGGTATCCTGTTGGCTTTCGCCTTCAGTTTTTCATGCTCCCCAAGGCATCTTGACCAAACACATCAACAATCAAAGCAAGCAGTGACAGCGAAAGACATCTTGGGTAACCCTGCATATTTAGCCATTTCTTACGGTGGCTATCGGAAAAACAGTCGTGACATACAGCCAAGCGTGGAGGAACTGAAAGAGGACATGAAAATCCTCGCAGCCATGAATATCAAGGTGCTGCGTACCTACAATACGAAGTTGGCGGAAGCCGCCAACCTGTTGAAGGCTATTCGTGCATTAAAACAGGAAGATCCCCATTTCGAGATGTATGTTATGATGGGCACATGGATGGATTGTAAAAACGCCTTTACGAACCACCCCAACCATGAAGATGAAGACGCTGAAACCAACGCCGCCGAAATTCAACGGGCGGTAGATATGGCCAATCAATACCCGGACATTGTGAAAATCATAGCCGTTGGCAATGAGGCGATGGTGAAATGGGCCGCCAGTTACTTCGTGCAGCCCTGGGTGATTCTAAAATATGTGGACCAACTGCAGGCGCTGAAAAAAGCAGGTAAACTGCCCAAGGACCTATGGATTACCAGTTCCGACAATTTCGCATCCTGGGGCGGTGGCGGCGCCGAATACCATGTCGAAGACTTGACCAAATTGTTCAAGGCGGTTGATTATGTGTCCATACATACCTACCCCATGCACGACACCCATTACAACCCTGCTTTTTGGGGCAATTTTGAGGGCGAAAAAGCACTCTCCGATACCGCCAAAATAGCCGCTGCCATGACTCGTGCCAGGAACTATGCCATTTCACAATACCAAAGTGTTGTAAAATATATGAAGGGATTGGGCATTCAAAAACCCATTCATATCGGTGAAACGGGTTGGGCCAGCGCATCCAATGAACACTACGGGGCAGCCGGCTCAAAAGCGACCGACGAGTACAAGAAAGGGATGTATTACAACATGATGCGGGAATGGACCAATCGGGAGGGTATCGCCTGCTTTTACTTTGAGGCGTTTGATGAAATATGGAAAGTTGCCGCCAATCCCGGTGGCTCGGAAAACCACTTTGGATTGTTCACCCTCGACGGCAAGGCCAAATATGCCATCTGGGATTTGGTAGACAAAGGTGTTTTCAAAGGACTGTCGAGGGACGGGCATCCTGTGGTGAAAACCTATGGCGGCGACAAAGCGGCATTGCTTAAAGAAGTGATGCTACCGCCGGTAAAACAGGGAACAGCGATTGGCAATTGACTATTCGCACAGGATTCAACATGCGAGCATTGATTTAAAACAGTATTGATCAACAAACGAAACACCCACAATGAGTAACACTACAACATCGTCGCACAAAGTTCCTTTCGGGCAAAAGGTTGCCTTCGGATTAGGGATGCTTGCCAATCAAATGTTCCCTGCCGCCCTGGGAATATTCATGGTTGTGCTGGTACAGGATTTAGGTTTCCCTGGCTGGATGTGGGGCTTATTGTTTTTCCTTCCCAGATTCTATGATTCCATTATTGATCTTATCATGGGATTTGTCACAGACAATACCCGTTCCAAATGGGGCAGGCGCAGGCATTATGTCTTTATTGGCGCTATCATACTGGGCGTTTCGTTTGTGGCCATGTGGCAGTTGCATCGGGAAAACAGTTTGGAATACAATTTTACGTACTTCCTGATCTGGTCTTTTATGTTCTATACCGGGCTGACTATTTTCAGTATCCCTTATGTTGCCATGGGTTATGAGATGACCAACGATTTCCACGAGCGCACCAGCATCATGGCTGTAGCCCAGTGGATCGGGCAGTGGGCATGGGTCATTGCGCCCTGGTTTTGGATCATAATGTACGATCCTGATATGTTTGAAAATGCCGATACGGCTACCCGAACACTTTCTGTAGGAGTAGGCATATTTTGTATGATTTTGGCTATGGTTCCCGCTATTTTTATCAAAAGTGAATCCACCATAGATGATGACACCCTCATTCCATTGAGCCTGAAGAATATTGGCGGGGCGCTCAAAGAAATTTTGAGCGGGTTCAAGGCTGCCTTTGTGATTGTTCCGTTCAGAAAGTTGTGTATTTCGACCTTTTTGATTTTTAATGCCTTTAATACGGTAGCGTCCTTCTCGTTTTTCATCATCATTTATTATCTGTTCAATGGCAATACGGAAGCAGCAGGTATTTGGCCTACCTTGTTCGGAAGCGTGGGGGCTTTGGTGACCACCTTTGCGGTGATACCTACCGTGGCATGGATGTCCAAAAAAATGGGCAAGAAAAATGCCTTTATGCTCTCGCAGGGTATTTCCATCATCGGATATATATTGTTCTGGTTCCTGTTTGTGCCGGGCAAACCCTACATGTTCCTTTTCGCACTGCCTTTCTTTTCCTTCGGTATCGGAAGTTTGTTCACCCTGATGATGTCTATGACCGCAGATGTATGCGATTTGGACGAATTGAACACAGGTAAAAGACGGGAAGGTATTTTCGGCGCTATTTACTGGTGGATGGTGAAGTTGGGTTTTGCTATTGCCGGCCTGCTGAGTGGAGCTATTATGAGTTATGTTGGATTCACCCCCGATGCTGACGTACAGCCTGAAGGCGCCGTATCGGGCTTAAGGATGTTTTTTTCCCTGGTACCCATTGTCGGAACTTTGATTTCCATGTGGTTGATGAGCGATTATGATGTGAGTGAAGAACGCGCCCGTGAAATACGCACCGCAATAGACCTGAAAAAAGCAGCCTCAAGTGGCTCCTCTGCTTATTTGTCAGGCAAATTGCTTGCACTGAGTAAAGGATTGAACCTGAATACAAGTACCGGTTTGAATTTCAACGGTAAAACCACGGCGGAAATCAAGTCAATGTTTTCGCAGGCGCTCCACAACGGCCTGCATGGATTGTGTTTCAGCCCATATACAGAAGGTCAGGGTACGGGCGATACTTTGTCTGAATCCCAAATTCGCCGGCGGATGGAAATTATTGCTCCTTATACAAAATGGGTGCGTTCCTTCTCTTGTACCCAGGGCAATGAATTGACTCCAAAACTTGCACGGGAAAAGGGCCTGAAAACCATGGTGGGCGCCTGGATAAGCCAGGACAAAGAGCGAAACGAAAGGGAAATTAAAGCACTCGTTGAATTGGCAGAAGCAGGATTGGTAGATATCGCAGCTGTGGGCAATGAAGTCTTGCAGCGCAATGAACTTTCCGAACAGGAAATCATCAAGTACCTGCAGCGGGTGCGCGCATTGTTGCCCAAACACATCCCTCTGGGTTATGTAGATGCCTATTATCATTTCCTCGACAAACCCGCTTTGGTGGATGCCTGCGACGTGATGTTGATCAATTGCTACCCATTCTGGGAAGGAGCCGATAATGAACACGCCTTGCATTACCTGCAACACATGCACGCCTTGACAAGCCAGGTAGCCAAAGGCAAAAAAGTAATCATCACGGAGACCGGATGGCCAAGCAAAGGGCAAAATGTGCAGGAGGCCAATCCATCGGCTGAAACTGCGATGAAATACTTTATCAATACGCAGCACTGGATGAAAGAGAACAACATTGAAGTGTTCTATTTCTCCTCCTTTGACGAATCCTGGAAACTGCATCACGAAGGAGAAGTTGGCACGCAGTGGGGCTTGTGGGATATCGATGAAAAACAAAAATTTGAAGGTTGATGGGGGTTGATAAAGGTTGATGAGGGTTGATAAAGTTGATATTCATCCACTCGAAAAAAGGGAAACCGCTTCATTTTCGAGTGAATGAATATCAACCTCATCAACCTTTTATCAACCCTCATCAACCTTATAAAACGTCCTCTACATGTTGAAAATCTAAAAAAGCATAAAACTATGTCATTCAGACAAGGAAAATACTTAACCCTATCGGGAATAGACTATTCCGACAAATCACCCGAACAGATGCAAAACCTTTTCCGGCAAACGTTGGAAGGTGGTATGCACGGCCTCTGTTACAGCGCTTACGAAGAGGGCCAAAAACCAGGTGATATCTTAACCATAGAACAAATCCGGCGACGGATGAAAATTATTGCCCCCTACACCAAATGGGTACGCTCATTTTCCTGTATCGAAGGCAATGAGTTGGTGCCGAAAGTAGCCCGTGAGTTCGGAATAAAAACCCTGGTTGGCGCCTGGCTGGGAAAAGATGAAGACCTGAACGAGCAGGAAATAGCCGGTCTGATACAATTAGCGAAAGAAGGTTACGTAGACATTGCTGCCGTAGGCAACGAAGTGCTCTACCGGGAGGACTTGAGCGAGGAGGCCCTGTTGGAGTACATCCTCCGGGTGAAAAATGCTATCCCGGAGGTGCCGGTCGGCTATGTAGATGCCTATTACGAGTTTACCGCTTGTCCCAGAATCACCGAGGCCTGCGATGTCATTTTGTCCAATTGCTACCCCTTTTGGGAAGGCTGCCACATAGATTATTCCCTGGTATATATGAAACAGATGTACCAGCAGGCTGTGCAGGCCGCCAATGGGAAAAAAGTAATTATCACCGAAACGGGCTGGCCGAGCCAGGGAAAAAGTCTTGATGGCGCTCAACCATCTGCGGAAAATGCCATGAAATACTTCATCAATTCCCAACAGTGGTCACGAGAGGAGGGCGTCGAGATTTTTTACTTCTCCTCTTTCGATGAGTCCTGGAAAGTAGGCGCCGAAGGCGATGTAGGCGCTTACTGGGGCTTGTGGGACATGCACCAAAACCTCAAATTTTGACCTTCCCGGCGTGGCACCTGCCCTGGTTGTACCACGCAACCTACCTGCAAGATCCCCGTATACAACGGCTTCAATGAGAATGCTTAGATTTGCATCTGTTACTGCTAAGTAAAAATGAAAACAGATGACATACAAGAAAGCGTCAAAATTGAAAAGCGGATAGATGAGCAAAAAAAACAGCACCCGTCGCCTCGCTGCTATCATGTTCACCGACATCGTTGGATACACTGCTTTAATGCAACAGGACGAAGCGATTGCAGCCGAAGCAAGAACCAGGCACCGGGAGGTGTTTGACCGCGAACACGAACTGCACAACGGAAAAATTCTGCAGTATTTTGGCGATGGCACGCTCAGCGTTTTTCAAAGTGGCGTGGAGGCTGTGGAATGTGCCGTTGCGATCCAAAAGATATTGAATTCGGGCGCCCCGATCCCACTGCGTATCGGTTTGCATCTCGGCGATATTGTTTTTGACGAAACGGATGTGTACGGCGACGGGGTCAATCTGGCTTCCCGCATCGAGGGTATGGGCATTGCCGGAGGCATTTTGCTCTCTGGAAGTTTAAACAACGAACTCAAAAACCATCCCCATATTTCAACCGCTTCCCTGGGATATTTTGAGTTAAAAAACATTGCCCATCCCGTGGAGGTTTTTTCGGTCACAAATGCGGGCATAAACGTGCCTGCACATTCGGATTTAAAAGGCAAACAAAAAGAACAGACAAAATCCATTGCAGTACTGCCCTTTGTCAATATGAGTTCCAAAGAGGAAAACGAGTACTTCAGCGATGGCATGACCGAAGAAATTATCAACGCCTTGTCCAAGATTAAAAACCTAAAAGTTACTTCGCGGACGTCGTCATTCTTTTTTAAAAATAAAAACATCCCGATGCCCCAAATTGGCCGGGAACTCAATGTTTCCACCATTTTGGAAGGCAGTATTCGCCTGTCGGGCAATAAAATGCGCATAACGGCACAGTTGATCGACGTGACGGATGATTTTCATTTTTGGTCGGAGACTTTCGACCGGTCGATCGATGATATTTTTGCGGTGCAGGACGAGATCAGCCTGTTGATTGCCGAAAAATTGCGGGAGCATATAGGACATTTTGAATTAGAAGACCACCTCGTCGATGCCCCCGACATTCCGGTGGAAACCTACAAACGCTACCTGAAAAGCCGCTACCATTTGCTCAAAATGAGTAAACCGGATATCGATTTGGGGCTGTCACTGTTATCTGAAATCATCCGGGAGCAACCCAAATTCGCCCTGGCATATCTGGCGGCACATCTGGGCTATGCCTTGCTGGGCACCATCGGGTTGATGCCTGCCGCTGAAGCATTTGTCAAAGGCAAACCTTTCCTGGACAAAGCCATTGAACTCGATCCCGGCTTGCCCGAGTGTCAGCTACAGTTGGCATGGATGAGTTTTTTACAGGAATGGGATGTAGCGGGGGCTTACCGGCACCTGAACAAGTCACTGGAAATACGTCCGTTAGTGGATTATTATCAGTCCATGGCATGTACGCTCGTAGCGGAAGGAAAATTTTCGGCGGCCTTACATTATATAGAAACCGCCCTCCAGATCGACCCCTTTTCCGAGATTAACTATCACCTGAAAGGATTTATTTTATATACACAGGAGCGGTTTGAAGAGGCCATTACATTTTTTGAAAAGAGCGTTCAGTTGAACCACAATTTTTCTGTGTCCACTTTGTATATGGGACAGGCTTTGCTGTGCGCGGGGCGGGCGGAAGATGCATTGGCGTTCTTTCAAAAACTTCCCGACGACGGCCTGGGAGACATTCTAAAACTGGGCGGAACAACGCTTGCTTATGCTGCTTTGGACGACACCCTCCGGGCAGAAGCCGGGATTACAGCACTGGAAAGTTTTCTGGAGACCCCCTTGAAAGAACGGGCGATGAATCTGCTGATTCTTGGTCAGGCCATACTGGGCAGGCAGGAGGCCGTTTTTGAATTGATCGGGCAGGGAATTTCCTATCGATTGCCATTGATGGTATATCTGCCAACCGAACCTATGCTCAAACCGCTGCGTTCCATTCCCCGTTTTCAGGAATTGATGCGACAAATCCTGGGAGAACAAACGGATATTGAATTTTCAAAAAGAAAGTATAAAAAAACGCTTTTTAATGAGGATGAACTCAAAAATTACAGGCATCGTTTAGAGCAATTGATGCGGGATGAAAAACCTTTCCTTGACCCTGATCTGACGCTCCGGTCGCTGGCTCAAACACTGGGTATTCCTGCCAACCATTTGTCCCAATTGCTCAACGAAGGTTTTGATAAAAACTTTGCGGAGTTCGTCAACGCTTACCGGGTGGAAACCTTCCAATCAAAAGCCGCCGACCCTCGCCTGCAACACCTGACCATTCTCGGACTTGCCTACGAAAGCGGATTCAATTCAAAAACGGTTTTTAACACCTTTTTCAAAAAAATGACGGGCAAAACGCCGAAAGAGTACTGGAAAGAAATTGTCAAATAATAGGTTCCGATTTCTAAATCCGAACGATGCGCGTTCCTCCAGCCTCCACCTTTGTGGTGTCAAAAGGAAATAAGATCCATTTTTCAATCTTATAAAAACGCAAAAAATGACATCGACCATGAAAGCGGCCGTCTATTCAACATACGGCGCCCCGGAAGTACTCCAACTCAAAGAACTCACAAAACCCAGTCCGAAGGACCATGAAATCCTGGTAAAAATCCATGCGACGGCGGTCACGTCCGCGGATAGCCGGCTGCGGAAAGCCGACCCGTTTGCCATTCGGTTTTTCTTCGGTTTATTCAAACCCCAAAAATCGGTGTTAGGCGGCGTATTGTCCGGCACGATCGAAGCGACAGGCAAAAACGTACGGGAATTTAAGGTGAGCGACCACGTTTTCGGTTCCTCTTTTCCCAATTTTGGCGCCTATGCCGAATATATTTGCCTGCCGGAAAACGGGACATTGGCCATAAAACCCGAAAACATGAGCCATGAAGAAGCCGCTGCCCTGCCATTCGGCGGTATGACCGCCTTGCATTTTCTCAGAAAAGCCAATATACAGCCCGGGCAAAAAGTGCTGATTTACGGGGCTTCCGGGGCAGTGGGTACTGCGGCCGTGCAGATTGCCAAACATTTCGGGGCAACAGTGACTGGCGTTTGCAGTACTGCCAATATCGAAATGGTGAAATCGATTGGCGCAGACAAAGTCATAGATTATACCCAAACCGATTTTGCGAAAAATGGCGAGCAGTATGATGTTATTTTTGAAACGGTGAACAAGGCCCCGTTTTCGTCGTGCATAGCTGCACTAAAAAACAATGGAACGCTGATTTTGGGGGCTGCTATACTCGCCGGAATGCTCCGGGGCGTATGGACTGCTGCAACAAGCAACAAAAAAGTGATTTTCGGCCAGGTGACCGAAACGGCAGAGCAGGTCCATTTTTTACAACATCTGGCGGAAGCGGGCCACCTGAAAGCCGTTATTGATAAAAAATATACTTTGGAACAAATTGCCGAGGCGCATGCGTATGTGGACAACGGCCATAAAAAGGGGAATGTTGTCATTCGATTGAGTTGAGGTTACCGAGAAACAACTACCCGCCGAAGTGAAAGACATATCCGTCGAAAAAAACAACTCTGGAAAACGTAAACGCCCAGTTTTGCTGCGTTTTCAGGTTCTATAACACAGCGAAACATGATAGAAACATCGGTACACAGCACCCCCGTTGCCGCAAGCCCCCGCCGGCTAACCGCGCCTCAACAGGTACTTGTTGATTACATGGCCCAAATCGCGCCGCTCAGCGATGCCGAAATCAACACCATCTTTGAATTGGTCAAAATACGGGCACATAAACGCGGCAAGGTGTTGCTCCGGGAAGGGCAGGCGCGCAACGTTTGTTATTTTGTGCTGCAAGGCTGCGTCAGACAGTATTACCTGATGGACGGCGTGGAAAAAACCACCAACTTTTTTACCGAAGGACAGCCTATCAGTACGAGCGGTTTTCCATTTGACAACACACCTTCCAAATCCTTTCTGGTTTGCAACGAAGACTGTATTTTGATTGAAGGCAGGCCTGAAGATGAACAGCAGTTTTTTGATAAAATGACGAGGATGGAAATGCTCAACCGCGTCGGGGTGGAAATGGAACTCCAAAAAAGCCAGGACAATTTTGCCGAATTCATCATCAGCAGCCCGGAAGAGCGCTACCTGAATTTGATGGAAGCCCGGCCCGAACTCCTTGATCGTGTACCGCAGTACCAGTTGGCGAGTTTTCTCGGCGTCACACCGGAGTCGTTGAGCCGGATTAGAAAAAGGATCACGAAGGAAGATAAGTTGATGAAGGTTTATAAGGGTTGATGAAGGTTTATAAAGGTTGATGAGGGTTGATATTCATCCACTCGAGAAATGATCCATTTTACCGTTTTTCGAGTAGATGTATATCAACCTCATCAACCTTTATAAACCCTCATCCTTTATCAACTTTGCAGCATCCCACTTCTTACCCAAAGTCAATGAATCGCCGTTTTGCTCCCCCGAATTTTGCATTCAAATTCGCCTGATGCGGATTTGTAATATTCAAAATTCAAAAGTTTATGGAGCAAAAATTCAATTTAACGGCCTTGTTCATGGTCGTTTTCATCAGCCGGATTTTCAGTCAAAACCTCAACCAGACCGTACGGGGAACCATTCTCGACACCGACAGCAGGCTGCCACTGATCGGGGCGCAAGTTGTACTTTCCGGCAGCGATAACCGGATGGGCGCAGTCACGAATATGCAGGGCCATTTCAGATTAGAAAACGTACCCATCGGCAGGGTCGACCTGCAACTTTCCTACCTCGGCTACGAAGCGCAAACCATCCCGAATATCGTGGTCAACTCGGGCAAAGAGGTGGTTTTGAGTCTGCAAATGCAGGAATCTGCTGTAAAAATGAAGGAAGTGACGATCTCTGCCCAGGAACACAAAGGCGAGGCCTTCAACGAAATGGCGCTGCTCAGTGCCCGTTCCATTTCCCCCGAGGAAACCAATCGCTATGCAGGTGGATTCAATGACCCTTCCCGCATCCTTTCCAATTTTGCCGGTATCACCAGCACGCAGGACGGCAGCAATGACATCATTGTGCGGGGCAATTCGCCAAAATATGTGCAATGGCGGCTGGAAGGCGAACAAATCACCAATCTGAACCACTTCGGCGACCAGAGCGCAGTGGGTTGCTCCGTCAGCATTCTGAACAACAACCTGCTGGCGAATTCCGATTTTTACACCGGCGCGTTTTCTCCGGAGTTTGGCGACGTGCTTTCCGGGGTGTACGACGTGCGGCTGCGGGCCGGAAACAACGAAAAACGGGAGTCTGTTTTTGGTTTTGGACTGCTGGGCACCGAAATGACTTTTGAAGGGCCTTTCAAAAAAGGTTATGGCGGTTCTTTTCTGGTCAATTATCGCTACTCGACAGCGGGTTTGTTGAGCCAACTTGGTTTGTTGGGCGACATCAGCGGGGTACTGACGTTTCAGGACGCCGCGTTTAAAATGGTTTTCCCCACCAAAAAAGCGGGGGTATTTTCCCTGTTTGGCATGGGTGGCGCCAGCAATTTTAGTTTCGAGGACGTGACGCCTGCCATTTGGGTCATTCCCGGCAGTAACGCCTCCCGCACTGAAATCCGCAATGATTTTGACAAGAAAGCACAACTGTTCAATACAGGCATTCGACACACCATCAACATCGGCGAAAACAGTTTTTTGAATACAACCCTCACCTTCTCCCGGGAGGGCATCGAGGATGATATTTTTGAGGCTGGTATTGTCAAAATTTACGACGACGGTGGCGCATTCCTGTATGACTCGGTCATCAACAAAAAAACAAGTTTTCAAGGCAATCTGCGAAAACCCACTTACCGGGGTTCCATGACGTACAGCCACAAGTTTAATGCCCGGCATAAAATCCAGGTCGGCACGAAGTACACGCTTTTTTCATACCAATTTGATCAAAGCCGGTTCCAGGGCGACGCAAACGAGCGGTTTGTGCTGCTGGATTTTAATGAAAATGTAGGCACCCTCCGAAATTTTGTCAGCTGGAAATTCCGGGCAGGCGAAAACCTCACATTCGTTTCGGGAATTCACCAAATGAACGTGCTGTTTAACCAAAAAGCACCCTGGAACCGCGCCTTGCCGTCGAGTGGAAAACCAGCCCTTCGAGCGCTCTGCATCTGGGCTACGGTAAACACAGTAACATGGAGAGCATCCACCATTATTTTGCAAAAGTAGAGCAAGCGGACGGCAGTATTACAGAACCCAATCGCGACCTCGACTTGCTGAAAGCGCAGCATTTTGTCCTGGGTTTCGAGCAGCGTTTCGGGAGGAATATGCGGGCTAAAGTGGAGCTTTACTACCAGCATCTGTACAACCTGCCCGTCGAAAACGTGGACACGAGCCATTTTGCCACCATCGTGGAAGGGCTGGATTTTCAGTACGTTGATTTGGTGAACAAGGGCAAGGGAAGGAACTATGGCGTGGAACTCACCCTCGAAAAGTTTTTCAGCCGGCACTATTATTTCCTGATAAACGCCTCGTTGTACCAGTCCAGGTACACGCCCCTCGACGGCAGGGAGCGCAACACGCCGTTTAACGGAAATTACCTGGTAAATATCCTCTGCGGCAGGGAATTTCCGGGACTTGGAAAAAAGCACAACCAAACGCTGGGCCTGAACGCAAAAGCCTTTTTTGGCGGCGGAAGGAAAATCATCCCACTACTGCGCGACGCACAGGGCAATCTCGCCGTCGATCCGGTCAACAACCGATATTGGGACTACTCCAAAGCCTTTGAAAACAGTCTTGATAATCCTTACCAGGTACTTGTTTCAGCCAGTTATAAATGGAACAAACGCCGGGCAACACACGAAATCTTCCTGAATCTGGACAACATCACCAATAACAGGGGAAAAATAACCGAGTTTTATGACGAAAGCGAGCCGAATAATACGGGCTACATGAAACAATTCGGCTTTTTCCCGAACCTGATGTACCGGGTGTATTTTTGAGTTTTATAGACGCGTGCGGTAAATGTCGCTACCCCGCAGTCCAACACCACACCCCAGCATTCGTGATATTCTCGTGATATTTCAGCCCAATATTTGCGGGTTGATTCTTAACAGTCCATATTTGCACCATGCACATACTCATCATCGAAGATGACCCCAACATCGCGGAATTGGTAGCCATCCACTTGCGCGATTTGCCTGCCGAGGTAACCATCCGAAATCAAGGGTGGCAGGGATTGGACGAAGCAATGAGTGGAAGTTATGATTTTCTGGTACTTGATTTGATGCTCCCTGGTTTAAATGGTCTGGAAATCTGTCGTCAGTTGCGTCAGCGCAACAATACATTCCGATCTTGATGCTAACGGCTCGTTCGGAGGAGGTCGATAAAATTACCGGCCTTGAAATGGCGCAGATGACTACCTGACCAAACCATTCAGCCCTGGAGAATTTTTAGCCAGAGTAAAATCCATTCTCCGCCGAACAAAGCGTGAAAGCCTACAACTGGAACAACAATGCAGCGCATTGAGCGCGGGGATTGTGTATGGATTTGGAAGTGCGAACAGTGCAAAAAGGAGCAGTACGGATTGGACTTACCGCAAAAGAATTTGATTTGCTTCAGTTATTTATGCAGAACCCGGGCCGCCCATACACCCGAATAGAAATCCTGGACGAAATCTGGGGAACAATTTGAAGGCTTGGAGCACACCGTTAACTCACATATACCGCTTACGCGCTAAAATCGAGCATGATTTAACCCGACCAAACTTCATTCTGACGGCTTGGGGCATAGGTTATAAATTTAATGATGAACTCGTGACACAGCCTGAGCGAGACGCTGATTATTCTTCAAAATCTCGGCTGCGCCGGGTAATGACAACGGTACTTGTAGCATTCTTGCTGCTGATTGGTTATTTCCTCACGCAGAGTTATTTCTGAAAACGCTAGTCTGATGAGGCTAAATGGTATCGTTTACACCTTGGCTATGCAGATAGATGGCGATGCCCATGAGCGTTTAATGACTATACACACAGCCAAAGACGCCATCACGTCGCCAAAACAGGACCAGGATTACTTCGCGATCCACCAGGTTTTGCGCCGGAATGTTCAGGCTAATATGCTCAATACAGCCATCTATACTATTGTGTTGGACAGCAGCAACACCTGTTATTTTGGTGTACTTCCGATGAAAAGCCTTATTTCGGCACCATATCACCGCCGGCATTGCGGGGCGCTATCAGACGAATTGGGCTCTCCGCCTTTGCTGCTTAAGGTAGGGCAAATGGTCGCATTGGTAGGCGACAAAAGTTTGATGATTTATGGCCAGGCCCGTGCAGAAGTTTTACAAAACTTATTGGTCGGCGTGTTGACAGGGACTTTTTTGGTTTTGTTGATCCGCATCCTGCAGCCCATACTGCGCAAAGAACGCCTCAATAAAGAGGCACTTTCGGCTGCAAATAGAGAAAATAACGTCGCCGACAACTCCAGCAGAGTCTGGAGCAAGTAATGCGTCGATAATTTTCGCCGGGAAATGATAGTGACTACACGCCCATGGCTAGTATTTAGGGTATTTGGAAACGGTTATTCTAAAAAAGCCCAGCTCTCTGATGCTGAACAGGAAAAGTTTCTCGAGTAGCATTACCGAACCAACCGACTCAACAGGCTGGTCACCGACTTTTGATTTGTCCAAGTTGGAATCCGGTCAAATCCAGATCCGGAGCCATTCAATTGCCCAGGACACGCTACAAATACCAGTTGCAAGCCGCAGCCAAGCATGTAAAGTTGCTTACAGATTTTTCTATAGACTTGCCCCTGGCCTTCGCTGACCTGCGTTGGATTGACCGCGTATTACAAAACCTTTTGGACAATGCACTTCGTTTTGTTTACGAAGGTGGCTTTGTGATGTTTACCGTATTTGAAAAGGACAATGTCTTAAATTTCAAGGTCTGCAACAGTGGCGACCCTATTCCGGAGGCCCATCTTGATCGTGTTTTTGATCGCACCAAAAGACAGCACCGGCGGCGGTGGTCAAAAAATTGTGGAACTCAGGGCGTTTGGCACTGCGATGCTGTAACACTTTGTTTGCCGATTATCGATCTGCTTAGGTGATACTTTCGTGATAATTGACTATCACTTTTGTCGAAGAATTAATTTTTCACCAAAACAAAAGTTGATTGATCATGAAATAGCACTTATTATTGCCCTTTTGCAAGCTCGCATCTCTGGAAAAAGAAGTCGAGGTTATTGTGGATCCAACCAAACCACAGGGTGCGTTCTCCGTATCCAAAAACGGCACATTTGTAGAGCAAAATGGTACTGGTTCCAAAGGCGTTGCACAACTCGGCACAGAGGACCAGTTCTGTGGCTCCGACTTTGCCCAGTTTGCCCGGGACGGTAGACTTTCACTCCTGATCCGGGCAATGGTAATCCAGCCCTCCGCTTAGTCGGCCCAGCATCCAAAGCCGGCGAAAATTATTTCCGCCTTGACCCTGTGGGTCATTTATGGTGTGGCTCGGCGAATGTCCCATTCGGTATGCACCTTCAGGTCATCTCGGCGCGTTTGGGTGGCGAAAGTCGCTTTTATAACTTTTTCAAAAATTCATTCAGAAATGAAAATATATTCTTGGTCAGTCTTGTTTGCGTCCTGTTTTTGATGGCTCAAGAGGCTGGCAAAGTCTTGGTTCATTAAATTTGATGCCTCCCATCTCAACTCCGATCGCTATATCAACCCTTTGGGAGAGGAACTCAAGCTTTCGTCAAACTACATTTAACCTGTATGCCGAAACGCTTCGGAAACGGCTCACTTTTATTGTTCACCGCTTGGAACATAGCAGCCTGGATTAGACCTGCGTCTGGAAGCAAAATACCGGCTAACAAGCAACGTTTCTGTTGGTAGTAGCACGGACGGCAAATGCAACGCAAAAAAACAATCCCTGACGATCTATCAACTACCTACGGGGCGGCGAATTTAATGTGGAGCACATTAGCCGCATCCAAATCTTTTTGGGAAATTGTATGTTTCTGCGTTTACGGCCTATAATTTTAGGACGCAATATGCAGGCAAAAAATTCCGAGACTTATACCAATTCGGAGCTGAAATTGGATATAATCCCTGGAAGCCGCTCTGGATAAATGCCAAACTCCGCGCGCAATACAGTAATGGAGCAAGCCGGCATCTGAACTTGGCTTTGTACGCGGCGTGCACAACTTACACCTTAGTAAGTGCGGAAGCCTTACAATCAATAAGGGCGACTGGATAGCACCCTTTAGAAATATTTACCTATCTCCATATTTTTCGATTGGAGTGGTATATGAACGATAAGAATTCTAACTATTTTTTAGGCGTCTGGCTCGGCCGTACCTCAATTTTACTCGGCAAAGTCCGCGGATTCATCCGCAGCAGGTCAACCACCATCTGGCCCAGGTCTTCGGGTTGTATTTTCCAGGCATCGTCGGCGCTCGGTTCGTGGTTGTTGAAGTGGGAAGCCACAGAACCGGGCATAATAGTGGAGCATTTGACGCCCGCTTCCCGCAAGTCGAGCATAACAGCCTGGGTGAAACCGACCAGGCCGAATTTACTGGCGTTATAGGCAGATGCTGGGAAAAATTGGTGCCCGCCAGGCTGGCGATGCTGATAAAATAACCCTTGGCCTCCGTAAGCGCATCTACTGCCGCCTTGAGGCTGTAAAACACACCAGTCAGGTTGGTGTCGATCGTTTCGTGCCATTGTTCCGGCGTCAGGTCGGTGATGGAGGCGAAATGACCGACACCGGCGTTGGCGATGAGCACGTCGAGGCGACCAAACGCTTCGAGGGTTTTGGCCACCGCATTTTTCTGTGAATCAAAATCGCGGACATCGGCGGCGATACCGATGACCTTTCCAGGGCCTGTTTTGGACAGTTCCCCGACTGCGGCGTCCGCAGATTTTTGGTCGCGGCTGGTGATGACCACATTGACCCCTTCTTTCAGCAGGCTTGCAGCGATGCCATAGCCGATGCCTTTGCTACCTCCTGTGATGAGGGCTGTCATTCCGTTGAGATTTTTCATAAGGTAAGGAACGCAGCGAACCTGAAATGGTTGAAATATTTTAAAATATAATGGGCAACCGCCGCCATATTTCTTACATCATAATCAATATCCAACATCAATTATTTCCATATTAAGACATGAGAAAAACAATCCTGTTTTTAGCAATCAACATTTATATATTGTTGATTTTCAATGAAATATATGCCCAAAAATCAAGATTCAACGCCGGCATCATCGCAGGTCTGAATTTTTCCGAACTGGAAGGGGATGGAATTACAGATTATTTCGGCCTGAACACAGGTGTGCTGGGAACTTTCAGGTTTTCCAAACACGGACAAGTCGGCATGGAGTTTTTATTCAGTCAAAACGGTGAATACATTTTGCCTGAATCCTACCCTTTATTACAATATGGCAAAGTCAGGCTCAACCATATTAAAATCCCTTTACACATCGATTGGCTCATCGGAGTATTTCAAAGAGATCGGTTTTACGACTGGAACCTGAATTTGGGAGTAGCCTACACCAGGCTTATCGGTTACCGAGCGGAGGATATACAGCAATCCGACGTGAGCAATCAAATCGTTTATCGCGATAAAGACGCCTATCTGTTGCAAGCCGGCACGACATACCATTTTACAAAAAAAGTTGGCCTGAATCTAAAGGCATCCCTGCCTATAAGAGTAGATGGACTAAGCTGGACATTAGCCGCAAGAATGATCTATATGATCGGATAAGAAAAAAAATCAATCCCGCAGAAACTCCAGTTCCAGATGCCGGTCCAACTTCGCAATAGAAGATGGTTCATGCGGTTCCCTGTCATCCTGCCGGTATTTCACCACATAGTCAACCGCGCCGAGTATTTCGCTGCTGATGCCGCCGTAAGTCGCCGGGAAAGGCTCGCCGCTTTTATTGGCGGAAGTGCTAATAATAGGCCTTCCGAGCGCTGCAATCAGTTTTTGGCAAAATTCATCCTGGGGCAAACGGATCGCTACGGAACCGTCTGTCGCTTTTACATAAGCGGGCAACCCAACGTTTCGCTCATAAATGATCGTCAATGGTCTTGTATGGTAAGCGAGTAGAGTCTCCAGCCGTGGATTGAGTTTGGGCACGTATCGTTTGAGCATATCGAGGTCGGAAACCAGCAATACATACCCTTTTTCCGGCGTTCGCCCTTTGATGGCAGAAACGCGGGCAACCGCTGCTTCATTCAAGGCATCACAACCGATACCCCAGATGGTATCTGTCGGGTAACAAATGGTTCCGCCCTTTTCAAGAATGGCAGCAATATCTGAAATGTCGTCTCGTAGCAGGAACATAAACCAACAATTGGAGTTTGTATTCGTTTGTAGCCTTAAATTGGCCGGGCAAAAGTCAGACTTTTACGGCAAACGCCCGCAAAAAGTTAAAAGGCAAATTTGCAAAAAGTAACAATTCGTGTAAATCAATCAGATAAGGCGACAAGAACGGATGAAATTCCCATTCGTTCTTGCCGGAAAATCGAATTATGAAGCAAATCAACCGGCATGGCATTTTTGCCTGTTTTAATTACCATTCTGGC
>JADJSY010000055.1 GCA_016711435.1 Lewinellaceae bacterium
CTTGAGTCGTCCGAAGCAACGATGGACACACCCCCGACAATCACAGCATGCGGTTTAACCAGCGTATTGGTAGAAACGATTACGGTCGTATCGATGCCTGGGCCTTGCACCTGAAAAGTGAAGTCTATGGCGCCTTCCCAGACACAATCCGCGTTGCAGGGACAGCGATATTCATCTGCGCCTATAAAACAAATGGTCAGGTCATGATCGGTAAAATCAATACATTGCTGCCAGGACAGCGTAGCGGTATTGCCTTTTTGAGCGTCGTTTTTTTCTTTTTTACAAGAATTAAAAATGACAATGGCGAGAAAAAGTAAAGCAATTGAATAACGGTTTTTCATCTTTTTCATGTTAGCATTTGATCAGAAGACAGCACCGGTTACTGAAAACGTTGGTTTGAAAAAAATAAAAGACCGTTCCGGCCCCTCCAACGAGAGGGGTGACTTCACCTTGGCATCCCCTGATAAGCATATCAGAGTGAAGTCATCCCAGGACTGAGTACCCTTGGCATTCCCTGATAGAAATGCCAAGGGTGAAGTCACCCCCTCTCCGTTGGAGAGGGGGCCGGGGGGGTGAGGCCCCTATACCCTAAAAACCAGAAACGACTACACGTATCACCTTCCGCCGTCCGCCATTTTCAATGGAAAGAAAATAAGCGCCGGAAGGCCAGGCGCTAGTTTGAAAAGTATGACTGGCAGTCGTATGATCCAGCACCTGCTCAGCGACCAAACGACCCAGCGCATCGGTAGCGCGCAAGGTGACGAGGCCGCTAAAACCGGTATTTTCCCAGTTCAGCACAACGGCATCCCGGACGAGCGTCGGTGTTGCAGTAAACTTCAAAAATTGCGCAGTCTCATGGGCGCCAACCAGGCACAAAGCATTGAAATTCAATATGGTATCGCTAACAAGATCAATAAATCTCGTTTGTGATAATCCGTCTCCGCAGTCCACTGTCACCTTGTATTTGCCTTTAAATCCACGGACAGAGGCATCGCCGGACAGGTTGGTCTGCAAGGTTTCATTGGTCCACCATTGGTTAAAAACCTGGTCGATAAATGCTTCGCCGCCGGGTTTCAGGGTCCAGTCTTCGCGATAGATCGGAGCATTGTCCGTCCAGTGCGCGCCGTCCCAGAATCCCCACATCAGGAATCCTTTCATACTCGGATGCGCAAAAGTAATGGTCAGGAAATCGCGCATATAGTCGGCCTGCGTTTGAGCCGGCACTAATTTGTCGATGTCATATTCGGTTATTTTTGCTTCCAGCCCGTAAGCATTCCAAAATTCGTCGTAAATCTCCTTGACGCGTGGAATACCGGTCGGTGAAGCAGAAAAGTGCCCCTGAAAACCGATGCCTTCAATGGGCGCACCGGCAGCGATGAGTTCGTCGATGCGGCTGCGCCAGGTTGCTATGCCGTTGGTAGGCGAATCGCCCTGCTCGATGGCGATATAATCGTTGAGGTAGAGCACCGAATTGGGAGCGAGTGAATCGGCTTGCCTGAAAATTTCGGCGTACAATTCACGGCCGGTTGTGTAGCCCGGCGTACCGGCAAAGCGGTTGGCGTAATCGTTGTTGGTAGTAATTTCATTCAAAACGTCCCAGTCGATCATTTCCGTGCCGATACCCGGGTAACTCAGGATGTCCTGAATATGCGCCCGGATGCGCCCTTTGATGTATGCCGGTGTTGCATTGGCATTGATATCGGACGGAGAGTACGCCCAGCCCGGCCAGGCCAGGTTATGTCCGCGTATGCTGATGCCGCGGTCGTGCAGCCATTGGACATCGTTGGCAATTTCTGGTTGTGAACTAAACCAATGTTGCTCCCAGGCAGGCCATTTGAGGTCGTTTTCAAAAACTACCTCGTTGAAACCGTGTCCGTTGCCGTCGAGATTCAGTAGTTTTTCTTCGTAGGTGGCATTAAAACCCGAACCGCCATTGAATTTGTTGCTGACAACCGCTGTACCGAATTTGAATTCGTGTTGCAGCATTTCCACCTGCACCTGCGCACCGGAAACAGGTTGTCCGTTGACATCGCTTACCTGAACGCTCAGGTTCGCTTTCCGGAGGCTTTCGATACTGGCAGCTGCATCTGCGCGCCAGGCTGCATCGGGTTCCTGACCGGGATACGTATCGTTGTTCAGCAATACCGGCAATTGGGTGAAAAACACGGTGTTTTTGTAATTCACACACGCCGCGCCGCCGATTTCGATGGTCTGGTTGCCGAAAGCCAGGTGCAAACCGATATTAAGCGCATTAACTGCGTATCCGGCCTGCGATTCAAATGGCGCTGCGTACATTTCCCATTCGCTGCCAACATTAACAGTTGAAAGTACCTCTTTGGCGTACGTGACATTATTTTCCGCGAAAATGCTGACTTTCGCATTGGCAGTCGGGCTGCGCAACCAAATGATTACCAGGCATTTGTCGCCGGCAGATATCGCAGAGGTATTGGAATATAAATGTCCCGCATCCCAGGGGTTAGCCTGTAGCGTCACCACGCGCTGACGTGCCTGGGTGAAGGGTTGGCCCGTTGCGGTGAAATTGGTAGTAGTGCCGCCGTAGTTAATTGCAGCAGCCAATGTGGCGGTTTCGGTATTGGGCAACACCCATTGCACCGGCGCAGGAAGCGCGTAGGTGGTCTGGAGCAGGGTGCTCAGGGCGGTGTGGTAGGCGTCCTGGGCGGAGAGTCGGGTGAAGGTGAGAAGGAGCAGGAGAAGGAGATTATTTTTCATAATACAAAGTCTTTTACAAATATTGTGATTAGCAGATTTTGCCGCGGTTATTTGGGTCACCGTAGGTTAATGAGCCCCAGCGGGGCATATTAATAATAATCTTCGCTAAGCTTAGAGTATGCCACAATATAAACACCAGGCTGGGCATTTATTTTACTACCGACCTTATGCCGCTACGCTGCCATGCATCTCAACACGAATAACCAATAACGGATAACTATTTTCATTTCAGCCGCAAAATATTCCCCTGGTGGTAGCACGACCTGCAGCGCGGTTCGTATTGTTCCTTTTCGCCCAGCAACACAATGGAATCACCTTCTGCCAGCCGGTAAGAATGTGTGGCCAGATTGCCGCAATGCACACAAATAGCATGTACCTTGGTGACGTATTCGGCGGTGGCGAGCAGGGCAGGCATAGGCCCGAACGGAAGCCCGCGGTAATCCATATCCAGACCGGCGACAATGACCCGAACGCCGCGCAAGGCCAGTTCCTGACATACCGCCGCCAGTTCATCGTCAAAAAATTGCGCTTCATCAATCCCCACGACGGCGGTATCGGGACTGATTTTGAGCAGTTTGGAAGAATGATCGACTGGCGTAGACAATACAGTCGTCGAATCGTGCGAGACGATCGCAACGTCGTCATAACGCGTATCGATACGGGGTTTGAACACCTCTACCCGCATGTCTGCGATTTTGGCCCGCTTCAGGCGGCGAATAAGTTCTTCCGTTTTACCGGAAAACATACAGCCGCAGACAACTTCGATCCAGCCGCTGCGTTGACCTTTAAAATGTGGCTCGAGAAACATCTTTATCCTTTGTTTGTGCTGGTTTGCCCGCCGGTTGATTTAAAATTTATATTTTAAAACATTGTTAATCAACATTTTAAAATAAAAATGAAAATAAGATCAGGGATTTATTGCAGTAATTTTTGAAATTCGCCGGTGAAAATAGGCAGAACTATCCTCCCTTCAGCAAATGGATTTACATAAAACGAAATTTTACCTGGATAAACTCAATCGGGAGTATACCCGAATGAGCAAAGATCCTGACACCATTGTCCGCATTGATGTGGACATTATGGCTTCTTACGTGCGCGAGTTGTACGATGCCATTCTTTCGGATATGGTTGCGGCTGCACCCAAACACGAAGTCACACACCAAAGGAAAGCAGTGCCTATGAAACCTGCCTTATCGGAAGAGCCTCCGGCGCCGGTACCTGCCGAACCCATCGCTCCGCCGCCGCCGCCGGTATTCGAGCCGGCCGCCCCGCCGCCGCCACCCGTGATCGAGGAAAAACCTGCTCCGGCCGCGCCGCCGGTGGAACTGGCGCCGCAACCGCAACCGGTGGTCGCATCCCAAAGTACGGAACCGACTCCTCCGGGTATGGAAGTGCTTTTTGAAGAAAAACAGGCCAAAGAACTGTCGGACAAACTCTCCGAACTGCCCATTGCCGATCTGAAAAAAGCCATTGCGCTCAATGACCGCCTGCTACTCACCCGGGAACTTTTTGCCGGCGACGGACAGGCATTTGAAACAGCCATTGCGGTACTGAATGGTTACACCCATTTCGGAGACGCCAAAACTTACCTAGTCGACAGCTGCGTGATCCGCTACGGCTGGTTAGATAAAAAACGGGTCGAAGAAGCGAAGACGTTTATACGGTTGATTCGCCGCAGATACAAGTGAGTGTTTGGTGTGTGGTGTTTCGTGTTTGGGGTGCTTTGCCTTTGACAACTGTGTGGCTTGGCGGAGCTCCTAAACATGAAACACTAAAACGCCACTCAAGCCAAAGGCAAAGCGCCCCAAACACTAAACACCATACACCAAATACCATTCAATACATTTCAACATAACTTAACAGACAGAACATGAGTGCAATCCGAGAAATAATTGCCCGCGAAATTCTTGACAGCCGCGGAAATCCTACCATCGAAGCAGAAGTATGGACGGAAACAGGTTTTATGGGACGCGCAGCCGTACCCAGCGGCGCCAGCACCGGCGTACACGAGGCAGTAGAACTGCGCGACGGTGATGCCAACCGTTACTTAGGCAGGGGCGTGCTTCATGCAGTAAAAAATGTGGAGCAACAACTCCGCGAAGAACTGATCGGCCAGGAAGTGACCGACCAGATCAAAATTGACCGCCTGATGATTGCGCGCGACGGCACCCGCAACAAAAGTAAGGTTGGCGCCAATGCCATCCTTGCCGTGAGCCTTGCCGTAGCCAAAGCCGCTGCCGAAGAACTGGGTCAGCCCCTGTATCGCTACCTCGGCGGTGTGAACGCACATGTACTGCCTGTGCCGATGATGAATATCCTCAACGGCGGTTCTCATGCCGACAACGGGATTGACTTTCAGGAGTTTATGATTATGCCGGTCGGCGCCAGTTCCTTCCGGGAAGGACTGCGTATGGGCGTCGAAGTGTTTCACCACCTGAAAAGTGTGTTGAAAAGCAAGGGGTATGCCACCAACGTCGGCGACGAAGGCGGTTTTGCACCTGGTATCAAAAACAATGAAGAAGCCATTCAAATGGTGATGATCGCCATTGAAAAAGCCGGTTACCGCCCGCTGGAAGATATGGTGATCGCTATGGATGCCGCTGCATCCGAATTCTACGACGCCGAGAAAGGGGAGTATGTATTCAAAAAATCGACCGGCGACCGCTACTCCTCGAAAGATATGGTGGCCTTCTGGAAAGACTGGTGCAACCGCTACCCGATCTACTCCATTGAAGACGGCTGCGCCGAAGACGATTGGGACGGCTGGAAACTCCATGACCGAAACCCTCGGCCACCGCATTCAATTAGTTGGCGACGACCTGTTTGTCACCAATGTGGAACGCCTGCAACGCGGTATCGACGAAAAAATCGCTAATTCGATCCTGATTAAAGTCAACCAGATCGGTTCCCTGACGGAAACCATCGAGGCCGTACAACTGGCTACCCGCCATGCCTACACCTCTGTGATCAGTCACCGCTCCGGCGAAACGGAAGATACGACAATTGCCGACCTAGCCGTAGCGCTCAATACCGGTCAGATCAAAACCGGTTCTGCTTCCCGCTCCGACCGGATCGCCAAATACAATCAGTTGCTGCGCATCGAGGAAGAACTGGGTGATGCGGCTACGTATCTGGGCAAGTCTATTTTCGGGCTGTAGCCTGGTTATCAGTTATCGGTTATTAGTTATCAGGGGTGGTAGTGGACCATCTGTACAAATTCAGGGCGGTTTTAGTGCGCCCAACATTTGTACAAATGGTCCCTTACCACCCTGATAACTAATAACCGATAACCGATAACGAAACTACCACACATTCCCCGGATACGTCCTCTGCAAATGCTGCATTTCAGCGAGTATAAAACCCAGGTGTTCGCTGTGGCGACCGGTTTTTCCTCCTTTTTGCATCCATTCCCCGGCGGGTTGTTGCAGGGTGGCTTCGGCCAGCACTGCCGCCACTTTTTGTTGCCACAGCACTTTTATTTTTGACAAATCAGCGCCGATACCTGCGTCGGCAGCCCACTGGTCGGCAGGGCTGGGTGTGGTCAGTTCTCCGGTAAAAGGCCATAAATCGTCTACAGCCTGTTGCATTTTCTGATGACTCAATTCCGTGCCGTCGCCAAGGCGCAGCATCCATTCGGAAGTGAAGCGCAGGTGATACGTGACTTCCTTGAGTGATTTTTCGGCAATGGCGGCCAGTTGTTCGTCGCGGCTTTCCAGCAAAGCCTGGTAATGGAAATAATTCCAGGTATCGAAAAAGAACTGCCGCACGATGGTATAAGCCCAGTCGACATTGGGTTGTTCGACCAGCAACACATTGTAAAACTGGTGCGCATCGCGGAAATAGGCCAGATCGTCTTCCGTGTGGCCCTTGCCTTCTACATTGCCGGCGTGGGTCAGCAGCATTCTGGCCTGGCCGAGCAGGTCGAGCGCCATATTGGTGAGCGCAATATCCTGTTCCAGCACCGGGCCGTGGCCGCACCATTCCCCGAGGCGCTGCGACAGGATCAGGGCATTGTCTCCCAGTTGGAGCAGGTATTCAAAATGAGGATTTTCCATGAAGTTGGTGACTTAAGTAGTTATCGGTTATCAGTTATCAGTTATCCGGCTTGATACTTAAGCATTTGTAAGTAGTTATCCGTTATTAGTTATTGGTTATCCGGCTTGATAATCAAGCATTTGCAAAGAATTTAAGCAAAACTAATTATGCACACCTCCTTATAAAAAATTAACTCAAACTGATTTTAACTCGGCACTTACACGTGTTTAAAACTTCGCACTTCGCACTATTGACTTCGCACTTGTTACAGACTTCGCACTGCCGACTTCGCACTTCGCACTGTGTTGACTTCGCACTTGTTACATGTGTTTGACCGCATCAGGCAGGTCGTAAAAAGTCGGATGGCGATATACTTTGTCGTTAGCGGGGTCGAAAAAGGCTTCCGCATCTTCCGTGGAGGCGTGAATATGCACGGATTCGACGACCCAGATGCTTACGCCTTCATTGCGGCGGGTATAAACATCGCGTGCATTTTCAATGGCCATTTGCGCATCGGCAGCGTGGAGGCTGCCCACGTGTTTATGGCTGAGGCCCTGTTTCGAGCGGATAAATACTTCCCAGAGTGGCCAGTCTTCCATGATGTGAGTGGTGAGTAGTGAATTGTGAGTAGTGAGTAGTGAGTGGTGAATTGCCGGTTTTGGTCAAATTTGTTGGCAGCAAATGAGGGGTTGAAGCGTTAAAGCAGTTTAAACAGTTGCAAAAATAACTTGCCGGTTAAAATATTGTTGTTTCCCTTATCGCTTAGTATACGTCGCGCCGTCAGGTTTTATGCATGGGTTAAGCCGGGGATACGTTTACTAAACTTTTTAAGTTTAGTAAACGTCGCTAAATAGAATGCACAAAACCTAACGGCGCGAAGTACAACAAGGACAAAGGTAAAGCAACAATACTTTGTAATAATCAAACACTTGCGGAAAGACGTACTTTTGCAGCCAACCTTAACAAGTCTATCAACTTTTCCACACAAAACAATGAATATGAAATTGAAATGCGTTTTTACCCTGTTACTGGCCATTGTTTCGCTTTCGATGCACGCACAACTGCGCTATGGATTCAAAACAGGTCTGAATTTCGCGACGATAAGAGGCGAATCTGAACTGGGCGTCGGTGGCGCTTCGCTGGAAAACTGGGAAAATATAACCGGTTTCCAGATCGGTATCACCCTTGGCTTTCCAATTACCGATAACTTCGGCATACGCGGCGAACTGATGTATTCCAAAAAGGTGCGAAATACACTTTCGACGGCCCTTCCTATCGTTTTTTCCGCAATGCGAATACGGTAAAATTCACCACTGGCAACTCCAAATACCTGATCAATGTCAACAATTCCTATATTGATTTTCCGGTAATGGCTTATGCCCGCTGGAAAAGTTTTGAAATTTCCGGCGGCGCTTATGCGGCGCTTTTAGTGCAGTCGGTCGGCGAAGGCGCGCTGACGTATTCCAATGCTATTTCCGTTGTGCCGCCGAACAACCCGGTGGCTGAAGTCAAAGTCAACCTGTCGCACAACTACCGCAAAGACGATGTAGGTGAAGGTACCGCCGGCGAAACGGTCAGCGTACAGGTCGATGCCGCCAAATTTGATATTCTGAAAACGCAGGGCGCGTACTACGACTACACGGAAGACCGCGGAAGTTTGTACAACAGCCTGGATTACGGCCTGGTTGGCGGCGTTTCTTACTTCCTGAGCAGTGCCCTGTACTTCAATGTGCGGTTGCAATACGGCCTGGCCGACTTGACCAAAAATGAAGCGGACCTGTCCAAGGGCGCTGTGGGCGATGATTTGTCGCTGCAATACCGGAACGACAACGACCGCAATTTTACGGTGCAGGCTTCCGTTGGTTTTAGTTTCTAAAAATTTCACCCAAACATAACCCTCTATCCATGCAATACCAATCACTACTTCGCCTGCTGCTGCCTGTATTCGTTATGGGCAGCTTGTGGTCGGCCTGTAACAAATCCGATTTCGACAATGTGGAATTGGACGACCACAGCGCAGAATTTGCCTTCCCGCTTTTTTCCACCACCCTGAAGCTGGAAGACCTGTTGTTTAAAGTACTAAGCGACGATGACTCTGGCGACACCCTTTTTATCAATCCGGACGGCACCATGACCCTGTATTACACAGGAGATGTGGCGGAAAAACCGGCATCGGATATTTTTAACACGTTCCCCAGCGGTCCGGCGCCTATTCCCGACACTTTTTACAAATATCCTTTTTATTCCAACGAAGGCGTCACCATCCGCGAAGCGGTTTTTAAAGGAGGCACCATCAATCTGGCTATCCTCAACTCCACCGGCGAAACGCTCACCGGCACTTTTACCGTCCCGCAGATGAGCAAAAACGGCAATACGCTCAGCATTCCGCTGACGGTGCCGCCCAACGCAACATTCCCCTTTATTACGCCTTTGTTCAGCCTCGAAGGCTGGAAAGCGGAGTCGGACAGCAACGAGTTGATATTCATTTACGACCTGCGCAAACCCAACGGCGAACGGGTGAAAATCCCGGAAATCGCACCCGGGACGCCCGGCATTTTTGTTGTTTTTCAGTCGCTCATTTTATCCTATCTCGAAGGCTACTGGGGTTATTCGGCTTATCCGTTGACCCGCGACACCATTGAAATCGACATCAACCAGACCAATCTCGACGGCGGCATAACGATCAAAAGCCCCGGGTAACCATGCTGATCTCCAATTCCTGGGGATTCCCGACGCGTGGCTACATCAAATACCTGAGTTTTATCGGCCAGAACGGCGAAGAAATTCCACTTGTCACCACCGCTTTCAACAACGACAGCATAGATTTCAACTACCCTTCCTATCCGAATGAGGTGGGCGACACCAAATATACGGAAGTGCTGCTGGATGAAAACAACTCG
The DNA here is from genome assembly GCA_016711435.1 of Lewinellaceae bacterium. Classification (GTDB taxonomy): domain Bacteria; phylum Bacteroidota; class Bacteroidia; order Chitinophagales; family Saprospiraceae; genus M3007. Next base: position 9,666 of record JADJSY010000055.1, read on the forward strand.
AATATTGCCGATATTTTCAATGCGCAACCCACGCGATTGATCTATGAAGTGGAAGGTATCAGCAATGCCCAGCGCGACAGCACGCTCATCGGTTTTCTGACCGACAGCAGCCTCATACGGCTCAGCATGCGGGTAGAACTGTTGCTGGAAGGCACTGCCAAAAACTTCGGCGCCGAGCAGGAAATGGATTTGAATTTCGGCGATTATTCGGACCTGGACACTGGCAAGATCGAGTCTGTCGAATTCAAATTGGTCACCGAAAATGGAACCCCGATCTCCGCAGATATGCAAATTCTGTTCTTAGATGATGCCGGTCTGGTACTCGATTCGCTGTTCACCGACGGCGCAAGGCTGATTATGGAATCGGCGCCCATCACCAACGGCGTGGCCAGCGGCGTTACGCGGCAGGAAAATTTTGTCACCATGTCGGCAAGCCGTTTCGACCGGATACGCCAAACGAAAAAAGCCATTTTAAAAACCTCTTACACAACTGCGCAAGGCGGAACTGTGCCCGTAAAATTATTGGCCCAGAACGCGGCTGTGGTGAAAATGGGGATTAAAGTAAAAACCAGGTACTAAGTCGTTATCAGTTATTTGTTATTGGTTATTAGTGCTGATAATGAAGCATTTGTAATCAATTTAATCTAAACTAATTGACGAAGTACTTAACTTAACTTAAAACTATGAAAATCAAACATATCATCGCACTTGCTTGTTTCTGTCATCCTGTCGGGTATACGCCCAGCAGGAAATGATGTTGCACTCGCTGTCCAATCTATGGCACAGCAACACCTCCGTCAACCCCGCTTTTTTTCCTGAAAACAAAAACATCGTCATAGGCCTTCCGGCGTACAGCATCGACGCGGCGCATTCGGGAAAAATCACCTACAACGATATTTTCAGAAAAGACGGCGACCGCACGATCATCGATTTTGACAATGCCATTAATAAATTGGACCCTGAAAACGAGTTGTCTTTCGATCAGCGCATTGAAACGCTCTCGTTCGGGTTTCGTACGCCCAATGGCAAATGGGGCATTCAGGCAGGCCATGCCATCGCATTCTCCGGCGCACTGAATTATCCCAAATCGCTGCCCGAACTGCTCTGGAACGGAAATGCACCCTACATCGGTCAGACCGTTCAAATAGGCCTGCAAGCCGATATTTCCGACTGGCACGAATGGAGTGTGGGCGTGATGCGCAAAGTCGGTATCCTGAACATCGGCGTCCGGGCAAAATACCTCAGCGGCATCAGCGCGGTTCGCACCGACGATGATCACCACAGCATGTCCTTGTACACCGACCCCGATATTTATCAACTGACGCTGAAAACCGACTACGCCTTCTATTCCTCCTCCATTATCTCTGCTATCGATACGGCGGGTCTGGGTTTCGATGTGACGTTAGGCTCATTCAAAAACAATATACGCTCCAAGAACAACGGCATCGCTTTCGACCTCGGCGCCACCGCTCAAATTACGGAACGCCTGTCCCTCAATGCCAGCGTGGTCAACCTGGGCGGACTGATCAAGTGGAAAAATGACCCGCGCTACTTCCAAAGCAAAGCAGAATACACCTACGAAGGCACTTCTATCCCCGGCGCAGATATTATCAACGGCTCGGACAGCCTCGATTTCGATACCAAACTCGATACGCTGAACGATATTTTTCGCTTCAGCCAGACGGCTACCAGCGCGATGGAGACCAACACGCCCATGCGCATTTACATCGGCGGTTCTTTTCAACTGACCAAACGCTGGAACCTTGGGATGACCGTTTTTCACCAGAAAAAGGATAAAACAAACGATACAGCCGTTGGGGCCAGCGTTCGTTTTTCACCGGTAAAATGGCTGTCGCTGGGTACTATGTACAGTGTAAACAACCGCTCGGCGGCCAACCTGGGTTTCCACCTGGCTGTCACGCCCGGCCCGATTCAGGTGTATTTCCTGTCGGATAACCTGTTGAATGCCTTCTCTTTAAAAAGTTCGCCTGCTGCTAACCTGCGGGCCGGACTGTCGCTGGCATTCTGAAGTAGTTATCGGTTATTAGTTATTGGTTATTAGTGTTGATAATCAAGCATTTGTAAAGAATTTATAAGGCAAAAGGCAATATTGCAATCACCAGCATCACACGAATCAAAGTATAACATGGCGCTGCTGGAACAATTCTTGCAACAATTCAAGGCATTTATTCAGTCCAACGAACTGATTCCTGCCGCCAACGCGAGCACCCTGCTGGCTGTGAGTGGCGGGCTGGATTCTGTTGTGATGGCGCATTTGTTCCGGCAGGCAGAGCGGCCTTTTGCCATCGCACATTGTAATTTTCAATTGCGGGGCGCCGATTCGGACGAAGACGAGGCTTTTGTACGCCGTCTGGCAGAACTGTATGAGGCGCCTTTTTTTGTAAAACAGTTTGACACAAAGATTTATGCGGATGAAAACGGGCTTTCCACGCAGGTGGCGGCGCGGCAGTTGCGGTATGCCTGGTTTGCAGAATTGTGTACGATAGAAGGATATGCGCAGGTAGCGACGGCCCACCACCTCAACGATTCGGCGGAAACGCTGGTGCTGCATTTTGCACGGGGCACCGGAATAAAAGGACTGCGTGGCATTCCGGCCCAAAACGCACAGGTGATTCGACCGCTGCTCTTTGCCACCCGCGAAGCAATAAGCGCTTATGCAACGGAAAACGGCATCACCTGGCGCGAAGACAGCAGCAATGCCTCGGATGATTACACCCGCAATTTTATCCGGCATAGAATCATGCCGCCGATACAGGAAATTAACCCCGGTTTTTTGCATTCCGCCCAAAAAATGATGGCGCGGATGGGCGAACTGGAAGACATTACAGATTTTTTCCTCGACCGCTGGCTCCGGGAAAACAGCCGGACGGAAGCCGACGGAACACTACGCTTCGCCCTTTCAGACCTGACTGCATTGCCACATACAGGCCATTTTTTGTTTCTGTTGCTGGAAAAAAAGGGGTTCACGGCGGAACAATGCAGGCAACTGGGAGAAGACCTGCTACACCAAACCGGCCGGGAGATTCAGTCGGATCAATACCGGGCACTTGTGGATCGAAATGATCTGATAATCAGCCCCTTAGTACCCCAAAAACCCGAAGTGCAGGTGCAGGCTGACGACCTCATGGTCACTTTGCCCAACGGCGCCAGGCTGATGCTCATGCCCGCAGCGCCGATGCCACCTTACCCGGACGGGCGCGAGGCCATTCTGGTGGATGCAGATGAACTGGTATTTCCGTTGCTGTTGCGCGGCTGGCAGGCAGGCGATTCTTTTCAGCCTTTCGGCATGGGCGGACAAAGCCAGAAGTTGCAGGATTATTGCACCAACGGGAAACTTTCGCGCCTTGAAAAAGAGCGGTTGTGGTTGCTGCTGAACGGCGACGGTAAGGTGATCTGGGTAGTCGGCCACCGATTGGACGAGCGGTTTAAGATCCAGCGCGATGATGCGGCTGGATTGAAAATAAGTTATGTACGTTGAAAACAGTTGTTGCGTTCCCACTTCGCCTGGGTCTATTCTGGTTGCTTTTTTTTGCGCTCTTTCGCTTGTGGTTTGTGCTGTGGTTTCGGCACGACTGGTCGCCACAAGAGCCGCTGTCGGCCTGGAGCGCCTTTTGGCACGCGCTGCCGCTCGACATGAGCATGGCCGGTTACCTGCTGTTGTTGCCGGTGCTGTTCTGGTTCATCGGTTTACTGATCGGGCCAGGGGCGTATCCCGTTTTCAACAGCCTGATTTCCGGGTTTAATTTCCTGATTATCACTGCTTTTGTATTCATTTTTGGGGCGAATGTTTTCATTTACGAAGAATGGCATACGCCGCTGAACCACCGGGCGGTTGAATACCTCTCTACGCCGCGGGCCTTGCTGGATTCCATGTCTTTCGGTTTTAAATTAGTGGCCGTCGGGTTGTTTGTGGGCGGCGTTTGGTTGGTCTGGCAGGTTTACAAACGTATCGTCGGGCACGAACTGTACCCCGAAACCATCTCCCGCTGGGGCTTTTTGGCGCTACCGGTCTGGATCGGGTTACTGGCACTTGCCATCCGCGGTGGTCTGGGCGTCATGCCGATCAACGAAAGCGCAGTCTATTACTCGGTACATGCGTTTAACAACCACGCCGCTACCAATACCGCCTGGTACCTCGCGCACAGCCAACTGGAAACACGCTCTACGGAGAATCATTACCGGTTTATGCCGGATGAAGAGGCTGCTGAACAGGTCGATTTCCTCATGAGAAATGGCCATCCAGATGTTGAATATCATATGAACTTGCTGGGAACCCAACCCGATAGCACACGCCTGAACGTCGTTTTCCTCATCATGGAAAGTATGACGGCGCAGGTAGTGGAAGAATTAGGCGGTGAAAAAGGGGTATGCCCCAACCTGAGCCGCCTCATCCGGGAAGGTATTTTATTTGAAAATATTTACGGCAGCGGGTATCGCACCGATCAGGGTGTTGTGTCGATTCTAGGCGGGTATCCGGCGCAGCCCGATCAATCCATTGTTTTGTTGTCCGACAAAGCCGAAAAGATCCGTTCGCTGCCCATGATGTTGTACGAGCAGGGTTATTCCACCGCCTTTTTCTATGGCGGCGAACTGACTTTTGCCAATATCGGCGTGTGGCTGCGCAACCAGAAAATGGAGGTCATCCGCTCCGAACCCGATTTCCCTTCCGCCGATAAAACGCAGCGTTGGGGCGTCGACGATTACAAACTGCTTCAACACAGTATTCAGGAAATCAACCAGTTACGCCCACCTTTTCTGGCGGCTGCCATGACGCTCAGCCTGCACCCGCCCTTCGACGTGCCGTATCAGAGCAAATGGCAAAATGGTGGTACCGAAGCCCACCTGTTCCTGCACAGCGCCGCCTTTGCCGACTATGCCATCGGCGAATTTTTTAAAACCGCCGAACAACAGACCTGGTATGACAACACCCTCTTTGTATTGGTTGCTGACCACGGCGCTTCGCATCCCGGCGCAGCCGGGCATGGATGATCCACGTTCGAGGCATATTCCGCTGATCTTGTTTGGCAAACCCATCCATAAAGACTGGATCGGAAAAAAGGTCGACGTTTTTGGCAACCACCACGATATTCCGGCCACCGTACTCCATACCATCACCGGAAAACCGGTGGTCGATTTCCCCTGGAGTCGCGATTTATGGGATCTCAAATGGTTGCAGTGACGCCATACCGAATGATGCCCATAAAAACTAGATTTCGCCTACTACACCAACGAAAACGGCCTCGGCTGGCTCAACCGCCAGGGAGCGGGGTTCTATTATTTTGAAAACAAACAATGGAACTGGTGGCGCGGGCAGATCGATTCGACCGGGCAAAAACAGGCAAAAGCGTATTTGCAGACGTTGTACGAGGATTTTCTGAAAGTGAAAAAGGAAGTTTTGGTGTGAGGAAGTTTAGTGTGCACTCGCCTTTGGCTTTGTTGATGAAGTGGTGTTTGTGAGTAGTGTCAGCTCGCCAAGTGGCATGTCATTGAAGTTAGCCGAAGACCACGCCATTTCATAAGGCGGGTTTCCCGAAACACTAAACGGACCATACATCACTGAACACTCAATTAGAGGAATAAAGCCCCACCACATTCCCTTCAGAATCGGTAAAAAAGCGAACTGTCCCATGTCGGGTCCTATTTCCGTTTTAGGGAACACTACCTGACCGCCTGCGCCCGGTACGCGGCTGAGCACAGGGCTGAGATCTTTGCCACAATCGAGGTATACTTTAGGTCCGTTGGCGCCGGAGGGTAGATAACCCTCTCCGAAACAGATGGCGCCGCCTACCCCGCCCTCTTCGCGGTTATGGGGCAGAATACCCATTCGGAGACCAGCCATATCCATTTCGGGCATTTCATACTCGAAGATTTGCTGGTAAAAAATTTTGGCACGCTCAAAGTCGATGACGGGGATTTCAAACCACGCAATGGCATTTTTGTTGTTTCCATAGCTTAAATATCAATTTAGTGAAGAATAAATGACTGATCTTGTGGCTGTTTTGGCTTTCGAGTCGCTAAGGTAAACTATTTGTGTTTAATCAAAAACAAAAAGTTTATTTTTATCTACATTTTCTTTTTTACTTTTGCGGGTAAACAGCGTTCCTGTGCCGGATGTCAATGTGTTTGATTACATCCATAACGCCTTGAGCGCTTCTTTCATTTTTACATTTTATTTTCTGATGAAACGAGAAATCCACAACTGGTACAGTCCCCGGCTCAATAAAAACATGGAAATCGCTATGTACGGCCATTTCGGTTTTAGTTTATTATTACTGCCTACTGCTGCCGCCGACTACCTTGAATACGAGCGTTTTCAACTTATTTCGGTACTCGAACCGCTCATTAATGCGGGCAAAGTGAAGGTGTTTAGCATCAACAGCATCAATTCGGAAGCGTGGCTGAACAACCGGATGAATCCGCGCCACAAAGCGATCCGCCACCAGCAGTTTAATGCGTATGTTGAAAGTGAGGTGGTACCGTTTATCAGAATGCACACCAGCCACGATTCGCCCATCATTACCAGCGGCGCATCGCTGGGTGCTTTACACGCAGCCAATATGTTTTTCCGCCGTCCCGATCTGTTTGCGGGCACGATTGCGATGTCCGGTTTGTACGACCTGACCTCTTACACAAAAGGATATTTTGACGAGGATGTGTATTTCAATTCGCCCTGTCATTATTTGCCCAATCTGAATGACCACAATGTCCTCGAACGGCTCCGTTCCAGCGGTCGCATTCATATTATGACCGGCTCCGGCGATTACGAAGACCCGGAAGGTTCGCGCCGTTTATCCGGTATTCTGGCCGGGAAAGGTATCCACCACCACCTCGATATCTGGGGCGGCGATATGCGCCACGACTGGCCTACCTGGCGGGCGATGTTACCGTATGTGCTGGAACATAAGTTTTGAGGGTTGAGAATGTTGAGAGGTTGAGATTGTTGAGGGGTTGAGGGTGGTAACCCGGCATTGTTACCACCTCAATTTCGATGTTTATGTTGATTTAAGTCTTGTTTGTTTAATTCCCTCCCTCGTTGCCAGACATCCAGTTTTTCAAAAGAGTAAGCGTGCATAATGTTTATGATTAGGTGAAAGATAACCCAAAAATACAATGCCCTCCATATTCTCAACCTCTCAACACTCAACATTTCCAACGCCCTCAACCTCTCAACCCTCAACATTCTCAACTATTACACATTCTTGAAAAAAGCAGTTCTTTCCATCCTCTTGATCCTCAACGTTTTGGATGCTCGCGCCAGCCAGGTAGACACTGTGGAGATATTCAGTGTAGCCATGCAAAAGCCGGTCAGGTGCTTAGTTATCAGGCCGGAGAATTACCACTTTACCGGCGAACGGTATCCGGTGTTGTACCTCCTGCATGGCTGGAGCGGCAATTTTGCCGGCTGGCTCGGCGATGCGCCGCAGTTGCGCGAACACGCAGACCGCTACCAGATGCTGATCGTTTGCCCCGACGGCGGCTACGACAGCTGGTATATCGACAGTCCGGTGGACTCGACTGTGCGCTACGAAACGCATATTGCGGAGGAAGTGGTGCATTATGTGGACTACTACTACCATACCCGCCGGGAACCGGGCGGTCGGGCGATTGCCGGACTGAGTATGGGCGGACACGGTGCGTTGTCGCTGGCGATCCGGCATCCTGATGTTTTCGGCGCAGCGGGAAGCATGGCCGGCGGACTGGATTTAAGACCCTGGAAAAAGAACAACTGGGATTTGGAAGGCGTTCTGGGCAAACCGAAGGCACATTGGGAAAACTGGGAGGAGTATTCGGTGGTCAGTCTTGTTTCCAGGTTAAAAAAAAGTAAACTTCAACTTATCATCGACTGCGGCGCCGGCGATTTTTTTATTGAAGGCAACCGGGAAATGCACCGGCTGCTCGCGGATATGAAGTACCCGCATGAATATACGGAGCGGCCCGGCGAGCACAATGATGCCTACTGGGGGCGGGCCGTGGATTTTCAGGTGCTGTTTTTTGATAGGTTTTTTTCTGGGACGTAAAGCGCCGCCAGTACATTTTTTTATTGATGATTGCCGATTGATAATTGATGATTGATAATGTGTGGAGATGCCACCTTACATTATCAATCATCAATTATCAATCGGCAATCATCAATTACTATTCCCCCAGTTTCCTCAAAAACGACCCCAATTTCCCTTGCAACGCCTCAGCACGTTTCTGATACGCATGATTCGGGTCGTCGGCAATGCGGTTCAGCAGGTTTTGAAAATCAGCGCGGTCGGTTTGTCCGGCTGCGATATAGGTAAGCAAAAGATTCCACTCCGCTTTTTCCTGAAACCTCGCTTCCCGGCGCTCGATGGAGGCCTGAAAAGCAGCGATGGCTACATCGTACCGGCCCAATTGTCCGGCGCTGTGGCCCAGGTAGTATTGCGCTTCGGCGTAGCGTTCGTGGTCGGGCGGGATGCTTTTGAAAAAATCTTCGGCGGCTTGTAAGTCGTTGTTTTCCAGGGCTTTAAAGCCCGTTTCTAAAGGATTGTAAATAGTCGTTCCGGCCCGGAAAGTGGAGGTAGCCGGCGCTTCGTATTGCGCCGCAAAAATTGCTTCGTCGCTGTAATCGCGGCTCGCCCACTGCATGGAAAACCAGCCCAGCAGCAAAGCCACGCTGGCAGCGGCGGCCAGGCGTACCCACATGGGGCGCATGGTTACGCGTTTGGCGGTTAAAGGAGGCGTTTCTGCGGAGGTATCCACGTCACTTTTGGCCCAGCCTTGCATTTGTTGGCGCAATTGCGCTTCCACACCTTGTTCGATCACTTCCTGGCCGAGGCGATACAGGTCGAGCGCCTGCCGGAGTTCGGCATTGGCGGCCAGTTCCGCTTCAAATGCGAGGCGTTCGGCATCCGGCAACAGGCCTTCGGCGTATTGTTCTACTCGTTCCATGTATAGTTCTAGATCCATGATTTTCAGTGAGATAGTAATCGTTCAACATGTGGATTTTTCTGGATGATTTCCAATAGCGACACGTGGCAGCGGTATTTGGCTTTGCGGGCCATATCGGAACTGGAGAAACCGAGCGTCTCGGCTATTTCTTCCATCGAGTAAGACAGTTTCCACAATTCCAGAATTTGCCGGCAACGTTCGCCCAGTTCATTCAGCAATCGGTTCAACAAGTCTTTACGTTCCTCCGTTATCATTGTCACTTCCGGCGTCAGCAGATCAGGTTCGGTGCTCAGCGGCATTTCGGCTACGGTACTGGTATGCGCTTGTTTGCGAAGTTGGTTCATCCACAAAAAACGGCAGATCGAGTACAAATAACCTTTGAGCGGCGCTTCTCCCCTGAATTTTCCTTCTCTGATGTTGCGGTCGAGGACGATCATGCCTTCGTGAAACATATCCTGTCCGTCGGTCGCATCGCCCTGGTGGTTGCGCACGAACGCTGCCACCATCCGTTTCAGGTCTTTGTCTTCGTAGATGGCTTTCAACGCCATTTCGCGTCCCTGGCCGCCTGAAGAGATGGCTGATACCAATTGTTCATCCGTGAAATCCGGTTTTTTCATGTTGATGTGTTTTGGTTCGGGAAAATGTACCCGGCTTGATTGATTTTTTTACCACATAGCTCACATAGGAGATGCAAGAGGGTTGTACGTGGTATAGCTGGGTATTATTCATGTTCCTCGGGGTTCAGACTGTCTAGAATTTCTTCCCATTTCGCTTTTAAGAGGGCTTTATTGGGTAGTTTGGTTTGATAATCGGCAACCAAGGTAGGAGATAGTGTTCGGCTGAGGGCATATTCCACCACGGCATCGTCTTTGCCTTTGCAGAGTAAAATACCGATACTGGGGTTTTCGTGTGGCTTGCGAATGTCTCGATCAAGGGCTTCGAGGTAAAAATTGAGTTGCCCGAGGTGTGCGGGTTTAAAGATTTCCCGTTTCAGTTCGATCGCCACCATACAATTGAGGCTGCGGTTATAAAAAACAAGGTCGATGGCGAAATCCTGGTTGCCCACCTGCAAGGGGTATTCTTCGCCCATAAAAGCGAAGTCCCGCCCGAACTCCAGCAGGAATTTGGTAATGTTCTGAGCAATGGCTTTGCGTACATCTTTTTCGTGGTGCTGCTCGGGCAGGTGCAGCAATTCCAGTACATAAGTGTCTTTAAATGTGTTGGTTATCTCCTGGGGTAAAACTCGCGACAGTGTAGCGAGTTTTGTATTTCCGAGCATAACCCGTTCAAAATACGAGGCATTTATTTGGCGTTCGAGTTCTCTTACTGTCCATTTTTCTTTTACCGAAAACGTTAAATAAAACGCTTGCTCTTCTTCAGTTTTGCACGGCAAAATCAGTTTATGGTGCGACCAACTCAATTCTCGCCACAGTGTAGCGAGTTTTTCATTATCCTTGTACGTTTCGTAAAACTGCTTCATCCGCCAGATATTCTGGGAGGAAAAACCTTTGATATTGGGTTCGCTGCGTTGAATAAAATCGGCTAATTCCTGCACGACGGATTTGCCCCAGGCTTTGGCCTGCACCTGTGCGCTTACATACTCGCCTATGTGCCAGTACAGCGTAACCAACTCTTGGTTGACTGCCTGATAAGCCCGTTCTTTGGCTTTGGCAATGAGTTGGGTGATATGGGTAAAATGCGCTTGTAGTTCCATACTTCCAATGAATGGAGGGTTGGCGTTTTAAAGATAATTTGTGCAACGCAGCGTTGCACAAATTCAATGGCAAGGTATTAACATTCCCGAAAAATGGCAATTGCAACGGGGAAACAGGTGTTATTTAACGCACAGTTTTTTTACCAAACAGGTTCACATAGGAATTTCACAAAGGACACAAGCCGATACGCTTTCTTTGCTTCGGAAATAAGTTATCAGGCCGCATACTTACCTCTCACAGCTCACCATTCACTACTCACAACTCACTACTCACAACTTGCCACGTCTCCTCCGCTACATCTGCCTGCCCCTCCTGCTCCTGCTGACGACCGGCCAGCAAAGAGACAGCGCCACGGGCCTGCGTTTGCTCCGGGAGGCGGAGTCGTACTTCGATTCGGCGCGTTATGAGGAGGCGCTCAGCCAGGCCCATTTGGCGATGGGTAATATTAAAGCCGATACGCCGGATATGGGCGAATGTTTGCTGCTGCTGGGCCATGTTTTTCTGGAAAAAGGCGATTTTGAAGCGGCTCGGCAGCAATACCGGCTGGCGTTGGGTATTTTCCAGTCAAAACTCGGGTCAAAACACGCGCTGACTGCCCAGGCAATCAATAGTCTGGGGGAGTACTTTTATAAAAAAAACGATGTCGCTGAATCCGAAAAATGGTACGAAAAAGCCCTGAATATCCGGCTGGTTTTGTTCGGCCACAACCATGAATCCGTAGCGGATTCCTACAACAACCTCGGCAATTGTTCCGTGCAAAAAGGGCGGTACATGGAAGCGCTGGCCCGGCACCAAAAAGCCCTCGACATCCGGCAAACCGTGTTACCGGCAGACCATCCCGACCTGGCAACGAGCAACAACAACCTCGGCAACTGTTATTTGCTGCTGGGCAAATACCCGGAAGCGCTGCGCTGTTTTGAAACGGCGCTGCGCATCCGGCAGCAGGTTTTGGGCGCCGACCACCCCAAAACGGCCCAGGTACTCAACAACCTCGGCAATTGTTATGCAACGCTCGGCCGGCGCGGATTAGCCGCCCGTTATTACCGGCAAGCAGTCGATATCCGCCGCCGACATTTTGGCGCCGATCATCCGGGAGTGGCAGCCGCCTTAGAGAATATCGGCGAACTGCATTTTGACAATGGCGACTACATCGCCGCCCTGGATGCATTCCGGGAAGCCTACGGCATCCAGCAAACCCTGCACCCCGCCCAGAGCGCGCCCGTCGCTTCGCTGCAACAAAAAATGGGGCTTTGCTACCAGTACGGCGGCGACTTCGACCGGGCGCTTGCGCTGCAATTGGATGCCGAAAAGGCGCTTTCAGCGGCATTGGGCGCCGAGCATCCTTCCATGGCCGGGCTGTTGAACAACATCGGCAATTGTTATGTAGGAAAAAAGGACTACGCGCAAGCTATTGCCTATTACCGGAAAGCAGAAAAAGTGTACCAGGTATCGGGTCAGGGGAAAAATCCCGATGTAGCGTTGCTGTACAACAACCTCGGTGTTTCCTGCCTGGAACAAAACAATGCGCCGGCAGCGCTTGCATATTTTGAAAAGGCCGAACAAATTTTCCGCAACAGCGCCCGTACGCACCCCGATTTTTCCATTTCCCTGAAAAACAAAGGCCTGGCGCTCGAACGCACCGGCAAAGAACAGGCGGCGCTGGCGGCTTTTGAACAAGCCCTCCGCGAAGACCCGGGGACCGATCCGGTGAATAAGGTGGAAGTACTGACGGACTACGGCGCAGTGCTTTGCCGGCGCGGCATACGCAACCATGACACGGTCTTGTTACGGCAATCGCTAACGGTGCTGGAGACTGCCCTGCAATTTGCCGACAGCCTGCGCCTGCAATTGACGGCTTCTGCCGCACGGCAGCGCTGGCTGGATAAACAATACCCCGCCCATATCAGCGCCGTGGAAGCCTGTTTCCATTTATGGCAACTTACGGGCGAATCACCCCTGCTGGAACGCGCATTCATACTCGCCGAACGCAGCAGAAGTTTACAACTCCTGGAAAACCTGCATAAAGAAAAAGCAGCGCGTTTTGCGGGCGTACCCGATTCCCTGCTGGAAAAAGAGCGCTACTGGGGCGAAGAACTCAATATCAGGGAAAAAAACCGCCTGAGTTGGCTGAGCAGCGGCGAACTGGAAAAAGCCCGGGCTGCAGAAGCAGGCATTACCGAAGCGCGGCAGGTTGTCAATACATTGGTAAGTGATATTGAAAAACAATACCCCGACTATTACCGCTTGAAGTACGCGGTTCAAACCGCCACGCTCCAAACGGTTCGCACCACCCTGTTGAAGGATGACAAACAAGCGCTGCTGGAGTATTTTATGGCGGACAGCGTGCTGTTTGTTTTTGTGATTACGCAGGATGTTTTTCAGGGCATCCGGCTTGTCAAAAAATTTCCGCTCGACAGCTGGATGTCCGATTTCAGAAACAGTGTTCAGGCCTATCCGGGCGCTTCGGGGACAGCGGCCACTACCCTGTCTGCGACGTACGCCGATCGCGCCTTTCGTATTTTTCAAAACGTTGTGGCGCCCGTGCAGACCGTCGTGGCCCTGCCTGAAAAACTGATTATTATTCCCGACGGGGCGCTTTCCTACCTGCCTTTCGAGGCATTGCTCTGCGAACAACCTGCTGATGTTCAAAAGTTTAAACAACACCATTACCTGCTGCGCGATTACCAGATCAGTTACGGTTATTCTGCCACACAATTAGTGGATTTGCAGTCAGCGCCCGCCATTCAAAGCCCCAAAACCCTGCTGGGCATCGCGCCGGATTTTAAGAACAATCCGTACGGCCTGCGCCCGTTGCAGCACAACCGGACGGAAGCCCGGGAGGTTTGTAAACTGTTAGGAGGTGATCTGCTGGATCGTGAGCAGGCTACCGTTGCCGCATTTTTGAAGGCGGCGGGAGATTACCGTATTTTGCTGCTGTCCACCCACGGGCAGGCCAGTAGCGCGGCGGGCGACTTCTCATATCTGGCTTTCGCACCATCGCTCGATACACAAAGCAGCAGCACCTTTTTATATGTACGCGACCTGTATCTGCAACGCCTCCCGGCAGAATTGGTGGTGCTGAGCGCCTGCGAAACAAGTGTGGGAGAAAACCGCCTCGGCGAGGGCGTCATCAGCTTAGCCAAGGGATTCTTCCACGCCGGGGCGCGCAGCATTGTCGCTACGCTCTGGAGTGTGGACGACGCTAAAAACGCAAAACTGATCCGCCTTTTTTTCCAGAATATTCGATCTGGAATGTCCAAAGACGCTGCCCTGCGGCAGGCGAAACTCCGTTTTCTGGAAGAACTTCCGCACGACGAAGCCCACCCGGTATTCTGGGCGGCGGCGGTTGCCAATGGTGATATGGCGGCAATGGCGTTTTCCGGATCTATGGTCTGGTGGATGGTAGCAGGAGTGGTGTTGGTATTGGCCGCGTGTTTTTTTTGGAAAAAAATTCCATCCTGGTAATCCTTCCATCCTAAAAATCATGGTCTACCTTTGCCCCCGATTCCATTTCTCACCACAACAAAACATCCCATGAGTAAAAAGATTTTCCCGCTTTTCCTGTTGGTTTTCAGCAGCATATTCGTTTTCGCTCAAAAAACAGACGTAGATAAGGCTTACAACGAAGCCTGCACCTGTATAGTAGGCCTGGATAAACAGAAACTGGACCCGGAAGCCAAAAAAGCGAAGGGTATGGAATGTATGCAAAACGTCATGATGAAGCACATCGAGGCGCTAGCCAAAGACAACGGCTATGAACTCAATGAATTGAATGACGAAACCGCCCGCCTGATCGGCGAAAAATTCGGCCAGACTCTGGTGAGTAAATGCCCGGGCTCTATCAGTTTCTTTATGGAAATCAGCAAAGGAGAAATAGAGAAAAACGGTGTGCCACTTACAGCGCAATATACCGACAGCGGCTCCACGGCGGGTACGTTCGTCCGGCTCGAAACCACTGGAGATTCGCCAAAAATTATCCTGAAACTGGAAGACGGCAGCGAAGAATCTTTTCTTTGGCTGCGCCCGTTCACCGGCTCCGACACATTTGAGTCGCAATATAAAACGATGATCAATAAAAAAGTGACCGTAGAATGGGGCGAATTCCGCAAATACGTATTCAGTATGAAGGGTTATGCAAAAGTGCGGGAAGTAACTTCTTTGAAGTAGTCCGAAGTCGTCAGTGCGAAGTCCGTAACTAGTGCGAAGTCATCAGTGCGAAGTGCGAAGTCCGTAGAGTGCGCCGTTTCATGCTTAGGAAAACCAAGCATGAAACGGCGCACTCTACGGACTTCGCACTAAAGACTTCGCACTTCGGACTTGCTAATTCCTCCCCCGCCTGTTTCCGCCGCCTTTCACCTTCGTGGTGCTTTTTTGTTTCTGGACTTTACCACCGTTTCTGCCTTGAGCGGTCGTGGTGGTTTTTTCCTTTTTCACTTTTCCATGTTTGCCCTGAACGGTCGTAGAGGTTTTGGTTTTGCTCACTTTGCCGCCGCGCGGCCCGGTAGCCGTTACTTTGGTGGTGGTACGGGTGCGTACTACTTTGGAATGTGTGCGGTGGGGTGTATAAGCGCGGTGGGCGCGTACAACGCGGTGTGTGGTAACCACATGATAATGAGCGCGATAGGGTCTTATTCTGGCGTGGTATAATCCCCAGGGACGTGGGCGGAAAGGTCTCCACCAGGTGGGATACAAACCCCAGCGCCAGGGAGAAACATAGACCACATAAGCAGGGCGGTACATGTACCGCACAGAAGGCCAGAGCCAGACATTGACGATGATCGCATCGGGCGCCAGGTGCACGGCCGGGCCGCCCCTGCCTTTGGGGCTTTCCACGCCTTCTTCTCCTACCGGTTCGGCAATGACCTGTTCTCCGAACACATCTTCATCGCCGAGGATTTGTAAAACAGCACTTTCTGCACCTGTTTTTTCCAGTTCGATTACTGCCACATCCTGCGATTCGGCTTCGCTGACGGGCGCCTGTAATACGATGGCGTGAACATCGCCGTCCATGCGGTCGACTACGCGTATGTAGTCAATTTGACCGTCTTCGTTCAGGTCTAGGTTATTGGCCGGATTGTCTTCTTCGTTCAGTCGTTTTTCAAAATCTTCGAGGGAAGACGATTGTTTAAAAAGATCGAGTGCGGCCTCCAGGCTGAAATGGTCGCCTGCGAGTCCGGTACTGTCTACATCATTTTGTTCTTGTGCCTGCAAGGGGGCGGCCAGCAGCGATGCTGCCAGGGCTGCCCAGAGGAAAAATTTTGGTTGTGTCTTCATGGTACTACTGCGTTAAAGGTTGGATAGGTTGAATCGGTTTTGGAATATGGTTGTGTCAAAAGGGTAGAAGTGAAATAAGATGCTAAATTATACCTGGTTTTTTTCGGTGCGAAACTTCCCGAAAGTTTAAAACTTTCGGGAAGTTGGAGGTAACGCGAAATTAGATTTCACACTAAAACCATGGTTCAAGTAGAATCCGACTTTTGACACAAGCACTGATTTGACAGAAAGATAGGCCACAGGTTTAATTTCTCGAACCAGCAAGCCCAAAAAAATGTGATCCGTCGCACCCCACTACTCCATCACCGCATCCGTCATCGCATTTCTAAAATCAAAAAACGTTTCTTTCAGGTTGCTTTTGGCGTCCGTGCCATAATTAACGAAGTACACCATCGTAAGGTCTTTTTCCGGAAACCAGTACATATCAGCGGTGTAGCCGAGGTCGCGGCCGCGGTGCCCGTAGGCGTATTCATCAGGGGCGCGTTCGAGAAAATCCCGGAAAATACCGAGCCCGTTGGCGCGGTTGGCATCTTCCACCGGGTCGGTAAACGTCAGCATTTGTGCCAGCCCGGCAGCGGAAAGCACCTTTTTTTCGCGCACCAGCGCTTCGATAAAGGTTTGCAGGTCGTACACATTGGAATACAAACCGCCATAACCGTTACCGCTACCGGTGTTGTAATTGGTCATGTTCAGGATGGTGCCGTTGTTGTAGAGGTCGAAATAACCCTGCGCGGTATTGGCCGGAAGTGGATCGTGCCAGTAGTAGGAGGTGTTGGACAGATCGAGCGGTTCGATGATTTTTTCCCGAAGCAGGCGGGCATGATCCTGTCCGGTGGCCGCTTCAATGACCATCACCAGCAGCAGAAAATTGGTATTGGAATAAGAAGCGTCGGTACCTGGCGCAAATTCAGGTGCATCGCCGTACACATAAGGAATCAGTTCGTCGGGCGTCCATTTCCGGGCGGGGTTATTGAGCACGGCGAGGTAAAACGAGTTGTCGTCAATCACATCCGCAATACCGCTGGTGTGGTTGAGCAACATGCGCACAGTGCTTTCCCGCGCATTGTTCACGTTGTCCATTACTTCTCCGGAAAGCCATTTGGACAGTGGATAGTCGAGTGCAAATGCACCTTCCTCTACCAATTTAAGGGACAGGGCGCCGATAAAAGTTTTGGTGATACTGCACGCTTTGGACACGGTGCAGGGTTTCATATCCACATTTTGGGAAATATCGGCCTTGCCGGAGGCGCCCACCCAGACGCCGTCGGCATCCCGTACCAGCGCTGAGATGCCGGGTAGTCCTTTTGCTACAAACTGATCGAGCACCGCCTGGTAAGCAGCGGCTTTGGGATGGTTGGGAGTGGGCACATAGGAGCAATCGGCGCTGTGGCCGATGTCTTTCTGGCAAGCGTTGGGCAGCAGCAGGGCAGCAAATAGCAACGTGGCAAATAGTTTATTTTTCACGACGATCATTTTTATAGTAAAAGTTGAGGGGTTGAGGGTGTTGTGTTGAGAAGGCATTGGTAGTCAGTGGGCTATCATACCATTTTGTTCAAAACCACTTTGCGTTGTCTATAAGTGGAAAAAAGGGACGGCTGCGCCAATATGTAGGGCCGTGTTGGGCAACAGCGGAACGTACGATTTCACGAACGGCATTTGCAGAAAAAACTGGTAGTCGACAAAAAACCGGGGCGGATGCTGGCCTTTTTGCAGCTGATAACTCAGTCCCAGGGCCATCGAACCCATGAATTGCGGCCTTCCGAGGTTTGCTTTTTTGTCGTACAAACCGTCTTTTAACGTAAAAACTTCCGTGCTGGAAAAGGCGTGCAGGTAACCGGCGCCGAGGCGCATTTCAGCGGCCGTGCCGCGCCATATGGCCCGGCGATATCCAAGTTCCGAATAGAGTTGAACAGCGGTTTGCACATACTGGTGGTATGAAACGCCCAGTTTGGCCGTCTGAAACCACTGATTGAGCGGATGCTGATTGTACCTGAATTCCGTTCCGACGCTAAGGCCCGGATGCACAGGAGTGGTAAAAACACTTCCCGGCAACTGCGTGCCGAGGTTAAAAACCGACACAATCAGGGGCTGTGCGGGGGCTACAGACGGCCCTGATTGTGACCGCCCGGCAAACGGAACTACACCTACAATTATACAGATAACGCGGATAATCCAATCGTTTATTTTCATGGGAGTTGTCTTTTTCCCACAAGAATACCCCCTTTATCCGTTCATTCAAATGACGAGCATTAAACTGTGAAATGATTTTTATACCATAAACCTGATCTCATGCGCTTCGCCTGCCAGTGGTATTTCCAGTTGCCGGACCATGCGTTCCAGCACGGCGACTTTGATGTCGGCCTTGCGCCGCTGAAAAACATCGTTTTGCGATACTTCAACATACACGATGGTGAAACGGGGATCGTACACACGCAGTGTTCCGATCAGCCGGGAGCGCATTTCGGCGGTCAGGTTAGTGCTGTTCCAGACGAAGGATTGTTTGCGGCGACAAAATTCCTTGGCGCGTTCGTAGGCCAGTTGCGCCACTTTTCCCTGCCCGTTTTTATCGTCGGGTTTTATTTTCAGTTCCTGCCTGATCTGGTCCAGGCTCACGACCGGTAAATGAGCGTAATGTTTTTGATACGCTGTGTCTTTGCCGCTGCCGGCAATGCCGCAGAGCATCACTATTTCGTGTGTGGTGTCGTCAAAAATTTCCGTCGGGTAGGTTTCGTCGGACCAAAAATACCGGAACCGGCTGTGGGCGTTGTGCCACTCGCGTTCGGTATAAAAGCAGTCGTTTTCCAGGCAAAGTTCGCGGTACAGTTCCAGCCGGTACATCAGTTCGGACTGGGTATCGCAAATCCGGCCCAACACATCGGCCTTGGCCAGAATGTAGGTCAATTCGTTGCGGACGCGCCAGCCGGCAAGTATGGCAGCCCGTACGGGATCTGTTTTTTCAAGGCCCCAGATCGGCAATCCGTGCAGACGAACCAAAGCGCAGACGTTTTCCCGGAAAGAAAAATCGAAGTCCCAGAGTATTTCGCGGGCGATTTTTTCACCGATTTTGGCATGGCGCGGGGAACTGATCCTGCCGTTTTCAACGACGGTACACACCGGTTTGGCCACATCATGCAACAAAGCGGCGTGCAGCAACAGGTTCCGGTCTTCGCTGTCGAGCGCCTGGTATTCGGGCAGGGCCGTCAGCGCATCCATCACCATGCGGGTATGCGTCCATACATCCCCTTCGGCATGGAATTCAGGCTCCTGAAGGCATTGCCGCATGTCAGTTGCCCAGTCCTGCGACTCCAGCATGGCCCAGTCCGTTTCAGTAGCTGTGATCAGGCTTTTCGGAGCGGAGGACTGCCTTTTGCCAGTTGCGGCTCCAGTGTTCATCGGTTTGTACATGGTTTTGTCGAACGTATTTGAGCACGCTTTCGGAAAATGCGGCGTCGGGAAATGCGCCGGCGATGCGACACACCACGCCTTCGCTCACGCCGCCCAGCAGGCTGCCGTTGCGTTGTTGCTGCGCTATGAGATTTTTAAGGTTTTGTTCCGTAAAATGTCCCCGTTGAACGACCGGCGTTACGGGCAGTTCCAGGATTTGAGCGTAATCGAGTACTTCATCCCAGGAAAGCCACGTATCGCCGTCGCGTATGGCAAATATATAAAAGTAGTGCTCCATGTCCGCGTAGGTGATGCTGTGCACGGCATACATGTTTTCACCAAAAATATGCAAATCGCCGAGTGTGTGCCCTACCCTTTCCCAGATGTCCCACATCGGGCGCGCCCAGGGATTTCTATTGACAGCGCCATGCGAACGGGCATATACACCGCTTGATTTGATGCAGCTGTTTTCGCCGTCGAGTTTTTCGGTAACCACGAGTTCGTGCTGCAAAATACTTTGCCAATCGCTCTGTATCCGGTCGTCGTTGGTAGCGCCTTCCGAAAAAGGAAAGTGGTAGGTGCGGGGGTATTTTTCGGAGGACATGACAGAGAGGGTGAGAGAAGTGAGAGGGGTGAGAGGTGAGAGGTTTGGCTTTTGATTTAGATTTTGCCTAACATGCAAGTGTAATGGTTTGGTTCCAAAACGATCAAACCTTTTCAAAACGGCCAAACGATTTGTACAGATCGAAAACCCGGAATCCCTTTTTCAAACGGATGTCATAACCTGTTTTTTCAGGGTCCGTAGATGCTTCAAAGGCATTGATAATCATACTTTTATCATAAATTCCTTCAAACAACACTGTGGGTAACGGCATTTCCAAAAAAGCAGCAAGTTCTTTTGTCGCTTCCCACTCCAGGCATTCATTTTCCTGCCAAACGCAAGTCAGGCATACTTGTTCGTCCAAATAGTTGCCGCAAATATGCATACCGGCATCCAACACCGCCAGTTTGTGCAGTAAATACGTTTGCAAGCCGGCCGGCAGTTGATCTTCCGGCCTTTGTCCATGACAGATGTTGTGGTATCCTGTAAACGGCTGGCCGCCCGTTTGAAGCGTAACCACTACTTCCTGCTGCTCAAAACAGGCGTCGTTCTCAAGAACAGGCGCTTCTATACCCACTGTGCTCCAGGGCAGATGGTATGTTTGAGGTTGTACGACATAAGGCAGAAAAGGGACGTTTTGCAAAATAGTTCGGACCGACATTTCGTAGTACAATTCCCCTTTCAGCCTGCCTTCCGGAGTGATTGGATTTCCCCATTTATCGTATTCGAGATCGGGCCAGAAATGCTCCGGGAGCGTGACAGAAGTTATACCGCACAATTCCCGAAGGGATTGACAGGAAATAGTGGTCTGTTCCGCTTCTCTATGGTGTTTTTCACACAGCGAAGCGCCGTTATCCAAAAAATAGCCACCCTTTTCGTGTTCGGCTTTAAAAAGCCGTCTTTCGATAATGTGGTGTGCATCGATGGCGGGCTGCCTGCAAACCACACACCGGAGGCCATCTCTTTTGAAGACGCCGTTTCGGAAGTTATCGCGGGAGAGCAGCATGGTCATTTCAATTTTACTTTACCGTCGACAGCAAACCCGCCGCCGCCCATTCTCGTACGACTTTATGGCCGACATATTTGGCATCATAAGGCACAAAAGAAACTTCGCCGATCCAGATATCGCGCTGAGTGGCAGGATTGACCAGGTGGATAAGGAAGCGATTGTACGGGATGGGGGGTTGCATAACGAGGGGACCTTTCAGAACAAGGGGGACATTTACATCATCCTGATATGGTTTTTCCAAAACCAGTACCGCATCCAGGTATGCACTATCCGGGGCTACTTCAGCAAGATACTCTCTTGCTGTCAGTCCTTTTTGCTTCAAGCTTATTTTGAACCCTTTCACGACGTCCTGGTACATCGCTTCGTCTTTTTCGCTGTACGAATTGGTTTTGATAGCGATCGACTTGACCTGGCGGTTGTTAGATTGGTCCCATTTGGAACTCAATTTAACAGAATTGGGCGGGACGCCGGCGCAACGGATAGCGGTCAGTACGGACAAGAGGGCAAAAAAATAGATCAGGGTTTTCATAAGGTGATATTGTATTGAAGGGCTAATTGTTTTAATAATGCTGCATTTTCCTCCATCATTCTTTTCGTGTCCAAAGGTTGCCAGGCTACCAGCCAGTCAACATCAATATAAGGCAGGCAGGCTTGAATTCCCGGAAAACGAATAGGCGGTCGCCCCCGGCGCGGAGTCTGTTGCACCTGGAAACAATTTGCCACATGCTCGGTAGCAGGTTCAACGCCGTCAATAAAACTGTCCAAAACATCGTTCCAGACGCCGTAACAGGATGTCAAAGCCAGGCGATCGGGCACTTCCAGTTCAAGTACGTCAATCCCTTGTACCTTCTGGTAACCAAACAGCAAGGCGTTTGCGCAATCCTCATCCGGCTTACCTCCGAAACGATTGACCGAATGCCAGGCCCAAACCGGGGCGTTTTCGCCGATTGGGATGTTGCGCAGGGCCATTTGTTGCCCCATCCAGCGAAAAGCGTTTTGCCAGCGCTCGCCGGGCACCCATTCCCAACGGCACACACGCGCAGCCTCTGCTGCACAGCCGCCGCCGATGTCGCGAAGTACGGTTACATTGGAAACGGAGCCATCTTTTTCCACGACAAAAGTGAGTGCGACAACACCCTGAATGTTGTTTTTCTTCGCCACATCCGGATAATGGATGTTGGAGGCCAAGAACCTAAACAAGGCAGGATCTCCGCCCGGAAACGATGGGGCTTCACTGCCTTCGGGCATTGTTTGATCGACGCTACCCGTAGGGGCGACTGGAAAACCTGTCGGGGCATATATCGTCGTATCCAAAACGGAAAGAGTGTCCTGTGCATAGGCGGCGCACGAAAAAAATGCAGCGAAACACGCTGCGAGGCATTGTTTTTTCATTTGTTAATCAATTATCGTTTTGTGAAGATGTTGTTTGAAGTTGATCGAAAAAACGCAGTAATGTGGGCGTTCGTTCCTCCGGCGCCAGGTTTTTCAGTTCTTTTAAAGGAAACCAGTGCGTCCTTTTCAAGTGGGGCGAAAAAGAGATTCCACCTGTTTTGCCACTTCCCAGGAAACCGGGGTTTTTAAAGAAAAACGCAGGTAACACCAGGCTGCGGCAGGAGATAACCAGGGCAGGTAAACAAACCATACCAAAGGGGACAGCAAGAACGGCAGACAAAAGATATCATCATCAATTTCGCCAGCACGGCTTGGAAGCCCCATTGGGCAATCATCAGGCTTTCCCAGTATTCGGCCTGGATGATAAAAAGACAAGCCACCAGCAATGCTATCAGAATGAGTTTGGCGATGAAATCATAAAAATGAGAATAAATCAGCATAAAATTTAGGAGTTAATGAGCAGAAATTGATTTGGTTAATGTCAGATTTCTTGTTAATGTGAACAAGAGTAATAAACAAATAAACCCTCCTCCAGCGGATATTCCTTTTGAAAATCCGGTTCACCTGCAAGCACGGAAGCAGGCAGTTGCAGGCGTTCTACAGGAGGAATATCCCAATCGCCGTCCCAGCAGCAATACCACTCCAAATCGCCTAAAGCCAGCATAGCGCGCATGTAGGCGAAATATTCTTCCATGCATTTATTATCCAGAACGTACTCCTCTACAGCCTCGTTCCACATCTCTTCCGTGAAATCCGCTGAAAACGCCGCCGGGCGCTCCGGTTCCACCCACCCATTCCTGCGGCAGTTCAATCCGCAGGCGCACCAGGTGCGCGAGCCCAACTGCACCTGATAGGGCTTGCTCAGCCATTTTTTTACAGGATGCTCCTCTTCCAACGGTTCGACGTTGAAAGCGCGCTGTTCATATACCAGCGGAATCACCGGGAATGGATGGTCGGATGCAAGGAAGACGCAATAGCACATAAGTAGTTATCCGTTATTAGTTATTGGTTATCAGTTTTGGTAATCAAGCATTTGCAAAGAATTTAATCTAAACTAATATCAACGAAGTACTTAAGAATTGGGTTTACTAGCCGTTCGGTTTGGTTATCGTTCCTGTAACATTTTTTCTACCTCCAATGGTTCCAGGGTTCTAAAACCACGGATTCAAACGTTCCGGCCGATCTTTAAACAATTCCCCGACTGCGTCGAGCAGCCATTCGCCGCCAAAAGTCGCTGTGTCGTGGTGCGAAACGTAAACAATCCATTCCAGGCCGTCATCGAACCAGTAGGTATCGTCTATCATGAACCTGGAAAAAAGGCGCTCCGGCCCTGCCATAAAAACCCCTTCGCCGGCATCGAGCGCATACACCTGCCCGATGATCCGTTTTTGAATAACGTCGGTTAATTGCGCTGCCGTTTCATCGTCCAACCCTTCTACGTGCAGCGTCTCGCAGCGGGCCGCGTCTCCCAGGGGTGGCCAGTGACCTTTTCCGACGCCCCATTGCGCCAGGAGCCGTTCGCGCAATAGATTGGCCTGCTCGCCGTGTACCCGATCGGGCTCCGAGTGCTCAAAAGAGACGCAGACCTGGTCGGGGTAGGTTTTATCGGAGGCCGGTTGATCGGCCAGGTAGGGTTTTATCGTCTGCTGAAATTCTTCCACGATCCCTGCCATTACACCGGTCAGTTGGTCGGTTAATATTTTAAGATCGGGTGTAGCGGCTTCGGTTATTTCGGACAGGGCTGTAGGCGCAGGTGTTGCTGCTTTTTTACGGCTGTTTGCCACTACGCGAAATAAAGAAGGCGCCTGCCGGGCAATGGTTTCAACGGCCGCTGTGGCGGCATCGGGGTTCAACACCCAGAGATAATGGGTGATACAGCCTGGCGCCGTCTGTACGCCACCGCTGTTGCCGCCATTGGCGGTGTCCTGCAACACCTGGTACAGTGGATAGGAAACTTCCGATTGCAGCGCATCAAACCAGGGGGCAGCGGCCGCAAACCCATCCCAATCGGGGGTAAAAATCTGCACGTCGAGGTAATCGTCTATGGTTGGTCGCTCCAAATAGCCCGCCTGCCGCAAGTCGACGACCAAACGGTGCAGGGCGGTTTCTTTGGTTTCTCCGGGTAACAGGGGTTCCTGCCGGATGGGCGTAGCCGGCAGGCCGCAGGGAGCCGTGCGTACCTCAAAAGATTGGGAAGCTTCTTGCCAGAGCAGGCGGAGGTAGTGCCAGGTGCCGTTTTCGGGGCGGTAGAGCGTTTTTTGAAAGGGGGTTATCATTGGTTGGGTGTTGTGGGAAATGCATCGAGAAAACGTAGTATTCCGCGTTTTCGTTCCTCCGGATTCAGGTTTTTTAGTTCTGTCATTGGAAACCAGTGTACTCTTTTCAACGTGCGGCGGAGCAAAGATTCCACCTGCCTGGCAATAGTTGATTCTTTTCAGGGTAGCCGTTGGGGTTTATCAGCCGTTGGGCAAATCTTCTTTCCAGCCGACGGCGAACGTGACCGGCATGAGGCAAATCACCTGCAAGAATAGCAAAGTCATTTTGAATCCGGGATTTTGCCTGAAAAATTTGTGTTGTAAAACAGCGCTTCATTCCATGTTTTTTATTAACCAAACTAAAAGGAGGTTCTTATGTCACTCATTAAATGGAATCCGGAACGCAGACTCTTCCCAAGTAACTGGATGGAAGATTTTTTTGCAGACAATTATTTCAAACCGGCAGTCAATGGAATTTCCATTCCGGCTGTCAACATCTCGGAAAATAAAACCGCCTACAAATTGAACGTGGCGGCTCCGGGGTTTAAAAAAGAAGATTTCAAACTGGAAGTTCAAAACGGGTACCTGGTCATTTCTGCCGAAACAAAAGAAGAGAAAGAAGATAAGGACGAAAAATACACCCGTCAGGAATATTCCTACAATTCTTTCAGCCGCTCTTTCAGCCTTCCCGAAAACGTCAAGGAAGATGATATTGCCGCTCAATATGAAGACGGACTGCTTAAAGTGACCATCCCGAAACTAAAGGTGGAAGAAACGGCTAAAATGACCAAACAAATTGCCGTGAAATAAACTTGGTGTTTGGTGTTTCGTGTTTAGTGTTTGGGGTGCCAAGTTTTGGTGTTTAGTGTTTGGGTGTGGTAACTTACAGCCAGGATTATTACCCAGGCCGAAAGTTGCCACCCCCAAACACCACACACCAAACACCACACACACAACATGAAACAAATCCCCGCATCGCTTGTCCGGCAGATTCTTTTGCTGCTGTTGATTGCCTTCATCTTTGGGGTGCTTTTTTGGAATTTACAGTTTTTCCTCCCGGCATTGCTGGGGGCATATACGTTGTATATCCTGCTGCGGGGGCCGCTTTTTTTACTCACAGAGCGCTGGAAATGGAATAAAAAAGCCGCTATTGCAGCATTAATGGTGGTTTCTTTTATCGTGTTGCTGCTACCTATGTTCTGGTTATTCGGGATGCTGGAAGACCACGTGGCTGACCTCCTGAATAATTCGGACAAACTCCTGGTGAATGCGGAGCATGTCATTCAGAAACTGGAAGAAAAGTACGGCGTGGAATTACTGACGCCCGACAACACGAAAAGCCTGACCGACTGGGGTGTTCGCGGGGCCCAAGGTTTCCTGAGCGCCACTTTAAACGGACTCGGTATCGCCATATCTACCTATTTCATCCTGTTTTTTATGCTGGCAGAGGGAAAAAAAATGGAGCAGGCTTTTTTGGACAGCTTGCCCCTGCGCGATGAAAATGTAAATTATGTGCAAAAACACCTGCACGAAATGGTCTGGTCCAATGCACTCGGTATTCCTTTAATGGGGGTTGTTCAGGGATTTACGGGCCTGCTGATTTACTGGCTGGCCGGGGTGGAAAGTCCCTGGTTGTGGTTTGCGATCACCTTCGTATCCGGTATGATGCCCGTGTTCGGGGTAGCCCTGGCATACATACCGCTTTCGTTGATTTTATTAGCCAATGGCGAAGACGGAAAAGCCTTGCTCATCTTCCTGTATGGAGTGCTGATACTCGGTTCGGTCGATAATATCGCCCGGATGTGGGTCTTGAAAAAAATCGGGCATACGCACCCGCTCATCACCTTGTTCGGGGTCATTGTCGGACTTAAATTATTCGGTTTTATCGGCTTCATTTTCGGGCCGATCCTTATTTCCATGTTCATCCTGTTGGTGCGCATTTACCACAAGGAATTTAGCCCGCAAACCACCGCAGGGGAAACTTGAAAGGGGTGGATCAAGGCGAAGGGATAAGAGGCCAAATTATTGGTTCCGCCTCGCTGCGAGTTTTAAACTGTCAAACTGGGGAACCATAATAAATTACACTAGAACCACCTTAAGTAGAATACACTTATCAGCCCATTTCAACCTTCTGTAATTCGTTGATTTATATTGCTTTTTGCCCTTTTACCTATGTCAATCATTCAAAAATTTTGAATCGTTCCCAACTGGCGCGTTCCAGGGCCTCCCGGTCGTCGGGGTGCGCAATGTTTAACAGCGCATGGGCGCGTTGCCGCAGGTTTTTGCCCCATAAAAACGCTACGCCGTACTCCGTGACAACGTAATGCGCATGGGCGCGTGTGGTGGTCACCCCTGCGCCCGGCTTCAGGAGTGGAACGATGCGCGAAACCCCTTTTTTGGTGCGGGAGGAAAGGGCAATGACCGGTTTACCGTCCTTGGAAAGGGCTGCGCCGCGCATAAAATCCATCTGCCCGCCTACGCCGGAATAGTGGTAGGTACCGATAGAATCGGCGCAAACCTGTCCGGTCAGGTCCACCTCGATGGCGCTGTTGATGGCCACCACGCGGTCATTGCGTTTGATCACGGATGCTTCGTTGACATAGTCGATGTCGAGGAAAGCAAAAGCGGGATTATCGTCGACAAAATCATACAAACGCCGGGTACCCAGCGCAAAACCGCTCACCGTTTTATTGGGGTGAATCTTTTTGTAACGATTCGTCACCACGCCTTTTTCAATCAAATCAATCAGGCCGTCAGAAAACATTTCGGTGTGCACGCCGAGGTCTTTGTGGTCGCCCAGGCAGCGCAACACCGCATCTGGAATGGAGCCGATACCCATTTGCAGGGTACTGCGGTTTTCGGTTAGTCCGGCCACCAGCCGACCGATTTGCATCTCTACTTCGCCGACTTCATCGCCAAAACGCACCTCCTGTAATGGCGCGTCGTGCTGTACCATGGCGTGAAAGCGGCTGACAGGAATCATCCCGTCGCCGTGGGTGCGTGGCACCTGGGAATTCACCTGTGCAATCACATAACGCGCCGTATTGACCGCCGAGCGGGCAATATCCACGGAAGTGCCCAGCGAGCAAAATCCATGCGCATCCGGTGGAGAAACCTGTACAATGGCAACGTCCAAAGGGAGAATCTTGCGTTTGAACAATTCAGGTATTTCACTCAAAAACACCGGCACATAATCGGCCCGGCCTTCATTCACTGCCTGCCGGATACTGCCCGATACGAACAGGGAATTGATCCTGAAATTGGACTGGTATTGTGGTTTATCTACTTCAATGTCGCCGTACATGCTGATAAAAACCAGTTCGACGTCATTCAACCTCGGCGCTTGCAGGGCCAATTGATGCAACATAAAAATAGGGGTACATGCACTTCCATGAATATACACGCGATGCCCGGACTGGACAATTTGCAGGGGCCTGTTCGGCGGAGACGTAGGTCATTTGTTCGTTTTTATGCTCTAAACCTTTTTTGAAATGAATTTGGATAACATTGTTCCGACCTTTCGATTTAACCAGGTCTGCAAAATTAGTTAAGACAAAATTTTCTGTAACGCATTGATCTACATTGCTTTTTGCCCTTTGTTATTTTTGCCCTTTTACTCACTTACCCGAAAAGCCGATGTAGAAAACAGTAAATCCTTTGTCGGGATCGTATTGAACGGCTTCTTCATACAGCACCTGAATTTTATTGTATCCGGTTTTACAAACTGCTTTTGCACCCTGAGTGTGCGCAATTCGATATTTTTCCTGTATTAGCCGGTAAATACACGGCGTTGTCGTCGTTAAAAATGACCAACGCTTCTTTATTACTGTTGACCCCCTGGTATCTGATCTCCATTTCCAAAGTTGGAGAATCATACGCTTGTTGTGATATGTTCATCATATAGGGAATGGAGATAATTTTATCTGCCGCCTTCCCCAATTGTACTACTAAGTTTTGGTTTTGCGGCTTTAGTTTGGAACGATCCCATCCAAAAACTTTTACGCTCCCGTCAGAAGACGCTTCCGGGTAATATTGCAGGTTTTCATATACGAACATGCGCGACGGATCATCTACAAATACATTGTCCATGTAATAATCGGCCAGCAGCCACCCGCGCGGCGCTGGCCACGGTCCGGCGCAGGTCTTCAAAAGTGGCGGCGCTATACTTGCCGGGTTCGGGCGGATTGGGTACGTATCTTTTCAGTTTGGTGTTGTACTGCATCTGCCTGAACCACAACACGTTTTCTTCATTCAGGTAATAAGAAGCCGCATTTGTGACGGTCGACATGAGTACGTCGCCCGACTGCCGATTCTTGTTGACAAAATCGCAGGGTTGTTTCCAGTTGGTAAAATTGAATTCCCCGATATTCTCATTGACGACGTGGCCTTCCAGTTGCTCTGCCAATACGAGGCGTTTTAATTCCGGCCAACGCACACTGGCCAGCACAAAACGAAGGCAAAAAGCACTGCGGTATACCGGAATGCATTAGAAGCATTCGGGATTTTTTTTACGGTCAAATACTCAAATAACCAATAGAAAAAAACAACCGCAGACAACAAAAACCAGGGATACACAAAGATGAAATACCGCGGCATGGAAGGATCCCGAAACAGAAAACTCATCAGCAGAAAAGGTGTCAGGATACTTCCGGCAAGCCAGGCTGCCGGGCGGGGCCATTGCAGGAATGCCACGACCAAACCGGCAACGGCGGGAAAATACAACAAGGTCGGATCGTAGCGCAACACCCCGTGATAAATATCAAATGCCTCCCAGGGCTGGTTGCCCCATAAACCCGTCAGCCGCGACGACTGCGGCAGCACCCAGTCGATCTGCTGTGCGGACAACAAGGTGGAGAGTGGCGCGCGCAACAGGTCATTGGCGCCGGGCAAAGCCATCAGTAGTAGTGCTAACGACGCTATACCAAGCCAAAAATATTTATTCCGGAAACGATCTTCCTCGCTGCGGATAATTTTCCCGCAGGCTACAATCAGTGTATAGGTAGCCACCGTGTAGGCAAAGAAAAA
Source organism: Lewinellaceae bacterium (assembly GCA_016711435.1). Lineage (GTDB taxonomy): Bacteria > Bacteroidota > Bacteroidia > Chitinophagales > Saprospiraceae > M3007. The sequence goes on from JADJSY010000055.1 coordinate 39,258, forward strand.
AGTCAACTGATGCGACAACAGCGATGCCGCCAATACGGGGATAAACAATAGCGTGTATTTGGGAGAAATACCGTTTTTTTGCCAGAAATTTGTCGCATCCGGGTCTTTTTTGTTTTCAAAAGCCTTCCAGAAAACAAGGCCCAGCAACAAATAGAAAAAAGCAAAAATGGCATAGTTTCGCCCCACACGCGACCAGAAAATCAGGTACAGGGAAAAGGTGCCGGCAAATGCCGCCAGCAGACCAACGTAGCGATTGAATAAACGTTCACCTATACGATACATCAGGTAAATCGCACCTACCCCGAATAAAACACTTGGAAAACGCGCCCAAAAAGCAGTCGCTCCGAACAATTTGAAGAAAGGCAGCAAAACGGCCGTGAGCAAAATACCATTGTTGTCATCCGTCAGCAGCGGACCGGTACCGGCATTAAAATCCCTTGCCCGGATCACATGTACAAACTCGTCGATCCACAACGAAAGCGCATCCAGGTTCAGGATTCTCAGGATAAAACCGATCACAAGCAAGGCGCCAAGCGCCCGAAGGGCATAGCGGTCGGCCAATGCGCGCCAATCGGGCGGGGGGCTGGGTGCAGCCGCGGGTTTACGGGCTGCGGACTTTATGGGCGGTGTCGGGGTGCGGCGTGTCGCCTTTGATTTTGCCATGGCAAAAAGTTCTCGTTTTTCGTGTGCGGTAAAGGTAAGCAGGATATGAAATTGACAAAATAATTTACCACACTAGGCATAGTAAAATTTACAGTGATTGGCTCATAAGACACGTCGCAAAAAGAGCGCAGAATTCTTTACAAATGCTTGATTATCAATACTAATAACCAATAACTAATAACTACACATTATGGAAACAACCCGCTTGTACATACGCCCAATCCTGGAAACCGATTTCCCAGATATTTTTAGATTACAGTCAGACCCGGACGTAATGCGACATATCCGCCCGGCCACCGACGATCCGGAAGTAGTGCGGATACGCATGGCAGAATGGATGAATTATAGTCAGAAACAGCCTGGGTTGGGCGTTTTTATTCTCGAATGGAAAGAAAACAGGTCATTTGTCGGTTACGTCGTCGCCCGACATGTCGCTTTTGATCCTACAACTGAAGAGTACGAAGTAGGCTATACCATTGCGCCTGAATATTGGGGGCGTGGCCTGGCCAGCGAAGTGACCCCTGCTCTTTGCGATTACCTGTTTCAATGGAAACAACCTGAATACATCGTGGCTTTTACGGCATTTGAAAACAGCGCTTCCCAGAACGTACTCCTGAAATCAGGTTTTACGGAAACCGGCACCAGAAATATATACGAAGGCGGCAGCAAGGAGTTCCGGATATACGGGCCGGAAACAACCAATGTTAAGTTTTGAAGTCTTTGCTTTACACACACTTAACATTTGCTTTACAGTCTTTTCTTTGCGTGAAAAATAATCCGGAACTAAACTCTATTGTATCATTTCAAAATCAAATGTACCATGATGAAACGTTTGCTCGGCATCACAACCGCAGTCATGCTGACTTCGGTATGCCTTTTCGCTCAGGTAACCACTGCAACGGTGGTTGGTATTGTTTCAGATGAATCCGGCGAACCGGCGGTCGGCGCCACCGTTCGCGCGCTACACACGCCTTCCGGCACCTATACCGGCGCCACTACACGCACCGACGGTCGTTACACCCTTGCCAACCTGCGTGTCGGCGGGCCGTACACCATCGAAGTGATTTTCACCGGTTATGAAAAAAACTTAGAAGAAGGCATCATGCTTTCCGTAGGCCAGCGCCTGCCCCTCGATTTCAAACTCAGCAGCAGCGTGACCACCCTCGGACAGGTAGAGATCAGCGGCGGGCGGGGTAGTGTGGTGAATGACGAGCGCACCGGCGCGGCTACCAACATCAGCCGCCGGCAGATTGCCACCTTGCCTACCATCAGCCGTTCGGCAGCCGACTATACCCGGCTCAGCCCGGCATCCGATGGCAATTCTTTTGCAGGCCGCAACGACCAGTTCAACAACTTTTCATTGGATGGGGCCATTTTCAACAACCCCTTTGGCCTCGATGCAGCCACGCCTGGCGGGCAGGCGGACGCACAGCCGGTTTCACTCGACGCCATCGACCAGATACAGGTAGCGTATGCGCCCTATGACGTTACTCAAAGCGGTTTTACCGGCGCCGCGATCAATGCCGTCACCAAATCGGGAACCAATACTTTTACGGGCACGGTATTCGGCTTTTTCCGCAACCAGAACCTGATCGGAAAAAGTAAACGGCGTGGGAAGCGCCCAAAGGCGACCTCACGCAGTTCCAAACAGGTTTTAGTCTGGGTGGACCGATTATTAAAAACAAACTCTTTTTCTTCATCAATGCGGAACTGGAGCGCCGCAGCGACCTGGGTTCGGCTTTCGTAGCGAACCGGGGCGCTACCGGCCCGGGCATTTCGCGTGTACTCGCTTCCGATCTCGAAGCCGTCGACGACGCACTGCGCGGCCTGAATTACGACCCGGGGCCTTACGAAGGGTTCACGTTTGATGCGCCGAACCAGAAAGGTATTTTCAAATTAGACTGGAACATCAACACCAACCACAAATTCAGTATTACCTACAACTGGTTAGACGCTTCCAAAGAAAAACCGGCGCACCCTTCCGCCATCGGTCGCCGCGGCCCCGATTTCACCACCCTGCAGTTTCGGAATGCCGGATACCAGATCAACAACAAACTGAACCAGGGCATTGCCGAACTCAAATCGACCTTCGGGGGTATCGCCGCCAACAAATTGCAAGTCGGGTTTTCCGCTTTCCGCGATAGCCGCGACCCGTTTTCCGACCCGTTTCCGAGCATTAATATCCTGAAAGACGGCACGCGTTACATCATCGCAGGGCACGAACCGTTTTCTATTTACAACAACCTGAACCAGGACGTTTTCCAGGTGACAGAAAACCTGAACCTGTACCTGGGCAAACACACCGTGACAGTAGGCGGCTCTTTTGAACGTTCAATTTTGACAACGCCTTTAACCTGGGCGCATACCCGGGCGTTTTGGACCGGATTATGTAAGCCCGCAGGCTTTCCTCGATTCGGTGGCTTCCGGACAAGTACAGGCCCTCGCCAACGCGGCAAGAGGGACATTTAACGAAAACCAAACCGATCCTTTGAATAAATGGAACTGGTCTTACACCAACCTGGGGCAGGTCAGCGCCTACATCCAGGATGAAATTGCCCTGGGCAAAGACTTTACCGTTACGGCAGGTATCCGGATAGACAAACCGCTGTATCTTAATACGCCGGAATTGATAGCGGAAAAACTGAAGCCGCTGACGTCGCCCGGCTGCTGCTATCAGCCTGAAATCCAGTACTTTGACGAAGAAGGAAAGGGCATTCAATTCGACCATACGCAATTGCCGACGGATAAACCACTGTTCAACCCGCGCATCGGTTTTAACTGGGATATCAAAGGCAACCAGACCATGCAATTGCGCGGCGGAGTCGGTATGTTCAGCGGTCGTTTCCCGTTTGTATGGATCGGCAACCAGGTGGCGAACCCCAACTTTTTCTTCTACTGCGTGACACATCCCGAATTCCAGTTTCCACAGGTGTTTTCGCAGCAATATCGGCTTCGATCAGAAATTCAAAGGCGGCTGGGTCGCTTCCGCCGACGTGATTTACACCAAAGACATCAACGGTATGATGGTGCGCAACTACGGCCTCAACCTGCCGGGTGGCCGCCTGAATGCGCCGGGCGACAGCCGCCCTGTTTATCGCAATGAAGACCGCGTGCGGGCGACCTTCGGCGATATTACGAATGCCTATGTGTTCACCAATACGGATGTAGGCGCATCCACCAATATCACCCTGCAACTGCAACGCAGCTGGGGCAATGGTTTTAACGCCAGCCTGGGCTACAATTACCTTGACGCAACGGACGCTTCCTCCATCGAGGCGGAAATTTCTTCCGATGCTTATGACCGCAACCCGGCTTACGGCAATGTGAACCAGGCGGTGGAAGGGCCTTCCCTGTATGGCAATAAACACCGGATCGTGGGCACTTTCAACAAAAAATTCACGTATGGCAGCCGCTTTGCAACTTCCATTGGCCTGTTTTTCCAGTATGCCAAAGGGGGCCGTTTCTCCTACACCTACACCGGCGATATCAACAACGACGGCTCCGGCAATAACGACCTGATGTACATTCCGACGGACGCACAGATCGATCAGATGCAGTTTGCAGGTGTGAATGCAAGCGAGCAGCGCGATGCGTTCAAAGCCTTTATTGCACAAGACGATTACCTGAGTGAAAATCGCGGCAGTGTGGTGGAAAAATACGGCATCCTCAGCCCCTGGTACAACAACTGGGATCTGCGTATTCTCCAGGATTTCAATACCAATTGGGGTAATACCATTCAACTCAGCCTTGATATTCTGAATGTCGGCAACCTGATCAATAATGGCGGGAGCTTGTTTAAGAATGCCTGGGGCGTGCGTCAGATTCCGTCAACCACGCAGCCTTTGGGCGTGAGCACCGATCTCGCTACGGGTATTCCAACCTATTCGTTCGATACCAGCATTAAAGACACTTTTGTACAGGATTTCAGCTTGCTGAGCCGCTGGCAGATGCAGGTGGGGCTGCGGTATATTTTCTGAGAGGTTGAGAAAGTTAAGAGTTGAGATTGTTGAGGGTGGTAGCCTTTGGCTTTAGTAAACAGTTCAAATCAAGAGTTACCACCCTCAACAATCTCAACTCTCAACAATCTCAACTCTCAGCCCCTCAACTTTCTCAACCTTATAACCCGTCCGTTGTTTATTGCTCGTCTGTTTCAAAGAATTTTTACAACCTTTGAATGGAAATGAGGAATTTCATTTTACATAGTCAACACAAAGTAGTTTGAACGAGAAGGAAATTTAATTCAATGATTACCAATACTTTCTCAACCTTCAACATTCTCAACCGCTCAACTTTCAGTACAAACACCCACTTTGAATTTTACAGAATTTGACCTGCATCCCGATTTGCTGGACGGCATCGATGCACTTAACTTTACAACAGCCACCCCAATTCAGGAAAAAGCCATTCCACTCATCCTGGAAGGAAAAGATATCATTGGCGTTGCGCAGACAGGTACCGGCAAAACGGCCGCTTTTGTGTTGCCGATTCTCAATGAAATTATTGAATCGGGAGAAAGCAATTTTACACAGGCGGCGCTTGTCATAGTACCCACCCGCGAATTAGCCACCCAGATCGACCAGGTCGTAGCGGCCTATTCCTATTTCACCGGCGTTTCTTCCATAGCCGTGTATGGCGGTGGAGACGGTAAAGGTTTTCACAGGAAAAAATTGCGCTCACCAGCGGCGCCGACTATTATCGCCTCCGGGGCGCCTGATCACACCTTAACATGGGTTATGTCGACTTTTCGCGCCTGCGATTCCTGGTGCTCGACGAGGCCGACCGGATGCTCGACATGGGTTTCCAGCCCGATTTGCTGAAAATCATCAAAACGCTGGAATCCCAAACGGCAGGGGCTGCTTTTTTTCCGCCACCATGCCGCCAGTGTACTGAAACTGGCACGCAGCCTGCTCCACACTGACCCGAAATGATCAGCATTGCGCTTTCCAAACCGCAGAGGGGGTAACCCAGGGCATTTACATGGTACAGGATCACCAGAAACTCCGTTGATGGTGGATTATTGAAAGATAAAAGTCGGCCAGCGCATTCTGATATTCAGTTCTACTAAACTAGCGGTATTGACTATACAAGCAACTGAAAGCCAAGGGTTTGGAGGTGAATCAAATCAACAGCGACCTCGAACAACAGGAACGCGAACGGGTGATGATGGCTTTCCGCAACAAGCAGGTGGACATCCTGGCAGCTTCCGATATAATGAGCCGTGGCATTGGTCTTGGACGGAATTGACCTCTGTGGTTTACTACGACGTACCGCGCGATGCGGAGGACTATGTACACCGGATTGGACGTACGGCGAGAGGCTGAACGCAAAAGGAGCAGCCATTACGCTGAGTTATCCGAAAGTCTGGTCGGACTAAAAAGATTGAAAAGCTGATCAGCAAACCCATTGGAGGCTGGCTTTACCGGCCTCTTTGAGCGCCAGACCCGACTGAACACAGCAACACCCACCACCGCGAAAAGACCGGAGAGAAACCGGCTCATCCACGCCCGCAGCAGGCGACCGCATCAGCTCGGGACGGCCCTGAAACCAGAGCGAAGGAGTAAGTGCCAAGCAAAAAGGCAAAATAGCAAACATGAGTCATCCCGGATTTTGTAGCAACTCTTAGTACGCGCCGGCACAATTTTTATTGATGATTGCTTATTGAAAATTGATAATTTTTGAAGCAAGGTGGCATCTTCGCACATCGCCGTCATCGATTAGTAAAATAAGCAATCATCAATAAACTCTACGAGTTTGACTCTTTACGTGGTCTCGTTTTAGGCAAAATCCAGGCAAAATCGGGATGACTCATGTTTGCTATTTTGCCTTTGCTAACAAATTGTAACCGTTGAGAGGTGTCATTTGCGAAGTACGAACAAGTGACATCTGTAAATGGACGCTTCCGCACTGAGATGACACCTGCTCGTACCTCTGGATGCATCTACCTCCAGTAGCTAACAGATCAAAGCATCAAATCGGAGTGATCTTATCCACACAGTCTGCGGTTTAATCGAAATTTTGTCACCGAAGGCCGTTGAAAGTTGTCATATTCACCGTTGGAAATGACCACATGTGCCGAGGCTGTCTCAAAAGGTTGATGAAGGTTGATAAGGGTTGATGAGGTTGATATTCATCCACTCGAAAAAGTAAAAATTGCATCGTTTTTAGAGTGGATGGTCTCTAACCTCATCAGCATCAACCTTCATCCCTTTGAACGGCTTCGACAAATCACGACCTTACTACTTAACACCACACCTCTCAGGACCTGTTCCAACGGCGTCCAGGCAGTACAGGATGTCGCTCGATCCAATCCCACGCGGTATGTACGACCTACTCGGTCCCAACGACGCGGGCAAAGCACCTGATGCGCCGCTCGCCACCTTGCGGGAAGCCGACTCTGGCGCTACCACACTCGGCGACATCAGTGTGTTTGCGGGATAAGACGCCGTACGCCGGGTGCTTGGTTATTTGCCCCGGAATTCGGCATTTATCCGCGTGTTCAATAATCGATATGCAAGACCGCTCAGCCACCCTGAAAAGGTATCGCCGGCCAATCAGCGCGAAGGAGTGCGTCTCGCCCTGCTCCGGCGTCAACCTCTGGGAGCACCGCAAAAAAAAAGCAGTTTCCTCCTCATTCCGGCGGCATGCGCCAGCGTTTCTGGCATTGC
>JADJSY010000056.1 GCA_016711435.1 Lewinellaceae bacterium
TTGCCCGTCAGGGTCATCACCACTGAGCCGAAGGTGCCGCCCCATTGATTAAAAGCCCGGCAAACGGGGTGTTTCGGATCGTCTTTGGCGCGCAGAGCGGCCTTGATGTCGGCGTCTTTGATGCCTGGAAGCGCGGCCATACGCCCTTGCACCGAAGCAAAACGGATGGCGCTGTTTCCTTTTGCAGGCTCCTTGTACCAGTCTTTCAGGTCGTCGTTGGCGACGGGGTGATTGGTATGATAAACCGTGCCATTGGCGTTTTGGGGATCGAAACGCACCACTTTATTGCAAGATGCTTCAAAGTCATAGACCTCGCCCTTGATGCCGAGAATATAATTCTGCCCCGATGCGTGGGGTACGGTTTGGATGAAGCGCAGCACCTCGTCTTTGTCGGTGCTGTTGAGGATGCGCCGCACGATGAAGGCGACTGGCAGGCCCGTGGGCGAGGCTTTGAGTTGCATCAGGGTGTTCATGCAGGCCCCGATGCTCGCTTCGTTCAGGCCGTTGGTGGCGATCAAGCCCGGATAGGTGAGGATGAGTTGTTCGGGTGTTTTGTCGGTTTTGGCTAAGCGGAGCAGTACTTGATAGCCGTCGGTATAACCTTCTAAGTCCATGTTTTGGGCGATGTAGCCGGGCTGGCCGTCGCGGGCGGGCACGCCGATGCCGCTGCAATGGTGTTTTGCGCGGGCATCCTGCCAGACCCAAAATTCGTCGAGGAGGTTATGTACCATAATGTCGTTGAAGGCCTGTCCCGAGCCGTCGGCGATGCCGCGTACCTCTTCGTAGAGTTCGGGCGTCCACCGTTTGATGGATTCATCGAAGCGGGCGTAGGCAAAAAACTGCTTTACGATGGTGTCGGCGGGTTGTTTCAACTCATTTTCCACGCTTTTTTTCCATTTGGCTACGATTTCGCCGATTTCCTTTTTCAGTTCCCGGCCGTGTTGCAGGCCGAGCGCGTAGCCGCTGCCGCTGAGGCGTACTTCGCGGAGATAACGCGGGCGCGGATTTTGGGCCTGCGCTTGCGCATCTTGAAAAATGATGGCGCTCAGAAAGCAACAGAGGATGAAGGTGGTATTTTTCATAACAGAATGGTTTCTAAAGAACAGAATTTGTCAAAGGTATATCTGCGTATTGCCAGGCCTTATCATAGCGCATCTTGACCAATCGCGCTTCCGTTTTTTTACCTTGTTTCAACAGGGCTTGGTATAAGCCTATGAGCGCCCAGCCATTTTCTTTATATCGTTTTAAATCTGCCCGATACACTTTTTCTGCTTCGACGTATTGACCTGCTTCAATAAGTACACGACCGAGGTTATGTCTTACCGATAAAAGCCAATCAGGTGGTTCGTCGTAATATAAATTATCTTCCGTTTCTACGCCTTTACGAAGAAATACTATGGCCGACTGAAGGTCGCCTTTGCGGTAGGCAATGTCACCTTCCAGTACGAATTTGGAAATGGAGACGATGGTTATCGCTTTCGAACTATCTGTTAATGCTATTTTGGCAATGGTTGTGTCAAGTTCCAATTTTTTCAGCATAGATAAACATTCCTGCGCTTTCTGTGCTTTGCCCGTTGCCGACAATGCCATCCCTTGCGCATACGTCCAGGCCGCTAATGGATACAATAAAGTATCGTTGGGCTTTGGTTCTGTCAAAATTTTATCCCACATGCCAAATTTAACCATGATAAACCAGGGCGTTGAATACAAAGTCTGCGAAAACAAGCGGTCTGGTTGTGTCATAATACCCTTTTCCGCTATATACTGCGCTAAAAATTGACTGGCTTCCAGGGCTTTTTTACTGCGCCCTTCGAGCGCAGCACAGGCAGTGAGAAAATGCCAGTTGTGGGGATAATAACCAAAAGGATAAACACCTGCTACCTGGCAAGCCTCTATGTACTGACTGTCTATCTGCACAGCGCGTTCATTCGCCAGTACACCTTCGTGGTAATGCCCCGTGTTGATATACGTGTGAGAAGGCATGTGTACGAGGTGCCCACTGCCAGGTATAAGTGTCCGCAATGTATTCGCATAAGGAAGGCATCGTTCAGGATTACTACTGGCTTCGGTGGCATGGATATAGAGATGAACGGCTTGAGCGTGTCTGGGGTTTTTTCTTAAAATACCTTCCAGAATGTCTATGATCTGAGGTGTCCAGGGTTGTGGCTTGCCTGTTTTAAGCCACAAATTCCAGGGGTGCAAATTCATCAGGGATTCGGCATACAAAGCAGCAATATCGTGGTCATCCGGGTATTTTTCACTTACTTTTTTTAGTTCATCTGCATAAGCGATATAAAAAGGTTTCGGGTCGTCCTTTTTGTTTTTGGGGTAACGTTTGGAGAGCGCAATAATTAAAGCATTTTCTTTTGGGCTACATTTATCGGCGCGCAACTGTGCATTTGCAATGGCTTCCTGTGTTTCTGCTAAAACATCCTTTTCCATCGAGGAATTATAGTTAGGTCCGAGCACATAAGCCAAACCCCAATAACAAGAAGCACAATCAGGGTCTTGCCGGGTCGCTTCTTTAAAAGAACGAGCCGCTTCGGCATGATTAAAACCATAAGCAAGGATCAAACCCTGGTCGAAATACTTTTGAGCAACTTTGGATTTCGTTGTGATGGGATACGTAAAGTTTTCCGTAAGCCCTGCAAAAAGCGGCACAAGCGTCCCGTCAAACCCGGGAGGTGTATTCAAGACAGCACTTGTAGGGCCACAGAAGCGGGCGGGCGGAACATCCTGCAAATAGGCGATGTTATTCGTTTTGGTCGCCGTCTGTTGGAGGTGATTGCAACTAAAAAGGATAATTACTAATGCCAGGTAATAGACTTGATTTTTTCATTTTATGGTGGTTAACGCTCAAAAAAAAATTTGATTTACTTTTTGCAGTCCTTCATGGGCTTCATCAACTTTTTTTGGGGGGTTTATTTTTGGGGCTTCGAACCTTTTCCTGCCTTCATTTTCCTTCAATGACAAGGCTTTTTTCAACTGAATAACAGCATTTGCCTGATCGCCTATGGCTATAAAATAATCGCCATAAGAGTCATAGACATTAAAACTTTCAGGGTGATTGTCCACATTGAGTTTGAAAAAACTTTCGGCTTTTTTATAGTGTTTGGCCTTCAATGCTTCATATCCAAAATAATTGATTTCCCATTCATCGGGCTTTATTGGATAGCCCATTTTTTGAGATAGATTGGCAAAATGGTTTCGGTATTTATCAGGAAATAGAGCAGTGCTGTCCATAAAATCTTTAAAGGAAATCTTCATCGGATAAAAATCGAAGAAATAGCGTAAAGCATCATACGTCGTAATGAGGGGTGCAGAACCGTGGGTATCTTCAGCGTAGTATTTGCCCCGATACTTTAATCCGTTCTGTTTGTTGCTTTCTAATGTCTTTTGTAATGCTAAAATGGCGCGAATATGGTCTGTTTCCTTCGAGGTATCTTTTGTCACTTTTTTTATGTCCATGCCCTCTTCCATTGTATTGGCAATGCCCAAATACAAAGATTTTCCATCCAATTTCGTGTTTTTTAAGAACGTTTTGGTTTCTTTCAACAGTTTTTGATTGTCCCACCACATACTCGGGTCAATACTGATGTATGCATTGAACAGACTATTATGATGGGTAAAAGTTTGCATCACCGCCAAACCGCCGAAAGAATGTCCTATCAACATTTTATAAGGTGCTGTTGGATATTTCGATTCAATAAAAGGCATCAGTTCTTTTTCCATGAATGAAATAAAATTTTCACCGCCACCAGATGTTCTTACAAAGGCACTATCGTTCATCATTGGGTCAATATCCATGTGTGTTGGGGTCAAATCCCTTGTTCGGTCGGTGTTTGGTATGCCCACCACAATCATTTTGGGACATATCATATTGCCGTTGACGGTACTCAATTGTTGAATCATACCCACCACTGAATAAAAATGGGCATCGCCGTCCAATAAATACACGACGGGATATTTTTGGTTTGCACCATCAGGCACATAGACCCAGACTTGTCTTTGTTCGCCCAATATGTTGGATTGGACGCTGTCAATGGTGCCGATGACTACTTTGTTGTTCTGGGCATTTGCGGCAAAAGATACTGCAATAAAAAGGAGCAAAAGGAGTCGTTGAAAAAGGGATGTTGATTGCATTTTTAGAATTTGTTTTTTTGATTGAACCTAAGTGAATTGAATCGTATCTTTGCAAAAAAATAGAAGCCATGCAATTAGAACTGAGACCATCTTTGTTTTGGGATGTGAACGTGGAGGAAGTGGACTTGAAAAAGCACCGTGCTTCCGTAATCGAGCGCATCTCCACCCGCGGACGCTTGGACGAGTTTCGGGCGATGGTCAATTTCTACGGGCGTGAAACTGTAAAAACTGCTTTACTTAATGCCCGGTATCTCGACAAACGAACGGTGTCCTATTGCAGTCTGATTTTTGATGTTCCAATCACCGAATTTCGATGCTACAAACTCGCACAGTTGAACCCGGAACACTGGAATTATTAAAGCGATTGATGCTACTGCCGGTGTTGGAACCATTTTTACTTGTTGGCGGCACTGCGCTTGCATTGCAATTGGGCCATCGAAAGTCCATTGACCTCGACCTTTTCACGCCAGAACCTTTCAACAACGCAACCTTGCTTGATACGCTTGCTTCCGATTTCGAAGTCAGCATCGAATTGGACGAATCCAATATGCTCATCACCAACATTGAGGGCATCAAGGTTGATTTTGTGAAAATGGGATACCCATATTATTTCCAACGATACTCATCGAAGGGATTCGGATGCTCGACCTCCGAGACATTGCCCCCATGAAGATCAAAGCCATCGCACAACGTGGAAGTAAAAAGGATTTTTTTGACATCCACTTTCTGATGGACCAATTGCAGTTGGAAACAATGATTTCGTTGTTCCAGCAAAAATTCAAGATGCACGAGGTTTTTCATATCGTAAAAAGTCTGACCTATTTTGAAGATGCCGAGCAATCTGCCAATCCTGTCGTTTTTGATAAATCAGTCACATGGCAAAAGGTTAAAAATTCCATTAACGGTGCAGTTAAAAAGATGAAGTAAATGACCGCGCACCCTTTATTTATTTCCTTTTCCGCTACATCTCCCTTACATACACTGACACCACCTTCTCCCCTTTCTCATCCGCATAGGTCTCCACCAATTTCACCACGCCATAAGGCAATAATTGGAAATTAAAGGATAAGGTCTCCAAAGGCACGCCGGGCAACAGAAAGGTATTATCGCCAACAAATTCAAGGTTCACCCCAAACGGCATCCCATTTGTTTTATCGCCTTTTATCCACAATTGCTGGTCTTTTATGAACAGCTCCATTTTATTGCTGGAGTCCTGCTCGCTGGTATAGTTACCGACCAACAGGCCCATCGCCGCCGGCTCGACGGCCAGTTTTTTGGCCATACTGACGTTGTACGCCACTTTTTTAGAGCCGTCCTGCAGGTTTTGCACTTCGAGAATGCTTCTTTTGGCGGTAGGAGAAGAAGAACTGCTGTCCTTTTCAATCCAGGGGTCGCCTGTAAAATAGAGTTGCGTCACCAAAGGCTGATAACCTTCCGCCGTAATCATCAGGTGGAAATGCGCCGGACGGTAATTCTCGCCGGCGCCATAAGGAACCGGCAATATGGTTTTAAACGAATAATTGCCCTTTCTATCGGAATAAGCCGTGCCCCGGTATTTAAAATCGGCGGTCTCGTTGTCATATACCCCGCTGCCGTCGCAATGCCAGAGCTCAATTTTGGCTTTTTTATAGGGCGTCATGCAGTCGTCGTGCAATATTTTCCCAATCAATTCAATCGGGTCGCCTTTTTCGCCTTTGATCCGGAGGCTTTCCCGCACCGGGCTGTCGGGGCGGTAAAACGGGCCGAGCACATCGGAGGTGGTTTCGCAGTCGCCGACATAGCGTTTGCCGTCAAAGCGGATAAACCCCGTGGCGCTGACGGCGACGGCGGTAAGGATAGTTTGGCTTAAAAATGTTCTTCTTTTCATCTTGTTAGATTCTTGAAATTCAGGTAAATAATGCAGAATTTGGCAGGTTCACCGTTAAGGGCTAAGTTAAAGTATCACACGATCAATCAACACCTCAAATGATTCATTGTCAAATTCTTATGTTTCAAACTGCCAGGCATTTTCAAATCTGCAGGTTCGCTTCCTAATGCTTTGCCTTATACCCCGGCCCCCGCACAACCCGACCCGGGGTTGCGCCCGTGTGCTCACCATTTTTCAGCACCTGCATTCCGTTTACCCAAACATCGGTGACCCCCGTGGCATATTGTTGGGGTTTTTCAAACGTTGCGTGGTCCTGGATTTTTTCCGGGTCGAACACCACCACGTCGGCGTGGTAGCCGGGTGCGAGTTTTCCCCGGCGCTTGATTCCAAAATTTTCGCAGGGCAAAAGGGTCAATTTTCGAATAGCATCCTCCATTGGGATTACTTTTTCGTCGCGGACGTATTTTCCCAACAAACGGGCGAAATTGCCATAGGCACGAGGGTGGGTGCTCGATTTCAGAAAAACACCTTCCGGGGCTGATGATTCAGCATCGGAGCCAAAACTCATGTAAGGTAGTTTGATTTGTTTGCGCACGTTGTCCTCCGACATCAAAAAGTACGCTGCTTCAATGCGCGTGTGGTCTTTTATGATCAGGTCAATGATGGTTTGTTCTGGCGATGTTCCGTACAGTTTGGCTGCTTCTGCAAGGGTTTTTCCGGTCAGGTATTTGAGCGAATCCTCTTTAAAGCCCAATAGTTTGACTCCATCCGCACCAGCGAAATAATAGAGGTTTTCCCAGTCTGTGGCGTTTGCCTTCATGGCAGCGATGATGGCGGGGCGCTGTTTAAGGTCTTTAAGGCGCTCCACCCAGCGGTCTATGCCGCCTTCCTGCACGGCGGGCGGCATGGAAGCATCGAAGCCCGTAGCTCCTGCCACATAGGTGTACATGTTGGTGGTGATGTTAATACCGGCAGCCCGGGCGCTATCAATTTTGGCGATTGCCTGATCCATCTTGTGCCAATTGGGTTTTCCTCCTGCCTTCAGGTGGTAAATTTCGGCGTGGATACCCGCTTCTTTGGCGATTCGGATGACTTCGTCAATAGCCTCCAAAAAACGGTTGCCCTCGCTCCGCATGTGCGTGATGTAGGAGCCGCCGTATGGGGCCGCCACTTTACAGAGTTCTATGAGTTCTTCGGTCTTGGCATAACTGCCGGGAGCATAGATGAGCGCCGAACCGATGCCGAATGCACCTTCTTCCATAGCTTGGCGGACGAGGCCGCGCATGCGTTCCATTTCGTCGGGCGTCGGGGCACGGTTCTCAAAACGCAACTCGTGAATACGGGTGGTAGCCGCCCCCAAGAAAGAGGCTACGTTGCAGGAGACGCCCTTTTTCTCCAAATGCTCCAGATATTCACTCAAGGTAGTCCATGTGATATCATACTTGATGTCGCCTTGGTTTTTGAGGTCATAGTCCTTCATAAAATCGTTGAGCGGCCCCATGCTCCAGCCTTCGCCCATCAATTCCAGGGTGACTCCCTGCCGGATGTCGCTTTGGGAGCGCCCATCGGCCAAAAGGCTCGTGGTGCTCCAGCTCAGCACATTGACAAAACCGGGCGCCACCGCTTTGCCGCCGGCATCCACTTCTACTTTCCCTTTGGCGTTACCCAGGTCGCCGAGGGCGGCAATGCTGTCGCCCTGAATAGCTAGGTCGCCCCGAAAGCCAGGTTTTCCGCTGCCGTCGTACAACACGCCGTTGCGAATGATGAGGTCGTATTGAGGGGGATCGGGATGACAAGCGCAAAGGCATGTCAAGGCCAACAGTAACAGCTTAATCTTGGCATAATTTCATTTTTTAAGATGATGTTTTTCATGACAAAAGTAATCACCCCTTCCGCTTCATCACATACTCCCCGGATGGGTCTTTTTGTTTCATGGCAGTAGCTTTCCCGTTTCCCATCACAAATTCGATGGTCATGTCAGAAAACTCTTTGGCCTTGAACACATGGGATTTGTAGGGAACTAAATGGGTGTCGGGAGTCCCCGGAAAGGATACGATCAATTCATTGTTTTTGAGTGCAACTGTGAGGACGGAGCCGCCTATTTCGTATTGCCCCGTATAAGTTTCGAGCGTTGCGGGGTCGCTGAGGGAGGCATCGGGCCTGCGCTTGAATATGGCTTCGCTTTCATCCAGCGAAACTGTCAAGCTGCCAATATCGCCTTGTGGGTTGGTGGTAAAATTAAGGGAATAAAGCCCCAATCGCTCGTCATTCGGCGTATCAAAACGGTCATAATGGAAATGGCTCAAGGGCAACTGAATTTTGTTCAACGCAAATTGCATGTCCTCGCCCTTCTTTGTGATTTTAATGATTCCGTAGGCCGGGTGTTCGTACTCGCCCAAATAATCGTCCATTGGATGCGAAGGTTTTGTGCCGGCGATGCGGCCTACGCTCGCTTTCTGTCTCGCTTCCCTGCGTATTTTCTTGCCTTCGAGGTACTCTTTCAACCGGCGTTCTTTCCACGGCGTTTGGTCAAGGCCAAGCAGGCGTTCATATACATTGAAATTGACAATTTCAATTAATGGCCGGCAATGGTCGCCTATGGCAAAAACGATCACACCAATACTATCCTGCGGCATAAAGGAAACCTGCGAATAAATACCGTCCAATGCGCCACCATGCTCTGTATATAGATGCCCTCTGTACGACGAAACCCATCGCCCCATGCCATATACCGGGTTTTGCATTTCTTTGTACTTTGCGGTTATGCTGTTCCCGGTCGGAATACTGGGTTGCAGCGTGGCTTGGAGTACTGCCGATGGAATGACCTGTTTGTCCTTGTATTTACCGTCGTTCATCAGGGCAACGAGCCAATGCGACATATCATTGATATTGGAAATAACGGCGCCGGCCGGCCCTACGCCTCCCTGCTCTTCATACCAGGGAATCGGGTGCAAAATATTCGTGTCCCGCTTTTCGTCATAAGGTGTAAAATAATCACTGCTTTTCCTCATGTCGGCAATGGTGAACACGGTGCTTTTCATGTCGAGCGGATTGAGGATATTGGCCTGTAAATATTCTTCCCAGGTTTTGCCCGTCAATAATTCAATGGAATAACCCGCTGCGGTGTACATCAGGTTATTGTATATAAAGCCTTGGCGCAAAGGCTGGCTGGGTTCGAGGTATTTCAGTTTATCAAATAACTGCTTGCGGCTGAATTCGGATTTAAACCAAATCAAATCGTGGCGTGATATGCCCGTCCGGTGCGACAGCATATCACGCATGGTCACGGAATTATTCAATTCATCGTTGTAAAACTCAATAGCCGGGACAAATTCTTTGATGGGTTTGTCCCATTCCAGTTTGCCATTTTCCACCTCCATGCCGACGGCAACCGCCGTGAACAGTTTGGAATTGGAAGCAATCTGGAACAAGGTATTGCCCGTAATGGGCGTTTTTTTGTCATAATCCCGGTAGCCGTAGCCTTTGACAAATACGAGTTTGCCCTTCACCACAACGCCGACACCAACGCCCGGAGCATTCCAGTCCTGGAGGAGTTGTTCCATGTACTGGTCAAAACCAGACAATTGGGTTAGTGGGTCTTGTGGTTGTGCCTGAGCAGCTGCGCCAAGTAGCATGACAAGCATTAAAATGAATGGATTTTTCATATTACTGTTGATTTGTATAAGGTTTTATGGTTGGCCTGATTTAGATTTAATAATTAAGGTTTTTGCTCTAAAGCACCCTTTTTCACCTGAAAATCTGGATGCCCGCATTGCCACATCATAAAGGCATATTGGTCGGCAAAATTGGCAAAAGTGACTTCCCGGTCTTCGGTAAAATGCCCGTTGTCGTAGTTGACCTTCATCAAAACGGGTTTGCCGGAGCTGGAAGCCTGTTGGACGGCGGCGGCAAATTTGCCCGGCTGCCATACCACCACCCGTGGGTCGGTCCAGCCGCCTACGCTCATGACCGCAGGGTATTTTACGCCTTTCTTCACGTGTTGCATACCGTCCATTTCGTACAAGGCTTTGCACTCCACGCTGTCTGTGACGGTACCAAATTCGGGAATATTAACGGGACCATTTGATGAAAACTCCAAACGCAGGGCATTGGAACAACCCACGTTGTTTACGGCGGCAGCAAATAAATCGGGGCGCTCCGTAATGGCTCTTGTGATTAAAATACCGCCTGCGCTGGTGCCGGTGCCGCCCAATTTGGAGGCTTGGGTATAACCGTTTTTAATGAGGTATTCGGCACAACTGATAAAGTCCTTCCAGGTATTGGGTTTGGTGGTTTTATAACCCGCTTTGTACCAATCTTCGCCTTTTTCGCCGCCGCCCCGCACGTGTGGTATGGCAATGACTGCACCTTTTACCGCCAATGAATTTAATTCCACATTGAAATAAGGCGACATCCCGTAGCCATAAGCGCCATAACTTTCCATCAAACAGACATTGGAACCGTCTTTTTTAATGCCTTTTTTATAAATAATCGAAAGCGGCACCATCACGCCGTCATGCCCTTTTACTTCCACTTCTTCTACCACGAGGTCTTTGTATTCGTCGGGATAAACAGACGCAGGAAATAATGGACTGGGCGAAAACTTGTCTGTTTCAGCATTGTAAATAAACACGGTGAAGGGCTTGTTCCAGGAAGTAATGCCTACGTAAAACGCATTGGTTTTTGTATCCATGCAGAAGGCATACGCTGAACCTGTAAAAGGCATTTTGACTTCAGTCATTGCCTCTGTGGTCATATGGTACTTGTATAAATGGGTGTTGATGCCATCGTTGTAACTGATTAACAGGTAATCTTTGCAACGGGTAAAACTCTCTAGCACCATAGATTTTTCGGGCGCAATCACTTTCGCTTTTGACCAATCGGGGTTTTTCAAATCAACGGAAACGAGTTTATACTTTTTTGCGCCATTATGTGTGATAGCGAACATCTTGTCGCCGACAATATCGCTGCTGCGCACCAATTTATCGGCGGGGGTACACAAGGTTTTCCATTGTATTTTTCCCGAATTGAATTGCGCAATGGGCGCATAATACATTTTCAATTCGTTTTGCACCGTTCCTTCGCCTGCAAAAACATAATCTTTGGAGTCCTTATTGACGAAAGTATAAGGATAAACCATTGCATCTATATTTAAATCGGGATAGGCTTCATTGCTGAAAAAATCCATATCGGTTTTAGGGTCGGCGCCCAAAGTGTGCAACTTGGTTTTAGGATTTAAACGAGCGCCTGGGTCGGTATTATCCGCCGATTTTATCCACATATAAGTAAATGCCTTGTTGTCGAATGTCCAGCCGCCAATACCGGCAGTAGCGGGTATCACATCGGGCAGGAACTGTTTGGTGTTGACATCCATAACTTGTATGGTTTGCACTTCCGCACCGTTTTCGGCGTAGCCGATGAGCAGTTTTTTGCCGTCGTAACTGGGCGCAATTTGCTGAACGGAGAGGGTTATTCCTTGTTGAAAAGTGAGCGGATCAAACAGCAATTGTTCGGGCGCGTCCATGTTCTCCCGGAAATAGACCTTGCTCACCTTTTCGCCGGGCATTCTTTTTTGGTAAAATATCCGGCCCCCTTCTTTTATCGGGTAATAAATTTGCGGCGGTTGCAATTTGTCCAGTTTTCGCCATTCGGCTATCAATTCGTCCCTGCCCGCAATGGTATTCATGGTGGCATTGGTCAAATCCGCCTGGGCTTTGAACCACGCATTGACTTCGGGGTCTTTCATGTCTTCGAGCCAACGGTAGGGGTCTTTGTAGGTGACGCCCCAGTAAGTGTCTTGTGCGTCTACTGTCCTGGTGGCAGGATATTTCAATTGGGCAAAAAGGCTTGAACAGCCTGTGAAGAAAAGAAGAAAAATGATTGATTTTTTCATATAAAAAAATTTGTTTTTTAATTAAAAATTGAAAAAATAGAGAGGGGATATAAATCAGAAAATAGTATCTCCGACAAGCCGTACGATAGCCTGCCACACTTCTGTATAGCGGGCATGAAAGATAAGTGTGTTCAAAAGAATTACAGCAGTTATAATAATAGAAGGAATTGGGTTATTCTTCCTCAAAATATCATTAACCAGAAGTAATATTGATATTAAAGAACAAAAGTATAGCGGTATAAAATACTCATACGGCTCAATCGTTGTTCCAAATCTGTTATGCAAAATTCTGCTGAAAATAGCCATTATCATAGGAAACGAAGTGGCTATCATGTATCGCTTGTGTTTAGAAACATCATTTTTATTGATGACAGCAAGTACATAAAAAGTAAAAAAACTTAGTGGTTCTATAAAGTTTAACGCTTGTATATACGCCACATCTTTAAAGTCTATTTTACCAACCGTAGTAAGATAATTAAGTCTTGTTACTAAAAACATGGAAATGAGCATTAGTGGTGCTATTACATAAGAAATTTTACCAATAAGCCTGTGAACAGCATATTTCCTTTTATGAATCAGATAAGGTTGTATAACCAGTATAAACATCCAAGAAACCATTATAGCTCCATGCGTATGATGCAACCAGTTAAATTTTTCAAACCCTGGGAAATGCTGCAAATAGGTTGGGTGAAAGCCTATTTGCAGGGCAATAAACAGCAGGGCCATGCCGATAATAATAGCTTTGGTATTGACGAACTGAATTGTTTTGTCTTGATTCATTTTCAGTTTCTTTTAAAATTCTTTACCGTAGCAAGAAACGAAATGACATCTTTCAAGAACTCATCCGAACGTTCATACTTTAAGGCGTGCGAAGTTTCTTTATAAACCTTATGCGTAATCAAATCAGGATGCGCCTGTTGCAGATTCGCGTTTTCTTCTTCGAATACAAACTGGTCTTTATCTGATACCGGGTCTAAAATCAGCATGGGGACAGCCAGGTTTCTATAAATGACTTTAGGGTTTACAGAGATGGTTGATATACCAAATAATTTGGAAGAGGCAAAAGGTCTGTACATCAAAATCAGAAATTCTTCCACGGAATTTTCGCCGCACAATTCAGTAAGCCCGGGATTAAAAACCCATTTTCCTGCTGCATTTTTCTTCACAGATGCCAATATTTGGAAAATATGTTTTTGGTTATAGGCATCACCATCCGCCCATTGTTTACTGGCTTTGAACTCAGACTCAAAAGTCATTTTTTGAAATGCCTCGTATTCGGCAAATAGTTTTGTAAATCTCACTGTTACCGAATCTATTGATTCCTTATGTTCATTACATGCCCAGGCTGCCGAACCGCCGTCTTCCAGAATAAGACCCAGGACACGATCAGGGTATGCATCGTAAAAAACCGTAGCAACAGAGCCGCCCCGTGACCATCCGCCAATGACGGCCTTTTTTATTTTTAAATCATCGAGCAAAAATTTAATATCGTCCGCTACATGGTAAAGCGACACGTCCTTGTCGGGTATCGGCGTGAACCCATGCCCGTAATAATCTATCGAAATCACGAAATAGCCCTGTTTTACTAAAGAATCGGCAAATCCCAAGAATTCATACGCATCGCTGCCTGTTCCATGTGCCCAAACGATAGGTGTTCCAGTCGGTTTTCCCCAAGTCAGATAATGCATTTTTACATTATCGGTCTGGATATAATGACCGTGTGCTTGTTCAAATTTCAAGAATTCGGCTTTGGTTTTTATGAAAAAAAGGGAGTCTTGAATGGATTTATCCTGTGCTGTCAATGAAAGCACGGAAAGGCACAGCAATAAAATTGATATTACCTTTTTCATTTTAAAAATTTGTTTTGTTGTTAAAAAATAGAGGAAATACTGAGGGGGTAACTACCGCCGCATCGGCTGTATTTTCCAATACGTCAAACTCCGCCACAGCCACTCCAGCGGGCCAAACAGGAAATATTTCAACCATATCGGGCTGATAATCAACTGGAAAATCCAGATGGCCAGTACGACGAAATAGATTTGATAGTATTCCAACTCGGCATAGTAGTTGAGGCCGTAACCAAAGAAAAACAAGGTGCAAATGACCGAGTGCGAGATGTAATTGCTTAAAGCCATGCGCCCCACTGCCACTAAGCGGCTGAACAGGTTGCGGGCAAACCCCGATTTGAACATCAAAATCAAAGCCGCCGCATGCGCCATCACCAACAGGATACGTTGGAAGGGATAAATCAAATTGACCCAATTGACGGGTACCTGCTCCATTCGGGCGAGATTGGCTTCGAGCGTTGAAAAGTGTTTAAAATAATAGTAATTGGCGAAAATAACCAACGGCAAACCAATACCATAACCAATTTTGACGACCTTCCAATAGTCCTTGTTCGACCAGTTGCCTGTGAGGAAGCCCCATTTGAACAGGGCCAGGCCCAGGAGCATGAGTGCAAGAGAGTCCCAGACATCGAAGATCAAATACTTGGTTTGCCATTGAAAGGCTAAAGGGCGCAGGTAACCCGCGACGGTCGTATAATCCGACTTCATTTTTTGGGTATTGGCCTTGGCGTCTTCCCGGTTGGGAATCATGGTTTTTTCCACTTCCCGCCAATCCACGAGGGCTTTGGTTTGGATTTCGGTCAGGGCCTGGCTTTGACTTTGGGCCTTGGTCGCCTCCACATAAGCGATGCGTTTTTCACGTATCTCCTGGTAATGAATCGTTCCTGCCACAAAACTAACCACGGCTACAATGGGTACTGCCCACACCAAATATTTGGCGGCAACATTGCGGAACAGGTACAAAATCATCCCACAGACGGCATAGAGGTAGAGAATCTCGCCTATCCACAAAATGAGGTGGGCATGAATCAGTCCAAACAAAAGCAGCCAAAACATACGGCGGTAATACAGGGCATGGACAGCTAAGCCGTTGGCGCTTTTGTTGGCAATAAACAGCAAAACGCCCGCCCCAAACACCATACCGAACATAGCGCGCATTTTACCTTCGAAAAGGATGCCGATGATTTGAAACACCCAAAAGTTGAGGCTGTCGGGATCGTTTTTGAAGGCTTCAAACGAATAATCTGCCATAGAAAATCCAGGCATATTCATCAGCAATATTCCGAGCAGGGCAAAGCCTCGCAGCATATCAATAGTCGTAATGCGGTTGGCTTCGGAGACAGGCGCAGCGATGGCTGCTTGTAAGGCATTTGTTTGTTCCATTGTTTTTTTTATTTAATATGAAATTCGGGCAAAGTCGACACTCCAGGTCACGCCGACATTCAACCCATTATTTCTACTTCGCATCATCGTTGCTGATGTCCCGGATGGTCAGCCATTTGCCGTTGCGTTTTTCCCATACGGCCATGTATTTGCCGGAGTAGGTGACAATGGCTGCATCTGTTTTGACCGTGGTTTTCCCGATTTCCGTCACGCGGGTTTCGTCGCCGTACACCTCCAGCGTTTCGAAGCTGACTTTTCCGATTGCCTTGCGATTCGCCATTTCCGCCTCAATGCCTTCTTGGATGGCGGCTTTGCCCACGAGCATGGGTTGGTCGTCGTTCATGCTGATGGCGTCGTCGGCGTAAAAGCCCACAATCGTGGCAACATCTTTCGCATTGAAAGCGGCAGCCCAGGCATTTTCTATGGCTTGAATTTCGGCTTTGATGGCCGACATATCAGACGTGGTGAGCCAGGACTTGGCGATTTTCCACTCGCCATCCTTTTTTTGCATCGCATTGGCGTAACTGCCCGTGATATTGATGGGGATGTCGTACACATAGGTTTTGCCATACACTTCATAGTCGCCTTTGGCTACCCAGGCGTGTTCGGCATCCGACCAGCTGATGCCGGTGTGTTTGAGCAGCAGCGTGGCGTTGTTTTTGACGAATTGCTCGGCGAAATAGGCGGCGATGTTCGCTGCTCCTTTGATTTGTTTGCCCTGTGGGTCCATGCGCACCGCGTCGTCGGTGTACATTTTTTGGAGGGCGGCGCGGTCTTGCACGTTGTAGGCGGACATGAAACGCCGGGTGAAGGCTTGTATCTCCAATTCGTCGTTGACAGATTGGGATTGTAAACTGCTGCCGGCGAGGCAGATCAGCGCGGCGAACAAAAAGATGTTTTTCATAAAAAATGTATGATTTGAAAAGTAAGTGGGTTTGCTGAAATGCGGTTTATTTTAAAGCCAATGTGTCGGTATTCCACATACCCATCGTGGATAGCCACTTGCCGTCGGCCCCGCGGCGGAGCAGTTCGGTGTATTTGCCGCGCTCGACCAGGATGCTGCCGTCGGGCATTTTTATCTTCATTTGCAAACGCCCGATCTCGGGGCCCGGGCCCCCACCCCTCCGGGGGGGGGGGGGGGCCCCCCCGGGGCGGGGGGGGGGGCGCCCGCGGGGGGGGGGGCCCCAATTTTTGGGGGGGGGCCCGCCCCCCCGCCCGGCCCGGGGGGGGGGGGGGGCCGCGCCCCCCGGGCGGGGGGGGGGGGGGGGGGGGGGGGGGGGCGGGGGGGGCATTGCAGGCTTTAATCCTGGTTCATTTTAGAAAGTTCTGCTGCGGTTGCCGGTTTTGGTTTCGGCGTTTGCTGGCAGGCGAGGTGAAAATCTTGTTTTGCTCATTGTCAGGATGTATATGTGTAAAAAAATGATTTAAAAGTATGATTATTGCCGCAAAGCCGTCGCTTCGGTGCCCTCGACCATAATCCGCCATTCGCAGCCTTTGCAGGCGCCGTTGCAGACAAACTCATCGGCCACGATACGCGCCGAACGGAGCAGCGTCAGCGAGGCGCCCGTCCGAACTTCCAAACTTTGCACCTCGATCTCCCCTTCCTTGATAATGGGGTATTTTTGGGTGCTGCTGGATACGTCCGGGATGATGACGCGGTCAAAAACACCCGGTGTTTTGCCGAGGCTCCAGTTTCTATTTTGGTTCCAGTCCGTTTCGTGACCCGGAAAACCGCCTTTCCAGACGTTGGTGGTTTGGGCCTGAAGCGAAGAGAGGTTTGCGAGGAACAAAAGGGTGCAGAGGGAAAGGGCTGTGAAAAAGGTTGTTTTGCTCATTGTTAGGGTGTTTGATTTGAAAAAATCACTTTATTTTGGTAACCGTTTAGCCGGTGGGATGGAGGGTGGAATTTATTCCGCCTTTTAAGGCTGTTCCTTTTAGCAATCTTTAAAAGGCGGAATAAATTCCGCTCTCCATCCCACCGGCTAAACAGCTACTTATTTTGACTATAATTAACGGTTGCTGAAAACCCGTTGTCCGCAATGTTTGCAAAAGACAGGGCTATTCCAATTAGCATAATTATTGGTGGAAAAACGGCTGTTATAAGCAGGATTATCCTGGTGGATATAATGATGATTCATCGGGCAAGTGCGGTTTTCAACCGATGCCACAGTGCGGTATTGCTCGGCCATTGCCCGTTGCTCTACGCTGCAACTGCTGCAAAATGAACCCAGCCCTGCCACCAGTAAAATCAGGTTACGGGTATTTTTTTGCACCTTGTTCATATTGGCGCAGGCTTTTGATACATGACAGATATAAATGATAATCATCAGCACGACGAAACCGCAAAGGGCCAGCAGCGCGCTCTGTTCGAGTTGGCCGACGATGTGGGACATATCTGAATTTCCCGTACCATGGCTCTTGCCGTCGAAAGCGGCTGTATATGTATTCTGTGCTTTTCCCGGAGCAGGGTTAAAAAACAGGGCGCATAACAGGGTGGCTACTGCCGGCACTACACTTGCGTTTTGTCTGGAAATAAATTGAATGCTCATGGTTGGATTTGTTTCGTGAAAGTGATGGGACAAAGGTGCGTGGCAGGGGCAGGCAGTACCGGGTAAAAGCGTCTCAAAAGCCGGTAATCTGGTTTCGCAGCGAAAAAAAAACGGGTAATTTCGTTGCATGCAACGAAATTACCCGTCAGGTAAAATATTGATTGTCAGTTATTTGCGGGTTGCGCTCGGCGCTTCCCCAAATTCCTCCTGGTACAATTTTGAAAAATAGGAAGGGTCTTTAAAACCGACCTGCCAGGCCGCCTCCGCTACATTGGCGGCACCGCTTTCGAGCAAGACTTTAGCGTTATTAAGCCGGTGCGAGCGGATGAGATCGGAAGGCGCGATGTCCGTCAGGGCCTTCATTTTGCGAAACAACTGCGAACGGCTCATCCCGATTTTCTGGCAGAGTTGTGGAAGTCCAAAATCATCGTGCTGGTAGTTAGCCTCTACAATGGCCCGGACTTTTTGCAGGAAACTGTCCTCCGGGTCGGCAGCGGGGAGATCGGACGCTTCTGGAGCGAGTACATATTGCTGGTATTTCAACTGCAATGTACGGCGCGATGCGAGCAGGTTCTCCAGCGTCACCAGCAATTCTTCCTGGTGAAAAGGTTTGGAAAGATATGCGTCGGCCCCCCTGCGCAGTCCTGCCAGCCGGCTTTGTACGTCCGCTTTGGCGGTCAGCAGAATGATGGGAATGTGGCTGCTGCGCTCGTCGTTTTTCAGGGTTTCCAGCACCTCGAAACCGTCTTTGATGGGCATCATCACGTCGCTCACAATAAGGTCGGGCACGTTTTCCAGCGCTTTTTCAATACCTGCCTGACCGTTGTAGGCGAAATCGAGTTGATATTGGCCTTTTAAACAGGCCGTCAAATATTCTACCACGTCGGGGTTGTCTTCTATCAAAAGAATATGAGGTAATGATTGGGCAGTGACGGGGTGACTTGGAGTGAATGATGAATGATGAGTGATGAATGATGAATTTTTTTCTGGGGAAGGGCTGTGCGTCAGGAGTGCTGTAGGGGGCGACGCGTATTCATCATTCATCATTCTTAATTCATCATTCCTGATGGGCAATTTCACCAAAAACGTGCTGCCAACACCGACCGTGCTTTCCACCGAAATATCGCCGCCCATGGCTTTGACCAATTCGCGGGTCAACGACAGCCCGATGCCCGTGCCGCCCGCCTTGGTATGCTCCTGGTTCTTTGCCTGAAAAAACCGCTCGAAGATATGTGGCAGTTCTTCCTGCGGGATGCCTGCTCCCGTATCAATTACCTGAGCTCCAGGTTTACTAAACCTTCCAGGTTTAGTAAACCTGCCCGCAGGATCACTTTGCCGCCGGAGGGCGTGAACTTGATGGCATTCGACAAGAGGTTGTGTATAATTTGCAAAAAACGCTCCGGGTCGTAGTCCATCACGATTTTGGCCTGATCGCTTTCCACCCGCAGCATCAGGTTTTGGGCGTTGGCTAAGGAGTGCAGGCTTTCGGCAATATACCTGGTGTATGCCAAAATATCACCCTGTATGTAGTTCATTTTCAGGGTGTTGGAATCCAATTTAGACAAATCAAGGATTTCGTTGACGAGGCGCAGGAGGTTTTCACCGTTGCGTTTGATCAGGGAGAGAGGCTGAGTAATCGTGACGGGGTGACTTTGAGTCACCCCGTCACTCAGCACACGCTCAGACATACCCAGAATCACTGTCAACGGTGTCCGAAATTCATGGGTGATGTTGGTAAAAAACCGGCTTTTGAAATCGTTCAATTCTTGAAGCCGGTTGGCCTCCATTTGATTTTTTTCCTGAAGCAACTGGCTTTCCCGCAGTGCAAAATCCGCTTGTTGTTTGGCCACTTCCTGTTGCCTTTCGCGGTAGGCCAGGCCCATCGAAAAAATCAGGAATTCCACGATTGCGGCTACTTTGAGGTAAAAGACCGTGAAAGGTGTTTCGGTCATCCTCGAATACAAAGTCAGCAGGAACCCCAAACTGATGACGGCAATGCCCGCCGTGATGAAAAAACCCTTGAGGTCTTTGGTTTTGAAAAGGGGGTAAATGAAGATGAATTCCGAAATGGAGACCAATGCGATATAGGCCAAAATCGGCCGGTCGCTAATATCGTAACTGAAATTGTACCGGAATGAAAGGAAGACAAAAAGTGCCATCATCGGTACCCCGAGCCAAATAACATAACGGAAAAACCGGTCCCACTTGAGTAGCAGGTGTTCCAAATCCAAAAAACTACGGATGAACGCCAAATAGCACATCAGGCCGAGGAAAATGGAACTTTTGAACAGACTGTAGTAAGCGGGATGGTCGGCAAAGACAAAATCACCAAACCAATCCATCAAATCTTCGGAAGCGTAAGACGTATACACCGCCACCATCAGCAAATACCCGGCATAGTATAGGTAACTGCGGTCGCGAACAAAGAAGAACTTAAGCAGGTTGTAAAGCAGCATCATCAACAGAAAACCTGCGAACAGGCCATCGCTCGACTTGGCTGCTACCAATTTGTCATAAAAAACATCGAGCGGCTGCAAATAGGCATGAAACGTAGGCGGCAGGGAGCTGCGCTCGCTCGTGCCCCGGAAGTACAGCGTGACCACCTTTCCGGGGGGAAGTACCAGTTTGAACAAGTTGCCATCCTGTGTCGGGACAAAACTTTTCTGGTGCGCCGGGACAAAACTGCCATTGATCTCCGAGATCCACGCGCCGTTTTCCGTAGGCCTGTACAAGGTAAGACTGGTAAAAGTGCTCGAAAAATTAAGCACCCATTCGCTTTGCATTTCCGCCTCAGGCAGGCGGTTTTCCAACTGGATCTTTCCCCAATAAGGTTGATGGCTTTGGAGATCGAAGGTCTTGTCGGGAAAGCCCACAAAAAGGTCTTGCAACCGGGGATGGACAATGTCCTCTATACCATATCCCGTGACCGTGTCGGCCAATATCTGTATATATTTCTGAAGCTTGTGGTTGTCGGTATGCTGCAGGACGCAAATCTGCGGGTTGGGGTCAGCCGCAGTCTGCGCGCGCAAACCGTGCACACTCAGCAATAAGAATATGGCAATTAATTTTTTCAACACCTACTTACTATATGATTATCAATTATTTGTTAGAATAACTCGGCGCCACCCCAAATTCCTCCTGGTATAATTTTGAAAAATAGGACGGGTCTTTAAAACCCACTTTCCAGGCCGCCTCCGCTACATTGGCAGCGCCGCTTTCGAGCAGGACTTTGGCCTTATTCAGCCGGTGCGAGCGGATGAGATCAGAAGGCGCCATATCCGTCAGTGCCTTCATTTTGCGGAACAATTGCGAGCGGCTCATGCCTATTTTCTGGCAGAGTTGCGGGAGGCCGAAATCCTCCTTTGGGTAATTGGCCTCTATTACTTCACGTACCTTTTGCAGAAAACCATCTTCCATATCAGCCGTTTCGGCCCCTTCGGGTACTGTGGGGCTAAGTGCATATTGCTGGTATTTCAACTGCAATTTCCGGCGCAGTTCGAGCAGGTTTTCTATGGTGACCAGCAATTCTTCGGCATGAAAAGGTTTGGAAAGATAGGCATCTGCTCCTTTGCGCAGCCCGGCCAGTCGGCTTTGTACATCGGCCTTGGCGGTCAGCAGGATAATCGGAATATGACTGGTTAATGCATTGTTTTTTAAGGCTTCCACCACCTCGAAGCCGTCTTTCATCGGCATCATGACATCGCTCACAATGAGGTCGGGGATGTTTTCGAGCGCTTTTTCAATGCCGGCCTGTCCGTTGTAGGCGAAGTCGAGGTGAAATTGGCCATCCAGACAAGCGTTCAGGTATTCCACCACATCCGGGTTGTCTTCGATCAAAAGCACCGTCTGCATAGTGACGGGGTGACTTGGAGTCACCCCGTCACTATGCAGAGATCGCTTGACGGGAAGGTTCCTGGTTACGCCGTCAATAGGCATCAATTTTTCCTCGAAAACACTGCTGTTGGTTACCGGCAATTTTACCAAAAAGGTACTCCCCACGCCGACTTTACTGTCCACGGAGATCTCGCCGCCCATCGCTTTCACCAATTCGTGGGTCAGGGAAAGACCAATACCCGTTCCACCTGCCTTGGCGTGTTCCTGATTCTTGGCCTGAAAAAATCGCTCGAATAAGTTCGGCAATTCCTCCGCCGGAATACCGGCGCCTGAATCAGTAACCGTGATGTGGAGCCACTTATCTTTTAGATCGGCCCGAAGCAACACCTTGCCCCCGGAGGGTGTGAACTTGATAGCGTTGGACAAAAGGTTGTGGATGATCTGTAAAAAACGCTCCGGGTCGTAGTCCATCACGATTTTGGCCTGATCGCTTTCTACCCGGAGCAACAGGTTCTGGGCATTGGCCAAAGAATGAAGGCTTTCGGCAATGTATTTCAGAAAAGTCAGGACATCACCTTGTATATAGTTGATTTTCAGGGCATTCGATTCCAGTTTGGCCAGGTCGAGGATTTGGTTGACGAGGCGCAGCAGATTTTCGCCGCTGCGTTTGATCAGGCCGAGTTTGTTGCGTTTGGGTTCATCTTTTTCCTCTTTGGCCAATTGCTCGCTCATACCCAGCATCACTGTCAGCGGCGTTCGGAATTCGTGGGTGATATTGGTAAAAAAGCGGCTTTTAAAATCGTCGAGTTCGGCGAGGCGAAGGGCTTCCTGGTGTTCCAGCCGCAGTTGCAAGCGATAGCGGTAGTACAGCCTTGCTGCTGTTACCGCGATTGCCAAATACAATAGATACGCCCACCACGACGCCCACCACGGCGGACGAATGGTGAACCGGAGTTCGGCAGGCTGCTCACTCCAGACGCCGTCGTTGTTGCTCCCCAATACTTTGAACGTGTAGGTTCCGGGCGCCAGGTTGGCGAATTGCACACTGTTTCTGGCGCCGAGATCTACCCAGTCTTTGTCGACGTCCATGAGTTGGTAGCGGTACTGGTTTTGGGCGGGATTGGTGAATTCGAGGGCTGCAAAATCAAAGGTGAGCAGGTTTTGGTTGTGGGAGAGGGTGATAGAGGATTTGCCTGAAATATCGAAATCCTTGTTGTTGACGCTCAGGCCGACGATGCGGATTTGCGGTATATGTGTATTGAAGCGCAGGCTATCGGGATGGAACACCGTCAGGCCTTTTACGCCGCCGAAAATCATCGTGCCGTCCCGGGTTTTCAGGTAACTGGAGCTGTTGAACTCATTGTCCTGCAAGCCGTCGGCAACCGTAAAGTTTTTGGTTGTTTCCGTTTGTACATCAAACCGACAGAGCCCCTTGTTCGTACTAAGCCATATATGTTTGCCCGCCGATCTGCCGATTGTAGAAGGGTTTTCTGCCAAAACACCGTAAATTACGTTGTCGGGCAACCCATGCTCCCGTTTATATTGCTTTAAGGTGCCAGATTGTTTGTCCAGGCGGTTGAGCCCGCCACTTTTCGTGCCTACCCATAGATAGCGCGTGGGTTCAAGCGGGTCATCGGCAACGCTGAGTACGATATTGGAGGAGAGGGTAGAGCGATCTTGTGGGTTATTTACAAAGTATTCGAATTGATATCCCGTACCATTTGAAATAGCCTTGATCAATCCTTCAAAACCAAATATCCACAGCATTCCTTCGGAGTCTTCCCAGAAGAATTGGGAAAACTCCGTGCGTTGTTGCATAGGTGTCTTGAACGGATAGAATTTGCTTTGTTCTGTTGTGGGGTCGAATTCAAACAAGCCTTCACCGCTGACGCTAAGCAAGCGGCCTTTTTGGTTGTAACATAAACCAATACCTGTCCACGGGAAAGCCTTTTTCTCATTTGATTGGGCATCTGTGCGATAAAGGAACGGTTCACCAGGGTCAGTGACCCAACAGTTGCCTTCCGGATCGAATAAAGCCGATAATTGCCAAGGGTAATCACGTGCATGTATAAAAGAGCGGTTGGGTTCAATTTGATCGAATCGGGTAGAACTATATTGCACATGGATATCGTGCGCTGTAATTAGATTGCCTTTTGGATCTTCAACAATCTTGCGTTGGGTGGTTTTAGGCAGATAACTTTTAAAAGTAGGCCCATGGAGATTGACTTTAAAAATACCAAAACCATTGGTTCCGATCCAAAGCATGCCGCTCCGATCAAGGAAAAGCGTGTGGAAGTTGAACCCTGCATGCTGGTAAAGGAATTTTTCAAAAGGCCACTCAATGTCGGGTAAGGCGTTATCCCAAAAACCCTGGAGTGAATATTTCTGGAGTACATTATTCTGAGTTAGCCATAAGGATCCTGCTGGATCAAAGATGGCATTTCTGGCGGAATTTGATAAGTAACTGTTGTTTTGAATTGGGGTGGAACGACTGTTTTGAATTCCGCTTTTTTTCGTCCCAGATTGTTATTTTACTTAATCCATTATTTCCATTACGTACCAGGATTTGGCCTGTCGGGCTTTGGCAAATTACATATATTTCTTTGTTAGCCAATCCCTCGAGTTCAACTTTTTGGCTCTCAAAATCCACCCTGTACAGTCCATAAGAAGTGCCCACCAGCAGATTTTTTTCTTTTGTAAAGAGCAGGTAAGCCGCCCGCAACGGCCGATCCGATCCGTCGCTTACATGCACCAAAGGAATGGCTGTACAAGGCGGTTCGAGATTTGATTTGCCTTGCTTTACTGCTTCTGAGAGTATATCATTTTTCACGCTGATTTTCCAAATCCGGTCATAGCTCGATAACCAAATAGCACCATCCGGCGTTTCTGCCAAATATCCTCCCTGGAAGCCACGGAGGGGCTTGCCTTGATGCACCACGTGGAAAAATCGTTTGTTGACCGGATCGAGTACATCCAAACCTTCCGAGCATACTACCCAAATCCATCCCCGGCTGTCCTCGAAAAGTGTTCGCACCTCGCTGCCGCCAATGGCAAAAGGATCAAACGGGTCGGGCGAAAAAACCTCGAACCGCGTACCATCGTATCGGTTCAGCCCGTCTTTGGTAGCAATCCAGATGAAACCGTCCCTGCTCTGCAAGATATCGAAAATCATGCCCTGCGACAGCCCGTCGTTGACGGTAATCTGGGTGACGGAGGCCGTCGTTTGTGCACCCAGATGGCAGACGCAGATATGTAACAGCAGAACAACAAAAGTTTTCTTCATCAATATGCACCGGTAAACAAGGCGCAAGTTAGGTGTTTTTGCTTTTGATGCGGTATTGCTGCAATTTTTACGCCTGATACTTATAAGTACATTTTATCGGACCACCAGTACCTTCCCCGAAGCAAGTTCGCCGTTCTTGTTACCCTCCCATTTCCAGAAATACATGCCATTCGGCATGCCGGTCAACGAAATCTCGTGCTGTTTTTCAGCAGTCAGGTTTTCCGTGAAAATGACTGTGCCGTCTGAGCGTGAAAATGTCAGGCTGCCGCTGACTGTGTTTTCAAAAAGGAAGATAATGCGCTCGCTAGCCGGGTTCGGGAAGACGGTTAAGTTTTGATGCTATACCTGGATTATTGATGGAATTGCTGAAATCGTTGTTAAAACGGGCAAGAAAAAACCTGAAAACGCTATCCGCCCAATAGTCCGCACAGCCGCCGAGCGCTGTTATTTTTTGATCGGGCGTAAACCAAAGATGATGTAGGCCACTGTTACAATTCTCCATTTCCAGGCGCGTCATCGCATATATTCCAAAAGTGGAGTCGGGCTTCCCATCGGGAAAGAAGCGCAGCAATAAAGATTTTCCCAACCCCTCATCGCCCCAAAAACCTGCGGCTACGATTTTGTTATCAGCCTGCATCCAATGTCAGAAAACGCCCTGCCATTATCGTTCGTCTCGGTTTTAAAAATCCGTTGTCCGCAAACATGGAATCAACTTCTCCATTCGGTTTAAAACTTCCGCAGCGTGCGTAAAGCCCTCCGCCAAACACGCTCCCTTCATGACCTGCAACCAGGATAGATTGATCGTTGCTCAACAAGATTTTTCTGTATTGCGGAACATCGGCTTTGGAAATAACGATGCCATCGTTTCCGAAGAATGCGTCCAATGTCCCATTGGGTTGGTATCGGATCAATGCCAAATCACCTTCACCGTTGCCCCAAAGACCATTTATGCCTGACACAAGAATTTTCCCATCAGGCTGCACGACAATTTTTTCCCCCATATCAACATCAAAACCAATAGCGTTCGGGTCCGTAATAA
>JADJSY010000057.1 GCA_016711435.1 Lewinellaceae bacterium
AGCGCAGACACCTTTCCGAAAGCGCTTCTGACTGCCGTTTCGTTTGCGTGTTGCTTGCATTCAGCCGTAGCGGCCTCGGTCACATAACCGTGTAACAGGGATGTATATTCCCGGCGGAACAAGTCGCTATTTCCAAAAATATCCACACCCAGAATCTGATCGCCACAAACGGCTACCATGCCGACCACCTGCGGTTCAATGTCTAATTTCCCTTCAAAAAAGCGGAGGTAAGCATCACGCTTGTTTTTTTGCTCATTGGCTGTCTCCAATGCGGCATACGTGGAGGTAGCAGAAGTAGCGCCATTGGCTTTTGTTACGCTCGCAACGGCTGCCCAGACTTCCTGCTGGCTTCCGGTGCGTTGAACGGCCTGCCGGACTTTTGGACTGGCAACACTGTAATAACCGCTGAAGGCGTATAATTTTTGTTTAGCGGGTGCTGCAAGCGTATCATTGGACGACCAGCGGCCCTGCTCCACACAAAAAACATCCATATTGCGCACCGTTCCGGGCATCACAATCTGATCCTGTGCGATGACGCGATCCTGTTTTCCGCCCGTCACCACATCGCCGGAAAGTATAAAAATGGTGTCCTGACTTTTATTTTGCACCGTCAGCAGGTTGTAGGTGCGGTCGTTGCTGCGCCCGAATTGTTTTTGTTCCGTGATCCGGAAGCCCGCTGTGGCTGCCTTCCGCCAGGGTTTTCAGATTGCTGAGATCGGCCTGGCCTTCCAGCGGAGCGGCATCGGCCGCAATCGGATATAAACGCAGGTTTTCATATTGCCAGGCAGGATAGGCTTCCGCAA
Organism: Lewinellaceae bacterium; assembly: GCA_016711435.1. Classification (GTDB taxonomy): domain Bacteria; phylum Bacteroidota; class Bacteroidia; order Chitinophagales; family Saprospiraceae; genus M3007. Next base: position 804 of record JADJSY010000057.1, read on the forward strand.
CCAATTGCAAACCTGCTTCGGGCGCTTTGCTGACTGCCGCATTATCCTGTTTACATGCGGTAAAAAATATACAGAACGCTACTACGCTCAAAAGTACTTTCTTCATAAAAGGAGAATTTGAAAATTGAAAAGTCGCTATGGGATGGGTGAACGTGATGTCCATAGGCTGGTAAAGGTGTATCTGACGGGGTGACATCCCGAAGTCACCGTTAATCAAGCACATAACTGAATTGCACGTTCAAAAGTAAAGGCAATACGGCTCGTTACCAAGATTTTTTTAGCAGCGCCGCAAACTTTCTGTGTTTAGTGGAAAATTTATTTGCAAAAAAACGCAAAGGGCTGTAACATCGCTGCATCAGGCGCGTCTTCTCAACAACAACGCGCCGGATAACACCTGTCAAACATGAAGTAAGCAGGCAAAATTAGTGGATGTTGAATCTTAAGTAACTCATTGACTAATATTGCCTTTTGCCCTTTGCAATTTTGCCTTTTTACTTATATGAATTGGACCATCTTTCACGAACAGGTTTTTCCGATCCGACACAAACTCTACCGTTTTGCCCTGCGCATTACCGGTAGCGTCCACGAAGCAGAAGATGTCGTGCAGGAGGTCCTGGAAAAAGTGTGGAAAACGACTCCCGACCAAACGGAAAATGTGCAGAACTGGGAAGCCTGGTGTATGACGCTGACCCGCAACCGCTCGCTCGATAAAACCAGAAGCCAGTCCCTGCGCAGAACCGCGCCGCTGGATGGCCTCAGCGAACGAAAATCAGATACGATCAGCCCGGCAGATGCTGCGGAAAGCCGCGATCTGGCAGCAGGAATCAGGAAAATGATGCAGGAACTCCCTGAAAAACAACGACTTGTGATGCACCTGCGCGATATTGAAGAATTGAGTTATGATGAAATTGCTGAAACACTTTCTATATCGCTCGAACAGGTCAAAATAAACTTGCACCGCGCCAGAAAAACGATCAGGGAAAGGATGACAGAGGTTAGAAGTGAGAGGTGAGAAGTGAGAGGTGAGAGGTGAGAGTGGGTGGCTTAGGCGAAGCGCCCGAAACACTAAACACCATAAACCATAAACCATAAACAAATACCATGTTACATCTCGAGCACATAGAAGCACTGCTGGAAAAATACTGGGAAGGCGACACGACGCTGGAAGAAGAACGTTTGTTAAAAACGTATTTCGCTTCCAGTGAAGTGGCTGACAGCCTGCGCCAATATGCGCCCCTGTTTCAGGTATTCCGGGAAGAACAGTCGGTTCAATTCAGCAAAAAAGCAACAGCAACCGTCATCAAGCCCGTGCAATACAATTGGAAACCCTGGGCTGTTGCTGCCTCCGTTGCCTTGTTGATGAGCGCCGGCTGGTGGTGGTCGGTACAACCCGGCCCGACGAACGAATATGTGGCAGAAACCAACCCAAAACCCTGTACAAATCACCCAGGAAAAGCAAGTGATCCCTGCCGAAAACCCTCCGTTGCTTGTTCACACAGATCAGGTTTCGACAGTGACCCGCAAGAAAAAACTGTATGGCAAACAACCGGCCACAACACAATTAAACGAAGAAGAAGAAATAGCAATAGCGGAAATAAAAGCTGCCCTGGCCCTGGTTTCTTCCAAACTGCGAAAAGGCCGCCAGGAAGCCGCTAAAGGCGCCTCACACTTAGATAACGTGGATAAAATTTTCAAAAAGAAAAAAGACAGTGAGGGTATTGATTGAGATATTGAAGATACCCAACTTACTGATTTTCAATAAAATATCACAATATCCCAATATCCTAATATCTAAATGAACACACCTAATTTCAAACAAAAACAAAATTGAGTCTATGAAAAAGCAATTGTTCCTGTTGCCACTTTTTGTACTGGTAACTATCATGAGCGCTGCGGCGCAAAACGACGGTATCACCCGTTTCTTCAATCAATACCAGGAAGATGAACGCTTCACGATGGTATTCGTCAGTCCCAAAATGTTCCAGATGGTTTCCAAAATCGAAACCGACGACGAAGAATGGAATAAAGTGCGCGAAATTGTGAAAGACCTCGGCGGCCTGCGTGTACTCACCGCCGACAGTATCGGCGACGGACTGGAAATGTACAAATCGGCCTTGTCACGCGTACCGCAAAACGAATATTCCGAACTGCTTACCGTACGCGACGGCAAAGAGAACGTCCGTATCTGGGTAAAAGACAGCGGCAATATCATTGAAGAATTGTTGTTGCTGGTCGGCTCGCCCGATGAATTTACCATGTTGAGTTTTACCGGAAAAATCGACCTGGATAAAATCTCGCAATTGTCCAAAACCCTCGACATCGATGGCGCCGAGCACCTGGAAAAAGTGAAAGTGAAAACGAAAGTCAAAGACTAAATCCACCTACCATGAAAGCAATCTTCAGTAGTATTTGCCTGCTTTTTTTAGTCCATACGCTACCTGCACAAGACGGTTGGTTGTACTGGAAATACAAGGATTACGATGGAATGGCCTTGACCGTACCCAGTTGGGTCGTGGAGGCAGGCTCCTGGTTTCTCCCGGAAAAACAGGAGCGCAAACTCCTCCGAAAAGTGGATAAAGTGCGGTTCATGTTGTTTTGAAAACAATGAAAACCCTGTTACAGATCGCGACATCAAACGTTTTACCCGGAAAGCAAAACGCCGACACCTGGAAGATCTCGTGGTCGTTCGCGAAGGCAAAACGCATGTTCGGGTTATGGGAAAAGAACGTGGAAATGCATTGAAAAAAATTGTTGTGCTGGTGAATACCCCTGACGAATTTGTTTTTGTCAGCGTCAAAGGCCGGCTGCGCTGGAACGACATCAACCGAATCATCGAAAAGTACGATAAAGAAAAAAAGAAGAACCCGGATCAAAAACCGCTGGTGCCTTCGGTGGTGAAAATTCCGGTATCGAGGGTATGAGTTAGTTATTGGTTATTCGTTATTTGTTATTAGTAGTGGTAGTGAACCATCTGTAGAAATGCCAGGCACTCCTTATTGTGTATCCCGACATTTGTACAGATGGCCATTACCACCTATAACTAATAACCGATAACTAATAACCAATATTGAAATACGCCCGCGCATTATTGTAGCATATATCCTGCACAATCCTGCCCATCCAGGGATAATCGCGAGGCAGTTCCCCGTTTTCTATGTCCCGCCCGATTATATTGCACAAAATGCGGCGGAAGTATTCGTGGCGCGGGAAAGAAAGAAAACTGCGCGAATCGGTAAGCATCCCCACAAATCGGCTGAGCAGGCCCATATTGGACAACGTATTGATCTGGCTTTCCATACCGTCTTTTTGGTCCAGAAACCACCAGCCCGAACCCCATTGTATTTTTCCAGCCAGCGAACCGTCGTTGAAGTTGCCGATCATCGTGGCAAACAACGCATTGTCAGCAGGATTGACGTTGTACAGGATGGTTTTGGCCAATTGATTGCCGGAGTCGAGGCGATCGAGGAATTTAGACAAAGCGCGTCCCTGCGAGAAATCGCCGATAGAATCCCAGCCGGTATCCGGGCCGAGTCGGGCCGTCATACGCGAATTGTTGTTGCGCAAGGCGCCGAGATGAAACTGCTGCGTCCAGTTCTTTTCCCAGTCCCACACGCCGAAATACACCAGCATGGCCGATTTGAATTGGCGAATTTCCAAAACATCCAGCGCCTTGCCTGCCCGTATTTTGGCGAAGATATTTTTGATGTCAGAATCCGAATAGTCTTCCGCGTACAGTTCTTCCAGGCCGTGGTCGGAAACACAGGCGCCCAATTCGGCAAAAAAGTCATGGCGTTTTTTCAGGGCGTCCAGAAAATCATTGATGCCGGTAATGGCGATGTCGGCTGCCTGTTCCAGCCGCGCTACATATTGATTAAATGCGACCGGGTCTTCTACCGCCATCGCTTTATCGGGACGGAATGCAGGCAATACTTTTATTTCAAATCTGGCCGTTGCAATTTTTTGATGAAATTCAAGGGTATCTACCGGATCGTCGGTGGTACAAAGCACTTCGACCTGCATCTTTCGCAACAGATTGCGTACGGAATATTCCGGTGTCTGCAAACAGGCGTTGCAGGTTTCATAAATGGCCCCGGCGGTTTCAGGGCGAAGCAAGGCATCGATGCCGAAATAGCGTTTCAGTTCCAGGTGTGTCCAGTGAAACAGGGGATTTCTGATGGTGTCCGGAACTGTTGCCGCCCATTTTTCAAATTTTTCCGCATCCGGTTTGTCGCCGGTACAGTAATCTTCCGAAACGCCGTTTGCACGCATGGCCCTCCATTTGTAATGGTCGCCGTTCAGCCAGACCTGTGTGAGGTTCTGATAAACAGTATCCGCAGCAATATCTGCCGGCGACAGGTGATTGTGGTAATCGATCACCGGCATGTGCTGCGCATATTCAAAATATAAATGGCGCGCTGCCTCGCTTTGAAGCAAGAAGTTATCATGAATAAAAGGCACAGGTGTTGGAGTATTGCTTTTCGATATCATGTCAATAAAGTATAAAATGCAAACACAAAGGGTAAAATGGGTTGTGCTGCCACTAGTGAAGAGGTGCAGGGGTCGAGGGTCCCAATCAGATGTCACCTGTCGTCCCGCAGATGCCCTGTGCGACATTAGACTTGAGTCCAAGCAGCGACATTTGAAATACCCTAGGCACTTAAAATCCAATTGAATTGCCGCCATCTACCGGCAGCGAAACACCTGTAATATACCCCGCCGCATCCGAGGCCAGAAAAACAGCCGCCCAGCCGATGTCCTCCGGTTTCCCAAAATATCCGATAGGCGTGCGGCCGAGGGCTTTATTCATCCGGTCCGGATCGCTGCGCATGGCCGTTTGCATCATACTGGTTTCAATAAAACCGGGCGCTAAGGCATTTACCCTGACATTAAATTTCGAAAACTCGGATGCCAGTACTCTAACCATCCCTTCCACCCCGGATTTGGACGCAGCATACGCCACCACTCGGTCCAGTCCGTAATAGGCCGCCATAGAAGAGATCATAATGACGGAGCCGGATTTTCGGGCCACCATACGCCGGGCGCAGGCGCGCGTCAGGGCAAATACGGCATGGAGATTGGTGTGCATGATTCGGTTAAAATCTTCATCAGAGACCTCCAAAGCGGGTTTTTTCATATTGATGCCGGCATTGTTGACCAAAATATCAATCGGGCCGTAGGTGGTTTCAATTTGTTCCACGAGTTGATCCAGCGTGTCCAATTCGGCCACATCGTTGACAACAAACTGCGCCCGTTCTCCGAGCTTTGCAACGGCTTCCTGAAGAGCCGATTCCCGCCGGCCCGTTATCACCACTTGTGCGCCGGCAGCAACCATACATTTTGCAATATCAAAACCAATACCACTGCCACCGCCGGTAATCAGCGCGGTTTTGCCCTTCAGGGAAAAAACCTCCGGGAAGTGGGCAAATGTTGCGGGCATTGTTGCCAAATCGTCGTTTATGTATTGTTTTTTCATTGTATGCTACACTTTTATAGAAACATTTTAATTGAAGTTTTTTAATAAAACAGCATAGAAGGGGTTAAAACCCCGTGGTACGGTATCTGTACGTGCTCCCGGCTGAAGCCGGGAGTTATTGAAATAGCGTTTTGGGCCAATCAAAATCGAGTGGCTTATATCAATAACCATCGGCTTCAGCCGGTGGTTAGCCAACAAATGCTATACAGGGGTTTTTAACCCCTTCTAATGCCGTTTTATTAAAAACTTCAATTAAAACCTTGTTACTGCATGAAAGGCTTTTTTGGGCTGATTGTTTTGATCGAAAAGCAAAGGGTAGTCCTTCCGGCCCTGCACCGGAAAATTATCCAGCCAGGAGGCTTTATCGGATAAATTCCAGAAGGTAACGCTGCTTATTTTGTCTTTGTGTTTTCTGAATACCTCAAAAAGCATTTGATAATGCGCCGCCTGACGGGCCTCCATCTCCGGGGTAAATGTGTCTGTATCGGTGGGCCTGCGCTCGCGGCGTTCGTGTTCCTTGGCATATACCGAGACATCCAATTCCGTGATCTGTACCTGCAAACCCAGTTCCGCAAACCGGGCAATGGATGTTTCCAGTTCTGCTGCCGTCGGTTCGTACAGCGACCAGTGCCCCTGTAAACCTACACCGTGGATCGGTACACCTTTTTCTTTGAGTTTCCGAATCAACTGATAAATACGCTCGCGTTTGGAGGCGCTTTCCGTATTGTAATCATTGTAAAACAGCAGGGCCTCCGGGTCGGCTTCGTGGGCGTATTGAAACGCCTTTTCGATGTATTCTTCGCCGATGATGTCGAAAAATTTTGATTTGCGGTACAGATCACTCCCGCCGTCGGGTACAGCTTCGTTCACAACGTCCCAGGCATATACTTTTCCTTTGTAACGTCCGGCTACATCGTAGATATGCCGTTTGAGTCGGGCCAGCAGCACCTCTTTTCCTACATCTTTCCCCGATGGAATCTATAAAGAACCAGCCAGGCGTCTGGCTGTGCCAGCAAAGCGTGTGGCCGCGCATACGCAGGCCGTTTTTGACGGCAAAATCGACGATTTTATCCGCCGGTTCCCAGTTATAGCGGTTTTCTTCGGGGTGAATCGGCCCCATTTTCATGGCATTTTCAGCGGTCAGGCTGTTGAACTGTGCTGTGATAAAATCGGCATTTGCACCCGGTTCCAACATGCGCGGGTTGACCGCCACGCCGATGGGGAAATAGTTTTTATAATAATCTTTGAGACCTTTCCCGGCTTGAACGAGGGTTGCGGGCATCCACGCATCCGTTCTGAAGGGCGCGGCAGGCAATCCTGCTTTGTTGTACAAATTGGCGTCGGCGGGGTTGTCGGCCCAGGCATACCGGACAGCCGCGGGGTTGGGAATATCCGGGCTGTGTACGATCACTTTGTTCTTTTTTATACGCGCTTCGGCCCATACGAAACGTTGGTCCGGGCCGGCTATGGCAAAACCTTTCAGGGGGCCGCCGTCTTTAGTCCTGAGTTTTTTCCCGGCGTTTGCAAACGTCAGCACGGCATTGGCGCCCCCGATTTCCATGGATTGAAAAACGGGGCCGGAGTGCGCGATTTTTTTATTCTCATAAGCGATCTTCTGCGCCGCCCAGGCCAGCCGTTTGCCTACATCCTTTTTATTTAGCGGGTGAATATCGTTCCATTCGCCAATATCGATGGTAACGGCCATACCCGTTTCAGGCAAGGACAAAGCGCGTTGCTGGGCTTCCCGCAACATGGCCCAGGCGCTTTCGGAAGGCTGGTCGCGGGCTTCCATAAAATTGGCCAACTGCACAAACAAAAATGGGAAATCGCCCTGTTTCCAATGTTCCCGCCAGTCATTTATCATGGCGGGAAACAACGAGCGGTATTCCACCGGATTTCTGGTGTTGGATTCGCCCTGGTACCAGATGGCGCCTTTGATCCTGTAATCCAGCAGCGGATGGATCATGGCATTAAACAGGCCCGCCGGTTTCCAGCGAACGAATGTCTGACTTGCGAGCGGCTCCATCACGGCGCCCAGGCGGCATTGCCAGTCGCCTTTCAGGTCGATGGTTTGTCCGGCAGCAACTAATTCGTACGGTTTGTCGGGCACAAAACCGCCTTTGCCAGCACTGTTGATTACCCTGACTACCAGGGTATTATCTCCTTCCCGGAGCAACCCGGCCGGTACATTGTATCGCCTGGGCGGATACTGATAACTCGTTGTGCCGACAAAAACGCCATTGAGGAAAACGGAGTCGGCATCCACGATTCGACCGAGGTTCAGCAGCGCCGCCTGGCCGGCCATGGAAGCCGGAATCTGTATATTTTTTCGGAACCAGACCACGCCGTTGACGGGGCCGAGGCCCGTATTTGCCCAATAACCCGGAACGGACATGAGGCCCCAACCATCGGATGAAAGCGCCGGATCGAGCCAGGTTTGTCCGGTATTTTTATAACCCTCGTCTTTTTGACGTAAGGTCCGGTACCACTCCCCTATCCTGGCATTGTCGCCGCTTTCAATTTGCCGGATTAGCGCACTGTCTTTGAATCGTTGAAGTTCCTGATGATACGCCGGAAAATCTTTCAATTTATCCTCGCAGAGCCAGGCTTCTGCCGGAGAGCCGCCCAGGCTGGCGTTGATCAGTCCTATGGGAACCTTATTCGCGTCATAGAGTTCTTTTGCAAAAAAATAAGCCACCGCAGAAAACGCTGGTATATTTTCGGGATTGGCGGATTTCCACTCGCCTGCCGTCAAATCCTGTTGCGGGTTATTAAAATCGTATCGCTGGGGTACTGTGAATTGCCGGATAAACGGGTTGGAATGTGTCATTTCGTCGGCATACAAGGGACTTACTCTTCTCATCGGCAATTCCATATTCGATTGCCCGGAGCAAATCCATACATCGCCGATCAATACATCTGAAATCCGAATTTCATTGCTTGCCCGGATAACCATGTCGTGGGGGCCGCCGGCTTTTAATGCCGGCAACATGACTTTCCAGGCGCCTTCGTTATCGGTTGTTGTGCGGTAAACTGCATCGCGGAACTGAATCGAAATCGCTTCGCCGGGACTCGCCCAACCCCAGATTTTCACTTCGGCATCCCTCTGCATTACCATGCCGTTGCCGATCAGACGTGGCAGCCTGACCTGTGCGGATACAGGCGACAGCAGACTGACGGAAAGGCTGAAAAGGAGGAGCGCTGCGGCGTTTTTAATTTTTATCATAAGGCTCGATCGTCTGTATCGTTCCGTCGGCATTGTATTTCAACTCCGTTACCTTGATGTTGCGCAAATGCGTTTTGCCCGATAACTGCACGTCGTGGTAAAACAAGTACCATTTTCCCTTTATCTCGACGATGGAATGGTGGTTGGTCCAGCCCTGAACGGGTTTCAAAACAATACCCTTGTAGGTAAACGGCCCGTACGGGTTGTCGCCCACGGCGTAACAAATATTGTGCGAATCGCCGGTGGAATAAGAGAAGTAATATTTGCCGTTGTAGCGGTGCATCCAGGCTGCCTCAAAAAAACGTTTGTCGTTGTTGCCTTCCAGAAACAGGTTGCCATTTTCATTCACGATTTTCACTTCCTTGACCGGCTCGGCAAAACTTTTCATATCCGCGTTCAGCCTGGCTACCCTCGGTAAATGAGCAACCTCTTCCGGTTTTTTCAATTTTGCAGTGGCGTTGTAGGTATTGTTTTGCCAGCGCTGCAATTGTCCGCCCCAGATGCCGCCGAAATACATGTAGTAGTTGCCGTCGGTATCCTTAAAAACGCAGGGATCGATGCTGTAACTGCCCGGGATCGGCTCCGGTTCGGGCTGAAAAGGCCCTTCGGGCTTTTTGCTGGTAGCCACGCCGATCCTGAAAACATCCTTTTTGTCTTTAACCGGAAAATAGAGGAAGTATGTGCCGTCCTTGTACGCCGCATCCGGCGCCCACAGTTGCCGACCTGCCCAGGGAATGTTTTTGATGTCCAGGGCCACGCCGTGGTCTTTCACTTTCCCACCTGGTTTTTTCATGGAAAGGATGTGGTAATCCTTCATGTCGAAGTGCCCGCCGTCGTCGTCTTCTTTGGCGCCCGTTTCAATGTCGTGGGAGGGATAAATGAATATCCGGCCTTTAAAAACATGTGCAGATGGATCGGCGGTGTAAATATGGGAAACGAGCGGCTGGGAAATGGGCTTGCCTGCGTTGTCCGTTTGTGCAGAGGCGAGCGTTGCCAGACACAGTAAAAGGGTTGAAAAACAGAGTTTTAGCATAATGTTATGGCTTGTTAAGTAGGTGTGCAAAATTAGTTTTGCTTAAATTCTTCAAATGCTTGAGTATCAACACGGATAACCGATAACTAATACAAATAAAAGTCTTAATTCTTTATTTTAACTGGTAAATCGCCACCAGTTTTTTGAGTTCTTCCAGGGTTCTTTCCGGCTGTTTAAAGGGCGAAGGAACGGGTTGTTTTGAAAAAGTCTGGAAATACAACACGCAGGCGTCGCGCCAGTTGAGCGCCTCGCGGTGCTGCACGGCCAGTCGTCCGGCTACATCTTCATACATTTCAACATTTACGAACGGGCGCACTTTTCCCCATTCCTGCTGCATTTGTTGCACCGATTCCACGCCCTGGTAATAGCGGGTGCAAAGTTCGTCCCAAAGCGTTTTGCCTGTCGACAGTTTTTTATTCCAGCCGACATGGTGAAACCAAAGCAGGTACTTCAGGTCGCAGGTTTCGGGATTATTCCACAGGTTTTGCACTTCCTGCCGGTACAATCCCAACGCATTGCTGCCTTTGGCGGTCCGGTCGAAACCAATCCCTGCCGAATCGGCCCGGTGGTAATAAATGGACGTCCAGTCGGGCCGGGCGCTTTGTGCCAGCCAGGGTTCCGGGCCGAAATGTATGCCTTGACCCATGATGTGGTGCAGCCCGAGCGGTGTGGTGAAATTCACATACGTTTCCCTCGATTGCAGCAGGATATTTTTGATGACCACAACGGCAGCAGGCGCTGTAGTCCAGGTCATTTTCACCCATTCGTCGGCAATTTGCGCTTCGGAGAGCGTATGATTCCAGGCCAGGCGACCGAATGCATACCAGTTGGCCTGCGACATCAGGTGACCCGTCCAGTTCCGGTCGGAGCCTGTGTTGGCTACTCCTGCAATGGCCGTGAAATCATAAGAATGCACAGAACCGTCGACCACCCGGGCAACCGTCGAACCTTTTCCTTTGGCGTAGGTATCCGATTCCAGGCATTCCTTGTACAAAGAAGCCTGGTAAACAATATTGGTAGAAAAGCCGAGATACTCCTGCGTGATTTGAAACTCCATGGCCAGCGGCGTTTGTGGCATCGCTCCGAAAAGCGGGTGAAACGGTTCGCGGGACTGAAAGTCAATCGGCCCGTTTTTCACCTGTACCACCACATTGTCGGCAAAAAGTCCGTCTAAGGGTTTGAATTCATTATAAGCCTCTTTGAACCGGTCGCCGCGCGGATCGGGGCTATACACGAAGGCGCGCCAGATGACCCGGCCCTGGTGCGGGCGCAGGGCTTCGGCCAGCATGTTCGCGCCGTCAGCGTGGTTGCGCCCGTATTCTTGCGGACCGGGTTCGCCTTCGGAATTGGCTTTGACTAAAAATCCGCCGAAGTCAGGAATGAGCCGGTACACTTCTTCGGTTTTGGCGTTCCACCACTGCCGCACCTGCGGATCGAGCGGGTCGGAGGTTTTAAGGTTACCGAGTATTTTGGGCGCTGCAAAATTAATGGACAGAAATACCTGTATGCCGTAGGGCCGGAATACGTCGGCCAGGGCTTTCACTTTCACGAGGTACTCCTGCGTCAGGAAGCGGGCGCTGGCGTTTACATTATTCAGGGCTACCGCATTGATCCCGACGGAGGCATTGGCGCGCGCGTAATCGCGGTAACGGGGATCGAGGGTTTCCGGCAATTCGTACCATTTCCACAGCGATGCGCCTGCATAACCCCGCTCGATGGTACCCAGCGGGTTGTCCCAGTGATTGAGCATCCGCAGGCGGATTTTTGGCGCACTGGAAATCGGCAGGTCAGTAAGGGATTTTTCCGTCTGCATAAGCCGCAACAATTCAAAAACACCGTATAAAACGCCCTTGTCGCCGCCGCCGGAAATCATGATATTGCCTTGTTTGTTTTCGATGCGAAAACCTTCTTCCGGACTGGTTTTATCCAGTTGAAAAATAATGCCGCCGCTTTTTTTCGAGGTATTGCTTACCTGTATTCCCAGCATTCCCTCCAGCCCGCGTTTCAGTTCTTCCTGTGCCGTCCGAACAACGGGCGTTTGCTCCATGCGTATTTGGATAAAAGCCGCAAAACGTTTGTACTCAGCCCTTTTCGATATGTTTTTTAACAAATCATATTTCAACCAAAGGCGGTAACCGTCGTCGGCACGGGCATCGGCAAACGAGAACAGCAGGAAGAAAAGCAGGATTTTTTTGAGCATAATGCTGGAGATTCGTGTGATGGTAGTCGAATTTGAACGGTTTGGAAGTTGTAGCGTTGTCAGAAAGATACAGATTTTCATATCGTGGCGGTTGACAAGCCTTCGCGGGCGGCAAAAAAATTTCCGGGCATTGCCTTTTATGGTTCCATGCAAAGCAACCCCGGAATATCCGCATGAAGTAATACGCTCAGTGAGAAGACAAATGTAAAAGGGTTTTTCAAATATGCAACCGATTGCATAGGATATTTTTTTTGTATTTTATGTACCTTTACCAAATTCTTTGCAGCAACTTTACAGACCATACCTTAACTCCTTCATGGATCGGAAAAAGAAAGAAGTTACGATTTACGACATTGCTGAAAAGCTCAACGTCTCGGCAGCTACGGTAAGCAGGGCATTGCGGAATCATCCTGCAGTGAGCGCAAAAACCAAGAAAAGGATTAATGATCTGGCGGAGTCATTCGGGTATCAGACCAACCAGTTTGCGCGTAATTTGCGGCAACAGCAGACCAAAACGATCGGCGTCATTGTTCCACGTCTGAACAGTTATTTTATGGCTACGGTCATTTCCGGTATAGAGCACGTTGCCAATGAGGCTGGTTACAACCTGCTTATCAGCCAGTCTTCCGAACTGCCGGACAGAGAGAACGCGATTGCAAAAACCATGTTCAACAACCGTGTGGATGGTGTGCTGGTGTCCCTCTCGTATCTTACGGGTAGCCTGCAGCACTTCAACCGTTTCTCTCAAAAGAACATACCTGTCATTTTTTTTGACCGAACTTTTGAAACTGAAATCTACACCAATATCCGTATCAACAACCTGCAGGCAGGATACGACGCCACCAAACACCTGCTCGAAAAGGGGTGCCGCAGGATACTGCATGTCAGCGTTTCCAGTACGCACAGTATTTACCAGGAACGTTTTAAAGGATATGCCAAAGCCCTACAGGAATTTGGTATTCCCTTGCATATGGATTACGTTCACTTAGGCGATTTGTCGCTGGAAGCCGGTATCCGGGCGGCACAATATGCCCTTGAACTGCCACAAAGACCCGATGGTATTTTTGTAGCCAATGACAACTGTGCAGCAGGTTGCATCATCGCTTTAAAGAAAGCAGGCATCCGCATACCGGAAGACATCGCGATCGTTGGGTTCAACGACGACCCTGTCTGCCGTATCGTTGAACCCAACCTGACCACTATTCATTATCCCGGTTATGAGATGGGAAAAATTGCCGCACACAATCTCATCAATCAATTGTCCGGTAGCGAGAGCCTGATTCTTACCCAAACCATTTCACTTCGCTCGGATTTGATTGTTCGACAAGCTCTTAATTAGGAATGAGGGATGAGGAATGAGGAATGCCGAGCGTGATGGCCACAAAAACGGGATCCGCTCATCCCTCATCCCTCATCCCTCATCCCTCATCCCTCATCCCTCATTCCTATCAATATCCTGGGTTTTGCTCCAGCACCGCACTCCTGTTCCTTTCAATTTCCTGCTGCGGTATGGGCCAGAGATTGAAATGATCTTTGATGCCCGCAGCATAGAAAGGATTACATTTTCTGATTCTATCCGCCAGTCTGCCGAGCCGTGTGAGGGTGAACATCCGTTTTTCTTCCATGCCGAATTCCCGCATTCTTTCATCCAGGATATAATCAATATCAACCTCGCCTGCTGCAACAGGAGAAGCGTTGGACCTGGCTCTTACTACGTTGATGTCTGCCGCTGCACTGCCTTTATCGTTCAGGCCCAGGTAGCCTTCTGCCCGCAACAGGTACGTTTCAGCAAGCCTGAACATATACTGGTCCGCATAGGTAGCGCCTGCCGAAGGTTTTAAAGCAAACGGATAGGGAGCAGGCGTAATGTACACGGCACTTGGGTGGTCGAAAGGTGTGGTACATTTCGACTGATAAGGATAAAATGCCCTGTCCGGCTTGCCGGAAGTGATGGCGCCGCTCACGCCGGTCGTGCCGGCCGGAACATTATGGAAAGAAATGAGCTGCCCGAAGAATGGGCTGGCTGGATTGTTGGACTGATATGCCCGCACAAAATTGTGGTTGGCATTCCGGATGTCCGTGTCAAAATCGCCGGCATAGGCAGAATCAATCATATAAATAGAAGGCGCCAAAAATCCGACACCACGGCCACCCGTATAGTCGCCTGCAGGCCAGAGGAATGGCGCAACCCCATTAATTCTAACATCCCGGATAAGGGGGGGATGAACACGTTCCAGTTGCCAACCACCGGCAAAAGCGGTAGAAACGGCTCCGCCGCCCAATACATCGGTTTCCATTTGAATGACCCAAATGCCTTCCTTGTTACCGGAGCTTCTGTTCTGGTTGTTGCGCTGGAACATGTCCCAGTACACATCACCCGGGGTCACGGTGCTTCTTGAGCCGAACCTGGCCGTCATCAAATCCGTATTTGGATCATCAATGACGATAGAAGCAGCGGTAACCGCATTCTGGAATTGGCCGTCCGCCAGGTACACTTCAGCCAGCAAATGCTGTGCGGCGAGATTACTCACTTCGCCGTTTTTTACTACAGTAATGGCCGGCAGATTGGCTGCTGCAAAAACCAGGTCGCTGATAACCTGTGTGTACACTTCTTTTCTGGTTGCCCGTACAAAATCCGTTTTCTCTGTGGTAATTTCCTCTAAAACCAGGGGCACTCCACCAAACAAGTGCGCGAGGCTTCTATAGGCAAATGCCCTGAAGAATTTCGCCCGCGCTTCAAACAAAGGCTTTTTGGCATCCGGGAGTTTGGAAGCAGGCAAACGGCTGAGGATGGTATTGGCTTCCGCAACAATTTTATATAAACGCGTCCAGTGATTACTGATAAGACCTGAAGCGGGGTTAAAGTCGGCATCCAGGTTCGGCGTTGCCGTTGTGATCTGAAAGGCCACATCCGTTCTGTACAGGTACTCCATCGGGTTGAAGTCATTGACCGTAAAAAATTCGGTCCGTACCAACCCGTAAAGATTGTTGGTGGAAGCATTAAAATCGTTTTCGGTCTGAAAAGCATTTTCCGTACTAAAGAAATCAATAGGTTGCTCGTTCAGGAAGTCCTTTTTACAGGAGGTATTTGCTGAAATCAATGCAACGATGATCAACAAATATTTATGTATGTTTTTCATGTTTTTTATCTTTTTGTTTTTTTTTTAAGTAGGTGGTCAAATTGCGAATACTAAATCTTTTGTAACCCATTGATTTATATTGCTTTTTGCCCTTTGCAATTTTGCCCTTTTACCTAGTAAATGATACTTGCCCCAACGGTAAAAGCCCTCAGCACCGGTCTTCCGCCGGCCACAATACCTTCACCGGATTCCGGATCCCATCCTTCCCAGTTTGTCCAGGTAACAAGGTTCTTTCCACTTACAAACAGATTGATGTTTTGGGCCCCCACTTTTTTAAGTAATCCGGCAGCCAGGTTGTAAGACAAGGTAACATCCTGTAACCTGACGGCTCCGATTTTCATACATGGCGGGTTCCACTTTGGCCCGGGAGCCGGAGATATTGCGCGGATATCTGCCCTCCGGGTTGTTGGGCGACCAGTAATCGATTCCGACGAAGTCATTCCAGCGAACCGTGTTATCTTCCCGGTAATATTGCGGTATGTTGTTGGCAAAAGGACGGTTAACACCCCGGTATGATTCTTTCCCGCCTTGTACGGAATTGAGCAGGAACGAGAGCCGGAACCCCTTAAAGTTGAGCGTATTCGACAAACTGATCCGGTACGCAGGTTCCTGCCTGCCGAGGAAAACGCGGTCGCCGGCAGGCGTAATATCACCATCGCCATTTTGATCCACGACACTCATGGAGCCAATGGGAAAACCAGGTAACCTTGGATCATCCAGGTCATACACCCCGTTTGCCACGTAGTCATAAATAGTACTGATGGATTTTCCAATAAAAAGGCCGCTGGAAATCAAGTCGTCTTCCGTGCCGTCATCGTTGGCGTCCTGTCCGGTGAGGGTCACAATTTTATTCTTGTTTGCAGAAAAAACAAGGCCGGCGGACCAACTAAAATCCGATTTGCTCAGAATATGCTGTGTAATGGAGGCTTCAAGTCCCCTGTTGTTGATTTGACCCAGGTTGGTCGTGATGTTGTCAAAACCCGTGATACTCGGAATAGCGACACTGAATAACAGGTCGTAGGTGTTATTGTTATAAGCATCCAGGGTGCCCTGTGTCTTGCCGTCGAACAGACTGAAATCCAACCCGATATTCAACCCTTTAGTGCGTTCCCATTTCAGGTTGTCATTGCCCAGTCTGTTCACCTGCTGGCCGAAAGCCGTTGTACCTCCGTCGCCAAAAACATACGCGGCACTGGTAGAAAGAGAAGCAATGGAACTATACCTGGAAGTCTGGTTGCCAATTACACCATAACCGACCCTCAGTTTTAGCAGCTCGATTGCCTTCATATTTTGCATAAAACCTTCTTCCGACAGTATCCAGCCCAAAGCAACCGTTGGGAAAACAGCAGATTTATTGTTTTTGGCGAATCCGGAGAATCCGTCTCTACGAACAGTAGCCGTTACCAGGTATTTGTTGTCAAATTTATAATTCAGCCTGGCCATTTGATAGAGCAATGCTTCATTCCATCCGTCTGAATTAGCAAATTGATTGGTACCCAATGCCAGGTCATTGTAACTCAATGTCAACCTGGAAAAACCCCGGGCTTCTGCAAAAGTGCTGTTAAATTCCCTTTTGATCGAACCGTACAGGAGTGTTGCTCCCACTTCGTGTTTACCGAATGTGTTATTGTAGTTAACGATATTATCTAAGGTATAGTCGTAGTAAGTCTGATCGTCTTTAAATGCCCTGCCGGTCTGGCCGGCATCAAAAATGCTCGAAAAGTAACGTTTGTCCGTTCTGAAGTTGTTACCGAAATTCAACCTGTACGTAAGCCCTTTCAGGAAAGGAAAACTGATCTCGTTGTAGATATTGGCAAAGTAATAATTATGCCGCTCGTAATCATCCACCTCATACGTTGTAAAGGCATTCAACTCGATGGTATTAGTTGGAGAAACAATCAGATTGCCATTCGCATCGTAGGGCACGTGCAGGGGAGAGGCTCTTTGAATGGTAGCCAACGCAGGCTCCGCGCCATCCTGATTAACAAAAGAACCCAATGAAACCAGGCCGACTTTCCACCAGTTCAAAGGCTGCAATTCGATGTTTGCCCGAATAGATTTTCTGGCAAATTTGTCATTGATAATAAATCCCTTCTGGTCTACAAGGCCGCCTGAAAACAGATAACTTACTTTATCGCTGCCGCCCGACACACTCAGGTTGGTTTCAGAAATGGTACCCTTGTTTGTACCGGCCTCCCACCAATTGAAGTCATTCGGCAATAGTTCGCCATTGGCATCCCGCATGGAACCGTCTACCACATCTTTTACATTAAAGGTCGGATTAGGCGCCGTATAGCCGGACTCCTGCGTGTAAGCCCTGTCATAAAAAGCCTCCGTTATGCCCGCTAAATATCCTTCTCTGTTTTTGGGCTTGAATTCACCGACGGTCGGCGTTTGTGTGGTATAACCCGTGTTAAAGGAAATTCTCGGCTTCTCTCCCGGACGCCCTTTTCTGGACGTGATCAGGATGACGCCATTAGCGGCCTGTGCGCCATATACGGCCGTAGAACTCGCATCTTTCAGCACATCAATAGATGCAATATCATCCGGATTAATGGCCGATAAGGAGCCTGTATACTGAATGCCATCCAGGATAACCAATACATTCTGGTTACCGTTGAGCGACACGCGGCCCCGGACGGAAATGGGCGGCGTACCACCGGCTGTAGTCGCCACGCCAACATTTAAGCCTGGCAAAGTTCCCTGCAGGAATTGTGCAATGTTGGTGTTGGGCAATTCGCTGAGGGCCTCTATATTCAGGCTCGCCACAGCGCCGGTTACATCCACTTTCTTTTGGATACCGAATCCGACAACGACAAATTCTTCCAGCGTTTCCGCGCTCACCGTAAGCGCCACGTCAATTCTGGTCTGACCACCTACAGCGATAGTCTGTTTCTGATAGCCTGTGTAATTGAAGCTCAAGGAGGCGTCGGCGGCAGCGTTGATGGTGTAGGCGCCATCAGCATTCGTGACTGCCCCTGTTTTGGTACCAACCACAGCTATGGTTACACCAATTAAAGGTGTGCCGTCTTCGCTGTCCTTCACTGTACCGCTTACAGTCATGTTTTGGGCAAACGACAGACTGTGGAAACCGGTGAAAAGAAGCATGGCAAAAGCCGCTTGTAACCGGCCTTTTCGTTTCATGCAAGAAAGTAAGTAAGAAAGTTTCATGCTGAATGGTTTATAAGTTAAAAGTTTCAGGTATGTAAAAAATACGCTTTTGGTTTTTCAGTAGGTTTCGTTGGCAATATGAGCTAAGGTAAAAACTATTTTCTGTTATGCAACCGATTGCATAAAATTTTATTTGCAAAACTACTGTTCAGCCGGCTTTGGTAGTTTTGTGTTAATTTGACCCTTAAAATCTGCGATAAATGCCATATTTGGCCATGTTGCGGGTGGTTTTTCGGGTTGGAAAACGGAGTAATCACACCGATTACATTATAGTGGGTATGACAAAGCGCCATACCTTCGCCGGCAAGCGAAAACATGAGGTCTGAATTTTATTATTCTGAAAAATCGAAGAACAAATGCCACGGGTCTACGGGCGGATGAAATCCGCGATCTGCGAAAATTCAGTCAACTCTACGTTGGGAAAATTCGCGAAACTCCGCTGCATTCGTGTTATCCGCGCGACTATTATTCCTACGAGGAACCTACGAGAGGAAATTCGTTCACGCTCTGCAAGGTAAACCGAGTTAAATCGCGTCATAGGGTGGACTGATATGTCCCTCGTAGGAATAATAGTCGCGCGGATAACACGAATGCAGCGGATTTATACGGATTTTCCCGCTTTAGAGTTGACTTAATTTTCGCGGATCGCGTATTTTATCCGCCGTGGGCCCCCTTTGGCCGATAGAATCTCTGTAAAATCAGGGGTGACCCATGTTATCGACAGTAACAAATAGTACATTACAAAATATATAAAATCATGTATCAAAAAAGAATATGCAGTTTTTTGCTCTCTATCCTATGCTGTTGCTGGGGATTTGCACAAACACCAGGGAATACATCCATTCCACATCTCCGCAAACAGGGGACTGCAACCCAGCTCATCGTAGCCGGGGAACCCTATATCGTGTTGGGTGGGGAATTGGGCAATTCAACCTTTACCAGTGTGGAAAACATGGCGCCTGTGTGGTCCAACCTGCAAGCCATGCACGTCAACACCATTCTGACGCCTGTATATTGGGAAATCATGGAGCCGAAGAAGGCGCTTTCGATTTCAAACTCCTGGACGCTCTCATTACCGAGGCGCGTGCAAACGATTTCAAATTGTTTTGCTCTGGTTTGCTTCCTGGAAAAACAGTATGTCGAGCCATGCACCTGCGTGGGTAAAACTCAATCAAAAGAAATACCCGCGGGTCAAAGATGACACCGGGAAAAGTCAGGAGATACTCAGCCCGTTCAGTGAAGACAATCTGCAAGCCGATTTAAAGGCGTTCCAGGCCCTGATGAAACACCTGAAGGAATTCGACGGCCAGGAACAAACGGTCATTATGATTCAACCGGAAAATGAAATCGGGATGTTGCCTTCCCGCCAGGACTATCATCCGCTGGCGAACAATAGATTTCAGGAACAGGTACCACAGGCGTTTATCCGCTATTTGAGCGCCCATAAAGAAAATTTAGTGCCCGAATTTCACGCCGTTTGGAAAAACAACGGATTTAAAACAAGCGGAACCTGGGAAGAGATTTTCGGCAAGGGCACGCACACCGACGAAATATTTATGGCCTGGCACTTCGCACAATTCACCAATACAATCGTGGAAGCAGGCAAGGCAATCTACCCGCTGCCCATGTTCGTCAATGCAGCGCTGAACAGGCCGGGAAAGAAACCGGGCGAATACCCCAGCGCAGGGCCCCTACCCCATCTGATGGATGTCTGGAAAGCGGGCGGCCCCGCCATCGACATGTTGTCTCCGATTTTTTACAACCCGGATTTTGAACACTGGAACGATCTCTACGTCCGGCAAAACAACCCCTTGTTTATTCCGGAGCACCGTTTCGACAATACGGTGGCCGCCAAAGCGCTTTTTGCCATCGGCCATTACGATGCAATCGGTTTCTCTCCGTTTTCTATCGAATCCAAAGAACACCCTGAAAACGAAGATGTAGGGAAGGTGTATCGCCTCCTACATCAGTTGAGGCCCTTGATTTACTTCCCACCAGGGACGCGGCAAGATCAAGGGCGTTTTGCTGGACAAGGAAAAACAAGCAACAACTTTCACCCTGGGCAAATACGAGTTCACCGTAAAACACAGTCACACCTTGGGCTGGGAAGGAGCGGCCAAAAACGAGGTGTGGGAGCCGGCAGGCGCCATCATTATTCAAACCGCTGAAAATGAGTTTTACATCGCCGGTTCCGGGATCGTTGCCACGTTTAAAAACGCGTCGAATCCCGTCCTGAACGTCGGAATACTTAAAAACGAAGAAGGCTGGTTCGAAGATGACAAATGGCATATCTTCAGACACCTGAACGGCGACCAAACGCACCAGGGACGGCATATTTGTATTTTTCGGGGGGAATGGGGGGTGCAGCGGTTGGGTTGTGAGTATGAGGACTGGGGTCCATGGTGCTGGAATAAGGGAGGATCGGATGACGACTTGCCCGAAGCCGTTTTGGTAGGGCGGGATGGGGCCGTTCAGGATTTTGGTTGGCGACAGGATGGGGACGTGCATTTTGCGGATGCGCCGGATTTTTCCGGATTTTATGCCATTTTTGCAGCATAGGTTATCCGTTTCTTTATTTACCTGATATACAACTACCCATAATTATCTTCTTTCATGCGTCTCCTCCCATTCCTCTGTGGAATTTTGCTGACTGCTTCCGGTCTTCCAGCCCAAACACTCTCCCTTTCCGGTAACTGGAAAATCCACCCCGGCGACAACCCAGGCTGGAAAGCCGACACATTAGACGACCGCAACTGGCAAACGACCTACGTGCCTGCTGCCTGGGAAAGCACCGTGCTGCCCGGTTACGACGGTTTTGCCTGGTATCGTACCACTCTTGAAATACCCGACACATGGAAGAAAGAAGATTTAATCCTGAATATCGGCGCCATAGACGATGCAGATGAAACATACCTCAACGGCGCCCTGGTGGGCCGGACGGGAAAATTCCCGCCTGAGGAACAATCGGCCTGGGACGCGCCCCGGCGCTACCTGATCCGGGTATACGACGGCGCAGGCGGAGGCGGCCTTTACCTGGCGCCGGTCGAATTGATGCCCCGGAAACAGTATGAAAAAATGCAGCGGACGCAACGCAAAAAAGGGCGCACCTACCACCAACTCACCACTTCCAACGGCCTGATCGCTGCCGTGTACAACGCCGCCACACACCAGGTAGACAATGTTTATCCGCATATATTTTCTGCCTACGATTCAGCCGATTTTGTACAGCCCTACGCTTTTTCGATTTACCCGGATGTGGCGGACAAGCCGGTTTCAGCCGGTTATTTACGAAATACACACGTGATCGAAGTGCGGTATAAACACTTCACCATCTATTATTTCGCTTCGTTTACACGGTCGGACCGGGTGTTTTATGCGGTTGTTCGGGGCGATCCGAAATACGTATCAAACTTCCGTTTTGTCTTCAAAGGAATAGACAGTTTGGTAGCCGAATCTGTCCTGCGGAAAACCGGAAAACAATGGGAAAGGTACGTGCTGTTCCGGGACAACCCCGATTCCAACATAAACGCTGATCTGAGGAATTTAGAAACGGCTGCCGTTTCGCTGGTCGATGCGGAAGTGGCCTATATGCGGCAGGTATTTGCGCGATGCCGTTTTCCGGCCGGTATACGTCGCGCCGAACGGGCCTTGATGGAACAGTCTGTCGCCGTGCTAAAAATGGCGCAAGTGGCTGATAATGAAATACCTCCGCTTTCCAGGGGCCAGATATTGGCTTCCCTGCGGCCGGGCGTCTGGTCGATTTCCTGGGTGCGTGATGCAGCCTTCGCTATCCAGGCATTTACCCGGCTCGGGCTGTACGAGGAAGCCAGGAAAGGGCTGGAATTTATGCTGCGGGCGAGTCCGACCAACCAGTATAAACATTACGTTCATACGGATGGCAAGGATTACGGAATCGGTGTGGACTATCAAATTTCCGTTACCCGGTACTTTGGCAATGGGCGGGAAGAAAGCGACTTCGATCATCGCGGACCGAATATCGAGATCGATGATTTTGGCCTGTTTTTGATTGCCTTGAGCGATTATGTGGCTGCCAGCGGCGATCAGGCGTTTTATCAGCGATGGCAGCCGGTACTGCAAAGCAAAGTAGCCGATGCCATCCTGCACAATATCAACGATCAAGGTATTATTCGGGCAGATTCCGGCCCATGGGAACACCATTTGCCCGGCCGGCCGTTCACCTTTACCTCCGGGGTGTGCGGGTTGGGACTGGAAAAATTTGCCGAACTGCAACGTGCGTCGGGATTTGAATCAGCCCCATATTTCGATGGCGCTGCTCGGCTACGTACAGGCATCCTGACCAATATGCGGTATGAAAACCGGCTGCTGAAAGGCAATGCACTGGACCGGTCGCCGCATGACCACTACTTTTTCGATGCGGCTACCTTCGAGTTGTTCGCCAACGGATTTATGCAGGATACTTCCCTTTTTCTTTCCCATATGCTGGCTTATGATCCCGAGTTGCGGGTAAAAACCGGTGCACAAGCAGGATATATCCGGTTCAACAGTTCCGATTCGTATGAAAACCAGGAGTGGCCTTTTGCGGGATTGCGGGTGGCGATGGCGCAACTGCGTTTCGGCAAGAAAGCGGAAGCCAAACGCTTAGTTCGACGGGTGACAGACATTGCAGCACGTCATTTTCACCTGATTCCGGAGATCATTACGCTGGAGGAGGAGGTGTACAAAGGTTCTATTCCAATGGCAGGTTATGGCGCAGGCGCTTATGTGCTGGCGATATGCGCCTTGTACGAATAAGTAGTTATTGGTTATTAGTTATCCGTTATCAGTGCTGATAATCAAGCATTTGCAGATAAAATGACGTAAACTAATTTCGACTTGACACATAGGATTAAAACCGTTTCAAATCGGCCGCACCAAACCGCCATTCAGGGGTTTCAATCACGTCCGCCGAAACATCCAGTTCGTACCAGGGACTTTTTGCTGCATCCAGATGATTTTTCAAAACATGAATTTCCTGCGCCGGCATGTAACTCTGCGCCAGCAGGAACACTTTTTTGCCGGAGTCATTTTCAGCCATATCGACCACGATGACCGCATGGCCCGGCGAGCCGCCCTGGATAAACAAATCTCCGATTTGCATGTCTGCAAGTGCCCGCGGCTCCAATTCCCTGGAAAGCGATAAAGTGCCCGCATAACTGAACACCAGTTCCAGGTATTTCCAGAAAACGGCATAAGAATCGGAAGCGGCAGCCGACTGCACCCATTCCGTTTTGTTACCGGTCACTTTCACGCGCCCGCCTTTTCGCCAGCGCTCGTAGTCCACACGAAATCCGTTGGTCAGGTTAAAATGTATCTGTTTGTATTGTTTGTTTTGCCACAGGTATTCAGCCCGCAGCCGCATGATCGCGTCGGCGCACTGGTGGAGGTCTCTTTTGCCGATGGGCAGATCGATGACGGCGACATGGGCGTTCTGATTTCCTTTTTCGTGGCCGTCGTAGAGGAGGACCGGGCTGCCGGGCGGTTTGAGGGGGAGGTGGCGGAGGTAAGAGGCGAAGGTGGTGGGAGCGGCGGGGGTGCGCTTATATCCGGGGGGCGGGATAAAATGTTGATAAAGAAGTGAATCAGGAAGAGATGATACATTTTCAGCCGTTGATTCCGTATTTGGAATAGCCGTTTGGGAACAGAACTGAAAGGACAGGAGCAGCAGGAGCAGCGTTTTCATGCGGCAATAACGTTTTGAATCGTGTTTTCTGTTATTCTTACCAGCATTTTCTGCCCCCTCTTACCTGATATTTATAGTAAAAGTTGAGAATCCGTCTCGCCAGATATTCTCGCATTTATCCAACCAACTATTGACCTGCTTTCCAAGGCAATCTCATATCTCAAAACAGAACCGTTGCACCGGCAGCAGTGTCATAGAGCCTATAAAAACAGCGTAGAAAAAACATTACAAAAAAGAAAATTATAACTGAGTATAACGCCAATAAAGCGTAGGATAGCGAATATTTCACGGTGTTTCAAATGCTGAAAAAAAGAGATTTATTTGTTTGTATTTCAGGGTTTTAGCAGATTTTCCTTGCAGATATAATTACTTTTTACCTTATATTTGTTATCCTTTCTTTTGGAGGGAGTGCACAACAGCACATCATTCATCATAATCATACAAACACGTTTCAACTATGGAAAATCAAATTGAAATTTACAAAAGCCCCGACGGAAATACTTCTATTGAAGTACAATTTGAAAAAGAGACAGTTTGGCTGACACAGAGCCAGATAACTGAATTATTTCAACGCGACAGAACCGTTATTTCCAAGCACATCAGTAACGTCTTTAAGGAAGGTGAATTGGAGAAAGAAAGCAATGTGCATTTTTTGCACATTGCAAATTCAGACAAGCCAGTTGCTTTTTACAACCTCGATGTCATCATCTCCGTCGGTTACCGCGTGAAGTCCCAGCGCGGCACCCAATTCCGCCAATGGGCCACCCAACGCCTCAAAGAATACCTCGTCCAGGGCTACGCCATCAATGAAAAGCGCCTGGCCGAAAAGCAAATGCACCTGCAAACCCTCAAAACGGGTATCCGCATCGTGAGCCGGGCCATCGAAGAGCAGGCTCAAAGCACTGACAATGAAAGCCTTAGCCTGTTTTCGGCTGGCCTTGAAATGCTCGATGACTATGACCATGAAGCCTTGGATATCAAAGGCAAAACCGTGCGGGAGGCTGTTCTGCCTTCCGTAGCCGAATACCTCGAAGTCGTGGCCGATATGCGTTCCGCGTTTTCCTCCGATGTGTTTGCCAAACACAAAGACCACAGTTTTGAAAGTTCGGTAGCGCAAATAGGGCAAAGTTTCGGTGGACAGGAATTATATCCGAGCCTCGAAGAAAAAGCGGCTACCTTGCTTTATCTGATTATCAAAAACCACGGCTTTGTGGATGGAAACAAACGAATAGGCGCCGCTTGTTTTCTCTACTTTTTGGAAAAAAATAAATTGCTGTTCAATGATCTCAACCAGACCATTATCAGCAACAAAGCCCTGGCGACCTTGACGCTTTTTGTGGCCGCCAGCAAAGCCGAAGAAATGGAAACCGTCAGGAAATTGATTATCAGTATACTTAACAGGACATAAAACCTGCTTGCACGAGGCGCAGAAAACCGGCCCCTGCCCGGCAACAACTTTAAACTTATACCCCCCCCTAAAGAAAAAGCACCATGGAAAAAAAGAACGAAATAAAAATATTTGAAGAAAGAAAAGTGAGAACACTTTGGGATGCAGACCAGGAGAAATGGTATTTATCTATTGTGGATGTGATTGCCGTACTTACTGACAGCCCAAACCCACAGATGTATTGGAGGGTTTTGAAGAACAGGCTAAAGAAAGAGGGAAGTCAGTTGGTTACAAATTGTAACCAACTGAAAATGCAGTCGGCTGACGGCAAGTTTTACCTCACCGATGTAGCCGACACCGAACAACTTTTTCGATTGATTCAGTCCATCCCGTCCCCCAAGGCCGAGCCATTCAAACTCTGGCTGGCCCGGGTGGCTGCCGAAAGATTGGACGAAATGCAAGACCCCGAACTCACTATAGACCGGGCATTGGAACAATATCTGCATTTAGGCTATTCCGAAACCTGGATCAATCAACGCCTGAAAAGTATTGAAATCCGCAAAGAGTTGACCGATGAGTGGAAAAAACGCGGGCTGAAAGAAGGCGCACAGTTTGCCACACTGACAGACATTATCACCAAAGCATGGTCAGACAAAACCACCAAAGAATACAAAATGCTGAAAGGTTTGAAAAAAGAAAACCTGCGGGATAATATGACCAACACCGAATTGATCTTGAATATGCTGGCAGAGGCGTCTACCAAAGATATTTCAGAAGCGGTACAACCGGAATCTTTTGAAGAAAGCAAAAAAGTGGCTCAACAAGGCGGCAATGTTGCCAAAGTAGCGCTCCGGGAACTGGAAGCCCGCACAGGGAAAAAAGTCGTTTCCAAATTGAATGCGAATACGGCTTTGTCCCCAAAACAAATTGAACCAACAGACACTAAATCGAAAAAGAAAAAATAATCAATGACAATGCAACAAATCCACCTCAGCCCCGAAGTAACTACACTTCTCGACACACTCAACCCTCCTTTCAGAAATGAAATAGAGCAGTTGAGGCTACTTATTTTAAGCGCTGACAGTGGAATCACTGAAAATATAAAATGGAACGGCCCCAATTATTGTTTTGACAATGAAGACCGCATCAGCATGCGCGTTCAGGCGCCTAAACAGGTGCAACTGATTTTCCACCGCGGCGCCAAGGTGAAAGAACAACCCAAAGACAAACTGATAAAAGACGAATCGGGGATTCTGGCCTGGAAGGAAAACGACCGGGCCGTTGCCTCATTTAAAAATATGGCGGAGATTCAAAGTAGAAAAGACGATTTAACAGCAATCGTCCGGGACTGGATTCGTGCAGCGGCAAGTCTATAACTAAAATTAATGCCAATGAAGATGCTTTTGTTGATCCCTGGATGCCTGTTTGGGCTTTGCGTCTGCAAACAGGGAAACCCCTTGGTTTCGAAAACCGGGCCGCAGGCAATGACAAGTACCCAACCGTCATCCAAGGGCGGCAATCAGGCGCCTGCGCTGTACGACACCCTGTATGTCCACGCGCCAAGTGGCCTGGTGCTGCGCAAAACACCTTCCAAAAATGGTAAAAAAATTGCTTCCGTGCCAAGAGATGGTCGCCTTTTAAAAGTGCTGGAGCCTGCCGACCCTGGGAATCGTTTCACCGCCGAAAAGATCGGCTCCTTTGAACTTAGCGGCGGCTGGGTAAAAGTAAAAACCACCCGGGGCGAAGAAGGCTGGCTTTTTGAAGGGTATCTTTCGCGTTACCCGCCCCTGCTCGAAAAATCGAATGATCCCTGCTGCCTGGCGGGAGAGTTGTTTTACCGCAGTGTTTCTCCAGCAAAAGGGGAGCGCATCAGTTTTTCGGAATTGGAAGAAACAGAGGGACATCGGCAAGGGTACCTGGACGGCGCCTTTTATGAAACCTTGTTCCATGCAGCAGGAGAGTACGAGCGATTTTTATTGCCAGCCGGCAAAATGACCATGCAAGAGGCATTGGTGCTGTTTCGCTCGCTTTGGTTTGGTAGCACTAAAACGTTTAGTAAATACGATGCCGCCAAGAGAAGGCTCAACGTTTTCAGTACTGACGGCCAAAAACAAAATTTGGTCATCGAATTGGATGACTCGGAAAGGTTGAGAATTTATTATTCGTATTGAAAGCGCTCAACGTTCAGTATAACTGGTAAACCAACACCGCAACCATGAATAAAACGAACATAATTATTGCTGGCATTGGAGGAGTCGGCGGTTATTTTGGAGGGTTATTAGCAAAACATTTTCACGACCATGAGCATGTTGAAATCAACTTTTTTGCTCGTGGCAAACACCTGGCAGAAATTCAAAAACACGGACTTCAAGTAACAAAGGGCAACAGCACTTTTATTGCTAAACCAACGATAGCAACTGACCATCCATCTGAATTGGGTATTGCAGACTTCATGATCATAAGTACAAAAAGTTATGACATTGAAGCCGTCATTCAACAATTACAACCTTGTATCAATCAAGACACCATTATTTTGCCATTGCTCAATGGCGTGGACAGCAGGGAACGAATAAAACATGTACTCACGGACAACATCGTTTTAGAGGGTTGTGTCTATATCGTTTCCCGTTTGAAACAAGCCGGCATCATTGAAAATAGCGGAATCATTGAAACGCTTTATTTTGGGCTGGACAACTATGTAAATGAAAAATTACTACTGTTTGAAAAATTGTTCAGGGAAGCAAAAGTTGAAGCAACTTATTCCACAAGTATTTCAACCATCATTTGGGAAAAATTTATTTTCATTTCTCCTGTTGCTACGGCAACATCTTATTTTGACAAATGCATAGGAGCACTTCTTGCTCACAAAGAAAAACGAATGATGGTAATTGCTTTACTGGAAGAAGTTATACAAGTGGCTAAGGCAAAAAACGTTCTTATTTCGGAAGACATTCTGGAAAAAACATTGAATAAATGGAAGGCATTGCCGTTTGAAACAACATCTTCCATGCACGCTGACTTTAAAAACAAAAAACCTAACAACGAATTACTATCATTGACCGGCTATGTGATTAAGGAGGGAAGAAAATATAATATAGAGACCCCGACATATCTAGTGGCTTATGCGGAACTCGAAAAGAAAAGCCTCCAACAACTATGACAGACAGACCGAACATACTTGTAATTGCCGATCGTTACATCCGGCAGCTAAAGCAGCCGGTACAAAAAAAGCGGCCCGGTGTCCCACACACCGAAGCCGCTACCACTTAGCAGAAATAAAACTTTGTATATCTAATGATGAATGATGAGCGATGAATGATGAATATTTCATCGTCAGCACGTCAGTTTTGCCATTCAATAAAGATTGATATGCAACAACTTATACCAAGGCATTTAATTTAAGGCTCCTAAGCACAATATATTCATCATTCATCATTCATCATTTATCATTCATCATTCATCACTTTAATCAACGTTATCGTGCAAATACGTATTCCCCCCTACCCTGATCTCGCCTTCTTCTTCGAGTGAAACCGTCCAGTTTGACATGGCAGGTTGTTGGGCGTCGGGTACGTCTTCCAGGCTGATGCTTTTACGCAGGTAAGCAGGCTGGTTTTCCAGTTCGATGATGGTCTGTGGAGAACTGAGTTTCACCACGTTGATCGGGCGGTTCAAAGCCTCCTGACGGCGGCGTTGAGCCTCTTCGATGCGACGGCGGCGCTCTTCGGGCGGAATTTCATCATCCTCGGGGTGGCGCAGAAACGGATCGCTGTTAACAGGCGTCGTACGGCGAATTTTATCCACAGTCTCCCGGATGTTATCGAACTCGAATTCGAGCGCGGTAGCCGCCTTCTCATCTACCGGGGAATACGCCTCATCGGACGTAATCGTAAAGAGAGAAGGCTCGTTCTTTTTTCCGGCGGCCTCATCGTCGAGGTGTACCACCTGGCGTTCGTTCGTGTTTTGCTGGCGCTGAATGCCCGGCGTATTGTTCTTGCGGTCGGCCACTTCAAAACCGGTGGCAATGATCGTCACCGCCAGTTTTTCTCCGAGGCGCTCGTCGAAGCAGTTACCCCAAATCAGGTTGGCATTTTCGCCGGCCTTTTCCTGTACGAACTGTGTGATTTCAAAGATTTCGTCCATGGTCGCTTCTTTGGCGCCCGAGGTGATATTCACCAGGATGTTTTTAGCGCCGAAAATATCATTGTCTTCGAGCAGCGGCGAGCGAAGCGCTTCGTCGGCAGCCCGGAAAGCGCGGTTTTCACCCTCGATCGTAGACGTACCCATGATGGCTACACCCGAGCCGCGCATGGTCGTGTTCACGTCTTCAAAGTCGACGTTCACATATCCAGGAACAGTGATAATTTCCGCGATGCCTTTTGCGGCAGTACAGAGGATATTGTCCGCTTCTGCAAAGGCTGCGGAAATGCTCAGGTTGCCGAAGATGTCGCGCAGTTTGTCGTTGGAAATAATGACCAGACAGTCCACATTTTTGCGCAGTTCTTCGAGGCCTTCCATGCCGTTTCCAACGCGGGTTTTGCCTTCAAAAGTGAACGGCAGCGTGACGATACCAACGGTCAGGATGCCTAGTTCCTGGGCGGCCTTGGCGATGATCGGCGCGGCGCCGGTACCGGTTCCTCCGCCCATGCCGGCTGTGATAAAGGCCATTTTGGTGCCTGTTTCGAGGAAACGTTTGATTTCATCGATGCTTTCAATACAGGCTTGTTTGCCGACGGAGGGCTTGCTGCCTGCGCCGCGGCCTTCGGTCAGCAACTGGCCGAGTGAAATTTTGGTGGGCACCGGGCTGAGTTGCATGGATTGCGCGTCCGTATTGCAGATGGCGTAATCGACACCTACGATGCCTTGTTTGTACATGTGCGTGACAGCATTAGAACCGCCGCCACCTACGCCGATGATTTTGATGATACTAGGCTCATCTTTTGGCAAATCAAATAGCATAACTAAGAGAGTGAGAGTTATGAGTTATGGGTGATCCCTCTTGATTTTACAATGATATGGGTTGAAAAGAATCAAAGTTGAAAGTGTATTATTTAGGTATTCTCCCGCTGCGAATCATACGCAGCAGTTCATTTGTATCTTGAAATATGGATTGATATTCTGCATAAGTTAGAAATTCCGTACGATGCAGTAATTCAATCCAGTATATCGTTTCGTCAGTTTCTTTTTGAGCAACTCCCAATTTGTGAATAAAATCGGCAGCACTTTCTGCATTTTGGGCTTCCCGGATATTTGCACCGATTGAAGTCCCTGATCTCAGCATTTGCTTGCTCAAAACGTATCTTTCTTTTCTCCAATTAAATATTTACAAATAGGATCGAATCGCTAGATTCATGGATTTTCACGCATCGGAGAGCCGCAACTGTTTCATAATATTGGAGTTTTAATGGGTTATTGTAAAGAGTTATCAAGGCTGTCGCTCATAACTCACTCTCACTTTTTGAAAGTCCACGTCCGGCTCTGCTTCGAACCATTCCTTTGTTTTTTTGAAGACATTATCGAACCAGGTGGCTCCTTTTTCTTCTGAAACATTGGATGGTTCTTTCGGCTCGTCATTGACTTCCGGTTTGGCTTCTTCTTTTTGCGCTTTTGACGGGTCGATGTCCTGCAAGCCGCGCATCAGCAAGCCGATGGCTGTGCTGAAAATCGGGCTGTTCACCTTTTCGTGGTAGCCGTGCGCCAGGTGTTCCAGTGGAACGCCGATGCGGCAGGACATGCCGGTGTGAAACTCCGTGAGTTTGTCCGTGTTGGCCAGCAGCGCCCCACCGCCGGTGAGCACGATGCCACCGATGAGTTTGCGCTCGTAGCCGCTGCGGCGGATTTCCCAAAGCACATAGTCGAGTACTTCTTCCATCCGCGCCTGTATGATACGGGCCAGGTTTTTCTCGCTGATTTCCTTGTGGTCGCGTCCTTTCAGACCCGGGATGGTGATGATCCGGTTGTCGAACACCTCGTTGGCGAGGGCGGAACCGAATTTCACTTTAAGTTTTTCAGCCTGAGGCTGCATCACGGTGCAGCCTTCCTTGATGTCGGCTGTGATGACGTTGCCGCCGAAAGGAATCACAGCCGTGTGGCGGATGATACCTTCGTGGAACACCGTAATATCCGTGGTGCCGCCACCGATGTCGACGAGCGCTACACCTGCCTGTTTTTCCTCTTCGGACAATGTGGCGTCAGCGCTGGCAATAGGCTCGAGGGTGAGATCGGCTACTTTGAGTCCGGTTTTTTCGATGCAGCGGTAAATGTTGTTTACCGCTGTGATCTGGCCGGTAATAATGTGGAAATTGGCTTCCAGCCGCACCCCGCACATACCGACAGGATCTGTGATGCCCTGCTCGGAATCCACGGTGAATTCCTGCGGGAAGACATGGATGATCTTGTCGCCGGGCGGCAACACGAGTTTGAACATGTCATTCACCAGCCGGTCGATGTCGCGGTGGGCAATTTCGGTGTGATCGCTTTCGCGGGTCAAAATGCCCCTATGCTGGAGGCTTTTGATGTGCTGACCCGCAATGCCGACGTGTACGGCGCGAAATTTCATTTGTGCCTGGCGCTCGGCGATGTCGATCGCTTCGCGGATGGCGTTGACTGTTTTTTCGATGTTGCTGACTACGCCGCGCAGCACACCGACACTTTCGACTTTGCCGATACCGACAATTTCAAGTTTTCCATGTTTGTTCCTGCGGCCTGCGAGACAACATACCTTGGTGGTGCCGATGTCTAAGGCAACGACAACATCATGGGGTTGTGGGAGTAATTCCGTCATAACGTTTCTGTTTAAGTGGTCGAGTTTCAGTTTGTTTTGTGTTCCTGCCGCGATGCGAAACTCTTTCCCGCGACAAAAATAGTATTTTAAATATTTTGTTTCAATTTTTTTTTGGTTGATGAGGTTTATAAGGTTGATGAGGTTGATATGTAGCATCACTGTATTCCTTTAACTCCTACGGTTTTGTTTGGCTTTTTTCCACTCATTTGGTTAATTTGGTAAGTTATCTTTTCCAATTCGGATCGAAGATTGACATAGTCAGTGTCTGAGATCAACTCCATCTCTTTGCTGATTATCAACAGATTAATCACCTCTATGGCGCTACCAAATGCGATTTCATAAAACCGATTCTGATCTACTGGACTAATCCTTGCGCTTCCTTCTGCCAAATTGCAACAAATGGAAACGCCTGCTCTTCTGATCTGACTTGTCATGCCGAAAGCCTCCTCTTTTGGAAAACTTTTTGTTTTTACATAAATGGATTTGACAGTGTTTTTAGCATTTTGCCAGACTGCCATTTTTTCAAAAGCGTACGTATATTGCATAAGATTATGATTTAAAATGAAGATGTTGATTCTTATTGATGAGGGTTGACGAGGGTTCTTAAAAATGGCTGGAGGGCATCTCGTTATCAACCTCATCAACCTTATAAACCTCATCAACTATTTCTTACACACCACCTGTCCATTGTACTTCAAATTGATCGTCTCGTATTTCCGCCAGCCTTCATAGGGCATTCCTTCCTGGTAAAATATCTTCAGTCTCCTCAGTTTGTCTTCCAGTTTCCTGGTGCTGCCCAGCACAATTTTCTGGTCGCCGATCAGCGGCACGAGGATAAAATCGCCCGCATTGTTCACATGCACCTGCTGGATGAAAGAAGCCAAAAACTCGTCTGCCATCAAGGTTTGGGTCAGGTTAAAGAGGTCTTTCAGGGTGCTTTTTCTTTTATTCCGAAACTCCGCTGTGTACGGCGCCAGGTTGCCTGTGGCCACCAGTACCCTGGCTGCGAAATTTTTGGAAGCAGGCATCTTCACCCCGTTTTTATCGAGGTAATAATTGCCGCCGTTGTTGTCCAGAATACGCACCAAAGGCTCGCGCTGGATAATGGTTACATGCAGCACCTTTAACTGGTCGACATA
This sequence comes from Lewinellaceae bacterium, assembly GCA_016711435.1. GTDB lineage: Bacteria > Bacteroidota > Bacteroidia > Chitinophagales > Saprospiraceae > M3007. The sequence goes on from JADJSY010000057.1 coordinate 34,058, forward strand.
TATTTCCGCATCCAGGATAAACGGGTCTTCTTCCAGCACCCGCTCCATACGTTCCACTTCCAGCAAAGCGAGTTCGGTACCTTCGAGGGTATTGCCGAATGAACGCAGCAGCGCCTGCCTGACGTCCCGTTCGCTGATAAGTTTGTCGCCACTGGCAAGGGGCGTCACCGCTACTTCCACACCATCTGCAAAACTGTTTTTCTTCCGCCCGATCGCCGAAAACAATGCCACGGCCACCAGGAGCAGAAATGCCACCCAGGCGAAGCGATCGTAACGGAGACGTGGTACCTTCATTTTTTAATTATCTGTTATTAGTTATTGGTTATCAGGGCACTATAGTTTGGCATTTGTGTTCAGGAGGCTTTTAATCGGTTCAACGAGGGTATCGATGTCGCCTGCGCCCATGGTCATCAGTACTTCTATTTGTTTGGTTTTCAGCAAGTTCAGCAGTTGAGATTTTGTAGTCAGGTTCACGTTCTTGTTCTGCATCAGTCCGGCAATCATCGCGGCAGTGACGCCCGGTATCGCTTGTTCGCGGGCCGGGTAAATATCCAGCAGGATACACTCGTCGAGCAGGTCCAGCGCCCGTGCAAACGCTTCCGCGAAGTCGCGGGTGCGGGTGTACAGGTGCGGCTGGAAAATGCCGGTCACTTTGCGGTTCGGGTACATCATTTTAGCGGCGCCGATCGCCGCTTCCAGTTCGGCCGGGTGATGCGCATAGTCGTCGATGTACACCAGTTCCGGGTTGCGCCGATGTATTCGAAGCGGCGTTTCACCCTTTGAAGCCCGCCAGTGCCACCGCTAGCAATTCCGAAAACCACCTGCCGAC
>JADJSY010000058.1 GCA_016711435.1 Lewinellaceae bacterium
CTTGCCATCGTTGAAACAAATACAGGAAAAATGGAGGCGGACAAGGGCAGGAAAGTATTGTCGGAGGTAATGGGATTGAGGAAAAAATGATTATTCGCCTGCCACAACCTTTAAATCTTTAAAATAACCTTCCGTTCCGATATCCACCCATAGGCCAATGGAGCCGGTTGTCGTTTTGCCCAGCATTTTAGGTACAATGAAGTTGGAGTACCTGGCATCATTGACAAACAGTTCGACCTTTTCGCCATGCACTTCAATACGCATTGTAATCCACTCGTTGAGGCCCACAGGCGCGGCGGTTTCGTACATCTCCGGAAATTCCTTTCTCAAGCGCTCGAACTTATAATCCGGGTAGGCAAAATATTGAACCGTGTGGTTTCTAAATTTTTGAATATTAGACCTGCCATTGACGGGTCTTAAATAAATAGATTCAAAAGCCGAATCATCTTCATTGATTCGAAAAGCAAGCCCGATAAACCCTCTTGCATTTTCAAAAGGCGAAGGGTCTTGAATCCGACTCAATACTTTTACCTCGATGGTTCCATTGTCGAAGTTGACGTTTTTGAGTTTAACGTACGTCGGTTCATCGACGGTAGCTTCCATTCTTTTGACATCGAAAGGAAGTTTATCCAAATCCCGCTCGACTTTCAGGACTTGTTCCCCATCTAATTCAAGCGCCGATGCTTTTACATTGGAAATTTCAAATTCCATACCCTCAAACGGTATCGTTTGAGCATATATCTTGGGAAATGGCGCCAGGAGCATCCACACTAAAAATATTGCTTTATTCATAACAATGCCTTTTTATAGTTTTAAAAACGGTACAATACTCGCCCAAACTGCCGGAAAGTTTTCCAGAAAAACGGTATGTGTAGTATTGGGTATTATGCTGATCTGATGTTTTGGAATCATGCGTGCCGCATTGATGACGTGTTCAACTGTATTGCCTTGGTCACGGTCGCCGGCCAGCACCAAAACAGGGCATTTGAAGCAGCGCCCAAATCTACGTTGCTCTAATTCATCTTGTTAAACATATACCGCGGGATCCAATTGGTTCCATGATCCGTTTTCTTTAAAGAAGCCACAAACCCAACCACGATTTTCTTCCGGAAACCCCTATGTTTGCCCCGTAGCATGAATTAAAGTTGTTCCCATTTGATGTGGTTCGAGGCAACCGGCGGTCAAGGCTGATACCATGGCGTCTCGATTAAGTCAATGAAAAATTCAATTTCAGTTGGATGTTGACCAAATAAGACACAGCAAAATCGTGCCATAGCACCTTTTGACTTGTTCTTGTCCTGATTGCTGTAGGGGCATTTGAGGCATGAGCTAACAAACCGTCTTGCCGAGGTAAAAAGTGGCAACACTTTAACTAAATCTGATTTTTTAGGGCATCCCCGCATAGACGTAAATAGAGCAATTTTTCGATTGCGCTTTTTTCGTTTTCCATTTCTGTACTTTCTTTATTGTTAGAAGAATTTTGATTGTCCACCTTGCTTTGGCAACAGAAACAAAGAAGAATAGTATTGCCAGGAGAACCATTGAGAATTTCATTTTTGCAATTTTTTGAATGAACAATGGTGCAAAGATGGACTCATTGGCAAAGCGCAACCAATAAAGTAGTTTAAGAAATCACCTTAATATTGTTTAAGCGTGGAGCCTACCTTTCCGGATAACTCTTTCCGGATTTTGCTCAGGAATTCAGGCGTGATGCCCAGGTAAGAGGCTATCTGTGTGTTAGGTAGTCGCAGCGACAAAGTGGGATATTGTTCGAGAAAATTCAGGTACCGCTGCTGAGCGGTAGAGCTAATGGTTTGCAATACCCGGTTCTGCAATTCGACATATTTATTTTCGACAATTACCTTAAATATTCGGTCAAGTTTGGGAATATTGTTGTAAAGAAGGTACAAATCCTGCTGTTCAATTTGTATGATATCCGAAGGTTCTAAGGCTTCGATAAAAAGGCTGCTGGGCTTTTTTGAATGAAAACTGCCGATGTCCGCAATCCAGTCGTCTTCCGCAGCAAACTGGATATTGTGTTCAACGCCCCGGTCATCTACGGCGTACATTTTAAAACATCCTTTCACAATGAACGTGTAATGCCGGCAGACGAAGCCCTCCTGTGAAATCATTTGCCTGCGCTTGATATTGCGCTGTTTAACCCTGGTCAAGATTAACGCTTGCTCCGCTTCCGTCAGCGGCAGGTATTGTTGAAAATGGTCAATGATGGATTGCATTTATTCAATTTCTGGAAAGTAAATATGGGCAAATCTATGCTTATGCAGATTTCCGATTATTTTCATCCGTCTTTGAAAGCAAAAAAAATGCGTTACGCGGAACAATCCACGTAACGCATTGATTTTCAAAGTGGGCCTGGCAGGAATTGAACCCGCGACCATCTGATTATGAGTCAGCCGCTCTAACCACCTGAGCTACAAGCCCTTTGTTCTTACGTTTCACAAGAACGCCGCAAAAGTAGAGATAATTCCCAAAATGGCATATCAATTTTTAAGACTTCTGTTTTGGCTTGGGTAAATTTGTCCTCGCGTAGACTTCGGACTGCCGACTTCGCACTTACAAGGGTGTACGCTACGGACTTCGCACTTCGCACTGCCGACTTCGCACTTACAACGGACTTCGGACTGACGACTTCGCACTTCGCACTTACTTTCACTCCTGCCAGTACACCCGTTTCACCCGTTCCGAAATATTGGTAAACACCTCGTAAGCAATCGTTTGCAGGCAGGCCGCCAGTTCCTGCACCGGCGGGTGGTCTCCAAAAATCACCACCTCGTCGCCCTCCCGTGCTGCCGGAATATGAGTTACGTCGATCATCGTCATATCCATACATACATTGCCGATGGTCGGCGCCCGCTGCCCACGCAGCTGCACGGAATAACGCCCGCCACTCGCCAGCCGCAAAAAACCGTCGGCATAGCCAATGCTGATGGTGGCAATACGGGTCGGTTTCGCCAGCGGGCCGCTGTTGCGGTTGTATCCTACCGTATCGCCCGGCGCTATTTCCTTGATCTGGCTGATCGTCGCTTTCAGGGTATTCACCACCCGCAACTGATCCTGCAAGCCGGCGCTGTCGATGCCGTACAGCCCGATACCCAGGCGCACCATTTCAAAATGATACTCCGGGAAACGCACGATACCGCCGGTGTTGCAGATATGCCGCAGCGGCGCATAACCCAGTGCAGCGCTGATCTGGCCGGACAACTCCGTAAACACTGCTGCCTGCCGGTGGCTGAATGCATCGTGTTGTGCGGCGTCGCTGGCCGAAAGGTGCGAAAAAACCGATTGCACGCGCAGGTTTGGGTACTCGCGCAACTGCGCGGTGAGCGCCGGAATATCGTCCGCTTCAAAACCGAGCCGGTGCATGCCCGTGTCCAATTTCAGGTGTATGGACAGCGCTTTTTCCTTACCGGCAAAATGGATCAACTCGTCCAGCATGGGCAGGCTGTACACCTCCGGTTCCAGCCGGAAACGGTTCAACACATCAAAACTCGCCGGTTCGGGATTGAGCACCAGAATGGGCAGGTTCACACCCGCATGGCGCAATTCGATACCCTCGTCGGCGTATGCCACGCCGAGGTAATCGACGCGGTGAAATTCCAGCAGTTTGGCCACTTCTGCCGAGCCGGAGCCGTAGCCCGCCGCTTTCACCATCGCCATCGTGCGGGTACCGGGGCGAAGCAGGCGGTGGTAGGCGTTGAGGTTGTGTACCAGTGCAGTGAGGTTGATCTCCAGCACCGTTTTATGGGCTTTCTGTTCCAGCCTGCGGGCGATGCGCTCGAACTCGAAAGGCCGCGCGCCTTTGAGCAAAATAAGTTCGTCGTGGAAATCGTGCGCGGCGATATTTTGTAAAAACGGTTCCGTTTCCGGGTAAAAAACAGCGTCGAAGCCGGCGGGCAAAAACGCCTGAATGGCAGGAATGGCCGGCCCGATACCGATCAGACGACCGACGCCCTGCAATTGAACGGCGGCGGCCACCTGTTCCCACAATTCCGAAGCGGGTAGTCCGCTTTGCAGAATATCGGAGAGAATCAGGGTCACCCTTCCCGTACGGGCCTGCTGCCGCGCAAATTGCAGCGCAATGCGCAGCGAGGCCAGGTCATTGTTGTAAAAGTCGTTGACGAGGGTGCAGTGCCGGACGCCCGATTTTAATTCGAGGCGCATTTCCACCGGTTCCAGCCGCCGCATCCGCTCCGCGATGTTTTTTTGGGAAACGCCCAGCAGGTGCATGACGGCCCAGCAATGAATCGCATTTTCGACGGAAGCCGGATCCGAAAAAGGGATGTCGATGACCGCCAGTTCGATCATTTGCCGGAATGCGGCGCGAATCTGGGTGAAACCGTCGGGGTCCGTTTGTACCCCGATGATTTGCACATCGGCGGGCAGGCCTGTTCTCGACCAGGTAAAAAGTTGCCGCTCGGGTTGACGGCTTTGCCATGCCTGTGCGGCCTGGGCTATGGCCGGGTTATCGACCGATACGACGAGCAGCCGGGAACTGTCGAACAGCCGCATTTTCTCCTGTATCTTTTCAGCGTCGTCGCGGAAACCTTCGCGATGCGCCGGCCCGATATTGGTCAAAAGGCCAATCTCCGGCTGGATGATCGGGGCCAGGCGCTGCATTTCGCCGGGTTTGGAAATGCCTGCCTCAAAGAGCGCCAGCGTATGTTCGGGCTTCATTTGCCACACGGAAAGCGGCACGCCGATCTGTGAATTATAACTTTTAGGACTGCGCACGATGTGAAAATCGGGGCTGAGCAACTGCCAAAGCCATTCTTTTATGACCGTTTTTCCATTGCTGCCGGTGATGCCGACCACTGGAATCCGGAATTTGGAGCGGTGGTATTGCGCCAGCGATTGCAGGGCTTGCAGGGTGTTTTTTACCAGCAGGATATTGGCGTCCGGGTAATGCTCCACCGCAACTGCCTGACTTACAACAAATTGCCGGACACCCGCCCGGTACAGATCGGGCAGGTACCTGTGGCCGTCGAGGCGTTCGCCGGAGAGGGCGAAAAACAGGGAGCGGGAAGGCATCGCTACCTGACGGCTATCGAATAACAATTGCTCTACACCGGCGTCCGGATCAGATTTTTGCAGCCAGCGGGCAGCAAGGATTTTTTGAATGTCGTTGATCGAATAAGGCATTTGTAAACAGGCAATAAAAGGCGCGCTCAAAAAGAACTGCGAAATTCGGGTTTTGCGGGCGTACTTTTGCCGCGCCCCGGAAATTCTCCAAAATAGTTTACACCATGCAGTTAGACATTCACGACCCGGCAGCATTACCGGCAGCCATTCCGGCCATCCTGGAAGGTTTGGCCGAACGCCGTAAAATTGCATTGTACGGCGAAATGGGCGCCGGAAAGACGACCTTCGTAAAAGCATTTTGCAAACACCTCGGCGTGGAAGGCGCTACGGCCAGTCCAACTTTTTCTTTAGTAAATCAATACAATTACACCTTGCCGGATGGCTCGAAAGCACTTTTTCACCACCTCGACCTGTATCGTTTGCGCAACGCTTCCGAGGCATTCGACATCGGCCTGGAAGACCTGCTGTACGATCCCTGGTATTGTGTGATCGAGTGGCCGCAAATCGTGGAAACCATGTTGCCGGACAACACTGCAAAAATTAACATCGAGATTATAGGGGAAACTTCCCGTCGCATTCTAATTTTGTAATCCCCTTGCCGTTTTTTTTCCAAACTCATCTATGGAAACCTTATCAGTCCCACGTACCCAACCCGAAATGCTGGATGTCTTACCACGGCATCAACGGCTATTTATCGGCGTTCCGAAAGAAACCACTTTGCAGGAAAACAGGGTCGCTTTGGCGCCGCATTCGGTCATGACGCTGGCGGCGCATGGCCACCATATTATTATTGAAGCGGGCGCCGGCGAAAAAGCGAAATTCAGCGACCACGACTATTCGGAAGCGGGCGCACAAATCAGTCAAAGTACGGAAGAGGTATTTAAAGCCGATGTGCTGCTGAAAGTGGCGCCGCCGACGCTCGATGAAATCGAAATGATGCGCCCCAACCAGGTGGTTATATCGCCGATTCACCTGCCCCTGCTGGATGCCGAGTATATCACCAGGCTCCAAAAAAGGCGCGTGATAGCCTTAGCCATGGAATATATCCGCGACGACGAGACGGGCGTTTTCCCCATCGTAAATGCGATGAGTGAAATATCCGGTATCAGCGCCATCCTCATTGCCGCCGAATTGCTGGCAACGGCCCGCGGCGGACAGGGGGTATTGCTGGGTGGCATAGCGGGTGTGCCGCCTGCCAAGGTGATTATTCTCGGGGCCGGCGTGGTAGCCGAATTCGCAACCCGCACAGCGCTCGGCCTGGGCGCCGAAGTGCGTATTTTTGACAACAATGTATACGCTCTGATGAACCTGCAACGCCAGGTCGGGCGACAACTGCATACCTCGGTCATCAATCCCGTTCACTTGCAGGAGCAATTGTTGAGCGCCGACGTCGCTATCGGCGCCGTACATTCCGCCCATGCCAACACACCCATGCTTGTCTCCGAAGATATTGTCCAACGTATGAAACCCGGCTCGGTGATTGTCGATGTAAGTATAGACCAGGGCGGTTGTTTTGAAACGTCGCAGGCCAGCACCCACGACCGGCCTACTTTCGAGCGGCACGGAGTGATTCATTACTGCGTACCCAACATCCCTTCGCGGGTGGCCCGAACGGCCTCCGATGCGGTGAGTAATATCCTGACATCGCTGCTGCTGAAAGCCGAAGCCGGCGGCGTTATCCCGCTGATTATAGCACATTCCGGTTTGCGCAACGGCGTTTATACCTACAAGGGTTCGCTGACCAACGCTTATCTGGGTGAACGCTTCCAATTGCGCAGCACGAGCCTGGATTTGTTGATTACCTCGGATTTTTGATGGTCTGAGAGGGTTTGATGGTTTGAAAGGTTGGATGGTTTGAGGTGGTAACGTAAAGCCTAATGTCGTCAACTTAGCGCTAGTGAAGAGGTGTCATCTGCGAGGTACGAGCAGGTGACATCTCGGAACGGTAATATTTGATGAGATGACGTCGTTTCGAGATGTCACCTGCTCATACCTCGCAGATGACACCTCTTCACTAGCGCTAAGTTGACGACATTAAACGTAAAGCCATGAGTTACCACTTCAAACATTCAAACCCTTTCAAACCTTCAAACCTGCTCAAACCTTCAAACCTTCAAACCTTCTCAACTCACACAACCATGCCCTTTCATATTCCCGGTTTTGTAAAAATAAATGTTGCCGCCTTGCTGTGTTGCCTGCTGTTACAAACCGCCTGCACGCCGCCTGAATCATCGCAGACAGCACAAAAAAAAGGAGTGGTCAACCTCGATCTGCGCAATGAGCAGGTGCAAAAACTATACAACCTGCGGGATCAGCACCAGACCGACAGTTTGAAGGGCTATTTCAGCAGCCCCAATGCTACCTTGCGTTACCTGGCAGCATTGTCCTTTGCTTCCCTGCGCGACTCGAATGCCATCGACGCACTCGCGCCGCTGCTCCGCGATCCGGTGGAAGACGTGCGCAATGCCGCAGCATTTTCGCTGGGTCAGATCGGTCATGGCAAAGCGGAAAAAGCACTGATACAGGCCTTTGTCGCGACCGATTCTTTGTCGCAACACCAACGCCTGAACGCCATTATTCTGGAAGCCATCGGCAAATGCGGAACCTTACAGAGCCTGAAAAATATCGCTGCCGTCAATACCTATCGTCCCACAGATACATTGCTGCTCGAAGGACAATGCCGTGCCATTTATCGTTTTGGCCGCCGCAATATCATCGATCCTGCGGCGACGGCCCGCATGGTCAGCTATGTGGCGAATGAACAAATACCTGCTCCCGCGCGATTGATGGCTGCGCATTATTTAGCCCGCACCCTGAATATTGCGCCGGACAGCACCCAGGCCGTGCAGATGGCCGCCGCCTTTGTCCGGGCCAATGAAAACCCGGATATTCGGATGGCCCTGGCTACCGCCCTGGGAAAATCCGTGACGGGGCCGGCTTTTGCCATCCTCTCAAAGGTGATAAAATCGGAACAGGACTGGCGCGTCAAGTGCAACATTATCAATGCTTTGGCTAAATTCGAATACGATACCATCCGAACCCTGGTCGTTCCGTATGTGGCAGACCCCAACCCCCATATCAGCCGAACGGCCGCCGCTTTTTTTGTTGCCAACGGGCAGCTCAAAGACGCAGATTTTTACTGGCGGATTCCCGCTAATATCGGTAAACCGAATATACCGGCATTGACGCAGATATTGCTTTTGCAGGCTTCCAACAAGTTTCTTTCCGGCAAAACAACCCCTGAATCGAAAGATTATGTCAACTACCGGATCAAAGAGATTTTCCAGCAAAGCAAAAACCCGTACGAACGCGCCGCCTGCCTCACCGCCCTGGCCGAATTCGGATGGAATTACCGCTGGATTCACGATAAAGGTTTTAATGACGCGCATCCGGCCGTGAAATCGGGCGCCGCGGAGGCCCTGCAGACGATCATGAAAAAGCCCAACTTTTATGCTTTTTATGGGGAGGCTTCCAAAACGGTGCGCCGCGAACTGTATTACTATCTCCGCGAAACAATTGCGTCCGGCGATCCGGGCATGATTGCTGCCGGCGTCGGCGGGTTTCGTACGGAGGCGCTGAATTATCGCACCCTGCGCGATACCGCCCGCATTCCCGACTTTAAAACGGCTATGGGAAAACTAAAGATGCCCCGCGACGTGGAAGCATACATGGCGCTCGATGATGCCATCGCCTACTTTGAGGAACGCCAAGGGCCGCCGCCTTTCCAACCCAAATGGAACCATGCCATCGACTGGAACCGGATGAAGGTGGTCACGCCGCAAACAACGGTGAGCATCGAAACGGCCAAAGGCAATATTATACTTGAACTGTATCCCGAATGGGCGCCTGGTTCGGTAGTCAACTTCCTCGATCTGGCGGGAACGGGCTTTCTGAACGGTAAAACCTTTCACCGGGTAGTGCCCAATTTTGTGGTACAGGCCGGGTGCCCGAGCGGCGACGGATATGGAGCGCTCGATTACACCATCCGCACCGAAATCGGTCTGGCATGGTACGACCAGGGCGGTTACCTCGGCATGGCTTCTGCCGGCCCGGATACGGAAGGAACGCAGTTTTTTATCACCCACTCGCCCACGCCGCACCTGGATGGCAATTATACGATTTTTGGAAAAGTAAAATCCGGGATGGAGGTCGTCGACCAACTACAGCCCGGCGATGTGATTGACCGGGTGAATATTCAGTATTGAATAGAAGTGAGAGGTGAGAAGTGAGAGGTGAGAATTCGTAGAGTACACCGCTTCGCTCCTAAATCAGAAATCAGAGGGCGAAGCGGTGTACTCTACGAATTCTCACTTCTCGCCTCTCACTTCTCACTTCTATAGAACGTTCGCCAGTTGCTCCTTGATTTTCTCCAGTTCGTCTTTCATTTGCACCACTAAGCGCTGAATATCGGCATCGTAGGCTTTGGCGCCGAGGGTATTGATTTCGCGGCCCATTTCCTGGGAGATAAAATTGAGCGTTCGCCCCACAGATTCCTGTTTGCTGTCTAAGTGTTCGAGAAAATGGCTACAGTGCATACTGAGGCGCACCTTTTCCTCCGACATATCCATCTTTTCCAGGTAATACAGGATTTCCTGTTCAAAGCGGTTGTTGTCGAGATTTTCCTTCCCGAAATTTTCCTCCATGTTATTGCGTATCCGTTCGCGCATCCGCACAAAACGCTCTTTTTCAAAAGGCGTTACCTGCTCCAGCATGGTTATGATGTTGGTAATACGCAGGCGCAGCTCGGTCTCCTGCGACAAACCTTCGAGGATACGGAATTTTTTGAAATTGTCCAGCGCTTTGGTTATCGTCTGGCAAATGGCCTGCCATTCGTCTTCATCCACTTCCCCCGAAGCCGAGGCCACCACATTGGGAATGCGCAGAATCGCCTGCAGCATTTCTCCCTGGGGAATGTGTAATTCGTTGGCCAGGCGGCTCAATTCGCGGTGGTAGCCGCGGAAAAGCGCTTCATTGAGGCTAACCAATGCAGCGCCGTCTGCATTCTGCACGTCGATGTTCAGGTCGATCTTGCCACGTTCGGCATGGTCGGTCACCATTTTGCGCAGTTCCACCTCTTTCTCTTTATAATCGCCGGGAAAACGAAGTTTGATGTCGGTCATTTTGGAATTCAGGGCGCGCACTTCCACCGAAATCGTCTTATCGCCAAAAGTTCCGTTTGCGCGGCCATAGCCTGTCATTGAAAGCAGCATAATCCAGAAAGTCAAAAGATTAGAAAATTAAAAAAATAGGAATGTTTCAAAAAGGAGGGCAAACTTACACGAAAACCCCCGATACCTGTACCTTATTGGAACAAGAAGCGGGAATTGAAAATATTCTTACCTGTTCGGCACAAATTTTCGGTCATTTTTTTTTGTAAACTGCTGAATTAGAGCGAGTTTTCCGCCCGGAAAGTAAAAACGACGAAGGAGGGTAGCCAAATGTCTTAGTGCCTGATTTTCTACGCCATATTGGTCTTATTTTTTTCAGGAAAAGCTTGTGAAGGCCGAAAATTGTTAGAACTTTGCACCTCGTTTTTCAAAAAACCCGACTTTCGTTCATAATTCATTCAAAATCAACGAAATAAAACATGAGAAAGGCTGACCTTGTGAACGCTATTTCCGAAAAAACCGGTGTAGCCAAAGTGGACGTGCTCGTTACGCTCGAGGAATTGTTCAAAGAAATCAAATCCACGATGACTAATGGCGAAAATGTGTACGTCCGCGGCTTCGGCAGCTTCGTCATTAAAAAGCGCGCCAAAAAAGTAGGTCGCAACATCAAAAAAGGAAAATCAATCGATATTCCGGAGCATTTTATTCCGTCATTCAAACCTGCAAAGGTGTTTACGGAGCAGGTGAAGAAGCATGTGACTTCTTTGCCCGATGAAGAAAAAGAAGATTAAACAGGTATAGGCAGCCATGGAAGGCTGTTTTATCCATTCCGATGAATAAAACACACTACTCGGTACTATTTGCAGCGCTGGCCTTGTTTTTGCTATTGTATTTGGGCTTCGATACCAAAACGGACAAGCAAAAAATGTCGGAGCAGTCGCGTAGCCTGCAAGCAGAAAGCACCAGTTTTGAAACCCTGGCAGCCGATGCCAAAGAACACCTCGAACCTGCCCAGGCCACGCAAGTTGCCGACCTGGAACAACAGATCGGGCAGGCTGCCAACGATGCGGCGCGCATCGCCGGACTCAAAACGCTGTCCGGCCTGTGGTACCGCTTCGGCCAGTTGCCGGTAGCGGGCGGGGTGGCAGAGCAAGTGGCCGAGTTGGAAAATGCGGATACTTCATGGTCGGTAGCAGGCGCCGTTTTTTACAGCGGACTTGTCGGGTCTCAGGATCAGATCGTCCGCAGTTATTGCGCTACCCATGCCGTCAAGTCTTTTGAAAATGCCGCTTCCCTGAATCCAGGCAACCCGGAACACCGCATCAATCTGGCGCTGGTGTACGCGGAAAACCCGCCGCCCGACAACCCGATGCAAGCCGTTTTGATGTTGCGCGAATTAGAAAGCAAACATCCTGACAATCCTGCTGTTTATAATGCACTGGGACGATTGGCAATCAAAACAGGACAATGGGAACGCGCGATTGAACGATTGGAAAAATCATGGTCGCTGAGTAAAAGCAACCCAAACACCCCCTGCTTACTGGCAAAAGCCTACGAAGCAACGGGGAATACATCAAAAGCTCAAGAGTTCACAGGCATTTGCAACGCCCGGTAACTCACACAACTCATAACCTGCCTGCTGAAAAGCCGGCCCAAACTTAGTTAGCAATATGCCTTGCGGAAAAAAACGTAAACGTCATAAAATTGCCACGCACAAGCGTAAGAAGCGCCTTCGTAAGAATCGCCATAAGAAAAAGCGTTAGTAACTGAACCACAGGCACTTCGCACCGTATACCACGGGCCGTTGTGCCGGGGTCAGCGCCAGACGCAACCGTCGTTCGAAAACTTTCCGGAAAAGCCATGCGCTCCCGGAAAGTTTTCTGTGTATGTTCTCATTCCCGATTACAGGCAAGCATTCCACCCCAAAATGTGTATTTACCCCAAAGTCAGCCCCATCAGGCTGCGTTTTTGCCCACCCAACCAAAAACGAAATGCTCCTCTTGCTGCCCAGGTAATCTGTGGATTTTCAACCTTAAGTATGCGTGCAAAATCAATCAGCATCCATTCGGCATAAATCAATGATTTTCTTTGCCTTTTGTTTTTTGTTTTTTGCCCTTTTACTTACACCGGCCCTGCCGCTACATACACCCACCATCGCGACGGTCTGATTTTTGTCGCCCGCACCGACCCCGGTAGCCGGTCGAGCGGCTTTTGCCATTTTTCAACTGCCTGCATCGTCGTGGTTTGCCAGGATAGTGTTTGGTGTTTAGTGTTTGGTGTTTAGGCTGCTTCGCTTTTGGCTACTGTGGGTAGTTCAGGCGAAGCGCCCTAAACACCAAACACCAAACACCAAACACTCTCTTTGCTTGTGCCTGTTGCAAACCAATCTTTCCAACGTGGATAAAGAACTGATCATCAACGCCACCGAATCCGGCGTTGAACTTGCCCTCTTAGAAGACGGCAAACTCGTAGAACTCCAGCATCAGAAGACCAACAACAATTTTACCGTAGGCGATATCCTCATCGGTAAAATCCGGAAAATGATGCCCGGACTCAATGCCGCATTCATCGACATCGGCCACCGAAAAGACGCATTCCTGCATTACACCGACCTGGGACCGAAATTGCGCTCCTTAGTGAAGTGGACCAACGGGGTGATGAACGGGAGTATTAACACCCACAAACTCGACAACTTCAAGTTTGAAGACGAGATTGTAAAAACCGGAAAAGTCGACCAGGTGCTCAACAAGCGCTGGCCCGTACTCGTCCAGATTTTAAAAGAACCCATTTCCACCAAAGGCCCGCGCCTGTCCTGCGAACTCACGCTGCCGGGCCGCTACATGGTATTGTCACCTTTTTCCGATACTGTTTCCGTTTCCAAAAAGATTTCCAGCGGGGAAGAACGCAAACGCCTGCATACCCTGGCGGAAAGTATCAAACCCAAAAACTTCGGACTCATCATCCGTACGGCTTCGGAAGGCAAAAAAGTGCAGGAACTGCACGAAGAACTCGTGCGCCTCATGGGCCAGTGGGAGGACATCTACAAGCAACTGAAAACGACCACGCCACCCGCCAAACTGCTCAGCGAACTCGACAAACCCGCCAGCGTGCTGCGCGATATGCTCAGCGACGGCTTCAGCCGCATCGTGGTCAATGAAAAAGACCTGTATACCGACATCCGGGCTTACATGCAGAACATCAGCCCCGATCAGGTGGGCATTGTACAACTGCACAACAGCTCCAAACCGGTGTTCGATGCCTTCAGCGTCACCAAACAGATCAAAGCCTCTTTTGGTAAAACGGCAACGATGAACAGCGGCGCCTATGTCATCATTGAAAAGACGGAAGCCATGCACGTGGTAGATGTCAACAGCGGCCACAAAATCAGCACCAACGATGTAGAACAGACCATCTTCGGCGTCAACCTGGAAGCGGCGGAAGAAATCGCCCGCCAGATCAGGCTCCGCGATATCGGCGGACTGATCGTGATCGACTTCATCGATATGAAAAACCCGGAGCACAAAAAACTCCTGGCGAAAAAGATGGAGGATTTCATGCGCAAGGACCGTTCGCAACACACGATCCTGCCGCTGTCCAAATTCGGACTGATGCAGATCACCCGCGAACGCGCCAGACAGGAAGTCATGGTCGATACCGCCGAAATGTGCCCTACCTGCGGCGGCACCGGCAAGATCAACGCCAGCATACTCCTCACCGACGATATTGAACGCGACCTGGAATTCATCATGCAGTCAAGGCCCAGAATGCCGCTGCGCCTGCGCGTACACCCGTTCCTGGATGCTTTCCTGAAAAAAGGCCTTATCAGCCAGCAGGTCCGCTGGTGGTGGAAATACAGCAAATGGATCCGCATCCTGCCGCAAGCCGATTTCCAATTGATGGATTATCGGTTTTATGACGGGAATGAGGATGAGATAAGACTTAATTAGAAGTGAGAGGTGAGAAGTGAGAAGTGAGAATCCCTAGAGTACACCGCTTCGCTCCAAAATCAGAAATCAGAGAGATGAGCGGTGTACTCTAGGGATTCTCACTTCTCACCTCTCACTTCTCACTTCTAATAAACTCCGCAAGATTCGGGTAGTCTGCGGCTGTTCTCCCCGCTACTTTTGTACCATCAAATTCAACAAAAATGAAGGCACAAGAGCACATCAATTTCAACCGCATCGCCGATGCGATCGACTACCTCCGGCAGAACTTCAGCAGCCAACCCGAACTGGCGGAAGTGGCGGAACAAGTACATGTAAGTCCGTACCATTTCCAGCGCATGTTTACGGAATGGGCCGGCACAAGTCCCAAAAAATTTCTGCAATACATCAGTATTCAGCACGCCAAAAAAATGCTGAAAGAGGAACAGGCCTCTTTGTTCGACACAGCTATGGAGACCGGGCTGTCGGGCGCAAGCCGACTGCACGATTTATTTGTCAACATAGAAGGTATGACGCCCGGCGAATACAAAAACGGTGGCGCCAATCTTTCCATCAACTACAGTTTTGCCGAAAGCCCTTTCGGAAATATCCTGGTCGCTTCTACAGCCAAAGGTATCTGCCACATTGCTTTTGCCGACGACAGCGCAGAGGCCCTGCAACAGTTGCGAAATGATTTCCCGAATGCGAAATATCAACAAATACTTGACGGGATGCAGCAAAATGCCCTGTACATTTTTTCGCATGACTGGAGCAAACTCCACCAGATCAAACTGCACCTGAAAGGCTCGGATTTTCAACTGAAAGTCTGGGAAACGCTGCTGAAAATCCCGATGGGCAAACTCACCACTTATGGGAACATCGCTCAACACATTCAACGCCCCAAAGCAGCGCGGGCCGTCGGAACGGCCATCGGCGACAACCCCGTCGCATTCCTGATTCCCTGCCACCGGGTGATCCAGTCCAGCGGGTTGCTGGGCGGATACCATTGGGGAACGACACGAAAAACGGCTATGATCGGCTGGGAAGCGGCACAGGTAAAAGAAGTGAGAAGTGAGAGGTGAGAAGTGAGAGGTGAGAAACGAGAGGTGAGAAGTGAGAGAGGCGACTTTGTTATTTTGTAGCAAACGGCTGAAACTACCTTTTTAAATAAATCTACCTTTGCCCATCTTTTACTAAAACATACTATCTGATGACTTTCAAATTTTGCAGCCGTACCCTTTTACTCGCCACGCTGTTCCTGGCGCAGCAGTCCGTTTTTGCCCAGCAGGAAATGCGCTGGGATACCCATGGTGTCGGTTTTATCGTTCCCGAAAACTTTAAAATAGAAACCAATAACGCAGAGGAATACACCGCGTCCAACGACAACCTGTTTCTGAGCATTATTCCGATTCAGGATGAAAACCTGACCACCGACCACCTCGCGGAAGCGGTGGTAGAAATGGCGAAAGAACTGGAATACGATGTCGTCGATGTAGCCGACGAAGCGAGCATGCAGGACTTTACCGGTTACTATGTCATCGGTCAAAAAGACGGCGTCAATGCGCTCCTGATGGCCATGATGGATACGGAAAGCAGCACCAACCTGCTTGTTGTCATCGTGTATGCCGACAATTCTGAAAGGATGGCGCTGAAAATAGCGAACAGTTTTTTCGCATACGACTGATTTTTTGTGAGTTGTGAGAAATCCCGTTTGGCTGTTGTTGTAGTTTGGGCTTTGGTTTTCAGGCATGAATCGAATCGTGTTTGTGTGTGTTTCTCCTAACTGGATGCCACTAACCGACTAAACACCAACTCACAACGATTACGATTCCATGCCTGAAAAACCAAAGCCCAAACCACAACAACAGCCAAACGGGATGTCCCTCACCCTGTTCCGCCCACATTTTTCCAAAAAAACCTTTGTTTTTTCATCAGGCAGAGCGTACCTTTGCCCGCCCTTTCGAGGAGAGGGTTTTATTCACTAAATTCAAGCAACAAGTATGTTCGCAATTGTTTCCATCGCCGGTCAACAATTTAAAGTTGAGGAAGGTCAGCAGATCTTCGTCCACCGGCTGGCAGCGAGTGAAGGGGATTCCGTTTCCTTCGACGCCGTACACCTCATCGAGCATGAGGGCAAAGTCTCCATCGGTACACCGCACATTGGTGGCGCCAACGTCAAAGCCAGCGTAATTGGCCACGTAAAAGGCGATAAAGTGATCGTTTTCCACAAGAAACGCCGCAAAGGCTATCGCAAGAAAAACGGCCACCGCCAGTCGTTCACCAAAATCAAAATCGAGTCCATCGCAGGTTAATAAAACCCGGCATGGATCTCCCCGGCAAAAACCATCTCTTCTCATTGACAATTTACTCTTTGAAAAATGGCACATAAAAAAGGTGTAGGTAGTACCGATAACGGCCGCGATAGTAAAAGTAAGCGCCTCGGTGTAAAACTGTTTGGCGGCCAGGTCGCCATTGCAGGCAATATTCTTGTCCGTCAGCGCGGCACCCGTTTTCACGCAGGTGAAAATGTATACATGGGACGCGACCACACGCTGCACGCAGCAGTTGACGGTATCGTAACATTCAAACGCGGCAAACACGACCGCAGCTTTATCAGCGTCGTTCCCGCAGCAGTGGTGATTGAAACGCAGGTAAAAGAAGTAGTGGCTCCTGCCGCTCTAAAAGCAGAAAAGCCCGCCGCTCCAAAAAAAGCAGCCGCAGCGCCGGTGGCTGAAGCGGAAGTAGCGGAAGAGCAAGTAGCAGATGTCGCTCCGGTGGCAGAAGCAAAAGCGGAAGAGAAAAAAGCCGCCGCTCCTAAAAAGGAAAAAGGCCCGAAACTCGACGACCTGAAAATCGTGGAAGGTGTAGGCCCGAAAATTGAAACCCTGCTCAAAGAAGGCGGTATCAATACCTGGGCTGAATTATCGGAAGCTCCGGTGGATCGCCTGAAAGAGATTCTGGACGCCGCAGGCCCGCGCTACCAGATACACGACCCCAGCACCTGGCCCGCTCAGGCGAAGTTTGCCGCAGAAGGCAAATGGGAAGAACTGAAGGAATATCAGGACATGCTGATGGGTGGTCGCGACACAAAAGATTAATAGTTTGAAAATGCTGCTTGCGAAAGCGGCATTTTCTTTTTATAATTGCAGCTCAAAACAGATTCGACATAAGAAGTTTTTGTTTTCATAGCTTAATTTTTTAGTTGTTGCCCCGGCTGTAATTAGTCGGGGTTTTTTATTGCCACCACCATGCAGTTTGACAACCGCCTCGATGCTGCCCGCCAGGCCGACCAACAAGATCCACTGCGCGCTTACCGCGAGCAGTTTATTTTCCCGCAACACCAGGGGAAAGATTGCCTCTATTTATGCGGCAACTCGCTCGGGCTACAGCCCAAGGGCGTCCGCCCCGCCATCCTCCGCGAACTCGACCACTGGGCCGAACACGGT
The DNA here is from genome assembly GCA_016711435.1 of Lewinellaceae bacterium. Lineage (GTDB taxonomy): Bacteria > Bacteroidota > Bacteroidia > Chitinophagales > Saprospiraceae > M3007. Next base: position 17,578 of record JADJSY010000058.1, read on the forward strand.
GTGGAAGGCCATTTCCGCGGCGACATGCCCTGGATGCATTACCACCGGTTTCTGACCGATGCCGCTGCCCGCCTGGTCGGCGCCCTGCCACAGGAGGTGGTCGTGATGAATACCCTGACCACTAACCTGCACCTGATGATGGTGTCTTTTTACCGCCCCACGGCAAAACGTTACAAAATCGTGATGGAAGCGGGCGCTTTCCCCAGTGATCAGTACGCCATGGAAAGCCAGGTGCGCTGGCATGGTTACGACCCCGCAACGGCTATTATCGAAGTGGCGCCCCGCACCGGAGAGGATACGTTGCGCACGGAAGATATCCTGCAAATTATTGAACGAGAAGGAGATAGCATTGCACTCGTCATGTTCGGCGGTGTCAATTATTACACCGGACAATGGTACGATCTGGAAAAAATTGCGGCGGCCGGACATCGCGCCGGCGCGTACGTCGGTTTCGACCTGGCGCACGCTGCGGGGAATGTACCGCTCCAACTGCACGACTGGGGCGCCGACTTCGCCGTGTGGTGCAGCTATAAATACCTGAATTCAGGTCCGGGCGGACCTTCGGGTACATTCGTACACGAGCGCCACGCCAACAATCCCGAGCTCCCGCGTTTTGCGGGCTGGTGGGGGCACGATGAAAACGAGCGTTTTCAAATGAAAAAGGGCTTCAAACCCATGCCCGGCGCTGCGGGTTGGCAACTCAGCAATGCCCAGATTTTCAGTTTTGCTGCCCACAAAGCCAGCCTCGATCTTTTCGACCAGCGCGGGTATGGAAGCGCTCCGGGCCAAAAGCCTGCAACTGACGGCTTTCCTTGAACGGGTACTGGACGAAGCCGACAAGGGCCGGAATATGTATCGCATTATAACCCCACGCGATCCTGCTGCACGGGGCTGCCAGCTATCGCTGCTCACCGATGATCGCGGCAAGGCGCTGTTTGATTACCTGGCCGAACATGGCGTAGTGGCCGACTGGCGGGAGCCGAATGTGATTCGTTTTGCGCCGACGCCGCTGTATAATTCGTTTGAGGATGTGTGGCGGTTGGGGGAGTTAGTGCGAAGTTTATAGTGCGAAGTCCGTTGCAAGTACGAGCAGTGAAGTCCGTTGCAAGTACGAAGTCAACAGTGCGAGTCGAGGCCGTAGAGCGCGCCGTTTCATGCTTGGTTTTCTCAAACATGAAACGGCGCGCTCTACGGACTTCGGACTTCGCACTGTTGACTTCGTACTTGCAACGGACTTCGTACTATTAGCGCCAGATCACTTTCTCGCTCACCGGCTCGCGTTTCCCCGCTATCTCCGGCATTTCGTGCCAGCCCATGTAAAACAGACCCAGGCAACGCTCCCCTTCACCGAGGTTAAAAAAAGCATTGCCTTCCAGTGCCGCTTTCGGGGTACTCCAGTAACAACCCAGATTGATCGCCGAACAGCTCAGCCACATATTTTGAACGGCCATGGCCACGGAAGCAATTTCTTCCCATTCAGGTACCCGAGCCTCGGGGTCGCGGCGCATAATAATGGCGATGACGGCGCCGGCGAGCAAGGGATTCTCACCCGCTTTGAGCATTTTTTCTTCGGTAAAATTTTCCGGGGCGGTATTTTTTTGAAAAAACCGGACATATAAACGCTCAACTCCTGCCGGCTTTCCTCTGAATGAAACACATGAAAACGCCAGGGTTCTGTCAGCCGGTGCGTAGGCGCCCAGTTGGCATTTTCGAGAATTTGTTCGATGATTGCACGCCCGATTGGTTTTCCGACAATGTATGTTTTTGGAAAAATGGCTCTGCGACGGCGGATGAGATCGGATAAGTCGGTGGCATTCATATTTCAGTTATCAGTTATTGGTTATCAGTTATCAGGGGTGTTTCAGGCTGGAGACTGATAAAAGGTAGTCAGTTTTCCTCCTTTTTGTGTAATTATGCGAATAATGGGTTATTTGTAAGAGCTTAGGTAAGGGAAAAGGGAATCTCATGTTTACATAAATCCCTAGCCTGAAACACCCCTGATAACTAATAACTGATAACCAATAACTAAACAAACAGGGCACTCTTCAATTCCTCCACTTTCCCCAGCGTTTGAATCCGGATGCCGTACCGGTTGGTATCGATCCCTTTCATGCCGTATTTTGAGACATAAATTTCTTTAAATCCAAGCCGGTCTGCTTCCGTGATGCGCTGTTCGACGCGCTGGACAGCGCGGATTTCGCCGCTCAGGCCTACCTCTCCGGCGAAACAGATATTGGAAGGAATGCTGACATCCATCAGGCTGGAAATCAGCGACACCACAATGGCGAGGTCGATGGCCGGATCGTCGACCCGGATGCCGCCCGCCAGGTTGAGGAAAACGTCGTTGATGCTGAAAAAGAAGCCGCAGCGTTTTTCCAGAACAGCCAGCAACATCGACAAGCGGCGCATATCGAAACCCGTGGCGCTGCGCTGCGGGGTGCCGAATACAGCCTTCGATACCAAAGCCTGGGTTTCAATGAGCATGGGGCGCATGCCTTCCATGGTGGCGGCTACGGCGCAGCCGCTCAGTTCTTCGTCTTTCTGGCTGAGCAGCAGTTCGGAAGGGTTGCTCACCTCGCGCAGGCCGACGCTTTGCATTTCGTAGATGCCCATTTCGTCGGTACTGCCGAAACGGTTCTTTAAGGTACGCAGGATGCGGTATGTATTGTGGCGGTCGCCTTCAAACTGCAACACGCAATCCACGATATGTTCCAGCAATTTCGGCCCGGCGATGTCGCCTTCCTTGTTGATATGTCCAATCAGGAAAATGGGAACGTTGGTTTCTTTAGCAAAACGCAGGAATTCGCCGGCGCATTCGCGCACCTGGGAAATACCGCCCGGCGCCGATTCGAGGTGCGGCGTACTCATGGTTTGAATGGAATCTACAATCATCAGTTGTGGCTGCAATTCCTGGGCCTGCTGGAGGATTTTGCTGGTATTTGTTTCGGTCAAAATGTAGCATTCTGATGCGAAATCGCCTACGCGGTCGGCGCGCATTTTGATCTGTTCTTCACTTTCTTCGCCGCTCACGTACAGGATTCTGGCCGGCGTTTTCATGGCCACCTGGAGAAGCAGGGTACTTTTCCCGATACCCGGTTGCCCGCCGATGAGTACCAGCGATCCCGGCACCACCCCGCCGCCGAGTACCCGGTTGAGTTCCTGGTCGGGTGTAGCGAGCCGGACGGTACCGCCCGTTTTCACCTGCTGGAGCAACACGGCTTTGGGGGCTTCTGCTTTCCCGTTCGGTCCGGCAGGCGCCCATGATTTCCGCTTTTCCTCGGCAACGGTTTCCTTCTGGATCAGTTCCTCCTGAAACGTATTCCACTCGCTGCAATGGGGACATTTGCCCAGCCATTTGGGCGAGGAAGCTCCACAATTGGAGCAAAAAAAGATGGTGCGTGGTTTTGCCATAGGGCAAATATAGTTGAGGTTTGTTTGCCGGGTTGGGGCCCGGCCTGCGCCTTGGGCTCAGAACAAGAATAGATGGAATGAGGGATGAGGAATGGCCGAGGTTGATGTCGGAAATCACCCTACACCACCTCACCTCATCCCACACCCAAAAACCAAACACCTTCGCCAGCTGCTCCAGCAATCCCTTCACCGCCTTCAAACTCCATACTTCGTCCTGTACCAGAATGAGGTCTTTATTGGTTTGTTTGAGTGAAATACCCATGATGCGGCCCCGGGTGGCAACCAATTGAGCGATTTTCTGAAAATGCGCGGTTTCGTAAAACGAGGACTGCGGGTCGCTGACGAAATAGCAGCGGAGTTTGCCACTTTTCAGAATGAGCCGCTCAAAGCCAATTTTTTTACAAACCCATTGCAGGCGCAAGGCTTCAAAAAGGGCTTCCACAGGTTTGGGCAATTTGGCGCCAAACCTGTCTTTCAGGCGTTTGGCAAAGGCTTCAATCCCTTCTTCATTTTCAATGGTGTTCAGTTCCGTGTACAGGTTGAGGCGCTCCTGGGTATTGCTCACATACTCGTCGGGAATGAGCATTTCCACATCCGTTTCGATGATAACATCCCGGACGTAAGAGCCGCGTTGTGCAATTTCCTCTTTGAACAGGTCTTTAAAATCGGTTTCTTTCAGTTCCTGTATGGCTTCGTCGAGTATTTTCTGGTAGGTTTCAAACCCGATGTCGGCGATAAACCCCGATTGCTCGCCCCCGAGGAGGTTGCCTGCGCCGCGAATATCCAGGTCGCGCATGGCCACCTGGAAACCGGAGCCGAGATCGCTGAATTCCTCGATGGTTTTCAGGCGTTTGCGCGCTTCCTGTGTGAGTACGCTCATAGGCGGCGCGAAGAGGTAGCAATATGCTTTGGCATTGGAGCGGCCCACGCGCCCGCGCAACTGGTGCAGGTCGCTGAGGCCGAACATATCGGCGCGGTTGATAATGATTGTATTCGCATTGGCGATATCGAGGCCGGTTTCGATGATATTGGTACAGGCCAGCACATCGAATTTGCGGTCGATAAACTCCACCAGTACTTTTTCGAGGTTATCCGCTTCCAATTGCCCGTGCGCCATCGCCACGTCGACGTCGGGACACAGGCGTTGAATGATTTCGACAATTTTAGGCAGATCGTTCACGCGGTTGTGGACAAAATACACTTGCCCGCCCCGATTGACTTCGGTGTAAATAATTTCCCGGATCAAATCTTCGTCGAATACGCGGATTTCCGTGTGAATCGGCTGCCGGTTGGGTGGCGGCGTGCGGATGACCGACAGGTCGCGCGCAGACATGAGCGAGAATTGCAGGGTGCGCGGAATCGGCGTGGCGGTCAGCGTCAGGGTATCCACGTTAATTTTCAAGGCCCGGAGTTTTTCTTTGGAAGAAACGCCAAATTTCTGCTCCTCATCTACAATCAGCAGACCTAAGTCCTTGAAACCCACTTCCTTACTAAGCAGCGCATGGGTGCCGATCACAATATCGACCTGCCCTGATTTCAATTTTTCCAGCACCTGTTTTTTCTCTTTTGCCGTGCGGAAACGGTTGAGGTAATCGACCGTCACCGGAAATTCTTTCAGGCGTTCGCTGAAGGTTTTCCAATGTTGCAGCGCCAGAATAGTGGTCGGCACCAGAATGGCTACCTGTTTGCCATCGGTGCAGGCTTTGAAGGCGGCGCGGATAGCGACTTCCGTTTTCCCGAACCCCACGTCGCCGCAGATGAGGCGATCCATGGGATATTCCTTCTCCATGTCGGCCTTGACGTCGTTGGTCGCTTTGTACTGGTCGGGGGTGTCTTCGTACACGAAAGATGCTTCCAGTTCCGTTTGCAGGTAGCCGTCGGGCGGGAAAGCGTGGCCTTTAGCGGCCCGGCGGCCGGCGTACAGTTTGATGAGTTCGGCGGCAATGTCCTTGATGCGTTTTTTAGTACGCGCCTTGAGTTGTTTCCAGGAATCGGAGCCGATTTTGGACAGTTGCGGGGCCGTGCCTTCCTGTCCGACGTATTTGGAGATTTTATGCAGCGAATGAATGCTGACGTAGAGGATGTCGTTGTTTTTGTAGTTGAGTCGTACGGATTCCTGCATTTGTCCGCCGATTTCAATTTTTTGCAGTCCTGCAAATTTTCCGATGCCGTGGTCGATGTGCGTCACATAGTCGCCGGGGGACAGTTCCCGCAACACCCGGGTAGTGAGGGCCTGCTCTTTGGTGAAACCCTGTCGGATTTTATACTGGTGGTAGCGCTGAAAAATCTGGTGGTCGGTGAGTACCGCAATCTTCAGGTCTTCATCCACAAAACCTTCGTGGATGGCTGTGTCGACCGGCAAAAACGCCACATCGGCCTTTAATTCTTTAAAAATAGAGGCTAAGCGGTCGAACTGTTTGGTGTTTTCGGAGCAGATATAAATCTCATAACCCGCTGTTTTCCACTCATGCAAGGTGCGGATCAGCAGGTCGAAGTTTTTATTAAAAGACGGTTGGGGGCGGGAGTGAAAAGTAATCGTACCGGGCCTGCCTCCGGCAGCGGCTGTTTGCGTCATGAAATCTGTTTTTGCGTTTGCAAAGATACCGCATAGGAGAACAGAGTTGCTGCCATAGAGTTGTATTATCTTTGCGCCGCATTTGCCAAATAGTGTTTGGTGTTTGGTGTTTAGTGTTTCGGGCACTCCTTTGGCCGTGTGTGGTATTTGGTGTTTTGTGTTTGAGGCCCTCCGCTTAATCTACTCACAGTTGCCAAAGCAGATCACACCCAAACACTAAACACCAAATACCACACCCGGCCAAAGGCAAAGCCCCCCAAACACTAAACACCAAAAACTAAAAACAGAAAAAAGATGACTAAAAAACGAGTACTTATCGCCGGCGCCGCCGGTTTTATCGGGTCCCATTTGTGCGACCGCTTCATGGCCGAAGGTTACCAGGTAATCGCGATGGATAATTTGCTGACGGGCGACCTGGCCAATATCGAACATCTGTTCAAGGAAAAAGACTTTGAATATTACCACCACGATGTAACGAAGTTTATCCATGTGCCGGGAAAACTGGATTATATCCTGAATTTCGCTTCGCCGGCCAGCCCGATCGACTACCTGCAAATGCCCATTCAGACCTTGAAAGTAGGCGCGCACGGCACCCACAACCTGCTCGGATTAGCCAAGGAAAAAAAAGCGCGTATCCTCGTGGCTTCCACCTCGGAAGTATATGGCGATCCGCACGTGCATCCACAGGTGGAAGAATACTGGGGCAATGTAAATCCCGTAGGTCCACGCGGCGTGTACGACGAAGCCAAACGTTTCCTCGAAGCCATCACCATGGCATACCACAACTACCACCAGGTGGAAACGCGGATCATCCGTATTTTCAATACCTATGGCCCGCGTATGCGCGTCAACGATGGTCGTGTTTTGCCGGCGTTTTTCTCGCAAGCCATTCGGGGTGAAGGACTTACCGTATTCGGAGACGGTTCCCAGACCCGCTCTTTTTGTTATGTGGATGACCTTGTGGAAGGGATTTACCGCCTGCTGCTAAGCGATTACCACCTGCCGGTCAACGTGGGCAATCCTTCTGAAATCACTGTCATGCAGTTTGCACATGAAGTGCTCGAACTCGTACAAAACCCGAAGGCCTACATTGATTACCGTCCGCTGCCGGTGGATGACCCCAAGGAGCGCGGGCCCGATTTTACCAAAGCACAAAACCTGCTGGGCTGGGAACCCAAATTCGATCGGGCAACGGGTCTGCGCATCACCCACGAGTATTTCAAAAAAGCCGTAAAAGTTTAATAGTTGAGGGTTGAGATTGTTGAGCGTTGAGGTCAACCGGGTGGCCCTCAACATTCTCAACCCTCAACAATCTCAACCCTCAACGATCTCAACAACTCAACCCTCAACAACATCCATGAACATACTCATTACCGGCGGGGCCGGGTTTATCGGCTCTCACGTAATGCGGCTTTTTGTAACCAAATACCCGCATTACCGCATTGTCAACCTCGATGCCCTGACGTATGCGGGCAACCTGGAAAATCTGAGCGATGTGGAACACGCGCCCAATTATATTTTTGAGCGCGGAAACATCCTGGATGCGCCGTTTTTACAGGGTTTATTTGAAAAATATCAATTCGACGGGGTCATTCACCTGGCGGCGGAAAGCCATGTGGATCGTTCTATTGCCAATCCGATGGCTTTTGTCGAAACGAATGTAATGGGCACGGTACAACTGCTGAATGCTGCGCGCAATGCCTGGAAGGACAATATGCAGGGCAAACGTTTTTACCATGTTTCTACCGATGAGGTGTATGGTTCGCTGGGTGAGGAGGGTTATTTTACGGAAGAAACGCGCTACGACCCGCGTTCGCCCTACTCTGCTTCCAAAGCAGCCAGCGATCATTTTGTGCGTGCTTACTGGCATACGTACCAGCTGCCAGTGGTTTTGTCCAATTGCAGCAACAACTACGGCCCCAATCATTTTCCGGAAAAACTGATCCCGCTGGTGATCAATAACATCCGGGAAGGCAAGCCGCTGCCTGTCTATGGTGACGGCAAATACACCCGCGACTGGCTGTGGGTAAAAGACCACGCTTCGGCCATCGATGTAATATTTCACAATGGCCGGAAAGGAGAAACCTACAACATCGGCGGCAACAATGAATGGAAAAACATCGACCTGGTGCAGCAACTCTGCGATATCGTCGATGAACTACTGGGCCGTCCGCAAGGCTCTGCCCGGCAACTGATCACTTTTGTGGCCGACCGCCCGGGGCACGACCGCCGTTACGCTATCGATGCCTCCAAACTGCGCGATGAACTGGGCTGGGAACCATCCATCCGCTTTGAAGAGGGTTTCCGTCAAACGGTGCAGTGGTACCTGGAGCATGAGGAATGGCTCCGGCATGTGATTACGGGAGCGTATCAGGCGTATTACGCGGAACAGTATAGAAGTGAGAAGTGAGAAGCGAGAGGTGAGAAATTTCCCGCTTGGCCCCAGTTCTTGATTTTGACATGGGTTTTTCAGGCCTGTAATCGTGAATCGTGTTTAGTGTATGGTGTTTAGTGTTTCGGGCGCTTCGCGTTTGGCATTCGTGAAAATTCGACCAAAATATCAACTATTGCCAAAGGCGAAGCGCCCGAAACACTAAACACCATACACTAAACACGATTCACGATTACAGGCCTGAAAAACCCATGTCAAAATCAAGAACTGGGGCCAAGCGGGAAATTTCTCACCTCTCGCCTCTCACTTCTCACTTCTATCACCTGTATACTTTCTTTCCCTTCCGCAGCCAAACGCCCCAGCTCCGGCTGTAGGCATGCACTTCCTGCGTAGCGCCCGTTTGATTGACGACCGGATAGCCCTGATTGACCCACTCGAAAATGCCGCCGTAGAGGTTGGAGACATTTTTGAAGCCGGCAGCGAGCAGTTTTTCCGTTATTTTTTCACTGCGGTAACCCACAGAACAGTACACAACTACCGGACGATCTTTATCAAGAGCAGGTAACAGGCTGACATCAAAATGGTCGTATCCCACCGGAATAGCGCCGGCGATATGGCTGACTTCGAATTCGCGTGATTCGCGGGCATCTAGAAATACGACGCCGGCACTATCCCGGGCAGCTTCCTGAATGCTCATTTCGGGCACGCTGTGGCTGAGCAGCGTTTTGAGCATAGTGCGATAAGCGCCACGCTGTACCTGTCCGTAAGAAACCCAGGTGAGCAGCAGCAATACAACGACAAAAAAAATCTTGGGAAATGGGAAATGCGACATAGTGTAAACAGGATAAGCCTGTCACAAAGAACGCAGCAGAAACGGAAAAGTTGATGGAAAGACTCCCGCACCCGGCGCGACGATCAAAAAATCGTCGCGCCAAGTGCCATAACCGAGGATGATATACAGGCGGGGGCCGTTAGATTGTCTAAAAAAAATCCTACTGCCAGAAGGACAGCAGTAGGAAAATCAAAACATACTATGAGAAAACTGGGACGAAGATAACTTCAGGCATGCGCTACTGACAACATCTTTTTACGAAGCGGTGGCAAAATAGCAGGGAGCGGCGGATATATTCAAAAAAGAGTCGCCGGGTTGTCATTTCCCGGCGACTCTTTATACCAAACGCAGGGTATTCGTCCTGCTTGCAGTCTTAGTTCCGACCTTGCCTGTCCAATCTTTTTTGGCGATTTTCCTGCAATTTTTTGACCAATGCTTCCCGGAACTCGCGTTCGGCGACGGGGATTTTGGCAATTTTCCGCAGGGGCAATACTTTCCGCAGCCGTTGCCCGAGGTCTTTTTCCAGATCGAGTTCGCGCTGCCGGAGGTCGAAGTATTTTTTCACATAGTCATCTACCTCGGTGTCGTTCATGCCATCCAATTGCGCAGTGGGTTTAAGTTGTGCCTGTATTTCTTCGCGTTTGTCCAGGTACTCGTTAAACACGGGCCAGAAACCTTCCGCTTCCGAAGGAGTGAGGCTGAGTACTTCTGTAAAAACGGCCACCCGGTAGGCTTGTACTTTTTTATCACGCACTTCCGGGCTACGCTGCGCTACTGCCACAACACTGCAGGTACTAAAAAGCAGGATAATCCACAGGCATTGTTTAATACACTTATTCATGGTCAATATTGTTTTTGTTTTCGTTGCTTAAAGTAATGATTCCAGTTCTTCTTCACTCATTTGTTGCAAAAGATTCTCCAGTTCTTCAGGGAAATATCATCCGTCGTTTTGGCCGGCTTGCCGGGAGCGGGCGCAGCAACCGGTGTTTGTTCGGGCATGTCCCCCTCGGTGATAGCAGCCAGTTGCCCGGCATCGAATTCGGTGATATTATCCAGCAGGTATGCTTCTATTTCTTCATCAGTGAGGGCTTCGGCGTAGGTGTCGGCAGGAAAAACGGCGTCGGATTGCGGGCGCCACATCCACCAGCAGGACACTGCAATAGCCGCAACAGCCGCTGCGGCAGCCCACATTCGGGGCCGCAGGATGCTGTTCAATATGCCGCCTTGCCGGGCCGTTAGTCCGGGCCGTTGCAGGTTTTGCGCCTCTATTTTATCGAATACGGCAAGTTCCAGGTGTTCAAAATAACCTGGAGGTACCTGCATGCCAGACTGCTTGCGGGATTGTTCCTGTAGCCAGGGCGACAGCGATTGTAGTTCTTCTTCTAATGATTCATGCTTATTCATAGCACACTTTTTTCGTTCGGTTGGTATGTCGTTTTTGGGTGCGTTACAGTTCGCGGAAAGCCGCTTCCACTTTTTTAACGGCGTGGTGAAAAGATGCTTTCAAAGCGCCGGTTGAAGTAGACAGCACCGCCGACATTTGTTCGTAAGGCATTTCGTCGTAATAGCGTAAATTGAATACAATGCGTTGTTTTTCAGGAAGTTCTGCAATGGCTTTTTGAAGTTTCACCTCTACTGCATCTCCGTCGAACCACTCGTCGGCCTGAAGGCGGTTGCTCATGGCTGTCAGGGTGTCGTCTATGGATTCGGAAGCATTACGCGCTTTACTTTGCAAGTGCGAAATGGCTTCGTTGGTCGCAATCCGGTACATCCAGGTGTACAACTTTGATTTCCCTTCAAACTGCAACACTCCGCGATAAATCTTGATAAACGTGTTTTGCAACACATCATCCGCATCTTCATGCAGTAGCACCATCCGGCGAATATGCCAGTACAAACGCTCGCGGTATTGCGCCATCAGCTGCCGGAAGCCCTTTTCAAAGCCCTGCTCTGATCGCAGCAATTCCATGATCTGTTCGTCTGATACCGGTTTATTCGTAGCGGTCTGTAGCAATGGTTTCAATTTGTGTACTTATGACGGTGTAAATGGGTACAGGTTTAATCCGGGAGGTGAAAATGTCTACCTTTGGGTTGGTTATCAGTTATTGGTTATTAGTTATCAGGGGGTGTTTCAGGCTGGAATAGGGAAAGGATTGGTCATTTGTTCTCCCGAAATGGTTATCGGTTATCAGTTATCAGGAGGTGTTTCAGGCTGAAATAGGCATAGGATGCATGATTTGTTCTCCCGTCGTTTCCCAATTCCAGCCTGAAACACCCCCGGATAACTGATAACCGATAACGGATAACCATTTCGACCCTTCCCCACTCATTCCAGCCTGAAAAACACGAATAACCAATAACTAATAACTGATAACCAAAATGCTTGCCCGTTTTTTCCAAAAATACACCGGTTTTTTGCGGAACCTGAAAGCCTCGTACGTCATCAACAACTGGTTGCATGCAGGACAATTGCGCCATAATCGAGTGTATTATCGGCGTTTCGAACTTCGGAAAAATGTTTTTAGCCCGATAGGAAGCAAAGATTTCGGTGGTAAACACGATTCCGATATTCCATGGCTCGACCAACCCGGAGCGCTGGAACGCCTGGAACAACACCCCTGGTTTCAGGCATTGGATGCTGGAATGCAGTCGAAAATACGGCAGTTTGTAACAGATGGTTACACGGTGCTGGAAAATTATTTTCCGGAAGGCGCCACCACGGCGCTCAATGCGGAAGTAGACCGCTTGCTCGATAGCGGTAAAACCGGATTCAACTACACCGGCCGCAAAATTTTCAACCTGCCCGAGCAAAGCGACCTGGCAGGAGATTTTTTCCGCCATCCACCATTGCTGGAAATCCTGTCTTTTCTGTTGGGCAAACCGGCGCTGCCATTTCAATCCATGAATTTTACCGTGGGTAGCGAACAGCGCGCACATTCCGATTCCATTCACATGATGACCGAACCACCCGGTTACCTCATCGCAACCTGGATTGCCCTGGAAGATTGTACGGAAGACAACGGCCCGCTGTTTTATTACCCGGGCAGCCACCGGCTGCCAATCATTACAACGGAACATTACAACTCGGGCAATACATTTTTCACCATCGGTGAAAACAGCAACCGCCACTACGAGGATAAAATGGCGGAAGTGATCGCTGAAAACGGCCTTCAAAAGCAACTTTTTGTAGCCAAACGCGGCGATGTGCTCATCTGGCACGCCAACCTGCTGCACGGCGGCAGCCCGATTACACGCCCCGGCGCAACCCGCAAAAGTATGGTTTGCCACTATTTTGCCGAAGGCGTGTTTTGTTACCATGAAATGTCGCAACGGCCCGCGCTGATTAAAGGTTATTAGTTATCAGTTATCTGTTATCAGGGTGGTATCTTTTGGCTTAATCAAATACTTAAGCCAAAAGATACCAGCCTGATAACAGATAACAGATAACTGACAACCACCCGGGCAACGCTTCAGTAAATAAGTACGCCATGAATTATACCAGACAGTGCTTTCGGCACGTTTTTGGCGACAAACGGTGTAAAACTTTGGGTAAGTGGAATTTTCCACGTTTTGTCTGCCTATTTTTGCGCCCTCAATTTTCGATTTACATGACTCAAATAAGACTTTGGATACTCCTGACCGGATTGGTTTTGTTGCAACAAAACAACGTTTTTGGCCAAATGCGGGGCTGGGAAGCCGGCGGCCAGATCGGCGTTTCCAATTATTTCGGCGACCTGAATACCAATTGGCGGCTCGATCGGGTCCACCTGGCCGGCGGCCTGAATGCCCGGTACAATTTTAATGACCGGCTTGCCCTGAAATTCGGGCTGAATGCCGGCAGTATCAGCGCCTATGACGCCGATTCTAAAAATATCTTCGAACAGCGCCGCAACCTGCACTTCCGCAGCCTGATTGCCGATGCCACATTACAATTCGAATTTAACTTCCTGCCCTACATACACGGGCATCGCGAATACTGGTACACGCCTTATATGTTTGCCGGTCCTTCTTTCTTCTATTTTAACCCGAAAGCCGAATTAGACGGCACCTGGTATTCCCTGAGTGAATACGGTACGGAAGGCCAGTTCAGGGGAGAAGAATACAATACCGCCCAGGCCGCAATCGCTTATGGGGTAGGTTTTAAAATGGATCTTTCCTATCGCTGGAGCATCAACCTGGAATTGAGCGCCCGCAAGGTCTTTACAGACTACCTCGACGATGTGAGCGGCAACTACGCCGATGTGCGCGACATCCGTGCACAACGCGGCGAAATAGGCGCCGCCCTGTCAGACCGTTCGATAGAACCAAAAATCGGAGAGGCCGGTCGCCAGCGCGGCAATGGCAAAAGCAATGACTCGTATGTCCTTCTCGGAGTGGGCGTACAGTATTATTTCGGGTATATCCGTTGTCCGACTATTACGCGTAATTAGATTAGGGATGAGGGATGAGGATTGAGGAATGACCAAATGTTGAGGATGAGGATGAGGGTTGAGAATGTTGAGGGGTGCGACCCGCCGCATTCCCCTCACTCCACTCATCCTCATTCCTCAACCTCATCCTAACTTTCATGCAAGTCCACAGTCTCTTCGATCTTCAGGAATTTATCCGCCGCGTGTTGGCGCTGAATTTTCAGCAGGCGATCTGGATCACTGCCGAAATTGCTCAATGCGGTCGCTCAAAAGGGCATTACTACCTCGAACTGATTCAAAAAGGTTCAGGTGAAGAACTGCTGGCCCAGGCATCCGCCGTACTGTGGGCCAATGATTACCGCCGTTTGCGCGCTGCGCTCGGGCCTGACCTGGATGCCGTTCTGCAGGCGGGCAAGCAGGTAAAAATGCAGGTAAGGGTTGATTTTCACGAACATTATGGCCTCAAATTGCTGATTTCCGATCTGGATCCGGCATTTACATTCGGCGAAGTGGAACGACAGCGCCGGCAAACGATTGCGACGTTAAACGCGCAGGGCTTGCTGGAACAAAATGGCAGCCTGGCCCTGCCTCCCGTATTGCAGCGTGTGGCGGTAATCAGCTCGGAAGGGGCGGCGGGCAAACAGGATTTTATCGAACAACTCAAGGGCAATAAATTTGGATATTACTTTGACTGTCAATTATTTGAGTCGTCGGTACAAGGTAAAAATGCTGCTGCTGAAATGCTGGCGGCTTTGGCGAAGGTCGCTGCGGAATCGGCATTTTACGATTGTGTAGTGATTGTACGCGGTGGCGGGGCGCGGCTCGACCTGGCCGCGTTCGACAATCTGGAACTCTGTCAGGCCTTGGCGCGCATGCCCTTGCCGGTGCTGAGCGGTATCGGCCACGATGCCGATGAAACAGTGCTCGATCTCGTGGCGCATACAGCCCTGAAAACGCCCACAGCGGTGGCGGAATACCTGATTCAGCACAATCTTTTTTTTGAAAACAGGCTGCTACAATTGGCCGGACAGTTGCGTACAGTTGCTGAATTTCAACTCAAATACGGCGCACTGGAACTGAACCGGCTGGAAATGGAACTGGCGTTGGCAGGCAGGCAAAGACTGAACCGCGCCGTGCAACAACTGGATACCTGGGAAGCGGCGTTGCCCGCACTGGCAGCAGGCGCCATCCGCACACAACGTACCCGGCTCGATCATCGGGGCAAGGTATTGATGAATGCTGCAGATGTGCAACCCGGCGAGTTGCTGGAAACACGGTTGGCAGAAGGGGTGCTGCGTTCGGAGGTAAAGTAGCACAGCACCCTGTTCGGCGCAATGTACTGGCTGCTTTAGCTGCCGGATACCCAAACAGGCAACATTTGCCCGTTTTCCACGCATTCTAATGGCTTCAACATGCTCCGGCAGCTAAAGCAGCCGGTACAGGGTTCGGCGTTACTCTTTCCGCGTAAGCGTCTTTTTGTCGTCCGTCCAGATAAAAGTGTCCGGTACAAAAATTTTGGCCTCCGGGATTTCGGTTACCTCGCCTGCCGGCGTTTTCAGTTTGTTTTTATCGCGGTCGGGCATTTTGGTGTACAGGCGGACAGTTTCCTTGCTGGAAGTGTCGATCGCTACGTCATAACGCCCATTTTTGATCAAAAAATCGAGAATTTCCCGCGATCCGTTGCCCAGGTTAATAGTGGTTTCAATTAACACACTGTTACCTGCCCAGGTATTGATTTCATAAATATCCGAAATTTCCAGCTGGATGGTTTTGGCGGAGTCCACTTCAAAAAGTTGATACAGGGTGCGAACCATCTGGGCGGGCGCCACATGGGGGAGTGACAAACTCAGCAACAAGGTCAGTATATGGAGACGTTTCATGGATATGTGGATGAACAAACTTGAAATGATGTTCAGGATTGAATGGTTTGAAAAGTTTTTCTTGGTAAAGGTAACTGGCAAACCGTTTGGCCTCCCGTCGAATGATAACCAGTGGCTTTAGTTTGTTGATAAGCCAGGCGTTCTGCCCGCGGCTCTGATCCGGTTTGTATTTCAAAAATTCGGTGCGTTTGCCCTTTCTTAACGGGCGCAAAAATGCGCCATCCAGTCGAATGAACGGTATTGATACGCAGGAATTGTCTGCGGTTGCTCCAGTTTGTTTTTAATAACATTCAAACGTAGGGGGGCCAGGGGCCGGCTCCCCCCGGGCGGACCACCCGGGGGGCGGGCAACCCGCAAACCCCGCCAACACCCCCGGCGCGCGGAAAGAAAAAACCCCCAATTCCCCGGAAAAATGCGGGACATACGTTTGTTGGAAATATTCCGACACGTCACTTCACTTCAGCAAGTGTGGCAACATTCGGGATGATAATTTTTAAATCTTTCGGTGCAAAAACCACATAAGTCAGCGTTTCGCGCAACACTTCCCCTTTCACCCGGATTTGTTTCTGAATATTGGGCATCAGGATGTGCAGAACATCTCCCTCTTCCTTGGATGTAATGTTGTAACGCCCAACGGTAGCCAGTTCATTGACCATAGACGTGTTGCCGTTGGCAAGGCTTACACTGATCTCGACACGAATAGTAGGGTTGTTCCAAATTTTAAGATCCACATTACCTGGCAAATCCAGTTTGATCGTGCCCTTTTCCTCGGTATTAAAAGTTTTGGAGAATGTTTTGCCCACAGTAGAGCTGAGCAAAAGCGAGCATCGGGAGCGCCAGGAGGACAACGAATGCATTTATTTTAGTAGTCATAACGAACCTCCTTTTTTTATTGTGACAAAGTAAGATTTTAATTTTGGTAAAAACAAGTGTTTTGACAAATTTTATTCTATTCTTGATAACGAAGACAGAAATACTTTGGTTGGGTGATGATTTGACTTTTTCATAAAGTAGCGGTTTAATCCTTTAACGTACCTTCGCCCAAGCTTAACCATTCAATACACTATGCGTTACAAATTATTTTTTTCCTTACTGCTTGTTTTTTCGGCGTTTGGCTGCACTTCGCCCAAACAAATGCCTTATTCAACACCCGTTCTGCGCGGCAACGCCGGATTGCAAAGCGGCCCCATGCTGGGCTATGTCGACATGCGCGAAGTTTTGATCTGGGTACAAACCAAATCGGAAAGCGCCGTACAGATCGAGTACTGGGACAGCGAAAAAACAGACCTGAAATACGAGTCCAATATCGCACGAACAGAGGCTATGCACGGCTTTACGGCTAAATGTATCGCCGATCAGGTGCAGCCGGGCCGAACCTACAACTACCAGGTGCTGATCAACGGCGGCCCGGTGCAATTGCCCTACCCTACTACCTTCAAAACCCAGCCTTTGTGGCAGTATCGCACCGACCCGCCTGCCTTTTCCGTTGCTGCGGGTAGCTGCACCTATGTAAACGAGCCGGAATACGACCGCCCGGGCAAACCCTACGGCTCCGAATACGGCATTTTTACAAATATTGCCGCGCAAAAACCCGACCTGATGCTTTGGCTGGGTGATAATTATTACTACCGCGAACCGGACTGGAATACCCGCACGGGCATGTTGCACCGGGCTACGCACACGCGCTCTTTGCCCGAAATGCAACCCTTGCTGGCGGCAGCCCATCACTATGCCATTTGGGACGACCACGATTTCGGACCCAATGATGCCGACGGCACTTTTATACACAAAGACATGGCCTGGGAGGTGTTTCGCGATTTTTGGGGCAATCCGACCTTCGGTTTGCAAGAACAAAAGGGTTGCACATCCTATTTCAGGTACGCGGACGTGGATTTTTTCCTGCTGGATAACCGCTATTTTCGCACGCCCAACCACTGCAAAACCTGCCCGGAACCCACAGAAATGGGCCGCGAACAACGCGAATGGTTTCTGTCTGCCCTGGCTGAAAGCACCGCCCCTTTTAAAATGGTGGCCATCGGCGGACAGGTTGTGTCGGACAATGAAATGCACGAGACGTATGCAAATCTCTACAAAGCCGAGCGCGATACTATTCTTGCCCGGATCGAACGGGAAGGCATCAAAGGGGTCGTTTTTCTGACCGGCGACCGGCATTTCACCGAGCTCAGCGCGGTCAAAAATGCCGCCGGCAATTGGGTATACGACCTTACGGCATCCTCGCTTACGGCGGGTTCATTTACCAATGCCGGGACGGCTGTGAAAAACACCCTCCGGGTAGAAGGCACTGCCGTCGACCGCCACAATTTCGCCATGCTGCGTTTTAGCGGGCCGCGCAAGGAGCGCCAACTCGAAATGAAAGTATACGACACCAACGGCCAGGAAATATGGACCAAAACCATCGCTCCTGACGGCACTTTGAAATAAAACGCTGCATTCACTCCCCTCAACATCCTCAACCATCAACATTCTCAACTATCAATACTTTCAACCACTCAACATTCAGTATAAATGGCTTCTCCATTTAATCCGGTAGGGGTATTGGGTTCTGGCAGTTTCGGAACCGCAGTTGCCAACCTGCTGGCATACAATTCGGATGTGATGCTCTTCAGTCGAAAATCTGAAGTGGTATCTGCCATTAACGAGACGCGTCACCACTTAGGGGTTCAAATGTCTTCAAGGGTAATGGCGACCAGCGATCTGGCAGAAATGGCGGCGCGATGTACCCTTATTATTCCGGTAGTACCTTCCAATAGCTTCCGGGCCATGATGCAGGCGCTGGCGCCTTATTTGCGTCCGCATCACATTATTATCCACGGAACAAAAGGTTTCGATTTAAAAGATATTGATGAAAATGACCTGGAAAGACCCGGGTTGATCCTTACCCGCGCCAATGTGCGCACCATGAGCGAAGTGGTTCGGGAAGAAAGCAGCGTCGTGCGCGTCGGATGTCTTTCCGGCCCCAACCTGGCAGCAGAAATTATGGCCGGTCAGCCGGCAGCGACGGTAGTGGGCAGCCGTTTCCGGGAAGTGATTCAGGCGGGTCAGATTGCCCTGAACAGCTCCAAATTTCATGTTTTCGGGTCTTATGATATTTTGGGCGCTGAATTGGCTGGGGCTTTGAAGAATATTGTTGCCCTGGGCTCGGGGGTGTTGGGCGGTATGGGTCTGGGCCGCAACATACAGGGCCTGTTGATCGCAAGGGGGCTGGCGGAGATGATCTATTTCGGCAAATCGCTGGGCGCTACGAGCCACGCATTTGTAGGCGTAGCCGGTATCGGTGATCTGGTGGCTACGGCAACCAGTACCAACAGCCGCAATTACTCCTTCGGGACGCGCCTGGCAAAAGGGGAGACCACCGCGCAGATTCGCGAACGGATGCCCGAACTGGCAGAAGGCGTGCGAACACTGCGCATCGCGCACCAACTCGCCCGGCAACACAAACTACACGTTCCAATTACCGCTATGTTGTTTGCAGTGGTATTCGAAGATTTACCCGATTGAA
>JADJSY010000059.1 GCA_016711435.1 Lewinellaceae bacterium
GGTTTGCCAAACATGATACGGTACACTCTACGCACTTCGCACTTCGCACTGATGACTTCGGACTTGCTATGGACTTCGGACTATTTACGGACTTTCTTCTTTCCTTTTACTAACTTCATTTCATCCAGCAAATAGCCTGCGCCGCCCAGTTTGTCAACAATAAACAGGACGTAGCGCGCATCCACCATAATGTTGCGGCAGATGGCAGCCTCATAGTTCAAATCGCTCATGGTGCCTTCCCAGGCCCTGTCGAAATTGAGGCCGATCAGGTTGCCGCGGGCATCCAGCGCCGGACTACCGGAGTTGCCGCCGGTGGTGTGATTGGTAGCGATAAAAGCCACGGGCAGGCGGCCATCGGCGGTAGCGTATTGGCCGTAATCCTTTGTTTCCAAAAGTTTTATCAGTTTTCAGGCACGTCGAATTCATAATCGCCGGGCACGTATTTTTCCATGACGCCGTCCAGGTCCGTCTGGAATTCGTAGCGCAGGGCATCGCGCGGGGAAAAGCCGTTCACTTTTCCGTAGGTGAGGCGCAGGGTACTGTTGGCATCCGGGAAAAAACGTTTGTCTTTAAAAACGACCATTTGTGCGGCCATATATTCGCGTTGCAGGAGGTTGATTTGCGGCTGGAGTTCCTGGATTTTGGGCTGGACATTGGCAGCATAAATTTGTTGCAGGCGATCCCAGAGTTGGTATGCCGGGTCATTCTTCAAGGTTTCAACTATTTCAGCCGGTTTTTGCCGAGCAAACATTCATTTTTCCCGGCTTGCCAGGGTGCTGTTTTTGAAAATGTCTGCTGACAAGGCGGGATAACCATCTTTCGCTTTTGCCATTTCCTGTACAATGGCTGCACCCCATTCGCTGCGCACATTTTGGCCGTACATTTCCAGCATGGCCGCCAAAACGGCCTCATCCACTTCCGGGCGGTAGTCTTTGTAAAAGCCTTCCAGGCCGGAGGTCGCTTCTTTTTGTTTGTTTACAAAAAAACGCTTCACCATTTCTCGTAAGATCCGATCCAACTGCCCAGGCCGGCGGCAAGGCCCAGAATTTCGTTGTTCCGAACACTGGTTTCCGAGGAGGTAATCGCGCGCCAAGGCAGACGGTTCTATGTCTTGATGCAACTGACGCAGGCGTGGCAGCAGGTTGCCATAGCGGTATTTCCAGTCGGCTTTTTGTTCTATGCGGTTGGTAAATTCCGCCTCGTATGCGCGTTTTTTTGTCCAAAGCCTTGAATGTTTTTAAGCCCTGCATTTCGCCCAGCCATTTTTTCCAGGAATTGGAAATCGAGGAATAACGGGCAATGTAGGCAATTTTCACAGCCAGGTCTTTGCGCATAAAACCGTCCATAATTTTCAGGGCGCGATCGCGAATGGAAACTTTGGCAGGGTCAACACCTCGCCGACTTGTTTGACGGCGGCTTCCGTGAGGTATTCATCGGTGCGGCCAGGAAATCCGTAGACCATCGTAAAATCGCCTTCTTCCACGCCATCTAAGGAGATGGATAAAAATTTGGCGGGTTTATAAGGCACATTATCGGCAGCGTACTCCGCCGGATTGCCTTCTTTGTCGGCATACACCCGAAAAACGGAAAAATCGCCGTTATGGCGCGGCCACACCCAGTTGTCCGTATCGGCCCCGAATTTGCCGATGCTGTTTGGTGGCGCGCCGACAAAACGGACATCTTTATAGGTGCGGGTAAGAAAAAGATAGTACTGATTGCCATTGTAAAATGGCCTGATCTGAATATCTTCCGATTTGCCTTTTTTGTATTGACCCTGATCTGGGCTAAATTTTTATCAATCTGCGACTGCCGGTCCCGTTCACCCATTCCTTCCGAAACGCCCTGTAAAGCCAGAATAGTCACATCCTCCATTTTGCTGATAAACACGGCTGTTACACCTTTGGCAGGGAGTTCTTCGGCCCGGCTTTTCGCCCAATATCCGTTTTCTATGTAATTGTTTTCCAACGTGGATAATTGCTGAATTGCGTCGAATCCGCAGTGGTAGTTGGTGAGCAGCAGCCCTTCACCGGAAATCATTTCCCCGGTGCAGCCGCCGTCAAACTGGCAAATAGCATCCTTGATACTGGGATCAAATTGGAATAAATATCATCGGCGTCGAGTTTGAGGCCGAGTGCTTTTCATCTCTTTCTCATTCTGTTTTTCAAGCAAAAGTGGTATCCACATGCCCTGGGCGGACAACAGCACCGGCAACAGGAACAGCAATGATAAAAGGTAATTTTTTCATAAATTGTGTGGTAAATCGATAGTTAAAAAGTGGATGTCTACACACCCACCCTTGCCTTTTTATCTTTTCAGTTCCAGTGTTTGCACGCCGTTGGCGCCATCGGTAGATTTCCAGACCTGGCGGGTCTTTTTATTTTCCACAACGATCCAGGAACGCGCAAAATCGGTATCGAAGCCGCGCATGGTAACAGTATTGTCGGTGCAGGTCCACTCGAAATCGAAACCCTGACTGCCTTTTTCCTCCGTGTATTCGTTATTGGCGCTGACGCGGCCACGGCCCCGTTTCAAAAGGTAATATTCCGGTAAGGCGGGAAAGCAGTCCGCTGGGCTGCTGGATTTCCGTTTTGTATTGTACAATTTCCAGTTTCCTTCGAGGCGTCTGGAAAATTGTTTAGAGGCGCTTGGCACAGGCGCTCAGCATGGTGATCATTATGGTTGCAAAAAGCAATCCGGACGCGATATTTTTCATAGCAAAGATTTTGAGTGACAAATTTAGGTAAATTCAATCCAGGTCAAACAAATCTCGCACCCCAGGTGTTCGCGACACATTAAAACCTTCTGCAAATGGAACCTGAATCGAACGTCCGAAAACCCTGGCTTTGGCTTCCATGAAATCAAGAAAATCTTTGCCTGAAATGGGTGTATTGGGCGCCTGGCCACCCGGATCGTAAAACTGGGAGCGAAAAGCCAGGATGGCTTCCATTTTTTGTCGAACCAGGGACTGATGTCCACCACAAAATCAGGGACTAATTGCTGATCCTGAATTGACGCAGTACACGGATGATCTTTAAGCGGTGTTCGGGACTGTCGACAAACAATCCGTCGGGGACATCCAGCGTTTCACGCATTTGTGCGCCGAGTATCCTGGCCGAATCTGCCGCTTCTTTTGCCCGGATTTCGGGTGTACCGCGGGTGCCAAGTTCGCCTTTACTCAGGTCGAGCATACCAAAAGTTTTGCCTTGTGCGGCGTGGCGAAGTAAAGTACCGGAGGCGCTCAACTCCACATCATCGGGGTGGATACCGATGGCTAAAATATCGAGTTTCATGGTTGTATATTTGTGCAGCAAAATTGCAAAAAAATGGAAACAAGAACACCAGACAATGAGAACCCTGAAAAGGTTGCGCTCCGGCAAGCACTGTCGGAAGCCGAAACAAGGGCTGAAAAAGCCACATCTGAGTGGTCTGTAATTTATGACCAGCATAAAACCCTGCGCGAAGAACATCGCCAACTACAGCATGATTACGAACAACTCCGGCTGCAAAAAGGCGGTTTCGGCTTCAAAATGCTGCTGTTGGCCGGCTTCATGGGTACCGTTGTTGCATTGGCTGCCTGTTACGTTTACCTGAAATTAAAACCCAAAGACCCGCATACGGTTGCCTTTGAAAATTTCCAGCGGGAGCACCTGTTTGAATACGAACTAGCCATCAGCAACGGGCAATGGGACGCTGTGGAGCAATCGCTTCGGAAAGAAATAGAACATCCTGAAAATCAGGCGATTAAACCGGAACTTGCATTTATCCGCCAGTTGGTTACCACGACTAAACGACATTGTAAATAGCCTACTCCAACTGTCCTTTATGTTGCCGGAACGTACGTATCCTTTCCTTTTTTTTGCAATAGTACTGGCCTATTGTCTGCTGTATGCGCCTTATGGTATCAACGAAACAGACGGCGGATTTCTCAGCGGATTGGGCTGGCAGGCGCTTTCCGGCAAAACAATTTACCAGGACATTGTATATGTGCGCCCACCCTTGCCGGTCTGGTTGCGGGCGCTGGAAATACAACTGCTGCCGGAAGCCAGGATCGTGTTGGGCGAACGGTATATTTTTTATTTTAAAGTAGCGCTTTACACCTGTCTGGCGTCGGATTTACTTGCCAAAGGTTCCTTTCGCTGGGTGTTGGCTATGTTCGGTTTTATTGTTTCGGTACACACTTATCCGGCCTGTGCATGGCATACCATCGACGGGATTTTATTTTCCATACTGGCGCTGTGGTTGTATGCTAAAGGGAGCCGGACAGGTTCGGTACTGGCAGGCATTTCTTTTGCCGCCGCGCTGCTTTGCAAACAATCCTTTTTTCCGCTCCTGGTTGCGTTTCCCCTGATTTTTCTTGTTTGGGATCATGCCCGGAAAAAACAGCGGATTATTGGATTTGCTATCGGTTTTAGCGTGTGTATAATATTGTTTTTCAACTATTTATATCAAAAAAGCACATTAGAAAACTTCTTGTTGATGACCGGTTCTTCCGCTTCCGGCGGTCAGGCTTTGCAGCACGGCTTTTTAGACTACCTGCGTATCAAACCGGTGCTGGCGATCATTAGTTTATTGCTTTTGATTCCGGTAATTCGGTGGTTTTGGAAGCAACACAATCCGCGTGTTGCCGAAATGACCTGGAGCCTTTGGCTGGGATTTTTATTGGGAAGTTATGTGCTGGATTTTTGGATCAGACAGGAATTTACGGCTCCGTTTTCACAGGCGCGTCTTTTGTTTTTAACGGGCGTGGCGTATGCCGGCAGGCAGTTGGCGCAATGGTGGCAACAGCGCCGGCCGTATACATTTCGATTGCCTGACCCGCTTGCACGTTTGATCCTTTTACTGGCCATTTCCTGGAGCGCTGCCGTGAGTTGGGGTTACAATCTGCCTATTTTACTGGCAACACCCTGGATGTTTACAACTTTTGAAATCAGCCGCCTGTTACGGGAGCATACTATTGGACATTTTCTAACATCAAGACCTATAAGATTTTGGAAACCTTATAGGTCTGGTGGCAGAACAACAATATCCAGTAATATGCTCCGGGAGGCCTTTCCCAAATGGTTACCCCTTTTAGTGCTGGCAATCTTGTTGAGCGTCGCCCGATTTGGTTATGAGTTTGTCTACCGCGACGGCCCTCGCGGCGAAATGACCGTAGATATGGGAACCATTTTTCCAAAATTGCATGGTATTTACAGCAGCCCGCAAACGGCTGCGCTATACAGCGATTTAAAAGACCTGAGCCGGCGTTATGGGCCGGATTTTGCCGTATTGCCGGCTTTTCCACAGGCGCATTTTTTAACCAATACGGCGCCTCCACTTCCACTCGACTGGGTGGTTCAGCGGGAAATGAACGGAGCAAATCAATTGGTTATCAATAGTTTAAAAGAAAAAAAACCTGTTCTGTTTATTGAAAAAAGTTTTGCCGATAAAATCAATATCGACCCGGAACTGGAACTGACCCGGCATGTGCTGGAAACAGGAAAAGTCCTGGAAGAAACGCCTCATTTTTGGATTGTTCGTTATGAATAACACCGGTTCAATATCCAATCGGGCGGCTTCGGGAAAGAAGCCCCGCCTCGTTTTGTTCGACTTCGACGGTACGCTTACCAGCGGCGATTCGTTCGGCGCTTTTTTGTGGTATTCGGTCTCCCCGGGCAGTTTGATTTCAGGTTGTTTCAGGTTGTTGTTTCAACTGCCAGGACTACTTTTCGCACTGCCTAAAATACGCGCTGAACGCGCTAAAGCGGCCATTCTGCACATCTATTTTGGTGGCAAAACCCGTCAGGCGCTACAGGAAATGGGCCTGCGGTTTTACCAGAACCGTTTAAAAACCATGCTTCGCCCACAATTATTGGAAACCCTCCGGCAATACAGAGATGCCGGTGATACGGTTGTGCTGGTTTCTGCTTCTGTGGATATCTGGCTGCAAGCGTTCTGCGATATTGAGCGTATCGCATTGATTTGCACGATGTTAGCATACGAACAGGATGTTTTCAGGGGCGCTTTTGCAACGCCCAATTGCAACCGGGAAGAAAAGGCGCGGCGCATCCGGGAGGCATACGATCTTCATTCATTCAGTACCATTATTGCTTACGGCAATTCCTCCGGCGATAAGGCGATGTTTGACCTGGCGACGGAAGTATGGTTTTGCAGCCCCAATGGATTGGAAAAGGTGTTTTAGTGTTTTGGTGTTTTAGTGTTTTGGGGTACAGAATGGCAGTATTTTCCTACTTTTGTCAAACCAATATTTCCTTTAACCGATCGGTTATTTGTCCTAAGAAAATCAGGCAACATAGTTTAGATTAAATTATTTGCAAATGCGTGATTGTCTGTAACTTATAACCAAAACTAATAACAGATAACTTCTTACCATGAAACAACTCATTTTCTCCATTTTTGCCTTGTTTGTCTGTGGCTTGTCTCTTTCCGCCCAGGAAAGCAGCGGACGTGAACGAATTACGAACCAGCAAAATCCTTTGGCCACGGAAAGTTCGAGGGACTCTTTTGAAATCGTGCGTTTCGACCGCCGGCTCAACCAACTACGCGCTGCATTTACGGCCCAGGATATGGGAAAAGTAATTGAGAACAACCGCTTCCTGCTGCTGGCGATGCGCAATGAAATGGAACAGTTGGAAGGTAAAATCGCTAAAGGCGCAGCCGCCGCGAATGCGCCGGAAGTTTTGACAAATATGAATGCTTTACTGACTGCATTTGAAGGACATGTCTATGACTTTTCCAAAAGCGCGGAAGCAGAGAAACATTTTGAGCGTTTCGGGGCATTTCTTGAACTGATGCAAAAGTAGTGTTTGGTGTATGGTGTTTAGTGTTTGGGGGTGCTTCGCTCTTGGCCGTGGTTTCGTTTTTGGTGTTTAGTATTTCGTGTTTGGGGCGCTTCGCCTTTGGCGAAGGAGTGTAGTTTGACAAAGGCGAAGCACTCTTTACTTTTTGGCCGAACTATCCACTGTTGCCAAGAGCGAAGCGCCCCAAACACTAAACACCATACACTAAACACGATCCTGGGTGTAGAACGCCAATATCGCCAGCGATAAAAAGCCCGAGGTGTAAAAAATATTCGGGACAGGAATAATCAGCAGGTTGAAAAATAACACCAGGGTTATTTTGAGTGTGGCGATTCCAAAAAATGCGGCGTTCATCCGGTCGCGGAAACGCCAGAATAACAGCAGGCAAAGTAAAGGCGCGCCCAGCGTTGTCAGGAAAGTCAGGTTTTGCAGCATAGGCAAATCCTTCTGTTCCAGGAACTTAGCCATGCCGAGACTCTCTTCAATCACAGGTTTTAATTTCCAGTAATCTTCACCCATCACTGCTTTCAGGTAGTGGCCGGGCAAAGCGCGAAATACGTCGAGGTAAAAGATGGCTTTGGTGATCAGCATTAAAAAAAGGCCGGTAACCAGTGCAGAACCTGCGATTTGCAATGCTTTTTTACGGGATTCAAATAACCATATAAATAAGCCGAAAAAAGGAATCCAGGCCAAAAGGCTCACCCTGGATAAAATGCTCAGGGTCAATGCAATACCAATAAGCCAGGGGTTTCCAAGCCACAAGGCCCAGGCAAGAAAAACGTAAAAACCGATCACCACGCCTTCGTCGGTCATGGAAATCAGGATCGGATCCCAATGCAAAAAATTGGCGAACATAGCCAGGGTCGGTATCAAGACCAGTAGACTCCAGCCAGTTAATTTTTTCCCGGCAGGCGGCCACAACAATACCAGCGCACTGCAAGCCAGCAGGAAAAAAACAGTGATCCAGCGCGGATCAAACTGCCAGATGACCGAAGGAATATAAGGCATCCACATGGCCGGCAGGTAAATTGGCTGCATCCCGCCCCATATTTCAGGGATGACCGCGTACACTTCCTGCCCGTCCACAAATCGCTGCGACATGACCTGCATAATGGGCAATACATCGGAAACATGGTAATCGACCGGCGTGCCTGCCATGAATATTTGGGAAGTTGAAATCGTTTTAACCACCAAATACCCGAATACCAAAGCCATGAAACCCCAAATTGCGCGAGACACTCCCCTACCCGATGCAAGCGGCCGGTCAACCTTCCACAAAGGAATAAAGCCGATGGCAAGTCCCAGCAACATATAAATAACAGATACGATGCCACGGTCATACGTGCGCAGCCAGTACACCTGACAAAGTATTTCCAGAACAGTCAGCAAAAACAGCGCAGCAAGCGCCAGATAGTAGTTGCGATACGGCATGTGGCGTTTTATTGAAGCGGCAAAAATGGCAAGTTTTTGCACTACAGCCTATTGTTTTTATTTAAAACGGCAAATCAGCAGGCCGCAATTCCTCCTGATGCGCCCATAATTCCCGAAATGCCGCGCTGTTTTCCAGCAATTCGGGCAAAGTGCCTTCATCTATTACACGTCCTTGTGCCAGCACATAAATGTAGTCGAAACGGGTAAGCAAATGCAGGCGGTGCAGGGCCGAAACCACCACTTTGTCTTTCATTTCTGCAAACATCCGTTCATAAATACGCGACTCCGTTTTCGGGTCCACGCTGCTGGTCGGCTCGTCGAGCAGGATGATCTGGCTGTCTTTGGCTGCAAATAATCCCCGTGCCAGCGCCAGGCGTTGTTTCTGTCCCCCGGAAAGGTTGACACCTTTTTCCACGATGTTGCTTTGTAAACCCTTGGGTAGTTGCTCCAGTACTTCTGCAAAATGTACGGCCTGGCAAATAGCCATCAGTTCGGCTTCTTCATAAGGCAGTCCGAGCGTGATGTTATAAGCGATGGTGTTTTCAAATATCTCAGGCTCCTGCGGAAAAAGGGTTACGCCGCCGGCGAACAGGTCGAGGCCATCCTTCTGCGCTCCATCTACCAGCAATTGCGTTCCGACGTCCGGTTGGTACAAACCGCGCAGCAGAGCGAGTACGGTGCTTTTCCCGCTGCCGCTTTCACCGATCAAGGCAATGCGTTTGCCGCGTTGGAGCCGCAGGTTTATCTGATGCAAACCGGGCAGTTTTTTTTCATTGCCCGCTTCGCCGACAGGTAAAATTTCTGTTCGATGCGCGAAGTTTAAATTCCTGATTTCCAGCACTTTCCAATCGACAGGCAGGCTTTCTTCCGACTCTGGGAGATGGTGTTCTTTGTAGGCTTCCAGCACATCGAACGCCGAACGCACATCCGTATGGTGGCGCACCACATCCGTGTATAGGTATGCGACATTGTGAAAAACGCTGGTGAATTTTTCCACATAACCGACCAGCATGACCAACCCGCCCAGCATAAATGTTTCGCCCGGTTTCCAGTTTTGCCACACGTAGCCGACCAGAATAACCGCATAAATCAGCCCGACCAGCATATCGGTTACAAACCATTTCCACTCGTTTACGGCCACATTTTTTTTAAAGGGCGGCAGAAGTTCCATGACTTTTTTGAATAAACCCGCTTCCATCCTTTTTTCCAGCCGCAGGGAAATCACTGTGATGATATTGGATAAACTGTCGAACAAAGTAGCCGAAACCGCGCTTTCTTTTTCATTGATCTCACTTTGCGTAACAATAAATGGTTTATCAAAAATCAGGATGATCCATACCACCAGGGCGCCCATCGCTACCGCTACCAGGCCGAAAACAGGGGCAAAATAGACCATCGCCGCAAAGGAAAACACAAACTTGAAAAACGTGTGCAGGTACTCGAATCCGTTCTGGAAGAAGTCGCGCAGGGCCTCGTAAGCCTTCCGAATCCGGTTGATAGTGGCGCCGGAGTGATTGTCCTGGTGCCAGCGCACAGGCAGGTACAAGGCTTTGTGGTACAGTTCCTGGAGAAAATTGCGGCTCAGGTGGAATGCCAGTTCCCGTTCCATCAGCCGCGCTGGACCGTGAAAAATCCAGTCCAAAAAACGAATGCCCAGAAAAGCCAGGCCATACCAGACAGCATATGTCAGCACCCTGGAACTGTCGCGTTGCACGGCATTGATAAACATACCCCAGACGATGGGATACATGGCTATGGCAATATTGCTGAGCATAGACATGCTGTACACCAGCAGGTAGCGGCGTTTCTGGTTGTGCGCGTATTTCCAGGAAATGGCTAATAGTGACAGGTAGGGATTGCGCCGGTCGGTGTTTTTGTTTTCCATAATAGGGATATGAGAAAGCGGAAAACTGTTTGGGAATTGAAATGGTTCCGATGTTCGCGGATTTTTGCGCTTACGCGCACGTAGGAATAATGGCAACGCGGATTGGACGGATGACGCGGATTAACGCGGATTTTTCCCTCGTAGAGTAAAAAAACTGGAATTAGGTCAACTCTACGAGGGAGAAATCCGCGATAATCCGCGTTATCTGCGTCATCCGCGTAGCCATTAACTCTACGAATGAAACGTACGCGCAAGCGCCGGCTGTGGCACAATCTCCGCCTTTGTCACCCCATTATACCTGATAACGACCGTCGATTCCTGAAACGCAATCGTATTTTCCGCTTCAAACAATTCAAAATCAAAACGCAGTGGCAGCACCCGGAACTTGGTATTTTCATGCGCCAGTCCCATGTCTGCCATCAGCCTGTTTTTGACGGAGCGATCAACCTCCTCTAAAAACATCGTCTTGGGATTGATTTTGAAATACAGGTAATAATCCAGCGCAATGAGTTCTTTTAAAACAACATCCTGTGCATAATGCACTGATACATAATCATATATGAGATCGTACACATCGACCAGCACGTATTTGTAAAAATCTTTTTTCTCTCCAAACCATTCGCCGAGGCCCAGCAAAAAGTCGAAAATGCTATAATGCGCCGTTACGTATTTCAGGGTGTAAAAAGTCCTTTTTTGTTCCAGTAAATTTCCAAAGCGTGTTCGAGCAGTTCAATCCGGTGCAATTCTGCCCTGGACAGGTACTTGCTTTCAATGATCTGGTAAGGTGGAAGCGGATCAAAAACATAGCCGTGTTGCGCGTGTTTGTACAACATGGGCGTTCCTTTCAGAAATTTTAAAAATCCCAACTGAAGTTCTGGCGGGAACAATTGAAAAACCGTTTCAAAACTGTATTTGTTGTCCTCCCACGTATCGAACGGCAGCCCAACAATCAGATCCAGGTGCATTTCTACTTTGTTCTCCAGGCGTTGGATGATGGACTTCGTTTTGTCAAAATTCTGTTTGCGGCTTACTTCGAGGTTTGCTTTCTGATTGACGGTTTGTATGCCAATTTCAAAACGGAACAAGCCGGGCGGCACATGGTCCTCGATAAACTGCATGATATCGGGGTGCAGAATATCAGCGGTTATTTCAAACTGGAATACATTCTCCGGGCGATGGTGTTGCAGGATAAATTTGAAAATGTCGATAGTAAAATCCCGCTTGATATTAAAAGTGCGATCCAGGAATTTGATCACGCGCCCGTTTTGCATCATAAACAACAGGGTGGATTTGATGCTTGCGTTGGGCAGGTAACGCACTTTGTTGTCGAGGCTCGCCAGACAGAATTCGCATTTGTAGGGGCATCCCCGCGAGGTTTCGATGTAGAGGACTTTATTCGCCAAAGATTCCGGCGCATCATTGCGGTAAGGCATGATGTCCTCGTATGCTTTCAGGTCAAATATCTCCGATTGTGGGAAATAAACTACCTCGCCGCCGTTTTTGCTGACAATATTAGGTACTTCGGACACCTGCGGATAGGATTGCAAAAAAGATCGAAAAGGTGTTTCTCCTTCGCCGGTAATGATAAAATCGACTTCGGGCAAGGCGATCACATCCTGCCAGTCGTAACTGACTTCCGGCCCGCCGAGCAGGATTTTGGCGGCGGGATTCAGCGCTTTTATCTTCCGCGCCACTTCCAGCGTCTGTGTGATATTCCAGATATAACAACTGAAAGCAACCACTTGGTAAGTGCTGCAATACGCCGCCACTTCATCCTGATTTTCCTTGATCGTAAACTCCTTCCAATCCAGACCGGGGTGGTCTTCATTGAGGGCATACAACAACCGGATGGCCAGATTGGTGTGGATGTATTTTGCGTTCAGCGTGGTCAGTAAAACCGTCATGGTTGTTGCTTGATCTTGCAAAGGTGCGGAAAAACGCACTAATCCTGTTGTTCTGTTGCGTTCTCCAAGGGTGCTCCGGCAAAATACGTCGCCAGTTTAGCCGCAGCAGCCTTGCCTGCGACCTGGACTACAGTATCCGCATCCGCCTCTTTTAACCTCGTTAAAGAGCCGAAATGCAGCAACAGTTTTTCCGCCGTTTTAGCGCCGATGCCGGGGATTTCCGTTAATTCTGTTTTGATAAAATTCTTGCTGCGCTGATTGCGGTGGAAGGTGATGCCGAAGCGGTGGGCCTCGTTGCGCGCCTGCTGGATGAGTTTGAGCGATTCCGATTTTTTATTGATCAGCGCCGGCACCGGATCGTCGGGGTAAAAAATCTCTTCGAGGCGTTTGGCGATGCCGATCACGGTCATTTTTCCTTCCAGGCCCAGGGCGCGCAGGCTTTTCATAGCCGCGCTCAGTTGGCCTTTGCCGCCATCTATAATCACCAATTGCGGCAATCCCTGCTCTTCGGCCAGCAGGCGTTTGTAGCGGCGGAACACCACTTCTTCCATGCTGGCGAAATCGTTGGGGCCTTCCACGGTTTTGACATTATAATGGCGGTACTCGCGTTTTGAGGGTTTGGCGTTTTTAAAAACCACACAACTCGAAACGGGATTGGTGCCCTGCAGGTTGGAGTTGTCGAAACATTCAATCCAGAGTGGCGCTTCATCCATGTGCAGGTCGGCTTGCAAGGTGCGCAGGATACGCTCGGCGCTGGTTTGTTTGCCGGTCGCATTCATGGCCTGTTTTTTCTTTTGCAGCAGGTGGTACTGCACGTTTTTTTCCGAAAGTTCGAGCAGTTTTTTCTTGTCTCCGATTTTGGGAACCGTTATAATCAATTCACGGTCAGGCATTTCCATTGGAAAAGGAACAATCAATTCCCGGGTAATACTATGGAAGCGCTCGCGCAGAATCTGGACGGCGTACAGGAGCAGCGTTTCCCGATCTTCGTCGAGGTTTTTGGTCAGCGTCAGCGTGTAAGTATGAATAATGGCCCCGTTGACCACTTTCAGGTAATTGACAAAAGCCTCTTTGTCGTCATCGGCAATGGCAAACACATCCACATCGTGGATGGCGGGATTGACCACCGTACTTTTACCCTGATAATCTTCAAACAGCGCCAGTTTATCCTTGGTTAGTTGCGCCTGCTCAAATTGAAGGTTTTCAGCATAGCGCTGCATTTCTTCCTTCAGGTGGCTTTTTACCGCAGCAAAATTGCCTTTGAGCATGTTTCTGATCTGCTCGATCTTGTGGTTGTACGACTCCTCTGATTCGAAGCCCACACAAGGCGCCGCGCAGTTTTTAATGTGGTATTCCAGGCAGGGTTTAAACTTCTTTTTATCAATGTTTTCCTGCGAAAGATTCAGCGTGCAGGTGCGCAACTGGAACAGTTTTCGAATCAGTTCACTGATCTGATCAACCCTGAATTTATTGAGATAAGGGCCGAAATAACTCGATCCATCGCGAAAGATTTTTCGGGTGGTAAACACACGGGGAAATCGTTCGGCTTTAATGCAGATGTAAATCAGCGGCGATTTTTCATCCTTCAGCATCACGTTGTAACGCGGCTGGTGTTTTTTAATCAGCGAATTTTCCAGCAGCAAAGCATCATGTTCCGTCTCCACAATCATAAACTCGATGTGGTCTGCATTGCGCACCAGTACCTTTGTTTTCCCGGTATGGTTTTTTTTATCGCCAAAATAGGACGCTAAACGATTGCGGAGGTTTTTTGCCTTACCTACGTACAGGATCGTACCGTCCGGATCTATGTATTTATAGATTCCCGGAGCGGTCGGAATGGTCTGGGCAAATACTTTAAACTGTTCGTTGGTCATGCAAGTGCGAAGGTAATGTGGTTGACCAATTTGAACAAGGTGCTTTTTACTAATTGAAAGGAATGAGGATGAGGAATGCCGAACGTGACTCCCAGGGATGAGGAATGAGGGATGAGGAATGCCGAACGTGATGTCGGACATAACGCTCGGCATTCCTCATCCCTCATTCCTCATTCATCTAATTAAAGTTACATCTCCCCTCATTTTTTCAATCGTCCCATCCACCAGTTCGAGCTCCATCATCCAGATATAGACACCCGGCAAGGCTAATTTGCCATCGTGTGTGCCTTCCCAGGCATTGGACGTGTCATCAGGCATGGCATTGCGCACTTCGTGCACCAGATTGCCCCAGCGGTCATACACCTGAAGCAGTTTGATTTGTTGCACGGCCGGACCAAAATTGAGCGTAAAACGCCGGTTTCCGTCCTGTTCGGCGTTCAAATGGATGATATTCGGCACATAAGCCTGGATAATGCGTTGCACGGTGAGCAGAAAATCGTCGCTGGCCAAACAACCGTTTTCATCGGCAACAGTCAACCTGTAATGATAAGACGACAAGGGCCGCGCGACCGGATTGGGGCAGTCGTTACAACTCAAATAAGTAGTGTCGTTCCAGGCATATCGCAGCGGTGTAAAACCCGAAGTTTGCACTTCAATAGTAAGCGAATCGCCCAGAATTATGGCGGTATCTGCAGGCAGGGCAATGATGCGCTGCGGCGGCTGGGCAACAAAAACAGGCAGGGTGTCCACACATCCGTACACATCCTGGGCATAAACGGTATAGTCGTCGGAAGGCAGGTTGGGGTAATTCAGCCGGGGGGAGTAATTGGCCTCATTCAGGCTAAAAAGCAAGGTAGTGTCGCTGGTGGCAATAGTGATCAGCCCGTTGCTTTCTCCGTAACAACGCACCGAATCTATTGCTACATCAAATAATATCGGTGGAAAAGCACTCACCGTTGCGGTAGTTGAAACGGTACAATCATTGGCATCCGTTACGGTCAGTTGGTAGCTACCTGCTACCAGATTTCGCACGATGGAGCCGGTTGGATCGCCCGGAATATCCCAGGCGTATGCAAACGGAGGGGCGCTGCCGGAAACGGTCAATGCCAGTTCACCCGTGGCTTCATTGACGCAGGTCGGTGTAGCATCAATTTGTAAAATAATCGGATCCAGCACTGTCAGGTTGACCGTATGGGTGGAATCACAACCATTTTGGATGGCCGCAAAAGTCATGCGGTAAATACCTGTTGCATTGCGCGGGATGCCAAAAATATCCAGCGTTTCACCGGAACATATTGTCTCATTTTTCGAGGTTGAAAAAGTGTCCAACGGCATTACCCTGACCAATACCGTGGAGTCGCACCCGGTCACGGCCGACAGGTTAAATATTTTCTCTTCTCCGGGCATCAGGTCAAATCCGCCATAAGGCAAGGTGGAGCCGAGGCAAACCGAGGTATCCACCTGAACATTGTACGTACCGACTGTTGTGCCATACACCCGAACCTGCACGGTGGAATCGCAGCCGTTTATGGACTGAAAATGGAAGGTCTGGCTTTGTCCGGGGAAAATGGTCGAATCCACCCATTCCACCGTGCGGCCAAAACAGATTGTCGTGTCAATGACTATATTAAACGTATCATAAACGGTCAGAAGCATGGTGTCGCGGTTGACACAACCGTTGTCGAAACCGGCGCGTAACACGATTTGCAGGGAACCGTTGGGCGAAACCGTCACCGATGGGCAAGTATTACAATCTACAAAAATACCCGGCGACCATTGATACTGGTCGAATCCGCTTTCACTGAGAGAGAGCGTTTCACCCTCACATATCGCCTGGTCGGGGCCGATATTGACGATCGTACTGCTATCAATAGACACCACAACGGAATCCATTTGAAGGTTGCCACAAATATCCGTCACCGTAACATTGAACTGCCCTATTTGCAATGCGGTAAAAGACGAATTCAAGGAACCATCCTGCCAGAGCCAGCTTACCAAGTCGGTTCCGGCGGCATTCAGCGTGATCGTCGTATTGGCACAAATAGCCGTATCAGGCCCCAACTGAACAGGTGTCGGGTTGTAATTGTAACGGAAAGCGGCGATATTGTTCAAAAAACCGCATTCTCCGATGCTGGTTACCGGAAAATCCTGCGCCACGTTGAAGGGTGCAGGCAGGGACTGGTCGTCATTTAAAACCAGAAAAACAGAATCATTCGCGACGCGGGGGATACGAAAAACAAAAGCCCTGCAACTGTCCGGTTGCAATCCAACTCCAATTGGCACGGCGCCGATCCATTGGGCAGCGCTTGTTTGCGGGTTGCCGCGATAGGCCGAAATGGGCGTCTGGGGTGGCAATTGGTTGTCACCAATATTGCACAAAGTGCCCGTCAGAATCAAAGAATCCCGGTCGCAAACCACACTTTGCAAGGTCAGCACACCATCTGGCGAAGGAAAAGTAGGGTTAAAATATTGATTCAAAAAGGTATTCATCCGCAAGCTGTCTCCAATAATATGCGGATTTTGCTGGTAACGGGGAACAGACAAATCGTCGTTGATATTCGTATTGAAATAAGCATGTTGGTTCCAGACCTGGCGGGAAGCAATACCCGGCGTACCCACCGCTTCATAAGCGACCACCGTACCAGTATTGGCGCTGCCGTTGCTGCCGCACTGGACTACAATTTCCGTTTGGCCATCGGCATCCACGTCCAGAATCAGCGGGTTTTCAATGTGCGTGGCCGACAGACAATTGTCCTCCCAGCTCACCTGACCGGTAGCGCCATTGAGAATTTGCAAATGTGTTTGGCCCCGGTACACCACATCCGCAGAGCCGTCGCCGCAAAAGTCGAATACGCTCGAACAAGTGATAGACGAAACGTCGGTCGTCGGGCGCGTCCACATAATGGAAAAGTCGTTGCGCAAAGCGTACAGTCGCGGATAACCGACAAAACTGATCTCCAGTTGTCCGTCGCCGTTCAAATCGGCAATATTGACACGGGATGCGCCATCAAACCAGTTGTTCGGCAATGCAAACTGTCGCAGAATCGTGGGCGTCTGAATGTCCCAGCAATACACCGTATTCTGGCTGCCCCTGCGCCCCTGCACAATCGCATCGAGGTCGCCGTCGCCGTCAAAATCTGCAATACTCGTATATCCGTCCGTAAAAGGCGGCGGCGCCGAAACAACCACCGCGACAGCGCCGGTGATCAGATTGACAGACATCACCTGGTTGCCCGCCACAATTTCGAGGCCGTCGCAATCCGGGCAGAAACTATCCGGCAGCACATCCATGGCCACGGGCGAGCAAAAAGAAAAGCCGTTGCCGATGCGCGCAGGGTGTTCTCCGGCGGAAAGAGCAGGCCCGCCGGAAGCCAGCAAGGCGCCCGTTTGACCGTTAAAAACCTGGTTGCCAATATTAATTTCGGCCCATCCGTCGTGGTCAAAATCGGCAATATTGGGCACAGCATAAGCATAACGTGGGAAATACCCGACAATAGAGGAACTGGTGTATTTCAAGGTGCCGTCGTGTTCGTAGCAACGCAGGCGCAAGTCGTTGGCGACAATGACTAATTCGCCAAAACCATCGTGGTCAAGATCAGCGATGGCCGGAGCAGTACCGCCGGCAATGGTGGAGGGGCAAATGATTTCCACCTTTGTCGCACCAGTCGCGCCGTCAATGATGAAAATATTGTTGTTTTCAACCCGGTAAGTTACAATATCGGGAATGCCGTCATTGTCCATATCGCCGGCTACCAAGGTGGAATAAGTGCCGGTTTCGGCCTGCCCTACCCACTGAATACCCAATGAAATCTGTCCGCAGGGCGGAATGTAATAACAGTCGGCATTGCAGGTCGTATAATAAAAATCGTCGCACTGGCCGGTACAGGTGCAATCCTGGTCATAGCAGTCGATCAGGCCGTCGCCATCGTCGTCAATACCATTGTTGCAATCTTCAACAGCCTGGGAATACGATAACAAGGGGAAAAAGAGCAAAAGAGAAAGTGTAAAAAGGAATGGCCGCAAATGGTACATTTTCAAAGTCATGGAAATGGGAGTCTGGTTTGTTCGGGCCGGTAAACGGCTTTACAGCACGTTTCTTGCACGGGTCGAAACGATTAACGATTGGTTATGAAAACGAGACTACGGCGGGAAATTCGTTAAAAAATGGCAGGAATAACCATACTGTGGTTACACGCGCCGTTCATTAAACGAGGGACAAACTTCGATATTTTTCCGGGGCTTTTTTTAATGTTTGTCATAAAAATTTCATATTATCTTGAATCATTCCAGATAAGGATACAAAAGTTTCAAATCCGCGTGTACATTTGCCCCGTTTAGAATTTGTCTACATAAACATAAAAACACTTTTACTCGATGAAATACATCAAATCTTCCCTTTTCCCTCTCTTTTTGATACTTATTCTTGCAACTTCCTGTAAAAAGGAAAAAGATCCGCTGAACATTCCAGCCCAGTATGACGCAGCAGCCTGGCAGGTGAATACGACCCTGCAATACGGTGTTCGCGCTCAACTCGATGCGTTGGTTACGGAAATCAAAAAGGGCCGAACTACCGGCGTTGCGCTGGATTACGCTACCCTTTCCCAACTTTACAATGCCGGAACGCCCAGCCTGAAATCCCTGACGACGAGTTATTATGACGGTCGCCTGGATGGCGCCGGCAACTGGTTCGACGAACTTGCAAAAGCCAGCGGAACGGTGTATACGCCAGGTGTTCCAACCGGCCAGGGCGGCGCTTTTGGCGGTTATTTGTTTGATGAAAACGGCCTGGAATTTGAACAATTGGTTGAAAAAGGCCTGTTCGGTGCTGCCATGTACCACCACGCTGTTACGCTGATGCAAAGTGATGTCACCAATGAAAAAGCCGATCAAATACTTGCCATTTTCGGTGCGCATCCTGATTTTCCCAATACGCCGACCACTGCCAACGCCGCCAATCCCGATAAATACTTAGCCAATTACGCCGCTCGCCGCGATAAAAATGACGGAAAAGGTTTGTATTCGCAGATCAAAACGAACTTCATCACAGCGCAGGCTGCCATAAAAGCAGGCAATGATTACAACACGGAGCGCGATGAAGCGTTGTCTGCATTGCGCCTGAACTGGGAAAAAGTAAACTTTGCTACCGTGATTAATTATTGCCACAGCGTTATTTCCAAAATGAGTGCCACCAACCCATCGGATAGCGACAAAGCAGCCTCTTTACATGCCTACGGCGAATGTGTCGGTTTTGTACACGGCTGGCGCACGATCCCTCAAGCATATAGAACGATTACGGATGCTGAAATTGACGAGGTTTTAACCTTGCTGAATGCGCCTTATAACGCCACACCGACGTCATATAAGTTCATTACTGACCCGCTGAATGAACTTCCCAAACTGACGCAGGTGATTCAGAAATTGAAAACACGCTACCAGTTCAGCGATCAGGAAATTGAAGATTTTAAAAAGAACTGGGTGGCTGAACAGGGGAGGTAGTGTTTGGTGTATGGTGTTTAGTGTTTCGGGGTGCTTCGCTTTTGGGCCGCCCCCGACCCCTGAAGCAACGTTTTCTAATGTAAGACATTTACGAGAGGCACAGCATCCGGAACCGGCTAACAAAAGGGGCAGCGCCCCGATGATATTTGTAGAATGAAGCGATGAATATGGTTGGAGGGGCAGCGCCCCGGTAATATTATCGGGGCGCTGCCCCTCCATTCCTGGGTTAACTGAAAATGCTACAAATATTACCGGGGCGCTGCCCCTTGATCACCCAGCCCTTAACGTCCGATTTTACACAATTATCTTACATTAAAAATTGCTGTACCTGAAGCGCCCCATACACCATTCTCGAAACACAATAAACAAAAGCACCGCCAAAGGCAAAGCACCCCAAACACGAAACACCACACACGAAACACGAAAAAAAAATGCGTCCATTCCAATTTCTCCTACCGGCATTTCTGCTCTTATTCGCTTCCTGCGATACCAATAAAAACGGCCCGACCGATACTTTTGATCGCGGCGCCCTGTTGCAGAACTTTGCGGATAACCTGATCCGGCCCGCTTATAATGATCTGCAAAGCAAAACACTGCTGTTTCACACTGCCGTTTTAACCTTCAATACAATGCCTTCCGTAGAAAATCTGAATGCCTTACAGGGCGCCTGGCAGGAGGCATACTTCCAGTGGCAGTTTGCTAATGCTTACAATTTTGGACCGTCGGGAGAGGCAGGTTTGCAAAAAGGCCTGATCGAGGAAATCGGTACTTTTCCGGCAAGCGTTGTTAAAATAGAAGCCAATCTCGCTTCCGGCGTCTGGAATACGTCCGATTTCAACCGGGATGCGCGTGGCTTCCCGGCGATCGAGTACCTGATTTTTGGCTCAGGCGCTACCAGTGAAGATATTGTAACTGCATTTTTAAACAATCCACACCACAAGGCTTACCTGACTGCGCTTTCCGAAAACCTGGCGGATCGTGTCGAAACGGTGGTAAATGCCTGGAATGGAGCCTATTACACGGAATTTATCGGCAACAAAGGAACAGATGCAGGCAGCAGTACTTCGCAATGCTACAACGAGTTCGTGCGCAGTTTTGAATCTGCTAAAAACTTCAAACTGGGTTTGCCACTCGGTAAACGCCCGGGCCAGATACAAGCCGAACCACAATTGGTGGAAGCATATTACAGCGGCAAGTCGCTGGAATGCCTGCTCCTGCACCTGACAGCCATCGAAAATATCTGGTACGGGCGCAGCAAAAGTGGCCAGGACGGCGTCGGTTTCCGGGAATACCTGGAAAAAGTGGAAGGCGGTCCGGCACTGATTATCAGCACGGAAACCCAACTGGCAGCGCTTCGCACAGCGCTGGCGGCTGTATCCGATACGCCTGTGTTGTCTGTTCAAATCTCAAACGCTAACCCGCAGTTGGAGGCCTTGTACACCGAATTTCAGAAAATGACGCGCTATTTCAAAAGCGACCTGTCTTCTTTGCTGGGCATTGCCATTACTTTCAGCAGCGGCGACGGCGATTAACAAGCATGAAAAAAATACAAACACTGTTTTCACGCCAATGGCTCGACGAGCCTGTAGGTATTACTCCATTGGTAACGTTACGGGTTGTATTGGGCGCCATGCTCTTATTCAGCACCCTTCGGTTTATGGCGCTGGGCTGGGTAGACGATCACTACATTTACCCCAAGTTTCATTTTAAATATTACGGCTTTGAATGGGTGTCCGAATTGCCGCCCACCGGCATGTACGCTGTTCATATTTTGCTGGCAATCAGTTCTTTGTGTGTAATTGTAGGTTATCGTTACCGCATTGCGGCGGCGCTTCAGTTTTTGCTTTTCACTTACACCGAACTCGTCGATCTTACCTATTACCTGAATCACTATTACTTTGTCAGTATTGCAACCGGGCTGTTAATCATGGCGCCGGCAAACCGGGCTTTTTCGCTGGATGCCTGGCGAAACCCGGCGCTGCGAAGCCTGCAAACGCCGCGTTGGAGCATCCTGATTTTTCAGGTGCAGTTAGGCATCGTCTACTTTTATGCAGGTATCTGGAAAATCAACTACGACTGGCTGGTACTGGCTTTGCCGCTGAAAATCTGGATCCCGGCCAACGACCAACTACCCTTGATCGGCCGTTTTTTTCAGGAAGCATGGTTGCCTTACCTGTTTAGTTGGTTTGGTATGTTGTACGATGTAACGATCGTTTTTTGGTTGTCCTGGCAACGCACACGGCTTTGGGCTTACGCAACCGTCATTTTTTTTCACACACTCACCGGGCTAATGTTTCAGATCGGGGTTTTCCCTTTGGTGATGATCGGCGCAACCCTGATCTTCTTTTCCGAAGAATGGCATACGCGCTTGTGGAACCGTTTGGAGAAAAGTATTCACTCGCCTGGACTGGTTGCAGGGCCACGTCCTGATGCAAAAATGCCGGTTCAAACCGCTACCCATCGCCTTATCTTTGCCGCGCTGGCGCTGCATTTCACCTTTCAACTGCTGTTTCCTTGGCGCTATCTGTTGTATCCCGGTAATATTTTCTGGACAGAAGAAGGATATCGCTTTTGCTGGCGCGTGATGCTGATGGAAAAAGCCGGAACTGCTACTTTTTTTGTAAAAGATGAAAAAACAGGGCGGGAAGGCGAAGTATTAAATGGCGAATTTTTAAATCCGCACCAGGAAAAACAAATGGCGATGCAGCCGGATATGATCCTCCAATACGCGCATTTTTTGAAAAAACATTACGAGCGGCAAGGTTTACAAAATCCTTCTGTCCGGGCAGAAGTATACGTGACCCTGAATGCCCGCCCCAGCCGGCTCCTGTTTGATCCGACGATAGATTTGAGCAAAACAGAAGACAGCTGGAAAAGAAAAACATGGATATGGAGCGACAAGTAAAATGGCAAAAGGCAATCTGTCAAATGGCAAAAAGGCAAAAATCAGCCTGTTTATCAGTTCTTTCGATCCTTATGGTAGCAGGATCAGGGCAAAACCTGCCGGCCCAAACAGTGCAGGATACCCTGGCGCCGCAGCAACTGCGCGAAATCACCGTGCAGGACAAAGCCAATAATTTTACCAATACAAACCTGCGGGGCGTGGAAAATTTCGGCATTTATTCAGGCAAAAAAACGGAAGTAGTGTCCCTGGCAAATCTCACTGCCAATGTTTCCACCAATAATCCCAGGCAGATTTATGGCCGGGTGACTGGTTTGAATATCTGGGAAAGCGACGGCGCCGGACTGCAACTCGGCATCGGCGGGCGCGGACTCAGTCCCAACCGGACCGCCAATTTTAATACCCGCCAGAATGGTTACGACATCAGTGCAGATGCCCTGGGGTATCCCGAAAGTTATTACACACCGCCTGCAGAAGCCCTGGATCGTATAGAAATCGTGCGCGGCGCAGCATCCCTGCAATACGGCACGCAGTTCGGAGGTTTGCTCAATTTTCGTTTCAAACGAGGGCCGCAGGACAAGAAAATTGAATTGACCAGCCGACAGACGCTCGGTTCCTGGGTTTTTTTCGGCTCCTTCAACAGCATCGGCGGCACAGTCGCCAAAGGCAAACTGAACTACTACGCCTATTTCCAGTACAAAACCGGCGACGGGTGGCGCCCCAACAGCCAGTTTGACTATCGCTGCGGCTACGCTTCTGTTGAATATAAACCTTCCGAACGGCTCGCGCTGCAACTCGACCTGACGCGGATGGATTATCTGGCAAAACAACCCGGCGGATTAACGGATAAACTTTTTCAGGACGATGCCCGGCAATCGGTGCGCAACCGAAACTGGTTTCAGGTGGACTGGAACCTCGTGGCCTTGTCGATGAACTACACTTTTTCAACGCGTACCCGCCTGAACATCCGCAATTTCGGGCTGATCGCCCAACGCCTGTCCGTAGGTAACCTGGAGCGTATTAATGTGGCAGATTTTGGCGGGAACAGAACCCTCATCGACGGACAGTTTCGCAATGTGGGACAGGAAGCGCGTTTGCTGCACCAATACAACTGGCGGGGGCTACCGCAAACATTGCTGTTTGGTTACCGGCTTTATTACGGCCATTCTACAGCCCGACAAGGCGACTCCAACAGCAGCAGCGGGCCTGATTTTTATTTCCTGCACCCCGACGAACTGGAAAACTCGGATTATGATTTTCCGAACCGGAACCAGGCGCTTTTTGCAGAACATGTGATCAATTTTTCGCCCAAATGGAGCCTTACGCCCGGACTTCGGCTTGAACACATCAGCACCGGATCGGAAGGTTATTACACCCGCCGTGTGCTGGATGCCGCCGGGAATGTCATTGTGCAGGATAAATTGGAGGATGCACAGTCGCGCAACCGCAGTTTTTTGATTGGGGGGCTGGGCGCCAGTTTCAAACCCCGGGCATCTCTGGAATGTTACGCCAATGTCTCCCAAAACTACCGGGCCATCAACTTTACCGACCTGCGCATTGCCAATCCCAATTTTGTGGTCGACAGCAATATCCGCGACGAACGTGGATTTACGGCTGATCTGGGTGTGCGCGGACAAAAAGCGGGCTTTTTCAGTTGGGAACTGACGGCTTTTTATGTAGCCTACAACGGTCGTATCGGTCAGGTGCTGCGGGCCGACCAGCCGCCGCTGTACAATGACTACCGCTTCCGCAGCAATATTTCCGACGCCCGCAACATCGGCCTGGAAGCATTTGGGGAGGTGGATATACTACGGCTGTTCGGCCATAAACAGGCCGCTACCCGCTGGACCTGGTTTGTCAATGCGGCCTTCGTAGATGCCCGGTATGTCAATACGGACGACACTTCGGTGCGCAATAAAA
This sequence comes from Lewinellaceae bacterium, assembly GCA_016711435.1. GTDB lineage: Bacteria > Bacteroidota > Bacteroidia > Chitinophagales > Saprospiraceae > M3007. The sequence goes on from JADJSY010000059.1 coordinate 24,213, forward strand.
AAGTTGAAATGGCGCCACCACTGATGCTGAGAAGCGGCACTTCGCTGCATAGCGGCCCCTGGCGTGCGGCCTTTCAGGCTGGATATATCGCAACGCATTATTCGGACGCCACCAACGCCGAACGCTCTTCCACAGCCGTAGAGGGTCGAATTCCCGCCTATCTTGTAGTGGATATTTCCGCCTCTTACCAGTGGCGCCTGTTACGCCTCGAAGGCAGTTGCAACAACCTGCTGGATGCCAGGTATTTCACTCGCCGGGCGGAGAGTTATCCGGGGCCGGGCATTATTCCTTCGGATGGAAGGGGAATTTATGTGACGCTGGGAGTTAGGATTTAGAGGTGAGAGGTGAGAGGTGAGAGGTGAGAGACGTCCCGTTTGGCCACTCGATGGGTTTAGTAGGGTTTTTTCAGGCCTGTAATTGTGAGTAGTGAGTAGTGAGTGGTGAGTGGCATTCCATTAGAGAAAGAACTCAACAATTCTTCTAACGGAATGCCACTCACTACTCACAATTACAGGCCTGAAAAACCCTCTAAACCCATCAGTGGCCAAACGGACGCCTCTCACCTCTCACCCTCTCACCTCTCACTTCTATCACCCCTCCACCCTCCTCACCCTCCCCGTCACCAGCGCGTCCAGGATATGAAACACGATGGGCGGTTTGTGCGCCTGCCAGAGAATATCATTGTAATCTTCCCCGAAATGCACGTAATGTTGCAGCCGGGCGTCGTGCATTTCCTCTTCCACGTGCTGACGGGTATTGATAATCGCTACCCAGCCGCCTTCTTCGTGTACTTCTTCCGCCCATTCGGCGTAATAATCGTCGTCGGGCGAAGCGTGAAAATTGAGCACGTTATCGCAGAAAATCGCGAATTTTGTGATGCCTTTGTCGTAGAGCGGATCAATGACACGGTGTTTGAGGAACATGACGTCATTGTGCAGCGTGTCGTTCCATTCACCGATCAGTTCGATCAGCGCGTAGCCTTCGATATAATCGGCAAACAGGATTTTCCCGTATAACGTAGAGGACCCGAAAGCGTCCCACTGCGGATGTATATAGAAATTATAGAGTTTGTGCGTGTATTGGAATTCATTGTAATGCCTGCCGAAGAAAGGGAGTTTTTATCCTCCTCAGCGGTGTACAGGTCGCGCCAGCGAAAATATGGTTCTATATTATGCATGATGAAGGAGGTCAATTTGAACAGGCACCGGCAATCTTTGGTAAAGGTACCCTTTTAGCAAAAACAATTGGAACAAGACATCTTTAAAATCGTTGTGACCGGGCCTGAATCTTCCGGAAAAACCTTGCTGGCAAGCGATCTGGCAGCGGCGCTTCAACTGCGCTGGACGCCCGAATTCGCGCGTTATTATGTGGCGCATCTGGGTAGGTCCTATGTACAGGAAGATTTAAAGACGATTTACCGGGGGCAACAAATCTGGGAAAACTGGCACCTGGAAAAAGTATTATCCGATTTGCAAAGCGCACGCCCTACCCTGCCAGCGCTGGTTTGCGATACCGACTGGACGGTCGTCCGGATTTGGGAAAAATATGTTTTTAAAACGCCTTCCATCCTGCCCGTCTCGGAATGGGAACAGGCTGAAAATACGTTTTACCTGCTTTGCAGCCCGGATTTCCCCTGGCAACCCGACCCCTTGCGCGAACACCCGGAGGAACGCTGGCAGTTGTTTGAGTTGTATCAGGAATTGCTGCTGGAACGGACGGTTGCCACATTTGCTGCTTCAGGGAGAACATGCAAGCCGCTTAGCAACTGCTATAGCAGAAGTCCGAAAATTTTCCGCACCTTTGCGGCCTTAACTCATTGGGGTGCCGGAACGATCCGGCTGAGATTACACCCATCGAACTTGTCCGGGTAATTCCGGGTAAGGAATGAAGCGGGTAGTGGCATCACTACACCTTCCGAAGCCCCTTCGGAAGGTGGATGTTTCACTCAACATATTCTTTTTCAATGGTTTACAACCAGATTTTTCGTTTTTCCTTCCAGCGATCCTGCATACTTTTTGCAGCCTTGCATCTTTCTTTTTCTCTTTATTCCCAACAAATCCTGCCGGATACCATTGCTTTGAAAACGGTGGTGATCCAGTCGACACGCGCCAGTGACAATCATCCGGCGCCACACAGCAATTTTTCTGCGGAAAAGATCGGGCAATCCTACCAGGCACAGGACATACCGATGTTGTTAAGCAGCGTTCCCTCCCTGGTGGAAAACTCGGACGCAGGTGCAGGTGTGGGTTACACAGGTCTGCGTATCCGGGGCAGCGACCCGACGCGGGTAAACGTCACCATCAATGGCGTTCCATTTAACGATGCGGAAAGCCAGGGTGTTTTTTGGGTAAATATGCCCGATATAGCGGCTTCAGCGGCGGAGATTCAGGTGCAGCGCGGCGTGGGTACCAGTTCCAACGGCGCAGGTGCATTCGGCGCCACTGTGAATATTGACCTATCTAAAGTAGTTCCCGATCCCTTTGCAATAGTGAGCAATACCTTCGGCTCTTTTGCCACCCGCAAACACTCGGCCTACCTCGGCACGGGGCTGATCGGCGGGAAAATGGCGTTTACAGGCCGGATTTCCACTATTCAATCGGACGGATATATCGACCGGGCGAATTCCGATCTGAATTCATTTCACCTGACCGGTGCGTATATTGATGATAAGCAGTCGTTCCAGGCACATATCCTGTCGGGACACGAACGCACTTACCAGGCCTGGTACGGTCTTCCGGCACAGTACCTGGATACGTTGCGCACCTATAATCCGGCAGGAACCGAACGAGCCGGCGACCCTTATCCCGATGAGGTCGACGATTATACCCAAAGGCATTTTCTGGCGCATTACAAATACGAGTTCAAAAACGCCTGGAGCCTGCAACTGAACGGCCACTACACCCGGGGGTTCGGTTTTTATGAGCAATATAAAGCCGCCGAATCGGCAGATGACTACGGTCTTTCAGGTTGGGCGCTTTCGGGCGACAGCAGCATTGAAGTGTCGGATCTGGTGCGCCGCCGCTGGCTCGACAATCATTTTTATGGCGGCACTTTTGCGTTGCAATGGGAACTGAAGTCTGCCTGGAAGCCGGTCTTTTTGCTCGGCGGCGCGATCAGTCAATACGAGGGCAGGCACTTTGGCGAATTGATCTGGGCGCAAAATGCTCCGGCGGCGCCCAAAGACTTTGTATATTATGACAACAACGCAACAAAAAGCGATGCCAATGTTTTTCTGAAATGGGAAAGCAGGCCGACCGTTCGCCTGAATACTTTTATTGACCTGCAAATGCGGCGGGTCGCTTACCAATTTCTGGGATTTAACAACGATTTGGAAAATGTATCCCAAAATGCCGATCTCTTGTTTTTTAATCCAAAAATTGGCGCAACCTATTCATTTTCAAATAAATGGATACTTGCCGGATTTGCAGGAATAGCCCACCGCGAACCCAATCGCGACGATTATACCCAGTCCTCGCCCAATAGCAGGCCGCGCGCTGAAAGGATGCTTGACCTGGAAGCAAGTCTGCGTGGAACAGGCAAATACTGGAGCGTTTCCACCAACCTGTATTTCATGGGATACCGCGATCAACTGGTATTGGATGGCCGCCTGAACGACGTCGGCGCTTACATCCGAACCAATGTGCCGGAAAGTTACCGGGCAGGGCTGGAATTGGAAGCGTCGCTCCAGATCGGACGTTTCTTCGCTTTGAACGGCAACGCCGCATTCAGTCGCAACAAGGTGAAAAACTTTATCGAATACCGCGATAACTGGGATGAAAGCACGCAGGAGCGGATCGAATACCGCAATACAAACCTTGCTTTTTCGCCCGACGCCACGGCCCGGCTGGAAGCCTCCTGGGCCGTTCTTCAACAAACCCGGCACGATTTATCTGTCTCTCTTTCAGGTAAATACGTGGGCAAACAATTCCTTGACAATACGTCCAATGAAAACACGATTCTGCCCAAATATTTCTTTTCCGATTTGAGACTCAACTACGACCTGAAAAATGTCGTCGGCGACCGTATCAGCCTGATCCTGTCCGTCAATAACCTGTTCAACAAAAAATATGTCGCCAATGGCTGGACGTACCGCTACGTTTCTGCCGGTTACAATCCTGTGTCGGATGATCCCTACACCCGCGCGGAAGGGAATGATGTGTACCACCAGGCAGGTTTTTTCCCACAGGCGGGGAGGTATTGGATGGGAACGGTGGTGGTCAAATTATGAGGAATGAGGAATGAGGATGAGGGATGCCGAGCGTTATGTCGGACATCCCGCTCGGCATCCCTCATGCCTCATTCTTTGATTGCTTTAATCCCCGGCAGTTCTTTTCCTTCCAGAAACTCCAGCATGGCGCCACCGCCAGTGCTGACGAAACTGACTTTTTTGGCTAATTTAGCTGGTTGACAGCGGCTACGGAATCTCCGCCGCCGACCATGGTGAAAGCGCCTTTTTTGGTAGCGGCAGCACAGGCTTTGGCTACAATTTTGGTGCCTTCGGCAAAAGCGGGCATTTCAAAAACACCCATTGGACCATTCCAGATGATGGTCATACTCTTGCGGATGACGCCGGCGAATTGCCGCGCAGCAGCCGGGCCGATGTCGAGCCCCATCCAGCCGTCGGGAATCTGGTTGCTGGGCGCAATTTGTGTGGCGGCGTCTGCCGCAAATTTATCGGCACAGATGGAATCCTTGGGCAGCAGTACTTTTACACCTGCCGTTTTGGCTTTTTTCAGAAACTCCCGGGCAGTGGCCAATTTATCCGCTTCTACCAGCGAATTGCCGACAGCGCCCTTTTTCGCCAGGAAAAATGTGTAGGCCATCGCGCCGCCAATCAGGATATTGTCCGCGTAATCGAGGAATTTTTCGAGCAGCATGATTTTATCACTCACCTTGGAGCCGCCGGTGACACAGGTAACCGGTCGGGCCGGATTGTGCATGGCGCGGGTGGCATTCTCAATTTCGCGCTCCATCAGGAAGCCGAACGTTTTGTGGTTTTTGTCAAAATACTGCGCTACTACCGTCGTGCTGGCGTGTGCGCGGTGGGCGGTGCCAAAAGCGTCATTGACATAAATATCGCCCAGTGCAGCCAGTTTTTTGGCAAATTCAGCGTCTCCTTTTTCTTCTTCGGGATAAAAACGGGTGTTTTCCAGCAGCAGCACTTCGCCAGGCAGGAGCGCGGCAGATTTTTTTACCGCTGATTTCCCGACGCAGTCGTCGGCAAAATGCACCTTCGTTTTGAGTTTCTTTTTGAGGTGTTTCACCAGGTGCTGCAAGGTGAATTTCACCTTGTTGATGCTGCCGTCGGCGTTGAGTTTTTCCAGGGGTCTGCCCAGGTGCGACATCAGGATAACCGACCCGCCCTGTGCCAGAATGTGCTGTATGGTGGGAAGCGCTTCCCGTATGCGCGTGTCGTCCGTGATGTTGTATTCCTTATCCAATGGGACGTTAAAATCGACGCGAATCAGGGCTTTTTTGTCTTTAAAATTGAGTGTCATATAGATGATATTGATTTTCGATGTAAGGAGGATGGAACACGGATTTTTAGATTAAAAGGGACACGGATTTAAAAAAATCCTTTCAATCCGTGTCCAATCCGTTCAATCCGTGTTCCTTTTAATCTAAAAATCCAGGCACAAAAGTAAAAATCCATTCAGCAAATGGACGAAAAAACCAGGCCCGGTAAAAAAACAGTTTTTCCTGCTCACGTTTTTCCATGTGGAGGCATTCACAGTTGTAAGTAGGTGTGCAAAATTAGTTTTGGCTAAATTCTTTGTAAACGCTTGATTATGAACACTGATAACCGATAACTACTTAAGCCTTATCCTCCAAAGAAAAATGATAATTATGCTAAACCGTAGCATTGGTGTATTCCTAATATGTTTGTTTGTGGCCCTGCCATCGTATGCACAGCGCAGAGGCGACTTCCCCCAGTGGGACTACCGCAGTTCCGTGTGGTTGTCAGGCCGTATTGGTGTCGGGATGCAATTCAGCAACCAAAATTCCCAGTTGTATTTTTTCACAGAGACGGATGTGTGTTTTTCGTGTGCCTACAATCATTTTGCGCGACCGCCGGAAGATCTACGCACGCAACTGCGGCGCAATAAATTTCGCGGAAATATTCACCTGAAATTGCAAACCAGCAAAGATTTCAGGTTGTACGGCACCCGTTTTTACAAAGGCAGCGAGGATATCCGGTTTCGCAATCTTTCGTGGACATACCTGACGAATGTGGGGATTTCTGCCGATTGGGGTTTGTACCGCAGTTGGCGCGTTGCCGATGCGGAAAGCGGCGAACTGACTTCCAACTTTCGGAAACGCAGCCGCCTGCGCCTTCGATACGACTTTACTTCCCGTTATCACTCCTACTATTATCGCAAATTAAGCAATACCGTGGGTTATGTTACCTTCAATGTAGCCGGACTTGACGACCGCTGGGGATTCAATATCAACTGGGGTAACGATGTGTTTATTCCCAAGTTTATGCGCGGATTTTGACCAACCACGACCACGGCGAAACCAATTCAGCCTTTATGACTGCTTATTTCCGACCCCTGGAAAAACGCAGCCGCAATGCGAACGAGGTGTTTGACTACCGGCCGGAAAACCTGCAAAAAGTAGAAATCGGCGCATCGCTGCGCATGATAACCGACCGGAGAACACATAAACGACTGGGCTCCAACCAGGTTCGCATGGGCATGTACGATGTGCTGGGACTTGAAAACAGTTTTCATGGATATTATGGCATTCGGGGTCGGGTAGAAACCGGTTTCGGCGGCGTCGGGTTTCTGCTGGGCAAAGACGATATGAAGTGGGGCCGCGATATGCAGCGTTTTGCACACCAGGGCTATTCCCACCTGCCGTACAGTGTCGTGCGTAAGATATTCCTCAAAATCGGCGGAGTCAGCACGCCCCTTTTTCCCTGGGAAAGTCAGCCGAAATATTACGAAAAGCCAAAATTCTACTACGAACTGAATACCGACCTGATATATCCTTACACAAACTGGAATTTCAATCCTAAGTAAAAAGGCAAATTGCAAAAGGCAAAATACAATGTTAGTCAATGAGTTACAGTTGCCTTTTGCCCCTTGCCTTTTGCATTTTGCTTTTTACTCAAATATCTACCATGACGATCAAAATATCCCACATCTGCCCGGTCATTTTGTTGCTGATAGCGTGCCTGACACAAGTGGCAGCACAACAGCAGGGGCCGCGTTTTTTTCATTACCATGAAATCGCCGGACAACAGAAAACCCTGCGCAAAGGCGCCCTGGAACATGTGGTCATTGCAGGGAACAACACCCCGGATGGTGACCGGCGCATTATCGATACGTTGAAAATGTTTCTGGGTGAAAATGTACCCACAGGTGCGCCGGCGCTTTGGCCGAACTACCACAGGGTAATAAAAAACCTGCAAATCCGGGGCGCCGACTGGTCTGAATTGCCGGTAGAACTGAGCGGTTTTCACCATCTGTTCGATCTCAGTTTTGTAAAATGCCCGAATATCACTTTGCAGCGTATTAATGACCAGGTCAAAAAACGCTCCGAGCAGGACAAACACGATCCTTTGTACAAGAAATTCAAAATGACATCGTTTCGCTCATTTTTTCCGATACGGACTTTGCTACATTGGATTCCTGTCACCTGGAAGTCGAACTGATGGAAGAATTGCGCGAATTGCGTTTTGTACGCATTGGTAATTTCAACCACCATTGCGAAAACCTGTTGAACGAACTGAACAGGGCCTACCCTTCCCTTGGGTGGCTTACTATTGAAGGTTGCGAACTGGATAACAAGAATAATCTGTTGCCGCTGCGGGAATTTAAGGAATTGAAATCTGTGTCGCTTTCCCGCAACTACCTTTCGGAAATTCCCGCCATACCCGAATCCCTGCGCGCACTGGATATCTCCTATAATTTCCTGAGTGATTTTCCCGACACAGCAGACAGTATTTCACTGAAAAACTAGAATTCCTCTACCTCGAATGCAATTTGTTCGACTACTTCAAACTGTATAAAGTATTGACAGATAGTATTTTAAATAAAATGGATGTTTTCTCATACGATCCCTGCAATTTTGATACGCTGGAAGAACTGAAACTGATTTCACATGCGCTGGACAAACGTAAAGTCGCCGCGTACATGCCTTTTGTGGAGCGTTACCACAACGATTTTTCGCCAGCCGTTCCCGATTGCGATCCCTGCTACCCGCACCGGGATCAATTCATCAGCAAATTATTGGAAGGCGTAACGTTTCTGGATTCTATCGCTACGGAAAACCGGATTTCATTGGAGACCAACGGCAACAGGATGATGTTGCGTGCCGTGGCTTCGACGGAATCGACACTTCGGAACCGCGTTTACATGTACAAACAACTGAAAAACTGTATTCGGAACTATACCGATCCTGCCGACATTTCCCAAATCTGGGACTGGCAATTGTCTTTTTGGGTGGAAGACCCGGCAAGTATGCAAAACCACTTGAAAAAACTCGTGGTCAGGCTAAAAGGAAAAACAGGCCAAATGCACTGGGAAGAAATGGAAGACCGGTAGTCTATTAAGGTGTGCCACACTTCAACCCTATTTTTTGATGCGCCATAATGCAGCTCGCTGCGGGCCGATACCTTCGTTGGCAGCCAGCCAGCAGTCTTTATCCCAGGCTACAACCGACTCGAATTGCCTGGCAATCAGGAACTTGGGCAGACGGACTCTTTTTATTTTACCGGAAAAAAAGTTGGTTTTGGAAAATGCGCTGACGTAAAAGGTGCTCGCTTTTGTAAAAGGCAGGAAGCCCCACTTGAACCCGAGCATATAAGCCGTGAGTGCAAGGGTTTTGCCGTCCGGGCTAAGCGCTGCGCCGGTAACCACCCGTTTGTTCAGCCGGATGCTGTCGCGCAGTTCGGCAACATAACGCCCGGGGCGCGCCAGTATGACATAATGTTTGGTGACAAAATTGCTTTTGAACCTGTTTTTCGAGAACAAATGAAGGCTGTCTCCAAAAAATACCATCGCCTCGCAATCGAAATTCCAGTCCTTTTCATTTTTAGGCGGAAAATCATGTTGGTCGGGGTACGAAAACAAAATGCTGTCAAAAGCGCCTGTTGCAGGCTGGTACCTAAAAATACACAGATCGCGGCGGTGATTGAGGTTGTTACCAAAATCGCCGATGTACAGGTTGCCTGCGGGATCAGAACTGGAGGTCTTCCCAGTCGCGGTTGGGGGCGGGCAGCGTCAAGGTTTCTGCTATGGAACCTTGCTCCGGATCAAACCGAAAAAGTTGAGGCGCATTCCCGCCGTCGTTCAGCATCCAGAGATCGCCATTGGGCAGGCGCGTTATACCGGACACTTCTTTCAGGTTATCGGGTAAGCGGGTACGGCGACGCAGGTGTTGGGCCTGCGTATCATAAGGTGCGATAAGGGTAAGTAACAGCAATATGTGGAAAAGATGGGTCTTATTCATCGAATAGTAAAGGACTCGTTGGTAGCACCGCGTTGTTATGGTTTTAAGCAGAGGTGTCAAGGGGCGAAGTGGAATAAGACGCCAAATTAACTTGGTTTTTTGGTTCGAAACTTCCCGAAAGTTTAAAACTTTCGGGAAGTTGGAGGTAACGCGAAATTAAAATTTACACTATAACCACAGCTTAAGTAGAATACGACTTTTGACACAACCACTTTCTCCTCCTACTGTTTCACAAACTTCGCAGTCCACACAGCACCGTTTTTCTGGAACTGCAGAAAATACACGCCGGCTGGTTGTTGGCGCATTTCTACCTGCACGCTCAGGTCGGGCCGCTCGAACATTTGAAGCCTTTGACCGTTGCTGCCCATCAGCACGATGCGGTCAAAAGACATGTTGGTACGGATATCGAGCAGATCGACCACCGGATTGGGAGATAAAACCACGTTTTGGCTAAAATCGGCCTCCTTTGCACTGTTCAGGGTGCTGATATCGGCATTGTAGCGCGGCAATATCTGGTAACCTGCATCAAAAGGCGAAGAAGCGTCGAATTGCCCGCCCAGGCCGGTCAGATTGAACGGTTGTGCCGGAACTGCGGCATTGTAGGTCTCCACATCGCGGTCGATCCTTATTTGAATGGTATCATTTGGGTGATCATCAGATACGGCGCGTACGTTGAAGCCGCTTGCGCCTACGCCGGTAGTCCAATCTGTCGCAGCGTCCACAAAGTGCAGGTTGTTGATTTTAATGAGTTTGGAATCCGTTTCTTCGCCGAGATTAGTAACGGGCAAAGGCGACAAAAGCGCATTATCCGTAGATACCAGCGTAATAAAATCGGGTTGTATTTCCGTGAGGCCGTTGAACTGTCCGATCCTACCCCGCACTTTGATGCGATCTTTTTCCTGCACTGTATACCCTAAATCTCCACTTAGCCTGGAAACGGCGATGCCATTTCCACTCGCATCGATGAGTGTAAACAACAGGGAAGATACGCCACCATTAATGGGGCGGATATTGACGCCGTACACAATGCCTTCCAGTTCACAGTTGACGCCTATTGAATCAGCGGCGCCGGTGGCCGTTTCGCCCGTTACCTGTGCAATCGTATACACCGGATAACAACGCAGGTCAATAAACACAGTAGCGGTATCACAGATATCGGCGTCACAGACGACATAGGTGAATTCATCATCGCCACATGAATTGGCAAAGGAAATATAATCGATAGTAAAATCCGGGTTCACGGTAGCGCTTCCCTGCGTGGGCGTACCCAGAATTGTAAGAGACACTACCTGATTCAGTGTAAAGTCATTGGCTAAAACGTCGAGTGTAGTGACTTCGCCGGCGGTTACAACCACGTTGTCGTCGCTGCCACCAGGGTATTTCCAGCGCCACAGTCGGCGTCCTGTCCCGGATTTGCAAAAACTGCGATACCGCCGATTACGACAGTAGTAGGCGTATTGGCTGCCTGCCAGGCGCCGCCCACACTGTTATCGGTATTCGGATCGCAGAGTACCATAGAAGCGCCCAATCCGTCTGCATCGACAGGCCAGGGGGCAGCAGGTTTGTAATCCACATAATCCTGCACATTGCCTGCCGGCATCGCGCAATTCAATGTCTTCGCCTCCATTGGTCAGGGCGCTGGGCAAAACCATTGCCAGCGGCGCAAAACCAAACTGTGCCTGAAAATAGGGCGCATTTTGCGCAATCACGAGGTAGCCGCCGGGCGCGATAAAAGTACCCTCTGCAAATGTGAAGTTAAAACCCTGTGAAAACGTCCAGCCGGATAAGTTGACCGGCAATCCTGAATTGTTGAATATTTCCACGTATTCCAGGCTGTCAGTGCCGGATGGCGGGGGGTTGTACATAATCTCTGTAATGACAATTTGCGCCCGTAGCGAAATGAAAGTGAAGAGGCATACGATAATCGAGAGCAGCGTTTTTTTCATGTTCATAATATTTGTTTGTGGGAATGTGAGATTGCAAAAGTAGGGAAAAGCAGCAAAGCCGGTAACACTTCAGGAATCGGATGATGCAATCATTTATGCAGGAAAATCTTTACGAAAGTTTGCATAGATGATCTACAGACGGAATTTTATTCCAAAAACATATAAAATAATTTTGAAATTAAAAATTATGTGTCGAAAGTGTCTGTCGAAAAACCCCGAAACTTAATGGGTATTTAACAATGGCTGTGTACTTTCGCAGCGAAATTTTCTACTATTTCACTTAAATCCGTTTATTGTATGAGTTATTCTACATTCAAGAAATGGGCGCTTCCGATGATTGCGCTCATGCTTTGCGGCCTATCCGGCTTTGCTCAGGTCACAACTTCCTCTATTTACGGGCTGGTGTCCGATAAAAATGGCGAAGGACTGATTGGCGCAACCGTAGTTGCCACCCACGTTCCGTCCGGTACGCGCTATGGTACTGCCACCAACGCACAAGGACGTTTTACTTTGCCGGCAGTACGTGTAGGCGGCCCATTCTCTGTCACTGTGACGTACACAGGGTTTGAGACACAATCGCGTGAGAATATATACACCAGTCTCGGTAGCAGTACCAACGCTGATTTCCTGCTTCAGGAGTCGGGGACACTGCTGGAAGAAGCGGTCATCATTGCCAACCGCGGTGATATTTTCAGTAAGGACCGCACGGGCGCTGCCACTACCTTCGGCGTAGGCGCCATCAATTCGATCCCTACGATCGGCCGTACGGTGAGCGATATCACGAAATACAATGCCTACAGCAATGGCCGCTCTTTGCCGGTCAGGACAGCCGTTTCAATAACTTTACCATCGACGGCTCGGTATTTAACAACGGTTTCGGCCTGGGTTCTTCTGCACAGGCAGGCGGACGTACGAGCACCACAGCTATTTCCCTGGATGCTCTGGAAGAAATCCAGTTGAACATCGCACCGTTTGACGTGCGCCAGTCCGGTTTTGCGGGCGCCGGTATCAATGCCGTTACCCGCTCGGGCAACAACGAATTCTCCGGTTCTGCCTACACCCTGATCCGCAACAGCGACATGGTGGGTAAAAAAGCCGATGGCCGCGACCTGCCGCCGGTGAACATCGATGAAAAAACATACGGCTTCCGCATCGGTGGTCCGATCATCAAAAACAAACTTTTCTTCTTCGCCAATGGCGAACAGTTTATCAGCACCGCACCGGCGCTGAACTGGGTAACCGACAGCCCGGGCGCTACCGGCAACGTTTCGCGCGTATCGGCTGCAGAACTGCTGGACCTGAAAACGTTCATGAAAGACAATTTTGACCGCGACCTCGGCGCCATCGATAACTTCAACAATGAAGTAAAAAGTACGAAAGGTCTTCTGCGTCTGGACTACAACATCAACGAACAGCACAAAGCATCGCTGCGCTACTCACACCACAATTCGCAGTCGGATGTGCCGATCAGCAACAGTAACAGTAGTAACACAGCGGGCAACGGTAACCGTACCAACTCTGCTTTGGCTATTTCCCCGGAGAACACCGGTTACATCATTGAAGACAATACCCGCTCGATCGCTTTCGAGTTGAACTCTTCAATCGGTTCCCGGTTTGCCAATACCTTTATTGCTACCTACAACAAGCAATTGGAAGACCGCCAGTACAAGGCCGATCTGTTCCCGACCATCGACATCCTGAAAGACGGTTCGACGTATACGTCTATCGGTTTCGACCCTTTTACGCCGAACAATAAATTAAATTACAGCACATTGAACATAACAAACAACTTCAATGTGTATCTCGACAAACACAGCCTGACTTTCGGCGCTTCTTACGAGTTCTTCAAATCGAACAACGTATTCTTCCCGTCTTCCAGAGGGGTTTACGTGTACAACTCGATTGAAGATTTCAAAACGGCAGCGCTGCAATACCTGAATGATCCGACCAACACCGTTTCTCCGGTGAACGTGGTGCGCTACAACCTGCGTTACTCTTTGCTGCCAGGCGGTATCGAGCCACTGCAGGTACTGAACTCTTCCACGTACAGCGCTTATGTACAGGATCAGTTCCAGATCAACAAACGTCTCCGCCTGACTGCCGGTATCCGCGGCGACATTTTCCAGTACGACAACTCGACGGCTAAAGATTTCTTCAACCCGATCGTAGCGACGATGACGTTCAAGGACGAAAACAACAACGACCTGAATATCAATACCAGCGCTTTCCCGAAACCACGCCTGCTCGTTTCTCCACGCCTTGGTTTCAACTGGGACGTGAAGGGCGATCAAAAACACAGGTACGCGGCGGTACGGGTCTGTTCGTATCCCGTATTCCACAGGTACTGGTATCCAACCAGTTGGGCAACAACGGTGTAAACACCGCACTGGTAACAGCCAACAACACGACGGCTTACCCTTTCGACGTCGACCCGAGCCGTTTTTCACCTGAAAACACGGACATCAACAACCTGCCTCCGTACGTTATCAATGCTTCTACCGAAGACCTGAAATACCCGGTGCTGTGGAAAAATGACCTGGCAATCGACCAGCGTATCGGCTGGGGCGTTGTGGCTACCGTTGAAGCCATCTTCAACCGCAACGTACAAGGTCTGCGCTATATCGATGCCAACCTGAACGCCCCGGATCGCAATTTCACGGGTCCTGACATCCGCGACCGTTTCCCGGCATCCGGTGTAGCGAGTTCGGGCAGCGGTTCCGCTAATACAGTGAACGTTGCGCGCTTTATCAACCCGCGTATCTCCAATGCATTTATCCTCACCAATACGGACAAAGGCTACTCTTACTCGTTCACTGCCAAATTAGAAAAACGCTCTGCAAACGGATTAGGCGGTATGCTGGCTTACACTTATGGCACCGCATACGACGTACAGGCAGTAGGCAGCACGGTACAGGCCAATATCCCGACCACCATCGGCCAGAACTACCTGACATCTGAATGGTCTGACAATGACCTGCGCCACCGCGCAGTAGGTTATATCAACTATCGTATCAACTACGGTGGCAAAGCAGGCGGCGCTACGGAAATCACCCTGGGTTGCGTATCCAACAGCGGCTCCGGCATTTCCTACACTTATGGCAATGACATGAACGGCGACGGCCAGACCAACGACTTGCTGTTCGTCCCGAACAACGGTTCCGATCTGAATTTTGCCAATATTACACAAGGTAGCGGCGCTAACCAGGTGATCCTGTTTACAGTCGACCAGCAAAAAGCGGCATTCGAGCAATTTATCAGCAACAGCGAATACCTCAATAGCCGTCGCGGCCAGTATGTGGAGCGCAACGGTGGTCGTTTTCCGTGGCTGACCCGCTACGACCTGACCCTGATGCAGGAAGTGTACATCAAAGTTGGTAAGAACGCCAAAAAGAACACCCTGCAATTCCGCGTAGACGTACTCAATTTCTCCAACCTGCTGAACAACGCATGGGGTGTAGGTAACTCAAGTACTTCCTTCAACCCACTGAGCGTAGCCAGCATCGGCGCCGACGGAATTCCTGTTTACCGCATGGGTACACAAAATATCAACGGAACCAACGTGTTGCTGCAGGATACTTTTGTAAAAAGTGTCAACCTCGACAACGTTTGGCAGGCGCAGTTCGGCGTGCGTTACATCTTTAACTAAGGATTTCGTAAATCAATATGACAATGGCCGTCTCTCGCACGAAAGTGTGGGAGACGGCTTTTTTCGCAGCCTCTGCCCCCTCGTAGGAATAATGGCAACGCGGATTGGACGATGACGCGGAGATACGCGGATTTCCCCGACTTAGAGTTGACTTGATATTAAGCGGATGGCGGATTTCATCCGCCCGTAGAGCAAGGGTAGAATCCCGCAAGGGTAAAAGCATTCACAAAACATTTAGTTTCCCAAACGAACTTTATACCACTCCTTTTGGTTTACCTTTGCGAGCGTTCAATGAATTTTGTTCAACTATTGTATAAAAGTGTGTTGCAAAATATACTTACTGAAAGATGTAGCCAAAAGTGATGACCATTCATAACTTATCACTCCTAACTCATCACTCAAACATGGGGCTGCCTGGTATTGACGGGAAAGTGTAGTCGCTTCGCAAGCATGCCGGAGCATGGTCAGTTACTCCGTACTAAATAATGACTAAACAATAGTTGGCAACACTCAGTATGCCATGGCTGCCTAGTTCTAGGAACTAGAAAGCTTTTGCGTCGCGTGAGCCGCTCGCCAAGCGAGTAGCTCTTCGCCTTGATGCCTGCTACACAGGCCGCCACGCATCAAAACAAAGCAGGATTGCCCAAAGGGATGTCTCGACCGGCGGGTGAAACACAGAGAATAAGGTGCGGATGTGTCTGTTTTTGAACCAACCCGGACTCGAAAAATCAATCAAAAACTAAGCATGTAGAAGGCGTTGCGGCGCTTTGTCCGGACGCGGGTTCGAATCCCGCCAGCTCCACAATCCGTTATTTTGGGTTAGTTTAGAATGGTTTCATTTCACTGATTATCAATTGATTAAGGAAAAATGAAATCCTAAACTAACCCAAATAACACCAACCGGAAGTAAAATAATCTACACCACATTTTACACCACCATAAATTTAGGTTACTTTTGTAGTGACGATAACAGAACACTACACTGCAAAAAAGTAACCGATGCGCAAACCCTACTTCGCGCCGAAACCTGATAGCCGGTTTCCACATTTCCAGATTTATTTACAGTACACCTACTCGAAAGGGAAACTCCTTCGATACTATACAGGCGTGACCGTTCCGAAAGATTTTTGGGATAAAGAGAAAGGCCGGGCCAAACAAGACCGGAAATTCCCTGACCATTCCGAAATCAATGCCCGCCTGAAACGGATTGAAACGGAAGCCGAACAAATCGCGCTTCGCAGTCAGTACAATAAATCC
>JADJSY010000060.1 GCA_016711435.1 Lewinellaceae bacterium
GACCCAGCCGGCGAAGGGTTGATCGTCACATTATCCATTCCCATTTATACAAGTGTAGGCACATTTAAGGGTGTAATTGGCGCCGATGTTCAACTTTCAAAAATTTCTGCCGCCATTTCCGGCATAAAGCTGGGAGAATCTGGCTTTTCATTTCTCGTTGACAAAAATGGCCGCATCATATCCATGCCCGAGAAGGGATATGCGTTTTTTGATCTACAACATGAAGAAGTACCAGTGAACCAAAGCCCAAAGCAAACCCTTTTGGATACTAAGCTGGAAGCTTTACAGCAAGTTGCTCAACAAATTATCAACGGTGGAACCGGGTTGCAAATCATCTCTGTCAACAAAGTGGACAATTATGTTGCAATCAATCTTTGGAAACCATAGGCTATCGACTTGCGGTAATTGCACCCGCCAATGAACTGAACAGCGGAATCACTTCGGTGCGAAATGAAGTGCAAACTGAGATTCGATCCACCTTGAGATTTGCAAGCGTGATCTTCATCACATTATTCGCTGGAGCCCTGTTCGTCAGCTTGTGGATTGGCAGCGTCATCACCAGGCCAATGATCCGCCTGACAAAAACAGTGGAACAAATAGCAGGCGGAAATATATCCGCCCGTGCAAAAGTAGAATCACAGGATGAAACCGGCATACTAGCCAAGTCTTTCAATATCATGGCGGAGAGATTGCAAGATACCCTGCTTGGGCTCGAAGAACGCATATCCGAACGCACGAAGGAACTTGAAAAGATCAGCAAAAGTAATGCATATCGCGCGTCCCAATTTGAATCGATCGCGCAAATATCACGCACGATCAGCTCAACCCAAACACTCGACACTCTGCTTCCGCAAATTACAGAAACAATCGCTGAACAGCTTGGCTTCTACCATGTCGGCATATTCCTGCTGGACTACCAAAGAGAATACGCCATCCTCGTGGCATCCAACAGCCCCGGCGGAAAAAGGATGCTGGACAGAAGTCACCGCTTGTTGGTGGGCGAAACGGGTATCGTAGGCAACGTAACAAAAACAGGACTACCCCGCCTCGCTCTGGACGTGGGGCTGGATGCTGTTTTCTTCAACAATCCCGACCTCCCCGAAACACGCTCCGAGATCGCCCTGCCCCTGAGAATCGGCAACAACATCTTTGGCGCATTGGATGTGCAAAGCACAAAAGCGCAGGCTTTCACGCAGGAAGATGTAAGTATCCTCTCCACTCTGGCCGAACAGGTAAGTGTAGCTATTCAAAATGCACGTTCATATCAGGAAAGCCAGGAAGCTCTTGCACAGGCAGAAGCTATTTCACTGCAACTCAGCGAACAACAATGGAATAAGTTTTTAACGCACCAAACCATCGGCGGCTATCATTTCGACGGAGTGGACACAAAACAGATCAAACCGGCATCCACAAAAAATACCGCCCACAGCCTCTCCATTCCACTCGTATTGCGCGGCATACACGTTGGCACCCTCAAACTTAATGCCCCTGACCCGAACCGCATATGGACAGAAGAGGAAATCGCACTGGCGCAAGCAACCGCAGACCGAACAGCGCTTGCAATTGAAAATGCCCGTCTTCTGCAAGATGCCCAAAAACGCGCAGCAAAAGAACGCACCATCGGCGAGATCTCATCTAAGATTGGCAGCCTCGTTAACCTGGAAAATATCGTCCAAACTACGATAGAGGAATTGGGAAGCACCCTGCCCGGAACCGAGATCGCAATTCAATTTACTCCACAAAAACCCGAGCAATAACACAAGCTCAGGAGAGCATCATGCTGTCGAAGATATTAAGTTTTTTCAAATCCGAAGAAGACTATGACCCGTCATTTATTCGATTGACGCGGAATATTTTAATATTTGTACTTTTGGTAAACATCGCACTAATCCCACTGGTAACCGGTCTTACTGGAGAAACCTCCCGCAACCCAAGAGCACTAATAACCCTTTCCATCACTCTCGTATTGGAAGCCATCTCTTTTTTCTACGTGCTGCGCGGAAAAATTCGCATGGCAAAGGCAGTTGTACCACTCGCATTAATCGCAGCCGTGGTTGTCATCTCTTTTACATCCAACGGACTAAAAAACGGTTCCATCACAGGGCTCCCGATAATCCTCGTGATCTCTGCAATCCTTTTGGGCAAACGCTCCATCTATTTTGTAGCGCCTCTCACCGTCGCTGCGACAATACTCATAGCCTATTACGATCTAAATCAAAAGATCCGGTATGTTCCAGTAGGTCTCGATGATGCGATCATTCTTCCAATTCTTCTCATTGGATGCGCTGGAATTATTCAATTATTAACCAGCAGATTGAACGATAGTGTTCTACGGGCTCGAAAAAGTGAGGAACTGCAAAGGCAGGAAAATATTGAATTGCAGGACTTGCGCGCCTCACTCGAAGAGCGCGTGAATAAACGTACAGCTGAACTCGATAATGCAAACCAAAACAACGAAAAACGAGCCAAACAATTCGAAGCCGTGGCGCAAGTAGCCCGCGCCATTTCATCCATTCAGGATCTCGATTCCATTCTTCCACGCATTACCCAGGTGATAAGCGAACAATTCGGCCACTATCACACCGGCATATTTTTACTGGATGAAAATCGAGAATTTGCAATATTACGCGCCGCCAACAGCGAAGGCGGACGCAGCATGCTCAAGAACATGCACAAACTTCTCGTTGGACAAACTGGAATCGTGGGATACGTCACAGCCACTGGCCAGCCCCGCATCGTCCTGGACGTGGGATCTGATGCGGTTTACTTTGACAATCCCTATCTCCCAAACACCCACTCTGAGATCGCCCTGCCGCTTCGCATCGCAGGTCAGATCATTGGCGCATTGGACGTGCAAAGCGAAGCCTCCAACGCCTTCACTGAAGATGATATTGAAGTGCTGTCCACACTTGCTGATCAGGTATCCATCGCCATCCAGAATGCACGCACCCTTGAAGAGGCGCGCAAATCCCTGGCTGAAGCCCAAAGCGCATTCGGTCAATTAACTCAGGAATCATGGAAGGTTATGCGGCCGGAAACAGTGGGGCTGGGATTCCAACTTTCAGATCATCATCGCCCGTCGTTTGGAAAACCCCTCGAAGGATCAGACATCCAAGAAGCCCTTACAACCGGTGAAACCATCATCACCAAGAAAAACAACAAAACCTCTACACTGACAATTCCGATCCGTCTGCGCAATGAAGTGATCGGCGTAATGAACCTAAAAACAGTTGGAGAAGTCATCATCTCACAGGACGAAATCGATATTGCCGAAGCTATTTCTGAGCGCCTTTCCCTCGCCATCGAATCAGCCACCCTGCTCCGCACAACGCAACGCCGCGCCGATATCGAAAAGATCACCACGGATATCTCCTCCAAAGTAAGCTCCTCCACCCGCTTCGAAACGATCGTGCAAACCGCAGCACAGGAACTCAGCCGTGCGCTGGGCGGCGAAGTGATCGTACAGATCGAACCGATTGCAATGAAGATGGACTCTAGCCTTCTTATAAATATGTTAAAACTGTAAAGAGAACTACATGAATCAAACTAATCCGTCACCAACAAACAGCGTAGAAACATCCCCTCCCCCAAGGACAAGCATCGGCGTAAAACTGCCCTTGATCATGATCGGTTTAATGCTGTTTGCATTTATGGTGTACACATATATTAGTATACGAATCAGCGAGGGCTCGCGGACCGAAAACGTCAAGGAAGAACTGCAGGCAGAAACAATGGACAGCGTAAAATTATTCAAAGCATCCTCAACGAAGCTCAGTCAATTGCCGCCAGCCTTGCTAGCGCTGTGGAGACAGGCAAATATGATGACAACGGCCTACGGCGCATTATTCAATCCACGCTGACACGAAATGATCAGATATTTGGTTCTACGGTTGCTTATGAACCTTACCAATTCGAATCAGAATTATATTACTGGGCACCTTATTACAATCGTGGATTGGATAATCAACTTAAGTTTGCTCAGCTGGGCAACCCGGAATATGATTACTTTAACCAGGACTGGTACATCCTCCCTAAACAAAATCTCGTCCCAACCCTCTCTGCTCCATATTTCGATGAGGGCGGCGGGGACATTTGGATGGTCACCTGGAGCGTCCCATTTTTTGATGAAACCAGGGTCTTTAGGGGCGTTGCAACTGCTGATATTGAATTCTCAAAGATTCAACATATTTTCACAGACCTTCAAATCGGAAGAAATGGCTATGCATTTTTAGTGGATTCTCAAGGCACTATTCTTGGAATTGGAGATAATGGCGGCGACTTTGAAGTAATGTCCGACTCCATGGTTGATGCAGGTACTTCACGAGTTGCAGTTGATTGGTCTGAATTGATCGACAATATGATAAGAGGACGATCTGGCATTAGAGAAGCAACAGATGTAAACGGCGTCCGGCTTTATATTGCCTATGCCCCCATTGGCTTCAACACAGGCTGGTCTCTTGGCCTCGCATATCCAAGAGAAGAAATTTTAGCTCAAAACACAGAAATCCAATTATTACTGGTTGCCGTTAGTTTTGCCCTTGCGATTATCTTTGGCGTCATCGTCTACCTTTTTACCAGATCCATTACCACACCATTAAGACAGTTGACCATGGCCGCCAGCCAAATTGCTGACGAAAAACCTGAAAATATCAAGGAGCAATTACGCAACCCAATTCAAATTCAAACGCAGGACGAACTTGAAGATCTGGCGAATGCCTTCAATAAGATGGCAGTCAATCTAAGACAAATGCTTGAAGGGCTTGAAGAAAAGGTTTCAGAAAGAACAGTAGATCTGGAGACTTCCCGCCTGCAAAGTGATCGCCGCGCAGGAGAACTCCAAGCCATCAGTGAAATATCCAAAGTGATCGCTGGCGAGCAGAAGCTGCCCAGACTGCTTCCATTAATTGCCCGCCTTGTCAGTGAGCGCTTTGGTTTTTATCACACAGGCATATTCCTGCTCGATGAAAACAACAAATACGCCATACTTCAGGCTGCCAGCAGCGAAGGCGGAAAAACCATGCTTGCCCGCGGACATAAACTGGAAATTGGCGAAAGTGGCATTGTAGGATATGTAGGAAAGAATGGAACCCCCCGCATCGCACTGGACGTTGGGCTTGATGCGGTTTACTTTGACAATCCCGACCTCCCGGGCACACGCTCTGAAATGGCTCTTCCGTTAACTGTGCGAAATAAGATTGTGGGAGTATTAGACCTGCAAAGCATCAAACCAGGCGCCTTTACTGATGCTGAACTAAACACCATGAGTATCCTTGCAGACCAGGTTGCCGTGGCAATTGAAAACGCAAGACTTTTCCAGCAAACTCAACAAGCCCTCGCAGAAGCAGAAGCCTTATACCGCCATAATACCCAGGAAAACTGGAAGGAATTTGGCCGTGAAGAAGAGGCAATGGGCTATCACCAAACATTAACCGAAGGCCATAAATTATTCACCCCTCTGGAAACCGACGACACCCGACAGGTTATGAACCGAGGCGTCCCCATGATCGTCAGTTCCAACGCGGCCACTCCTGATGCGTTGATCATCGTGCCAATCAAACTGCGCGGGCAGGTGATCGGCACACTAAAGATCAAAGCACCAGAGCAGGACCGAAGCTGGTCAAACGACGAGATCAACCTCGCCAATATCATATCCGAGCGTTTATCCCTGGCAATTGAAAATGCCCGCCTGATCCAGGAATCTCAAAGCCGTGCCGCAAAGGAACAAATTATCAGCGAAGTTACCACCCGCATCGGTTCATCGATCAACCTGAAAAATATCCTCCAAACCGCGGTTGAAGAACTGGGAAATGCCATGCCCGGATCAGAAGTCGTGATCAAACTGCAAAATGATAATGATAATAATTCAGGGAAGCTGGTGATATAACAAACCATGCAAAAAAGCATTTTTTCTCCCCCAATCTTCCCTGATGACCAGGAAAAGACCAGGTCAGCATATTTTATTAATGTGCTTGTCTGGAGCAACTCTCCCATTCTTCTACTCTTTGCCATTATCCGGATCGCAACCGGCGCAGAGGCATTTGGCGTCGAAAATTTGACCCTTTTTACAATCATTGTTGTCCTTGCGATCGTATGGGCTCTCATGAAAACCGGCAGAGTACGGGTAGCAGCCTACCTGCATGTAACGACCATCTGGCTCGCAAGTTCCATGATCGCATTGACAGGCAGCGGTGTTCGAGGAACAGGCTTTACCAGCTACTTCGTAGTAATGCTAATAGCAGGTTTATTGCTAGGCTGGAAACCAGCCATTGGCGTTACTATATTAAGTGTAATAGCAGGCTTTGGCTTTGCATTTGCAGAAAATGCAGGAATCATAATTCCCACATACAGCGTAGCCATTAACGTTGCCATTGAAGGAACAGTACTTCTAACTTTCGGAGCAATATTCCTCATCCTCATCATCAATAGCTTGCAAAATGCGGTCAAGAGAGAAACTGCCAGAGTTGACGAACTACATCAAAGCAATCAACAATTACTAGAACTACGCGATGCACTCGAAAGCCGGGTCGCGGAGCGCACAGAGGAATTGAAAAAACAACAAAAAAATGCTGAAAGGCGCTCACGTCAATTTGAAGCGATCACTCGTGTAACCCAGGCGATCTCAACCACAAGAAACCTGCAAGAAGCCCTGCCCAGAATCACAGACGTGATCAGCGAACAATTTGGTTTTTACCATGTTGGTATCTTTCTAAACGACCAGGCAAATCAATATGCCGTTCTTAGCGCCGCCAACAGCGAAGGCGGAAGACGTATGCTGGCACGCGGCCATCAATTGAAGATCGGCGAACAGGGTATCGTTGGTTTTACGATCAGTTCCACACAGCCCCGTATCGCGCTCGATACCGGCGCAGATGCGGTCTATTTCAACAACCCAGATCTGCCAGAAACCCGCTCCGAAATGGCCCTCCCGCTCAGGAACGAATCCGGAGTAATCGGCGCATTGGATGTACAAAGCACAGAACGCAATGCGTTTACAAATGAAGATATCGAAGTGCTGTCCACACTGGCAAACCAGGTAGGGCTTGCAATTGAGAATGCCCAAATATTTGATCGCAGCCAAAAGGCCCTTGCAGAATCTGAATCCATTACACGCCAGTATCTCCGCAACACATGGAAGCAACTGCCAAAGGACCTGAATATTACCGGTTACAAATATACACTTGCCGGGACACAAGCCTTAAATAATAAAGAGATCGATTTAGAAGCCAAACCTGAATCTTCAGGCAAAAGAGAAATCTCCTATCCCATTATTCTACGCGGCGAAACCATAGGCACCCTATCGATACAAGTTCCAAAAGATGAGCACGTTAGCAGAGACAAGCTTGACCTCATCAAAGCTGTAGCAGAGCGCGTCGCTCTTTCTGCAGAAAATGCGCGTCTATTTGAAGAAACAAGCCGCCGCGCAGAACGCGAGCAGATCATTTCGGACATCACAGCAAAGATCGGTGCAACTGTACGGACGGAAAGCATTCTGAGTACTGCAGCCGCAGAGTTAAGCCAGTTACTGGATGATGCAGATATTTTTATCGATCTACAAACCACAAACAAAGACGAAAAAGATGCCAGATGAAATTAGCCGCATCACTCCATCGTTAATATTTTCAATAATTACAAGGTTAATATGAGTCAGAGAAAACTGGAACCAGCGCTCACCATTTCAGGTAAAAGAAATAACGCCCTGCCGCTTCAAACGCGATTGGTGTTATTTATGCTGGTTGTAGCGCTGGTCCCCTTAATCGCCGTTGCAACGCGCGACACTCTCCAAACGCAGCAAGCACTGGCAAATGGAGCTGAAATTTCGTTAAAAGCAGGTGCAGTACAAACAGCCAACAGCCTCGATAATTTCATCCAGAAAACAATGGATTCGGTTGGTGCGGAATCACAATTGGCTGATCTCGAAATCTTTCTATCGGCATCCGAATCAGTGCGGACAGGAACTACGATCCGAGAACGTACTTTAAATCTTCTTAAAAACCTAAGCAAAAAAGACAGCACCAATATTATCTCCTATGCCGTTGTAGATTCGAATGGGAACGTTTTGCTGGACAGCGCCGCCAATATCCCACACAACGAGTCGGATAATCCCTATTTCCAGCAGGCACAATTCAGCAAAAAACCGATCGTTTCATATGTTACTTATGAAGATGATAATACAACCAGCATTACCTTTGCGAGCGCAATCGTAAACAGCAAAGGTAACTATATCGGGGTGCTCCGCGTAAAATTTAAATCAGCCGTCTTGCAGGATGTTATTCTCAATAGTGTTGGGCCATCTTCCGATGCGTCCATCCTGCTTCTCGATCAATCCAACATCCGCATGGCAGATAGCAAAAACCCTGAGTTGATCCAAAAATCGATCGTACCGTTAAATCCAATAGATTATTCCAACGCTGTGAACAATCGTCGCTTTCTGGATACTTCCCCTGAAGAACAAGCCACAAATCTTCCGGATTTGAAATCAGGAATTGACAATGCAATCAATCAGCCTTTCTTCACAGCCGACCTCACTCCAGACATCCCGGGGGATGACACTGTCGCCGTGGCATTCCTGACAACCCAGCCCTGGATTGTTGCCTACAGCCGTCCAACATCCATTTTTCTTGCAGATGTCCAGAAGCAAATCCGCACAAATATTATTTTGATTACAGTTGTTTCAATTGTGCTTGTGATCATTGCAACCTTACTCGCCAGAAGCCTCGCCCGTCCAATCCTTTCTCTTACAAAAACCGCAAACTCCATTTCACAGGGAGATTTAAGTGCGCGAGCCGATATCCATTCAACCGATGAAATCGGTATGCTGGCAGAGACATTCAACAACATGTCCTCGCAAATACAGGAGCTCATAACAGGTCTTGAGCAACGAGTGGAGCAGCGCACTACAGAACTCGAACAACGCAGCAATGAACTTGAACTAATCACAACGCAAAGCAAAAAGCGGGCAGACGAATTACAAACCATTACGGAAATCGCACGTTTCATTTCCACTGAAAAGGAATTGAAACACCTCCTGCCGCTGATCACCCAAACCGTAAGTGAAAGATTTGGGTACTATCACGTTGGTATTTTCCTCTTAAACGAAAATGGAAGATACGCCATTTTACGGGCAGCCAACAGCCCGGGTGGACAACGGATGCTCGAAAGACAGCACAAACTCGAAGTCGGACAAGTTGGAATTGTAGGAAATGTAACATCCACAGGCAATCCACACATCGCCGAGGAAACAGGCACAGACTTCGTTTACTTCAACAACCCTGATCTGCCGGAAACAAAATCTGAAATGGCGCTGCCATTAATTGCGCGCGGAACGATCATTGGCGCTTTGGATGTGCAAAGCACCATCCCCAACGCATTCACAAATGTAGAAGTTTCCATCCTCAGCCTGCTTGCAGACCAAATAGCCATTGCAATTGACAATGTGCGCCTGCTTGAAGAGACCCAAAACGCACTTAAAGAATCACGATCTATTTTTCGAGATTACCTTACCGGCGCATGGCAAAAGAAAGCCACCTCTGATATTCTCGGGTATTATCAGACCATCACTGGCGGCCAATTGATTAACGGCGATACGGTCAGCGAAATTGATCCCATGAAATCAGAAAACGACATTAAAACACTGGCCATCCCGATTCAATTACGCGATCAGGTAATTGGTACGGTTCGTGTCCGCCAAAATAAAAACGGAAAAACATGGAGCCAGGATGAGATCAACATTATACAAGCCGTCGCTGAACGCCTGGGGTTGGCTCTGGATAACGCCCGCCTTTTTGAAGAAACATCCACTCGTGCCGAAAGAGAACATTTGGTTTCCGATATTACGACAAAAATACGCACAACCAATGACCCGCAGGAAATGATCCAAACTGCCGTAAATGAACTAAAGCGGGCGCTGGGTGTCACTCATGTAGAAATCGTTCCGAAAAAAAATGACGCCGCCGGACAACTAGGTAAATGAGGTAATGTAATGTTAAAAACCATAGCCATATCAAATGAAAAAGGCGGTGTGGCAAAAACCACAACAACCCTTTCACTGGGAGCCGCCCTTGTGGAATTGGGAAACCGCGTATTATTGATCGATCTGGACGCTCAGGCCAACCTTACACTTGCACTTGGCTTTGAACCAGGTGAAAACGAAAACACATCCAGCAACATCATGCTGGATAATATTCCTCTGCTCAACGTATGCAAAAAACAGATGTCGAAAAACTCGATCTCATCCCCTCAAGTTCACGCATCGAAATATCAGAGCAATTCCTGCCGGTGCGCACCAGCTACACCACCATTCTGCAAAAGGCCATCCATACCAGCAGACCTGCCGTATGACTATATCATTTTGGACTGCCCGCCCGCACTTGGCGCAATCACAAAAAATGCTCTTGCCGCATCCGATCTGCTGCTCATCCCCACTCAGGCTGAATATTTTTCAGCCTATGCATTGCGAAACATGATGACTCTCATTCGCAACATACGCGAACACGACAACCCCAACCTCGCATATCGTATCCTTGTTACCATGATGGATAGAAGGAATCGCACACACCGCAATATTCACGAACAGCTTCGCGCCACATTTGGCGAAGGCGTATTCAACACCGTCATCGAAATGGATACAAAATTGCGCGAAAGCCCAATTGCCGGCCTGCCCATTACCCATTACAAATCCGGCGCACGCGGCTCAACCCAATACCGCGTTCTCGCTCAGGAGTTAATAGAATATGCCAAAGAAACCGAAAATAGACAAGCGGCTTAATAAGCTTTTCGGAGACATTCAACCAGAAGAGAATGTCTCGAAGTCGAGACTCAAGCCGCAGGTACAGGATGAAGCGCCTCCTTCCGCACCCAAACCTGTTCAACAAAAAGCTGAATCAGCCGCCACTCCCAGAGCGACGCGGAAAATCCACACATCAACTCTGGTTCTGCCAGAAGTAGAGACCAAAACCGCGGGCGGCGAAGATCCATCTGTCTATTCCGTAAATATCCAAACCGGTGACCAGGATTGGATGACCCTTCGTTTATTGGATGAAACCCAGGGACGCACATGGACAGCCGACGAACAATTGCTCATCAGGCAAGTCACCGATCAACTATCACTGGCTCTTGAAAACGCCCGTCTGTTTCAGGAAGCTCAAAAATTCAAGTTGGGAATTGATCGGACGGATAATGCTGTATTTATTACCGATCCCCGAGGCACCATTCAATATGTAAACCCCGGATTCGAAAAAATATATGGATTTAAAGCCGAAGAGGTTTTAGGCAACACCCCAAGAATAATAAAATCCGGTCTGGTCCCGGATGAACAATACAAACAATTTTGGGCTACCCTCTTAAACGGCGGCACAATAACCGGCGAAATTACAAATAAAGCCAAAGACGGCCGCCTGCTCTACATTTCAGGAACAAACAGCCCCATCCTTGATGAGAACGGAAAGATCCTTGGCTTTCTCTCTGTGCATCAGGATATTACCGAGCGAAAAAGATCAGAGGAAGCGCTCTCAAAATCTGAAGCGGATCTGCGCGCCTTGTTTTCTTCAATGGAAGATGTGGTCTTCGTAGTGGATAGAGACGGCCGTTACGACCGCATAGCGCCTACCAATCCTTCACGCCTTGTCCGACCGCCCGAGGAATTACTTGGGAAGCTCATGCACGAAGTGATGGCCAAGGAAATCGCAGACCGTTTTGTAGCCGCTGTTCAACAAACACTCGATACAGGAGAAAAAGTACAGTTGGAATACGAATTACCTGTAGGTGATACAACATACTGGTTCCTTGCAAGCCTTACAAAACTTGAAGAAAACAAAGTGTTCTGGGTGGCGCGTGATATTACCGAGCGTAAAAAATCTGAAGAGGAATTGCGTAAAAGCCAGGAACAATACGCCCTCGCTGCGGAAGGCGCCAATGACGGCCTGTGGGATTGGGACATCGCTAATAATGAGATCTATTACTCCCCGCGTTGGAAATCCATGCTTGGTTATGAAGCGCATGAGCTTACCAAAGGCTTTGAAGATTGGGAAAACCTGATTCACCCGGAAGACCACGAGTACGCGATCAACGCCCTTGATAGCTATCTGGCTGGTAAAACGGAATCATACGATATTGAGATCAGACTTCAGCATAAAAATGGGCATTGGCTTTGGATCCGAGATCGCGGCAAAGCCCTTTGGAATGCTTCCGGCAAAGCGATACGAATGGCCGGGTCTCATTCAGATGTTACTGAGCGGAAAGTGGCAGAAGATTCCCTTCGCCGCCGAAATGATTATCTTGCAGCATCTTCGGAAATCGGCAAGATCATCACCTCCACTCTGGACTTAAACACCATCTTCTCAAAGACCGTCAACCTGATCATCGAGAGATTTAGCTTCTATCATGCAAGCATCTTCATCGTAGAGGAGACAGGATTCAACATCATCCTGCGCGAATCGACCGGTGAAGCCGGTGCAGAAATGAAAAGGAATAATCATACGCTGCAGATCAGCGACAAGTCAGTCGTTGGCAAGGTGGCGCAAAATGGACAGGCAGTAGTTGTAAATGACGTACACGCTGACCCGACCCATAAATTCAATCCCCTGCTTCCCGAAACTCGTGCAGAAGCCGCCATCCCACTGCGAATTGGGAACCGAATTATCGGTGCGATCGACATTCAGGCCAAGGCCGTAGGAGTATTTACGGAAGACGAAGTAAACGTATTGCAAACACTGGCAGATCAGATCGCTGTCGCCATCGATAACGCCCGCTCCTTTGTACTTTCGCAGCAAGCCGTGATGGAGATGCGCGAGATCGACCGCCTGAAAAGTCAGTTCCTGGCCAATATGAGCCACGAATTGCGCACCCCGCTTAATTCGATCATCGGTTTTTCCCGCGTCATCCTCAAAGGAATTGACGGTCCTGTCTCGGAATTGCAGCAACAGGATCTGACAGCTATTTATAATTCCGGCCAACATCTACTTGGCCTCATCAATGACATCCTTGACCTTTCCAAGATCGAAGCAGGCAAAATGGAGCTTGCGTTTGACGAGGTCAATATTACCGACATCGCAACCAGCGTGCTCTCCACCATGAGCGGTTTGGTGAAAGACCGTCCGATTCAACTCAAGCGCGAGTTTGAGCCAAACCTGCCAACGGTCCGGGCAGATGCGATACGTGTCCGCCAGGTGATGATCAACCTGTTATCCAATGCGGCAAAATTCACAGAAGAGGGCGATATCGTGGTGGAAGTCGGCCTCAAGCCCGGCCTAACCGGACGCAACGAGATCAGGGTTAGTGTAACGGATACCGGTCCCGGCATTTCAAAGCAGGATCAGGAAAAATTATTTCAGGCCTTCTCGCAAGTGGACGATTCCCCGACGCGCAAAACGGGCGGCACGGGTCTGGGTCTATCCATCTGCCAGCAATTGATCAACATGCATGGCGGGCGTATTTGGGTGGATAGTGAGGTTGGGCAAGGCAGCACATTCCACTTCACGCTACCCCTCTTCCGCAAGGAAAGAGAAGGGGATACCAACCCCATGAGCAACAAAATAATTTTGTCGATCGATGACGATCCACAGGTGATCGGGTTGTATGATCGCTACCTTCAACCACAAGGGTATCAGGTAGTCCCATTAACCGACCCATCGCGGGCTGTGGAACGTGTGCGCCAATTAAAACCATTTGCCGTTACACTTGATATTATGATGCCTGGGATCGACGGCTGGCAGGTGCTTGACGCATTGAAAAGTGACTCGATAACCCGCCACATTCCGGTGATCGTATGCAGTATCATTGAGGATCTTGAAAAGGGATTCAACCTTGGCGCAACAGATTATCTTGTAAAACCAATTTTGGAAGACGATCTCGTTAACGCCCTGGACCGGATAAACTCCGATGGTTCGATCCGTGATGTGCTAGTAATCGACGATAACCCCGACGATCTGCGTTTGATCAGTAAAATATTAAATGACGACGGCCGGTATAAAGCGCTCCTTGCAGAAGGCGGCAACATGGGCTGGAACATGATCGCAACCGGGAATCCTCCTCACGCCATCATCCTTGACCTGTTCATGCCTGAGATGAATGGATTCCAAATACTGGAAAAATTGCAGGCTGATAAAAATCTGCGTGACATTCCAACCATTGTCATCAGCGGCATGGATCTTACAACAGACCAGAAGAAGCAGCTTACTGAATTCGGGCAAAACGTCCTGACCAAGGGGTCCTTCAGCGAAAAAGAACTACTGACATCCATTCAACGCTCCCTGGATCGTATCCAGGCAGGCAAGTAAACAGGAGATTTCAATAACGTGTCATTTATTATCAAGTGCCTTGATTGCGGGCACAATGCCCCGTATTACCCAACATCATCCACGTGCCCAAAGTGTGGGAGTCAATGGCGTGAGGCGGAGTACGATTACGAACGAATCGGAAAAAGCCTGCCAGCCCTGCTGGCAACAAGGCCGGCAGGACTTTGGCGATATCGAGAGTTGCTGCCAGTTCGAAACCCGAACATCAGTCTGTCGCTGGGCGAAGGAAGCACGCCGCTTATCCGCGCCGGTAATCTTGGCATGATGCTGGGATGCCCCAATATTTACATCAAAGATGAAAGACAGGGGCCGACATCCTCCTTCAAGGATCGACAAGCCGCAGTCACCATCGCCGCGCTGAAGGAAGCAGGCATTACCGAAATGGTGGCTGCCTCCACGGGTAATGTTGCAATCTCTTATTCAGCGTACGCCTCGCGTGCGGGGATGAAGTTATGGGCGTTCGTAACAAGCCTTGTGCCTGCTGTAAAAATGCGTGAGATCGCGTTATATGGAAGTCAGGTGATCAAGATCACCGGATCATACGATCAATGCAAGCAGGTGGCATCTGAATTTGCCCGCCAGCGGCACTTGTATCAGGATATGGGCGCGCGCACCATCACTTCCATCGAAGCGATGAAGACGATTGCATTTGAGATCGCAGAACAACTTACTGCGGTTCAAGGCCCTGGTGAAAATACCGCATGGCAAACGCCAGATTGGTACGTGCAGGCGATCAGTGGCGGAATGGGTCCATTGGGCGTGTATAAGGGCTTCCGTGAAATGAAGCAAATGGGATGGGTGGACCGCATTCCATCCTTTGCGCCCATTCAAGCGGAAGGCTGTGCTCCAATGGTAAACAGCTGGAAAAAGGGATTGGACAAAGCCGAACCGGTAAAAAACCCCAAGACACGCATCGAAACTCTTGCAACCGGAGACCCCGGGCGCTCCTACGAATTTCTGCGTGATTATGTGAACAGTACAAATGGAGCGTTTGAAAGTGTAAGCGATGAAGAGGCATTTCGCGCCATGCATGTTCTCGCAAAAATGGAAGGCATTTCAGCCGAACCAGCTGCCGCAGTTGCCTTTGCGGGTTTATTCAAACTCATTCGCGCAGGAGTCATAAAACCCAGCGATACCGTTGTTGTAAATTGCACCGGTCACACCATGCCCGCGGAACCAAGCATCCTCGGAGATAACTGGTCACGCGACATCAAGTTCCCGACCTTTGAAGAAACCCCGCAGGAAGGGCTGCTCTCCGCACTCACTCAGGTTGCTCCCGAACGCTTCCCCAAGATAGTCATTGTGGAAGATACTGCAGAGGCGCGCCGCCTCATCCGCCGCATTCTGCAATCGCAGGGGAATTTCACCATCGTGGAAGCAACCAACGGACGCGAAGGCCTCGAGATCATCCAGAAAGAACTGCCTGACCTCATCATCCTGGATCTGATGATGCCGGAAATGGACGGCTTCACGGTCATCGAATCGCTGAGAGCAAACCCGGAAACAGCTGTCATTCCTGTCATTGTTGCGACGGCAAAAGAACTAACCCCAGATGAAAAAAGCAGGCTTAGCGGGCAGATACAATCCCTCATGCAAAAAGGTGATTTCCTCAACGATGAATTTCTGGAAGAAGTAAAGTCATTAATAAAATAACGGTCTTCCTCCAGATATAAAACCATAAAGGCTGGCGTTCTTGCCAAAAAAACAAACAGCCGGGATCATAGCGGCATTTAGTTCAGCAGTATTCCTTGGGTTTGCCCCTGTTTTCGGAAAACTCGCCATTACCGAAGGTTTTACGCCCTTTGCGGTAGTGGCCTTACGCACCGGCTTTGCAGCAACCATCCTCTTTATCGTTATCGTACTTTTCTATCGTCAATACCTATATATTTTTCCGGTGGGCTTGGTGGGATGTATGTTTGCAGGCGCCATCAATGGACTAGGCTCTCTACTTTATTACCTGGCTCTCCAAAGGTTGGACGCGAGCCTGGGGCAATTGCTTTATTCGCTCTATCCATTCTTCGTTGCGCTATGGCTGGCCCTCGACCACCAACCCCCAAGCCGCCTGACCTTTTTCCGCATCGCCCTTGCAACCATCGCCGTGTTGTTGCTCACCAGCGTACCGGGGCGGACTGTTGATGCAACAGGCGTAATCATGATGATCGGCGCTGCGGTGCTATACGCCATGCACCTGCCCATCAATCAACGTGTTCTTTACGAAGTCCCTGCTCCAACCGTTGCACTTTATACATTGCTTGCAATGAGCGCAGTGGTCATCCCTGCATATTTTATATTTGACCGCACCTGGCCTGCTGCAAACATCCCCTGGCTGCCAGTCGCCGGACTAACCTTTGTGACCGTCTTTTCACGGATCGCCCTTTTCCTTGGCGTGAAAAAGATCGGCGGAATGCAAACCGCGTTATTGGGACTGGCTGAACTTTTGATCGCCATCCTGTTTAGCAACATTTTACTTGGCGAAAACCTTTCCCTGCTCCAATGGATGGGTGCGCTCGGACTCGGCGTGAGCCTGATCCTGGTTATGTATGAGCAGAATCCGCCGCCGACGCATAGCGGCAGAACCGGCTGGCTCTCATGGATTCGCGCACCGGGTCTGCCAAAGGATATTTTCGGGCCGTATGAATAAAAAAGACCACGCAGCGTGGTCTTTTTATTGGAATTTATTTCTCGCCTTCATACAAGTACCCAGTCCCGCGTACGCTGACGACCTGCTCGGAGAGGGAGGGGAATTGATCCAACTTATGCCGTAAACGGCTGACGAGCGGACGCAGAATCTCAGGCGCTTCCCGTTGGGAGGTGTCGTACCCTTGAACGAGCAGCACCAATTCACGGTGGGAAAAGACCTTGCCTTTATTTTCCATTAAGATCCGCAACAACCTGCCTTCCGCAGGGGTAAGGTGCTCGACCTTGCTTTTGAACTTTATCTGACGGCGGGAAAGGTCAACGGTGGTACCGTCTTTGAGGTTGAAAATTTCCTGACCGGTATCTGAATCCATGGGGGAGATATTGTTCATGCGCGATTTGGCTGAACGACGGGAGATGCCCTTCTTCACCGTTGCGAGAATTTGCGCAGGAGAGGCAGGCTTCAAAAGATAGTCATGAATGCGCAGGCGCAGGGCTTGAATGGCTGTTTCAGTGGAACCGTATGCGGTTAATAGAATCACTTCGGTTTCGGGCGATACCTGATTCACCACTTGAACAACTTCGAGGCCATCCATGCCGGGCATTCTCAAATCTACGATCATCAGATCTACATTGTGAGTACGGACATGTTCAACTGCTGCTTGCCCATTGGGCGCAGAGGCGACGGTGTAGCCTTCCAGCTTTAGAATGTCGGTGAGGGACTGCCTTGCGACAGGCTCATCATCTACAACCAGAATATTTGATTTCATTGTTATCCTCCTGTAGGTAAAAATATCCGGAAGCATGCGCCGGGGCTGCGCTCAGGCAGCAACTCCAGTATGCCTCCGTGTGCGGTGATTATATTGTAACTCACAGTTAATCCTAATCCAGTACCTCCATCTTTAGTACTAAAAAATGGCTCGAAGATATTGGCCTGCTTTTCCTTGGGAATGCCTTTTCCATTGTCCTGAAATAACATTTCAACGCCTTCATTCGATGTACGCGCTGAGATATGCAACTGCCCTCCTTCGGGCATGGCATCTGCTGCGTTAAGGATGAGGTTGATAAATACCTGCTGCATCTGGCTGCCAACTGCATTAATGGTTGGCGTTTGCACGGGAAAATCCACCAGAACATTCACCTTTGATTCGTTGAGCTGTTTAGACATGAGCGCAATAATGTATTGCAGCATTTCGGCGAGGTCTACCGTTTCGAGAGCGCTTGCACCGGGGCGGTAAAAATCCAACATGCGGCGGACGGTGAGCATGAGCCGTTCCAGTTCGGTACGGGCAAGATCGAAGTATTCTTTACGTTTTTCCTCGGGCAGGTCTTCACGCCCGGCGAGATGCAGGCAGTTTTGGACAGCCTGCAAAGGGTTGTTAACTTCGTGAGCGATGGAGGCACTGAGGCGTCCCGCAGCAGCCATCTTTTCGGCTTGCAACAAAGCCTTCTGAGACTCTTCCACTTTGCGGACGTAATCCAATTGCTCGGCATATAGGCGGGCATTCTCCAGTGCAGCAATGGATTGACGTGCAAGAATTTGGAACATTTCAAGGTCTGATTCGCGGAATGGCGGTTCACCTACGGCTCTTGCAGCAAATAGGACCATGCGCAGGTTCGGGCGAATGACCGGCGTCAGAATAACGGCACCAAGCCCGAGCGTGGAAAGATGCGATCTCAAGGCGGCGTTACCCGGCCCATCGGCATTAATCATCAAAGGCGTAGAGGATTCGCCCAACTGAGAAATCATATCCACATGATTTTTGGAGGAGGTAAATCCGCGCGAGACGAGCAAGGAATATGTTTTGGCGTCAACGTCCTGCTGGTAACACGCGGCTTGCGCGCATTGAATATGGCCGCAAATGGCGCTGACGATGAGGTCTAGCAGGGGCTCGCGGCGGGTTTCGGAAAGCAGCGCTTCGGTGACAGAAAAGAGCGGGCGCAGCGCCTGTGTGCGTGCGGCATCTCGTTTGGTTTGGCTGTCAGCAAGGGCAAGTTTGACGGCTTCGATCAGTTCGTTGCCCTGGCTGAACGGCTTCATAATGAGACCATCAACACCTTGGCGGAGTGCGCGAATAGCAGTTTCGACAGTGCCGTGTCCTGTCATGATAAGTACGGCGGCATCGGGCTGGAGACGCTGGGCGTGTTGGATGACTTCGAAGCCATCCACTTCGGGCATACGAATATCAACCAGAAGGAGGTTGATCTTATTCTCCTTCAAATATTCAATAGCTTTGCGCGGATTGGTTTCGGTAATGACTTTATAACCAGCGCGGGTGAGCAGGCGGTTGCATAACAAGGCAATGCCGGGTTCATCATCAACGACATATACAAAAGGATTTTCCATGCTAAAAATGTCTCCACGAATTCGAGAAAATTTCGTGCATTAGTTTCTTTTTTTGTGGTTCAAGAATACAGTCACTACAACGGCAGCCAGACATCGAATGTGGAGCCATACCCTGGCTTGCTTGATATTTCTATCGAGCCGCCATGGTCGGTGACAATGCCATAGGTAACAGAAAGCCCAAGGCCCGTGCCGCCGCGATCTCCCTTGGTGGTGAAGAACGGTTCAAAGATACGGGTCTGGTCTTCTGATGAGATGCCCGTGCCGCTGTCTTTGACGCTCATGATGAGCCAGTCACGCGCCTCACGCCTTGCCGGATAGGTGGCAACTTTTAATTCACCACCGTTCTTCATGGCTTGTAATGCGTTATGGATCAAATTGAGCAGAACTTGTTTCATTTGATTTGTGTCAATTGAGACCCAGGGCAGGTTGTCATCAAGTTCAAGATTGAGGATGACTTCGTTGGTGAGGATGAGATGGCGGGTCAACGCGATGACATCGTTGACGACTTCATTCAGATCGGCGCGGGCGCGGGTGCGTTCTCCCTGACGGGAGAAATCTAACAGGCGGCGGACTACTCCGCTGGCACGGCGCGCTTCCTTCAACACCATTTCCAACTCGGTGCGGTGCGGAGAGTCCTCGGGTAGTTCGTCGAGCACGATCTCGGAGAAACCGGTGACGGTGGTGAGCGGGTTGTTCAATTCGTGCGCGATACCAGCGGCCATTTCACCAACCGCAGCAAGTTTGGCGGCTTGCAGCAATCTATTTTCCGCGGACTGTTGCGCTTCCATACGGGCATTCAATTCGATCTCTGCGGAGCGCAGTTGACGGACAGTCTCTTGTAATTTTTGATATTGGTTGGCGCTTGAAACCACAGATGCAAGAATACCAGCCAATGACTCCATAGCGATGAGGTCGTTGTGAGAAAATGCGTTTTGCTCCCTGCTTTCCACATCGATTATTCCCAGAATAGTTTCACCGTCTTTCAAGGCAACGCAAAGCTCGGAGCGCGCCTCCCAACCTTTGATGGCCCGATAGAGCTTATCCTGGGTTGTGTCATTAATGAGAATGCTTTCGCCTGTATTCACGACTCGGCCTGTGACGCCATCTGCCTTGATGAACTCATTCCCCGCAAGGGCTGTTTTCAGGGTTTGGGCGTGAGAGCCGCCAATGCCCTGAATGGCAAATCTTTGCTGGTCATCCAGAAGCATGATGACAGCCAACTCATATTTAAAATACTGTGCAACAAGCTCGGCGGTAATTGCGGCAACTTCCATTTTATCGTTCAGACCGATGACCTGCTGCACCACTTCGTGAATGAGGCCAAGGCTACGCGCCCTGCCTTCCGCTTCTTCGCGCAGACGGGTGTATTCGATGAGTCCAGCGAGATGGCTGGCGATGACGACCATGAGATGCTCGTCGTATTGACTGAACGATTCGGCGTATAAATTTTCAATAACAAGTACGCCGGTGGGCTGTCCGCGGTATTTGAGCGGAACAACCAATTCGGAGCGCGCACCTTTGTGGATGCCGATAAATCCCTCGCGGGTGGTTTCCGCAATCCTGCGGACGCGTCCCTCTTTGAGTATGGCTTCCATGGAATGTCCGGAGAGTGAAACGCTGATGACATTCAACTTGCCCTCGAACATGCGATAGTCTCGCAGAACACGCCCATCACTGGAGCGTAGGAAAAGCGCGATCAATTCGGTATTGAAGGCGCGGGTGAGCAGACCGAACATGCGCCGTGCGATCTGATCCAAATTTTGGGCGGAGGAGACGGTGAGTACAAAGTCGTTGAGCAAACCAAGCCGCCGCAGATGGGAAGCCATTTCTGAAAACGTGACAACCACTTCGACGGACTGTGGGACGCGTGCTGCCAATTCACGCAACTGCCCACGTTCTGATTGATCAAATTCCTTGTGACGCCACATGGAGATGACACCGATCAACCGATGACCAATAACCAACGGCAAACAAACCCAAACATTGGTGCCGGATTTTAACGAGCCATAGGGCAGATTATCCCAAGTGGGTTGCCCGCGAATTATGAGCACATCAGACAAAGACCGGTTCACACGACGGAGAAGAGGATTCTCGTCTATAAGCATGGACACGCCTTTGGCTTTTGGCGAGTTCCACTCAGCTTGAATATCCAGTGATTCGCCGCGTCGGATAGCCAGCCACGCTCCCTGACACGGGACAGCCTGTACGAAAGCGCCTAGTACCTTTTCGAGGGCAAGCGGCAGATCGAAAGCCAGACCAGTTTGCAGGTCCGGCAGGAACGATTGACTGGGTGAATTGGAACGCCCCGAGACGAGCGAGGCAATCAACTTCCATAT
This sequence comes from Lewinellaceae bacterium, assembly GCA_016711435.1. Lineage (GTDB taxonomy): Bacteria > Bacteroidota > Bacteroidia > Chitinophagales > Saprospiraceae > M3007. The sequence continues at coordinate 21,612 of JADJSY010000060.1, forward strand.
CTTCTGCCCCGTAGCGGACAATTCATCCGAACCTACAAGGACAGACTGCGATGTGCCGCTAATGGGGAACGCGTAAATGCGAGTTGTATTTAGTTTACTGTCGTCTGGTGTGGATGTAAAACGGGAATAGCCCCCGCTCAAAGCGCCGCACAGCCAGGCATCAACGCTGGGAACGGCAAGCATATCGATTAGCTCATTTTGCGCAGCCTTACTGAGGTGATAGACTGACCGAAGCAGCCACGCCCCTCCCACCCGCTCTGCCAGAACCGCCCACATGGCCTCGGAGAGTTGCGCCGCATCTTTGAGTTGAGTTTCAACGCTGTTATCAGTTTGCATGAATTTTGTAAATTATAACCCCACCCTTAAGACCGATTGGCGCACGGATAAGGTTAAGTTTTTTAAAACATCTTTACGCCTTTGCGTCTTGGCGTTAAGGTCTTAGACTCTTTGCCTTCGACTCGATTTTAGATTTGGAATTACTATTTTTTGTACTTCCAATTGTTACTTCAACATAATAGAAACAGCGATAACTGATATCAAGGTCGATATCACTGCCATAAGGAGAAACACAATGCCGGCCATCTTCCACCAATTTTTACTGACATATTGCACAAACTCTTCCTTTGCCAACTGTTGAATGGATGATGATATCTGCGAATACACCATGGCCCGAAACGTGAGGAAATACCCATCGCCAGTTGCCGAGAGAAAGCCAAGCGCAACCAGTGCATCCAAATTGTGCTTGAGTTCAGCCTCATCCAGCAAAGCATTCTCTTCTTCAAATATCGGTTTGATCAACGCAGCTATCGAATCGAAAGGGATTTCATTTTCCATTGGAGTTGAACCAACGCCAAACCGTTCTTGAATTCTTAATAACAACCATTGTTGAAAAATATCCACGTTTTCTCCATTAAGTTTGCTTGCCTATTTTGCAAGATTTTATTTTACCCATTCATCCCACTTCTCGCTTTTTATTTCCTACCATCCCTTCTCGCTAATTACTCATCCCCTGCCCCAGCTTTGCATATTTTTTGAGAATGTGACTTTTCCCTTTCGTGGAAACATACAGGGTACTCAAACCCGTCTCCTCTATAACAAGTTGAGGGATCAATGGGTTGACCACCGAATCACGCAGCTCGTCACACAACCGATCATAGCGCTCACGCCATGCAGGGTTGTGCTCGATAGCCATACACACATCCAAAATAATATCCTCACCATACGGCTTGGAAAATATGGCAAGGACTTCCTTTACAAGAATTTTTGACCCCATTCGTTCTATTTGTTGGCATGAAGTATTCTCCCTTTG
>JADJSY010000061.1 GCA_016711435.1 Lewinellaceae bacterium
GGTGGATTCAATAATATGAAAGCGATGAGCGAGCGTAATGACGACCCTCAAACAGCCTCGCGGCCTTACGACAAAGACCGCGACGGGTTTGTACTGGGTGAAGGCGGCGGCGCGCTGGTACTGGAAGAATACGAACACGCGGTGCGGCGTGGCGCCCGGATCTACGCAGAATATGCAGGCGGCGCTATGACCAATGATGCCTACCACATTTCCGCTCCGCATCCGGAGGGGATCGGTGTGGTGAATGTGATGAACCTGGTATTGGAGGAAGCCGGCCTGTCTATCGCTGACATCGGTTATATCAATACACATGGCACATCCACGCCGTTGGGAGATGTGGCCGAATTGATCGCGATTCAAAAAGTATTTGGAGCGGAAGCCGAAAAAACCAACATTTCCTCTACCAAAAGTATGACCGGTCACTTGCTTGGCGCTGCGGGCGCTATCGAGGCCATTGCTTCGATATTAGCCATGCAACACAATTTTATACCGCCGACCATCAACCATTTTACCGATGACCCGGAAATAAACCCGCGTCTCAACCTGACTTTTAACCAAGCCCAGGACCGAAAGTTGCATGCTGCACTCAGTAATACTTTCGGCTTTGGAGGACATAATGCTTCCGTTATTTTCAGGAAGATATAAAGCATCAAAAATTTGATTCTGTGCGATTTATCCGACGTTTTTACAACTATTATCTGCATCCTGATAAAGAACTTGCCCGCCGGCTGAGACAGCTGATCGGCTTTACCCCGGTGCATTTGCCACTATTCAAACTGGCTTTTTTCCACAAAAGCACCTTCTCCACCCGCGACTACGCTATTTCCAATAACGAGCGGCTGGAGTTTTTGGGCGATGCCGTGCTCAGCACCATCGTGGGCGAATACCTGTTTAAAAAATACCCCAACAGCGACGAAGGGTTCCTGACGAAAATGCGCTCCAAAATTGTGAAGCGCAACTCGCTCGATGAAATTGCCGACAAAATGGGCCTCGACCTGTTTTTGGCCAATTACAACCAGACCCGCCTGTCCAAATCCATGCTGGGCAATGCCCTGGAGGCCTTAGTCGGAGCAGTCTATATCGAAGTGGGCTACGAACGCACCAAACAATACGTCGTGCGCCGCATCCTGCGCAAGTACCTCGATATACATGAGTTGGAAGGTTTTGACGACAACTACAAAAGCCAGCTGCTGGAATGGTGCCAGAAAAACGGGCGGCAGTATCGAATACAAAGTGGTAGCCAAGTACAAAAGTGAAAAACGCGACAAATTCAAAGTCGCCGTTTTCGTCGATGGCCGCAAAATGGGCACTGCTGACGATTTTAACAAAAAAAGTGCGGAGCAATTGGCCAGCGAACGCGCCATGACCACCCTCGGTATGTTCAACGAAAATATGGTGGTGTCGCTCCCGGATGAAGAAGTGAAAGAAGAAGATTGAATCTTGGAGGAAATGGAACACGGATGGAACGGATGAGACACGGATTTTTAAACACATAGGCACATAGAACACATAAGTTTTTAGAGTACTCTAAGCTATGTTTTCTATGTGCCTATGTGTTTAAAAAATAAATATGTGGTAAAAAATCCGTGTCTCATCCGTTCCATCCCTATTCTTTTCCTTGAATTATGACAAATTCCCACTCAGATATACTCGCTCACTCCGATTTTTTTCAGCAGCGTTTCGCTGCAGGAGATATTGTTGGGGCAGAAATGCCTCTGAGTGAAGGAAAGTCATATACAATCGCCCTGGATACGGCACAAAACAAGTTGTACTGCTCCTGCCCTTTTTACCCCAAACCCTGTTTGCATGCCCTCGCATTGGCAGCGCTTGTTCGCCGCGAGGGCACTGCCCTTTTCCCCGACATTGCAACGGCGCCTGAATGGCTGGCCGCCTTGCTGGCAGGCCAACCCAGCCATGCTGTCCGGTCGGGCAGCAACCCCGAACAACGCGCCGCCGCGCAACAAAAAACGCGTTTTGAACGACTCGAACGCGCTGCCAATGGTTTTGAAGACCTCGAAGCCTGGCTCAATGATACAGCCCGCCGCGGACTCGCTACGCTCATTTCGGAAGACCCCGCCGCTTTCGACCACATTGCTGCCCGCGCTGCCGATGCTTCCATGACAGGCTTGAGCCGTACCCTTCGTTTATTATCCAAAATTCCCGCAAACGCTCCCGAATGGACTACACAGGCCGCCGATGTGCTGGCGCAGATTTACTTAGCCGTCCGGGCTTTTCGCAAACGGGCTGCGCTGCCCGATGCCTTGTTATACGACCTTCAAAATTTCATCGGCATTGCCGTCAAAAAAGAAGAGGTGCTGGCTTCCGGTGAGCGGGTAGCGGACACCTGGGCTGTGTTGGGCAGCCTGACGGAAGCGCTCGAAGACAAACTCAGCGTGCGCCGAACCTGGCTGCTGGGCGCAAAATCCAGCCGCATGGTCTTATTGCTCGATTTCAGCTTCGGCGGCGCCGGTTTTGATCCCGGATTCGCCACGGGCAGTATTCAGCGGGGTACACTGGCATTTTATCCGTCTGCTTTTCCGCAGCGCGCTTTGTCGCACGACGACCTGAAAGCCCTGCCCAAAAAAGTAGAAAAAGTACCGGGAAATGCAGACATCGAGTTGTTTTTAGATAATTACGCCGCTGCCCTGGCCGCCCAGCCCTGGCTGGCGCATTATGCTGCGGTACTCCATTCAATACAACCTTTTGTGGAAAAAAATGGGCGTTTTGCACTCGCAGATATTTCCGGAAAAATGCTTCCTTTGAGCGTCCCGGAACGCACAGGCTGGGCCTTGATCGCCTTGAGCGGCGGCAACCCGATCAGTGTATTCGGCGAATGGGACGGTCAGCTGTTCCGGCCCCTGAGCGCGGTGGCGGAGGGAAGGTTGGCTGATTTGGTTATTAGTTATTCGTTATCAGTTATCAGTGGTGTTTCAGGCTGGAATATGGATTTTGTGGACCATCAGTTCTAACGAACCAGATAATATTACACGAATAACGAATAACCAATAACTGATAACCAATTCCAGCCTGAAACACCACTAATAACCAATAACTGATAACCGATAACTAAAATATGAAGGCAACCATCATCGGCGGCGGCATTGCAGGACTCAGTTCCGCCTGGTTTTTAGCGGCAGACGGCTGGGAAGTGACCGTTTTGGAAAAAGGCGACTTGTCGGACAACTGTTCGTTCGGCAACATGGGCTACCTGTCGCCCTCCCATTTTGTGCCGCTGGCCCAGCCCGGCATTGTCAGCCAGGGTTTCTGGTGGATGTTCGACGTAAAAAGCCCGTTTTACGTGCGGCCTTCCCTGCACCCTGATTTGCTGCGCTGGGGCTGGAAATTTATGCGCGCCGGCACACAAAGCCATGTGGATCGCAGCGCCCGGCCACTGACGGAATTGCTGCTGCTGTCCAAACAACTGACAGCCGACTGGCAACACAGCGGACAGATGTCGTTCGAGTACACGGAGCATGGTTGTATCATGTATTACCAGACTGCCCATACGGAACGCGAAGAACTCGAAAATGCCCGCGTGGCAACAGACCTGGGTCTGAAAACAGAAATCATCGATCGCGAACAGGCGCAACGCATCGAGCCGGATATGCGGCCCGATGTGCGCGGTGGCGTCTGGTTTAAAGACGATGCGCACCTGCACCCCAACAGCCTGATGCGACAATTGCCGCTTCTGCTCGAACAACGCGGCGTACGGATAATCCGGCAGGCGCAAGTCACCGGATTTTCAAAAGAAAACAAAACCATCCGCTCTGTTCGCTACCGCGACGCACAGGGCGAACACCAAATCACCGACAGCGATGTGGTTGTGCTGGCCGCGGGTTCCTGGTCGCCGCAAATCGCCAAAATGGCCGGAGAATACCTGCCCCTGATGCCCGGCAAGGGTTATTCCATGACGATCGACACGGATCGCCAACGCCTGCGGATCCCCTGCATCCTGCTCGAAGCCAAAGTGGCCCTCACACCCTGGCGCACCCAGCTGCGTATCGGCAGCACGATGGAGATCGGCCCGATCAACGACCGCATCCTGTTTCCGAGGGTACAAGGCATCCTGGAAGCGGCGCCGAAATTCCTCCCTGGCCTCGTAGAGGACCCCGCCTTTCGACAACTGGCTGATCTGGAAGCACTTAAACGTTATCTGCGCGAAAAAGTGTGGTTCGGTTTTCGGCCCGTTTCGGCAGACGGACTGCCGTATATCGGTTTTGCCAAAAAAACGGACAATCTGCTCATGGCTACTGGCCACGCGATGCTCGGCCTGAGTTTGGGCGCAGGCACGGGAAAATTGATTGCGGAAATGGCGGGAGGAAAACCGCTGAGTGTTGGCGTGGAGGCTTTTGATCCGCGGCGCTGTTGACGGTTGCACAGCCTTCAGGCTGTCAGGAAAAGGCCGGGAGGCGCATTTATGGCGCGGTAACACTCATTACTTAAAGGACCAGTGGTTCGCAAAGCGTAGAGTTGACCGCATTCGCTTAGTATTATCCGTGATCTGGCAAAACTACAAATGGCTAAAATAATGTGGTCAACTCGATTTCTTTGTGAAACCACTTCTGTCCGTTTGTTAGTATACACAATGTAAATGAAGTGTTAGCCGTGCAGACCGCAGGGTCTTACGACCCCGCACATGTCAAGTCTGAGAAATGCTTGAGTATCAACCCAGATAACGAATAACTAATAACCGATAACTACTTCGCCAGCCGGTTGTGCTCATCCGGGAACACCGTCGTCGGTGTAAACGTCTTCGCCTCCTCAGGCGTCATCAAAGCATAGGCAATAATGATCAGAATATCGTCTACCTGAACCCGCCGCGCTGCTGCGCCGTTGAGGCAAATAATCCCGCTGCCGCGTTCTCCGCGAATCGTGTACGTTTCAAAACGCTCGCCGTTGTTGTTGTTCACGACCTGCACTTTTTCACCGACGATGATATTGGCGGCTTCCAGCAAATCTTCGTCGATGGTAATGCTGCCGACATAGTTCAGGTTGGCTTCCGTTACCCGCACGCGGTGTATTTTGCTTTTAAAAACTTCAATAAACATGACTGGTTTGCTGTAAGTAGTTATCGGTTATTCGTTATCGGTTATTCGTGTTGATACTCAAGTATTTGTAAAGAATTTAAGCAGCACTAATTTTGCACGCCTACTTAAAAATTTTGAATGCATGAAACAACAGGATGGGGCTTTTGTTGGGCAAAACCTTTCCTTGAGATATGGCAATTTTCTGAAGCGTAGGCCGTTTGCACAAAAAATCATTTTGTCAACACAACTAATACAACCAAAGATGAAAAAATGCCTGTTACTGACCCTGTTACTGGCTGTTGTAAGCACTGTTTTCGCCCAGGTGATGGGCAACTACGGCGCACAACAACAGACCTACCAAAACATCACGCCCAATGCGCAGTTCCGCGCCATTCCCAAGTCCGCTACATTCCTGCAAAACAATGAGTTGGAAATCAGTATAAACGCACTTTCCAACCAGAAAGCGGGTTCTTACACAGCCATTTTCAGTATGCTGCAAGTAGGAAAAACCGCCGACGAAACCAATACGCTGCTCAATGTGCGCCTCGACGGTTTTCTGGCCGAACTAAAAAATATCGGCATCCCGACGGATGATATTTATGTGGACATGGTCAATTTTTTGCCCAAATACGAGTACGATATGAGCAAAAAACTGTTTTCCAAAAGAACCTACACGGAAATCCCCAAAGGTTTTGAACTGCAAAAAAACATCCACATCCGTTATACCACACCTGCGCTGCTCGACCGGATCGTCACCGCAGCTGCCCGGCAGGAAATATACGACATCGTAAAAGTGGATTATTTCGTGAGGGATCCCCAAAAAGTGTACACTGAATTGCGCGATGTGGCTTTTCAATACCTGTCGCAAATCAAAACGCAATACCGCGCAACGGGCCTTAAACTCGACTCTGCCTACGTTATTACAGCCGAAAATGCCTGGGTGGCCTATCCCATCAACCGCTACGAAACCTATCAGGCCTTCAGCACCCAGCGCTTAGACAACGACGAAAAATTCGATGTGGTGAAAACCGCAGATAAACCTGTATCGCGTTTTTACAACGCCGTGCCCGCCAATGATTACGACATCGTCATTAATTCGGAGATTCTGGAACCCGCCGTGCAGTTTTCTTTCAACCTGATCGTGCGTTTTACCCTGCCCGAACGCAAACCCGCTTGTACGCACCGATGTAAAAAAAGAATTCCTCTGGATTACGCCGACCGGTGAGGTTAAGACTTTAAAAGTGGAATAAAACACTTGACTTACCCGGCAAAATTGCCGGAGAACTCCTACTTTTGCGGCTCTTTTAAGCGGTAGCACGGCCTTTAGGCTGTCGGGATCTGCGCCATTTATGGCGCAGATAAATAATGCCGGGGCGTAAACGGCCATTTTTTCCGGCACAGCTCATGCCTAAGGCTGTGCTACCACTGCTCTTATATTCAAACGACATGACGAAGCGCATTAAAATAGCAGAAATACTCCGTACCGAACCCCTGAATGCAACCATACAGGTCAAAGGGTGGGTGAAGGCTTTTCGCAACAACCAGTTTCTCGCCCTCAACGACGGCTCTACTTCCGCCAACCTGCAAGTAGTGGTGGATTTTGAAAACACCGATCCCGCTATCATCGACCGCCTCAAATTCGGGGCGGCCATTCGTGCCGAAGGCCTGTTGATCGAATCGCAGGGCAAAGGGCAAAAAGTGGAACTGAAAGCCACAGAAATTGAAATTTACGGCGACTGCAACCCGGAAGAATTTCCGCTGCAACCGAAAAAACAGACGCTGGAATTCCTTCGGGAAAAAGCGCACCTGCGTTTCCGTACCAATACGTTTGCTGCGGTGTTCCGCTTGCGCCACAAATTGGCCTTCGCCATTCATAAATTCTTCGATGACCGCGGTTTTGTCTATTTGCACACGCCGGTCATCACGGCCAGCGATGCCGAAGGCGCCGGCGAAATGTTCCGCGTGACACCCTGCCGCTGGAAAATGTACCGCGCAGCGAATCGGGCGACATCGACTTTTCGCAGGATTTTTTCAAACGCCCGACCAACCTCACCGTTTCCGGGCAATTAGAGGCGGAACTCGGTGCTTTGGCGCTGGGCGAAGTGTACACCTTCGGCCCTACTTTCCGCGCCGAAAACTCCAACACGACCCGCCACCTGGCCGAATTCTGGATGATCGAGCCGGAAGTAGCCTTCAATGATTTGAAGGACAACATGGACCTGGCGGAAGATATGCTCCGCTATGTCATTGAATACGCGCTGGAACACTGCGCTGACGATCTGAAAATACTGGAAGAACGCCTCATTGAAGAGGAAAAAAGCAAACCGCAGGATCAGCGCAGCGAAATGACACTCACGGAAAAACTGCGCTTTGTGGTGGACAATGAGTTTGTTCGCCTGACGTACACCGAAGCCATCGATATTCTGAAAAATTCCACCCCGAATAAAAAAGGTAAATTTCAGTTTCCTGTGGAAGGTTGGGGAACCGACCTGCAAAGCGAACACGAGCGCTACCTCGTAGAAAAGCATTTCAAAAAACCGGTGATCCTGACCAACTACCCGGCGGCGATCAAGGCGTTTTATATGCGTCAGGACGAACCAAAGGAAGGTGTTCCCGGCCCGACCGTGTCTGCTATGGACATCCTGTTTCCCGGCATCGGCGAGATCGTGGGCGGTTCACAACGCGAAGAACGGTATGAACACCTCGTACGCCGGATGCATGAAATGAATATCCCGGAACACGAACTGGAATGGTACCTCGATACGCGCCGTTTCGGCACCTGTCCGCACGCCGGCTACGGCCTGGGCTTTGAACGCCTCGTGTTGTTTATTACGGGAATGACGAATATCCGGGACGTGATTGCGTTCCCAAGGTACCCGGGCAGCGCAGAATTTTAAGAGAAGTGAGAAGCGAGAGGTGAGAAGTGAGAGTCCGTAGAGTGCGCCGCTTCGTTCTGAAAATGCCGAATACGAAGCGGCGCACTCTACGGACTCTCGCTTCTCACCTCTCGCTTCTCACTTCTCTTACCTCTCCGCTTTCTTCCAGAACCTTTCCATCGCCAAATACAGCTGCACCATCATATCTTCTGTGGGCTGGTACTGCACCGTGGCGGCATACTGGCGGAAAATATCCTGTATTTGTTGTTCCGGCACTTCCGACACTACTGCCAGCCGGTGAATAAAATCACTGTCCGTACGAATGGCGCCGGTGCTGTGGTCCATCGGTGTGACTAAGCCGTAACGTTCGCGCACTTTAGCCAGGAACAGGCGCATATTCTGCTGGCATAGCCCCTGGAAGTTGCGTTCGCGAAAATGCAGATTGGCGATGGTGCTGATGAACTGGTAGGAGGAATTTTCATTTTTGGGCAGAACCGGAATGATTTGCTGGCGGCGTTTTCCGCGAAAGAATAACCAGGCGGCAGCCATAGCGGCCAGGAGATACCAGGCCCAGGCCAGCGAAGGCTGCTGCAGAATATAACTTAACGGGTGTTCTTCATCGAGCGCCCGGCTGGATGCATTGCGGTTGTTGCGGCGGCGGCCGACGGCCTCCGGCACCCTGCTCAAAGCGTCCCAGTAAATATCGCCTTGCGGCAAATAAGAGAGTACGCCTTCCGCATAGCTGCGCAGTTCGGGGCGCAGCAGACTGAAATTTGAAAAAGCGATGGGGGTGGTATGCAACAAAAACCGGCCTTTTCCGAAAGGAAACTCCGCAAAATTGATGCGCTGATCCAGGTAGCCCAATGGCTGCTGGGGCAGGCTGTCGCAGAAAAACCAGTTTTCGATATAATGCCAGTTATAGGGCTGCACGACATTTTGTTTCGAGTAGTAGCATTGCACCGAATCGGCCGGCAGCGCAGGCTGTCGCAAAGAAAGCCACACCCCTGTGTGTTGGTACAGCGAATAATCATCCCAGCCGTTTTCGTTGCATTCGTCGTAGTACAGGTGGAACATCAGGTCGAAGGGGATCGTCTTGCTCGAAATCAGGGCGGTATTTCCCGGCTTTCACAAAATCCAGCAAACGCGCCGTACTGATCGAATCCAGGTACATCGCTTCGCCAACGAACACATAGGTTGCGGACGTTGAAGGCGTTGAATCCTGCGGCAATTCCGTCGCTATGTTTTTTACCAGGTCTTTCAGTTGATGTTCAGGGAAATAATCATCCAGCAGGCGGTGCATCACCTGCGTGCCGTAAGGCTCGGTATTCGTCTCTTGGTAGGCTTTTTTATTCCAGGAATCATCCCAGTCGAATCGGGGCGACTGATTGCGGTAATAGTAAACCAGGCTACCCCCCAGCAAGAGCATAGCCAATGCAACAAGTATGATGATCTGGCGATTGGACATGGGGCAAAGATAAAAAGAGAAGTGAGAAGTGAGAGGCGAGAAGTGAGAGACATCCCGTTTAGCCGCTCTGATAGTTTTGAGTATGGTTTTCAGGCCTGTAATTGTGAATCGTGTTTAGTGTGGTGTTTCGTGTTTGGGGCAATGCCAAACCGAAGCCCCACACTAAACACCACACACTAAACACGATTCACAATTACAGGCCTGAAAAACCATACTCAAAACTATCAGAGCGGCTAAACGGGATGTCTCTCACTTCTCGCCTCTCACTTCTCACTTCTAAGACCGAACGACCATCAACTTCCCGCTCTGCATCCGGTTTTCATGCAAAATCCGGATGGTGTAAAAGCCTTCCTGCAAGTCGCTGACGACCACTGTGTGGCGACCCGATTGTGGTTGCTCGATTTTACGAACGGCTTTGCCTTCCGAATCGTAGATCGTGACCGATTCTACGGCCACAGGTAATTCGAGGGTAAATTGAGTGCTGGCGGGGTTGGGGTAGTACAAGGCCTGATCCGGCGCAGGTTGCTGCTGCTGATTGGGGTCTTCTTCAAAACGAATGCTTGATTTACCTTCGCAGGTTTTGATGGTTGTGTATTCCGTAATGACCCGTACCAGCAGGTCGTTGAGCAATTCCACTTTGTATTCGTCGGTGGTGGGTTCGAGGTGTTTGCCGCCGATACCGCTGTGGTCGGTCAGGAACACGTAGGTGCCGTTGGTGGCGAGACCGAAAAATTTCATCAAAAATTCCGTGTCTTTCTGAATGCCGCTGGCCGTGACCGGTACGATGCGGATACCGAGGCGGGCAGCCTCGCGGATGCTGCGCTGTATACTCGCGATGACTTCCGGTTGATCGGCGTGCGGACTGGCGTCGAGCACCAGGAAACAGATACGGGCAATGGCGTTATCGCTCCATTTCTGGCTAAAAACGGCTTCTTCGAGTGCGCTGTGTACGGCTTCGGGGTAATCGCCGCCGCCGCCCGCAAATTGTTTGCGGATAAAATCCACCGTTTGGGAAATATCGGGGAAAGGCCGCTGCTTTTGGTGATGTACTCATCGCCTTTATCGCGGTAAAACACCGTTCCCATGCGAAAATCCAGTTCGGGGTTGTTGCCTTTTGCGCGACCGATCACATCGAGTAATTCCGTTTTCAGGTATTCGATTTCGTCGCCCATACTGCCCGTGGCATCCACGGCCCAGACGATGTCCACTTTTTTGGGCGCGTTGCATTCCACCTGTATCTGGTGGCGGTTGATACCGTCTTTGGCGGGTTTCAGGGTGTTTATTGTTTCCTTTCTGCCATCGATCCATACTTCTGCGCGCAGGTTGGCGTATTCTTTCTGGTCAAAAAAACCGGCCCAGAGTTCTGCTTTGCCGCTGTTGTCGGTTCTGCTTTCCCACAGCATGTCACCGCTGCCGGTCGTCAGTTTTACATACGCATCCGCTACCGGGAAATCTTCGGCGTTGGTTAGCAGCACGGTGTAGCGCTGACTTGGAAAACACTGATACGTTTTTTGAAATGCACTGATTTCACCGTCTGTCAGCAAATCGACCCAGTGGCGGTTCCAGTTGTGCAGGTCGTTCCATTCGCCGGCTGTGAGCAGGCCTGCGCGTGGGTTGGGTGTGGTGCTTGTCGGGCCGCCGGGTATGGTTTTGTCCATTTCTCTTTCGCCGAGATCTTCATACCGCTCCGCTTTTGCAGCGTATTCACGAGGCTCGGTGGGCGCCACCAACATTTCAGTCACTACAGGCTCAGCGGTCGATGGAGGGCCGCTGTAGTCGCCGCGGCTGCGTTTGAAGTCCGATTTTTCAGGTGTGGCAGACATTGGCACAGGCGCTGGAGCGGCCGATTTTGCAGCGGGCGCCGATTTCCTTTTGGTATGCGTAGCGCCGAGGGGCGCTGTAGCCGCTCTGTCATCGCTTGAATAAGCGATATCTGAGGACATGAGCGCATCTCTGGCAACAGATTGGTGGTAGCCGGTAACGACCACCTCGTCCAAAGTGGAGGTGCTGGCCGTCAGTTGGAATAATACGCTGCTGGTAATGCCCTGTTTTACAACGATTTCCGTGTACCGAATCGCAACAAAACCCGCGCGCGCGGCTTCCACATCGTAAGTGCCCGGCTCGAGTTCGAGGTTGAATTTTCCTTCCACATCCGTGGCGGCGCTTTTGACCAATGTTTTGTTTTTCAGGACGTTCACAGTTGCCCTTGCGATGGCTTTGCCGGCGTTGTCGGTTACCGTTCCGTTTAAAATTGTTTTATCCGCAGTGTTAAAAAGGCCGGCCACAGCAAGCCAGCAGGAAGTGAGGAAGAGTGTAAATTTCATGATCGTAAGCATTTTTGGTTTGGAAAACGGGTACTCAAAAGCAGGTATGTGCGGAATGGATGCGTGCATTTGGGAAAATGCATACGGCGGGGAAAAAAGTTTGGAAAAGGTTGAGGTTTGAGAAGTTGGGTTTATTGTTTGAAAGGTTTGATGGTTTTGAGGTGGTAACGAAATGCCTGAGTGATAACCCAAGCCGGAACAGTTCAAACTTGAGTCACTCAGGCATTTCGTTACCACCCTCAACATCTCAACCTCAAACCTCAACAATCTCAACCCTCAACATTTTTTCATCATCTAAACAACACCTTCCCCAGCCGGAACAACGGCGACCACGCGCGCCGCAGCCTGAAATAGGGCTGTTGTGCAGCGCCGAACTGGCGTCGCACCCGTTCGATCGGTCGCACCATGCTGCCCAAAAAATCAAACATGGGCAATTGCAGCACTTCATGGGTGTAGCGAATCATTTCCCAGATGAGCAAAATACCTGCGCCGGAAGCGCGCAGCTTCGGGTCGTCGCCCGCCATGAGCAGGTAGGCCGATTGATTGTCCCAGGCCAGATACCCGACGGAATGAACGGCGCCGGTTTTCTGGTCGATTGCCATAAATATTTCCCGTCGGCTTCGTTCCAGCAGCGCTGCGTCGAGGCGGGTCAGCACATCCGTGGCAACGGGAACCTTCAAGCCCTTCTGCACAAAACTGCTGTTGTGGATTTGTATAAACTCCGCCAGCGTGCCACCTGTTTTTACTACTACCTGTTGCTGCGCCCGGGGAATTTTCTGGTTGCGGTAGTCTGCTGAAATATGCGACCAGGACTTATCTAAATCATTGATTTTTAAATATATAAGAATATCGCGTGCTCTGTTGAAATCCTTTCCAGAAAAAAGGCAGCCAGTTGTTGACCTGGTAAGGAAAATCCTGCTCGAAAGCAGCCAGTCCGGGCGGCAATTGGTCAATCAGTTCTTCCATTAGTCCCGGTTCCTTGCGCAGATTGCGCCGGCCCTGCGCAATATAAGGCCCTATCATGCGGGCAAGTGGAGGCATTGCCACGTACGTCCAGATGAATTTTTTTTTCAGGAAATAAGGCCAGACGGCCACGACCCGGCCCGCTTTTTCGAGCACTAACGCGTCCCAGTCACCGCCTTCACAAACGGCATCGAGGTACCAGTCCTGCATGAACAGGGGGAAATCAGCAGGCGCTTCGGCGCAAAACCGGCGGTAGAGCGAGTTTTTCATCGTGTTTGGTGTATGGTGTTTCGTGTTTGGGGCTTTGCCTTTGGCACCGTGAGTGGTTTAGGCGTGCCCCCCCAAACACGAAACACCATACACTAAACACGTTTAAAATCCTGTATTAATCCGCAGAAAAAAACCACTCTGCCCCAGATCATTGCGGCTCCATTCCAGGCGCGCTGTTTTATTGTAATAGGCAACGACATCAATACCAACCCCGTATCCGTACATGGTGCGGTTCACAAACGGGTTGTTTTCTCCGTAAAAAGGATCGTTGCTGTACCCCACATCGTTGTTGAGGGACAGGTATACTTTCAGTGGAAAATTTTGAAATGCCTTCACCGGGATAATTTTCCCGAAATGAAAAGTGCGGTTCAAAATTTCGTAGTGAAAAGAAGTTTTTGCGATCACAAAATCGAGTCCGTCGGCCACATAATATTCATATCCGCGCACAAAGTTATTCCCATATCCCAATCCCTGGTTGTTGTAATACGGCGGGCGGCGGCGCGGCAAACTCATCCTGCCGGCGGTCACAATCGCCAGGCTCAGTTTGGGCGTGAATTTATAATACCGGTCATATTCCGCATAGATTCGGGTGAGGTGCAGGTCTTCGGCGGGGATAAACCCGTTTTGGCGCAGCTCGAAGGTGGCGCGCCAGCCTTGCAGGGGGTAGGGCCGTATGTCGAGCCGGTCGACGGAAAAATTATAGATCAGGCTGAGATGGCGTTGTTTGCGCCGCCCGTTCAGAAAGAAATTTGGATTGAGCTGCGCGATGGTATCCGCAACTTCATTTTGATTGTATTCACTTGTAAACGTGTGGGTAATAAACAATTTGGGGCCGCCAGATCAGCCCGGTACTTGCCCGGAAACGTTTGATGTACCACTGCTCGGGATCGGTAATAAACAGAATTTTATTTCCGTCCGTTTGGTAGGCCACTTCGTGGTTGCGACTGTAAGAAATGGCTGCTTGCAGGCCCAGGGTCTGGTTTTTATTGACATTGGGGTGGCGGTATGCGAGTTCGTATTTGTTGGAATAGCCGAATTGGAGTTTGGTTTTGAACAAATCGGCCTGACCGGTAAAGTTCAGCCAGTTCAGGTCGATGCCGTAGTTGACCCTTCTCAGGGAATGGTTGAATTCATTCCACCAGACATTAAAATTGCGGTCGGCCAATTCAAACAAAGGTACCGGAAAAATATACCAGCCTTCCTGTAGCCGGATTTGGAGGGTGACGCGGTTTTGTTCGTCCCAGGTCAGTATATTGATAATGGCGCTGGCAAAAATACCGAGGTTCATCAGCCGGAGGCTGTTTCGTTCGAGGGTAGTGCCCAGTTCAACCACCGAAATGGAATCGCCTGCCACAAACTCCAGCTCCCGCAGGATCAGATTGGCGCTTGTTTTGCGATTCCCGTCAATGTTAATGCTATCGATAAATACGAAGCCGGGCGCCAAAGAGTCACCTTGAGCCGATGCCTCCCGCCATATAATAGTACAAAAAATAAGCAGTAGAAAAGTCCTGATATCCAGGCGATTATTCAATCGGCAAGTCATGCGCGGCAGTTAAAAAACCTGTTTTTGGGGCAAAAATCTGTACAAAACGCTCAAATTACCGCCTCCTGGCTTCATAAAACGTCATAAACTGCAAAAAAAGCATAATTTCGGCATATTTTATGCGTGTTACGCTACCTTTGGACAAAAAGAAAGAGACTTGGATCTGATTGATATGATGCAAGACCCCGTTTTCTACGGGTTGGTATGGGCCATTTTCACGGTTGTTGGCGTGATACTGGGTTGGACGTTGCGTGCCAACTATCCGGAACAGGAAGTGCGCAGTGCGCTTTCCAGAACCGAACAGGAAAAAAACACTTTAGCAAGGCTTTATACCCACGTCAAACACCAGCACGACCTGCGCGAGGCAGACTTCAGACGCGCTTCTATGGAATTGGGTACACTTCGCGATCAATTGGTCGTCATGGAATCCGACCGCGCCCGGCGTACCAGCCTCGAACAGACTTATTCGCCCCGGCTCGAAAAGGCCGAAGCCAATGCCGCGCAATACGCCCAAAAAGTGGCGGCCCTGGAAGTGTTAGCAGGCAGCCTGCGTACCCGCAATGCCGAAATGAATGCCGAACTGCTGCGTATGCAGGAAGAGCTCAACGCCTGGCAGGTGTTGTACCACGATTTTCAGGCCATGCAGCGCAAACTCGCAGCCTTTGAACAAAACACCGCCTGGCTCGACAGCGAGCGCACTAAATTGAAGCAGCAACTGGAAATTGCCCGTATCGAAATCGAAAACCTCCAGTTGCAATTGCTCCAGCAAAATGCCCAGGTAGCCGTCAGCCCACAAAAATCGGCTGCTCAGGGCGACCGGCACGGCGGCCCCGCTGCGCCCGAAAACACCGACGACCTGAAAATTATCAACGGCGTCAATCCTTTCGCCGAACAACAATTGTTCGCGCTGGGCATCCACACCTTTGCACAGATCAGCCGCTGGGACGACAATGCTATCCTCGCTTTCGCCAAGGCGCTGAATATCAGCCCCGGGAAAATTTACCAGGAGGACTGGGTGGGGCAGGCGAAGCATTTGGTGACGGGGGGGGAGAATTTTTAAAGGAAGGCAAATCGCCTCATATTTGTTTACCCCGGTTCATCAATTTACCAATTAAGCCCCCTACAATCAGCAAAACAATCACCCCAAACACAACCCACTTCAGCAATTTAAAAGCCTCGCAAAAGGTAGCGACCGTCACAGATTGTTGTGGAAAAGACTGGAGCAGCCCGACAATACAAATATTTTCAGCATAGTCGAAAAGCAGCATAACAAACGGCAGTGTGTTTACCCGGGCGTACGACGTGTTTCGGTACAAAAGGGTCAGTACGGTCCCGAATAAAAAAGCATATACAATGGGATACGCTACATCTGTCGTCATTTCGGTTCTGGCATAATAGGCCCGGGCTGCATCGCCGTATCCGGCAACCATATCCAGGCTTTTTTGCGGGTTGAAGCCAACAGTCAGGTCGATGACACCAACGGTTTTCCCTGCCAGTTCGTTGATTTTTGCCTCGGCATTTTTTAAAAAGTAGGCGGGGAACGATATGTACAACGCCAGGAATACTACCAGGCTTTTCCAGTTTGCAATGCAGTGGAGGAAATTGGAAATTGTTTTCATTAGTGCGATGTTATTTGGTTGATAATCAATTGGTTCGGGTGGCCGCCAATTTTCCCCTTGCCTCCCCTATTCGCCAAAAATACGTCCCTGCCTGCATTTCCGGCAACTGCACGGGCGTGTGAATTTCCGTCAGCAGGCTGCTCCATATTTCCCGTCCGGCAATATCGAACAATTGAAACAGCGCATTTTCACCGGGGCTGTTGACTACAACATGTAGTATGCCATTGCTGGTGAAAGGGTTGGGGAAAATACGGATGCCGTTTGTGCCACCCACGTATACCGGTATGATGTCCGAATAAATTGCCCGTCCGTCGTGGAGCAGCACTTTCGCCCGGTAGCGGTTGATGCCTGCGTCCGGGTTCAAGTCTGCCCACTCAAAATGCAGCCTATCTGCATTTTCAGTAAAAAGGGTATTGAAAACACCATTTTTTTCTTTTTCGAGTGCAACGCTTTGGGCATTGTAAAACGTCCCAAGTTGCAGGCCTGTTTGTACGACACCCTGTTCCGGCACGAGTTCGGCGAAGAAGACAGAGACATAACAACCGGCGCCCTGTTGATCGGGATCGGGGGCGGCGCTGCGCATACCGTAAATCCCATGTTCCACAGGCGAGACGGCAAAACGCATTTGTGGATACTCAACTTTGGAAAAGACCCATGAACTATCGTTTGTAACAAAAAGCGGCTCCAGGTAGCGTTCGCCCAGGCCCCATACCTGGTATCCGGCGCCTGGCGCTGCGCTTCCCCAGTACAAAAAAGTGGAATCGGGGCAATCAAAGCCGACTTTTATCTGCGTAGGCGATGCAATCAAAAAAGTATCGGAAACAAAGGTTTCCGCGCCGATTTGTACCCGTACCTGTGCCAGACCGTAGCCGGCAGGTTCCCAGGAAAAGTAGTTGTTTTGTAGTAAAACGGCGCTATCGAGGGTGACCCACAAGGGCGCGTCGATGTTTTTCCAGGAAATACGGCCTGTAGCGGAGTCCGGCCAGGTAGTCGTCGCCAGCAGTCAGGGGCCGGTTTCCCGGTACCAACAGGTCGTTTTACGGGGCATGACCATTCAAAAAATCGGGCAGGCGTCAGGTCCGTTACCAGGGCAAAAGACTGGTGGTTTCCCTCCGCAATACGGCGGCCTTCCACCTGGACGGTATAGTCGCCAGGAATCACATTGGAAATACATATTTGCTCCGTGTTGTTGAGTGTATCGGTCGTTGCGTTGCGGGGGCTGCCAGGGAGTCCGGGTCGGGGAAGGAAGACAATACGAAGGGATACCAGATTTGTCCGTTTGGGTCTGTGACCCGAAGGTCCAGATCATGCACCAGGGGGCTGGATACGCCGATTTCGGCAGGCGGATCATTCCAGGCCAGGGTTATTTTGAGGTTTTGGTCCTGCTGCGCAGTGACCGGAATTGTGAAGAGTGCTTTTGCGCCTTCCTGCACACTATCCTGCCAAACTAAGCCTTCTTTGGCTATTTGCAGCGCTTTTTTTACGTTCAAATTACCATACCCGGAAGCATAGTCCGGCCCCGGGTTTTCTATATCCGTAGCGCCGGTCAGCAAGGTGGCGCGCACTAACTCGGCACGCGGCATCTGACCTAAACGCGATACATACGCTTGCTGTACCAGTGCCGCAGCGCCGACACCAGGGCCGCTGACTCTGAACTTCCGCCGCCGCCGTAAGCGACCAGGTCGGGCTTGAGGCGGCCGGCATAATCGGGGCCTTTTGAACTGTACGCCTGCACCCGGTTGAACGAATCTACGGCGCCTACGGTCAGAATATTTTTGGCCATTTTAAAACTGCCGGTAATGGTGGCAAAATCGGGAATGCCGTTGTACAAGCCACTGCCCACTGTTTCCGCACCTTTGTTTCCTGCGGAAAAAACATGCACCAAATATGGATTTTCCAGTGTGCTTTGGTCATATAACTGCGCTAAATCGCTGTACCGGTAATCTATATCCGAACCGTAAGCATGTGTCTGGACGCTGATTTGGTGCCTCGTATAATCGGCTGGCAAATCGGGTCTCAGGCCGGCAAAAGTAGACGAACTGATTCGGGCGCCGGGCGCAACGCCCAATGCCTCGGAGTCGGTTGTGCCCGCGCCGGCAGCCAATGTGCCGATAATAGAAGCGTGTATGCTTAAAATATTGGATGCAAGCCCGGAGGAAACGTAGCGTCCTTTAAAATCGACATCGGATGAGTCAAACCGGAATTCCTTGATGGAAATGGTGATGCCTTCACCTTTGAACTGCGGGTAATGCCGGTGGGCGGCATTGATCTGGTTGACGAAGAGGTTGTGGCCGGGTACGGACAATTCTGCTATCGGGGTTTGAGCAGGCAAGCGGGACGCAGCGCCTGCAAAAACAGAAAGCATCCACATACAACATGAAAGGCGCGTGTCAGAAAAAAAGTTCATTGCAAAAGGCATGAAAATCAATATATTATAAATAATCAGGGGTTGTGAAAAAGGATTGGAGTCAACCCTTTTTACACAACCCCTGCGAACAAAACCGGGTTACCGATATTTGTCGGCCAGACAAATTAATACAGGTAGCTCAACGCTGTTTTATCATTGTTGTTGAACGGACGGTTTTGGTTGGAACCGATACAGGACAGCATCCAGGAATTCGGATCCGCAGTGGTTGGTGTGCCCGGAATATTGATAGCGCCTACGGTGCTGGCACCCTCGTTGTAATAACTTCCTCCGCAGCTATAAGAACGGTCCATATAATCTGTGTGGCGGAAGCCGATGCAGTGACCGATTTCGTGGGCCAGAATAGTGGCTAAATAATTATTAAAGGTGGAAGAAGTGCCTGTTCCAATGGCAGTAGAATTTACTTCAACTGAACCATATGGATTGCCAGAGCTGGTCGGAAACCCTGCGGAGGCCAGGTAGTTGCCACTTGCCCTGGTAATGTCAATATTACCTGCGGAGGCTGAGTAGACACGGGTAAAGGTAACCCGCAGATTTTCAGCATTGTAGCGAGCCAGAGCAATGTCAAGCGCGGCGCCATAAGAAGCCGGCAATGATCTGTTACCACTTGTTTTGAGAAACACCGTGATGTTGCGCGGTAGACTGGTCACCAGATTGGTGGTGCGAAACTGTTCGTTTTCACCCACTTGCAGGGTTTGCCAATCAGTTATCCAGCTGGCGGTAATTTCTTCATTGCTTAGAAAAATATCGCCTTCCACGATAAAACCGCCTTCCGTGGCGATAATGTCTTCAGCGCTAAACCCAAGGGAGATTACCCTCAATTTTACTAGTTCAGTGACTTCCGGCATGGCGGCAACTTCTTCAAGCGGTTCGTTTTTGGAGCAGGAGATAAAGGCGGCGGAGAGCATCAGGGCGATGCCAAAAAGTAAAATAGACCTCATACACAGAAAGGATTAATGGTGTGCAAATGAATGCGTAAATATAATGCCATTTTTTAATTCTGCACATCAATAATTGTTTATTTGAGCAGTCCGCAGAATATATGCAACCCTGCATCCTTTTTTCATCACACGAATGTTAAATTTCTGCCCGGTTTCAGAAAAACCCCTATTCTTGCAAAAAAAATTCAGGAAATATCATTTTTGTTTTTTCTAAATTTTTTAGAACAATTCATTGATTTACAATGTTTTAAAAAATAATATTAATAAAAATGCAAGAAACCTGCACGGTATAAGTGCCAAAAAATGAAATATTTGGCCCCTTTTTTGGTGGGGCCGCCTTTACATTCGTGTTATCCCTCCATTGTTACGTTAATCCCGCACCCGAAAATGGCATCATTTGGACCAAAACAGACCCTTACACAAAAACTACAACAAAAACTCTCGCCGCAGCAGATTCAACTGATGAAACTGCTGCAGATACCGACAGCTACCCTCGAACAACGCATTCAGGAAGAACTTGAAATCAACCCGGCCCTGGAAGAAGGAGACGAAACCGCCGACCTGATGGAAGGTATGTCGGAAATGGATTTGTCGGACGCCGACCTGAGCTACTACGAACGGGAACAAAAAGCGGAAGCGGGCAACAGCGAACCGGATGATACTTTAGGCGCCGATAACGGCCCTGAACTGAGTGTACTCGATGAAGTCGAACGCGAAGCCGCCGATGAATATGTCGACGACGACGACGCCATCAGCATCCGGGAAGACGACGTTGAACTCGACGATTACTTAGTCAATTTTATAGAAGACGACCCTTCGACCTATAAAACCCGCGATGAAGGGCGCGGCGGCGATGAGGAGGAAAAGACCATTCCCATTGCATTTGAAAGTACGTTCCATGAACACCTGGAACAACAACTCGGCATGTTGAGCCTCGAAGACGAGCGCGAACATGCCATCGCCCTGCAAATTATCGGCTCCATCGACGACGACGGATACCTCCGCCGCGAACCCGGCGCCATGGTCGACGACCTGCTTTTTAGCCAGAATATCAGCACCAGCGAGCCGGAAATCAACCGGATTTTGCTCAAAATACAACAGTTCGACCCGCCCGGTATCGGCGCCCGCGACCTGCGGGAATGCCTGCTGCTGCAACTGCACCACCGGCTCCGCCAGGATGAAGACCATCTTTCTTATGAAGACAAACTGGCCGTTCAGGTTGCGATTCGCCTGATCGACCAGTATTTTGACGAATTTACCAAAAAGCACTACCCCAAACTCTGCCGCCAACTCAATATCGACGAAGAAGACCTGAAGGTGGCCGTAGATGAAATTCTCAAACTTAACCCCAAACCCGCCAGCGGCTTCGCTTCCCGCGGCGACCGGAACATTAATTACGTGCTGCCGGATTTTCTGGTGAGCAACCGCGACGGCGAACTCGAACTCACGCTGAATGCCCGCAATGCCCCCGACCTGCGCATCAACGACCAGTACCGCGATATGCTCAAGGCTTTCCACGATGGCCGCCACGGTCGCCGGGCTTCCAAAAAAGAAAAGGAAGCGGTGCTGTTCATCAAACAGAAAATTGACAGCGCCCGCTGGTTTATCGACGCGATCAAACAACGCCAGCAAACCATGATGCTGACCATGGGCGCCATTTTGCGCCACCAGGAAGAGTTCTTCCTCACCGGCGACCAGAAAAAAATCAGGCCCATGATCCTCAAGGACATTGCCGACGTGACGGGACTTGATATTTCCACGGTCTCGCGGGTGGCCAATTCCAAATATGTGCAAACGGAATTCGGCACCAAACGCCTGAAAGACTTTTTCTCCGAAAGTCTCAGCACACAGGATGGCGAAGAGGTTTCTACCCTCGAAGTGAAAAAAATACTCTCCGACATGATTGCCGAAGAAAACAAACGCCGCCCGCTTTCCGACGAAAAACTCAAAACCGTCCTGATGAAAAACGGTTATAATATCGCCCGGCGTACCGTAGCCAAATACAGGGAGCAATTGAATATTCCGGTGGCGCGGCTCCGCAAAGGACTTTAGGAATTGTTATCGGTTATGAGTTATGAGTTATTGGAGTTTCAGGCTGGAATGGGGAAATTGATTGAACATATATTACCATTCCAGCCTGAAACTCCAATAACTCATAACTCATCTCTCATAACTCATAACTAAACTCCGTATCTTTCGCCCTCTAAATCGCACATCACACATTGCTATGAAAAAATTATCGCTTTCCATCCTGTTGATGGCGCTTCTTGTCGCCTCTTTTTGCACAAATACAGGATGCGTATGATTTTAAGGAATTCAAAAGCCTGACTGCGACATCCGTAAAAAGCCAGGACCAAACAGGCACCTGCTGGAGTTTTTCCACCGCCTCTTTCCTCGAAAGCGAGGCGCTGCGAATGGGCAAGGGAGAACATGATTTGTCCGAAATGTACGTGGTGCGGCATACGTACCGCCAGAAATGCGAAAACTACGTCCGCCGCCAGGGACACGCACAATTTGGCGAAGGCGGTCTGGCGCACGACCTGCTGAATGCGGTCGATCGCTACGGCATCGTTCCGGAAAGTATTTATCCGGGCCGCAAAGACCCGGGCAAGCCGTACAACCACAAAAAAATCGAACAATCGCTCCTGAATACTTGCAAGGAATTTGTAAAACAGGGCACGGGTGGTAAACTTTCTGAGAAATGGCTTTCCCAAATTGACAGCCTGCTGGATGACGAATTCGGTCCCGTTCCCGTTCAGTTTACGTACAACAATACCGTGTTTACGCCCCTTTCTTTCCGCGAGTACCTTGGTATTCAACCGGACGATTACGTGAGTATCACGTCTTTTACGCACCATCCGTTTTACGAAAAATTTATCCTCGAAATACCGGATAATTTTGCCAACGGTCAGTTTTACAACCTGCCGATCAGTGAAATGATGCGCTGCGCCAACTACTCACTTCAGCAGGGTTACACCGTCGAATGGGATGCCGATGTGAGCAATGCGGGGTTTGCCGCGCAAAATGGCCTTGCCATCGTGCCCGAGCGCAGCTGGAAAGACAAAGATGCCGTGGCCCAAAGCAATACCTTCAAAGTTTGGGAGCCTGAAAAATCTGTGACCCAGGAATACCGGCAGCAACTTTTCGACCGGCAGGTCACAACCGACGACCACCTGATGCACATCGTAGGGATGCTCAAAGAGACGCATGGCGGCACATACTACGCAGTAAAAAATTCCTGGGGTGAAATCTCCAGCCTGAAAGGGTTTGTGCATGTTTCGGAAGCCTATATGCGCCTGAATACCATTTCCTTTACCGTTCATAAGAATGCCTTGCCCAAGGATATTCGCAGCCGGCTGGGCCTCAACCCGGCAGAGCGCGTTATCCCCGCCAAGACAGGTAATGCAAGGGGGATGAAAGAATCGAAAGACGCCCCATTCAATAGTAAATCAAGCGACAAAACGGTTAAATCGGACCAGATGCAGGTGAAAAAACTCCGGGAAGGCAAACCCGATGCTACTGACCATTGAGTGGTTATCCGTTATTAGTTATTGGTTATCAGTGTTGATAATCAAGTATTTACAATTCAATTTAATCAAAACTAAGATTGACGAAGTACGTGTGTATTTCAAATTGTTTCTTGGCAAAGCGCCAAGCTTATTGACGGGGTCACTTCAAGTCACCCCGTCAAATCTACACGACAATTTGCAATGCACCCCGAGCACTAGGGTTATAAAAAATTGCTCGATGAAAAACACCCCCCTGACGGAAAAACACCTTGCACTCGGCGCTAAAATGGCCGAATTTGCCGGTTACAACATGCCGATTTCTTACACCACCATTTCCGACGAACACCAGGCAGTACGTCAGGCGCTGGGCGTTTTTGATGTAAGCCACATGGGCGAATTTATTGTAAAAGGCAAAGACGCCACCGCTTTTCTGCAAAGCGCCACTTCCAATGATGTAAGCAAGCTAAGTCCCGGAGAAATACAGTACTCCTGCCTGCCCAATAAAAAAGGCGGCATCGTGGATGACCTGCTCGTGTATCGCCTGGATGATGTGGCTGAAATGACGACAGAAGGCGAACAGACCTATATGCTCGTGGTAAATGCCTCCAACGAGATCAAAGACTGGCGCTGGCTCAAACGCCTGTCCCGCGGTTTTGAAGTGAAAATGCAGAATATTTCCGCTAAAACCGGCCTGATCGCTGTGCAAGGCCCCCGGGCAGTGGAGGCCTTGCAAAAACTCACGGATATAGATTTGAAAGGTATCGTATACTACAATTTTCGCCGCGGTCGTTTTGCCGGTTGCAACAATGTCATCGTTTCCGCCACAGGTTATACCGGCAGCGGCGGTTTCGAGATTTATGCCAAAAACAAGGACCTGGTAAAAATATGGGATAAGGTTTTTAAAGCAGGCGCAAAATTCGGCATCAAACCCGCCGGTCTGGGCGCCCGCGATACACTCCGGCTGGAAATGGGCTATTGCCTCTATGGCAACGACATCAACGACAAAACCAGTCCGCTGGAAGCCGGCCTGGGCTGGATTACCAAACTGAATAAAGCCGCCGATTTTCCTTCCAAAGCGCGTTTCCAGAAACAAAAAGCAGAAGGCGTCAAACGCAAATTAGTCGGTTTTGTGCTCGACGAACGCCGGGTGCCTCGCCATGATTACATCATCGAAAGCAAACGCGGCGCCACCATCGGTATCGTCACTTCCGGCACCCATTCGCCGACCCTGGATAAACCCGTCGGAATGGGTTATGTGAAAACAAAATACGCCGTGCCGGGCGCTAAAATTATGATCGTGGCCGGCAGTAAAAAACTGGAAGCGGTTGTGACGAATGTGCCATTTGTGACGCCGGGCGTGTAATATTTATCATTCATCGCTCATCATTCATCATTGATTATTACCCTCAAAATAATGTCGAATAACGAAACAGAAATCCCGAACAACCGGAATCCGAAACGCCAGAGATAACTGAAACACATATCCCGGAACAGTTCCAGGCGCCCGGCGTGGATGTAGACCCCGTGATGTTACGCGCCGAGCGGGTCAAATCAGAGATCGGGCAAGTGCTGGTCGGACAGGAAGAAATGCTGGACCTGCTGCTCATGGCCTTGTTTACAGGTGGTCATGTCCTGCTGGAAGGGGTGCCGGGCATCGCCAAAACCCTGACCGCCAAACTACTGGCGCGTTCTATCGACACCGGATTCAGCCGCATCCAGTTCACACCCGACCTGATGCCTGCCGATGTGGTGGGAACGCCGGTTTTCAACATGAAAACCTCCGATTTTAATTTTAAATTCGGTCCGATCTTTTCCAATGTGGTGCTGATCGATGAAATCAACCGCGCTCCGGCCAAAACCCAGGCAGCCTTGTTCGAGGTAATGGAGGAAAAACAAGTGACCGTCGATGGCATCACCCACCGCATGACTGCACCGTTTTTTGTGATCGCCACCCAGAATCCGATTGAACAGGAAGGTACCTACAAACTCCCAGAGGCGCAACTCGACCGTTTTTTATTCAAAATTGTGCTGGAATATCCGAGCCTGGAAGAGGAAAAGGGCATTTTACGCCGATTCCACAATGATTTCAACGGCGCGCTGCGCGATACCGTATTGGCCGTACTGTCCCCGGAAGATATTGCCGATTGCCAGCAGCGGATCGAGCAGGTGTATATCCGCGAAGAGCTCCTCGATTACATTGCGGCTATTGTACACAACACCCGCAACAATTCCGATCTGTTCCTCGGGGCCAGCCCGCGCGCTTCCCTGGCGCTGATGAAAACGGCCAAAGCCGCCGCCGCCATGAGCGGCCGCAATTTTGTGACACCCGACGATATTCGCTACGTTTCATTCCCTGTGCTCAACCACCGTGTGATCCTCACGCCGGAACGCGAAATGGAAGGGTATTCGACAAGGGAAGTGCTGGATGATATTGTGAAGAAGATAGAAGTACCTAGATAGTCCGAAGTCGTTAGTGCGAAGTGCGAAGTCCGTAGAGTGTGCCGTTTCATGTTTTGAGAACCCAAGAATGAAACGGCACACTCTACGGACTTCGCACTTCGCACTAACGACTTCGGACTTGTTTACTCTACCGCAAACCTTTCCCGTATCAACTTTTTCAGCGCGATCATTTCATCCCGCAGTTGCGCGGCCGTAATAAAGTCGAGGTCTTTGGCCGCTTTTTTCATTTTACTTTCCGTATCGGCCACCATTTTTTCTAATTGACTGCGGTTGGCATAAGCGATGATCGGTTCGGCGGCAAGGCTTTTTTCATCATTTTCCACGTAGTACTTCGTGCCCTCCACCCCGCGAATGTCGAGGATACTTTTAGTGGCCCTGATTTCCTCTTTCGTTTTGGTGATGGTGCGCGGCGTGATGCCATGCTTCTCATTATAAGCGATCTGCACCTGCCGGCGGCGGGTGGTTTCTTCGATGGTATTGCGCATGGAATCCGTCATTTTATCAGCATAAAAAATGACGAGACCGTTGGAGTTCCGCGCCGCGCGACCGGCGGTTTGGGTCAGCGAGCGGGCATTGCGCAGAAAACCTTCCTTGTCCGCATCGAGGATGGCGACCAGCGATACTTCCGGCAGGTCGAGGCCCTCGCGCAGGAGATTGACGCCGATGAGGACGTCGTATTCGCCGAGGCGCAGGTCGCGTAGTATTTCGACGCGTTCCAGCGTTTCCACTTCCGAGTGGATATAGCGGCAGCGCACCCCGACTTTTGCGAGGTAAGTGGCCAGTTCTTCTGCCATACGTTTGGTCAGGGTCGTCACCAGGGCGCGTTCATCGGCATCCACGCGGCGGCGTATTTCTTCCAGCAGGTCGTCGATCTGGTCGAGGGAAGGCCGCACCTCGATCGGCGGGTCGAGCAGTCCGGTCGGGCGCACGAGTTGCTCTACCACGACGCCTTCCGTTTGAAGCATTTCGTAGTCGCTGGGAGTGGCGCTGACAAAAATGACCTGGTTGATTTGCCCTTCAAATTCCTCAAAACTGAGCGGGCGGTTGTCCATGGCCGAAGGCAGGCGGAAGCCCCAATTGATCAATGATTGTTTGCGCGCGCGGTCGCCGCCCCACATGCCCCGTACTTGCGGTATGGTCACATGGCTTTCATCCACGATCAGCAGGTAATCATCGGGAAAATAATCGAGCAGGCAGAACGGGCGGGCGCCCGGCTCGCGGCGGTCGAAAAATCGCGAGTAGTTTTCGATCCCGCTGCAATAGCCCAGTTCCTTGATCATTTCCAGGTCGAACGAAGTGCGCTCCCGGATGCGGCGCGCTTCCGAAATCCGCCCTTCGCGGATGAAAAACTTTTCCTGTGCAGTCATTTCATCCTGAATTTCATGGATGATCTGGTGGATGCGGTCTTTCGGCGCCACGTACAGGTTGGCCGGGAAAATGGCTGCGGTGTCGAAATTAGACATGCGTTTGCCGGAGGTAAGTTCCAGGCTTTCAATACTTTCTACTTCATCGCCAAAAAAAATAACCCGGTAGCCGTAATCCGCATAAGGCAGGTTAATATCTACCGAATCGCCGCGTACCCGGA
This sequence comes from Lewinellaceae bacterium, assembly GCA_016711435.1. Lineage (GTDB taxonomy): Bacteria > Bacteroidota > Bacteroidia > Chitinophagales > Saprospiraceae > M3007. The sequence continues at coordinate 27,008 of JADJSY010000061.1, forward strand.
AAGTGCCCCGGCTGAAATCCGTTTCGGTTCGGGAGTACAAACTATCCACCAAACGGTACAGAAACTGCGTCTTGGAAAGTTTCATCCCTTTTTGGAGGTGGATGATCCCGGTTTTGTAATCCTCCGGGTTGCCCATACCATAAATACACGACACGGAAGCGACGATGATGATGTCGCGCCGGCCGGAGAGCAGGGTAGACGTGGCTTTTAGCCGGAGTTTATCCACCAACTCGTTGATATTCAGGTCTTTTTTCAATGTAAGTGTCCGTAACGGAAATATAGGCTTCCGGCTGGTAGTAGTCGTAGTACGACACAAAATACTCCACCGCATTATCCGGGAAAAAAGTTTGAAGTTCTCCGTACAGTTGCGCGGTGAGCGTTTTATTGTGGGTGAGTACGAGGGTCGGGCGATTGAGTTGTGTGATGACATTGGCCATCGTAAACGTTTTGCCCGAGCCGGTTACACCGAGCAACAGCTGCGCGCGGTCGCCTTTTCGCACGCCGTGCACTAATTGTTCGATGGCCTGCGGCTGGTCGCCGGTGGGTTGGTAGTTGGATGAAATTTTGAAGTCCATAGCAAGGGGTAAAAATACGGATTTTACGACACAGGCGCAATAGTTTTTACCACATAGGTACATAGGTCTGCCACACAGTTCACATCATACTATTGGACGTTTTATTCTACAGCGCTCATACCTATAAGGTTTTAAAAACCTTATAGGTCTCGTTCCACAAAATGTCTAGTAGTATGAGTTCACATAGTTGTTGTTTCTCTTCTGCTATGTGACCTATGTGGTAAAAACGCCGCAACCAAGTTTGCCTCTCTTTTGTTTCGCTCCCTAATAAATCCCGGCATAACTTTGTCTGCTGTCTCAATAAGTAAAAGGGCAAAAATAGCAAAGGGCAAAAAGCAATGTAAATCAATGAGTTACAGAAGATTTAGTTTTAACTAATTTTGCACGCCTACTTACCAAAAAAAATATGGATAAATTATTGTTGCTCTCTGTGATACTATTGCTCTTTTCGGCGTGTGGCTCGAATGAAAGCAAGGCGCCGGATAACGGCGCAGTATCAAAACCCGCCCAATCGGCTGCCAAACCTGCCGAGGCCCGTCGAAACATCGTCTTTTTTGGCAACAGCCTGACGGCGGCTTATC
>JADJSY010000062.1 GCA_016711435.1 Lewinellaceae bacterium
GCACCCAGAGCGGCTTGTCTGCATCGTTCAGGAATTTCAACTCACAGATTTCCCTGCCTGAACCGGAGATCAGTTTTTCAAAGAACACAATGAAGATCGGGAGGGACTCTTCCGCGACAAACACGCTCAACTGCTGATTCACCAGTTGAGCGCCATCAACACCCAGTAATTTCGCTCCGGGCAGATTTGCCCGGTGTACTGCGCCATCGCGCCCCAGCGTAAAGTAGCCCACCGGCGCAAAATCATACAAATCGGTATATTGACGATACGCCTCTTCTGCCTCCGCCCGGGCTTGTTCCAGTTTCTCGTTCTGTTTTTGCAGCTCGAATAGATTCGCTTCCATTTCATGGATACGACGCAGGAGATCAGCCGTCTTTAAAGGATGGATAATATTTTCCTGCTTTTTTTCTTTTCCCCCGCTCATGTCGTGTACGTTCACTTTTAGGCTCATCCCTTTCACATCTCCTCCGCTTCTTTTTATTTTCTACTCTGCAGCTTCTTTTGCAATCATTGAGTTAGTATAGCATTTTATAAAGCCAAAAGGATTACAATATTGATATTCTTAAACAGGAGCTGAACACATGACCATCACCCTCAACGGATCGGAACTCACGGTTGAAAAACTTGTTGCCATTGCACGCTTTAATGAAAAAGTTGAACTGGCTCCCGAAGCATTGGAGCGCATCAAAATCTGCCGCGCCATGCTGGAGGAAAAACTTGCCAATAAAGAAGTTATGTACGGCACGAATACCGGCATTGGCGAATTTTCCGAGACGATGCTCAACGACGAGCAGGTGAAGGAATTCCAAAAATATCTTATCTACAACCACGCGGCAGGCATTGGCGACCCTGCGCCCATTGAGCATGTGCGCGCGGCGCTGGCGGGACGCATCAACGTCCATGCCCACGGAAATTCCGGCTGCCGACCTGAGATCACTCTGACACTGGTGGAGATGCTTAACAAAGGCATCACACCAGTTGTTTGTCAGAAGGGGTCAGTAGGTGCCAGTGGTGACCTTGCGCCAATGGCGCAAGCCGCTCTACTGCTGATGGGGGAGGGAGAGGCATTTTATAACGGCGAACAACTGTCAGGGCTGGAAGCGATGCGCAGGGCTGGCATCCCGATCCCCGGCTTGCAGGCGCGGGATGGACTCGCCACGATCAATGGCTCCAATCTATTAACTGCCATGTCTGCTCTGCATATTTATGACATGGAACGATTCCTCAAACAAGCAGAAATCGCCGCGGCGATGTCGATTGAAGCGTTGCTTGGAAATATGAAGCCGTACAACTCGAAGCTGCATGAACTGCGCGGATTCAAAGGCGCGATCACCTCTGCAAAAAATATTGCGAAGCTGGTCGAAGGCTCAGACCTGACAACGGGCAAAATGAAAACGAAGGTGCAGGATGCGTACTCGATGCGTTCGTCGCCGCAGGTGATCGGCACAGCGCGGGATGCGGTTGCGTATGCGCGCTCGCAGGTTGAAATTGAATTGAACGGTGTGGGCGATAACCCGATCTTCATCCCTGAAGATAAACTGACATTGACTGGCGCGAACTTTCAAGGCTCGCCGGTTGCATTGCCAATGGACATGGCTGGCATTGCCATCACGATGGTTTGCGTCCTCTCCGAGCGCCGTTTGAATCGATTAACGAACCCGGCTCTTTCTCAGGGTCTGCCTGATTTCCTCGCCCATCAGCCTGGTTTCTACTCTGGATTAATGCTCAGCCAATACACCGCCGATCATTTGATCGTGGAGCAGCGCATCCTTTCCACGCCTGCTTCGATCCAATCCATCCCTGCTGCAGCAGATCAGGAGGATTTTGTTTCAATGGGCATGAACACCGCCTTGAAGAACGGACAAATTCTCGATAACGCTTTCGGCATTTTGGGAATTGAATTCATGGCCGCCGCACAGGCATTGGACTTCCGCGAGTTCACCCCGGGCAAAGGTTCACTCAAAGCGCGTGAAGTCATCCGCAGGCATGTCGATCATCTCGAAGTGGATAGGCCGCTTTATAACGACCACAACAAAATGAAGGCGTTGGTGAAATCTGGCGAGATATTGGAAGAAGTGGAAAAGACAATAGGAAGTTTAGGATAGGAACGAAAAGACTTTTGCGAAGCTCGAAAGCCTTTTTAGTCAGTGAATTTTTGAGTCTTAGCGGAAAAGTTTGAGCCACTACTTTTTTACCTGCAAGGGAATCTGGGTGCGGGTAGAGGATTAGCAGCGTATCCATGATTATACGCCGCAAAACAGGGCAGATTGAAACATTCTTGACGCACAATGCCACTTGCTCGAGTCATTTCCGGATGCAGAATCCATGGGTCAACCGCATGCTTCGGATGAGATCGGTCTTTGGCGTTGCCAGATCTATATCCAAATTCCCCCCATTGAGTTTTTGCAAATCGCTTTCTCATGGTATGTGCGGCAATCTTTGTTTCGATTCATGCCAAGAATATCACATCGAAGCGTGAAATTTGATGCCCCAGCCGGATGGGCACATTTCGGTGGGATGGCGCGGGCTCAACGAGCAAAGATAACGTGCCGTTCCTTCCGCGTTGCAGAGATCCCGCGTACAAAGATCAGTTGCATTCATCGTAACCCATTGCCCATGTGTCCATCAAAATGACTCCGCCAGTTAAAGTTGGGTTCCAGTTAGGTGCCGCTCCAGCCTGTGACTGGAAAATTGCGATGTTTGTTTGGAAGCCTGGCAGATTTTATTGGTCCCAGCCTTGGCCATGCTGAAATTAACAAAGCATGGAAGCTGGTCTATTGCTTATTTTCAGGCGTGTCGTAGTAGACAGTGGGCAAAACTCACGAGGGAGGGGTATATAAAGGCTATGTCATTTTTCCTGCATTACTTCGTTTCAAAAAGAAGGCCGTGGATATGCCTGCATTGCGTTTTCCTTGCTATCATATTAAAACCGGGTACTCTGGGTCAAGTTTAAAAAGGTTATTCGTCACCCAGTCTGAGCGCCGATTTGTTGGTCAGATTAGACGTAGTATTCCCTCAAAAAATTCCTCCTGATGATGGCCATGTTACTACCCTTCAATCCACTCCCATTCGCCGCCCATCTCCCGCTCGCAAAACAAGCCGTCAGTAAATAGCCGCCTGTGGGCGCTTCCCAATCCAGCATTTCACCGGCGCAAAATACACCGGGCAAGGTCTTCAACATCAAGCCTTCATCCAGCGAATCAAAACTCACGCCGCCCGCAGAACTGATCGCCTCATCCAATGGACGGGTTGCAACCAGCGGCACCGGCAGTTGCTTCATGTAAAACGCCAGCCGCGCCATATCTGCGAACTCATCCTTCGGCACGAACTCACGCAGCAGCCCCGCCTTCACGCCCTTCATGCCCACCGTCTTTTCCAAATGGCTCGCCATCGAACGCGACCCGCGCGGCTTCGATAACTTCTCCAACAACTGCGCCTCCGTTTTATCGGGCGCAAGGTCCAGCCGCATCACGGCCTTTCCATTCGCCAAAATTTCATCGCGCATCCCCGCCGAAGCCGCATACACCAAACTCCCCTCCACGCCTTCCTTCGTCACAATAAATTCACCCTGCTGATGAAAATCCCCGAACGTCAATATTACAGATTTGATCGGCTGCCCGTCAAACTTCTCTTTGAAAAATGGACTCCACGCCACATCAAATCCGCAATTGGACGGTTTCAACGCCTCTACCTTAACCCCGGCCTGATCCAGCCAATTGACCCATTCTCCGCTGGAGCCGAGTCTTGCCCAACTCCCGCCGCCCAGTGCCAATATCACAGCATCGGCATTTATGGTTGTGAGTCCATCAGGCGTTTCAAACTTGAGAGACTTGTCTGCATCCCAACCGATCCACTTATGCCGCAAATGGACATTCACCCCCGCCTCATCCAATCTCTTCAGCCACGCCCGCAGCAACGGACTGGCCTTCATCTCTTTCGGGAACACCCGCCCCGAAGTGCTTATAAAAGTTTCAACGCCCAATCCACCTGCCCACTTGACCAAATCATCAGGCGAAAAATCCAATAACCATTTTTCAATATCTGCTTTTCGTTTTCCATAACGTGAGACAAATTTCTCGAACGGTTCCGAGTGCGTTAAATTCAACCCGCTCTTGCCCGCCATCAAAAACTTGCGCCCCAGCGATGACATCGAATCGTACACGTCCACTTGCAGGCCATGTCCACACAATACTTCCGCCGCCATCAACCCTGCAGGGCCGCCACCGATAATTGCCACTGTTTTCATTAAGATACCGTCGCTTCCATTACTTGTCTTTTTTGTGATGCGTTTCCGGCAAGGTACACCAGCGCCGCGCCAATAATAAATAAACCGATGTTCAAAACGAAAGGCAGGCTTTTGTTGATCGTGGAAAGATTCCCTGCGATCCAGCCGAACGGTGAACTGATCAGGATGATGCACACATACATAATGGACTGGATGCGCGCGCGCTCCTTCGGGTCAATGGTCAACACCACCATTTGATCCACCAGCGGATTCACAGCCGCAAGGCAGCAGGCTTCCAAAAACACACTGACGATGAGAAAGACATAGCTCAAATCTGGCGCGGTGATCAGGATCACGTTGCTGACGACAAAGCCGAGAAATCCAATTGTCAGCGGTAGTTTGAAATGCAGCTTGTTGATGCGCGGCATGACCACGAAGAAAAAGAATAACATCACGCCCGATTTGACGAATGGAAAGATCGCCAAACTCTGAGCCGGAATGTGCAATCTCTCCGTCACAATGATCGCCCAAAAACTCCCGCTGACAAGAGTGGTAATGCTGATCACCAGCATGATGCCTGCCGTGTACAGGGTTTGCGGTGTACGCAGCAATTCCTTCAACACGCCGCTGTATTCACTCAGCACGCTGAATGCGCTCTGGTGACGAGTCTCATGCATACGGATCTTTCCCTGCCCGGTCTCTTCCGTCATAATGTATGTGACAACCGCCTTCACCGTGAACATGACCGCCGCAAAGATGTATAACCCGCGGATGGTTGGTACAAGCGAAAAGATACCGATCAGTAATCCCGCCAACGGGGCCATGAAACCTACCATCACATTGGCAATGTGGATCCATGTGTAAATATCCACCAGCTGACTTTGATCCGCATCTTCCACCAGCAGGCAACTCCACGAGTTGAGGGTGATGCGCCAAAAGCTGTTCATCACTCCCGCCGCCAGAAAGAACCAGAAATTCTGCGCCAGTGCAGAGATGATAGATGGAATGGTCCACGCCAGAATATCGAAGATGAGGGTGGTAAGCCTTCGTCCAAGTTTGTCTGTCACCACGCCGCTCAATAAGGCCAGCACGATCTGAACCCCCCAACTAACACTGACGATCAACCCGATCTCTTTATCCGTAAGACCCAGCGCGATCATGTAGATCGAAACATACGGCGAATACAAGTTGAAAGGAATGCCCCACAAAGGTTCCGTATAAACACCTATCACTCGTTACTTTTATCGTTCCACCCCTACCACCCCGCCCAACGCATTCATCTTAAGCGTCCATTCACTGCCGATCTGGAACTGTTGGAACTCGCTGACTGACCCTGGCGTGTAGGTTTCCTGCCCATCAGATGTGCTGAAGGTGACGGTCAATGTCTCAGAGGATGTGCCCAATCGTTGATCGCTGCTGTAGCTTGGGCTTTCATACACGGGGTTGAGATCATTGCCGCTCAAGTCATAGGTCTGGATGGTTGTCCACTCGTCCACGGTGTAGCTGCAATATTGCTGCGTTTCGGTGTGACATTCCTGCACCACTTCTGCAAATCCATTGCCCTGATCCACGGTCTTCTCTTCGCAGACTTCCTGACTGTCATCATAGCAGGAGACGTTGTATGCGCCTGATGGCGCGCTTCCACGTTCATTGGAGTGATTGACCGCCTGCACTTCCTGCACAGGTACGGAGGTTTGCCAGTACACATCCGACACCGTTCCCTGAACAGATTTGGACGGCAGCACGAACATCATAACGATGGCCACACAACACACCATCAGGAATGCTGCGATCCCGCCAAAAAGGAACCAGTTGGTTTTTTTCTTTGGCTGTGCGCTTGCCGTGCCCGAAGCAGTTGCTTTCGCTTGTGCCGGTGCTGGGATCTTGCCCTCGCCAGCGGTGCGCCGCATTGTGTACAGATATTTGCAGTGCCCGGGTTTTCAGCATTGCAATTCGCGCAGGTGACAACTTTCGGCGCGGCTGGAGCGGCTTGTAATATCTGCCCGGCTTCGCGGGCCTTGCCTTCCTTCAAATCTGCACCGCATTGCGAGCAGTTGACCGCGTTGCCAGGGTTGCGCGTGCCGCAGAATCCGCAGTGGATGTCTGCGCCCGCTTTGGCAGCCTGCACAAGTTTTTCATCCGTGACGATCTTCTCTTCCGCCGCGCGTTCAAATTTTACGTTCTCCGGCTGCGGCGCACCGCAGCTTTCGCAGGTCTTGACCGGGCCGGGGTTGCGTACATTACAGTTCGGGCAGATCCATTCCAGTTGAATGAAACCTTTGCTTTCCTTTCTTGCCATAAATCACTCCTCATTATCTTTCAGTGCATAACAAATCTACTTGTCCTGTCGGGGGGCGACAGGACGCGATATTACTACTTCGTCAGGTTGATGCTCTCTCCGTCATATTCTCCCGTGAGGGTGGCGGTTTGGGTCTGGTAATTGTAGACGTACGAGAGGTTGCCTTCTTTTTCACCGCTGATCGCCAGCGTGGAATTGAATAGATAAATACCGCTGTTGTAGGTGGAAGTGCCAGTTATCACGACTCCGGGCATCATGGAACATTCGTTGTACTTGTAGTCCGATCCATCAGAGCCGGGACCGAAAGAGTATGTGCCGCCATAGGTGCAGCCAATGGTATCTTCTTCTTCCCAATCCCCAAAATATACTTCGGGCATGTAGTAGAAATTATCTTCGAGCGCGATCATCATATCGATGAGGCTGTCAAAGTCACTGGCTTTCTTTGGCAGGTTGGGAATGTAAAAGCTATAGGGTTCAGTTTCCCAATCTGTACACACGATCTCTCGCTGTGATGGGAGCGTGCCATCCACAAGGAAGTCGCTGATGTAATTATCGGGACATTCATTGCCCCAGCCATAAATGGAATGCACGCCGCCTTCCACATAGATGTGATATCCATTGGCAAGGTTGTCTGCTACGAACTTGCCTTCTTCAAATGGAGTTGCCGGGTCGAGTGTGGCGTTCAAAACAAAGGTTGGTACGCCTTCCAAAACCAGTGGCTCACGTTTGGGGGCTTCTGTTGGTGAGGCAGGCCAGAAGGCACAACTTACGCCAACATACAGGGAACCGTCGAGGCGTGGCACCGTGCCATTCGAAGCCTGACCAGCTTCAATGGACTGCGCGATGCGCTCTTCCGGAGTCCCGCTAAAGAATTGATCGTCGGTGCAAAATACACCGAGGAACATCGTATCGGAGAATGTCGAGTCGCCGAGGTAATCGAATGCAGCGGGGTCAATACTTGCGTTTTGATACATCATGCGCATCATGGGGATGATGTCACCCTGCTGCGCGGCAGCCAGTGCCTTTAGGAATATCATGCGTCCAGCAAGTGAATACATTTGATAGGAGGTAGTATATTCAAGTTGATTAAAGGTGAATTTACCGTTCACGGTCTCACCGCTTGCCAGCGGAAATTCGTAGTCAATGGGCTTGTCGGCTAATTCGGTGGCGAGATCGTCGTAGACGGCCACGGCGTCCTTGCCGCCCATGTCGGCGGCGCAGGCAGTATCTTTATTGCAGGCATTCAACACTTCCAGTAAAACTTTTTCAAATGCCACTTCCTGCCCATGCACGCCTTCTTCGCCTTTCAAGGTCATGTTGATGGTGCCATCCAGCACCAGCCCCGCGAGCCGGTCGGGATGTGCGTATGCGTATGTCTGCGCCACCGCAGTTCCATAGCTTACACCGTACATCCAGAACTTTTCATCGCCGATCGTCGCACGGAATGACTCAATATCTTCCGCGACCTGATCAGTGCCAAAGAAAGCCAGCTTGGCCGGGTCAATGCCGATCTCCGCAACGCAGTCTTCAATGTATGTACGCGTATCATCTACCAGAGTGGTTTGTTCTTCAGGGGTATCGTAGCCTTCCTCTCCGGCATCATCCGTCTCGGTGAGGTAACTGAGAAAATCCGCTTCATACGTTACCGGGCATTCCAGCGGATTGGAAAGCCCAATGCCGCGCTGATCGTAATAAACGATGTCGTAATGTTCAAGAATGCCCTCGCTAAAATAGCCGGTGTACGCACTGCTGATTCCCTCACCGCCCGGCCCGCCCGGGAAGGCTTGCACATACATACCGTATCGTTCGCCAAAGGCAGGCAGCACACCAAAGACCACATCAATGGTTTCCGTATTCGCTGCATCAAAATGATCCAACGGCACTTGAAGAGTCACACAGAGTCAACTCGGGGGTTTCCTCGCACTCCACGCCGCCCAGCTCTTCCAACTTTGGCACAATACTTGTGCTCACCACCACCGGAGATTGAGTTGCTGTTTCCGGCATCTTCCGGGGCCGCCGGAGTTGGCATCAATGTCTGGCATGCCATGGAAAAAATACCAAGGATTAATATAAATGTAAAAAGTTTTTTCATTTCTCTCTCCTCTTAATGATCGAATTTATAAAAGTGTACGATAGAGCCGTTATAAGCACACACCCCAATATGCCCTATGATGACAACCCCTGCCATGCGCAGATCTCGGCAATGCGCGACTCGTGATCCGGGTCTTTGTGCGGGGATGGATCATTCGCCTCTTTCTTAAGCGGACGGTTGGTCAATGCGCCGAAAACAGAGTCCACACCGTGAGCGACATTCCTCGGATCATAGCCACCCTCCAGAACAAAGACAATCTTGCCGTCACAATATTCTTCCGCGATGTGAACCAGTTTCTTCGCGATGTTGAAATATCCCTGAGTGGATAGCCCCAGTGAAGTGATCGGGTCATTCCAGTGTGCATCAAATCCAACCGAGATCAACAACATCTGCGGATGGAAAGCCTCAACCATCGGCTGGAAGATCGCATCGCTGATGCGTGAGAAAGTCTCATCTCCTGCGTAGGCATAGAGCGGAACATTTGCGATGCGCTTCCTCGCTTTTGGCGCATCATCAAACCAGCCCGTGCCGGGATAAATTCCCCATTGATGTGTGGAAATAAAGCCAGCGCGTTCATCGTTCATGAATGCCGCTTGCGTGCCGTTGCCGTGATGGGCATCATAATCGATCACCATCACGCGCTGCATTCCATTTGCCAGTGCATCCTGCGCGGCAATGGCAATGTTGTTGAAGATACAAAATCCCATGGCGCGGTCTGGCTCGGCGTGGTGTCCCGGCGGGCGGACGATGGCAAACGCATTCTTCGCCTCGCTGCGCAACACAGCCCGTGTACAGGTGATTACTCCACCGGCGGCGAGCATGGCATCTTCGTATGAGGTTTGAGTAATGTAGGTGGGTGCGTGGTCGATCACCCCCGATCCCTGCTTGCAAACCTCTTCGATGCCTGCGATCAACCCGGGCTCATGCACACGCGCCACCTCGTCCACACTCGCGCGGATGGGTTCAATGCGTTCGACATCAAATGAATCAAGCTGCGGTTCGAGTATTTCCAATCTCCCTGGTCGTTCAGGGTGGTCGGGGTATTCATGATCTCGTGATGGGACAAAGGTGAATATGGTTTCCATTTGCAGATTATAGCCGTAGTTTGAAAGTGGAAAAGAGTCTGCTCCAGAGTAAATTAAAGCAGAAAGGACACTTGCGTGCCCTTTCTGTTCTTTCATAGCTTTTCAATAAACGGTTTGCTAATACCCTACACTCGAAACATCGTTGGATGGCCGCCACTGTGACCATTTGTCGGTGGCAGGATCGATGGTCATGTTACCGGCCTCGCCGCCCTGCCAGAACACCTGGAAGATGTTTGTATCGCCATCACGATCGGAGGTAAATGCCAGGTTCGTGCTGCCGCAGTCCCAGGTTGGGCCTGAATCGATCCCTGCGTATGTGGTCACTCGATATTCCTTTTTATTGATCAGGTCATAGCTGTACACATCGAGGTTACCATTTCGTTCGGATTGATAAGCGATGCGATTGCCTTCGTGCGACCAAACGTGGTTGTTGGTGTGTCCATCCACGGTGATGCGCTGCAAGTTGTTGCCGTTCTGGTCAACGATGTACAGGTCTGTCTTGCCAGAATTGTTACTCAAGTAGGCGATCTGCCTGCCGTTCGGCGACCAGCTTGGGAAGGTCTCGTCCGTTGGGGTGTCAGTCAGTTGGTATTCGTTACCCGTTTCAACATTGAGAACGAAGATGTCCCAATTATTGTAGCGGTTGCTTTGGAAGACCAGCCACTTAAGGTCAGGCGAGTAGAACGGGTTGATATCATCCGCATCATCACTGGTGATCTGGAGTTCCTCGCCGGTTGTCTGATCGATGGTGAAGAGATCGAAACTACCGTTCCTGTCACTTTGATAGACGATCGTGCGCGCATCCGGCCCATACATCGGGTTGGTGTTGTTCGACTCGGTCTCCGTCAGGCGGGTGGCTTCACCGCTGCCCAGCAGGTCGGTGTAATAGAGTTCCACATTGCCATCGCGGTTGCTTTGGAACACTACATTGGAGTCGTTTGGTGCGCGGCTCGGGCGGCTGTCTACAGATTCATCCTGCGAAAGGTTGTAGAGTTTGAAGCCTTCCTGGCCTTCGATCCCATCCAGACGATAGACTTCAAGATTGTCATCACGGAAGGTGTGGAACACCAGACATTGGATACAGATGGAAGGCTGCGCCGGGGCAAGAGCAGGCACAGGTTCGTGGCAGTTCGCCATGGACGCTTGAACGGTCAGATTGCTGGCGTTCGTGATGGACAGTATCAAGCCTGTTGTAACACCTCTCAATGTTATGGTGATGCTTTGTCCCGCGGTCAATTGGAACGGGGTACTGCTTTGGATCACATTGCCATAGATGTCTTTGACAGTGTAGATATAGGCTGTTGGCATGTCGCTGCCATTGTTCGTGATGTTGAAGGATGCGGTTCCCTTCTCGTCTGTACATACACCAGTTGCAGTCAAGGCTGGGGCAGGCGGAGGCGTTACACAGGCGGACATATCTGCGGTTGCAGTCAATTTGCCATCGTTCGGGCTGGACAAAGTGTACAACGTGGAACCGCCTGTGACTGTGATCGTGATACTTTGACCAGCAGCCAATTGAATAGTGGCAGTTTTTACCACCGCACCACTGGCATCCTTGATCTCGTAGGTGTACGGAGTGGGCATGGCCGCGCCGTTGTTCGTGATCACAAAAGTTGCTTCACCAGTATTGGCAGTACATACACCACTTGCTGAAAGTACTGGAGCAGGGGGCGGCGCCACACAGGTGGACATATCCGCAACTGCTGTCAAGGCTTTATCATCTGGACTGGCCAGTGTATAGGAGGTGGATGAACCATTCACTGTGATGGTCGTATTCGCTCCGGCTGCCAGTTGGAAGGTTGATGTCTGAACGACATTGCCATTGGCATCTGTAACATTGTAGGTGTACGGAGTGGACATGGCCGCGCCAGTATTTTTGATCACGAATGTCGCTGTGCCGGCATTGGATGTACACACACCGGTTGCTGATAATACTGGCGGTGGTGGAGGCGCTGCGCAGGTGGACATATCTGCCGCTGCGGTCAACCCGGCATCATTTGGACTGGATAGCGCGTAGGATGTGGATGAACCGGTCACAGTAATGGTTGTACTTGCACCTGCCGCCAATTGGAATGTGTTGGTATCTACAATCGTGCCGCTGGCGTCTTTGACGTTATATGTATATGCGGTCGGCATATCCGCGCCGCTATTGGTGATTACGAATGTCGCTATGCCAGCATTGGACGTACAAACGCCGGCTGCTGATAAGACGGGCGGAGCAGGAGGTGGTACACAGGTTGACATATCCGCGACTGCTGTCAACCCGGCATCGTCTGGGCTGGATAACGTGTAGGATGTGGATGTACCAGTCACATTAATGACTGTGCTTGATCCGGCTGCCAACTGGAATGTGCTGGTAGCCACAATAGTGCCGTTGGCATCCTTGACATTGTAGGTGTACGCTGCGGGCATGGCATTGCCGTTATTCGTGATGACAAAAGTTGCTCCACCGGCATTTGAGGTGCATGCGCCAGCCACGGTCAGTGAGGGAACATTTGCCTGCTGAACACAAGCAGACATGTCAGCCTGTGCGGTCAACCCCGCATCGTTCGGGCTGGATAATGTATAGGAGGTTGAAGAGCCGTTTACATTAATGGTTGTACTTCCGCCTGCCGCCAATTGGAAAGTGTTGGTCTGTACAACCGTGCCGTTCGCATCTGTGATGTTATAGGTATAAGGCGTTGACATTGCGCCGCCATTATTCGTGATGACGAAAGCGGCTGTACCGGTATTGATTCCAGTACATGCGCCAGTTGCAGAGAGGTTCGGTAACACTGCGCCGGGGGTGCTGGTCGGTGTGTTTGTGGGTGTATTGGTAGGCGTACTCGTTGGGCGCAATAAGCATGAGCCAACAGTACTTAGCGTCACCGATGATAAGAACGAAGTCTTATAGGATACGGTCATGGTGGCATAACCGGCGCCTTTTAGGGAAATTGTCCCTCCGGGCTGAAGGTTAATGGAACCGCTCTGGGCAGGATCAGACAGGTTGTACGCGCCATCACTGACCGATCCGGAGATATTACGGATGATAAATGTTGCACTCAAATCGGCGTTACAGAATACCTGTAAATCCAATTGACCATCTACGATCTCGCGGGTCGGTGTAACTGTCGGTGTTGACGTGATGGTTGGTGTTAATGAAGGTGTATTGCTTGGCCTGGGTGTTTTGGTATTGGTAGCCGTGGGGGAAGGACCCGGTGTGATGGTTGATGTAGATGTTTTTGTAGGTGTAGGTGTCTTTGTCGGCCTTGGCGTTTTGGTATTTGTAGGTGTGGGGGAAGGACCCGGTGTAATTGTTGATGTTGGGGTTTTGGTGGGGGTAGCTGTTTTTGTATTTGTAGGCGTGGGGGAAGGACCCGGTGTAATTGTTGACGTTGGGGTTTTGGTGGGAGTAGCTGTTTTTGTGCTAGTCGGTGTTCTTGTAATGGTTGGCGTATATGTGGCAGTGTTGACCGGTAATGGCAGGCATGTCCCAATTGCTGAAAGGTTCACCTGCTCCAGTTCAGAGGTGGAGTACTTCACTGAAATCGTGGCGTTACCGGCTGTATTAAACGAAATGCTTTGGTTTGCACCCAAATCAAAAGAAGCAGTGACAGGGGATTTTCCTGGTTCACTGATCGTATAACTGCCGCCGGTTAAGGCCTCACCAGCATTAAAGATTGTGAATGTGGCAGATAAGTCATTGTTGCAGGCAACGCTTAACCCAAGATATGGGTCTGCAACCGCAACCGCGGCTGGCTGATTCTGTTGAGCTTGCGCCGCCTGGGGAGCCGTGGTGGGTGTTGATGTAGGTGTGGGAGTCTCTGTTGCCGCTGCAACATTGTTTGGCCCAACCGCTGCCGGTCCGGATCCCGTTGTTGCTGTGGCGGTCGGAGAAGCCAGGGTGGCTGTAGCTGTGGGAGTGTTTGTAGGAACGTCAGCCGCGCCGCCTGCGGAAGCGCCTTCCGGTGTATTTGTGTTGATAGGAACTGGGGTTTCGGAGGAAGCTACAACAACCTGCGGTTCAGTAGCGGCTGGTGGTTCGGTGGCGGCAGGCGGTTCAGTAGCAGCAGGCGGTTCAGTGGCCACTGGTTCTGCGGCTGGCGGTTCAGTGGCGTCAGCTCCGGCTGCTCCGGAGAGGGGCGCTGGGGCACATGCTGCCAGTATCAGTGACAGTACAACTATCACTGAGATGAATGTTAGGATGGAAGAATGATTTTTTGTTTTCATACAGCCTCAATTTTTTGAATAACTACTGTTTATATCTTGATAAAAAAATAAAAAATAAATCCTTCTGGTCAGGTTTTGCAAAAATGTATAAAGCATTAGCCTGTTATGAGAAAGGGTATTTGTATTATATCTAATAAGAGATACCTTGTCCTGATTTTTCCAATTAACCATTATGCTGTTGATATATTTACAGCGAACAGCCTGTCTTTTATCTTGAACTATCCATAGAATTAGTCGCGCACCTTGGAGAAAAAGGGTTGATTTGATGGTTTCCGCCCTGTTTGAGCGCCTGACAGAGGGTGATGCTTCAGTTTCATGGAGTTGCAATGCAATTATTCAGGGGCTCATTCCCTAAATCAATTAATTTAGGCTAGAATAAAGAAGTCGAAATACTGAGAAAACAAGGAACTTATAAATATGAAAAATCAAACATTCTCCTTCTATTCTTTTGTATTGTTATTAACCTCTCTGCTTCTGTTGACTGCCTGTCAACCTGCAACAGAAACTGCTACAGAAGAGGCACAACCCACTGAAGCCGCAGTCGTTACGGAACCGCCGCCTTTGCCAGTGGATGCTCTTCCAACGCAGATCAGTGCGGATATCAGCCTGGACCCTGCCCTGACACAGGATGCGGATTCGTTGCTGGTCGCCCAATATCTTTATGATGGTCTTGTCAGCCTGGGTACAGACGGAGAACCCCGCCCCGCCCTTGCCGAATCCTGGGTGATCTCCGAGGATCAACTGGATTATATTTTTACCTTGCGACCCGGCGCGGTATTTAGTGACGGTACACCGATCACTCCTGATATTGTCGCGGAGAACTTCAATCGCTGGTTTGACCCGCAGAGCCCTCTGCGCGGCAGCGGAGACTATGCCACCTGGGGACGCATCTTTTTAGGTTTCCACGGAGAGAAAGGTGCGGATGATCGCGCAAAGTCCTCTGTGGATGGGATTCAAAAAGTGGATGTCAACACCGTGTTGATCCATCTTAATCGTCCCGTGCCTGACCTGCTCAAATACCTGGCAGACCCGGCCTTCGCCATCCTGAACCCGGCCGCGCTTGCTTCCGGTAATTACGGCGGACAGGATAGCGCCATCATCTCCAGTGGACGTTATGTGGTTTCATCCTGGACGGATGCCGGACTTGTCCTTGACCCAAACCCCAATTATTGGGGAGATAAACCAGCCGCCTCGGTTAATTTCACTTATAAATAAATAGCTCTTTCCCCAACAAAAAGAGTCATCGCAAGATGACTCTTTTTGTTGGGGCGTTTCCGGAAAATTGATCTTTATTGCGTGCTCCATGCGGGTTCACCATCGTAACTGCTTTGGGTTGTAATACGGGTGAACTCATTGGCAGAGATGAGAGCTGTGAACAGATCCAGGTTTCCGTCCGCTTGAGCTTGAAAGACCAGCCGCATCCCTTCGGGTGACCAGACAGGGTCGCCGCGCGGGTCGATTCCCGGAGCGGACAATTGAAGGATGGAACCGTCATTAATGTTAAAGATGTTGATTCCATATCCGGCGCTTTGCTTTGCATTTGCCGCAAGGAAACTGCCATCCGGTGACCAGGCGGGTGTGCCGTAATCTGAAGGAGTGTTGGTGACACAGCGTTGGTTAAGTCCGTCACGCCCGATCAGACAAATGTTCGAGAGTTCACCGGAGAATGTCTGGAATGCGATCCTGCTTCCGTCTGGCGACCATGCTGGAGCAGAGTCAGGAGCCGAATTCGTCGTCAAAGTGGAAACGCTGCCATTCGGAGTCAAAAGAAAAATATCGGAGTTCCCAAAGCGGTTGCTTCTGAAAGCAATCTCATCTGAAACGGGTGACCAGACGGGATCATTATCACCTGCCGGGTCGTTGGTGAGACGGGTGGGGTTGGAACCATCTGCGTTCACCATATAGATCTCAAAATTGCCATCCCGAAATGATACGAAAGCGAGTCTGGTTCCATCAGGTGACCAGGTTGGAACCGCGTCCTTTTCAGGGGCATCGGTGATGCGGGTGACGTTGAGAGTGGCGATCTCAAGAATGTAAATATCCGCATTGCCGTTGGTGTTGGATGTGAATGCCACACGGGTTCCATCTGGTGAAATGCTTAAGTCTTCGGCTGCAAATTCGGTCAGTCGGGTTTGCTCGGAGCCGTCAGGGGTGGAGATAAATAAACCATCGCCGCCGTCTCTGTCAGAAACGAAGATGATATGGCCGGTGGATTCTGGAATGGTGGGGGTAGGTGGTTCGGGAGAAATTTCTGGCTGTGCGATGGGAATGTTTGTTGCGGTTGGCTGTCCCGCAACGCCAACTAGGTTATTGCCCCCCGGAGTGCTGCATGCACTGAGAGCTAAAGTGACAAGCCCGAGGGCAATAATTACAATTGTTTTGTTTACCTGGATTTTCATAGTTTCCTTGTTTATAACCGATTTTAATAATTTCAAAACAACGGGACGGTTATTTGTTTTCCCAATACCCTAGTAGTAAATATACGCCTAAAGGTGTTACTTTTGG
>JADJSY010000063.1 GCA_016711435.1 Lewinellaceae bacterium
TGCAAAGCGTGAAGACAATTATCGCATGGCGCGAACTTCAAAACCTTATAATTCCTTTATATGAATGCCAAGGGTGAAGTCACCCCCTCTCCGTTGGAGAGGGGGCCGGGGGGTGAGGTCTAATCCCTCAAACCAGGTTCATCCGAACAGGTATACTGGTCATACTGTGCTTGTTGGCTTTTTACTATCTATACCGGCCAGGTCAGGGGAACATCATCACTGACCAGAAAAAACTTGCCTGGGACGATGTGGCGTATGTTGATGAGCAAGGGGAGTTGAAATTAAAAGAATGGCGACTTAAAGAACTCGATAAACAGATCAAAGAATTTGAAGAAGCAGAACAGTATGCTTTAATAGCTAAGGCAGACGGGCAGTACATTTGTTATGTATGTAATAGCGCTACATGCTTTTTGCAAAAGGGTATGGTCTGGAAGTATGGTGTGACCAGAAGGGGCGTAGACAAACGATACCCCGGAGACTCGTTATTCAAAATGAACCTTTATTATCAAATTGAATTTCAGGGAACTCATCAAGAATGCCTGATCGAAGAAAAGAGAAAAATCTTTCTCTATCCATTATACCATGACAATATGGTTCGGAGAGCCTCCGAGCGAATGTTAAGGCCACCAGGCAACAAAAATGATAGTTAATTTGGATTTGTACTCTTAAAAAGCCTGTAACTTTGTTTTAATACTGAGAGTACCCATAATAAAATTCGAATCATGGCTAATGTAACACTTGCAGCAAATAAAGAGGTCTGTGATCTTCTTGATTATGAATATGTAGAGCATCAACTGGGCGACCTGAAAGTAAACATTCTGTTTTCCTGCGTAAATACGGACGACTGGTCAGATGAAAGTTGGATCAATGCAGAGGGTATACCATCACATATTATCAAACTACCCTATCACAAAGTTATAAATATGAATAAAGAGCAAGTTCGTAAACTCATGCTGGAAAAAGCGCAGGAAAGATTGCAACAGGCTGCGTAGGAATGAGGGATGATATAGCCACTCTATGTGCGATATAATATTGATCACGCTCGGCATCCCTCATTCCTCATTCCTCATCCCTGTTCCCGCCCCTCCATCGCCACCGACAGCTGATTAAAATACTGCGCGGTGGTTTCTTTCAGGTAAATGCCGAAGCGGATGGCGAGTTTGTCGATGGCATTGAGGTCGAAGAAAGTGTAATCGAACTGGTGGAGTTTGCCGCTGGTGAGTTCTTCCCGGTTTTGTTGCAGCAGGTGAAATTCGGAGGCCGAGAGGTTGTTGAGGCTGCCGGCGTCCACCCACTTTTTGAGTCGGCGTTCGGTTGCTTTCAGTGCATCTTCCAGCATATTCAGGTCGCGGGTGGCTTCACCCAGGATGCGGCGCTGCATCTGGATATGATCTACGGCAAATTCGATTTCCTTTTTGACCTGGTAGTCGTCTTTTTCAATCGAGTAGTACTGTTTGCTGATGTCGGCATTGAAACGTTTGACGATGTCGAGGTGCAACAGGGCCAGGTCTTTCATCTGATCCATGATGTTGCGGAATTTATTCTGGAGCAGGTTGAAATGGGCTTTTTCCCCGGCCAGGCTGCCTTTGGCGTGGTTGTTTTCGACCACAAAAAAGAGAGACAACAGCAGGTGCTCGGTCTGTGCTTCTTCGCGGTGATCCACCGCCCGGGTTTTGCTCAGAAAAATGGAAAATTGCTCGCCTTGCTGTTTGAAAGCCTCTATTTTTTGCAGAATACCGTCCAAAGGTTCCACCAACTCCTCGGGGGCAGGAGGCTGCATATCGAAATTGGAAACGGGCGGACTGTCTGGCGTCTCCGGTTTCTTTTTTTCAGGATCATCAAAGAGGTCGGCGTACGGATTGGGCATTTTGCATGTGGAATGATGGCAAAAGTAGGTTTTTCTAAATAGCCTCCTGCCCTTTGCTCTTTGCAATTTGCAATTTTGCCCTTTTTCTGATCGCTAAATCGGTCGATTCAAGCGGGCTACTGGGAGCCGGGGTAGGCATAAAGTGCCAAAAATCATTAAATTTTCTGTCGTATTTTTCTTTATCTAATTTGTACAGGACGGCTTTTTTATTGGTCGAATTTTTATTTTTCAGGCCGGTATCTATGAGTAATCCGGTGGATAGAATTTTTCTGCTGAAATTCCTGCGATCCAGCCGCATATCGTATATCGCTTCGTAGAGTTTTTGAAGTTGCGGGATACTGAATTGTTCAGGCAATAATTCGACACCCAAGGGATGGAGTGCGGCTTTGTAGCGCAAGCGATCGAGCGCCATGGCCACCATGCGGTCGTGATCGAAAATCAGTTTGGGCTTTTTACGCAGGCTGATCCACTGTGCATGGTGCGCATCGAGCGCCTCCTGGTCTTGATCATGGATATTGACCAGGGCAAAAAAAGCGACGGACAGGGTTCGTTCCACCGGATCACGAACCACTTCACCGAATGCTCCCAGCTGCTCTACATATATGTCTCTCAATCCTGTAAGGTCATAGAGTATCCTGTTAGCGCCCGCTTCCAGGTCTTCTTCCGGCTGAAGGAAACCACCCATCAGCGACCATCTCTCCTTTTCCGGTTCAAAGTTGCGTTTAATCAATAATAATTTGAGTTCTTCTCCATCAAACCCAAATATGATGCAATCAGTTGCGACTAAAATTCGAGTCGTGTGCGGGTATTGTTTCATGAAGATTACTTTCTGTGCCTGTAAGAAGTTATTGGTTATTAATGCTGATAATCAAGCATGAAATGTGCGGGGTCGTAAGACCCTCGCGGGGGAAAAACGGCGGGCCCGCGGAAGAAAAAACCAATGGCTTTCGTTATTTGTGCGAGGGTCTTACGACCCCGCACTTACTTAAAAGGCTGCAAAGTTAAATATTTCCCGCTACCAGCCACCACGATGGACGCCTTTGTTCTCCGCACAACAGTCTCCGCTACAACACCCAAGCATCACTTCATACGCGGCTGAACCTTCCCGTCCTGCCTCTATTGTTCGGAACCTATTTGAAATACAATAGATAAGGTGCTCATATTCGGTATTCAAAGAAGAAAAATTTAAGAAAATCTAAAAAAGTCAAAAAAAATTGCTCCGATAGGAGGCAGATATAAATACATGTGTATATTTGACACGAATAAATGTGTGTGTTTGACACAAATGGATACCGACGGGAAATGTGTCAAGCATAAAAAAAACCCTTAAAAGTGCTTTGAATTAACACCAGCCATTCTACGTATGCTGATTTCTTAATTTTAAATCATTTGCCTTATGACAAAACTTTGCAAAACACTTATTCTACTGGTTGCCCTGCTTGGCTGCCTTGCAGCAGCTGAAGCGCAACAAATTACAGGTAGGGTCACCTCCGAGAGAGACGGTACGCCGCTCGTCGGGGTGACTGTCAATGTAAAAGAACGTACAACCGGCGCTCTTACAGGGGCGGATGGAGCATTCCAGATTGTCGCTTCTCCCGGCAACACGTTGATTTTCAGATACCTGGGGTTCAAAACCCTGGAAATGACGCTCGGGACCGAGGCGAAACTGGACGTACAATTGGAAGAAGGCACCCAGGACTTAAATGAAGTAGTGGTAACTGCGCTGGGTATCCAAAAGGAGTCTAAAAAATTGGGTTATTCGGTCACATCCGTCAATACGGATCAGTTACAGAAAAACAGAACAACCAATATGGTAGAATCCCTGGAGGGGCGGGTGGCAGGCCTGAATATTACGCCACCGGCAGCCGGCGCCGGTTCCAGTGTGCAAATACGTTTGCGCGGACAGGCAGCATTTGCAGGGGCAAACAACGCACCTCTTATTGTAATCAATGGTCTTCCGCTCGATCAGGGCGCCCGGGGGGCAAACCGCGACGACACCGGCCCGAGGCAGACCCGCGACCTTGGGGATAATTTATCGAGCATCAACCCGGATGATATCGAAAGCATGACCGTACTGAAGGGAGCGACTGCTGCCGCTATCTATGGTTCCAGGGCCGCTAATGGCGCCATCATTATAACCACCAAATCCGGAAGGATGAATCAGGGCATCGGCATCGAGTATACTTCCAGTTATACCGCTCAGCAGGCCCTGAATTTCTTTGACTTTCAAACGGAATACGGCCAGGGCACAGGAGGTGTCAGACCTACCAGTGGGGCAAATGCTGCAACAACCGGTCATTTTGCCTGGGGCGAACGCTTAGATGGCGCACCAACCCCTATTTTTGACGGCACCTTGCAACCCTATTCTGCAAATCCGAACCGGCTTTTCGACTTTTTGCAAACAGGTACGGATTTCACCAATACCCTTGCATTGTCCGGCGGCGGCGCCAGTGGAAGTTTCCGGGCATCGTTTTCTAACACCGACGCCAAAGGCATCACACCAACCAACGACTTCAAGAGGAAGATTGCCAATATAGGGGTCAATCATAATATTACGGACAAGCTCAGGCTCCAGTTGAATATCAATTACACGAACGAGCAGCAGTACAATCCGCCACAAATAGGTATACAAGGGCCTGGGGCAGTAAACTTTTTTACCAGGCTTGCGACGTCCATCCCGCTTTCGGCGCTGAGAGACAACGCAGTGGCAGCCAATGGGACAGAAACCCTGACTTCCGGTTTTCAGGGTACCTTGTTAAATCCCTACTACAGTATAGCTGTGGGTCAGCGCTTTTTGAACGAGCGGGACCGTTTTCTGGGAACTGCCACATTGAGATATGATTTTAATGACTGGTTGTATGCTCAAGGCAGGTATAACTACGATTATGGCGTTAGTTTTTCGGAGTTCGATAACCCGGGAGGTATTGGAACCAGCGTACCTACCAATGCGGATGGTACGTATAAAGGAACGTACAATTTATCGGAAAACAAGGGCACGGAAATAAATGCCGACTTCCTGGTCGGCGGCGACAAACAATTCGGAAATTTTTCTGTCGACGCAAGCATTGGCGGAAACACCTGGAGGGTTGAAAATCACAATTTTGCCCAGGATGCCTCAAATTTCATTGTTCGCGACCTGTATTCCATCGGAAACGGCAGCGTTCGGAACCAGAGTTTCGGGTATTCCCAATTCAGGGTTAATTCACTGTACGGATGGGCTGAGCTTGGATTCAATAGCATGTTATACCTGAATTTTACAGGCAGAAATGACTGGTTCTCTGTCCTGAATCCGGATGACAACAGCGAGTTTTACCAATCTATCTCCGGTAGTTTTGTATTCTCCGAGTTGATGAAAAGTCAGAAATGGCTATCTTATGGAAAGCTGAGGGCATCCTGGGCCGAGGTGGGAAGTTCGAATGGCGTAAATCCTTATGACGGCGTCCTCACCTATGGCATCGGCGCAAATCAATTTAATGGTCAGACTACGGCTACCATCAATGGCAATGTCGCGCCTAACCAATTCCTGAGGCCGTTCTCTGTCCAGGAAAAGGAAATTGGCCTCGAATTAAGGATGTTTAACAACAGGGTGTTTGTGGATGTCGCCGCTTTTGATAAAGTAACCACAGATCAGATATTGGGTGTTGTGCTTTCCAATACATCCGGATACGATCAATCCAAACAAAACCTTGGCTCCTTAAAGAATTCCGGTGTGGAATTCCTGATAGAAGTTACGCCTGTACAAACCCGTAATTTTACCTGGACGACTTCCTGGAACAATGCCTTCCTGGCGACAGAAGTGCTATCTGTTGGCGCACCCGATGAAATTATAGTAGTCAACTGGGGTACCACCGGTCTTGAGTTTATCGGACAATTAAGGTATGTGGAAGGATTGCCTATGAACCAGATTTATGCGAGAACTTATAAAAGGGATGAACGGGGCCAGATTCTCCTGACCGATCAGGGCCGCTTAATTCCATCAGACGACTATGTGAGTTTCGGCAGCTCGATTCCAAAATTTACCGGAGGCTGGAACAACTCATTCAGATATAAAAACCTCTCTCTGGGCTTACACCTCGATTACAAACTGGGTGGATACGTCATTTCTTCAACGGCTTTAAATGCGAACAGACAAGGACACTCCCAGCAGTCGCTAGTGGGTCGTCGGGAAGGAGAAAACGGAGTTGTCTTTCCTGGTGTGTACCAATCCAGCGGAGAAGCTAATACTTCCGCAGTTGCCCCGAATGTATTCTATGCAGATTACAGAAACAATCAAATGGGTGATATCGTGACATTTAAGTCGGATTTCGTCAAGCTGAGAAACATCACCATCGCTTATAACCTGACGGATATGCTGCGCAAATCGGGTTCCCTGCGCTTTATTAAAGGACTGACTGTGAGCGCATCCTGCCGAAACGCGGCACTGCTTTACAAGGACATACCTGACCTCGATCCGGAAGCCATTCAATCCTCGGGAGACTTCAGAACCGGGTATGAGAATACCTCTTTGCCAACTACCCGCAATTTCAACATCAGCTTAAATGCCAAATTCTAAGAACTATGAAAAACATAAAAAGACTCATTTTTCTGAGTGCCGTCCTCTTTGTGCTGGGAGGATGCGATAAGGACTTTGTAGAAGTTAACACGAATCCTTATGCACTGACTGATATTGATCCTGCCCTGCTGTTTGCCGGCGCGCAACGAACGGAACTTGGAGGCTGGGAAACAGAACATACCATTGTTCAGCATTTCGTAAATCCGCACAACTCGGGCGCTACGCTCGGCCCCAATTTTAACGCGGACAACGATAATTTCAATAATCCGAAATGGAACAACTCGTACCCAACCGACATTAAAAACATGGTGCAGGCCATAGCAATTTTGAGAGAGACCAACGACCGGGTAAACCTGCTCAGTATGATACGTATCTGGAAAGCCCAGATATTTATGGACCTGGTGGATACCTATGCGGACATCCCGTACTTCAATGCGGGTCGGGCTTTCCTCGACGGCAGTGAATTCTTTTACCCGGCTTATGACGATGATGAAGCCATCTACGCAGACCTGGAGAAAGAGCTCAGAGAATCCATTGCCGCCCTCAATCCGAGTGGCGACCATGTTTCCGCCGATCTTTTTTTTGGAACCAATGGTACCTTTAAAACCACTACCGCTGCCGTTCAGGTTGAAAAGTGGAAAAAATTAGGCAATTCGTTGTTGTTGAGGTTGGGAATGCGCTATTCAAAGAAGAATCCTGCGAAAGCCGCAGCGATTGTTTCAGATGCCTTTAGCGGCGGCGTGATGACATCCAATGATGACAATGTATACCTGAAATTCAATGGCAGTACATTTATCAACGACGGTAATAACGGATTGGTTAACAATAACCCGTATTTCTACTACGCGGCAGAACCTTTCGTGAATCAACTGAAATCGACCAACGATCCCCGCGGCCCGTTTATTCTGGCAACCTACGCCAATCCGGCCAATCCAGTGGCTGATCCCAACCCGGATACCGACCTGGCCAATCAGTTTGGCGTACCGGTGGGGATACTCAATACCGAACTGGTGAATCCACCTTACAGAGGCGCCAAAGGCGGCGGATATAACTATTCCCAAATGAATGTAAAAGTGGTGGCTTCCTTAACCGCCCCTGATTTTTGGGTAACTTATTCAGAGGTTGCCTTGCTGCTGGCGGAGGCGGCACACCGCGGCTGGATCCCCGGCGGCGATGCCACAACCAAGCAATATTATGAAAATGCCATTCGGGCGGATATTGAAAGATATGCACTTTATCCGAACGCTACTGCTGTTTCCGGCGCAGAAATAGACGCCTACCTTGCTGAACCCGGCGTAGCATATAATTCGGCCGACGCGCTGAGGTTGATCAATACCCAATTCTGGGTCGTCATGCTCAGAAACGGGACGCAGGCGTTTTCCAATTTCAGAAGGAGCGGCTTCCCGGCCTTGAGTCCGAACCTTTCCAATAACCTGCTCAACGGCGGATTTGTCAGAAGATTATCTTATCCCGATTATGAACTGGCGCAGAACAAGGAAAGCTATTTGAACGCGGTGGCGGCTATTGGCGGAACGGATAATCTGATTACAAGGGTATTCTGGGATATACCGTGAGTAGTTATGGTTGTCAGTTATGTGACGGGGTCGGATTGAGTAACCCCGTCACTATGCAATGTACGAGCAGTGAAGGGTGTCTCTGCGAGGGTACGGCAGGTGCTATCGGGACGGGGTGCTTTGAGCGTTACACTAAAAGATGCTGTGAAGAGGTGTCATCTGCGAGGTACGAGCAGGTGACATCTCGGAGCGGTAATATTTTGATGAGATGACACCTGCTATGGCGGACGTTTACTTAAACTTAAAAGTATAGTAAACGTATCCTCGGCTACCCCGGCAATAACTGATAACTAATAACGGATAACTAATAACTACTTAATGACTGATTCTTCTTACAAATTTTTACTGGTTACCGGTTTGCTCAGCTTAGCCGCTGCGGCAGTTGCCTTTTTTGCCGATGCAAAGGACTGGGCAGCGCCCCTGCTGATTTTGGGTTTGCCGGCATTGGCGTTCGGCATGCGCAGATTTGAAATTTTAAAAGGATTGACGTATCCGATCGTCATTTTAGCGGCGGCCGCTACAGCCATGTTTTATCCCCAGTATTTTATTCAAATCGGGGACTTTAAATTATCCGGATTGATTATACCCTTATTACAAATCATTATGTTCGGCATGGGCACCACCATGACTTTTAATGATTTTATGGGTATTCTTAAAACGCCCCGCGCTGTTGTACTGGGTATTTGTTGCCAGTTTGCCATAATGCCCTTTTTGGGATTTGCCATTGCGCATTCATTTGGATTTCCACCGGAAATTGCCGCAGGGGTGATCCTTATCGGCTGTAGCCCAAGCGGTTTGGCTTCCAATGTCATGGCACTTATTGCCAAAGCGAACGTCCCGCTGTCTATCACGATTACAACATGTACGACCTTATTAGCGCCTGTTCTGACCCCGCTATTAATGAAAACATTGGCCGGACAATTAGTTGAAATCAATTTCTGGAAGATGATGTGGGATATTATCCAAATGATCATAGTTCCCCTTTTCATTGGTTTTATCATCAACCAGTACTTCAAAAAAATAGCGGCCCTTTTAAAAGATTATTTACCCTTTATTTCGATGGCGGGCATCGCCCTCATCCTGATGGTCATGATCGCTGCCGGCCAAAAATCCTTGATGAATGTAGGTTGGTTGCTCATAGTTGCAGTATTGATACACAATTTGGGCGGGTTCCTGTTGGGCTACGGCGCCGGAAAATTATTCGGCATGAACGAAGCCGATAGCCGCACCATAGCCATTGAAGTGGGCTTGCAAAACGGCGGCCTGGCCTCCGGTCTGGCCAATCAAATGGGCAAAATCGCCACCATCGGTTTAGCGCCTGCCCTGTTCGGAACCACGATGAATATTACCGGCTCCATCCTGGCCGGCTGGTGGGGCAGAGGGAAGAAAGACCTCAGTGAAAAGGCAAAATTGCAAGGGGCAAAAAGCAATGATAGCCAATGAATATGAACACGGATAACCAATAACTAATAACGGATAACTACACATGAGAACGATTCTTGCAGCCCTTTATCTATTGTTTCAGTGTTCCCTGTCAGCACAGGAAAACTATGTAATCTCCATACGGACAGACAAGGAAGCGGTGGCGCCCGGAATATTTGAACCCAACCTGGCGTCGCTTCAAAAATACAAAGTGCCGGATTGGTTTCGCAATGCCAAGTTCGGAATCTGGGCGCATTGGGGGCCGCAATGTCAGCCCGGACAAGGAGATTGGTACGCCCGCAACATGTACTGGCAGGGAAGCAACACCTACAACTGGCACGTAAAAAATTATGGACACCCCTCAAAGTTCGGATTCAAGGATGTCATAAACAGCTGGAAAGCGGAGAAATGGGATCCCGAAAAATTGGTCGCCTTATACAAACGGGCCGGTGCGCAATATTTTTTCGCCATGGCCAACCACCATGACAACCTGGACATGTGGGACAGTAAATACCAGCCATGGAATACGGTGAACGTAGGCCCGCGCAAGGATATACTGGCCGGATGGGCGGAAGCGGCCAAAAAACAAGGGCTGCCCCTGGGACTTAGCGTACATGCCGCCCATGCCTGGTCGTGGTTTGAAACCGCTCAGCAAGCGGACCGGGAAGGCGAATTTGCCGGCGTCCCTTATGACGGCCGGTTGACCGCTGCCGATGCGAAGGGTACCTGGTGGGAAGGGCTGGATCCGCAGGAACTCTATGCGCAGAATCACCCGCTGAGCGCAGGAAGTGAAAGCATCCACGGCATTCATAAACTGTGGAATTGGGAAAATGGAGTGGCTGTACCATCACAGGAATATTGCGAGAAATTCTACAACCGCACGATGGATTTGATCAACCGGTTTCAGCCTGATTTGCTCTATTTCGATGATACTTTTTTGCCGCTGTATCCAATCAGCGATGCCGGTTTAAAGATCGCGGCCCATTACTACAACAACAGCATGGCCCGGAATAATGGTGCGTTGAAAGCCGTCCTGTTTGGAAAAGTGCTGACAGACGAACAAAAAAAATACGTGGTATGGGATGTGGAACGGGGAGCGCCGGATAAAATACAGGAACTCGCCTGGCAAACCTGTTCCTGCATCGGAGAATGGCATTACAAAAATGCACTCTTTGAAGAAAACAGATACAAGCCCGCCCGGGAAGTGATCCACACCCTTGTGGATATAGTGAGTAAAAATGGCAACCTCCTGTTGAATATTCCGGTAAAAGGCGACGGCAGCATCGATGACAAGGAAATCGCTGTACTGGAAGGCATTGCCGGCTGGATGGACATCAACAAGGAAAGTATTTTTAATACGCGCCCCTGGAAAATTTTCGGCGAAGGCCCCGCAGCAGATGCTGCAAATCCGATCAATGCCCAGGGGTTTAACGAAGGCAAAATCAAATTCTCGTCAAAGGATATCCGGTTTAATCAGGACGGAAACATCCTTTATGTAACCGTGCTGGGTGTTCCGGCGGAAGATGTTGTCGTAAGAGCACTCGGTACTTCAGGCGGAGGACAGAAAATAAAAAAAATTGAACTGCTGGGCAGCAAAGAGAAAATAAGATGGAGCCGGAATGCCAACGGGTTAAAAATCAAAAAGCCCAAAACTGCTCCGAATGACATTGCGCTGGTTTTTAAAATTCGATTATAACCACACAAAACATTTGAGTACAGCGCGCCGGCGATGTCTTTAAGTGTGATAAGGATCAAGATGAGCGCTAAATCTTCCATAACTCATTGATTAATATTGCTTTTTGCCCTTTGTTATTTTGCCATTTTAGTAATGAAGCACTATTTATTCCTACTGATAATATTGACTTCCCAAGGCATACAGGCCCAGGGGGAACCGGCCCAAAACCCCGTCATCTTTGCCGATGTACCCGATATGTCTATTGTTCGTGTGGATAAAACGTATTACATGAGCAGCACTACCATGCACCTGAGTCCAGGCGTGCCTATGATGAAATCGACAGACTTAGTCAACTGGAAATTGATCAATTACGCTTATGACACCTTGGGCGATGTGGATGCCCTGAATCTTGAAAACGGCGCAAACGCTTACGGCAGAGGCTCCTGGGCGAGTTGCCTGAGATACCACAAAGGCATATTCTATGTATCCACTTTTGCCGCCACCACCGGAAAAACCTATATCTACAAAACTAAGGATATAGAAAAGGGGCCTTGGGAGCGCATCGCCTTCGAACCTGCTTACCACGATCATACCATCTTTTTGATGACGATGGAAAAACATATATGATCTGGGGCGTCAGTAAACTCAAAATGGTTGAACTCAAAGCAGACCTTTCCGGCATGAAAGCGGGTACGGAACGTGTGCTCATTGAAAATGCGAGCGCACCGGCAGGCGATAACATCATGCTGGGCGCCGAAGGATCGCAACTGTTTAAAGTAAATGGAAAGTACTATCTGTTCAACATTACCTGGCCCCGGGGCGGCATGCGGACGGTTGTGGTTCACCGGGCAGATCAAATTACAGGGCCGTATGAAGGCAAATTGGCGCTGCAGGATTTGGGTGTCGCGCAGGGCGGATTGATTGATACGCCGGACGGCCATTGGTACGCTTATCTTTTCAGGGATTACGGTGGGGTAGGGCGTATCCCATACTTAGTGCCGGTGAAATGGGAGGACGGCTGGCCTGTTTTAGGGGTGCATGGCAAGGCGCCCGAAACGCTCGACCTGCCCGCAAGTAAGGGCCTGATACCCGGTATTGCCGCATCCGACGAATTTACCCGAAAAAAAGGCTCGCCCGCGTTGCCATTGGTTTGGCAGTGGAACCACAATCCCGATCATACGCTCTGGTCGGTCACCGCAAGAAAAGGTTATCTCCGCCTCAAAACCGGGCGAACGGATACCTCCTTTGTACAGGCCAGAAATACACTCACGCAGCGCACCATCGGCCCGGTCTGTTCGGGCGCCACCTCGCTCGATGTGTCCCATATGAAAGAAGGGGATTTTGCGGGCTTGTGTTTATTGCAAAAAAACTATGGCCTGGCGGGCGTGAAAATCAAGAACGGCAGCAAGTCTATAGTCATGGTCACTGTGGCGTCGGGCAAAGCGGTGGAAGTACAAAGCATTCCGCTGACTCAAAATACCGTCTTTTTCAAAGCGGAATGCAATTTTAAGGAACGCACAGATGTCGCACATTTCTTTTATAGTCTCGATGGGAAATCCTGGATTTCGATAGGCGAACCGCTGAAAATGCCCTACACCTTACCCCATTTTATGGGCTACCGTTTCGGATTGTTCAATTATGCGACGCAAAAAACAGGCGGGTTCGCCGACTTCGATTTTTTCCGTTTGGAAGACAAAATTGTCCATACAGGCAGCGATGTCGGCTTATTGGATGGCCCGTTCAAACATGCCCGCGATCTCAATATTCAAACCCTTTTACAATACGATACGGATCGCTTGCTGGCGCCTTACCGCAAGCAATCCGGGCTGTCGCCCAAAGCGCCCGGCTATCCAAACTGGGATGGATTGGACGGGCATGTGGGCGGGCATTATTTGTCGGCCGTGGCCATGAATTATGCCGCGACCGGAAACGCCGAATGCAAAAAGCGCTTAGACTACATGATAGCGGAACTCAAAACCTGTCAGGACGCCAATACAAGCAATCATCCCGAATGGGGCGCCGGTTATCTGGGGGGCGTTCCGAACAGCGACACGATATGGGCTACTTTTAAAAAAGGCGATTTTACAGCGTATCGTGCCGCCTGGGTGCCCTGGTATAATGTTCATAAAATGTATGCCGGACTCAGAGATGCCTGGTTGTATACGGGTAATGAAGCCGCAAAAACAATGTTTCTGCATTTCTGCGACTGGGGATTGACCATAACGGCTGCATTGTCCGACGAACAAATGCAGGCTATGCTGGATACCGAACACGGCGGTATGAATGAGGTTTTTGCGGATGCTTACCAAATGACCGGCCAGGAAAAATATCTAACCGCAGCAAAGCGGTTTTCTCACAGGATGTTGCTGGACCCGATGTCGGTCGGGCAGGATAATTTAGACAACAAACACGCGAATACGCAGATACCGAAAGTCATTGGTTTTCAGCGCATAGCGGCACTTTCCGGGGAAGAAAAATATGCGCATGCCGCCCGTTTTTTTTGGGAAACCGTTACGAGGCATCGCAGCCTGGCATTTGGAGGCAACAGCCGGCGGGAATCTTTTCCGGGTGATGCTGCCTGTGGAGACTTTGCCGATGAGGTACAAGGGCCGGAGTCCTGTAATTCTTATAACATGCTGAAACTGACCGAGCATTTGTTCCGGTCGGATCCGCGGGCAGAATACGCCGATTATTATGAAAGAACCCTATTCAACCATATCCTGTCTACGCAGCACCCAGAAACCGGCGGTTATGTATATTTCACGCCTGCCCGTCCGCGCCATTACCGGGTTTATTCCACCCCCAACCAGGCCATGTGGTGCTGCGTAGGCAGCGGCATGGAAAACCATGGGAAATACAATGAATTTATTTACACCCAACAAAATGATTCCCTGTTTTTAAATCTTTTTATCGCCTCTGAATTGAATTGGCGGGATAAAGGCGTGCGCATCAGACAGGAAACCAGTTTTCCCAATGAAGAACAAACCAGCTTGAAAGTGACCGAAGGCGCCGCTCATTTTACCTTAATGGTTCGGTATCCTTCCTGGGTGAAAGCCGGTGCACTGCAAATAAAAGTGAACAACAAGCCCGTTGCTTTCACGGCGCATCCGTCCTCCTATATCGCGATCGATCGGCTTTGGAAAAAGGCGATGTGGTGGACATTCAACTGCCCATGCATACGACCACAGAACAAATGCCCAATGTACCTGAATACATAGCATTTATGCACGGCCCTATCCTGCTTGGCGCCAAAACGGGTACCGAAGATTTGAAAGGATTGTTTGCCGATGATGGCCGCTGGGGACAAATTGCCGGCGGTGAAAGGCTCCCGCTCGACAAAGCCCCTATCATTATCGAAGATCATCCGGCTGACATTCCCGGTAAACTCACGCCGGTGAAAGGGCAACCCTTCACTTTTACAGCGCCGGCGTTCAACATGATCAACCCGGTAAAGGTACTGCTGGAGCCGTTCTATCAAATCCACGATGCGCGGTATATGATGTACTGGATGGCGCTGACCCAAACGCAATACAAATCTTACCTGGATTCCATCGCTGCGGCGGAAACGGAAAAACTGGCTTTGCAAAAAAGAACCGTCGACTTTGTTGCAACGGGAGAACAACAACCCGAAGCGGATCATGCCATGCAAAATGCACAGTCGAACGCGGGTTCTTACCGAAACGAATTCTGGCGCGATGCCGCAAACGGTGGGTATTTCAGTTACCAACTTACTACGAATAGCGAAGTCAACCTGATCCTGCGGGTGCGCTATTGGGGTGCAGAATGGGGAAGCCGGAAATTCGATATCTACATCGATGGAGAAAAGTTGGTGTCGGAAGACAATACAAACAAATGGAACCAATCAAAATTTCAGGAAATAGAGTACCCCATTCCCGACACGATGCTGCAAGGCAAAAAAGACATCCGCATAAAATTTCAGCCGCTGCCGCAGCATACGGCCGGGGCTGTTTATGGTATCCGGTTACTCAGGAACAAATGAAATATAGTCAACACAGGGTGGTTTATTGCCGCGCTCGCCTCAACCCCTCAACACTCTCAACTCTCAACATTCTCAACATCTCAACCATTACTATAAACCACTTTCTGTTATGAAAATCTTGCTCCGATTCTCGATTTTATTAGCATCATTTCCGCTTTTGCTACACGCACAACAAATTTCCAAAGAGGAATTAATATTTCTTACGCCGGAATGGAAAGGAGAACGTTTCCCCGACGGCAGACCCAAAGTGCCGGACGATGTTCTAAAAAGAATGAAGATGGTCACGCTCGAGGAAGCCTGGGCGGTCTGTCGCGGCGCCGGCTACAATTATCAATATGAGGGCAATTGGAAGCAAATTCACCCGGAAGGCGTTTTGGTCGGAAGAGCATTGACGGCCACTTTTTTCCCGGGAAGACCGGACATCCACAAGGTAATACAGCAAAAAGGAAATGCCGACGGACGCATCCTTGCGCCAAACTCCTGGGCCATCGACATGCTTCAGCCCGGCGATGTATATGTGGTAGATCAACATGGAGCCGAAATTGACGGCCCCACCGTTGGCGATAACCTGGGAAACTCCATTTACGCAAGATCCGGAAACGGAATGGTGTACGACGGCCCTGTCAGAGACGTAAACGGGCTGCAGGAAATAGAAGGATTTACGTCCTATTTCAAAACCTATCACCCTTCCCATCACTTTGGCAGTGTAGACAGCAGTGGAAGGGCAGCACGATTAAATACAACTTTGGTCGGTATTAATAAGCCTACCCGAATTGGCGGGGCTACCGTTATGCCGGGCGACGTAGTGCTCGGGAGAAATGGCGGCGTCCTGTTTATTCCGCCGCACCTGGCCCTGCAAGTGGTGGAAACATCAGAAATCGTTCGGCTCAGGGATATGTTCGGGCACCAAAGGTTGCGGGAGAAAAAATATACCGCCGGTCAAATCGACAGCCGCTGGCCGGCTGAAATTGAGAAGGACTTTTCCCAGTGGTTAAAAGATAACAAAACAGCGCTGCCCGTATCGCCCGAGCGGGTGGAGGAACTGCTTAAAACACGAACCTGGTGAATGGTTATCAGCACATGGTTATTGGTTATTTGTGCTGATAACCAAGCATTTACAGTCAATTCGGTCTAAAATCATAACTGATTAGCACAGGGCAGCCCCAGGTATTGTAGCAACTACGGGAAAAAACTATCAGAAGAACTCATTTTGGCAGGTACATTTTTGACCAAAAGCGCGTTAGCCGGCGCATTTAGCCTTTCAGGATTGTCCGAAACCTTTGGAACAGGTTACACCAATGCGGTGGACGACAACCCCAAACTGTCGGCGCCTTCCGATCTGAAAATTACCGATCTGAAAGTTGCCTATCTGAAAGGCGGAGGAAGAATGTTCATTAAAATAATGACCAACCAGGGTATCGTCGGATATGGTGAAGCCGTAGATGCAGTTGCAGGTACCTATCACATGGTAAAACGCTTCGGATTTTTTTTAAAAGACCAAAATCCGCTGAATATCCACCGGATATTTGATCAAATCAGAAAAGGCGGCGTGTTTGGAGGCGCGCAGGCAGGCATGTACATCGCGGTATTATCAGGTATTGAAACAGCCTTATGGGACCTGGCCGGAAAGGCGCTGGGTATTCCGGTATATCAATTGCTGGGCGGTAAGTTCCGGGATAGCGTCCGGGTTTATATGGATACCGCGCTGTATCAGAACAGACTGCCAAAGCCGGAAGATTTTGCAGAGGCTGCCAAGGAAGCCGTTGATCTGGGTATGACAGCCGTGAAATTTGACCTGGATCAGGCGAACGATCCCAATAAATATGACCGCTACAACTGGACTGCCGGCCCAGCGGAAGTCCAAAGAATGTACGATCAAATGGCCGCTGCAAGAGCAGCCGTGGGTCCCAATATCGACATTTGTGCGGATATGCACGGGCGGTATGACTTCCCAACCGCTCAGCGCGTGGCTAAGGTACTGGAACCCCTGAACCTGATGTGGCTGGAGGAACCGATTCCGGCTGAAAACGTCGATGCTTACGCGGAAATCGCAAAATCCACCAGCACGCCGATTTGTGCGGGCGAAAACGTTTACCTCGCGTATGGTTTCAGGCCCTATCTGGAAAAAGGAGCGGTTGATATCATCATGCCGGACCTGCAAAAAGCCGGCGGACTGGGCGAAGGGCAACGCATAGCCAACTTAGCCAATTTGTACTACGTTCCTTTCGCGCCGCACATGGTCGCATCCTACCTGGGGGCAATGGCTGCCGCTCATGTGTGCGCCTCGGTGCCGAATTTTATGATTCTGGAGTGGCAGATCTATTACCACAAAGACCCAATGTGGAAAGATATTGTCAATTTTGACGGGAAGGAATTCGTGGAAAAGGGTTTCATTAAAGTGTCTGACAAGCCTGGTATCGGCGTGGACATCAACGAAGAAGGTTTGAAAAAACATGCCATGCCCGACATTCCGTTTTTCGAGAGTAAAAATGCAATAAATAGCGCTCAAAAAACATCTTGTGCTTTTGACTAACCCCCGCGCTTCAGCCGGGGGTATCGAAGAAACCCATGCCAACGGGGTTTTAACCCCAGATCACTCATTTTGGGTTAAAACCCATCTGTGTTTATCCCGTTTATTCCCCCGGCTGAAGCGCGGGGGTTAGTCAAATCGTGAACTCGTTTTTTCAGCGTTACTAACAATTATTCAAACGAACATGAAAAACTTTTTTCTATCTCTCACAGTATTGGCGCTTTCTACGGTTAGCACAACTGCCCAGGAGATCGTCAAACAGGCGCCGGAAGGGTTTGACCAGGTAAGAACAGGTATTGCCACCGGCAAATTAGATAGTATCCAATACAAATCCGAAACGGTTGGCGTCACCCGCAAAGCGCTCGTGTACACGCCGCCGGGATTCGACAAAAAGAAAAAATACCCGGTGCTTTACCTGCTGCACGGTATTGGCGGCGATGAAAAAGAATGGCTCAAAGGCGGCAATCCGCCGGTCATCCTCGACAATCTGTATGCCGACGGAAAAATAGCACCCATGATCGTGGTGATGCCCAATGGCCGGGCTATGAAAGACGACCGCGCCGTTGGGAATATGTTTGACCGGGAGAAAGTGGAAGCCTTTACCACTTTTGAAAAAGACCTGCTGAACGACCTGATCCCTTTCATCGAAAAAAAATACCCCGTGCTGGCCGACCGCGAACACCGCGCCATCGCCGGTTTATCCATGGGCGGCGGTCAGTCGCTGAACTTCGGCCTCGGCAATCTGGATAAATTTGCCTGGGTGGGTGGTTTTTCCTCGGCCCCCAATACCAAACCACCGCAGGAATTGCTACCCGATCCGGAACTTGCAAAAGCCAAACTCAAACTCCTTTGGATTTCCTGCGGCGATGACGACGGCCTGATCACATTCAGTAAACGGACACACGATTACCTCTATCAGCAGGACGTGCCGCACGTGTACTACGTGGAGCCAGGAGTACATGACTTTAAGGTCTGGAAAAACGGGCTTTATATGTTCTCCAGGTTCCTGTTCAAGCCGGTGGATGTTTCCACCCTCGCTCAATATACCATTTTAGGGTCGCCGGCTTCCACCAATGTACGCAATGCCCAATACCCGCAGATACTGCCGGACAACCGGGTAGTTTTCCGGATAAAAGCGCCCGAGGCGCAGAAAATCCAGGTCGATCTGGGCAAAAAATACGATTTGGCAAAAGAGGACGAAGGCTTCTGGACGGTCACTACCGATGTCATCAGCCGGGGCTTTCACTATTATTCCCTGCTCATCGACGGGGTAGCCGTGGCCGACCCGGCAAGCGAAACCTTCTACGGCATGGGCCGCATGGCCGCAGGCATTGAAATTCCTTATACAGGAGGTGGTTTCTATGCCCTGAAAGACGTGCCGCACGGCGACATTCGCATAAAAAAGTATTTTTCACCGGCTCTGAATGTCTGGCGGGAGATGTACATCTACACCCCGCCGGGCTACGATACCTCCGGTAAAAAATATCCGGTACTGTACCTCTTGCACGGCGGTGGGGAAGACCAGCGCGGATGGTCCACCCAGGGCCGGGCCGACCTGATTCTCGACAACCTGATCGCCGAAGGCAAAGCCAAACCAATGCTCATTGTCATGTTCGACGGGAATATCGGCTTCCGGGGCGGACCGCGCGCCTTCAATGGAAACGCCCTGCGGTCATTTGAAAACGAATTGAAAACGGCTGTTATTCCCTTTGTGGAGCGCCATTACCGCGTCAATACCGATGCGGCCAACCGGGCGCTGGCGGGCCTGTCGATGGGTGGACTGCAAACCCTGCATGCCGGTGTGCAAAATACGGATATGTTCGCCCACCTCGGCGTTTTTAGTTCGGGCTGGTGGGCCAACAACTCCGAACTCTCCGATCCGGAATATGCTTACATGAAGGAAAATGCCGGAAAGATCAATGCCAACCTCAGGACATTCTGGATATCTCAGGGCGGCAAAGAGGATATTGCCCACGAAAACAACCGTATTATGATGGCTAAATTTGATGAAATGGGCATCAAATATCAATACAGCGAATACGCAGGTGGACATTCCTGGCCGGTGTGGCGGCACGATCTTTGCGCATCTTTTATCTTTGCGCAGGTTTTAGTTGTTTACAAACTACCCTATTTATGGGTTATCCCCTTTGGGGGGGGGGGCCGGGGGGGGGGCCCCGCCACGTGTTAAAATAAACTTTTAAGATATGAGACTATATAAAACTCCCAATGGCATTATCATTGAAGCGCAGAATGCTTGCTTTCAATTGCCCAACCCCGATTGGGATGCCTATATCAACCGGGATGACCTGCACGAGCAGATGAAGCGTGATATAGCTACCCGAAAGCCGGTAGGCAATTTGGAATGGCTTCAAGCCCAAACAATCCTTGCGCCGGTTGAAAACCAGGAAATCTGGGCAGCCGGCGTCACCTACCTGCGCAGCAAAGTAGCCCGCATGGAAGAATCCAAAGAATCCGGAGGCGACACCTTTTACGACAAAGTGTACGAAGCCGAGCGACCGGAACTATTTTTTAAAGGCACAGCGATTCGGGCGGTGGGCGATGGCGGCTATGTGCGCATTCGCAAAGACTCCAGCTGGGATGTGCCGGAGCCGGAATTAACTTTATTTATTACCTCCTCCGGCAAAATTGCAGCCTATACGATCGGAAACGACATGAGTTCGCGCAGTATTGAAGGAGAAAATCCGCTGTATCTGCCGCAGGCGAAGGTGTATAATCATTGCGCCGGACTGGGGCCTTGCCTGTACGTGCCGGAACGGCCGATTTCGCCGGATACAAAAATCAGCCTTGAAATTTATAGAAACAACGCATTGGTTTTCAATGGAGACACCCTGATTTCCCAAATGAAACGCTCCCACACGGAATTGGTCGAATATTTAACCCGGGAATTGAGCTTCCCCAAAGGGGTATTCCTGATGACCGGCACTTGCATCGTACCGGATTTCCCGTTTACCTTGCAAAGCGGCGACGAAATTTTTATTGCGATCGATTCAATTGGAACGCTTAAAAACATTGTTGCATAATGGAATTAACAGGAGGACAACTCATCGGAAATACCCTTGCCAAAGCAGGTAGTCGAACATTTACAGGATTCAACCCTGCAACCGGTGAGCCGCTTCCCACCATTTTTTATGAAGCGACCGGGGCAGAAATTGACCAGGCGGTAGATTTGGCCGACTACGCTTTTCAGCAGTACCGCAAAATCAGGGGA
The DNA here is from genome assembly GCA_016711435.1 of Lewinellaceae bacterium. Lineage (GTDB taxonomy): Bacteria > Bacteroidota > Bacteroidia > Chitinophagales > Saprospiraceae > M3007. The sequence continues at coordinate 20,850 of JADJSY010000063.1, forward strand.
ATCGACAAAGCGATTTTTCTGGAAACGATTGCGGAAGAAATACTGGCTTTGGGAGCAATGTTAATCGAAACGGCATCTCTGGAAACGGCGCTGCCGCAAGCCCGTATTACAGGGGAACGAGGCAGGACGGTCGGGCAGTTGCGCCTGTTTGCCAGCATGCTACGCGATGGCAAGTGGGAAAATGACATCACCGACCCGGCACAGCCCGATCGGCAGCCATTGCCCAAACCGGCCCTCCGGCAAGTGCAAATTCCAATCGGCCCTGTGGCTGTTTTCGGGGCGAGTAATTTTCCTTTAGCCTTCTCTGTTGCAGGCGGAGACACGGTTTCAGCGCTCGCCGCAGGCTGTCCGGTGGTGTTCAAAGCCCATCCGGCTCATCCGGCCACCTGCGAGTTGGTAGGACGCGCCATACTCCGGGCCGCTACCCAAACGGGCATGCCCAACGGCGTTTTTTCTATGGTTCATGGCGCTTCGCATGAAGTGGGCATGCAACTGGTACAACATCCTTTGATAAAAGCAGTTGCCTTTACCGGCTCTTACCGGGGCGGGAAAGCCTTGTTCGATCTTGCGGTACGCCGTCCCGAGCCTATTCCCGTGTATGCGGAGATGGGCAGTACCAATCCTGTTTTTTCTGCCCGGCGCCTTACAAAAAGACGCAGCGGCCTTAGCGCAGGCTTTTGCCAATTCCGTGACCCAGGGAACCGGACAATTTTGCACCAATCCGGGTTTATTTGTTGCGCTGGAATCCGATAAATCTTTTGTGGGTCAGGTCGCTGAAAACCTGAATAATATATCCGTCGGAGCTATGTTGACTTCCGGCATCCGGGACGCATTTTTAAATGGAATTGCGCATTTGAAAACACAGGAAGGCATTTCCAGCCTCACTTTTTCTCAAACGGAAGAAGTAGCGCCCACCTTACTGCTAACAACGGCTGCGCAGGCCATCGGCAACCCCGGCCTAACCGAAGAGGTTTTTGGCCCTTCCACCGTAGGCATTATGGCAACAGACAAAGCATCCGTACTCGCATTTGCCAAAAGTCTTCAGGGCCATTTGACCGCCACGATCCACGGAACGGAGGAGGATTTTGCAGCATACAAAGAACTCATTGATATATTGACCTTAAAAGTGGGAAGGTTGGTTTTTAACGGCTTCCCCACCGGCGTCGAAGTTAGCCCGGCGATGGTGCATGGCGGGCCGTTTCCCGCCACGACAGATGCCCGCAGTACTTCGGTCGGCACCACAGCCATATATCGATTCACCCGTCCTTTTTGCTTTCAGGATTTGCCGGCCAGCTTGCAGGATGAGAAGTGGTGAGTAGTTGTCGGTTATTAGTTATTAATGCGAATCATAGGTTAAAAAGACTGCGAAGCAGTCAAAACTATGTTTTCTACTTGCCGAGCGCGACATTTTTTTACCACATAGGCACATAGAACACATAGCGTAGCGTACTCTACGGGCTATGTGTTCTATGTGCCTATGTGGTTATTGCTCTACGCGTGTTTATCCCTCAAAGTCCACATAGTTTTGACTGCTTCGCAGTCTTTTTAACCCATGATTCGCATTATTAGTTATTGGTTATCAGGCTTCAGGCTGGAAATTGCTATTCCCCTGATTGTTGTCGGTTATCCGTTATCCGTTATCCGTTATCAGTTTCGGCAAGGGGAGATGAAATCTGCATTCCTTCACCATTTTCAGCCTGAAACCTGATAACTAATAACTGAAAAACTCATCCCTCATAACTCATAACTCATAACTTAAAAAAGGTCATTCAGCACCTTTTACTTTTCAAGCTGCGACTTCGGGGACCACCTTTGTTTCATTCAAAAACAAAAGTGGAAATAACATGTACGCAGCAAGCAATTCTTCCTATACCCAGTTGAGTGATGAAAAACTGATCACCCTGATCGCTATGAATCACCAGCAGGCATATACCGTTTTAGTTCGTCGCTACGAACGCCTGGTTCAATCGGTGCTGAGCCGCTATTTATCCGATCCCGAGGCGGTCAAAGAAGTGATGCAGGATACTTTTTTACGCGCTTTCCGCGCCCTGCCCGATTTCCAGGGCAGGAGTAAATTCAGCACCTGGCTGTATAAAATAGCCGTTTCTCTGGCTGTCAATCGCCTGCGGATCAAGCGTTACATGTCCTGGCAGTCCCTGGAAGATGCGCCTGTAAAGGCCGTGGACGCCTATTCGGATTTTACCACCAGCTTTGAAAAACAGGAAACATACAGCCAGTTGCAGGACGCCATCCGTCAGTTGAGTCAGCAGGATGCCGTTGCCCTGGAATTGTTTTACCTCCATGAACACAGTGTGGAAGAGATCGGCCAAATGACCGGCTGGACATCCAGCAATATTAAAAGCCGTTTGAGCCGGGCAAGGGTTCGGCTGCGGCATGTGATGGAGCAAATTCAGGAATGAGTTAACAGGAATGAGGGATGAGGAATGAGGGATGGAGCCAGGCGGAATGTCCGACATCACGCTCTGCATCCTCATTCCTCTTGCTCATTGCTAACTCATTCCTCGTATCTTCCCCCATGCAAACTACCTACATCAACGCCCGGGTATTCACCGGCGCCGAAGTGCTCGAACGGGCGCATGTTACTGTTGAAAACGGATTGATATCGCATGTCAGCACCGGAGACGCGCCGGCCCACGCCGGGGTGATTGACCTGCAAGGCCGTTCCATCGCCCCTGCTTTGATCGACCTGCAGGTGTACGGCGGCCAGGGAAAACTGTTCAACAACGAACCGACCGTAGAAACCATTCAAAAAACATACGAAACCGTCCGGGTCGGCGGCGCAGCATATTTTCAGATTACGCTTTCCTGTTCGCCGCTGGAAACGATGTGGCTGGCTATTGATGCCTGCCGGACGTATATGCAGTCCGGCGGCAAGGGTTTGCTGGGACTTCACCTCGAAGGACCGTATTTTAACCCGGAGAAAAGGGGCGCACACCCGTTGCAACATATTCGAACACCCAACCCCGACGAAGTGGCCGAAATCATCGAGCGCGGAAAGAGGCGTGGTGACCTACATGACCATCGCGCCGGAGCACTTCGACGACGCATCGCTCGACCTGCTGCTGCAAAGCGATATTTTGTTGTCCGCCGGCCACTCCAATGCCACGTTCGACGAAGCCATGCGCGGTTTTAAAAAAGGCATCGGCAGGACGACGCATCTGTTCAATGCCATGAGCCAAATGCAGAGTCGCGCGCCGGGATTGGTGGGCGCTACCTACCTGCACAAACCCTGGGCGAGTATTATCGCAGACGGAATCCATTGCGATTATAACTGTTTGAAAATCAGCAAAGAATTGCTGGGTGAAAAACTGTTCCTCATCTCGGATGCCGTGACGGAAAGCCTCACTGGCGACTACCGTTTCCGTTTCGCCGGCGACCGCTACACCGACGAAGCTGGCACATTGGCCGGCTCTTCTCTCACCATGTGGCAGGCGGTGCAAAATGCGGTGCAATATGCGGGCATCCCGCTCGATGAAGCGCTGCGTATGGCGTCTACCTATCCGGCTGCGGTCATTGGAGCAGGGCAGCGACTCGGCAGAATTGCAGAAGGATACGAAGCGTCGATGCTTGTATTTGAATCTGAAGCCGTGAGACGTGAATCGTCAATCGTGAGGCGTGCATGTGAAGTCGTCAGTCCATAGTTCAAGTCATTAGCCGTGACGGGATGCTCAACCTCATCCAGCATTTGCCGCCGAGCGTTCGGGCCGCCAAACAGTTGTGTCATGCAGAGGCGTAGCCGAAGCATCGGAGGTCGCAGGCCTCAGTAATATATATCGGGCTACGCCCTCAGATGCTTCGGCTACGCCTCTGCATGACACAACTGTTTGGCAGAAGTTCTGAACACTCGACTGTATTTCTCATCCCTCATTCCTCATTCCTGATTTTGTGGTTTTCCCGGAATGCTTCATCTTCGCATCCTATAAATCTTCTTATACCATGAAGCATGCCTGCCTGTTGCCCTTCCTTTTTTTGTTCGGTGTATTGTCGGCCCAAACGCCGGCCAGTCAATTGTCCCCGGATGCTCGTATCAGCCTGATGACCGTTGCGCCGGGCGAATATGTGTACAGTACGTTCCGGACACAGCGCTATCCGGGTGTACGACCCGCAGCAACGGCTGGATCGCTGCTGCAACTACGGCACCTTCGACTTTGGCAGCCGAATTTTGCCTCAAATTCTGCCGGGGAAAACTATTGTATTTCCTCGACCTGGAACCTTACCGGAGTTTTGAATACGGCAACCTGTCCGACCGCCGGGGCATGAAAGAACAATGGCTGCAACTTGATACAGTACAAAAACAGCGGCTTTTTACGCTGTTGCAGGAAAATGCGAAGGAAGAAAACCGCTACTACAAGTACGATTTTTTTTACGACAACTGCGCTACGCGCATCCGCGATATCGTGAAGGAATCGCTTTTTCACCAGATTGCTTTTGACAGTACACAACTGCCCCTGGGCCTCACCATGCGCGATTTGTTGCATCAATATCTGACCACCCTGCCCTGGACGGAATTCAGGAATCGACCTCGTGCTGGGTACGCCCGCCGACCGCCGCGCCGCGCCGGAAGCCTTTATGTTTTGCCTGATTACGTGCACGATATGTTTGCAGCAGCCAAATTGCAACGGCGCCCCCGCTGGTCGGCAGAGATATTTACCCGCAATAACCTTTTCCTGCGCCGGGTGGAAACCCGGTTTTTGAAAGACCCTTGTTCGTGACCTGTTTTGTGGCGCTGCTCGGTCTGCTCAGTATGGCTAACCCGCGCACCGAACATATTTTGATACCATTTTCTGGTTCGTGCTGGGCCTGGCGGGTCTCATTATGGCGCTGCTGTGGTTTTGCGACCGACCACTCCGCTACCAAATCCAATTACAACCTGATGTGGGCCATGCCGACGCACCTGTTGGTGTTCTGGCGCCTTCGGGCGCGGAAAACTGCGGCATTATTTTATCGTTATGGCTATCCTCGCCGCACTGGCGCTTGTTTTCTGGAAATTCTGGCCACAGGCTATGCCTGACTGCAGCAATCCCCCTGGCGGGGCTGGTGGTGGTGAAGGGGCTGTGGAGGCAGTGGTGGGAGAGGGAAGTGAGAGGTGAGAGAGTGAGGAGGGTGGAGACGTCCCGTTTGGCGCGCGGATTTGTGCTTTGGCTTTGGTTTTTCAGGCCTGGAATCGTT
>JADJSY010000064.1 GCA_016711435.1 Lewinellaceae bacterium
AATCTAATATGCAATGCAAAGAACGGCTATAGGTTGGTCACAAGCCGCAACAAAGCCATCCATCCAGGTTGAATCAACGGTGCTTCGAAAACCCTCATTCCCGCCGACTGCATTACTATTGCTCGTCCAATCGTTGCAATCAAAGGTAGTGCCGTCAATATGAGTTCCATCTGCATTCTCTACGCCAGACCACCAATTATAGGTAGTAGATACGCCAGCCGCATCAAGCGCAACAGCAATCGATCCATCCATTAAATCAGCCCAATCGTTGGCGATGGTTGTGCTTGTAACAGATCGGATGGGAAAATTAATTGGAACCCCATAGTTTGTTGGGAAGTTGGAAATACTGTCAGACGCGCTATAGCCAAGGAACGCATGATAGTTACTATACCCAAATGGCAAGTTCGCAATGCAAAGCGCATCAGCAGAGCTGCGCGGGCCAATATTGCCCATGGAGGTGTCTCCAAAATAAAGCACAAGATTGGACGGAGTTGGAACATAAGTAAGCGTAAGGTTAGCAGTTGGCGCGGCAGTAGGTTCCGGTTCCGATTCTTCCGTTGCAGTTGGCGGAAAGTAAATTACTAGCGGAATAAAGGTTGGAGTTTCAGACAATGTTGGTATTGGTGAAGCTGTAAATACAGGCGATGGAACAAAGGTTTGCGTCTCTGTTAACACCTGAGTAAGAGTAGCAGTTCTGGCTTTGAATGGCAACCACCGGAGTTTGTGTTTTTCCCAATTGCAGCAATCGTTGCCTCAACAAACGATGGTTCTAGCGGTGTTGTGGCGGGAACATTTAATCCAAATATATTCAAGAGAGCGCCGAACGGATCGGGAGGAGATTCTATTTCAGTACTGGAATCAGCTTTAGGCGGAATCTGAGGCGCGGATAAATTCGCCATGTAGGCATTGAATGGATTCAAAACTTCCGGCGGAAAGCTTTCGCTGATCACAGTCTGAAAGTTATTGGTCAATTGGTTTTCTGGAAACGCGCCAAAGCCGCCAGTCGCCACCATTGTTGTAGTTAATGCAGTGGCAAATAGCACACGGAATATATAGCCTTTTTTTCGGGCGGGTTTGGTTGATCGCGAAATCGTCATTTTTACTAAACGATCGGGGCGAGGGAAAGGCCTGCTTCTTTAATTGCATTCGTGACATGCAAAAATAGGCGCGTTTTTTCGGGGCCGTAATCCAGGCTCTCAGCCACATACACGCGAACTTCGATGTTGAAGTAGCCTGGTTCGCCAGATTCAGCTGAAACAGAGGGACGGTATGGAGAATTAGAAAGCTCTGGGGAAAAATCCTGTATTGTTTTTTCAACCAGAGTTACCGCAAGGTTTAGATCTTCAGTAGCTGGCAGAATCACAAGGGATGTAATAAGGTGCCCGGGGGCGGCAGAAAAATTGACGATGGAACCTGCCACCACATCGGAGTTGCGAATATAAATTTGGTCGCCGAACACACTTTCAAGCGTCGTTTGTGTGGTTGAAATAGCGCGTACCTTGCCCTCATGCCCCGCCATTGAAACGAGATCGCCAACCTGATATGGCTGCGAAAAAAACAAGCCAACACCAGAAACAAGGTCAGATGCCACTCTCTCCGACCCAATGGCAAATGCTGCGGTGAGCACCGTGACAAGAACGACAAGAAGTCCTTTGGCGCCTGCAATATCAAGGATGAGCTTTACAGTCCAAACACCGATTGCGAGGGCAACAAGGCTTCCGATAAACCTGCTCCAGCCTGGCCCCATAAAACGGACAAGTAAGCGAGAAAGAAAGCGTGAACTTGCAAAAGCCAGCAAGGCGCCACCCGCGCCAATCAGCAATACATTAATGTATGGCTTTAAAGATTCTACAATTCCATCCATCTTAAATTCCTCCGCCAATCACATCTTGTAAGTTATCTTATAATCTGATGGTAGTCAGATATTTTCGCGATTATATCAAAGACCAGAGGAGAACAAATGAAATTTGAGACTTTAGCCATTCACGCAGGACAGGAACCCGACCCCAACAACGGCGCAGTGATGACGCCTGTGTATCTCACATCCACTTATAAACAAGATGGGATCGGCAAGCCGCGACAGGGATATGAATATTCTCGTACGCTCAACCCCACTCGCAAAGCGTTGCAGGATTGTCTTGCCGAACTGGAAAGCGGGCAATGGGGTTTGGCATTCGCTTCCGGCATGGCGGCAACAGATACGGTTCTGCGAATGCTTGGACAAGGTGACCATGTTGTTGCGGGCAATGATGTGTACGGCGGAACATTCCGTCTCTTTGATAAAGTGCTGCGCCGCTTCGGTCTGGACTTTACATTTGCTGACACAACCGATCCAGAGAATCTAGCTGAGGCATTAACCCCATCCACGAGAATTGTGTGGCTGGAGACTCCCACAAATCCTTTATTGGCAGTGAGTGACATCCACGCCGTGGCGCAAATCGTGAAGAGTCACCCCAACAAGCCGCTGCTGGTTGTGGATAATACTTTCGCGACACCCTATCTTCAACGTCCGCTGGAATTGGGCGCAGATCTGGTTGTCCACTCGATGACAAAATATCTCGGCGGGCATTCGGATGTAGTCGGCGGCGCAATTATCGGTAAAGATAAAGAACTCGGCGCACAACTGGCGTATTTGCAAAATGCCATCGGCGGGATTCAAGGCCCGATGGATTCGTTCCTCGTGCTGCGCGGAATCAAGACTCTGCCAATCCGCATGGATAGGCACGCACAGAACGCGGAAAAGATCGTGGCGTTTTTGGAGAAGCAGAAAAATGTCAAACGGCTGATCTATCCATTTCACGAGAGCCATCCACAGGTCCAGATAGCGAAGCGGCAAATGAAGAATGGCGGCGGTATGATCTCGTTCGTGATGAAAGATGGGAAGGATGCCGCTGTTAAAGTCGCAGAATCCACAAAAATATTCACACTGGCAGAATCACTCGGCGGCGTCGAATCGCTGATCGAAGTCCCTGCCGCGATGACACATCTCTCCACGCAAGGCTCAAAGCTGGAAGTTGACCCCGGGCTGGTGAGGATTTCAGTCGGCATCGAAAATGTGGATGATTTGATCGCAGACCTTGAACAGGCTTTGAAATAAAAAAAATGACCTCCCGTTTGGGAGGTCATTTTTTTTGGTATTAAAACTTCAAAACTATTTCTTCACTCGTATGGTGGAAACATCACTAGCTGCGCTGACCGCCACGAGAGTCACATCATCGTCCTGCTTGGAGCCGTCTTGATATTTAATCAGTGTCTCAAGCAAATTATCACACACTTGTTGGGCATTCACATTTGCAAAGCCACTTAATGTTTTTTTGATGCGATCCAGACCGAAGGCTTCCCCTTTGGGGTCGCGGCAGTCCGTCATGCCATCGGTGTATAAAAGCAGAGTGTCGCCAGGTGCAAGAAAAAGAGATCGTTCATCCAGCATAATTTCGTCCCAAAGCCCGAGCGCCATACCGGAGCTGTGCGGAATCCGTTCCACGCTGCCATCAATATGCATGAGCAAAGGCGGCTCATGTCCCGCGCGGGCAAAGGAAAATTCGCGGGTCTGTAGATCCAATATTCCATAAAGCACTGTCACAAATTGTGTGGACTTTTGCAGGCGTGTAATGTGCTTGTTAACCAGCCTGAGCGCATCACCAGCCGTTAAACCAATATCCGCTTCAGCCATGATGAGGGCGTGGGCGCGAGCCATAAACAACGCCGAAGGCACACCTTTGTCCGCCACATCGCCGATCAGGACGCCAACGCGCCCATCCTTGAGAACGAAGACATCATAAAAATCTCCGCCAACCTGACGGGCAGGAAGAATGCGCGCACCGAAACCGAATTCATCAAAATCGGGCAGCACATCGGGCAGAATGCTTAATTGAATATCAGCAGCAACTTGCAGCTCGCGTTCGAGGCGTTCCTTTTCGATCAACTGCGCCTGAGCATCTTTCAGTTCATCGTAAGCAGTTTGCAGTTGACGGTTCTTTTCGGTCAAGTCACGGAAGGTGGCTGTATTGGTCGCATCCAAACGCTGACTCAACACCTGCACCATCGAGATAGCAAGTTCAGGATGTTTCTTTGTAATATCCATGAATTGGCCGCGGCTCAAAGAAAGAAGCGTAGATTTTCCCCTCGCACGCACACTTGCCGTGCGATGCCCGCCCGGCATAAGCAAACTCATTTCCCCAAGATATTCACCTTCGTGTAAAACATTGAGTAAAAGTTCCTCCGGCTTATCCTCCGCCATCAGCACTTCCAACACGCCGCCCAACACCACAAAAAAATGCTCGCCCGGGTCCCCTTCCCGAAAAAGGATCTGACGATCATCAAGCTCGATCACATCCAAGCCGGAAATGATCTCATCCAACTCGTGGACAGGCAAACCGGCAAACAAGGGAATTTTTGACAGCAGGTTGATACTCATATTATGGCTTGTCTCTCTACATTTTTCTGATAAAACCGGAAGCACACTTCCCTATCTCGGCACGATAATTGATAAAAATTACTTTTTACTCAAATCCATAACTTCTTTACCGGCAAGTTTATCTTGAATTCGACCAACAACAAGGTCGAGATGGTCTGAATGATTTACATAGTCATGGCTATCCGTCTGGATGGTCAGAACAGGACAAAGGTCGAAAGAGCCGAGCCATTCATCATAAAAAGAATCCAGAAGCCCAAGGTACTCAGGCGTGATGCCTGTTTCCATGTTTCGCGCCCGCCTGCGGATGCGATCCATTAAAACCGGCACGGGTGCTTTTAAGTAGATCAACAGGTCAGGGCGCGGCAAACCGTTCACAACAACTTCAAACAATCTGCGATAAGCAAGATAATCACGTTCGCCAAGATTCCCCATGTGATGCAGAGCACGGGCAAAAATATGAGCATCTTCATAAATGCTTCTATCCAAAATGGCCGAGCGTGAATCACGAGACGCCACAAGATATTGATCGGCACGATGCCCTAAAAAGAATACTTGCAAATGAAAAGACCATGCATGCATATCCCCGTAAAAATCGGAAAGATACGGGTTATCCGCCACAGACTCGTAGCCAGTCCACCAGCCAAGGCGTGCGCCGATCCGCTCCGCCAATGAAGTCTTGCCCGCGCCAATATTCCCTGCCACCAAAACCAAATGTTTTGCCATAGTGATTGGTATTTTATCATGCCAGGAGATTGCGGGTATAATTTGAAAAGGAGACTCCATTAATGAAAATTCGCGACGCAGCAGGCTGGACCATCTTCATCTTCGGCATTCTTGCAATACTACTTGGGCTTGTCGGCTTGATCCAACCTGAAATTCTTTTATCTATCCTCGGTTTTGAAGTGATCGATCGCGCTCAACGTGCAGCAGGCGATTACACCATTGTCTTTATGACGGCATCATCAATGGCCTCCTTTAACATGGGCATTTACTACGTATTCGCCGCCATGAATGATGTCAAAATCTTTTACCGTTGGACCGTGCCCTTCCGCACACTTACATTCATCGTCTTCTCAACTCTTGTGATCGCAGGGACCGCCCCACTGAAATTCCTTGGTGTTGGTCTATGGGAACTCACCGGCGCAATCGCCACTGGCGTCGCGTTATATCTGGAAAACCGAAAAAAATAAATAGAGGCTGCCATGAAATCAAAGTGGATCGAACATAATGGAAAAAAGATTCTGTATCAGGATTTTTCCAATTACTTCTTTAACGAAAAAGCGGTCATAGATGAATTACGCGAGGTTCAAACCCTTGTCTCGAGCCAACCGGAGAAAATTCCGTGCTCGTACTTTCAAACTTCTCGAACACCGAAATCACCGCCAACCTCATGCCCATCATGAACGAATCTTCCAACAAGACCAAATTGTACGTTCAAAAGACCGCCGTACTTGGCATTACTGGCGTCAAACGTACACTCGGCGACCTGCTTTCCAGGATCACCGGCCAGCCCCTTATGTATTTCAATACCGAGTTGGAAGCAAAAGAATGGCTCACGAAGGATTAATCGTTTCAGCGATAAAAAAGGGGGAGGCCAAAAAGCTGTATACTTAAGCCATGAAAACAAAAATCGCATCCATCCTATTAATTGGTGTTTTGATCACCCTGCTTTTCTCCTGCGGGACAAATTCCGAAAACCAGGCGGATACAGCGGATGATACTGCGGTCCGCACAGAAGCAGTTGCCACATTCGCCTCTTCGCTGACCGAAACACTGGTTGCTGTCCCCTCAGCATCCCCCACGCTGACGGTAGAACCCACCTTCACTCCAGAAGAGGGAACAGCCACGCTTGAAAGCACCCCAACCGCAAACCCCTGCTATAACCTTTTTTATATTGAAGATGTCACCATCCCAGACAACACACAAATGAAACCCGGTGAACTATTTACCAAAACGTGGCTTGTCCAAAACACCGGCGGTTGCGCATGGAGGGCTGGATTCACATTTCAACACGTTGGCGGAGATTTGATGCGCGGCAGTACGGTCACTCTCACCGAGGCAATTCAAACAGGTTCAAAACGCGAACTATCTGTACAACTGGTTGTGCCAAGCGGACAAAATGGTTTGATCCAAAGCGCGTGGCGCATGGCAGATGAAAATGGAAGTTTCTTCGGGGATACCTTGTCGGTCAATATTGTAGTTGGAAGTATTACAACCCCCGTTGTGACAGCCACACCTTAACTCCGTATCGTGATCTTTGAAAAACAAAAGGGACAGGCGCACGCCTGTCCCTTTTGTTTTTCAATACCCGGGTAACTCTTAAAATCCGCTATCATTTCTTAGATGCAAAAGCCCGCCCGAGATAATGCCCCACGCCAATAATGAAAACCGCCGGAGACACACCCAGCAAGACGATACCGACCCCGCCCACAATGCCACCAAAAATGATGCCGAACATGGCAAACGGCAGGCTAACCACAAATGCAATCCATGTAACCTTGAAAACAGCCGGGGATTCGCTTCGTCGCAATAAATAAACCAGAACGGCACCGATCAATGTTCCCGTCAAAAAGATAATCACATATTCAACAAGAGAAATATCCGCACTCGAGCCTCCCAGGCCGGACAAAAACGACATAAGGCTCAAAACCACGAACATCAGCCCCGTCCCTAACGACCAAATAAAGGAAACTTTTTTATTCATGAATACCTCTCCTTCAAAATACGTTTTGTGCCATTATACACACAGCATAAAAATACGATACCTATCCATCCTGTTCAAGACTACAAAAAAAGCAACAAGCCAAAATGCACTGTTGCTTTTTTACAATGGTATCCGGTTAAATCCCGGCGTTGCTCAGAATGGACATGATCTCCGAAAGCGCCATCGTCAGCTTCGGGTGTTCAATATTGAAATGGTCAATCGAATCCTGCAAACTCTTAAGGACAGATTCGTCCGTTTGAATATTGGGGTCTTGCAAAAGGCTGTTTATATCTGCGGTGATATTCTCCAGTAGTTCGCGTCCCTTTACATCCTGAGGACCCATTTGATCCAACTCTCCCTGCAATTGCTCAAGGAGCTCCCGGATTTATTTTTTTGGCATACAGCACACTCCTTTTGAGATAGTAGAGCTTGTTAGCATTTTTCACACCCTCATTTTACATCCTTTTGAAGGATGCCACACGAATATCAACTTAATATTTCACGGTCTGCCTGTTCGATCTCTTCGTATATCTTCTTCACCTCGGCCTTAACCTCGGCAGTTGCAGTAGGGGTCATGGAAATAAATTTGATCATATCGCGTGCCTGCCTCAGAAAATCCTTAACGCTCGCAATGTAGGACAGGTCATTCCTCCCCATTTCCGAAGGAGGGGAACCTCTCTCGCTTTTTGAATCAATTGTCGGGCGCGGATGAGGCGCTCTGCTGCCAGAATTAGCTTTGCCATATTATTTCTCCATTTTTGAATTAAAAGGGATGCAGCCATTTACACGTCCCTGCTGGTTGTTGGGAGGGAAAAAAATCGGGGGGGGCCTGGCTGTGAGGATCTCTGTTGCCTCCTTGCCTGTCTGGCGAAGTTGCGCTAAATTTTGTTCTGTGCAAGCATGGCAATTGTACCGCAGCCATGCTGGGGATTTATCATGGGAGCCTCATCCAGCTTCGAGCAGTTCTTCGTCTTCGAGGTGGATACCTAACAGGACCGGATTCTGAATGGAAAATGGTACTATGAAGGCCCACAACAATATTCTGAAAAACAGGGACATAGTCTTACTTTTAAACCCAGCGCAACATGGCATTAATAGCTTGCCAGACCATACCTTTAATTGTATGATTGGAAAAAATCAGAGAAAAGAATGAATTGGTAAACCAATGACAAAAATCATGATCGTAGACGATGACCAACTTGTTACTCAGCTGCTCGAAAAACTCCTAAAAATGGAGGGGTACGAAACAACCGCAGTAAACGACAGCTCAAAAGCAATTGAAATAGCAGATTCTGTGAAACCTGATCTTTTCCTATTGGACCTGATGATGCCGCAGCCTGATGGCTTCAAACTTTGCAGAATGCTGCGTCAAACATCAGATTTTGTTATAACCCCCATCATCATCATCACCGCCCTGGACGACAGCGACAGCAGAGCGGTTGCATTTGGCGCAGGTGCAAATGATTACATTACCAAACCGTTCCACCCCGACGAACTCGCCGAAAGAATAAAAGAAGCTCTTCATTAATTCTACTCGCCATAAACAAAAACATGCCCCAAAATTGGGGCATGTTTTTTATTGATCTGTTTTCAAACGCACGAATTATTTCAGGGTGCGAATAAAGGAAACCACTTGCCAGATCTGCTCATCGGTCAAAGTGCCTTTCCAGGCAACCATGCCGGTGCCTTCCTTGCCGGTATTAATGCGCCAGTACAGGAAATCATCACCAGCCGAAACCTGAAGCACAGAAAGATCCTTCGGGGTGGGGTCAAGAGCCGCACCTGCAGGACCATCACCCTTGCCCAGAGGGCCGTGGCAAGACTCGCAATTGGTCTTGAACACTTCAGCACCAGCCGCAGCAGCATCTGCACCAAGGGGGTTGGTCTTACCAGCATAATCAGCAGGAACAGGAGCCAGAGTAGCAACCGCATTCGAGCCTCCGCCACATGCTGCAAGAGCGAGCGCGGACAAAACTAAAATAGCAAACAAGACTTTCTTCATCATATACCTCCAGTTGTTGTAAATATCAATTAGCGGGCAGGATTATATTTGCCTTGTGAAATTATATACAGTGACTTAAGTTACACATTAAATGTGACACTTGTTAGCGGAATACTACACAACTCTATTTATTTTTTCGACCACCTTTGGACGCCATTCCCCCGGTCTTTGTCAACTCGTCGACATCCTTTTTCGCTGACTTTTTCGCCTCATGCTGGACCTCAACCTGCTCCTGTTTTCTGGAGCTTGTCCACCACCCGACAATGATTATTAAGAAAAAGAAGGCAATCCCAGCCACCAAAAACCATTGAAGCTCCGTATTTGGACCTTCCACGCCTTCAGATAACAAACGCAACGCAAGCATATCCGCCTCCAGAAGTTATTTATGTTACTTATAAGTGAAAATAAGGGACATGTCAATTCTTAAGGGTAAAATACCCTCAACTTATTCTGGAGCTGATTCATGAAACTAAAAACATGGCAAAAAATAGCTGCGATCCTGCTCGTGCTTATCGTTATTCTTCGCTTAATATCAAGACCAGCCATTGAACACCCTATTACGCCGCGGACTTAAACCTCCCACTCGTCATTGCCCATCAGGGCGGAGACGGCGTCTGGCCTGGCGAAACCATGTTCGCCTACCAAAATGCCGTTGACCTCGGAGTGGATGTGCTTGAAATGGACATCCACATTACAAAAGACGGCGTACTCGTACTCATGCACGATGAAGCCGTAGACAGAACCACCAACGGCACCGGCGAGATCGAATCCATGACATTGGATGAACTCAAGAAGCTGGACGCCGGATACAACTGGTCGCCTGACGACGGCGCTACCTTCCCTTTCCGCGGGCAGGGCATCACCATCCCAACCATGGAAGAGGTATTTGCCGCCTTTCCGGATACTCACATGACTATCGAGATCAAAAAGACGAATGCTTCAATGGCAAAACCGTTCTGTGAATTGATCCGCAAATATGACATGCAGGACAAGGTACTCATCGCTTCCTTCCATGACGACAGGCTCGCCGAATTCCGAGAGGAATGCCCCGAGGTTGCCACATCCAGTGCAAAGAATGAGACAACCGCATTTGTCCTGCTTACCAAGCCTTTCCTTGGCAGTTTTTATTCTCCCAAGTTTTTCTCCTTACAAGTGCCCGAAGAATCCGGCGGAATCACCGTCATGACACCCGCATTTGTGCAGGCTGCCCACGAGCGCAATCTTGCTGTCGAGCCATGGACGATTAACGACGCTGAAACGATGAAGAAATTCATCGATTGGGGTGTGGATGGCATCATCACCGACAGGCCCGACATCATGCTCGAAGTTTTAGGAAGATAAACCCAATGACAGATTACGAAGACACCGTCAAAAGTATCCGTGCTCGGAGAGACGCAAAGACAGCATCAGACCCATTATCTTAAAATTTTTTCTTACTCCACCCATGTCACGCGGTCTTCAAACCCCAGCCGCACATACGGGTCAGGATGTACTTCGGGGTAACCAATATAAATAAAACCAACAATATGCTGATCCTCGGCAAAACCTAAAAACTCCTTCACCTTCGCATCATGTGCGGCGTCACCGGTGCGCCAGATGGCGCCGAGTCCCAGTGCATGGGAGGCGAGCAAAATATTCTGGCAGGCCGCTGAAGCAGCAGAGATATTTTCAACTTCATCGATCTTTGTGTCGGCGGGCTTATCTGCGCCAACAGCAATGACCACGGGAGCGCGGAGCGGCAATGCCCGGGGCTTATCCAAACTTTCAGGCGGGGTGGCAGGATTACGGTCCAAAAAAGAAGCGGCCATCACGTCGCCCAATTTATTTCGCCCATCCCCAGTCAACACCACAAAACGCCAGGGACGCACTTTATGATGATTGGGAGCTTGCGCGCCTGCACTCAAAAGTTTTTCGATCACATCGCGCGG
Source organism: Lewinellaceae bacterium (assembly GCA_016711435.1). Classification (GTDB taxonomy): domain Bacteria; phylum Bacteroidota; class Bacteroidia; order Chitinophagales; family Saprospiraceae; genus M3007. Next base: position 11,052 of record JADJSY010000064.1, read on the forward strand.
CAGGGCATCCTGTTTTACTGTTTTGATCGTCTGTCTTCCATGAATTGCATCAAATATTTCCATGTTTCCTCCGTCATCCATGACGCTTGCGGGTAAAATTGTCTTACCATGAAAATATTTTATTCCGAAGAACATCGCAATCATTACCCGCCTTACGAAGTTTTTGATGGCGGCAAGCGCGTGGAATATTTTGAAAACCCCGACCGAATGGATAGGATATTATCTGCGCTTGGAAAAACGGATTGGGCGGAATTGACGGAGCCAGAGGATTTTGGACTCGACCCGATCCTGGCTGTACACGACAAAGAGTACATCAATTTTCTCGCCTCATGCTGGACCGAGTGGCTGGCCTCTGACCCCGAAATTGCTGCCACGCCTGAGCGACATGCCTTCCTGCCCGCCACATTTGCATTGCGCCGAAAAACCCGCCCCACCAGTTCCCTGCACGGACGCGGTGGTTATTACATGATGGACTTATCCGCCTGCATTGTAGCAGGGACGTATAAAGCCGCGCTTGCTTCTGCAAATTGCGCATTGAGTGCTGCATCTTCATCCTTCACCCTTCAAAATTCATCCTTTGCGCTTTGCCGTCCGCCGGGGCACCACGCGGGAAAGGATTATGCGGGTGGATATTGTTTTATAAATAATGCATCGGTTGCAGCGAACAGGCTTTCATCCAAAGGCAAGGTTGCCTTGTTGGATATTGATTACCACGGCGGCAACGGCACTCAGGATATTTTCTACGAACGAAGCGATGTGTTCACTATTTCGATTCATGGCGACCCGGATTATGAATATCCACATTACACAGGCTTTGCCGATGAAACAGGTGCAGGCGCCGGACTTGGCTTTCACAGAAATTTTCCACTTCCCAAAGATACTGGTGACGAAGGCTATCTCGCCGCATTGGATGATGCGCTGGAAATGATTCGAAAATTTGCGCCAAATCACCTCGTTCTCTCCACTGGCATGGATACGTTTGACGGCGACCCGCTTGGCAAGTTCCATGTCACTCGTGAAGGTTTTGCAGAAATAGGAAAAAGGATTGCTGGCTTAAAACTCCCCACAGCCATTATCATGGAAGGCGGTTACGCCAACGAAGCGCTCGGCACGAACGTCACAACTTTATTGGAGAATTTCAAATGAGAAAATACATTGTTGCCTTTCTTTTAATGATTTTACCCTCTCGGCCTGCGGGCCATCTCTTGAAAGAGCAAGTTTCCCTGACCGCAACTGCGAACACAGCAATTGCCGCTTCATGGACGCAAACACCTACAGTACCCCCAACCGCCACATTCACACCGACATTCACTCCTACAAATACATCAGTTCCCACAGAGACGCCGACCCCAACCATCGCCGCAACACCCACATTTGAATTCCCAACGGTCACGGTTAACAAACAGGCTCATTGCCGCTACGGCCCATCTTCAGCTTATTTGCACGCCGCAGACCTATACCCCGGCGATGTAGGCATGGTAACCGGGCGAGCTTTGTATAGCAGCTGGCTGTACATCAAGTTTGAAAAGATTAATTATTATTGCTGGGTTTCGCCATCTGTTGTGGATATTGTGGGCGATATCAGTACCATCAAAAAATTCGAACCCAATTTGCAATCCATCGGCAGCAATCAGTACGGCCCGCCTCAAAATGTGCAAGCCTATCGTGATGGAGATTTCGTTGTCATCTCATGGGATCAAATGGAAATGTCTGATGACAAAGACCGCGGCTACTTGATCGAAGCTTTTGTCTGCCAGGACGGTGCATACATTTGGTGGACTTTCTCCTTCCCAGACCAGTTCACAACAGAGTACGAAGTAAAAGATGAAGCGGGCTGTGCTGCGGCATCCTATGGAAGGATATATACCGTTGAAAAACACGGATTTTCCGACCCGGCGGATATTCCGTGGCCGAAGCCATAAATTTTTCTTAAATCAAAAGCGGACGCTGATCGCGTCCGCTATATTTTTTCTAGGAGATTACGCCTGCTTTTTTTAGCGCACCTTCGAGCGCATCAATGGTCGCTGGTTTGATCAGCATGGCTTGCGCGCCGCCTTTGAGTACGTGCTGGCGGGTTTCGGGCTGGTCGTCTGAAGTGATGACGATGACAGGCACTTTCATCAAACGCGGTTCGCGGCGAATGTACGCGAGAACTTCCGGTTCCGTCCACGCCGGGCATGTTGATGTCGAGACAAACAAAGCGGGATCGTCCCTAACACGGCCATTGCGGGGCTGAGCCGTACGCAACTTTCGATGGCAACTCCAATACTTCCAAACATTTGCCGCAAGGCATCCGCAGTTTGTCTATTATCGTCGATGATTAAGCCTTCTGACATGAGACCTCCAAAACAAGTGTAGCCTGTCGCAGACACGTCCTTAATTTTCAGTTGAGTTACTGCCTCTCGAAACCGGGACCCGCTGACAGGTCAGAAAAAGAGGCGTGAGTGGTTTATCAAAACTTGAATGAGTATACTCGCCATGAGAATAGCCTGCAATGGACTCACAGGGATTGCCATCAAATTCAAATGATGCCCAAACGCCGAGCTATGTTTAAGCGACGCTATCCATCGCGGCGCCGAGGCGTTTTACGATCTCATCCACTTCCTCTTCGTTGATGGAAAGCGGGGGCGAGAATGCGAGGATGTTACCAAGCGGACGGGTACGCAACCCACGCTCTTGAGCGGCTTTGAAGATTTGCATGGTCTTGGCAGCATCAGCAGTTTTGGTTTCCTTGTTCGAGACAATTTCCACGCCGCAAACCAAACCAAGTCCGCGCACATCACCGACAAATGAAAATTCTTTGAGGGTTTGCAATCCATCAGCAGACGTTTGCCTAATTCGCGGGCGCGCTTGGGGAATTCTTCACGTTCCATAATTTCGAGATTCTTGAGGCCAACCGCGCACGCCATTGCGTGACCAGAATAGGTATAGCCGTGCATGTAGGCTTCGGTATCTGCGGCAGTTTCCATCGTCTCGCGGATTGCATCGGAAAGTTGAATACCGCCGAGTTGGGCGTATCCGCTGGTGATGGCTTTGGCAAAGGAAAGGATGTCAGGCTCGACATTCCAATGTTTGAGGGCGAACCATTCGCCTGTGCGGCCAAAGCCCGTGATAACTTCATCTGCAATGAAGAGGACTTCATATTTATCGCAGATCTGGCGAACGAGGGGGAAATAGTCATCGGGGGGAACGACTACGCCACCGACGCCCATGACAGGTTCCGCAATGAACGCGGCAACGGTATCCTGTCCTTCGCGCAGGATGGCTTCTTCGAGCTCACGAGCAGCCGCCTGACCGACTGTCTCGCCAGCTTTCAACGTGCCTTCGTAACGATACGGATTTGGCAGGGATGTGAACAAATCCATCCATGGCAGGGCCAAACATGGTGTGATATTTTTCGAGCCCAGTTGCAAAGGTGGTTGCGAGAGATGACACGATATTGAACCTTTGCGGGCAATGACCTTGTACTTGCC
>JADJSY010000065.1 GCA_016711435.1 Lewinellaceae bacterium
CGAGATAGATGGCGATGCCGCCGATTTCTTCTTTGAGCATTTCTTTGGTAATGTCTTTAGCGGTATAGCTGCTGCCACCATCCACTCCGCCTCTTTCCACCCGTTGCATTTTCTTGATCATATTGCAGAGTTCGCCCACTTCACCGGCAAGTGCGGTGGTCCAGTAGGTCAGGGGCTGATTGTCGTAACATTTAAAACCATTCGTGGCTCTTTGCACATTGATGGGACGGAAGGCGGCAAGATCAAGTTTCATACAAGCTTATTTTGAGTGATTGAAGATATTCAGTTTGGTTACCATAATGGTGATCAGCAGACCGAAACAGGCCACTACGGCAAAGGAGGCCCGCAGACTGAAGAGTTGTGCTACATAACCGATCAGGGGAGGACCGAATAAAAATCCGAGAAAGCCGATACTGGATACACCGGCCAGCGCTATACCCGGTGCATGCCTGGATGTACTGGCAGCCGTGCTGTAGATTGTAGGTATAACAGAAGATACCCTCACGAGGCTTGCCGGGGCTTTCACTACTTCCCGGAAATAGACCCCGCTCCATTCAAACATGGTGCCTTCTGCCGACATACTGAAGAAAGCAATGATGCCGAGTTTAACCAGGATGCCTTCCGGTTTGAAAAAAAATTTTCTTGTGACTGCCGGGAAGAAGAGCCTGCGATCAGGTATTGCCGGGAAAGGAATACAATAATAAAAACGAGACTGGCTACCATGATGAAATGCGGCCGTGGGGCAATCTTCAGGTTCATCATCAGTAAACCGACAAGGGCACCGGTAAATCCGGAAAAACTCCAGATACCATGAAAAGTAGTCATAATCGGTCGCCCGTATTGCTGCTCGGCCAGTACTCCTGTGTATTCACCGAGATATTGGACATATTGCCCACAATGCCGAATATGAACAGGGCGAGTCCAGCTGCCCACATGGATGAGGCCCACCAGATTAGTGAGTTCCAGCGCATAGAGCAATATCGCAAAAGAAAGTATTTTTTATGGGCCATATTTAGTGACCAGTCTTCCCGAAAAAGGCATCATCAGTAACTGGCCGAGGGGCAGACAAAGCAGTACTGTTCCCAGCTGTGCTTCATTGAGCTGCAGTTTTGTTTTTATATCCGGGATACGACTGGCCCAGGAGGCAAAGCTGAATCCCATGTTGAAATAAAGCGGATACGGCGATACGCATCTTTTGCCTGGAAGTAGTGCCTGCGTCTGTTATTGTATCCGGTGCGTTCAAGGTTTTTATTGAATTGTAAATATAGTCAGATATGAGATGTGAGTTGTGAGATGAAAGGTGGGATGAGTGAAGCGCATTGCACAGGGCGCGATTTTCTATTTTGAATATGTGGCGAGCGTTGCCGGGTGCCGGGTGCCGGGTGTGGGAACACCTTCGAGGAGCGCCCTCGTACTTGAGACCTGAGATGTGAGATGTTGGATGAGACGCGATGACGAATGGAACGCCGTACTTCGTACCCCGTACTTCGTACTTTATAATTTGATCAGCGTTCGCGTGATGCTTTTATTTTTCTGTGTGAGTACGAGGAAATACAGACCGGGCAATAATTTATCTCCGGTGGTAAACCGGTTGATCGCATTTCCTTTTCCGATGAAGCGTCCGGCGGCATCAACTACTTTCCAGGAAAATGAGCCATTCAGTGTTATCGTGAAATCCTGACCGGACGGATTCGGGGAAATGGTAATCGCATTATTGTTCAATGGGATTGCCGGTAGCAGTAATAATATCATTCACCAGTTTTATCTGGGGTACAGCGCGTACTCATCCCTCTCCCGGGTAGAAACCAGGGTGCGGAGGTTGATTGTATGCACCGTTCTGCCAGGCAATGGCCAGTCTGTATTGCGGATCATGCATGAGTGTATAAAACCGGTAATTCGTTGTATCAATCGTTGTATAGATATTCAGAAAGAGGTTATCCGCGCTGCGCAGTATAATTTCCTCCCGCCAGTCACCAAGTATATCCGCGGTGAGACAGGGGTTGGCTTTTGTGGTATTATTGCTTTCCCCGCTGCCCAGTTCAGGTAAATATAAAGTCAGCAGACGGTTCATGCTGTTCGTGGTATAATTCCATTTTTCCAGCTTGGTTCCATCCAGTAATTCACGAAGCAGGTCTCCATCCCACCACACTGCATGATTCATGGTGGGACGATTGGGTCCGATAGAATCCCCATGACAGTTATATAAACGTCCCGTAGCTCCCCAACACTCATATCCTTTATAGCGGGGATCAATATCCGCAGCCAATGCCCTTCCGATATCGGCATTGTTGCCGGGCACCCCCCAGAGCGGGGTGCCTGTTTTAGCATCCCGGAATTCAAGTCCGTATTGGCCTTACTTTGCCGGTTCTTCATGGCATTGCCATACTTCAAGTCCGGGACGGTCAGGATCCATATCGCTCATGTGCAGGGCATCGCCATGTCCCAATCCGTTTACATAAAAACCGGTACCATCATCATTCACGGCACTGGAGCCGTTGCAGATTTCATCTTTGCCGTCAGCATCCGGATCACCTGCCGTCAGCTGATGATTGCCCTGCCCGGCATACGCGCTGTTACCACTGGTATTGCTGTCAAAAATCCATTTCTGCTGCAATGTACCATTCCTGAAATCCCAGGCGCTGCGTACAAGCCTGGTATAATATCCACGGCCGAATATCATGCTGGGATTTACACCATCCAGGTGCTACGGTGGCGAAACGATCTACCCGGTTGCCATAACTATCACCCCAGCTGCTTACGGTACCACGGGCGGGTGTATACGCTTTTGTATCCATGGCGGCACCGGTCAGCCCGTTGAATACAGTCAGGTATTCCGGACCGGTTAAAACATACCCGTTACTGTTCCGGTAATCAGCCGTCGCATTGCCGATTACAGTACCCGTTCCGTCAATTGTACCATCGGCCGTTTTCAAGCCATTTCAGCTTTACCGTCGTTGTCAAAATCGTAAACAAGAAACTGGGTATAATGGGCACCAGCCCGGATATTCCGTCCCAGGTCGATACGCCAGAGGCGGGTACCGTTCAGGTATAAGCATCAATGAATACATTACCGGTATATCCAGATTGCGAATTATCTTTTGAATTGGTCGGATCCCACTTTAAGATGATTTCATATTTCCCGTCTCCGTCAAGATCAGCCGTACTGGCATCATTGGCCGTATACGTATACGCCACCGCATCAGGGGTGGTGCCACCGGCAGGAGGCTGTAACGGTAGCTGCAGGTATTGTTTGGCCCAGACGGATACCGGGTTTCCCCGGTTGTCTTCCGTGCCATTGACAACAGCTTTTACATTGTACTGGCCATTCGTTGTGGTATTATCTGTATAGTTAGTCAGGCTCAGTGGTGTGGCATTTAATTTTACGCCGTCACGGTAAATATTAAAACCGGTGGCAGCCGGTTCAGTACCCAGCAGGCGCCAGCTGAGAAAAACTTTTGTGCTGCTTACCCGTACGGCCACAGTTCCCCGGTCGAGGTTTTCCATCCATCGCTGCGCCAGCAGGCCAGGGACATTGAGCAAAGTGAATGAAATCAATAACAAAAGGGGCATTCGGATCTTGTGTCGGGCAGAGCAATACATGGCAATCACAATTGTAGTATGTATGAAGGTAAAAAACTGTGAGAGGGGGAGCATCCTGTTGTATCTGTCGTCAGGTGCCGGGGCAGGTGCCAGGAGGGCGCGATGCGGGGCGCCTACTCGTACCTCGTACCTGGGATGTGAGATGTGAGTTGTGAGATGTCAGTACAGCGATGTCGAATGGAGCGCCGTACTTCGTACCTCGTACCTGGGATGTGAGATGTGAGTTGTGGGATGTCAGTAATGCGAAGTCAATTGGAGCGTCTTACTTCTATGTAATCTATGAACCTATCTGACTATGTGTGCCGGCTGTTCTGTATTCAGAGCCCGTATACACAAAAAAAACCCCGGCACTGCTCCGGGGGTTTCCTCTCTCACAAACTGCCGGTCAGAACCGGATCCCGATTCCGGCAGTGGCATTCAGTGCGTAAATTTTCTGGTACCCTTTATCCATATCATCGGTCCAGAAATCCAGTATATTAAATTGCGGACGCATATACTGGAAGTCGCCATTAACGAAAAGAAAAACCTGTTTACCGGCGTCCATCTTCAGGTTAATTCCGCCCTGTATCACAGGGCCGATACCCCAGTCGGCCTTAGTCATGTCTTCTCCGTTTAAGTAGAATGCGGGCAGTCGTACATTGGCCACACCGCCCAGCACATGCAGACCGGCACTCAGGTTTTTGGCCGGACTGAATTCAAGTGAAGGACCAAGTGTAAGTCCGTACAGGTGCCATTTGTCAAGACTCAGTTCAACGCTTTCTGTGCCATCGCCCAGATCAAAGGTCATCACTGTTTTCTTTCCGGCATATTGATTGATAAAAAGCAGCCGCTTCAAGCCCGAATGTTGAATTAAACCGGTATCCGTAATTCATGCCAATGATAAAGCCGGTTTTTGCCATGCCGGCTTCTGCATTGCCTGGATTATTGCTGGCAAAATTACTTATCGGAAAAGAAGGACCTGCGGAAAGCGAGAAATGATTTTTTTGAAGACTGCATTGTCGCCTCCTGGGCAGACAGTACACCGCCGGCCATCAACGCAATCATCAGAACAAGCAGCTTTTTCATAACCCTGATTTAATGGTGATCAGATCACATCACATATTCTTTTACCCTGGTAATCTACCGGTGCGGTGCGGCTTACATAAATGAGCAGCGAATAACTGACAGCTGATCCTGCTCATAGGATTCGCCCGGGTAACGGCAGTACATTAATAGTTTATACCGGTACAACGGGCCGTCTGTAATTTTTAAACAAAGAGTTTACGCCCTTCTGCTTTAAGTGATAGTACATATTTAGAAAAATCTCCGTGTCTTCAGTAATGGCAATCATTGGTATGCACCGTTAAAAAGACGTACTTAGTACCTGTTTCATCCCTGTGAAAGCCATCTTAGTTATATCAGCCCTGTTGCTGTGTTCATTCAACAGCAAAGGCCAGATCACCAGTCCTATTATACGGGCCGGTTTTGGGGTGGATGCCGATCTGCAGCGCAACTTCTTCAACAATACAGCACTACCTGCTAACGATGACTGGTTTCACTATCCCGGAAGTGAAGACCTGACCGGTGATTTTGTTATTGATACCAGTGGTGCCTCGGCAATTTATAACGGGTACAGCAGCAACCCGTCTTCCCGTTTTAGTTCATTTGTCCGTGGCATGCGTTACCCGTTGCTGAGTGTAATCAACAATCACATTTACTATGATGCCGTGTTTATCAGGGATTATCATGGTACCGACTCCACCAGTTTTACCGGTGGCAGCAAGAATGGACAAAGTCCGGCTGATTGGGTAACAACCATCTCCCCGTTCTCGCCAAGAATGATATAGTAGACGGATACCTGCATGTACGCCGTGATGGTATCCTGGCCGGCGACTCTCTCTGGTTTTTTGGCGCAGTAGCGATATTGGGTACCAATGGTGACCGTTACTTTGATTTTGAATTATACCAGACTGATATCAGCTATAACAGATCCACCAAGAAGTTTGAAAAGTACGGGCCCGATGCAGGTCATACAAGCTGGCAGTTTGCAACGGATGGCAGTACAGTAAAAGTGGGCGATATCATTTTAACCGCTGAATACGGCAATGCCGGACTGAGTATGATTGAAGCGAGAATCTGGGTACAGAAAACGGCTCTGACTACTGTTACTCCCCAGGCGTTTTCCTGGACCGGTTCATTTGATGGAGATGGTGCCGGTGCCACTTACGGCTATGCCGGTATTGTACCTAAGACAGGTGGCGCTTTTTACCAGGGACTGCAGAATGCAGTGGCAACCTGTACCGGTCCTTTTGGTACTATAAAATCAGGCGATATCGGCGCATTAACCTATGATCCCATTCAGTTCATGGAGTTTTCAGTAAACCTGACCAAACTCGGACTCGATCCGATGAGTTTTACCACCGGTTCCATGTGCAACCTGGCATTTGGTAAAGTGTTGATTAAAACAAGAACCTCAACTTCCTTTACGGCTTCTATTACGGATTTTGCCAGCCCGTTCAGTTTCAGGGCCATTCCGGAAGTGGATCTGGCAGCTGATATTCCTTTTTTCTGTGAGGAACAAAATGTAGCTAATATATGGGTTCTGAACCCTCTGCCTACATCCACCTATACATTCACAACTATTGATGGACATATACTCAGCAGTGGTCCGACATCTGTAGCCGTTGACTCCCCGGGTACGTATATCGTTATACAAACATTGCTGGATGGCTGTGCGGAAGGGGGCCGGGATACTGTAATAATCAGCAGGTTTGCCGATAATAATTGTGTGCCTCTTGCCTCCGGACTAACCGCTTTTACCGCCGCACGTAGCGGGGCAGATGTACAACTATCAGACACCCTCAGTACAATTAATGAAGTCCGGGGAATCACGATTCAACGTGCTGCGGATGATAACGAGTTTGTCAGTATTCACCGGAACAGTCTATCAGCTTTCCGGAAGATAAAGGAACATTCCGGTACACGGATATGAACTATGACCCGGGTACCGTTTTGTATTACCGGGTTATGGTTACGGAACAAAGCGGTTATAGTTATTACAGCAGGGTGATTGCCGTAAAAAGCAACAAATCCGAAGCGGCCAGTTTGCGTATAATACCGAATCCGGTAAAAGCAGGATTACCCGCACGGGTGGAGATAATGGCCTCTGCCCCTGGTCCGGCTATCCTTCGTGTTGCAGACCTTGCCGGCAGACAGGTATTTCTGAAAAAACTGACATTAAAAAACGGCGTCAATCAAATCTCGCTGACTGAAACAACCGGAGTGGTGCCGGCCGGTTTGTATTTTGTATCAGTATCAGGTAACGATAAGGAACAAGTAGCCAGGTTACTGGTGCAGTAAATCCGCTAAGCATTGCAGTATCCTTTTCTTTTTCAAATAATAATTTAACCGTATTCTCTGAATACAAACTAACGGTTTATGCTTAAATCGTATAAAAATACGGCTATATCATTCCGTAATGAAGCAGTTGTACTTAGTTTTCGGTTTCAAAATCCAGATCTATGTACCACCACCAATCTGCAAGGCCATTTTTTGCTTTAGCCACATTCCTTTTACTTCATTTATCTGTATATGCTCAGTCGCCCGGTCTTATGTAAGACCTGCCGGTGGCCCTGGAGCAGTAGTCTTAAATCCTGATCAGAACAGCTGGACATCAGCTACTACTGCAGGCTTTACCACGAGTGATATTACACAAAGTGAAATAGGCTATAAAATTATCAAACCCATTACCGCTGAACCTTCGGCGGACCTGGCTACCGGTCCGGATAACGGCTACTCCGATATCGTTAAAACAACAGATGGAAGTGGTTGTTATATGTTTAATAACGGGAGTAACTTTTTATTCCGTTTCCGGATTGGTGGAATTGTAAACGGGGCAAAAGCCTATAATATCCTGATCGACACGGATATGAAATTAGGGGCTACCGGCAGTTCAGCCGATCCCAATTATATAGCTCCTACCAATAGTGGCAACGGGAATCCTGGTTTTGAAATTGAAATTGCATTTCAAACAGGCTCCAATATTTCAATATATAATGTTGATGGCATTATTAATCCTTCCGCCAGTTATACGTATAGCCTGGCCACCAACTCCATTATTTCCGTAGCACTCAGCCGTGATAACAGCAATGCGGATTATTTCTATGACTTTTATGTACCGCTCAGTGCGTTGAATGCATTTGGCCTCAGCAGTTCCACGCCCTTCAGGATTGTTACCACCACCAATACCAATCCAGGTTCGGCTTTCCAGGGCACCCGTTCGGATATCTATGGTATCAATGATGAATTGTTTCCCAATACCACGGATGCCTGGGAGTATGTGGGTAAGAATACACCTTCTGTAACATTGGATGATATAACCAGTGGAGGTGGCGGTTATCCGGATATCTGTACGGCTCCGCCTGTTGTAACAACCGGTATTGCGGCCGGGTCGAATGTATCTGTAACTGGTACCTGGACCCGTCTTGATGCGGCTAAGCCGGCTGCTGCAACAATCACTGTTTATAAAAACGGGATCAGTCAGGGTACCACCACCTGTAATACAGGAGGAAGCTGGAGCTTCACGGTAGCCACGCTGGTCAGTGGTGATGTAATTACTGCCAAAGCACAATCAACCGGTGAAAGTATGTGTATGGTGAGCAACAGTGTGGCGGTGACCACCTGTGCCCCGGCGAATATATCTTCTTCTTCTTCGTTTGTGCTGACCTGTCTGTCCAACCGCGGTGCGGGAGGTACAAGGCCTGACGGCGCACGGATTAAAATTTATACCATTGCTTATAACGGCAGTCTTACCTTATTTGCCGATGATGCCACTACCACGTACAAAACCCTGTACAACGGTACGGCCAATCCGGTTGGTACCACCGTATGAATACCAGCACTCCAGTAATGGTGGTACCGCGGATCCCTGTGGTGGCGGTGCCCCCGATATGCCCACTACCAATAGTTATGCATTTACCATTACTGAATCCGGTAAATGTGAATCGGCGCCAATCTGGCCTGCCACTTGCCTGATCGGCACCACAACGGCTACACCCACTATCACCCAGACTGTTTTCTATGCGGGTACCAATACCGTCAGCGGTAACAGTACCGATGCGGCAGCAAGTACTGTACGGTTGCTGGTAAATGGATTTATTGTGGCATCCGTTAACGTAGCTGCAAACGGCGCATATAGTTTTTCCAATGTGGTATTACAGACAGGCGATGTGGTAACTGTGCGGGCACAGGCTTCCGCCAAATGTATCAGTAACGCGGCAACGGTAACCACTACCTGCTTTACCACTGTGCCCGTAATCAATACAGATGCACAGGGTAACCTGGTAACCGGTGCTACCACCGTCAGTGGTACATCCACCGAGGCCACAGGTACAACGATCCGCGTATATGCAGCGCCTTCCACTCTGATCGGTACTACAACCGTACAGGCGGGTGGCAGCTGGTCAGTAACAGTGAGTGCACTTACAGGTGGCAGCAGTTATTATGCCACTGCACAGAATGGAAGCTGTGGCGTGAGCAGCAACAGTACATCTGCCACAGCAAGATCACAGACAACAGTGTGTCCCACGATAACCGGTTCTTATGCAGCCGGAGCAGGTACTGTCAGCGGCACGTTTGCCAGCTCTTTTACCGGTACAGTATACCTGTACCAGGATGGTGCTGAACTGGGTTCCGCAGCTGTTACTGCATCCACCAACTGGACAATTACCTTTCCGTTTCCAATCCGTTATATGCGGGAGGCGTACTTACCGCTGGTGCACAGGCTACCGGCAGTACATTGGAATAAAACCTGTGGCGCCACCACTACGGTTACCTGTACCGCGCCTGCCGTACCGGTAATCAGCCCCTCCAGTACTACTATTGCCGCGGACAAACCGTTACTTATACAATTACAGCCACGGAATCCGGTTCATTATACAGTATTCAGAATGCAGGTGATGGTACCAGTTATACGGCTTCCGGTTTCGGTAACGGATCCGATCAGACCTTCACCACCATTGTATTCAATTCGCCGGGTGTATATTCTGTCAGTGTACTGGCCGATAAACTTTCCGGTTCAGCCTGTGTATCATCCGCAGCGGCCACCATCACCGTAAGTGGTATACTACCGCTCAGCTGGAAATCATTTACGGCCCGTGAGCAGCATAAACAGGTGCTGTTGAACTGGGTAACTTCCAATGAAACCGGAACGGCTTTCTTTACGGTACAGCACAGTCCGGATGGCCGCAGCTGGTCAGCCATTGGTACAGTTGCCGCTGCCGGTAATGCGGACCAGGAAAGAGCCTAGCTTCGTACATACAGATCCGTTTGCCCGGCACCAATTTTTACCGCCTGGTGCAAACCGATCTGGATGCAAGAACTTCATTCAGTAAAGTGCTGACGGTAATCACCGGAGCAGACGCGATGCTGATTACTTATCCGAATCCGGTAACCAACGGTATCCTTACCGTACAAACGGCTGCTCCCGTAGTCCTGTATGTATATGATAACAGCGGCAAACTGGTGCAGCAGCAACAGGCAATAGCCGGAACGCAGCAGCTGGATCTCAGCCGGCTGGCAAAAGGAATTTATTTCCTGAAAGCAGGAGCGGCAACACAAAAAATATTTATAAAATAAAATCTCAGTAACCCTGAGCATTAACCGGGTTGCACCAGCAATGGTGCAGCCCTTTTTTTCAGCCCGCCTGCAACGGTATTTGATCTATATTCGGGAATGCGTTTTCTTTTTTCAGCTATCTGTGTTTTTTGTGCCTGGCTCCTCCATGCGCAGTCACGGTATACTACCAGGCAATTGCTGAATGGCCGGTACAAAAACGACAGCAGTTATATTTACTCTCTTCCTTTTGAAACCGGTAAGAAAGTATTCCTTATCCAGGGGATAAATGAAACAATATTCAGCCATAAAGGAGAGCGCTCCCTCGATTTTAAAATAAAAAAAGGAACTACAATCTGTGCCGCCCGGGCCGGTGTGGTGACGGCTGTGCGCCAGGATTCCGATAAAGGAGGATTAAAACCGGAAAACCTGGCCGACGGGAACTATATCATTATACAGCACAACGACTGCAGTACGGCCTGGTACTGGCACCTGAAAAAAAACGGGGTATTGGTACAGGAGGGGGATAGTGTACAGGAAGGCCAACCCATTGGTCTGAGCGGCAATACGGGTTTTTCCGCTTTCCCGCACCTTCATTTTGAAGTGCAGGGAAGAGATGCCGCCGGAAATTATACCAGGCTGGCCACCCGTTTTTATACACAGCACGGGCCAATCTATCTCAGTCCGCTGCGCTTTTACCGTACCCGGCGCTGAATGGTTTAAGCAGTTATTTACGGTGCTGCGTTATACTGCATGGGAGTTTGCTTACTTTTTTTGTGAAAAAATCAGCTCCGCCACATCTCAGTATAAACCAAAGCCCTTTTTATGTCCAGATTAGTGTTGACGGCAGTTACAGGCATCTGCCTGTTTTTTTCCTGTGCCCAGGTAAAAAAAGTGCAGCAGCAGGAACCCCTGCCCACTGCAATACCCACCCTGCGTATTCTGCATGATACAGCAGCATCTGCCATCCGGATCAGTTCGCTGCATATTGAGGTAAAGGTTACCGCCAATATTGCTACCACCACATTTGATATGGAATTTTACAATCCCAATAACCGGATGCTGGAAGGAGAGTTTGATTTTCCATTAGCCGACGGGCAACAGATTGTCCGTTATGGATTGGATATAGAAGGTAAAATGCGCGAAGGAGTAGTGGCGGAAAAAGCAAAAGCCCGCCTGGCATTTGAGAATACGATACGCCGGCAAGTGGATCCGGGGCTGGTGGAAAAAACAAAGGGGAATAATTTCCGTACAAGGATTTATCCGCTTCCTGCAAAAGGAAGCCGCCATATCCTGATTGCGATGGAACAGGTATTGCCGTTTGATGCACAGGGAAATATTTTTCAACTGCCATTGTATACGGCGGAACCCATTGCTGATTTTGCCTTTACTATAACCGTTGTAAAAAATGAAGCCGTTCCCGAAGCGATTACCTCATTTGATGATTTCCGTTTTAAAAAATGGGAGAATGCATGGGTAGCCAATCGTACGGAAAAAAACTTTCCGGCCAATCAGACGATACAGGTACATATACCCCGCACCGGAAATGATTCGACGTTGGTACTCACAGAGCAATTTTCAGGCAACCGGTACTTCTATGTAAATAGTGTTCTCCGGCCGGAATGGAAAGAGCAGGCGGCTCCTGCATCGGCAGGCATTTTCTGGGATGCATCTGCTTCCGGAAAAAGCAGGAACCTGGAAAAAGAAAAGCAATTGCTGAAGCAGTTTTTTCGCCGGCAGCAAAACCTGTACCGTAAGCCTTATTCCTTTTCATATATACCTGGGAGAAAAACAGGAGTTCATCATCCGCAACGGCAATACCGATGCATTGCTGGAAGCCATAGATCAGCTCAGCTATGATGGCGGTACACAGTTCGGCAATTGATATGCGGCAATACGACTATGAGCAACTCCTGCTTTTTCCGATGGCCTGGTACATTCGGAAAAAAGAGCTCTTGTTTTCCGGCAAAACCGTTTATCAGTATCAGTTCATCCCGCTGTTGCCGATTATGCGCATTTAAAATGGATGGCGCGAAGTCGGGCGGGCGATTTATTAAACCTGTCATCCACTACGGTGGAACAAGCGGTACAGGACATACAGCAACTTCCGTTACAGGTTATTCGTGTGGAAGCCGATACGGCAGCTGTGGAAGACCTGGTATTCCCATCTGAAGGTTCATTACAGCAAGGACTTTCTTTTGCGGGAAAACTGAAACAGCCCGAAGCGGAGATTACCGTACACCTGGGATATAACAATACGGTCAGCAGTACCCGCAGATTTATTGTACGTCAGTCATCGACAGTACGCAAAACAGACCAGGTAAAACGCCTCTGGGCAACTATGAAGATCAGTGAACTGGAACGCAGCCTGAAAAATTCAAAGAACAGATAACTGCGTTGGGGAAATCCTTTTCTGTGGTTACGTCAAACACCTCCCTGATTGTACTGGACCGGGTGGAGGATTATGTGGAACAGGAAATTGTTCCGCCGGCAGAACTGCAAAAGGAATACTATGCCTTACTGAAACAGAAAAGAAGCCGGGAAGAGCAGGAGAGAAAAGAACCCTTACTGGCTGCGGTGGAAACCATGCGGGAACTGAAAGACTGGTGGCTTACAGAGTATAAGCCAGTCCGGCGTAATAAGAGAACGGAAGTGGAGTTGCAGGCAAACCAGGTACAATTGCACGAGGGTGTTGCTGATGCTGGTATTGTGGCAGCAGACTCTGCTGTAGTCAGCCATAATTTTACAACAGGAACGGTACAGGCTGACCGTCAATTGATGCCCTCTCCACAAACAGAAATAGCTGAATTGAGGATGGAACCATCAGCAGGATGGTTGTCTGATGCAAAAGAAGAGGATAAAAAGTCTGCTTTGGATGAATTGGAAAAAACCGTTGCCGAAAAGCCCGGATCTATTGAACTGAAAGACTGGAAACCCGATGTACCCTATCTGAAAGAAATAGAGAAAGCGAAACCGGGTGACTATGAGGCTGGGTATGCTCTCATTAAAAAAGCAGTATGGCACCCAACCTTCTTTTTATATCGATATGGCCGTTTCTTTTTTGCCAGGAAACTACAGGCATCTGGAGTAAGGGATACTTGAGTAATGTAGCCGAGCTGAAACTGAAGAAGCTTCCCTATTACGCATGATGGCCAATCTAGCCGATGGAAGCAGGTGAAAAAGAACTGGCCCTTATAGCTTACCGGGATATACTGGTCATGCGGGAAGAAGAACCGCAGTCATACCGCGACCTGGCCCTTGCCTGTAACGAGAATGGTTTGTATGCGGAAGCGGTGCAGTTATTTTATCAGTTGATTCTCGGGTACTGGGACAACCGCTTTCATGATATACAGGCGGTAGCGTTAAATGAGATGAACGCGGTGATCAGTGCCCATCCGCAGGATGTATCCACAGCAGGAATAGATCAGCGATTGATTTGCGCCATGCCGGTAGATGTTCGGATTGTGATCAGCTGGAATACGGACAATAGTGATATGGATCTTTGGGTAACGGATCCACGGAAGGAAAAATGTTCCTATGAGAACACCCGTACGGCCATTGGCGGGCGTATCACGCAGGATGTGACACAGGGATACGGCCCCGAAGAGTTCATATTGAAAAAAGCCATGAACGGGGATTATACAGTTGAAGTAAACCTCTTCGGCGACAGTCGACAGACCCTGGGTGGCCCTACAGCTATAAAAGCGGATCTCTATACTGATTTCGGAAAGCCCACACAGAAAAAGCAAACAATTAACTTTCGTGTAAGTGAGGCGAAGGAAGTGGTGGAGATCGGTAAGCTAAAATTCGGTGTATAAGTCAGTGAGTTGTTGGTTTTCCGTCCAACAGCTACATTTACTATATGAAGTTGCTTCTGTGTGTTTCCTTCCTGGCACTTTCTGCCTGCTCCGTCAGCAAGAATCCTTTACGTAAACAGGTAAAGCTGTTACAAAAGGGAGTGATACAAGAGGATACCAGTTATATCTATGCATTACCTTACGAAAAAGGCAAGACCTTCCGGGTGATCCAGGTTGTTTCAGCCGGTTCACCCATAAGAAAGAGCCGCGCTTGATTTCAATATGGAGAAAGAGGCACTAAGATTTGTGCAGCACGTGAGGGAGTAGTGGTACGTGTAAAAGAAGATGGAAAGAAAGGAGGGCTGGATAAAAAATACAGGGTCGATGGAAATAATATCGTGATTCAGCATCCCGATGGTTCAAGAGCCGGTTACTGGCACCTGCAATACAACGGGGCCCTGGTGAATGTGGGCGATACGGTGAAGAAGGGCAGGTGATTGCCTTGAGCGGGAAGACGGGTTATGCATTCAATCCGCATCTGCATTTTCTG
>JADJSY010000066.1 GCA_016711435.1 Lewinellaceae bacterium
CAATATCCCAATATCGTATTTCTGATTATTTACCTGCAAGCCGACGATGTGAATTTGGGCACATGTTCATTGAAGCGAAGGCTGCCTCAGGACTGGAACACCGTCAGGCCTTTTTTACACCGCCAAAAATCATCGTGCCGTCCCGGTTTTCCGGTAACTGGGCTTATTGAACTCATTGTCCTGCAAGCCATCGGCAACCGTAAAGTTTTTGTTGTCTCTGCCCGTACGTCGAAGCGACAGAGACCCATGTTCGTACTACAGCCAGATATGTCCGCGCTGAGCCGCCTGTTTTCGATGGGTTTTCTGCCAAAACACCATAAATTACGTTGTCGGGCAACCCTTGCTCTCGCTTGTATTGCTTGAATGTACCCGATTGTTTGTCCAGGCGGTTCAACCCGCCACTCTTCGTGCCTACCCAGAGATAGCGTCGGGGCTCAAGCGGGTCGTCGGCAACGCTGAGCACGATATTGGAAGAAAGGGTAGAACGGTCTTGCGGGTTATTGACAAAGTATTCGAATTGATATCCTGTGCTGTTGGGAATGGCCTTGACCAATCCTTCAAAACCAAATATCCACAATAGCCCTTCGGAGTCTTCCCAGAAGAATTGGGAAAACTCGGTGCTCTGTTGCATGGGTGTCTTAAAACGGATAAAATCTGCTTTGTTCTGATGTGGGATCGAATTCAAACAAGCCTTCACCGCTGACGCTAAGCAAGCGGCTTTTTGAGTGAAGAGTAAACCAATGCCTTTCCACGGAAAGGCTTTTTTTCATTTGATTGGGCATCCGTGCGATACAGGAACGGTTCACCAGGGTCGGTGACCCAACAGTTGCCTTTTGGATCGAATAATGCGGATATTGCCAAGGGTAACCACGTGCATGTTTAAAAGAAAGGTTTGGGCTCGATCTGATCGAATCCAGGTTGAACCATATTGCACATGGATGTCGTGCGCGGTAATTAGATTTCCATTGGGGTCTTGCAGTATCTTGCGTTGTGTGGTCTTGGGCAGATAACTTTAAAAGGTAGGCCCTTGAGGATTAACTTTGAAAATACCAAAGCCGTTGGTGCCAAGCCAAAGCATACGCTACGGTCGAAAAAAGCGTGTGAAAGTTGAAACCCGCGTGCTGGTAAAGGAATTTTTCAAAAGGCCATTCAAGATCGGTGGGGCTTTATCAAAAAAACTTTGGAGTTGGTATCGCTGGAGGATATTATTTTGGGCTATCCACAGCAAACCGGCAGCATCAAAAACAGAATTTTTGGAGGAATTGGACAAGTAAAGATTGTTTTTCAAAGGTACAGTGCGACTGTTTTGAATCCCTTCTTTTTCATCCCAAATCGTTATTGTATTTAAACTCAGTGCCTATTTCAGCTAGGATTTGACCTGCCGGGCTTTGGTTTATCAAGGTATATCTCTCCGTCCGGCAATCCTTCCAATTCAATTTTTGACGCTCGATATCCATTCGGTACAGCCGGCGGAGGTACCCAGTAGCAGTCAGCTTGTTTTGGGTGAAACATATGTGATAAATGTGCAACAACTCATCTGATAAGCCGCTTACATTTGGCATGGAATGGCTTGGGAAGGCGGCTCGATGTTGGCATTACCTTGTTTTGTCGCTTTTTCCAACAGGTCATTTTGCGGCGTGATTTTCCAGATTCAATCGTCGTCCGAAAACCAGATAGCGCCATCCGGGGTCTCTACCACAGATATCCTCCATCCGCTGTAAAGTGGCTTTCCTTCGTACATATCACATGAAAGAACCGCCCACTGCCCGGATCCACATCTATGCCACGCTGCGTCCAAACCCAAATCCAACCCCGGCTATCCTCAAAAGATGGAGCACTCGCTGTTACTGATGGAAAAAGAATTGAACGGGTCGGGCGAGAAACACCTTGAACCGCGAGCCGTCGCAACGATTCAGCCCATCCTTAGTGGCGATCCAGATCGTAAGCTCTGCTTTGGAGGATGTCGTGTACCATTCCTGTGACAGTCCATCAGCCGTAGAGAGTAGTTGAAAGTTGGGGGTTTGCTGGGCTTGCAACAGCGTTGCACACAACGAGGGCAGGGGAAAAGTTACGTTTTTCAAACTGGCAGAAAAACGGTGCAATTTAACTTTTTTCTGAAAACTATCTGGAGGAGAAAAGACTTTATCCCGGAAAAGGCACCGCTCTTTCAACGCCGTAATCTGCGCCAGGTGATGATCGTCATGATCGGCTGTAAAAAAAACAAATCTAGTATCCGCATGGACGTTTGCAGGCGCGGATGCAGGGCCGATTTAAAAACATCCTCTTCCCGAATGGCGGATAAAAGCGATAAGGTTTCGGAATTATCGTACCACCAATACCTTCCCCGAAGCAAGTTCGCCGTTCTTGATACCCATCCATTTCCAGAAATACATGGCATTCGGCATGCTGGTCACCGAAATCTCGTACTGTTTTTCAGCAGTCAGATTTTCCGTGAAAATGACGGTGCCGTCTGAGCGTGAAAATGTCAGGCTGCCGCTGACTGTGTTTTCAAAATGGAAAATAATGCGCTCGCTAGCCGGGTTCGGGAAGACGGTTAAGTTTGATGCTATACCTGGATTATTGATGGAATTGCTGAAATCGTTGTTAAAACGGGCAAGAAAAAACCTGAAAACGCTATCCGCCCATTAGTCCGCACAGCCGCCGAGCGCTGTTTTTTTTTGATCGGGCGTAAACCGAAGATGATGTAGGCCACTGTTACAATTTCCATTTCCAGGCGCGTCATCGCATATATTCCAAAAGTGGAGTCGGGCTTCCCATCGGGAAAGAAGCGCATCAATAAAGATTTTCCCAACCCCTCATCGCCCCAAAAACCTGCGGCTACGATTTTGTTATCAGCCTGCAATTCAATGTCCGAAAACGCCCTGCCATTATCGTTCGTCTCGGTTTTAAAAATCCCGTTGTCCGCAAACATGGAATCAACTTCTCCATTCGGTTTAAACTTCCGCAGCGTGGCATAAAGCCCTCCGCCAAACACGCTCCCTTCATGACCTGCAACCAGGATAGATTGATCGTTGCTCAACAAGATTTTTCTGTATTGCGGACATTGGCCTGGAAATAACGATGCCATCGTTTCCAAAGGAAGCGTCCAATATTCCATTCGGCTGGTATCGGATCAATACCAGGTCACCTATACCTGATTATAGGGCCATTTATGCCCGACACGAGTATTTTTCCATCAGGCTGTATGGCAATTTTTCCTCCAATATCAAGGTCGTAATTAGTATCGTTCAGGTCGATGACAACAATCCCGGCATTGCCAAACGAACTGTCAATCGAGCCATTAGGCAACAGGCGCAGCAAAAAAACATCTGTGTTGCCTCCTCCGCCCCAATTTATTATACCTAACCTTCCCGTAACCAATATGCTTCCGTCATCCTGCACCGCCAAATCTAGTCCAACGGCATTGGTATCCAGGTCGATCGTTACCGCCCCCTGAAAACCAAATGAAGGGTCGGGTTGACCATTTTCCAGAAACCTGGCAATAAAAATATTAGAAATATAACCCCACATCGTATCTACGGGATCGTGGATACCTCCCACCACCAATATTTTGTTGTCATTTTGAACAGCCATTGACCAGATATTAAACGGCAACCCTTGTACAAGAACCACCTCGCCGTTTTGGCCAAAATCCGGATCGACGGCGCCTCCTTCCAGGAACCTCACCATCAACAGGTTCGAATCGGTTTCGGACGATTGGGCCACAACAATCCTGTTGAAGTTGTCTATCGTCGTTAGCAACCCGTAGGGCGGGAATGGAAATGTTTTTTCAAAAAACAGCGTGCCGTTTACGCCGAATGTGGAATCCAGGCTGCCCGCCTGCGCCCAAAGGCAGTTGCCCCAGATCAGGAGGAAAACTGCTGAAATGATGCGTTTTTTCATCTTTTTGAAATTTTGCCTAGGAACCATCGCTCTACTATTGAAGACGATGTGCGAAATTTACTCCTAAACTTTGCCTCGATTCGGTCGAAAACAATGACCCCTATCAATTAAAACAATGATTCCCAAATGTCCGAGCCGGTGGTTTGTAAATATGCCAAGCGGGATGCGGTCAAACCATCATATCTGTTTTATACCTGTTTATTTTGTACTCCGTGATATATGTCACACGATTCAGGTGCAGAACATCGGAATTTTGTACATCTGCTTATTGTAAAACCCGCTTAGGGACACAGCGTATCCGGGCCTTTCAAATCGTATTTAGATTAGTGCACTTGGCCGGGTAGTTTTTGAACAAGCCGAGCGTTACCCCTCAACCGCTCAACAATTTCAACCACTCAACAATGCTCAACAATATGACATCACTCTTGAAAAACTGGCATTTTATGCGTCTGCTACGGGCAGGCATTGCTATCTGGGCTTTTGCCGAGGTATGGCGCACGGGCGAAATGATGCTGCTGATGCTCGGCGGCATATTTGCCCTGCAGGCGATTTTCGACATCGGTTGCTGCGGCGCTGCGGGTTGCGCTACGCCGCGTTCCTATGAACAAACACCGACGAAGCAAACGGAGGAAATTGTGTACGAGGAAGTTGGGAAACGACTGTGATCAAATTTGCACATCTTTAGCGATGCTGGTCAATGGGGAAGCAGGTAAAAATCGTGGCACACCTTCTCCTGGATATTGATTATCAATCAATACGTGAGGTGTGCCACTTTTTGAACCCCCCGGTCAAGACCACATTCCCATCGGGGTCAGTTACCATAAAGCTTACAGGTCCGGAAGTATGCTCGTCTGCTTCCGGATTTATATATTATTTCATTTATTGATACAGGTAAGGTTCATTGTTATAGGCCATTTGTCTTACATTTTCCAGCACTTGCTTCATATATTTCCCCCAGAATGTCCTTGCAAACAACCAGTTTAAAGGATATAGCAAAGCAATGTCCGAATGCAAATGATAGGTGTATGCTACCAATATTTTATTCTTTTCCATTTCTGTTGTCTGCCATTCTCCTACAAATTTTGAAAATCCCAATATCCAGGACTGAAATTCGCTTACTTCAATTTTCCAGTATTTGTTTTCCACGCGTTCAATTACTTTGTCTACGGAAGCAAAACCACCTTTTTGCGTCAAGGACTTTTCGGCATAAATTTTTTTACTACAACCAGGTTTTCCCCAGTGCTCGTCATCCGTGCAATGTGTTACCCTCGGCATTATACCATAACCCGTGTGAACCTTTGAAACATCGCATAACATAGGCGTCTTAAAAGCCCGTTCCAAAGAACAGTGGAAGATCGTCGTTACTTTAACTGTTATTTTCATCAGTGATCGCAAGTGTCGTTCATTCCAGATTTCATTCGTCTCTATGGCTTGGGTCTTTTACTATCCATTTTCTCTATTTCTTTTTTAACCTCTTCGATGAGTTGTTTTTCGGTAGGCAAGTAGAGTTGGTATTTGCTGGCGATAATGGTTTTGTTCTCTTGGGGCAAGGTGATTTTAACCACAGCGTCATTCTTGTCGGCACATAGCAAGATACCAATGGTAGCATTTTCGAACTCCTGCTTTTCAAAGCGATCGAAGTAGTTGACGTACATCTGCAACTGTCCCAAATCCTGATGGCTGAGCTTGTCGGCTTTGATTTCGATGATGACAAAACACTGCAACAGGCGGTTGTAGAATACCAAATCCACAAAAAAATCATCGCCGTCTATGTGCAATCGTTTTTGGCGGGCTACAAAGGAAAATCCATTGCCCAACTCCAAAATGAAATCGTACAAATGGGTAATCAATGCTTGCTCCAAGTCTTTTTCATAGTACGCGGCTTCTCGCTTGAGCCCCAAAAACTCCAGCACCATGGGGTCTTTAATGATTTCCAGGGGTTCGGTGGGCATTTTTTCCGCTCGTGCTACCTGAAGCACCGATTCCACGTCGTTGCTCAACAGCAACCGCTCGAACAACTGGCTGTTTACCTGCCGCTCTAATTGCCGGGCCGACCAGTTGTTTTTGCTTGCTTCGGCTAAGTAAAATTCTCTTTTGTCGGTATTTTCTATTCGGATTAAAGTGCGATAGTGGGTCCAACTGAATTGCGAACGCAGTGCGTTCGCAATTGGGAAAAGACCGGTAAAACTGCCTGTTCATTTCCAATTGACGCACTGTGAAACCACTTCCGAACTCCGGTTGGAAAGTGTCAGAGATCGATTTTATCAGGTATTTACCATAATCGGCTCGCTCTTTTCCCTGCTGCTCTTCTTCAAAAATCACTTTGCCAATCTGCCAGTACATCAAGACTCTTTCGGCATCAACGGAGCGAATTGCCTTATCCGTAGCCGTGGCCACAATGGACTGGATTTGCTGTATGAGTTCTTTTTTGAGTATCATCATCCACAATTTCTTTAACAGGTTTTCGGTTTCGTGTTTAATGGCTCAAACGGTTTGCTGATTAGTGATAGGCGGGTTTTTCAGCACAAATGCTGATGCTGAGAACGAAACTCCCGCCTATTCAAAATGTATTGTTAGGTGGTTCGACATTCTTTTCTGTCGCCCTTATTAGTTAATTTTAATGGTTTTAGAGTTTTTAAATCATTGATAATTTCTTGTTTAGTCTTGTTTTGATTTTTAAACTCACGAATTATTTCTTTTTGTTCTTGTTCATCTGGTGTGTCAATTGGAATTGCTAAATACTTTGCATAAATATCTCGCATTTTGTGCATCATCACTTTTTGAATGCCCTCATAATATTCAATGTGAAGTTTTAATGCATTCAGGGCATTTACAACTCCTGGTGAGCCATAGTCCTTATAAATGTGGTCAAAGAAATACTCCATTGAATAGGCATTATTTGTTCTTGTAAACCTTTTGCCTTCAATCATACAGCGAAAGTTATTTATGTAGTCAGCAGCGGAATTTGGGTTCATTCTGTTGTCGCCTACGAAGTGCTGCTGTCCTTCTTTAAAAGTCAGGTTACCTTCATAAACCTGTTTTGAAAGTTGGTATGCTAATGGTGTTAATTCTTTTGGTATTTTCATTGAGTCCGTTTATTATTTTAATCTGACTAAAATTCATAAATATCCACACTTCTTCCCGCTCCCACAAAGATACTCCCCAATTACAACTCCCGCAATACCACCCCAACCCCTTCTCAATCGTCTGATAATAAATAGATTATGTTTGCCACGAGAAGAACAGCCGCGGAGGTAGGCATTGGTTTAAAAGGGGAAAAAGAAACACATGCCTAGGTCGACAGAGAAAAAAGGGAACAGATGCCGAGACGGAAAACTTGTCCAGGCGTTTCCACCCTGATAACAAATAACAGATAACCGATAACTAATCAAACCCCACCCTAAACACCGTCCACCCATCCGCCCCCGTTTTCAGGGAAAAAGTAAAGCCGTGCGCCGTCAGTATTTCGCGGGCTAGGGTAAGCCCGATACCTTGTCCGCCGTTTTTGCTGCTGAAAAAAGGGCTGAACAGCTTGTCCTCCTGCGCTTTGGAAATGCCCGTGCCGTTGTCTGCAATTTCCAGTACGGCAGGGTAGGCGGCGGTTTTGATGCGCACCATCCCTTTGTCGGGAATGGCCTCGATGGCATTTTTGATGATATTGATAAATACCTGTTCGAGTTGTCCGGCATCCGCGCGTATGATTAGAGGCTGCAGTGAAAAATCCACCTGAATCTGCACGTCCGATGATTGCGCTTTGTACTCCATCAGTTGCACCACTTTTTGGAGCATGAGGTGCAGGTCGATGGTTTCCAGACGGGGTTCCGGCAAGCGGATGACATCGGCGAAGTTGCGCATAAACACGCTGAGGTGTTCGTTGCGTTCGATGGCAATTTGAAGTGCGGGACTGATATCCGAGTGTTCCGGCTGCAATTGCAGGGTGGTATCGAGGATGGAATTGACGGCGCCTATGGAGTTGTTGACTTCATGCGCCATCATGCGGATCACTTTGCCGTAGGCCTTTTTTTCCGCTTCCAGGATTTCGACGGTCAGTTCTCCGATCATTACAAAAGTGCAGGGAAATCCCCGGTCGATAAACTGCGCTTTTTGGATTTTGAGCGTTTGCGGCCCCGGCAGGGTCAGCATTTTGGATGTGCCTGCTTCCAGTGTTTGAATGGCATCAAAAACGGGGTGCTGGAAATCGGAGACCGGGCGCCCGATGACTTTTTGGCCGCTCAGTCCCGTCAGTTCCAAAGCCCGGAGATTCATGGTGGCAATCTGTTCGTCGTAGTCGAGCAGGATGATCCCGGTCGGCGAAGTTTGTACTAATTTTTGCAAAAAAAAGTGTTGCTCCTGCTGCAGGGTGCGTTCGTGCCGCAACTGATCGATCATCTGGTTGTACACACCGATGAGCTGGTCGGTTTCAAATTTGCCGGTTTTGACAAATTTGACGTTGAAATCCCGGTCGCGAATGGCGTCGACGCCGCGCAGCAGGAGTTGAATCGGGCGGATCAGTTCGTTGTACAGCGACCAGCAGACGGCCAGAGAGATCAGGATCAG
This sequence comes from Lewinellaceae bacterium, assembly GCA_016711435.1. GTDB lineage: Bacteria > Bacteroidota > Bacteroidia > Chitinophagales > Saprospiraceae > M3007. Next base: position 8,461 of record JADJSY010000066.1, read on the forward strand.
TACCTCGGAGGCGAGAAAAATGAACTTGTTTTCCCGGAAAACATAAAAAGACAGGCCGATCGTCACGGAATGGATGACGACAATAAACAGGATGAATTTGGTAGGGGGGCATTTCAGCATGGGGTACTGACGGGGTGCTTCAAGTCCCCCGCCAAAAAGCAACGCACGCGGCTCACCATTGGCACGTTCCTCCCCCGCTGTAAGGTATGCCGTATTTGTCGAGCCGCCGGTACAGGGCGCCCCGGGTGAGCCCGAGCGACTTGGCTACGCGGGCAATTTTTCCTTTGTGAAACGCCATAGCGCGCTGAATCATCCGGATTTCCATTTCTTCGAGCGTCATGGTTCCTACTTCCGGCAGACCGCCCGTTTCCTTGCGTGCGGAAGGCTGGTATTGCTGCTGAAAATCGTGGAGTGAAAGTACGTCGCCGGGGGTAATCAGCACCGTTCGCTCTACTAAGTTTTTCAATTGCCGGATATTGCCGGGCAGGGGCAGTTGTTTGATCCATTGAAGGGCTTCGCGGTCGATGCGCAGCGGCCGGGCGTAGAGTTCGCTCAGGTTTTTTACAAAATGGTTGACGAGCAGGGGAATATCGCCGGGGCGTTCGCGGAGGCTGGGCAGTTTGATGGTAATCAGGTTGATGCGGTAGAGCAGGTCTTCGCGAAAGGTGTTTTGCGCCACCATCTCTTCGAGGTTGCGGTTGGTGGCCGAAATGACCCGCACATCGACGGTTTTGCTGCGGCTGCTGCCGAGTACTTCGTAGGTACGGTCCTGGAGTACCCGCAAGAGTTTTACCTGGCTGGATAGTTCGAGGTCGCCGATTTCATCCAGGAAAATGGTGCCTTTGTTGGTGAGTTCGAAGCGCCCGACCCTGTCTATCCGCGCATCGGTAAATGCGCCGCGCACGTGGCCGAACATTTCGGATTCAAACAGGCTGGAGGAGATGCCGCCCAGGTTGACCTTGACAAAAGGGCGTTTGCTGCGCAGGCTGTTCTGGTGAATGGCTTCGGCAATCAGTTCCTTTCCGGTGCCGCTTTCGCCCATAATCAGTACGGAAGCGTCGGTGGGCGCTACCCGCCCGATGGTTTCCAGTATCTGGATCATTTGCGGGTCTTCGCCGATGATCGCGCTGAAATCAAATTGCTGATCGAGTTTTTTGCGGGCCGTTGCTGCAGCGCTACCGGCGCTGCCGGCTGCCGTTTTTCCGGGCGCTAATTGCAGCGCGGTGCGCAGCGACTCCATTAAATGGCTATTTTTCCAGGGTTTGTTGATAAAATCGGAAGCGCCTAATTTCATGCCCTGCACGGCCAGGTCGATGGTGGCCCAACCCGTGATCAGGATAACAGGTATGGCAGGGTATCGTTTTCTGATTTGTTCCAGCAGTTTCAGACCGTCGGCGCCGGAGGTTTCGTTGGAGAAATTCATATCCAGCACGACCAATTCAGGCGACTGTACGCGCAAAAACTCGAGCGCCTCGACCGGTGTTGCCACCGACGAAGCCTCGAAACCTTCTTTTTTCAGCAACAGCGAAAGAGAAGTGCGTACTGCTATGTCGTCGTCTATGATTAGGATCATTGTTTCAAAGGCTAACTATGGAGAGGCAAAAGCAGATTTGAGGGCCACTCTAACGAACTGGATTGTCCAATTAAGTTAAAGTGATTATCCCTTTTATTGGCCCACAATCTAACCCTCAACACCCTGCAAATTTTACCCTTCATCTATTCTTCATGCAACGCCACCGCCGGATAAATCCGCGCAGCCTGCCGGCTCGGATAAAATGCGCAAAGTACGGCAATCGCAAAAATGGACAACAGTGCCAGCACAATTCCCCACATATACACGGATGCTTCCACATCGAGCACTTGTAACAGCGGCATTTGAATGGCGAAAAATATCCCTAAAACTACCCCGAAACTGCTAATCACAAGTGTTTCACCGATAAAATATGTCAAAATCTGCCGTTTCGTGGCGCCAATTGCCCGGCGGAGGCCGATTTCGCCTTTCCGGCGGTTGATGTTTTGAAACAAAACGCCGAACAAACCCAGCCCCACATTGAACACCAGAAATGCGCAAACAATAAATAAAATCAGGATCGGAATAAGGATCGTGTTGTCCTGCGTGGATCGCATGTTGTCCATGTGCTGGATTTCCACCGTCCAGTCTTTCCCCAATTGTTGAATAGAACGGGCAAAACGCGCTTCGAAATCGGCGTTCGTGCCGGGTTTGATTTTCAGTAGCAAATCGCTGTCCCAGTTGCTCAGCGGTTCAAAAACGCAGTTGTCGTCGCCCTGATAAGATGATTTGTGGCGGTAGTAAGGCACCACGCCCACTACTTTCCGAGGCGACGCTTCATCTCCGATAATTTTACCGACGGCTTCTTCCTGGCCGAAGAGCGCGTTTGCCATGTGCCTGGTAATCACGATGGGTGTGACCTTTCCGATCGTGTCTTGCGCTTCAAACCATTTGCCCGACTCAAGCGTCATTCCCATCACGTTCGGGTAGTCGCTTTCTACGAACATGACTTCATTGAGCGTGTGTTTACCTTGATAGGAAAAATCGCCGTTGGAACTGCTGAAACTGAAGGGCAGGTTGGACGAGGAAAAAGAATAATGTTCAATTTCCGGAACGCCCTGGAGCATTTGTCGAACCAGATCGCGGTATTCTACCAACAGGGTGTCGTTTTTGGCATTGAACTGCAGGTATACCGCCCACACCCGGTCAGTCGACAGACCCGAAGGCGTCGCGTAATTGCGGTAGGTGTAGACGCTCAGGCTCCACACCGCGAAGAGGATCAGGAAAGAGACAAAAATTTCGAGCATCATCAGAAAGTTGCTCTTTTTCTTTTTCCAAATGAGGGTTAATATGTGTTTGAACATCTTATTTCGTGTTTAGTGTATAGTGTTTGGTGTGGGCGGTGGTGGGTGTCGGGGGGTGTTTGTGTGTGTTGCTGCCGAGATGGTGTTTAGTGATTGGGCACTCGCCGGCCTGCAGTAGTTTGACCAAAATACCAACTACTGCCAAAGCGAAGTGCACCAAACACTAAACACCACACAGCGAGCTCAACACAAACACCATCAAACACTAACCCTTCAGGGCTTCAACAATTGGCAGTTTCGACATCCGCCAGGCCGGGAAAACGCCCGACATCAGGCCGAAAACCAGGCTGAGCAGGATAGTGACGGTGACGACGGTCCAGTTGATGGTCAAATCGGCGTAATCGATCAGGCGGCTGTTGTTGAACCAATACAAAAAGCAGGCGGAAACAATCAAAGCGATGACTCCGCCGATGAGCGTCAGCAGGATATTCTCAATCACAAACTGATAAACGAGGGTCTTGGACGACGCGCCGAATGCCTTGCGGATACCAATTTCGGAAGATCGTTCGAGGATGCGGCTGATATTGATGTTCACCAGGTTGATGGCCGGTAAAGACATAAACAGCAAGGCAAAAATGGTAGCAAAGAGGTAAAACCGTTTTTGTGCGGAACCGTCGTCGCTCTGCATGATGCCGCTCTCCATCACACTTTCAAAATAAGGAAACAGATTGCCTTTTATCACTTGCGGTTTAAAATCGCCATACTGCTGGATCGGAATCCGGGATACAACATCTTTGTATTCGGCCTGAATCAGCGGCATATCGGACTCGTTTTTAGCCAGCACAATTGCCTGGTAAGGGCCGTTGAAAGAAGTGCTGGAGGGGTCGCGTTTTTGCAGGTGATAAGGCATGTACACATCTGCCGCGACCATCACACGTGTAATGGGACAACCGCGCAGCACCCCGATCACCCGCAGGTTTTGTCCGTCGATGTCGATGGTTTTACCCACGGCTTGTACGCCCTTGCCGAAATAATCGTCGCGGGTATTGTCGTTGATGACGGCCACGGCTTCGTTGTTGTCGATTTGCTGTTGGGTAAATGGCTGCCCTTCCAGAAATTCAAATGCCATGATTTCCCAAAAAACAGGGTCGGTGTATTTGAAAAATAGCTTCATTTTTTTGCCGTTGCCGTAGGTGTTGATGGTATTGGGCGACGAAGCGATTCCAATTTTTTCGGGCGTTTTCAGCGTTTTGATGTAAGAGTTGATGAAATACAAACTCATCGGGCCTCTGCGCGTGCCGCCGTCGAGGGTGTCGCGTTCTTCGAGCATCATGCTAAACAGCGTGCGGTCGCGGTTGACCTCCGGGTATTTGCCGGAAAACATATGCTCGTAAAATGCAGTCAGCGCAATCAGAATCGTCAGGGTAATGCTAATCCCGAACAAACTGATAAAGGTGAAAAACTTGCGCCGCTGCATGACCGCAAGGGTTATTTTCAGATAATTTTTAAACATATTGTCGGGTTTGAATGGTTTGAAAGTTTGATGGTTGGGGTGCTTCGCTTTCGGGCATTTGCACTGATCTTGCTTTCAAAAATTGTATTTTGCCTTTGATCAATCTTTGTAGAAACTGTTGGAAGATACCAGCGAGCCGTCGAAAAGCCGTACCAGCCGGTGGGTGCGTTTGGCCATGCCTTCGTCGTGGGTCACCATCACGATCGTGGTCTGGTCTGTGCGGTTGAGTTCTTCGAGGATTTCCATGATTTCATTGCCCATGCCGGAGTCCAGGTTGCCCGTCGGCTCGTCGGCCAGGATGAGTTCGGGGCGGCCTACGATGGCGCGGGCAATGGCGACGCGTTGTTTCTGGCCGCCGGAGAGTTGGGAAGGGTAGTGTTTCATCCGGTTGGACAGTCCCACTTTTTCCAGGGCTTCCGAGGCCAGACGGCGGCGTTCTTTGCCGGAAACATCGCGGTACAGCAGCGGCAATTCCACATTGTCGACCACAGGCAGGTCGTTGATGAGGTGGTAACTCTGAAAAATAAAGCCGATTTTTCGGTTGCGAAACTGCGAGAGTTTTTTGTCCGAAAATCCTGTAATGGTTTGATTTTCAATGTTTACCGCGCCCGAAGTTGGTTCGTCGAGCAGGCCCATAATATTGAGCAGGGTACTTTTGCCGCAGCCGGACGGCCCCATAATGCTCAGGAATTCACCTTTTGCGATATCGAGGCTGATGTTGTGGAGCGCGAGGGTTTCTACCGTTTCCGTGCGGTAAATTTTTTCGATGTTTTGTAAATGAATCATATTGTGAGTGGTGAGTGGTGAGTGGTGAGTGGTGAGTGGTGAGTAGTGAGTGGTGAGTAGTGAGTGGCGTCTCGTAAAATGTGAGTTGAGTACGATCTTTTAACGAGACGCCACTCACTACTCACCACTCACTCACTACTCACCACTCACAATTTTTCTTGTTTTTCAAAATCATACAATGTCAGCCATCGGAGCTGGTAAAAAGCGGCCCAGTAGTCGCGCAGGGCGCCGATAAAATCGCGCCGCGCCTGGTCTTTTTCCGTAAAAGCGATACTTAAGTCGGTGATACTGAGGTCGCCCAGCACATAGCGTTCGCGGGCGATCTGGTATTTTTCGGCGGCAATGGAGTCGGCCTGTTCGGTCAGCGAAAGTTGGTCTTTGAGCATATCGAACAGGGTCACCTGCGTGTAAATCGCCTGTTGGAAATTCTGTTTGTCCTGCTCGATGGTGTATTGTGTCAGTTTTTGGTTGGCTTCTGCGGTTTTCAGGCTGGATTGCGCGCGGCCCCAGTCGAGAATAGGCATACTGAACTCGATGGTAACCAGTTGCTGGTTTTGGGGTTGCTGGTACAAATCGCCGACCGACTGGCCGCGGTTGGAAAAACCCAGGTTGGCGGTCAGGGTGGCATTGAGGCCGCGTTCGGTTTTGGCTTTCACCACGGCGCGTTGCGCTTCGAGCGTTCGGCGGCCGAAAGCGATGGCGTCGGCCCGGTTGGCAAAAGCCTCGTCGATAGCCGTTTGCGCCGAAATCACAGGCGGGTTGGACGGGATGGGTTCCTGCAATTCGAGCCTGGCGTCGTTTTGCAGCCCGATATAGGCTTTGAGGTTGAGCGTGGCAATTTCCAGGTCGCGTTTGGCGGTACCCACCGCTTTTTGGGCTTTGAGTTGTTCGAGTTGCAGTTGCAGAATTTCGTTGCGGCTGGTTTTGCCCAGTTCAAATTTTTCCCGGGCAATGGTCAGGATGTCGTTGGTGTTTTTCAAATTGGTTTCAGCAATGGATTGGTTCACCTGGGCCAGCAGCAGGTCGAAAAACAGCGAACTGGCGGTAGTGGCAATGTTTTCCATCGATTCGATGTACTCCTGGATGCTTTCCCGGTATTTCAGCGGTTCAATCCTTTTGTCCCATTTCAGGTCATTGAATTGAAACAAAGGCTGGCTCAATCCCACGGCGAACACGGTGCCATTGTACAAAGGTAGCATCCCGGATAAAATCGTCGAAGCGCTGTAGCTGCGTGGTGGCATAAATGGTGCCGCCGGTGCGCGCGATGTTTTGTTCGAGCGAGATACCGACCGAGGAATTGTTGTTGCGGATGGGCTGAAACTGAATGGTTCCATCCGGCTGCACTACTTCCTGAAACGAGCGCGAAAAAGCCGGCAACCTGCTGTCGAGTATCAGTTGCGGTTTGTAATCGGACTGGTAATTCCGGAATTCCCAATAACGCGTCTCTTTGGTGGTAGCCGCCTGCCGGGCCGCAATCGACTTCGCTTTGGCGAGCTCGACCACCTGCGACAGGCTGAGGCGCTCAACCTGCTGGGCGGATAAAGCGGTGGAAACCAGAAAAAAGGCCAGGGTGATGTGATGTTTCATTCGTAATATTAAATTAGCCCCAGCGGGGCGGTCATATTCGGAAAATTATTTGTTGTTGGCGGGGACGCCGACAACAGCAAGGAAGTCACGCTCATGCACCCATTCCACCGTTTGTTGTTGGCGGGGACGCCAACAACGGCAAGGGACCGGCTGACAGAAAGCCTATCGACTATGGTGAGCCAAACGATACCTAATCCGTCCCAAACTACCTGGGCCCTCGCCAATGGCTTCCGAGCGCCGTTGTTGGCGTCCCCGCCAACAACAAGCAATGGCAAATGCTTGATTATCAACACGAATAACCAATAACCAATAACTACTCATGGCTTAATCGTTATCTCCTTCAAATTCCTGTACGCGCTCATATCCGATAAAATCATCGTTTCGCCGGGCTGCAAACCCTCCGTTATTTCCACATAATCAAAATTGACCAATCCGATTTTGACGGTTCGCCGCTCCGCTTTGCCATCGGGGCGCAGTACAAACACATCCTGCACACTGCCCCCGCGAAACGCGGGGCCGTTTTGCACCCGCACCACCTGCCGGTGCGCATCGGTCACTACATACAATTCCACTTTCATTTTGGGACGCAGTAGGCCGGCGGAACGCTGGTCATCGAGCGCCACATCGAAACTGATCACGTTGTTCGACACCGCAGGGCGGATGTTGAGCAACATGCCGCGGACAATGGTTTCGTTGATCCGTGCAATGACCGGCATCCCGACCTGCAACTGTCCGGCGTAGTTGTCGGTGATGGACCCCAGGATTTTGAAACTGCTCAAATCGGCAATCCGCGCCAGTACTTCGCCTTCGCCAACCCGGGCGCCGAGATTGGTATTGACAAACGTGAGCACCCCCGTCCGGCTGGCCACGATGTCGGCCTGGCGCATTTTGCGCTCCAGTTCGCTCAGGGCTTTTTCCTGTATGGATGCTGTGATTTCGGATTCGCGAATACCGGCACGCATAACGGCCTGCCGACTGCGGATGTCATTTTCCAACTGCCGTTTTTCCAGTTGTGCGATTTGCAGATTCGTCTCCGCCTGGTCGATACTTTCGCGGGTGCCGCCGCCTGCCTTAAAGAGGCGCTTGGCGTTTTCCAGATCGGCTTTCAGGCTGATGATGCGGCAGGCTTTGATGGAATCCTGGATTTTGATGTCGTAAAAACTCTTGTCTAGTTCGAGCCTGATTTTGACAATGCCGTTGCGTTTGAGTTCCAGTTCGTCGCGTTGTTTTTCCAGTTCGATAGACGTGGAGGTTTTGTCTAAATCTAATATCTTATCGCCGGTTTTGACACTTGTGCCGGTATTGAAATATACTTGTTGCAATACTGCGGAAATGGGGCTGGTGACGACCTGTTCCAGTTCAGGCTGCACCTCGCCACTGGCATTCAGGGTGTTTTCCACGTCGCCGGTTTCAGCGACCGTGAGGCGTATTTCAGCGCGCCGGAGCGAGGTGTCCAGTACCCGGCGCATCAGCCCGGCGGCCACAAGCAGCACGACGACTGCCAGTCCGGCGTACCACCAGGTTTTATTTCTGTTCTTTTGGATTTCCTGTTGCGGGATTTCTCTGTCCATTTCCGATCATTTTTTGCTGGATGACAGCATAAATGGTTCAAGTGTTGTGCCATGTTGCAACACATTGAAAATCAGAAATTTATGTAAATTTTACAAAAACAGAAGTGCCCGGAAATGGACACTTTGTATGGAAACAGACAGCGGGATAGCTGAATTATTTCAGATACGCACAGGCCCGCATTGCCTTTTGCTTTTTGCCTTTTATTTTTTACCTCCATAGACTTTTGCAGCAACCCAGGCGGGCGCCACGATGGCCCCCATCAGCAGATATCCGTAATAAGCCATGCCGCGCCACAGCAGCGCCACCACCAATGCAATGCCGCTGGGCACATAGTCCGAAATGAACCCGACCAGGGCCATTTCTGCCAACCCTGCCCCGCCCGGCGTCGGACTGAACGCCATAATGATGAACATGGCGACCATCCGGGCATAAATAAACGCCTGTGTGCCGCCATCCACCGGCGTACTGGGCACGATAGCGATAATCAGGCAATTGATCATGATAAATTTGGATGTCCATGCGCCGATAGTGCCTACAATTACCCCCAGGTGGTAGCGCCAGTTTTGCCGGTGCAATTCCTCCGCTGCGATGGTAAATTCGTCACCCAGCAAGGATAACTTCGTTGAAAATTTTTTCAAAAACGAGCGCTGCGCCAACCACCCCAGCGCAATTTTGGCATAACGCGGCCGGAACAGAAGCAAAAAAACGAGACAGATCCAATAGGTGACCATGAGGGAATAGGTGACAAAAAAAGTACCGCTGGCTAATCCCACGTCGCTGTAGCTTGTCATACCCGGATACAACATCGGCGGGCCGTAAATAGCGAGCAAGATGGGCAGCGTGAGTACAAAAAAGCCCGAATCGCATACCATGGTGTAAAAAATAGCCGCTGCTGTGCGACCGGCAGAGAGTTTTTCCTTGGTCAGTACAAACAGCATGACAAAGGGGCCACCCTTGCTGGTGGGCGTGAGGGCAGCGCTGAATTCCCATAAGACGATGAGTTCGGCGCATTTGCGCCAGGAAAAGCGGGTGAGCGTACGCAGTCGCAAGGAGTAGAAAAAATGCCGCACCGCCAGTAACAAAAAGGCTGCTCCGATCCAGATAAAGGCTTGGCCGCTCCATTCGATGGCCCGGAACTGGGTCAGGTCGAACTGCCTGTAGAACAAGTAGGCGACCGCGGCCACGCCGAGCAGAACGGGCAAAATAATACGGGATACCCTGAAAGAGCGAATTACTTGTTGTTGACTTTCGGCATCGAGTACCGGGATAGGATTGGAGTCTTGCACAGGCTGGCAGTTTTTGCAGGCCGCAAAGTTGGGGGATTTTCAGGCAGGAATCAAAAAAATAGTCCGAAGTCGTTAGTGCGAAGTGCGAAGTCCGTAGAGTGTACCGTTTCATATTTGGCTTTCCAAAAATGAAACGGTACACTCTACGGACTTCGCACTTGCGCACTTTTAGACTTCGCACTTTAAATAGCCTCCATCGCAGCCAGCCCGTTCAGGGGCAGCACTTCATCCCGGTGCAGGGTGTATATTTTGGGTTCTTTTTCCTGCACATGCAAACGAGGATTCAGCACATCAAAATCAGTTTCATCGTATTGGTAAATGCTCCATTTACCCTGGACGAATTCAAGCGAGGTGAGGTGCTCCACCCAGTCGCCGCTGTTCATATAGGTTACGGTTCGACCGTTTTCTGCCACCACATCGCGCAGTTGCGGGCGGTGAATATGGCCGCAAACCACATAATCGTATCCTTTTTCGGCAGCCAGTTGTATGGCAGTATCTTCAAAATCGCTGATGTACTTCACGGCGCCTTTCACACCTTTTTTTACTTTGGCGGCAAAGGAAACAGGGCCGAAACCAAACAGCCGGCGCGCACTGTTGATGACGCGATTGATACGAATCAGCATATCGTAGCCTTCCCCGCCTAATTTGGCCAACCAGCGTGCGCGGTGGATACTGGCGTCAAAAACATCGCCATGAAACACCCAGTGGGTTTTGCCGTCGACCTGGAACACCAATTTGTTGCGCAGGTGAATCATCCCGAACGCGATTTCTCCAAATTTACGCAAAACATCGTCGTGGTTGCCCGTCAGGTAATACACTTTGGTGCCATTGGCGGCCATCTTCATCAGGCGGCGTATGACCTCGAAGTGGTCTTTCGGGAAATAACTTTTTTTAAAATACCACATGTCGATGATATCGCCGTTCAGCACTAAGGTGCGCGGCTGTATACTTTTCAGGTAATTCAGTAATTCCTTGGCGTGGCAGCCGTACGTGCCCAGATGCAGGTCCGAAAGTATGACGATGTCCAATGCTCTTTTCATGTCCCCTTTTATCGAATAGTATGGTCAAAAATATTTTTAAAAAACCACAGCAGGTAAACGATTGCTATGACAATTCCTGCCAGCCAGGCCGGCCAACGCAGCCAATAATAGCGGGTGCGTTGGACAGGCGTATGTTTCGGAATATTGTTGTTGAAATCCCGCGCCGGGGAAAGCAAGCCGTCCGCACTGAAACCTGAACTGGAATCAAGTGTATGCCGAAGCATAAGAAAAGAGCGACCAAAAATGGAACGGATGTGTGGAGAGTGGCGGCGCGGGTGTAAAGTCATGGTTATCAATACCAAAGTGGTACAACAAAAGTACCGTTGGCGACCCCGAAGCCCTGTTAAGTCAGTATGAAGTTAGCATTAAATTTATAGGAGGTTGGGCAAGTGGTGAGGTGAAGCTTGTAGGGTGGGGGGGGGTGGCCCCCCGCGCGGGAGGGGGGCCCTCTCACAAACTTACACCTCACCTTTCCGGGGGGGCGCCAGCCGCTCGATTTTCCAGCCCGTTTCCGTCCGTACATACCTGATTCGATCGTGCAGGCGGCTCGGCCGGCCTTGCCAGAATTCCAGCATATCGGGCATCAGCCGGTAACCACCCCAAAAAGGCGGGAGCGGCAACACCTCCGCTGAAGCATATTGCGCTTCCAGATCATGCTGTTTGTCCAGTAGCATTTCCCGGCCGGGAATCACCTGGCTTTGAGGGCTTGTCCAGGCGCCGATCTGGCTGCTTTTGGGGCGACTCTGGAAATAAGATTCCGATTCTTTGGGATCAATTCGTTCCACACGGCCTTCTATTCGTATCTGCCGTTCCAGTTCGAGCCAGTTGAACAACAGGGCTGCCTGCGGGTTGTCGGCGAGTTCGCGACCTTTTCGACTTTCGTAATTGGTAAAAAATACAAATCCCTGATGGTCAATGCCTTTCAGCAAAACAATCCGCGCACTGGGGCGCCCCCCGGCATCGGCCGTTGCCAGGGTCATGGCATTGGGTTCGGGTAGCTGGGCTTGCATGGCTTCCCGAAACCAGCGGTCAAACTGCGCCAGCGGATCAGGTAGTACATCGGTTTCGGAAAGTGCCTCCAGGGCATAGTTTTTTCGGAGGGCGGAAAGGTCGAGTGGCATAGCGTTACAAATTTCGGGTGTTCAGAAAGCACAAAGTTAATACGTCGCGGATGTTTGTTCCCGATCACAAAAAAGTGATATGCATCATCTGACGCGATGTCCAAATCCGGGATGCGCAAACCGGTATTGAATTGGTACTTATTCCCACTGCCTTTTGCCTTTTGCAATTTGCCTTTTACTTAACGTTCGTCTTTCTTTCTTTTTACGAAGGGTAAAATCTACCTTTGCGGCGCAAAAGCGGCTGCCTTGGGTGTTTTTTTGGGTAAAATCAACATTTTAGAGCCTTTTTTACATATATTTTCAACAAATCGGCCCGAAAATTCGCCGGGTTTTATCACTTATTTTCCAGCAATGTCATATCTATTTACCTCTGAATCCGTTTCCGAAGGACACCCCGATAAAGTGGCTGACCAGATCAGCGACGCTATTCTTGACGCTTTTCTCAGCCAGGATCCCGACTCAAAAGTGGCCTGCGAAACCTTGGTGACAACTGGCCTGGTGGTGGTTGCAGGGGAGGTGCGCTCAAAAGCATATGTGGACATTCAGGAAACGGCCCGTAAAACCATTGAAAAAATCGGTTACACCAAAGCGGAATACCAGTTTGAATCCAAAAGTTGCGGGGTAATCAGCGCTTTACACGAACAAAGCGCCGATATTGCCCAGGGCGTGGATGTGGGCAAAAAAGAAGACGACCAGGGCGCCGGCGACCAGGGCATGATGTTCGGTTATGCCACCAACGAAACGGATAATTATATGCCGCTCGCGCTCGATCTGGCGCACCTGCTGCTGAGCGAACTGGCGGCCATCCGCAAGGAAGGCAAACAAATGAAATACCTCCGCCCCGATGCGAAAAGCCAGGTTACGATCGAATATACGGACAAACACGTCCCCAAAAAGATCGATACCATCGTGATCAGCACCCAGCACGACGATTTTGACAAGGATGATAAAATGCTCGCTAAAATTGCTGCGGACATCAAGAAAATCCTGATTCCAAGGGTGAAAAAACAACTTCCTGCGCGCGTCGCCAGGCTGTTTACTCCCGATGTGCAATATTACATCAACCCGACGGGCAAGTTTGTGATCGGCGGCCCCCACGGCGATACCGGCCTCACCGGCCGGAAAATTATCGTCGATACCTACGGCGGCAAAGGCGCCCACGGCGGCGGCGCATTCTCCGGAAAAGACCCGTCCAAGGTAGACCGTTCGGCGGCCTATGCTACCCGGCACATTGCCAAAAACCTGGTGGCTTCAGGCCTGTGCAGCCAGGTACTGGTGCAGGTGGCTTATGCCATCGGGGTGGCCCATCCGGTCGGATTGTATGTCAATACGTACGGTTCCTGCAAAATAAAAGGACTTTCCGACGGCGAAATTGCTCAAAAACTGGAGCAGGTATTCGATCTGCGCCCGGCTGCCATTGTACGCCGCTACGGCCTGAAAAATCCTATCTTCTCCGAAACGGCCGCTTACGGGCATTTTGGCCGCGTGCCCGGCAAAAAAATGGTGAACATCGGCGTAAACGGCCATGCCAAACTAACCGAGGTGGAAACATTTACCTGGGAAAAATTAGATGCCGTGGCGGATATTAAAAAAGTGTTCGGATTGTAAGTGGGATTTTTTTATCGATTCATTGGGGACGCGGATCGGACGGATCAAGCGGATTAAAACGGATTTTTAAAAATCTGCGATCATCTGCTTGATCCGTCCAATCCGCGTCCCCATTTAATATATGAGGGTAATTTACATAACTCCTTGATAATCAACACTAAAAACAACCACGCCGAAACATTAACATTTTTCTGCTGTGCCATATATCCGCTCATTATCAGCGCTTTATGAAAAATAGCAGAGAAAAACTTGTACAATCGCTTGCATACCCGAAATGCTCGTTCTACCTTTGCGGGCCTTTTGGAAAAAAGGTATTCCTGTTTTAAATCCGGTGTGCACAAAGGAGCGGTTACAGCGCCTGCAAATTGGCTTTCAAACATCCAAACTTGAACTTTTTATCACTAACAATTTACAATGAATACGCTAAGCTATCGGACGGACTCCGTCAGTGCTGAAAAAGCGGAACGCAAGTGGTACGTAGTAGATGCGGAGAACCAGGTAACTGGCCGTATTTGCACGGAGATTGCTTCTATCCTGCGCGGCAAAAACAAGCCGTCTTACACTCCCCATGCCGACACAGGTGATTATGTAATTGTAATCAACGCTGATAAAGTACGATTCACCGGTCATAAATGGGAGCAAAAAATTTACAAAGACTACTCCTTGCACCCCGGCGGTCTGAAGGAAGTCACAGCCGAAACCATGCTGGTCAAATTCCCGGAGCGCATCATCGAGCGCGCCGTGCGCGGTATGTTGCCGAAGACCAAACTGGGCCGTGCGATGATCAAAAAAATGTTCGTTTATACTGGTACCGAACACCCGCACGTGGCACAAAAACCGGAAGCAATTAAATTTTGAGGTATGAGTTATAAGTTATGAGTTATGAGTTATTCCCGATCACTCACAATTCACAACTCACAATTCACGACTCACTATTCACAACTCACATCTTCAAATCAGAAATATGGAAATGATAAACGCTGTGGGCCGCCGCAAAACTGCTGTTGCCCGCGTCTATCTGATGAAAGGAGAAGGCAATGTCACGGTGAACGGCAAAGATTACCGTGAATACTTCCCGCAGCAGCATGTTCAGCACAACGTAACCGATCCGTTTGGAGTGGTGGGTGTTGAAAATATTTACGACCTGAAAGTCACTGTACATGGTGGTGGCTACAAAGGCCAGGCAGAAGCAGTACGAATGGGCCTTAGCCGCGCATTGGTCAAACTCAATGAAGAATTCCGCAAGCCGTTGAAAGCGCGCAAATTCCTCACGCGCGACAGCCGCGCCGTAGAACGCAAAAAATATGGTCAACCGAAAGCGCGTAAACGCTTCCAGTTCTCCAAACGATAAAATTGTGAGTAGTGAATAGTGAGTAGTGAATAGTGAGGTGTCAATAGTGAAGAGTCAGTTGTGAATCATTCTCAACTCATATAACGCACTAGTGACAACTCACCACGCACAACTCACCACGCACAAACTCACCACTCACCACTCACCACTCACTACAAAAAAACGCTTTTGAACAATGCAAAAGCCCACCTATAAAGAATTGCTCGATGCCGGTTGCCACTTTGGTCACCTGCGCAAAAAGTGGAATCCCAAGATGACTCCGTACATCTTCATGGAGCACAAGGGGATCCACATCATCGACCTGAACCGCACGGCAGAAATGCTGGAGCGCTCGGCCCTCGCTATGAAGGCCATGGCTAAAAGCGGCAAAAAAATCATGTTCGTTGCCACCAAAAAGCAGGCGCGCGTGATCGTACAAAAGGCTGCCGAAAGTGTTGGTATGCCTTTCGTAACGGAACGCTGGCTCGGCGGCATGATGACCAACTTCATGACCATCCGCAAATCAGTGAAGAAAATGCAGGGCATCGAACGGATGCTGGGCGATACTTCGCTGACCAGTATCACGAAGAAAGAACGCCTCACGTTGAGCCGCGAACACGCCAAGATGTCCAAACACCTCGGCGGTATCGAACAACTCAACCGCCTGCCATCCGCTGTGTTTATCGTGGATATTCACCACGAACACCTGGCATTGGCAGAAGCTAAAAAACTGGGCGTGAAAACCTTCGGTATGGTCGATACCAACTCCGACCCAACCCTGGTAGATTTCGCTATCCCCAGCAACGACGACGCATCCAAAGCCATCTATTTCATCACCAACTACCTGGTAGACGCCATCCGCGAAGGACTGGAAGAACGCAAAGCCATGAAAGGTGAGGAAAAAGAAACCGCTGAAGCGTAAATGGCAGCTCAACAAAAACATCATCATCAATTCAATCCAAATATAATGGTAAAAATTGCTGTAGCAGATATCCAGAAATTGCGCGAACTGACCGGCGCAGGTATGATGGATTGCAAAAAAGCCCTGGAAGAATCCAATGGCGACTTTGAAGCCGCTCAGGATTGGCTGCGTAAAAAAGGGATCGCCAAAGCTGCCAAACGCGAAGAACGTGAAGCAAAAGAAGGCGTTGTTATTGCGATCACCAATGCCAACCAGACACGTGGCGTAATCGTATCGCTGAACTGCGAAACCGACTTTGCCGCCCGTAATGACAATTTCGTGGCGATGACGACTAAAATAGCCGATATCGCCCTCGAAAACTTCCCGGAAACACTGGAAGCGCTGCTGGCGCTCCCGTACGAGGGCAGTGTAACGATCGCCGATAAAGTTGGCGAACAAAACGGTATCATCGGTGAAAAAATCGAACTGAGCCGCTACGAGCCGCTTACCGGCGCGCAGATTCTGACCTACAACCACTCCAACAACAAACGTTCGGTGCTGGTAGCGCTGAACAAACGCGAAAACGAATTCGAGCAGGCCGGCCGCGATGTAGCCATGCAGATTGCCGCCATGAATCCGGTTTCCGTGAGCCGCGACGATGTGGATCCGAAAATTGTCGAAAAAGAAATCGAAATCGGCAAAGAACTGGCACGCAACGAAGGCAAAGCAGAAGAAATGCTGGAAAAAATTGCACTTGGTCGTCTGAACAAGTTCTTCCAGGAAAGCACCCTGCTGAGCCAGAAATTTGTAAAAAACAACGACGTAACGGTGGATCAGTACCTGAAAAGCCTTGATAAAGAGCTGACAGTAACTGGTTTTAAACACATTTCGCTGTAAGTAGTTATCCGTTATTAGTTAGCTGTTATTTGTGTTGATAATCAATCATTTGCAAATAATTTAGTCAAAACTAATTTTGCGGCTCTACTTAAACGATTCTGCTTGTAGAAAAATATAAGGCGTCATCCCAGTGCGGGGTGACGCCTTTTTTTGGTAAATGGGAATGGGCAAACATGAGACATCCCGGATTTTGTCTAAAACGACTACAAAAGGTCAAACTCCTATTTATTGATGATTGCTTATTGACAATTGATGATTTTTGATGTACGAAGATGCCACCCTGCATCAAAAATCATCAATTGTCAATAAGCAATCATCAATAAAAATTGTGCCGGCGCGTACAAAGAGTCGCTTCAAAATCCGGGATGACTTATGTTTGTTCTTTGCCCCTTGCCCTTTGCATTTATTCCTTCCAAATCTTTCGGGCTTCAGTAATACCTGCCGCTGAAAAAATATGCACGACGTACATGCCACTCGGCAACCCCAAAAGATTCACCTGTGTCCGCTCCGCTGTGACAGAGCCGTTCCGCAGCACCCTGCCCGTTACGTCCGTCACCATAAACTGCGCTTGTTTCTCTGAAAGTCCGGATTGATTGCTGATGTCTATCGTGAGTACATCCTGCACCAGGGTAGGAAACACCTGTACGTTGTACGCTGTCTGGGCAGGGTCTTCTACGTCAACTACTGTGCTGAACCGGTAAACAAGTCCACTGTCAGGAGCCCCATTCAAAGTATGATACAGCGTGTCCACACTGGCGAGCGTAATGGATTGAAATGTAGGCTCATCAACCGACCCAGTCAGATAATATAGATTTTGAAATAGGCCGCCCTTCACATCTCTTTTCCCCAAAAACTGTTAGGTCTTATACAAAAAACACTTTTCTATGTCCGCACTTTTCTCCCCGCTCACCATCAAAAGCGTTACTTTTAAAAATCGCATTACCGTCTCACCTATGTGCCAATATTCGTCGGCTGATGGTTTTGCCAACGACTGGCACCTGGTACACTTGGGTAGTCGGGCCGTTGGTGGCGCGGCACTGATTATGCAGGAAGCCACCGCCGTATCGCCTGAAGGTCGTATTAGCCCCGGAGACATGGGGATATACAAAGACGAACACATCGCTAAACTGCAAACCATCACTGCTTTTATTCACACACAGGGTGCAGTGGCCGGGATACAATTGGCGCATGCCGGTCGAAAAGCAAGCCACAACATTCCCTGGAAAGGCGACCGGCAGATCCCCTCCGATGCGCAAGAAGGCTGGAAAACCGTAGCGCCCTCGGCCATCCCGTTCGCGCCCGGTACGGAAAGCCCGAAAGCACTGGATAAGGAGGGGATCCAAAAAGTGATAGACGATTACAAAGCCGCCGCCGTTCGTGCCGTTCAGGCAGGTTATAAAGTAGTGGAAATTCATGCAGCACACGGCTACCTGATCCACGAATTTTTATCGCCGCTCAGCAATCAACGGACGGACGCTTACGGCGGCAGTTTTGAAAACCGCATCCGCCTGCTACTGGAAATCGTCGAAGCCGTAAAAACGGTTTGGCCGGATACTTTGCCCCTGTTTGTGCGGATTTCCGCTACCGACTGGGCAGAAGGCGGCTGGGATGGTGACGCCTCCGTCCAACTGGCCGCTGTGCTGAAAAACCGCGGTGTCGACCTGATCGATTGTTCTACAGGCGGTGTGGTACCAGGCGTAAAAATTCCGGTGGGCCCGGGTTATCAAGTGCCTTTTGCCGAAAAAATCAGGAAAGAAACAGGCATATTGACGAGCGCAGTAGGTATGATTACGAGCGCGCAACAAGCGGAAGAAATTCTGCAAAACGGTCAGGCCGATCTCATTTTTCTGGCGCGGCAAGCCTTACGCGACCCTTATTTCCCCTTGCATGCGGCGAAAGAACTAGGTGTGGACGTGGAATGGCCGGTGCAATACACGCGGGCAAAATCCTGAACGGTTGCATTGCACATAAAATCGGCACGGCGTAGCATTTTAATTTACTGCGAAGGGGTTGCAGAAATTTTATGAGGGTGCGGGATGGTGCTTGGTATAAATGCAATTACATTAGCCGGTTCTAATAATTGTGTTTACCTGAACCTGCTTGTCAACAATGCCTCATTTTATCCTGCAAACGAACGAATCCCATACCTACGACGCCATTGTCATCGGCTCCGGTATCAGCGGCGGCTGGGCGGCCAAAGAACTTTGTGAAAAGGGCCTGAAAACGCTGGTGCTGGAACGCGGCAGAATGGTGCGCCACGTGACGGATTATCCGACCATGAACCACGAACACTGGGATTTTGAGCACCGCGGTCGCCTGTCGTATGAGGACACCCGGAAATACCACATACAGGTACGCAGCGGATTCATCAATGAAGCCAACAAACATTTCCACGTCAATGACGTAGAAAATCCCTATACCGAAATCAAACGTTTCGACTGGATTCGCGGCGACCAGGTCGGCGGGCGCTCCCTGCTCTGGGGCAAACAATGCTACCGCTGGAGCGACCTCGATTTTGAAGCCAACGCCAAAGAAGGTATTGGTATCGACTGGCCAATCCGCTACAAGGACATTCAGGACTGGTACACCTACGTGGAAAAATACGTGGGTATCAGCGGTGAAAAACTGGGGCTTCCACATTTGCCCGACGGGCATTTTTTGCCGCCTATGGAGTTGAATTGCCTGGAAAAACACGTAAAAGCGCGTATTGAAAGCGAATTTAAGGAACGATACCTGACCATCGGGCGGGTGGCGCACCTGACCGAACCCATGAATGGCCGCGGCAAATGCCAGTACCGCAACCGTTGTTCGAGGGGCTGCCCGTTCGGCGCGTATTTCAGTAGCAATGCCGTTACCCTGCCTGCTGCCGACGCGACCGGCAACCTGACGCTTCGTCCCGATTCGGCGGTGCATTCCATTATATATGATGCACAAACGGGAAAAGCCTCCGGCGTCAGAATTGTCGACACCGTCACCCTCGAAACGACTGAGTTTTACGCCCGCATCATTTTCCTGAATGCTTCCACGCTGGGTTCAACTTCCATTTTGCTGAACTCTACCTCCGCTCGTTTCCCCAACGGAATGGGCAACGACAGCGGCGAGTTGGGTCACAACCTCATGGATCACCACTACCGACTCGGCGCGATGGGCAGTTACGAAGGTTTTGAAGACCAGTATTACAAAGGGCGCCGCCCCAACGGCATCTACATTCCGCGCTACCGAAACCTCAACGAACAAACGCGCCACCCAGACTTCCTGCGCGGCTATGGCTACCAGGGCGGCGGCGGCCGGGGCAACTGGGGTGGGGGCGTGAACAGCGAAGGGATCGGGGCCGATTTTAAGGAAAACCTGTTCAAACCCGGCGGCTGGGGCATGACCCTCGTCGGTTTCGGAGAGTGCCTGCCTTACCACGAAAACAAGGTGACGCTCAACCACAACCTG
Organism: Lewinellaceae bacterium; assembly: GCA_016711435.1. GTDB lineage: Bacteria > Bacteroidota > Bacteroidia > Chitinophagales > Saprospiraceae > M3007. Next base: position 28,357 of record JADJSY010000066.1, read on the forward strand.
AAAGACAAGGCAGGTTTGCCGACACTGGCTTTCGATTGTGAGTTTAAAACAAACGAAATGGCCATGCGCAAACACATCCAGGCGGATGCGGCTGAGATGCTCGAAAAAGCCGGGTTTAAAAATATCAGCACCTTCGATCACGCCGGCGGCATCGGTGTGGGCGTACACGAAATGGGCACCGCGCGTATGGGCAGAGACCCCAAAACCTCGGTGCTGAATGGCAACAACCAGGTACATGCCGTGCCGAACGTGTTCGTGACCGACGGCGCTTGTATGACTTCTTCTTCCTGCGTCAATCCTTCCATTACCTACATGGCGTTGACGGCCCGGGCGGTTGATTTTGCGGTGCAGGAAATGAAATTTAATCGCCTCTAAGTAAATGCCTGATTATCAACACGAATAACGGATAACTAATAACGGATAACTACCTATGAATCGAAGAGAAGCATTAAAAACAACGGCCCTCTTTCTGGGTTATGCGGTTTCGGCAACGGCTTTGTCCGAGCTGTTTATCAGTTGTTCTGCCGGCAAACACCTGCACTGGAAACCGGAATTTCTGACGCCCGAGCAGGCGCGCACGATCGCTGCCATCGCGGAAAGCATCCTGCCGCGCACCAAAACGCCCGGCGCCAAAGACTTGTATATTGATAAATTTATCGATAAAATGCTGAAAGACCTGCTTGCGCCCGATGAACAGAAAGACTTTCTGGCTGGTTTGGCAGCCTTCGAGCAAGTGTGTATCCGGGAATACAACCTGAAATTTGCAGACTGCCCGGCAGAACGGCAACATGCGCTGCTGCTGCAAATGGACAAGGAAGCAGCCAAACAACCGCCCTCCTTATGGGGCATTCGCTTGTCAGCGGACGCTCCCACACATTTTTTTCGCAGGATCAAAGAACTGACTTTGCTGGGCTACTATACCTCGCAAAAAATCGGCACGGAAGTGCTGGGATACGATCCCATGCCGGGCGTGTATGTGGGTTGTATGCCTTTGGCGGAAGTTGGTGGTAAAACTTGGAATGAATAAGATGGTCTCCATTGCGTAACCATCTGCCTGCAATCAACCTATATTGTGGTGCGCTCGGACTTCGCACTATTGACTGACTACTTCTCACTTCGCACTGACGACTTCGGACTTCGCACTATCGACTTCGGACTTCGGACTATTTAAGCAGCATGACCCTAACCCCGAAAATCCCCCGCCGTATCGGTAGCAAAACACGCTCGCCCGGCTTGGTCAAAGGGTAATACGCCTGGCCTTTGTATTTGAAGCGGTGCAACTGCCCTTTTTCCCGGACGGTCAGGTGGTAACCGCTGGGTTCTATTTTTTCTCCTTTCAGCAATCCGTAGCCGGAGGCAAAGTAGGGCGCCTCGGAGACAAACTCGAAAGAATGGTATTCTTTCAGGCTGAACGCCCGGTTGAGCAGGCTGCCGAACAAGGGCGCGAACAACACGCTGCAAAACAGGATCAGCAAAATTTCGGGCACATGCCGTTTCCAGGGCGTAAAACGCTCGCGGCCCAGCCACAAACCGGCAAATGCCGCGGCCAGCGCTACCAGCAGGGAGCCGGCTACCAATGCTTTGACGCCGATGGAATTGGACAGGTATGCATACTCGCGGACATACAACCCGCCGAGGACGAACAGGGTAAGGACTGCGAGGAAGGCGTATATTTTGGGTCGGGACATGGTTTTGTTATCCGTTATCCGTTATTGGTTATCAGTTATCAGGGTGGTAACGCTTGGCTTTAGGTATACGGTCTTACGATCCTGCACTTCTTTTCGGCTATAATATGCACCGAAACGTACGCCTATGTGTTCTATGTGAAAATCCTATGTGTCTTATGTGGTAAAAACCTATGTGGTAAAACCCTCACTTCAGCAACTCAAACTTATACTCCACCGACTCGATCCTCGGATTTCCCTTTTCGTCGTTCTGTTTAAAAACAACCGTGATCCCGATGGTCTCGGAGGCATCTTTGTCCTTGCTGTCGAACACTACACCCAGGCGGCCTGTGGCGCCTGGCGGGAAAACGCCGCGTGGAAAATCCACTTTGGTGCATTCGCAGGCATCCACGATGTCGATCTGGATATCCGCGCCGGAGGTATTGGTGAATTCAAAAAACGTGGTGCGCGTTTCTCCTTTTTTGACCGGACCGAGATCGACCAGTTTTTTGTCCCAGGTGACAAACGTACCGGCTGCTTTAGCTGCCGGAATCGGAGTGGCAGCGACGACTTGCACCGTTTGGGCGGTATGGCAGGAGAGGAGGGTGAAAAAGGAGAAGATGGTAATGATAAGTCTCATAATCAAGTTATCTTGGTTGGTGTGGTAGCGCGTACGTAGAGGGATTGGAGAACGGATGAAACGGATTTTTGCGGATTTAAACGGATTGCCGAGCGTAGAGTACACATTAAAAAAATCCGTGTCACATCTGTTTCATCCGTATTCAAATTACTCTACGCTCGGCAATCCGTTTAAATCCGCAAAAATCCGTTTCATCCGTTCTCCAATCCCTCTACATTCGGAAAAATCCTAAATCTTTTTCCCCGCCATCGCCGCCCGGATATTACTATCCAGCGCCCGATGCGCCAGCGGGGTCGTGTACAGATTCAGCGTTTCAATAGCGCGATGGATAACGTCTTTGTCCTCCGTTTTGGTGGCTTCGAGGAGTTCGTTTAACAAAGCGTTTGTAACCATTTTTTCTTCCTCCGACAAAATGGCGTCGTTTTGTTGCAGGAATTTCTGGCCGGACAGGAGCAAGTTGTTGGCTTCGTTGCGGGCTTCCAGCACACCCCGGACTTTCATGTCCGATTCCGCATTTTGAATACTGTCGATCAGCATGAGCGCCATTTCTTCCTCGCTGATGCCGTAAGTGGGTTTGATTTCCACCTGTGTTTCGAGGTTGCTACGCAGTTCGCGGGCGCGCACTGTGAGAATGCCGTCCGCATTGATAATGAACTGGATGTCGATTTTAGGCAGTCCGGCGGGCATGGGCGGAATATCGCGCAGGATGAACTCGCCGAGTTTGCGGTTGTGTTCCACCAGGTCGCGTTCGCCCTGGAACACGCTGATTTTCAGGTTCTTCTGGCCGTCCACGCTGGTGGTGTACTGCCGCCCGGCTTTGGAGGGGATTTTGGAGTTGCGCGGTACGATCACGTCCATCAGACCGCCGACGGTTTCGATGCCGAGGGAAAGCGGGGTGATGTCGAGCAGCAGCAGGTCTTTCTGGTTGCCGGCGAGAATATCTGCCTGTATGGCAGCGCCCAGGGCCACCACTTCGTCGGGGTGCAGGCTGTCGAAAACAGGTTTTTCAAAAAACTGTGCAACCCTGTTTTTTACATACGGCGTGCGCGTGCTGCCACCCACCATGATGACATTTTCTATTTCCGCAGTGGTGACTTTGGCGTCGCGCAGGGCATTTTTGCAGCAGGCGATGGTGCGGTCCATCAGCGGCTCTACAAGGTGTTCAAACCTGCCTTTGAGAGGCTGACTTTTCGGCCATTGAGTTCACTTTCAAACAGTTCCGCGCTGGACAGGTGTTTTTTGGCCGCTTCTGCAAGCAGTCGGATTTGCTGGCCGAGTTCCTTGTTTTCGCTCAATTCCTGGGTGGTGATCCCAAGTTCCTGCTGCCAGAGACTGACGATGGCGCGGTCGAAATCGTCGCCGCCGAGGAAGGTATCGCCGTTGGTAGAGAGCACTTCAAAAATGCCGTTTTCGATGCGCAGAATGGAAATATCGAAGGTGCCGCCGCCGAGGTCGTAGACGGCCACGGTGCTGGGCGCTGCGTCAGGGCCATTGCCGAGGCCGTAGGCCAGGGCTGCTGCGGTGGGTTCGTTCACGATGCGCAGCACATCCAGACCGGCGAGTTTGCCGGCGTCGCGGGTGGCCTGGCGCTGGTTGTCGTTGAAATAGGCGGGCACGGTGATGACGGCTTTGGAAATCACCGTCGTCAGGTCCGTTTCGATGCGCGTTTTGAGTTCGCGGAGGATATGGGCGCTGAGTTCGACGGGCGTGTAAAACTTGTCTTTCACACGGATTTTAACCAGCGATTCGGTGTCGTCGTCGAGGATCTGGTAGCCGTAAAACCCTTCCGTTCCCTGCACATCCCGGAATGATTTTCCCATCAGTCGTTTGACGGAGTAAATGGTGTTGGCGGGGTCGGTGATGAGTTTGTTCTTGGCCGCATCGCCGACTATAATCTGCTCATTTTCAGCAAAATGTATCACGGAAGGCACCAGCGTACTTTTCCCGTCGGCGCCTTTCACACATACCGGCTGCCCGTCTTTCATATACGCCACGAGGCTATTGGTCGTACCCAGGTCGATCCCGATAATGGTTTCGCGGGAGGATTCGACGCTGCCGTCTTTCAGGTTGATTGCAAAAGTTGCCACAAGATTAGAGGGAGAAGAAAAGTGAGAAGGAGACGCAGTGAAGTGGATGGCAGCCCATAATGTTTACCGTAGTTTACGCCGCTGCCACTTTGGAATTGCTAAAAAAGGCGGAGCGCCTAAACTAAACACCACACACTAAGGGGACACCCCAAACTGCCGACCTCTCACTTCTAATAAAGTCGCAAATGTAAACACCTCAAAAAACTTTTAGTTGGAAAGACTTTGCGTACATGCAGGTTTTTACAACCTTGCGCGACAAATAAAATCCTCATGCAGTATCAATTTGCTTCCAAGCCCAACCGCCTATGGATCTTGCTGGCAGGTATTTTCCTGACCAACGCTATCGTGGCTGAATTCATGGGCGTCAAACTTTTCATTAGAAAAAACTTTTGGTTATCAGCCCGTTAACTGGAATCTGTTCGGTCAAAGCGGACTGGCATTCACACTGACTGCCGGGGTGTTGCTCTGGCCGGTCGTGTTCGTGATGACGGATATTATCAACGAATATTTTGGCCGGAAAGGCATCCGGATGTTATCGTACCTCACAGCGGGGCTGATTGCCTACGGTTTTATCATGCTTTATTTGTCCATCGGACTGGAACCTGCCGATTTCTGGCGCACGGCGCATATCAAACCGGACATGAGCCCGGAGGCCCAGGAAGCCCTGCGCGGACAGGTAAGCGACTACAATACCGCTTTTGCGGTGGTGTTCGGGCAAAGTCTCTGGATTATCGTAGGTTCTTTGGTGGCATTCCTCGTGGCGCAGATTGTGGATGTTACTATTTTCCACCGCATTAAAAAATACACCGGCGAAAACAAAATCTGGTTGCGGGCAACGGGCAAGCGTTTTTAGTTTCCCAG
>JADJSY010000067.1 GCA_016711435.1 Lewinellaceae bacterium
ATTTTTTGATATCAGGAGAATACTTAATGTCAAACCCCCGTGTGGTTCGCGCGCCGCGTGGTACGCAATTGACCTGTAAGAACTGGCTCAGTGAAGCTGCCTATCGCATGATCCAAAACAACCTCGACCCCGAAGTGGCCGAGAAGCCAGAAGACCTCGTCGTCTACGGCGGACGGGGTAAAGCCGCCCGCAACTGGGAATCCTTCGATGCCATTCTTGAATCGCTCAAAAATCTGGAAGAAGATGAAACCCTGCTTGTGCAATCGGGCAAGCCTGTTGTCATTTTCAAAAGCCACAAAGATGCCCCAAAGGTTTTGATCGCCAATTCGAACATCGTGCCGCATTGGGCCACCTGGGAAAAATTCGATGAGCTTGATAAAAAGGGACTCATCATGTACGGACAGATGACCGCCGGTTCGTGGATCTACATTGGTACGCAGGGAATTCTGCAAGGGACGTATGAAACCTTCGGCGCGCTTGCCAAACTTAAAGGTTGGGGCTCGCTCAAAGGCAAATTCGTCCTCACCGCAGGTCTCGGCGGCATGGGCGGCGCACAGCCGTTGTCCATTACGATGAATGAAGGTGTGGGTCTCATCGTGGAAGTGGACCCCGAGCGCGCCGAACGCCGCCGTGCCATTGGCTATGTGGATATGGTTGTGGATAACCTCGAAGAAGCCATGACCCTTGTGGAAGAATTCAAGGGAAAAGGGATTCCAAAATCCATCGGCTTGATCGGCAATGCGGCAGATGTGTATTCCGAACTTGCCGCACGCGGCATCATTCCTGATGTGGTCACAGACCAGACCTCGGCACACGAAGCCTTGTTCTATGTTCCCACGGGATTAAGTATCACTGCCGCGAATCAACTGCGCGTGAGCGACCCCGAGAAATACAAGAAGATGGCAATGGATTCCATGTCCGCACACGTGCAGGCCATGCTGGCTTTCCAGCGCGCAGGCGCGGAAGTGTTTGATTACGGTAATAATCTGCGCCAGCAAGCCTTCAATAATGGAGTAAGTGACGCTTTTGAATTCCCCGGCTTTGTGCCCGCTTATATTCGTCCGTTGTTTTGTGAGGGCAAAGGTCCGTTTCGTTGGGTGGCGCTTTCTGGCGATGAAGAGGATATTTACACCACCGATAAAGCCATCATGGAGTTATTTCCCGATGATGCACATTTGCATCGCTGGTTGAAAATGGCTCGTGAGAAAGTCCCGTTCCAGGGACTGCCCTCGCGCATTTGCTGGCTCGGGTACGGGGAACGCGCCAAAGCAGGTTTGATGTTTAACGAACTGGTTGCCAGCGGAAAAGTGAAAGCGCCCATTGTCATTGGCCGCGATCATTTGGATTCTGGTTCTGTGGCATCTCCCAATCGCGAAACTGAAGCCATGAAGGACGGCTCCGACGCCATTTCAGATTGGGCCATTCTCAATGCCATGATCAACGCTGTTGGCGGTGCAACCTGGGTCTCCTTCCATCACGGCGGCGGGGTGGGGATGGGGTATAGTCAACATGCCGGGCAGGTCATCGTTGCGGATGGTACCCCCGAAGCAGCTGTCAGATTGGAAAGAGTCCTTACAACAGATCCAGGCATGGGCGTGGTACGACACGCTGATGCAGGGTATGAAATTGCCATTGATGCGGCAAAACGTCACGGGTTGAAAATGCCCATGTTGGAGAAATCATCCTGAAACGCTCTTTTGTTTTTCTGCTGGTATTTGCCTTAACAGGCTGCGGATCAAACCCCAATATTTGGGGTAGTTCGTTGCCGCCTGCACCTGCCGTGACTTCCGTTTATTTTCAAACTGAAACGCCCGCCGCCACCTTTACGGCTTTACCAACGACAACCCTGCTTCCAACTGAAACGCCTGCTCCAACGGAAACACCTGTCCCCACCATCACGCCCACGTCCACACCGTCTTTCGCCAGTATTGAGCGGGTTTTGATCGTCAGCTTTGACGGCTTGCGGCCCGATGCGATCAGCGAGGCGCCCATGCCAAATGTGCTTAAGTTGGTGGAAGGTGGCGCGTATTCGTTCACCTCAGACCGCACCATTGATTACCCGGCCACATCCCCCAGCCATGCTTCCATGCTTTCAGGGTTATGTATGGCAGACCATGGCGTGATCTATAACAAGTATTTTCAGTATATGGGCTACTCTAAAGGAGTGGATTTGTTTGACCTCGCCCACGCTGCCGGTATGCGTACCGTGATGATCGTGAACAAGGATAAACTCAGGCAGCTTGCCGAGCCCGAAACCACAGATGTTTTTGAAGTTGCCTATGGCGAGCCCGCCGTTGGCAAAGCGGCGGTGGCCCAGATTGAACAAGGCTTTGGGTTGATGTTCGTTCACTTTGCCGGTGGGGATACCCGCGGGCATAAATTTGGCTGGATGTCTGGTGAATATATGAAAGTTCTGAGGCAGGGGGATGATGCGTTGGGTACGATGCTGACCGCGCTGAAAGATAACGGCCTGCTCGAAACCACGCTCATCATGGTCACCTCCGATCACGGCGGGCATGAAAAGAATCACATCGGACTGGTCATTGAAGATTACCGCATCCCGTGGATCGTCTCTGGCCCGGGCGTTGTGCATGTGGAAATCACCCAAGCCATGTATACAATGGATACAGCCGTCACGGCAGCGTACGCATTGGGCTTTCCTATTCAACCGGAGTGGGCCGGCATTCCCATTTACGAAGCCTTTGGTTTTCCGCAAACGGTACTTCATGAAGAAGACCCCTGCCATGATTGAACATTAATAATGAAAAAATATTTTTGGATTTTGATTCTCTTTGCGGCGCTTCTGCAAAGCTGTGGATCGTTCGCTTCAGTTCCACCGCCGATAGCTGTTCCTGCTCTTGTAGCTACTCTCACCCCTGGCATTATCCCCTCCCTGCCCCCGCCACGGAAGTGATATCCACCGACACGCCCATCCCAACGATCACTCCCACCCCCATTCCCATACCCGACCGTGTGTTGATCGTCAGTTTCGACGGTTTGCGTCCCGATGCGATAGCCGCAGCAGAGATGACCAATGTGATGACGGTCATGCAGAGCGGAGCATATACCCTGAACGCGCAAACCATCATGCCGAGCGTCACATTGCCTTCACATGCCTCCATGCTGGTGGGTACATGCCCCGCCAAGCATATTGTCCGTTGGAATGAATACGTTCCGCAAAATGGATTTGCGCTCGGTACCGACATTTTTGATCTTGCACAGGCAGCCGGAATGCAAACAGCCATGGTGGTCGGCAAGGAAAAGCTGCGTCAGATCACCGAGCCTGGCAGCACCGATTATTTCGAGTTTATCGATAAGACGGATAAGATCAAGGATGCATCCACGGTGGAGAGGCTTGCCATCAGCCAGATCCAGCAGGGGTTTGACCTCATGTTCGTACACTTTCCCGAGGGCGACCTTTCAGGCCATGAGAACGGCTGGATGTCGAGTGAGCAGTTAAGTACATACCGCAGAGATGATGCGCTGTTCGGTCTGCTCCTGCAAGCTTTGCGATCCAACAGCATGTATGAAAGCACCATGATTATCATCACTTCTGATCACGGCGGGCACGAGACAACCCACGGCCTAAATGTCCCAGAGGATATGACCATCCCATGGATTATCAGTGGTCCGGGCATTGTCCCCGGGCAGCTCTCCACACAGGTTTATACAATGGATACTGCGGCAACCACAGCCTTTGCTCTGGGCTTGCCTCTTCCAGCAGAGTGGGACGGTGCGCCGGTGTACGAAGCCTTTGGCATGCCCGTGGATGAGTTTAGAAAAAGCGGGTGTGGGTACTAAAAGAGGGGCGATACCCTACGTGAGTAGGGTGACACAGTAGTGTTTTTAAATTAAGATTTCACCATACGAGTATCATTGTTAGCACTACCAACGCCTCTCGAATCATACAGGAGGCGTATGGTTCTTTGGAAGAGTTAATTCTCCAAGGGAAAATTTTCGGAGAAATATTATGAGTGACCAAACACGTCGTATCTATGGAATTATTATTGGCCTGGCCTTTGGGATCCCCTATTCCCTGATCTCTCAATTTATCAACGTCTGGGCGCTGCCCGGCATTCCCCTGTATGAACTGCCTGTTGGGCGTGTCGTTTCGGTGATCTTGACCTCGCTGTTCATGGCCCTGATCGGGTTGATCGTAGCCTGGGATGAAGAATCATTTTGGGGGTTGCTTGGAAGCGGTTTGCTTGCTGTCTTTGTAAGCTCCCTGTTTGCGTTCGCCAATTCGGGCGAGAGTCAGGTGGTTACTTCTTTTTTTCCTATCCCTTTTTTACCTTTTTGCCGCGCCTGATCTTTTATCTGCCGCTTGGACTCTTTTTCCGCTGGCTTCTGGGAATTTTGGATACGACTGGCCGGGTCGCTTCCAGCGGATTGTTGCGGTTGTTGAAGGTGACTTTTTCGATCCTGATCGTTGCGGTGATTGGCGGCAGGTTTTCACAGATCTCTCCCGATGCAAAAAATGCGCTCAAGGATATGAATGTCCTTTTGCTTGAGGGCATGTCGGCTGTTGCCAGTGGGGAGGAAGTGCCGGAGGTACTCATCCCGGTGGATGGATTTGCACAATATGCAACAGGAGACTACACCTTGGAATGGAGCAGCGATGTAGATAGATTGCCGGTCACCAGACCAATGGTTAGCTTTGGCGTCACAGAATCTCTCATCATCGTCCGCTTTGAGAATAATTATATATTTGGCTGTGCATTTACTCCCCCCGTCAATACACCGAAGTGCATTAACATCACCCGTGTGAGAAAGCCATAAGAGTAGTACTTTTGTAGGTTGTGAATTAAGTGTCTTTGGTGTAATATTAGGATAACAAATATCGAATACATCCTGTTCGAGGGAACAGTTGTAGAATATTTATAGGTAATTTATTGGTTGGAGAGAGAGAGTTGAGCGGGCTTCGCATTTGCGAAGCCCGCTCACTGTTATTAATAGGAATTACGCAGTTTTGTTCATGGCGTAGGCGTGGCTTCAAGTGTGTCGGTTGGCTGTGGGGTATCTATGGCGGCTTCCGTTGGTGACGGTGTTTCCGTCGGCGTCAGTGTAGGGGATGGAGTGACGGTAGGCGTGTTCGAAGGTGTTGGAGTATTGGATGGTGTGGGTGTGTCCGTCAATGCGATGGCGGGCAAATCTATGGTGCCGCTCAGGCCCAAGCCAAGCAGCTCGCGGAATATCCAACCGCCTTCGTATTGTTGATGTGCGGGGTCTTCCTGATTTGGGGCGATGAGCAGCCACGTTTCGTTTTCATTCACTGCACGGAAGGCGAGGCACTGTCTTAGCCGCAAAGGTTCCCCAAGGACAGCATAATTTGTGCCTGGGCCAGAACGGACATTGATGGTGAACGCGTACAGCGAATTGACGCAGAAGGTCAGCGTTTCAAATGGCTGTTTTGTGGAAGATGGAGTAAGCGATGGCCTTATTGGAGTGACGGTCGCAGTTGGGGTGATAATTTCTGTGGGTGTGGATGAAGAGGTGGCGCTTGCTGTTGGCGTTGATGTAGTAGAGATGTCAGTTGGTGTTACTGACGGAGTAGTGGTAATAGTGGGAGGCGTAATAAATTTAGGGAAGGATGTCAGAACAAATGCAATGAGGATAATAAAACCGATAATGATGGGAAGGATGTGTTTGCGAAGTGCAGGCGGGAGAAATTCCTTTGCCCTTTCATACGGTGTAACTGTGGGCGGTTCGCCCGTGTATCCCAACGCCGATAATAGATTTTTGAAACTATCTTCGTATGCCACGCCCATGAAATTTACGTAGTTGATCGTGTTCAGCGCAAAGGGAACTTCACACGCTTCGAACATAAGCGGGACGATCTTCTTGCGCAATGTTAATGCCTGGGTGTATTCCTTCTGTACCCATTCGGATTTGACCGAGTTTGGCGTGAGCACAATAACGAAGAATTGACTTGCTTCAATGGCGGCAGGCAGGCTGCGAACCCAGTCATCCCCGCCACGCAGGTCGGTGATATCCCACCAAACGTCATAGCCTGCTTTTTCCATATCCCCGGCGAGCTTGCGTACGAAGTCCATATCCTTGCGTGAATAGCTGATGAATATTTTTTGCATGGTGTTCCAATAATAATATATTATCATCCAAATCCCGGATTTGAACTCATTCCTTTTATGGTGAGTGACTCATTTGGATTTTCTCTAACAATCCTCTAACGTCCATCTCCTTGACCAAAAGATTAACTCAGGTATAAAGTAAAGTCCGCTTAACTAAAAAGAAGGCTTAACTATGTCAAAACCAGTCCAAATTATTCAACCCCTCCGCGAATGGATGGATGTATTCATGCACCGTTCCATGCGCGGGTGGAGTCAATTCGCCAAAGTTACCGGGCTCTCCATGCCGCAATTGAGCATCCTGATGCAGCTGCATCATAAAGGTCCATGCGGTATTTCCGAGATCAGCGAGCGTTTTGACGTGACCGCAGCCGCAGCAAGCCAGCTGGTGGAAAAGCTTTTTCAGGCGGGTTATCTCGAACGTACTGAGGACCCCACAGACAGGCGCGCCAGGTTGTTGACTCTGAGCGCTTCTGGCGGCGAACTCGTCAATCGAGGGGCTGAAGAACGCTATCGATGGATGGATGATATTGCGGCGACCCTGAGCGCGGAAGACCAGAAGAAAGTTAGCGATGCGTTAATCTTATTAACGACTGCCGCCAGGAAAATGGAAAATAAAAACAGTATTCGATAATTCAGTGTTCACTGCATCAGACAGGCTGTTGAATGATCGGATTCAGAATATAACTTTACCAAAAGGAATACTATGCAAGCAACCATAACCCAACCTAAAACTCGTGTACGCCGCGAAAGGACATCTTTTAAAGGTATCGGCCGCGCCATCAAGTACCTGACGAAGTATGGCCGTCAGGCAGCTTTACCGTATGTCTTTTTGGTCATTGCCACGCTCTCCCAGCTGGCTGTGCCGCATATGATCCGCAATGTGATCGATGCGGTCACCAGCGGATTCCTCGCGGACCAGGTCTTGCAGGCGCTTGATAAGATTCCTGCGGCATTTATGAGCGCGGCGCTGCCGAAGATTTTGGATGCCCTAAGCTATGACTCTGCTTTATCGCTGGACCAGCTCAAAGCGACGCTTGAAGCGGATTTAAATAATGCGCCGCGTGCGTTGATTACGGCCCTTGTCGCCATTGTCGTCTTCGCCCTTCTGCGTGGAATATTCTCCTTCCTCCAGGCGTTTTGGGCAGAGAAAAATTCCCAGTCGGTTGCGTATGATCTGCGCAATGATCTGTATGCTAAGATTCAGGAATTGTCTTTTGCATATCACGATAAAAATCAGACGGGCCAGTTGATGATCCGTGCAACGGATGATGTGGAAAAGGTGCGCTTGTTCATCGGGCAGGGATTGTTGCAACTCGTGGGCGCAGTGATCCTGTTGACAGGTACAGTCATCATTTTGTTCTGGTCGAACGTTTCCCTTGCATGGACGGCCATGCCGATCCTGCCGATTGCGATCGTGTTATTCGGCGTGTTCGCAGGACTCAGCCAGCCGTTGTTTGCGAAAGTGCAGATAAAACTTTCAACGTTGAACACGGTCTTGCAGGAAAATCTTGCGGGCGTAAAAGTGATCAAGGCTTTCACCCGTGAGAAGGAACAGCAGGAAAAGTTTCGCAATGCCGCAGACGATACGATGAATCAATCCATCGCGGTTTCGCGTTTGTTTACGTTCCTGTTTCCATTGGTGTTCTTAATTGCGAACCTCGGACAGGCCGCTATCCTTTATGTAGGCGGCAAACAGATCATCGTCGGCACATTGACCATTGGTGCATGGCAGGAATTTTCCCTCTATCTGATGTATCTGTTTTTCCCGATCATGATGTTCGGTATGATCGTCACGCAAATGGGGCAGGCTTCCGCATCTGCTGACCGCATCTTTGAAATTCTCGATGCCAAAAGTGACATTGTCGACAAACCCAACGCACCAAAACTTCCTGCCGTAAGCGGTGATGTGAAATTTGAGAACGTCACTTTTCGTTATGTGGGCGGTGGTGACCCGGTGTTGAAGAATGTTACGTTTGAGGCGAAATCCGGTGAAACCATTGCGCTGCTTGGCGCAACAGGTTCAGGCAAGACCAGCATCATCAACTTGCTGCCGCGCTTCTACGATCCCACGGAAGGCCGCATCACAATTGATGGCCACGACCTGCGTGACGTCACCATCGATTCACTTCGTTCGCAAATCGGTATCGTGCTTCAGGAAACTACTTTGTTCAGTGGGTCCATTCGTGAAAACATCGCTTTCGGAAAACCCGATGCCGCATTGGAAGAAGTGCAAGCTGCGGCCAGATCTGCGGCGGCGCATGATTTCATTATGTCCTTCCCCGAAGGCTATGAAACACATGTTGGCGAACGCGGCACTACTTTAAGCGGCGGACAAAAACAACGCGTGGCCATTGCGCGCGCGCTTCTGCTCAACCCGCGCATTCTTATTCTTGACGACTCAACCTCCAGTGTCGATGTTGCCACCGAGTCGCATATTCAGGAAGCGCTTGAAACTCTTATGAAAGGCCGCACATCCTTTGTCATCGCACAGCGCATCAGCACGGTGATAAACGCCGATAAAATTCTTGTGCTGGAAAAAGGTGAAGTTGTGGCACAAGGTAAACACGCTCAACTCATGGAAGAAGAACCGATCTACGCAGAAATTTATAATTCACAAATACTCGCACACCAAAGTGATGCAGTCGTGGAGGTGGCATCATGATGCACGGCCGCGCTGGTGGTTTACTCAATCAAGAAACAATGAAGCCGCGCAACCTGAGCGAAACGCTCGGTCGCCTCGGTAAATATTTCGGCCGCTTTTGGTACATGATCGTCCTCGCAGTTTTCTTTGTCGTTGTTCCACGTGGACTCAAGTGACTTCCCCCGAATTAATGGGACAAGCCACCGATTGTTTCCTCGTGCCCGCTGGAAGCAGCGCCTTCGCTCAACTCGCCCCGCCAACTGATTCTGCCCAAGAAACAGTTTCCTCCTGCTGGCTTGGTACTACCGAAGCCCCATCCACATTATCGTTCTCACGCCAGATCATCTACAAAGCCTATCATCTTGGCGGCTATACAACTCCGGATCTTGCAACGGCCTCCACTGACGAGCGCATCACAGGCATGTTCCGTTTGATCTTGATCGTGATTGCCTTGTGTGTGATCGGCGCCGTGCTGACAGGCACAACCTTCTTCACCATGGCATGGACAGGCCAGCACGTTCTGCGCGTTCTGCGTGTGGAAGTGTTCGAGAAGCTGCATCAACTTTCCATGAGCTATTATGCCGACCATGAAGCTGGTGACCTGATGAGCCGCATCACCAACGATACATCTGCCATTGAACAGGCGTTTTCGTTTGCGCTCGTCAATGTGTTCAGCGGCATTCTTTTATTGGTGTGGGTGGCTTACAACATGCTCACCGCCAGTCTGCCGTTCGCTTTGCTTTCACTGGCTGTATCGCCTGTGATGTTCATTGCCACCATCTGGTTCTCAGGGCAGGCGCGCAAAGCCTTCCGCAAGAGCCGTGAAGAGATCGGCAATGTCAACGCAGAATTGCAGGAAACCATTTCATCCGTCCGCGAAGTGCAAGCCTTCAATCGCGCCGATGAAAATATTGAACAGTTCAAGGGAGTCAACGCCGCCAACCGTGACGCGAATGTACGCGCCGTGGCATACACCTCCGCGCTCGCGCCAACACTGGAAGCCTCTCTTATATCGGCCTTGCCATTGTCACAGGTGTGGGCGGCTGGTACCTGCTCACTGGTGACACGCTTTTTGGCGCAACCGTTACGCTCGGTTTGGTGATTACCTTCCTCGCTTATGTGCAGCGCTTCAACCAACCCATTCAACAGATCGCCGTGCTGTGGACGAATATCCAAAACGCCATCGCAGGCGCAGAACGTATCTTTACCATTCTCGACGAAAAGCCTGCCGTGGTGGATAAGCCCGAAGCCAAAGTAATGACCGAGATCAAAGGCAGAGTTGAATTCAACGAAGTCCTCACACGAATATGAAGACGGCGTGCCCAGGTCTTGAACAAAGTCTCCTTCATCGCCGAGCAGGGCAAACCATCGCCATCGTCGGCCCAACGGGCGCAGGCAAGACCACCATCATTAATTTGCTCCCGCGCTTTTATGATGTAACACATGGCTCCGTCAAAATTGACGGTGTGGATGTGCGCGACGTCACCGCGGATTCACTCCGCAAGCAGATCGGCATCGTGCTGCAGGACACTTTCCTGTTCAGCGCCTCTGTGATGGACAACCTGCGCTTTGGCCGCCCCGATGCAACAGATGAGGAAGTCTACGCCGCTGCAAAACTTGCCAACGCGGATTCATTCATTGAACGCTTACCTGAAAAGTACGAAACCGTTTTAGGCGAACGCGGCTCGGGTCTTTCTCAGGGACAGCGGCAACTGCTTTCGATTGCACGGGCTGCGCTGGCAGACCCGCGAGTGCTCATTTTGGATGAAGCAACTTCCAGCGTAGACACACGAACCGAGCGTCTCATCCAAAAAGCGTTCGATGCGCTGCTCAAGAGCCGTACCTCCTTTGTCATTGCCCATCGTCTCTCCACCATCCGTAACGCAGATATGATCCTTGTTTTGCAAACGGGTCAGATCATCGAACGCGGTAAACATGATGAACTGCTGGAAAAGAAAGGTCTCTACTATGACCTGTACATGAGCCAGTTCAAAAAACAGGAAGAAGTGGCTGCGGCTGTATAAAGAAAGATGAAAGAGGCTCTCGCATGGAGAGCCTCTTTCATTTACCTCTTGCAAAAGTCCAACCATCCTACCCATGAAGGCATTGAGGCACGGAGGTTTAATGTGGCTTTCTTTCCGTGTTCCAGAGTCTGTGGACAAAAAGGTTTTACGGGACTCAGTAGCTGAGATTTATCTCTCGAGTTTTAGGTTGACTTGGATATCGCGCTACGAAAAAGACTCGTGTACCAGAAGTTATTACTTTCATGACCTACGATATTGTTTCAAAGCCTCAAGTCACGCTGGGGTATGTTTCAAGATCAGATCCGCCCATGTTTTAATAATTCAGGTTCTTCCGCAAACCACACACCCAATGGTTTGCGATCAAGCAGATTCCACTTGCTTTTGCCATATCAACCGTGGTATCGCCGGTCATCAGGCAGTTTTCAGGGGCCGTGTTCGTTTTTGGCAGCAAGCAGGATCGGGTCTGGAAAAGGTTTGGTATGCGGGCGGATAAACCACGTGATAACCGCATCGGAAATATTTTACGAGATCATATTTCTTTCCAAGAAAAGCCATGGTGCCGCTACTCGTCCACGCCTGACAACACGAACGTGGGATAGCGTCCGTGAAGCTGTGAGCATTTCATCACGCCCGGACGAGTAGGAATTTTCCGAGGAGTTCTTCATTGGCGGGAAACCAGTTGAGACAACCACCATCTCGTCGTCAAAGCCCGGGCGTATCGGCCGGAGATAACAATTTATTTGCCCGGGGCTTCGATCCACATAATAAAGCGGCGCGCAGAGCGGTCGGGTTCCTTAAAATAAAAAACCCGCGGCCGAATCGCGTCACTTTTTGTCCCTACAAGTTATCTTTATCGCTAAAATTACGTCGCAACAAAGCACAAGCCCATGATCTTTTTGATATCGAAGAACGCCATACCGTGTTGGATTAATTAAGCTTGCAAAAGTACTATACTTAATCAGGTTTGGGATATGCCAGAAGACAGCACCCGCGCCCTCCTCGAAGTTATTGATCAATATCGGCACCGAGTAGCCACCGCATTGGACCTTCGCACGGTTATTTGCCCTTCTTTTGCCGCCATTCAATACGTCGGCGGGAACGCGGCTTCAACATCGTGGTGATGGTCGGCCCGGTGCAAGCCCGTGGATGCGACCATATCTTGGCAAGCGATTCACGACCACCACGCAGCATTGCGAGATACCGTGGGAACGCGGCGCCCTCGCAGGCTGGGTGGTTCAGAACCGGCAAACCTACTCTTGTATCAAGTGATACCAGTAAGGATGACCGCTGGCTTAGTCGTGCGGATGATTCTGCGGAAAAGCTCAGCGGCGCAAAGTCCGCGATCTGTTGCCACTCATGGCGCGTGAAAAACTGGTGGGCGTGCTTACGCTGGTGCATTCTGTTCCCAACGCGTTTGAATGCGGAACATCTGGATTTGATGCGGACCATTGCCGACCGGGCAAGTGCCGGCGGTTTTGAACGCACACTTATACACGGAAAGCCAACACACAGCCCGCGTCATGTCTGCGCTGGCAGAGGGTGCTGCTGCGATTAACACCTCCCTCGAAATGCCGGATGTCTGGCGTCGCATTCTCAACCAGACCATGCAGGCTTTGCAAGTCGAGACAGTGGCCCTGGCTATGATTGATAGCGCTACCGATGATCTGGTTTTCCATGCAGCGGCAGGAGATAACTCAGGCAATATCCACAGGCGGCGCATCCCTGCCGGGCGGGGCTGGCTGACAAGGTAATCAAAAGATGGGCATGGGGTGGTGATATCCGCTGTCAAGTATGAAATGCGATTCACCGATGTGGACAAGTTCGGGGGAATCGAGACACGTTCCATCGCTATCGCTCCGATCCAATCGCAGGGCAAAGTCATCGGCGTGATTGAAGCGATCAATCCCATCTCCGGCGCATTTGACCCGGATGCCATGGTGGTGATGACCGGCCTTGGAAGCCTTGCAGGTACGATTATTCCGGAACGCGCAATTGTTCCGAGCGTTTACGGGCTGCGCACCAGCATTACCGTGAACTGTTTGAAGACGGTGTGGATGCGGTCCTCATCACCGATTGGGAAGGCCGGGTGCAGGAAGCGAACCGCCGGGCAGTGACCCTGAGCGGTTACGGCGTTGACCAAGTTGCATTCCATGACCATTGACCAATTGCATGAAGTCAACTGGAAAAAGGTTGCGTTGGAATTTTGAAAGCCTGAGCGACCGGGAGTGTAATTATAGATCCATACGTCGTCAGGATGAGGCATCCACTCAGTTGAAGTACATGCGCGCCCGTGAAATTTGAAGAGACCAAACTCGATCCAATGGATCCTGAAGGATATTACCGAACGCAAAAATTGGATTCTGCGCGATGATATCAAAGCTTCGATGATCTATCACGATCTCCGTTCTCCCGCTCAGAATGTTAATCTCGAGCCTTGAGATGTTGATGAGCGGGTTGATGCCGGTGGATGAAACCCTGAATGCCATGCTCAACATCGCGCGCAATTCCACTGCGCGCATTTCAACGCCTTATCAACTCTCTGTTGGATATCAATCTTGTAAGAAATCCGGACAACAGATCGTGGATCAAAATTCCGTAGACCCCATCCTTCTTGTGCGCGAAGCCATTCGTGATGTGGAAGCCGGGTGAACGGCCGCCAACAGACCCCGATCAATAAAGCTACCGGTGTGCTTCCGCTCATTTGGGTGGATGTGGATATGATCCACCGCGTGTTTATTAATCTGATGGAAAACGCCATCAAATTTACGCCGGCGTAGAAGGCCGCATTAGAGATTGGTGCACAAACAACGGACGGGTTTTCTTAAAATTCTGGGTGCGTGATAACGGTCCCGGCATCGCACCACCAGATCAGGATCGTATCTTCGACAAAATTCACCCGGCTGTGCGTGGAAAAGATCAGCCCGGCGGAGCTGGGCGTTGGCACGGCGTTTGCCGCCTTGCTGTGTTGGGCCACGGCGGTGAGATTTCGGATCGAAAGCGAAGTTGGAAAAGGTGCAACCTTCTGGCTTACCTACCTGTTGCGCAGAAAGCCACAGGCCAGCAAACAAACCGGTAGACTGACCATCAGGCCAGATCGATAACTTTGCCCCCAATGGTTCCCCGTTGAAAATAAAATTTCATGTGGATAACTACATCCAC
>JADJSY010000068.1 GCA_016711435.1 Lewinellaceae bacterium
TTGACTAACCGTGCTGAAAAACCTTTTTTCATCGAAAAGCGGGTATTAAAAACAACATTCCAGACGTTTATGCCTGAACATTTGCGTTAGGAGTACCGAGTGACAATTCATTTCAAACAGCGTAATTACTTTGAATGGCATACGCTTTGCTATATCACATATACAGTAATCGAAACATGAGAAGCATGAGAAACAACTTGAAGTTTTGGTGTTTGTCTCTCGTTCTGGCATTGCCATTTGGTATGACAGCACAAAAGGACGCACCCATTCTCTTAAACAACCCGTCTTTTGAAGACCTGCCCAAAATGGGCGAAACGCCGACCGGCTGGTATAATTGCGGCAAAGCAGGTGAAACGCCACCCGATGTACAACCCGGCGGCTGGACGGTTGCCAAACCCGCTAACCACGGCCAAACTTACCTCGGCCTGGTAGTGCGTGACAACGAGACCTGGGAAGGGGTTGGGCAGCGCCTGAGCCGCCCGCTGGAATCCGGCCAGTGCTACGAGTTCAGCCTCGATCTGTGCAGGGCCGAATTATACCTGAGCGTCAGCCGCGTCACAGGCGAGGATGTCAATTATGCCGTTCCTGCCCGTGTCCGTATCTGGGGTGGCATGGGCTATTGTGATTCCCGCGAATTGCTGGCAGAAACATCCATCATTACGAATACCCGCTGGCTTACCTTTAATTTCCGGTTCAATCCGAAAGGCAACTATACTTACCTGATGATTGAGGCGTATTACAAAACCCCCATTTTGTTTCCCACCAACGGAAATATTTTGGTGGACAATGCCTCCGCCATCAAACCGATTGCCTGCAATCCGGAAAAAATGCCCGATGCGAAAAAACCTGCGGTGGTTGCTAAAGCGCCCCCGAAAGTCAGCCCGACCGCTCCCAAAGTGACAACGGCCCCGAAAGTGGATACGCCTGCGCGCAAAACGGAAATCAAGCCGGCTATTGCAACCAAAATGGAGCGAAAAGTGATGAAGACGGGCAAAATATACCGCCTGGAGCGTTTGTATTTCGATGCGAATAAGTACGACATCAAATCCGAATGCGAGCCGGAACTTTTCTCCCTCTATGATTTTCTGATCAACAACCCCGATGTGGTGATCGAAGTCGGCGGTCATACCAACAACGCCATGTGGCCCAACGAAGGTTTTGCTGAAGAACTTTCTACCAATCGCGCCAAAGCGGTAGCGAACTGGCTGGTGAGCAAAGGGGTAGCCAATGACCGCGTTCAATACAAAGGTTACGGCTGGAAATACCCGATTCAACCCAATACAACGCCCGAAGGGAAAAAGAAGAACCAGCGGGTAGAGGTGAAGATATTGACGATGAACGGATAGGAAGGTTGAGGAGTTGAGGACGCCTGCTGCGCAGGCTTGTTGAGGGGTTGAGGAGCGAAGAACAAGTTTTCTAGAATTATATAGACAGAATAGCCAAAATATTGATTATCAATATTTTGGCTATTCTTCTATATGATTTATTTAAATAATTCTTTCCCCCAATTATTGTGGATGCTTACGACGAAGCACTCTCAACCCCTCAACATTTCTCAACCTCTCAACTCCTCACCCAAACATCCGCAGGGCATTCGCCGTCGTCACCCGCGCAATTTGCGCCGGCGGCATCACCTTCGCTTCCGACAACATGTCAGCTGTCTGCACGATATAGGCGCTTTCATTGCGTTTGCCCCGGTAAGGCACCGGCGGCAGGTAAGGCGCGTCCGTTTCCAGTACAATATGTTCGAGTGGTATTTCCCGCAGGATAACGGGCAGTTCCGATTTAGGATACGTGATGGTACCGCCTATGCCGAGCATAAAACCCAGGCCGATCATTTCCCGGGCTTCCTCCAAAGTGCCTGAAAAACAGTGAAATATGCCGCGCAGGCGCCCGTCCTGCCCTTTTCTGACCAACTCGATACACTCCCGGTTGCTTTCCCGCGAATGAATAATAATCGGGCGGCCCAGGTCTTTGGCCCACTCTATCTGGCGCGCAAAAGCGATCTGCTGAATCTCCAGCGTCGTTTTATCCCAGTACAAATCGATCCCGGTTTCTCCGATGCCTGCCCAGGCGCGCTGCCCGAGCCAATGCTCCACCAGTTCCAGTTCTTTCAGATACGTATCAGGCTGGACGTGGCTGGGGTGCAAACCCATCATGGCAAAACAATGCTCCGGGAACGCTGCTTCCAATGCCAGCATACCTTCAATAGATTCTCCGTCGATATTGGGTAAATACATGCGCACCACGCCGGCAGCAATGGCGCGTTGTACCATGTCGTGCCGGTCTGCATCAAATTTGGGGGAGTAGAGGTGCGCGTGGGTGTCGATAAGTTGCTGCATGATGGGAAGGGCAAAATGGCAAATGGGTAATGAAAATCAATGAGTTGTATGAAATAAACAGATTATTTGCAGGGCGAAGGTAGGGACATTTTTATGCAGATAAGACCCGGGAAGGGTTTGAAATCTTGAGGTCACAAATTGTGGCCTCAAGTTGGACGTTAGCAAATGGCATCACATTTTGTGATAGCACTTAAAAGTTACGTCTTCGATGGGGCTCTTTCCTAAAAAGAGGGTCTTACTATGAAAGATTACTACCTAAAAAAGAAGACAAATTATAGAAAGAATGATTTTATTTAAACTTTTTGTTTGAAAATTTATCAAAATTTTTCATTTTTGTCCTTTCAAATCCTATAATCCAACACGCTGACAAAATGGAACTACAAATTATTCACTCTAAAATTCATATCGTACGTGGCGAACGTGTTATACTCGACTTTGATTTGGCTACATTGTATGACGTGGAAACCCGGACATTGAAACAATCTGTCCAGCGGAATACCGGGCGACTTCCCGATGATTTTATGTTTGAACTCTCAGAGGCAGAAATTTGAGCAATGATCACATTTTGGGAGGCACCATCCCTATGCTTTACCGAATAGGAGGAGCCTTATGCTTTCGGGTGGAATGCTTTACATCTCAGTGAAAAAAGCAATCGATACCAACATTGCAATTATGAGGGCTTTGTAATTCTTCGGCGCTATGCCTATGACCTTTGCAGAATTAGTGGAAGTGGTTTTATCTCACAACAAAGAGCTTGCCGACATCAATGAAGTGCTGAAATGGTTGGGCGAAGAAAACCAAACCCGGGCAGATGAAATAGCAGCCTTGCGAATTAAGGACGAAGCGCCTGCCGATGAGCCACAGCGTCCTCGCATTGGGTTTAAAAAGTGATATGGAAATAAAAAAGCCGCCTGAAAAGACGGCTGGAAACAGTCGGGATGACTGGATTCGAACCAGCGACCTCGTCGTCCCGAACGACGCGCGCTACCGGGCTGCGCTACATCCCGCGCTTTTTTAGAGGTGAGAAGTGAGAGGGTGAGAGGTGAGAGCCGATTTCGATTACACCTGACTACGTTTGGCATTCATCATTAGGGTGCCAAGGATTGTGAGGTCTAATCGAAGTCGGCTCTCACTTCTCACTTTCTCACCTCTCACTTCTAAAAATGAGCCACTCAAGGGATTTGAACCCTCGACCTGCTGATTACGAATCAGCTGCTCTACCGCTGAGCTAAAGTGGCGTTAATGCCGGCAATCCATATTCAAGGATAATGCCAAAAACCGGGTGCTATCCGCAGCGGCGACAAAGATAGATGGGCACAACAAAAATCCCGAATTTTTCACACAGGAAAAATTCGGGATTACTTATGCTTCTTACTTCGGTGTAATAACCAATAACCAATAACTGATAACCTCTACGGAATCACCTTCTGAAAAGGATCAAATACAAACACATCTTCCTGCGTGGCTGCTGTTTCGTGCTGGTGGGTGCGGTATTGCACACCGTTCAGTTTTTGCATCAGGCTGTCGCGCACCACTTTGAACTGATCGAAAGCCGCCCCGGTAATGGGTTGCGGTTGTGGCAGGTTGAGGCGCAGGTGGTCGACCTGCTGGCCGTTTTTCCAGAAACGGAAACAAACGTGCGGGCCGGTGGCTAAGCCGGTGGAGCCGACAAAGCCGATGGTCTGGCCCTGCGCAACGCGGGTGCCGGGGCGGATGCCTTTGGCGAAGCCGCTCATATGCAGGTATTGCGTTTCGTAGGTTTTATCGTGGCGTAGTTTTACGAAATTGCCGTTTCCGCCGCGGCGGGTTGCTTCCACCACGGTGCCTTCTGCAACGGCCATGATAGGTGTGCCGTGCGGAGCGGCATAGTCGGTGCCGAAGTGCGCTTTATGGTAACCCAGGATAGGGTGGAGGCGGTTGCGGTTGTAGCGGCTGCTAATGCGGCTGAATTTGACCGGCGATTTGAGGAATGCCTTGCGGGCAGGGCGACCTTCAAAATCGAAGTAATTGGTTTTTTCGTCCGGGCGCTCAAAATTGAAGGCGTAGAATTCTTTGCCTTCGCGCTCGTACATGGCTGCGATAATTTTACCGGTACCCACCGGCTCGCCTTCCACAATATGTTGTTCGTATACCACTTTAAAACGGTCGCCTTGTTTCTGGTGGTAAAAATCCACGGAAGAAGCCAGCACGTCGATCATGCCGTCGGCCAATTCATCGCTCAGGCCATTGTCCGTCAGCGCTTGCCAGAAACTCGTTTCCAACACGCCGGATGCGGCTACGATTTCGATTTTCATATCCCGTTGCACCCGCTCCACCTGGTAAGGCGCTTTCAGGTTGAACACCACGTATTCGTAAGGAGACGGCTCATACACCATGAAATCGGGATGAGCGCCTTGCTGTTTGGCCAGAAAATGCAGGCCGCGGCCCATGCGCATGGATGAGATGTTGAATTTGCCCTTGCACTGTTCCACGATGCTGTTGACCTGCGGGTAACTGAGACCGCGTGACATGAGCAGTTCGCCGAGTACATCGCCTGATTTCAGGGTAGTTTCTGAAACCTCGAATTCATCCAGGGCAAAACCCCAGCGCAGGTGAGCGGGAATAACAGGCAGTTCACCGAGGGTGGGCGGAGCCAGAAGCAAAGCGGCTGACTGGCGATTGGAAGTGAGTTGCAGGGTAGCGGCGAATAAGCCAAATGTAATAGCGACACCTGATGCGACGATGAGTTTTTTATTTTTCCACGTCTTAGTCAGGCGCCGCAGCCAATGCTGCGGCTTTGAATTGGTTGTGTTCACGTTGTGTGTAAGATTAGAATTGGTTATTAAAATCAAGCACAGTCATTGCGAACACTCATACTGCGCTCCAAAGGCGAAGGATGAGTGTCTGCCTGGTCTTCGGCGGGGATTCGACTGACTGGCTTAGAGGCAAAAATAGAATTGCATTCCGGTTTTTTATCAATTGTCACCGGAAAATTAACTAAAGGCCCGTTCCTTAACAATTCCGGCCGCCGCTTATATATATGAGGTATTGTAGTATAAATGTCTATAAGTCAATTTATTATGTAAGAAAATTTTCAGTTTTGAAGCATAAAACAACTGATTTATTTTTTTTATATACAATGGCTGTTTACAGCAAAAAACCGGAAGAAACGGGGTGAACCGGCATTCCGGCGTATCTTGCAACGCTACAAAAGCAAGCTACTGCCGATGCGATTTTTCAAGATGCTGATCCTGTTCCTGATTCCCTTCACCGTCCCGGCGCAACAAAGCGCCTTCGATACGGACAATGAAGATTGGGGCGCAGAAGGTGATCCGCTCGGCCCGCTAGCCGGTTGGTCGCCCGTGGGCGGATTCCCGGACGGGCATATCCGGGTGACGGATGCTGCCACCGGGGGTACCTGGTATTTTCTGGCGCCTGCTAAATTCAGGGGTAATAAATGCGGCGCATATGACCATATGTTCAGTTACGATCAATTTACCAGCGATACCAGCGACCAGATTTTACTGGGCGACCGGGCGGATGTTGAAATCTGGGGGGACAACCTGAAACTGATGTTTGACAACGCTGAAAACCCCGGACTCAACTGGACGCATTATGACATCCTGCTTCGGGAAGATGCCGGTTGGCGGCTGAATACCTTGAACGGCCCTGTACCGACGGAGGCAGAATTCCGCATTGTGTTATCCAATATCACCAAACTCCGAATCAAAGGTGAATACCGCCCATCGAGCGACTTCGGCGGACTCGACAATGTGATTCTGCAAAATAATTTTGAATTTGATCTGGATGGCGATGACAGCAGCGGCGCCACAGGAGGCGATTTCGCTTCGGATACGCTTTGCATACCGGAAGGTCCGGTTGCGGATTCGGATGTTGTGCTTGTTTCAGAATTAGCAGTTGATTCGATGGTCATCCGGGTACTCGGCGCAGATGAAAACGATCTGCTGGTAGCGGGCGTTTTGCCGCCCGGGGTTTCCGTAGCGCCGGGCTCCGCTCCGGGTCGTATCGTGTTGGTCAACCATGGAAACGCGTCGAACGCCGATTTTATAGATGCTTTACTGTCGATTCAATACCGGGATATTTCGCCCGATCCGGTTCGGGGAGAAAGGCTGATCGGGGTGCAGGTATTTACGGAATGCGGCGACATGGGGATTCATTTTGCCTACCTGCGCATCTTTCCGCCCCCCGACGCCGGAATGGATGGAGATACGATGATTTGTGTTAATAGCGGGCTGCTCGACCTGAAAATAGCGCTTGGCGGTTTGCCCGATGCAGGCGGTTTCTGGTCGCCCCGACCGGCCGCAGGAGCAGGTTCTTTCAATCCTTTGAGAGATCAGCCAGGCAACTATTTTTACATCATTGCTCCGGTGGGCGAATGCCCGGGTGATACTGCCCTGGTTGCGGTATCCGTCGAATATCCCCCCGAATTACAGCCGGACACAACGCTTTGTTATTCCGACACGCTTTTGTTGTCGGCGCCGGAAACTGTGCGGGAATGGCGATGGAACGATGGCAGCCAACGCCGCGACTTATCCGTTACTTTTCCGGGAACCTACACGTTGACAGGCAATACCGAACACTGCGTATTTGCTGATAGTATTCAGGTCAGTTTTTTTACCTGCGACCCATGCATCTGGTATGCGCCGAATGTGTTTTCACCGAATGATGACGGCGTCAACGACCGCTGGCGCATCTTTATGCCATGCCTTTGGCAACGTTTTCGCCTCGAAGTATTTGACCGCTGGGGCAGTCTCGTTTTTGCGGCAGATGACCCGGAAACAGATTGGGACGGATACCGGCAGGCTGGAAATCCTGCGCCGGGTGTGTATATCTGGCGACTGGAATGGGTCGGCGAACTTTTAGGGTCGCCACAGACTTACCAGGCGTCCGGTGATGTGACGATTGTACGCTAAACAGTGATTTTAAGAATAATATTGAACTTTATAATTTTTTAAATCTCAAATTTGGTTCTTGTTAAATAAAATGCAATAAATTTATCCGTTCCTGCAAAAGTCAAATATAAAAGTATCATTATTTAACCGCCTCCCGCCTTGTTTTCTGGTAGCGATTCCATGACAAACAGGTGGGAAAAAACAATTAAGGCCTATGCTCACTGTACGTCAATTACTCTCTGGAAAACCTCAAAATACCGTGTATTCGGTGCGCCCCGACCTCAGAATATCGAGGACTGCATGAAAATGATGTCCGAAAAAAGGATTCGCCACCTGCCCGTGGTAGAAGACCAAAAAGTAGTCGGTATCCTGAGTGTCAGCGATATTGTTACGGCTATTATGCACGAACAGGAAAACCGGATTCAAAGCCTGGAGCAGTATATTACGGGGTATTAAATTCACTCTCAACTATAAAAATATGCGTTGTAAAACTACCGGTTTTGCCTGCTTTCTGGCCTTTTGGGGGCTTTTTGCTACCGCCACAGATGCCCAGACCTTTTATTTCGGCGCCGACCTTTCGTATGTCAATGAAATGGAAGATTGCGGGGTGGTTTACAAGGAACAGGGCGTTGCCAAAGACCCGTATCAGATGTTTGCCGATCACAATTGCAACCTGGTACGGCTGCGGCTATGGCACACGCCGGCCTGGTACGATGCGCTGAATGCCGGCAATCGTTATTCCGACTTTCAGGATGTGAAAATGAGCATCATGCGGGCCAAAGCGGCGGGTATGCAGGTATTGCTGGATTTTCATTTATCGGACAACTGGGCGGACCCCAGCAAACAACGTGTACCTGCGGCCTGGGTAGGCGTGGTCAACAACCTGCCGCTGCTGAAAGACTCGCTCTACAACTACATCTCGGCTACCCTGCTGGCACTGCACAGCGAAGACCTGTTGCCGGATATGGTGCAAATTGGGAATGAGACCAATAAAGGTATTCTGCTTTCGCCCGCCGTCGATGCAGCGGGCTGGTCGCTCGACTGGAACCGAAACGCCCAGTTGTTCAACAGAGCCATCGAAGCCGTGAGAGATGTGGAAACGGCGTCCGGCAAAAACATCAAAGTAGCGCTGCATATCGCTGACCCGACGGATGCCGGCTGGCTGATGCAGGGCTTCTGGAGCAATGGCGTGGCCGATTTTGATGTCATCGGACTATCGTATTACTGGGCCTGGCACCAACCCACTACGATTGCCAATACGGGTAATATCATCACCCAATTGAAA
Source organism: Lewinellaceae bacterium (assembly GCA_016711435.1). Lineage (GTDB taxonomy): Bacteria > Bacteroidota > Bacteroidia > Chitinophagales > Saprospiraceae > M3007. The sequence continues at coordinate 8,520 of JADJSY010000068.1, forward strand.
CAGTTGTACGCGGGAAAAGACGTGATGATTTTTGAAACGGGTTATATCTGGACGACCCAAAGTAATGACAACGCTAACAACATCATCAATTCGGTGCAGCCCGGTTATTCGCCGGCCAGCCCGGCCAACCAGCGCAACTGGCTGATCGCGCTGACGCAGGAAGTAATCAACAAGGGCGGCCTTGGCGTCATCTATTGGGAACCTGCCTGGGTGTCATCCAACTGCTTTACGCAATGGGGGCGGGGATCGCACCAGGAGCACGCCGCGTATTTTGATTTTAACAACAACCTGCTCGTCGGCGGCGGTATGGATTTTATGGCGCACCCGTACAACAACCTGGTTTCGACAACTGCCCCGGAACTATCGCGCCGCCTGGAAGTGTGGCAGGACAATAGCCTGAGCAACCTGATCCTGCAATTGGAAGGTTTTCCGGCGGACAGCAATATTCAGGTCAATCTGATGAGCAGCAACGGAAAAACCGTGGCTTCCCGCCAGTTTCAGACGCCGGGCACAGACAAAACAAGTATTCCGTTTTTGTTGCCCGAATTGCCCGCAGGGGTGTATTACGTTTCTGTTTATGAAGGCAGGCGGTTTGTTGCGATGCGGGGCGTGGTGATTAAATAGAGGTGAGAAGTGAGAGGGTGAGAGGTGAGAGACATCCCGCTTGGCATTTGGTTGTATTTTGGCTTTCGTTTTTCAGGCCTGTAATCGTGAATCGTGTTTAGTGTGTGGTGTTTAGTGTTTCGGGCGCTTCGCCTTTGGCATTTGTGAAAATTCGACCAAAATATCAACTGTTGCCAAACGCGAAGCACACGAAACACTAAACACCACACACTAAACACGACTCACAATTACAGGCCTGAAAACGAAAGCCAAAACCAACAAATCTGCCAAGCGGGATGTCTCTCACCTCTCACTTCTCACCTCTCACCTCTATCAATACCCCGTGTTCTGACGCAATCCCGGATTTGCTCCGAGGTCGGCGGCAGGAATAGGGAAAATATTGCGGTAGCTGGGTACGCTGGCGCCTTCTTTCACGCCGCCTTTCCAGGCCCATTTGTAGGTGCCGTCGGTGAGTTGGCCGAAGCGAACCAGGTCCGTTCTTCTGTGGCATTCCCAGTACAGTTCGCGCGCCCTTTCATCCAGAATCACATCGAGTGTGAGGTCGTTCGGTGCATAGTTGCCCGAAGTGCCTGTAAATGCCCGCGTTCTGACGGCGTTGAAGTATTGAGCGGCTCTGGCTTTGTCGCCGCCGCCTGCGCCCCGGAGAATGCATTCAGCAGCCATGAGGTACACATCTGCCAGTCGGAACATGGGGAAATCCGTGTCCGGGAAATCGGTATCGGAGCCTTGCAGACCGGTGGAAGTGACATTTTTGAATTTTTGGACGGCATAACCCTCTGTTGCCAGGGTCAGGTCGTTGATATCCAAGGTTTGTCCGTCGGTATAAAACAGGCCGCGGCGGTCGAAACTGGTCAGCTGCACCTGGTAAGTGTAATCTGGTTTGTCCAGATCGAGGATGATTTTATAACTGCCCGATTGGTCAATCTGTACTTCGCTGCCTGGTTCGAGCAGGCCGTCTGCGGGGCTATCGCCCAGGCTGATGGCGTCACTTTGATTGACCCTGAATTTCAAAGTACCTACTTCCAGGTTACCGGTAGCCACAAGCATACGAAGATCGGCGTCCCACTGGAAGTTGATGTCAGCACCGCCGGTGGCAGTTCCGACCATACTCCAGTTGCGTTTTTCGATAACATACGTTCTATTAGCTGTATTAACGAGATTGACTTTGATGTAATAGTATCCGGCTTCCGGGATGACGATTTTGGCGCCGTTTGATTCCAGGATACCATCGCCATTGTTATCGCCGAGCTTTGGCGCCGTATTGGAAGGGATGGTGGTGAACTGGATTTCCGTGTTTGGATTCGGGAAATACAGGTGTCCTTCGTAAATTTTGTTGTTGGGCGCTGTGGTAGAAGTTGCGGCCAGCGAGTTGCTGGTTTGTGTGGCGTCGTTGCCCTGGTGCGTTCCCGGCACATATAGTTTTGGGTACAACACCGTTTGACCGGGGTTGAAGGCCACTTTGATACCCGTCAGATCGGAAGGGAATTTTTCTATTAACTGGCGGGTAGCCCTCGTGCCGCCCCAACCGCTCACTACGCCGGATGCAACCGGATTCATGCTGCCGACCACGCCGGCCCGGATGATAAATGTCATGCCGCCCCAGGTGCGGGTTCTGACACCGTCAAAAGCAATCGGGAAAATGATTTCATTGGAGTTGTGGTTATCGGCAAGAAACAGGTTTTGATACGTTGGTTCCAATTGATAACCCGCCGCTAAAATCTTGTCACAGTATGTAAGGCATTCTGCATACTTGTTTTGGCCGGCATATACCTCTGCATTGAGGTATAGTTTTGCGAGCAACATCCAGGCCGCCGCTTTATCGGCCCGGGCGTACTCGTTGGTTCTCGGCGCTGCCAGAACAGGTTCTATCTCCAACAATTCCACTTCAATGAAATTGAATAGTTCGCTGCCGGTGGTTTGTTTGGGCGGAGCACCGCCGACTACTGCATCTTCGAGCGCGAAAGGCGGATTTCTGAAAATATCCAAAGCATGATAGTAGCTGAGCGCACGCAGGAAGCGCGCTTCGGCGCGGTACTGCTGTATTTGCGCTTTCAAAGTGGCGTCTACGCCGCGGCTGTCTAATTTTGCATCAGTCGTTTCTCGCAGATATTCATTGGCTAATGCAATCTGGTAAAATACCCTGCTGTAAAAAGCATACGTGAAAGCATCGCCGGAAGTCCAGGTCTGCGAATGAAAATCCTTGATCGTCTGGTCATTCCAACCGATGACAGATTCGTCGGTGGTGAGTTCCTGGTGGTACCAGTATCCGCGGAGGTACTGACCGAAACCCTCGTCGATACCGGAAATGTCAGCCTGGCCGGCCGGGCCTTGTTGCCCGGACACTGCGAAACCTGCATATAATTTAGCCAGCACCTGCTTGTAGGCCTGCGGGTCTTTGTAAACGGATGCTGCGGTCAGGATATCCGGATCGAGTGGAATGGTATCCAGGTCTTTGAAGCATCCGGTTGATCCGATAAAAAAGAGGATCAATAAGCTGCATATTTTTATGTACGATTTCATATTTCTTGTGTTTTGTTGTTTAGAAATTAACACTGAAGCCGAGGAGGTAAGTCCGTGGTCTTGGATAAGTAGTGTTGTCGATGCCGTTTCCGATTTCCGGGTCAAGCCCTTTGTAAGGCGTGATGACCAAGGGGTTTTGCACGGTAACAAACACATTCAGGAGCGCGCTGCCAATCACGTTTTTAAAGTTGTAACCCGCCGTGATGTGGTCGAGCCGGAAAAAGCGGCTTTGGTAACGAAGTGGTCGCTGAACGTGAGTTTGGCCTGGTCGACAACGTTCAGGTCGACTGCCGACTGGTTTATATTCCACAGCACTCTCGTTGATCCGTACAACCTGTTCAGGTAGCCCATATCCGTTTGAACGTTGTTGTACACATAGTTGCCCAGGTGCGCCCGGCCTGCGAAAGACAGGTTGAAATTGCCGATACCCAGGTTGTTCGTAAGGCCGATCGTGTAGATAGGCGCGGGTTGTTCGTAACGGTATTTGTCGTCGTCATTCACGATGCCGTCATTGTTCGTATCGACAAACTGGCCTTCCAGGATATTACCGTTTTCGTCATATTTTTGTTCAAAAACATAAAAAGAACTCGGGAAATATCCTACGCTGTGAATCTGGATATTACTACCCACGCCACCGGCAATACCACCGGTAAATACGCCCTTGTAAGTTGGGTCGTCGCTGGTGGTCAGTTTAGTGATTTTTGAACTGTTGTAGGCAAAATTGGTGCTCAATTCCCACAGGATTTTGTCGGTTACCACAGGCGAGAAATTGAGACTCAACTCGACGCCTTTTGTTTCCATAGTACCGATGTTGTCCGTAGCAAAATTGGTCAGGTTGGACAATGCTGCAAAAGGAATGTAATTCAACAAGTCTTTCGTATTTCTTTGATACACGTCCAAAGAGCCGGAAAGGCGATTTTTTACGATAGAAAAGTCAAGCCCTGCATTGTAGGTGGTCGTTTCTTCCCATTTAATATCCGCTACATAACCATTGGGCCGGAGGGTGGTGACAAATTCATTTCCGAACTGGTATTGTGCGTTGTTCTGGCCGATCTGATAACGCGCCAGATAGGCGTAATAGTCGCCGATATCCTGCTGGCCCGTGACGCCCCAGCTCGTTCTGAGTTTCAGGTTGCTCAGGTATTTGTTATCGTTGTCGATCAGTTTGAACGCCAAAGCGGCAGCCGGGAACAAACCGTAGCGGTACTGTGGATCGAATCTGGACGTTCCGTCTCTTCTAAGCGAACCGGTGAATAGGATTTTCCCTTTATAGTCGTAATTAAGCCTGCCAAACAACGATATTAAGAAATACTCAGCCGGGTCGCTGCCTTCCGTTGTTTCAGCCGGTGTGCCGGCAGTATCCGTATTTTTGAAATAGTTGTCTACTTCAAAATGTTGCCAGGAGTAACCGCCCATCACTTCGAGGCCGTGAACGCCGAACGATTTTTTGTAGTTCAGGTAGGCTTCCAGCAGGGAGTTTGTCTTTGTTTGCTCGTAAAAATTATTAACGCCGCCGCCGTTCAGGGCATCGAATGCAAAGGAGGCGTAATTAGGCACCACAATCGTTCCTTCCCCGTGCGAATGGTCATATCCGAGGTTCAGGTTGGCCCGGAGTTCGGGTAGGAAAGCGAAGCGATAATCCACCGATGCATTGGTAATGTATTGTTTCACCGTAGAATTATCGTCTCTTAACTCCAGCAATGCCAATGGATTGGCAGGCGCCAGGCTATTCGGGTTGCCATTGGCAATCGTCCAGGCCGTAAAGCCGCCGTAACGGGTGCTGCTGCTGTCTCTTACCGGCTTGGTCGGGTCGAAACTGAGCGCATTGCCGATAGCGCCCCGGTCGGCAAAGTGGTTGTCGGACAACATGCCTTTGAAGTGCAGGTTGAACTGCAGGCGGTTGTTCAGGAACTTGGGATTCAGGTTGATGGCCGAAGAATAACGGCTGAATTCATCTGTGCGCAGCATCCCGTTCTTTTTGGTGTAACCGAGCGAAACGCGGTAAGGTACCACGCCGAAACCGCCGGATACACTCAGGTTGTGATCCGTACCGATGGCGGTCTGATAAATTTCATCCTGCCAGTCGGTTTTAGTATTGCCCATCAAACTAAGAGCAGGGTGTGGTGGCTGGTTCGGATCCGGATTGGTGAATCGGGAAACAATAACAGATCTGAACTCATCTGCGTCCAGTACATCCACCCGGTTGGCGGTTTGACCGACCGAAACGTTGCCGTTGTAGCCGACCGAGATTTTTTTACCCAGTTTACCTTTTTTGGTGGTAATGATGATAACGCCGCCGGAAGCACGGTTGCCGTAAATGGCTGCTGCCGAAGCGTCTTTCAACACCGTGAACGACTCGATGTCGTTCGGATTGATAATGTTCAGCGGGTTGCGGTTGCCGGAAACGCCGCCATTATCCAGCGGAACACCGTCGATCACGATGAGCGGGTCATTGGATGCGGAAAGCGAGGATTCGCCCCGCACCCTGATTTTGGCGCCGCCGCCGGGTGCCGCATCTGTAATAATGGCAACGCCGGCGATTTTACCAGCCAGGAGTTCCTGCGGGCCGGTGATAGCGCCTTTGTTGAAACGCTCGGTGGTGACCGATTGTACCAGACCGGTGGCATCTTCCCTTTTGACCGTACCGTACCCGATAACGAGCACTTCCTCTAAGGCTTTTCCCGAAGCCAGCGTAATCGTTACTTCGTTGGTTCCAACGATGCTTTGTTCGGCGCTTTCATAGCCCGTGTAGTTCAAGAGCAAAGCGCTTGAATTGTCGCCTACCCGAAGCCGGAACTTTCCGTCATAGTCGGTAGATGTGCCATTGGTTCTGACCTCCTTTTCGAGGATCGTGACACCAATCAGGGGCTCGCCGGTCTCCCGGTCTTTACTACCCCCGTAATAATTCTTTGGGCGTCTGCTGCGACATGCGCTCCCATCAGGCATAGCATGAGCAGGACAACCCGGGTTACACTTTTGGTAAAAAGCTCCATACGAATGTGGTTCAAAATTTTATTGAAAATAAAATGGACGAGGATTATAGTCTGGTTTGTGTGGTTTGAAATAGTTTGATGGTTTGAAGTCTTCGCTTTCAGGCACTTGCACTTGCCTTACTTTCAAAACCACTTTGCGTTGACTGTAAAACCAATATTTTTTAACGTTCAAATATTCTACGACTCCTCTTTTCAACGTGAATATTGGGGTGAAGCAGGCTGTCAGAGGATGATATATGTCATATTCAACGCTGATAATAATTTTCTGAAAAAGAATTATCGCCCTGCATATCCTTTGTGTTGTTTTTACACTAAAAAGAGACAAATATTTGTGATCGGACGTTTTTGCACGATATATATATTCCGCAAACGTTTGCGGAATAAACATTGCCAAAAACCATCGTAAATAGGGTATGCAAATTAAAGGCGCAAAACTACTGCAAAATTTAAAAAAGGACAACAGTGTCGTTGATTTACATAAATTTTTCCAACGCTTATATTTTCAAAATTAAAAAACAAATTAACTTTGTGACTCTCTTACACGAAGTTTTAATTTAATAATTTTTAAATACTCATAAAGATGAAGTTACGATTACTTTTTTCTCTCCTTTTCGGCGCTTTGCTGAGTTCCGGTTTTAGCCATTCTATCGGACTCATCGGGCGTGCCACACGCAACCCTGATACCAACTTGGTACAGAATGTCGACAGCGCTCACTTGTGGTCTCTGGAGATACACCTCACAGCTGGCGCTGTAAAATTCAGACAGGATGATGACTGGCCGATCAACTGGGGGGCTGCTGATTTCCCGTCCGGTATCGGTACTCAGGATGGGGACGACATTCCAATTCCTGCGGCAGGTGATTTTACCATTACGTTCAATTCGCAGACAGGCGCCTACAACTTTACGGTCGCTTCTGCGATCGGAATTATCGGTGACGCCACACCAGGCGGTTGGGCGGATGATACCAACTTGTTCCAGGATCCTACGGATACCAACAAGTATTTCCGGACGCTTCCCTTAGTAATTGGGAAAGCGAAATTCAGGGCCAATGATGCCTGGGCAGTCAACTGGGGTTCTACTGATTTCCCATCCGGTGTCGGCACACAGGACGGTATGGATATCCCGATTCCTGCTACGGGAAATTACGAGGTCAATTTTGACAAATCCACGGGCGCTTATTCTTTTGAAGAAGTGATCGCGTTCAGCTCGATCAGTATCATTGGAAGCGCTACGCCGGGCGGCTGGACCGAGGATACCTATCTGACCAAAGATAATGCCGATCCGAATATCTGGAAAGCTAATGTCGACCTGGTTGACGGCGAAGCTAAATTCAGGGCCAACGGCGCCTGGACTATAAACTGGGGCGGAACAGATTTTCCAACAGGTGTTGGTGTGCCAAATAGCAACGATAATATTCCAATCGACTCAGGTACCTACTTAGTGACCTTCAACACAGAGACTTTTGAGTACTCCTTCCTCCCGATCATCACCTACTCTACCGTTGGTATCATCGGCGATGCTACGCCATCGGGTGGCTGGGAACGGATGATACGGATATGGAACAAGACCCTACAGACCCGGCGGTCTGGAGACTGCGTATTATCCTGACAGATGGCCTGGCAAAATTCAGGGCTGACAATGACTGGGCCGTCAACTGGGGCGCCGGCGATTTCCCATCCGGTATTGGCACACAAGATGGCGCCGAGATTCCGATTCCGGCAGGTGAGTATAAAGTTACATTCAACTCGACTACCGGCGCGTACTCTTTCGAGGAACTGATCATCTTTTCTTCCGTCGGCCTCGTGGGTACCGCTACTCCGACCATGGAGTGGAACACAAACGATGTGCAAATGACGAAAGATTTGGTAGACGAATCTTTCTGGTTTATTCCTACTGTCGACCTTTTTACCGGTGAAGCAAAGTTCCGCGCTGAAAATGCCTGGACTGTCAACTGGGGTAATCCAGCGTTCCCCGACCGGTATCGGTACCCAGGAAGGCATGAATATTCTGGTCATAGCAGGCACCTACCGTGTTACCCTCAACACTGCCACCGGCGAATACGCATTTACGGAACCGTCTTCCACCACTAATCTGCTGGACGGCAACAGCATCAGCATCGCGCCAAACCCGGCGAAAGACGTGCTGAACATTACCGTGACTGCACAGGAATTGAAAGGTGACGTACAAGTGACGTTGTTCAATCAAAAAGGCCAGAAAGTGCTCACCAGCAACCTGAACATCCAGGACCGCGCTACCCTGCAGGTGGGCAACGTGCAGCCGGGCGTTTATACCCTGCACATGACCAACGGTAAGTCTATTGTGGGCAAACAGGTGGTGATTGTGAAGTAAGACTTAGTACAATTTCCACTTTGATGTGGAACACATTGGGAAGTCCCGTCGAAATGGTTTCGGCGGGACTTCTCTTTTCGTGCTGCTTGCGCGAGGCTCTGGGCACTATTGTCTGGAACCTTAAAAACGCTCGGGAATCCGGGCGGCCACAAGGGCCGCCCCTACAGAAATAAGGCTTTTGGTTTGACAATAGGAAGGTTTTATAATTATGTTCGAATCCGAACACCACCGTTCAACTTCGGACAAGTTGTCGATAAAAAAAGAAATCAAACGACTGATAGTCAAATAGTTATACTTTCGGCGCGTTCCTTGGACAGATTATTCCAAACACAAGGCCATGCTAAAAAATTTCATCCGAACCGCCTTCCGCAATTTCCGCCGCAACGGATTGTACACCTCCCTCAACCTCGCCGGTTTAACCGTCGGTTTTGCCGGGTTTTTGTTGCTCGGCTTGTACATCACCGACGAACTGCGTTTCGATGCCCTGCACACCAAGGTCGACCGGATTTACCGGCTGGTGGAAGAAAAGACCGATGCGGACGGCAAAACAACGCGGGTGGCCGCCACTTCCTATCTGGCCGCCGAACGGGGCAAACAAGACCTGCCGGAAATCGCCGAAGTGGTGAAGATCGGGGCTTCCGGGCGCTCCAACGTGTATACCACCGATCCCAAGCAAGCATTCCACGAAGTCATCTGGCACGCCGACGGCTCTTTTGGACAAGTATTTGATTTTCAATGGCTATTGGGCGATCCAAAGACGGCGTTCGTGGCCCCCAATTCGGTGGTGCTGACCCGTGAATTTGCCCGCCGCCTGTTTGGCACCGACCAGGTGTTGGGCAAAGCACTGACTGTCGAAGACTACCAACCGCTTACGGTGACCGGCGTACTGGAAGATTTCCCCAAGAACTCGTCCATTCATTTTAATCTGGCGGTCTCGACGGCCACCTATGATGAGGACGAGCGGTTCCAGGAGGCGAAAGTGGGCGACTGGACGTCTAACAACTTTCCGACCTGGGTGCTGCTGCAACCGGACGCCAACCCCGCTGCGGTGGAGACGAAACTCAACACCCTGATCGCTGCCAATACGCCGGCCGGCCAGACCCAGAAACGCCACCACAGCCTGTTGCCGATGCGCGACATCCATTTCAAGGGAACGGGTATCGAAGGGCTGAGCGACCGTATGGCGAACGCCGCCTACGTGACCGTGCTGACGCTGGTCGCGCTGTTTTTGCTGGGCATTGCCTGCATCAACTACATCAACCTGACCACGGCCCGTGCCGCCGGACGGGGCAAGGAAGTGGGCGTGCGCAAAGTGGTGGGCGCCGGACAAAGGCACATGATCGGGCAGTTTTTGACCGAGACCTATTTGCTGGTGACCGCCGCCTTCGTACTGGCGGTGGTTTCACTACAATTGATACTCCCCGCTTTCAATGAATTTGCCGGTAAAGCCTTGATGCTCAACGCTTCTACCGATCCGACGATCTGGGCGAGTGCGGCGGGAACCGCTTTGTTGGTGGGCCTGTTGGCGGGTATTTATCCGGCCATGTACCTGGCGCGGCTGCGGCCCACGATCTTGTTCAAAAACATACTGCCCGGCAACTGGTGGGAGTTTTCCCTGCGCAAAGGCCTGGTAGTAGCCCAGTTTGGTCTGTCTGCCCTGCTGATGATTGCCACTGGCATTGTCTGGCGGCAGATGCGCTTTCTGGAAAATAAAGACCTCGGCTTTACCCGCGACCAATTGGTGGTCGTGGACATCAACAGCGGCAAGGTGCGGCGCGATTTTCAGACAGTTAAGGCGGGCTACGCCCAAATTCCGGGCGTAGAAGCGGTCAGCGTAACTTCCAGAGTGCCAGGCGAATGGAAGGTTCTGCCGCAGGTAGTCGTCAGCCGGGAAGGTGCGGACCTGCATGCCGAAACGAAAACCGCCTCGTTGATCCTGGCGGATGAGGATTTCCTGAACACCTACCAGGTGCCATTGTTGTCGGGGCGCAATTTTGAACCCAACGGAACAGATTCTGCGGCGGTCATGCTCAATGAAAGCGCCGCCGCCCTGCTGGGCATCACCGAACCCAGTGGGCAATGGATCACCATCCCTTCGGCGATCTTTTCCGGTACCAATTACCCCATGGACCAACCGTTTAAGGCCCAGGTGGTCGGCATCGTGCGCGATTTTCACTTCCGCAGCTTACGCGAAAAAATTGCGCCCCTGGTACTGGGCGCCCGCCGCAATCCGGTGCATGCCATCGACTATTTTACGGTGCGCATACAGGCGGCCAATGCGCAGGCAGTGCTGCCCCGTCTGGAAGAAGTCCTCCGCGCCACCGATCCCGGCCATCAGTTCGAGTGGCATTTCCTGAACGAGCAGTGGGCCTTGTTTTACCGGGAGGACGTGCGCCGGCAAAAAATCCTGACCGCTTCGGCGGGCGGGGCGATCTTCATTGCCTGCCTGGGTTTGTTCGGCCTGGCTACCTTTGCTGCCGAGCGGCGGCGTAAGGAAATCGGCATCCGCAAAGTGCTGGGCGCGAGCCTGGGCAGCATCACCGGACTACTGACCCGCGACTTCCTGAAATTGGTGGTAATCGGCCTCTTCATTGCCTCGCCCGTCGCCTGGTGGGCGATGAATAAATGGCTCTCCGATTTTGCTTACCGCATCGAGATGGAATGGTGGATGTTCGTACTGGCGGGCGCGGCAGCAATGGTCATCGCATTGGTAACGGTGGGTGGACAGGCCATGAAAGCCGCACTAGCCGATCCAGCCAAATCTTTAAAATCTGAATAAAATTATGATATTTAATCATTTCAAAATGGCATGGCGCAGCCTAAGCAGCCGCCGTATGTATAGTGCGCTCAATATTGCTGGGTTGGCTTTGGGTATTACTGCCTTTGCTTTGATGCTACAATACGTTAGTTTGGAGCAAAGTGTCAATCGGTTTCACACGAAACTACCTCAGATGTACCGTGTTTTGTGCCAAAGTTCAGATGGGAAATCATGGCCGGAGGTAGAACCTGGTTGGGGAACAAAATCAATGGAAAATTTCCCTGAAATCAAGGCATTTTGCCGATTTGGGGATGGGATTGGCCAAGGGATTGTCAAAAATGAGTCGAAAAACCTATCTTATCGGGAGAAGAATGTCTGCTATGGAGAAGGCAATTTCTTTGAGTTCTTCAGTTTCCCTGTGATTCAAGGAGATGCTTCCGCATTAAAGCAGCCCGATGTGGTTTTTATTTCAAAATCGTATGCTATAAAATATTTTGGGCAAGAAAACTCCTTGGGAAACCCTTTGATTTTATATAATCAATTTGGAAACCATCGCTACATCGTAGGAGGCGTTTTTGAAGACATGGGTGAAAATTCGGATATCCGCTTTGACATGGTTTTTTCCTTGGAAACCTTGAAAAACGAAGCCAACCTGAACGAAAACGGCTGGGCTAGGTTGGATAATCTGGATGCTCAATTCACCAATATGTTTTTCCTGCTCGACCAGCATTCGGATCCGGTGGCATTGGAGCAAAAATTGACTGCCTTGCGTCGCAACCTCCAACCTGAAAAAGATGCGGTGTCCTTCCGACTTCAAGCATTTGGGGAAACACATTTGGCAGTTAGTTTTAGCGACAATTTGTTCCACACAGGCAATGTTCGGTACGTTTACATGCTGGCCGGTATTGGATTCTTGATCCTGCTCATTGCTTGGTTTAACTACGTCAATCTAAGCACCGCCAATGCCCTCCGCCGAGCCAAAGAAGTGGGCGTTCGGAAGGCTATCGGAGCAAGTAAAGGCACATTGATTGCCCAGTTTCTGAGCGAGACACTGGTGGTCAACGTACTGGCCATAGCCTTGGCAGTTTTATTAACTGTTGCATTTCAACCGCTTTTCAACCATGTCATCGGCAAAACCCTTGACCTGTCCGCACTATTCCAAACCCATGTCTGGCTTTATGGTTTGGGTGCGTTGTTCTTAGGCTCGCTTTTATCTGGTGCTTTTACAGCCAATGCCATTGCACGCTACAATCCGGTAGAAACCCTAAGAGGCAAACTGACTAAATCCGTCAGTGGGTTGCGGTTGCGCCAAACATTGGTGGTGGCACAATTTGGCATTTCTACGGTATTGATCTTATTTACAGTAGTGATATACAGCCAATTAAAATACATGCAAAACAAAGAATTGGGCATCAATACCGAGCAATTGCTGGTGATCAGAGGGCCAGAAATAGGTCGAGATAGCACTTACAAATTTAGAAAAACAGGGTTTGGGAACGCCATCGCCACCCAGAATTTTGTACAGGATTATTGTGCAACGGGTAGTGTGCCAAGTGAGGGTTATAATTTTGCTACCGCTGGGTTTACCTCCCCAAAATCTAAGCCCAATGACGAGGAAAAATCATACAATTTTGCCATCATCGGCGAGCGATTCTTGGATGTATATGGATTGCAATTGCGTGCAGGGCGCAATTTCACTGGTGCCGAATGCAATATAGAATGGAATGACAATAGCAAAATTTTGGTCAATGAAAAAGCCCTCGCATCGCTGGGATTAACAGCAGAAGAGGCCCTCACGACAAAAATAAAATGGGACGAGCGATACCTAGACATAGTAGGCGTGGTGAAAGATTACCACCATACGAGTTTGCAAAAACCGATTGAGCCAATCTTGTACTATCCGCAAAACAACAGTGCCTACTTTACCGTAAGGCTTACGGCCAACGATTTGCCAGCAAAAATCTCCGCCATAGAAAAAATATATGGGCAGTATTTTAGTGGAAATCCATTTGAATATTTCTTTGCCGACGATAATTTTCAAAAAGCATACCTCAGCGAACAGCAATACTCGTGGTTGTTTGTGGCGGCATCCTTATGGGCCATATTTATTGCCTGCTTGGGCTTATTTGGGTTGGTTTCTTTCACTATTGAATCAAAAGTAAAAGAAATCGGCATCCGAAAAGTACTCGGGGCCTCGGTCGCGGGCATCACCGGTCTTTTGGCCAAAGGCTTTTTGAAACTCGTTGTCGTCGCTATCATCATTGCCTCGCCCCTTGCCTATTATTTCATGCAACGCTGGCTCTCGGATTTTGCCTACCGCATTGATATTCAGTGGTGGATGTTTGTGGCGGCAGGCGCGGCGGCGGTGCTGATCGCGTTTTTGACGGTCGCCATTCAGAGTGTGCGGGCGGCGTTGGCTAACCCGGTGAAAAGTTTGCGGAGCGAGTGATTGTACAGTTTCAAAACATTGATTTTCGACGAACTAAAAAATTCGGGACGATGCTAAAAAACAATCTGCTCCTCGCTTTTCGAGCGCTCAAAACCAACGGCGGCTACACGCTGATTAATCTCGCCGGGTTGAGTATCGGCCTGGTCTCTTGCCTGCTCATCGTGCTGTACATCAGCCACGAACTGAGTTTCGATGGGTTTCACAGCAAAAAAGAGCGTATTTACCGCATCAACTATGATGTCATGATGGGCGGCAAGCAAACGGTGTCGCCTTCCGTGCCCGTTTTTGTAGCGCCCCAATTGAAAAACCAGTTCCCGGAAATCGAGGACGCTACGCGGTTTTCGAGCGAATGGCGGCCCCGCACCATCCGGCACGGCGAAACCATGTTCGACGAATCGGGCTTTTGTTACGCCGACCCCAATTTTTTCAACGTGCTGGATTTCAAAGCCGTGCAAGGCGATCTTTCCACCGCGTTGAGCCGCCCCAACACGCTCGTCATCACGGAGAAAATGGCGCACAAATACTTCGGAAACGTTTCGCCGCTGGGCAAACAACTCAATTTCAATAACAAAAAAGACTACGAAATCGTGGCGGTCGTGGAAAACATACCAGCCAATTCGCACTTCTCGTTCAATTTTTTGACCTCGCATTACAGTCTCGACGATTTCGCTGCCGCAGAAAACAAGGTAGAATGGAACAACCCCAACTATACCACATGGCTGCTGTTGCGCCCCGGCACGGACCCCGCAGCCCTCGCCGCGAAAATTGAAAAATGGGTCAACCCCGAAGCCGACCCCGACCAAAACACCCTGCACCTGCCGCTGGAGCCGCTCACAGCGGTGCATTTCAACACGCAAGCGTTCAACTTTTCCAATCAACTCCGCATCACTGACCGCAGTTACCTCGGCATTTTCGGGGTGGTCGCTGCGCTGATTTTGGGGATGGCCTGCGTCAATTATGTCAACCTGACCACTGCCCGCGCCTCGATGCGAGCCAAAGAAGTGGGCATTCGCAAAGCAGTCGGAGCGCAAAGGGGGCAATTGATGTGGCAGTTTTTGAGCGAATCGTTTTTGTTGTTGCTGCCGGCGGTGCTGATTTCGGTCGGTTTGGCGCGGGCGTTTTTGCCGACGTTGAATGCTTTGCTCGCTCAGGAAATCCAGTTCCGGTTGTTGGAAGCGCGATTTTTGGCAGGAATCGGGGCGGGCTGGTTGCTGCTTTCCGTGTTGGCCGGACTTTACCCGGCCTTCATGTTGGCGCGTTTCAGGCCGATGACCGTCCTGAAAGGGCAGTCGGTCCAGCAAAGCATGGTTGGAATGACGCTGCGCCGGGGGCTGGTTATTTGCCAATTTGCCATTTCGACCATGCTGATTGTCGGCGTCATCGTTGTGCGCGCGCAACTCGATTTTATGCAAACGAAAAAACTCGGCCTGGACAAAGAGCAAGTTATCCTTTTGCGGGGCAATGTTGAATTGTTAAGCCGTCTTGAGCCTTTTTGCGAACGGCTGCGGGCATTGAGCGGTGTCGAATCGGTGGCACGCGCCGGGCGTTCGCCGTTCGAGACCGTCATCGGCAACGGTTTTTCGCTCGACCCCAACCCTGCCGACGGTAGCGACTGGCACATGGTGGGGGGCATTGCCGCCGATGTCTATTATTTGCAAACACTTGGTATTCAATTGCTTGCAGGGCGCAATTTCGACCCCACAAAAATTCGGGGCGACAGCACCATCAACGAATTCATGGTCAATGAAGCCTTTTTGCGGCATTATAACCTCACGGCAGAGGAAGTGGTCGGGCGGAAATGCTTGCTCGGCAACTCGGCGCAGCGCGGGCCGGGCACCATCGTAGGCGTGGTGGCCGATTTTCATACCGCTTCGCTCCGGGGGAAAGTGGAACCGGTTGTGCTTTTCAACGAACCGGGATTGCTTCACTTTGCCTCGGCACTGGTGCGGGTCGGCAAGGGACAGGACATGGCGAAGGTGCTGTCGCAAGTGGAAAACGTGTGGAAATCGGTGGCGCCCATGCGCCCTTTCAATTGCATCTTTCTCGACGAACAATACGACGCGCTCTACCGCACCGAACAGCGTATGGGTTCGTTGATGTCGTTTTTTTCGGGGTTTGCCATTTTGGTGGCCTGTTTGGGGTTGTTTGGCCTCGTAACCTTCATGGCCGAGCGGCGCATGAAGGAAATCGGCATCCGCAAGGTGCTGGGCGCCTCGGTGGCCGGCATCACGGGCATGTTGGCAAAAGACTTTCTAAAACTGGTCGTTGTGGCGATTTTTATTGCATCGCCGATTGCCTGGTGGGCGATGAACCAATGGCTGGCCGATTTCGCCTACCGCATCGATCTGCAATGGTGGATGTTTGTAGCGGCGGGTTTGGCGGCGGTAGCCATAGCGTTTTTGACAGTGAGTTTTCAGAGTGTGCGGGCGGCGTTGGCGAACCCGGTGAAGTCATTACGTTCCGAATGATATATATTGAGGTCAATCACTGTCATGCCTGTATTTGTGTCATACGGAGTCTTGCGCGGGACTTAGCCAGTCGCACGATATGTTCTAAAATAAAGTAATGATTTAATTCTTCTTTTTCAACGGGCGTTAAGCCGTCCTGCTGCTTTTTTCTAAGAGCACCTCTACGCGTGCTTGTATATGAGCAGGCGCATGAAAGGCAAGTACCTTGGCTGGGTCCAGTGCAGCCATAAAATCAGCCAGGCTGTCATAAATATTTTGATAAGCAATCATGCTTACAAAGATACCGACATTTACTGAAGACAACCAAAATTCCAAAGGCGCTACTTTTAGCCTCTTTTCAAACCTTTTCCCGCACAACAAAAAGTCAACAAAGCCCATTGACACCAATAACCAATAACTAATAACGAGATATGAAAATCAAATTTTGTGGTGCAGCCCGTGAAGTAACCGGTTCGGCGCACCTGCTGATACTGGACGACGGTACCCAAATCCTGCTCGATTGCGGATTGTACCAGGGCGGCGACGACGATGGGCGCGCTGGCGACGACAGCCCGCTCACCGGATTTAATGAAAAATGGCTGTTTGATCCGAAGGAGATCAAATGTCTGGTGTTGAGCCATGCGCACATCGACCATACCGGGCGTGTACCCAAATTGGTGCGCGACGGTTTTCAGGGCAAAATATACAGCACCCACGCTACCCGCGACCTCTGCGCGCTGATGCTGATGGACAGCGCCAAAATACAGGAATCGGACACGGAGCGCTACAACCGCAAAAAGGGTTTTGACGAGCCGGAACGCGCGCCGCTGTATGAAATGGAAGACGTGAGCCGGACGATGGGCCAGTTTGTCAGTTATAGTTACGAACAATGGTTTTATATCCACCCAATGTGCGGGTGATGTACCGCGATGCCGGGCATATCCTGGGCAGCGCTTCCGTCAATCTGGAAATTAAGGAAGGCGACCGCACCATCCGGCTTGCTTTTACCGGGGACATTGGCCGGCCCCACAGAACTATATTAGACGATCCGCTACCTATGCCGGATGCCGATTACATTATTTGTGAAAGCACATACGGCGACCGCGACCACGAAGCGGCGCCGAACGAGATCGAACATTTTCTGCGCATCGTACACGAAACCTGTATCGAAAAAAAAGGTAAACTCATCATTCCCGCTTTTTCAGTCGGTCGTACGCAGGAGATCGTTTACATGCTCGACCAACTCTGGCATGCCGGGCGGCTGCCTAAAGTGCCGGTGTATGTGGACAGCCCTTTAGCGGTGAATGCGACGGAGGTGTTCGTCAATCACCCGGAGTGTTTCGACGCCGATGTACACCGTTATATGCTGGAAAATGAAAACCCTTTCGGTTTCAACGACCTGTTTTATCTGCGCAGCGTAGAGGCTTCCAAGCAACTCAACGAAAGCCGCCAGCCCTGTATCATTATTTCGGCTTCCGGTATGATGAACGCAGGCCGTATACGCCACCACCTGCTAAACAACATTGAAAACAAACGGAATACGTTCCTCATTGTGGGTTATTGCGCCCCCAATACGCCTGGCGGGCGTTTGCGCGAAGGCGCGAAAAGTATGCACATCATGGGCCAGTTCAAACAGGTGCTGGCCGATGTAGAAACGATGGATTCCTTTTCCGCCCACGGCGACCGCGGCGAAATGGCCGATTTCTTGAACAACCAGAAGGGGACCTGCCAGAAAATATGGCTCGTACACGGTACCCTCGACCGGCAGGAAAAATGGCGCGATTATTTGCTGGAAAAGGGTTTAAAGCGGTGGATATTCCGGTGTTGGGGGAAGTGGTGGATATTTGAAAAAGAAAAAATAAATAATTGTGTTAATTTTAAAGGATTAAAATTTAGTTTTGTCTGTAATTGTATACTCAAAACTAAATTTACCCTTAAATGAAAACATCCAAATTGCTTTGTCAAGGGTTTGGCCTGTCTTTTTCTACTTTGCTTCTTTCCCGCAATTCAGGTACCCTCTTGTCTGTTGCTTACTTTATTTTTTTACCCTTCCTGCTTCTTATGCCCAGAATAGTCCGGTTTCACAGTCGGCAAATTCAATGGTGGACCTGCTCACAGGCGATTTTAAGTTGCGTTACCCATTGTGACCGTTCCGGGACCGAATGGAGAACAGGCGCCCATCACTTTTAACTATAGCGGGGGAATCCGGATGGACGAACAGGCTTCCTGGCTCGGCCTGGGTTGGGGTTATGAGCCTGGGGAAATATCGCATTATCCACGAGGTGTTTCGGATGACTGGAATGGGAAAAGAATCACCACGATCACTTCCAATTCTGCACAAGTGCTGTGGATTTTTTCCGGTGTCCTGCCTACTCTGACCAATCAGGTGACCGAGGATTCTTATTTTTTCGGACCTCTATATTTCAAAAACGACAGAGATTATACTAAAAGGGAAAACAAAATGGATGTGGCAACATCGGAATACAAGTTGCCTGCAGGCGCTGGGTTTTCCTTTCCGGACTACGATACGTATCATGTTTCAGGACCGGGCATAGGTGGAAGTATGTCGCCGAAAATATATGCCTGGGGCGGTTATCATATAGGAGACCAGTCGCGAGAAGATCCCTATATTCATTACCCGGTATATACCTTTGACGGTTCGAAGCAAGTTCATTTTTATTTTGATGACGATATTAATCAACACAACATAGCGCAGGTATTAGGTACCTATTGGGGAGCAAACAACACGTCGTCTTCCCCCTTACAATACGATCCGTCGACCAACCGGATCAATACCGGGACGTATGTGGAATATTTCACCAACACTGTTATTAATGCCGGTTCTGCCGGATTCAAGGATTATCGAATTACGACGGGTATAAAAAGACCGGCTGCCGAATTCGATCCCGATGGTATCGGCGCATTCCGGATCACAACGCCTGAGGGCAGGGTTTATCATTATTCTCTACCCGTATATATGCTGGAGAATGAAAAAATTACATCCTTTTTTTTAGACAATACCTTTAATCTCGATAATACAGAGGATAAGAAAGAGATCATTAAGAGAAATCGGTACGCTGTTTCGTGGAAATTGACGGCGGTTACCGGCGTCGATTACGTGGATGCAAATAACAACGGTATCGTGGATACGGGCGATACGGGCTACTGGATAGCCTATAATTACGGAAAATGGACCAATGATTTTCGCTGGAAAACGCCTTTTTTCAATTACAATCCGAATCAGTACAACAAACGGGAACCGTCCAATTACCGCTATCCAGATTATCAGTTGCAGCAATACAAACGGGAAGGTACCGTCAGCACAGGACAAATGCAGGTTTACTACCTGAAATCGATTCAAACGGCTACGCACAGCGCGCTGTTTATAAAAGAGATCCGACTGGATGCGCATGCCGAAAAAGAGGCAACCAATACCATTACGCCCTTGCTGAGGTTAAGCAGGATCGTGCTGGTTCGGAACGAAAACCTTTTCCTGTTCTCCAATACAGCTTCGCTTCCGTACGACAGCAGGTTCTCGATGGCCAAATGCAACCCGTCGAACGTAACGCCGCATATAGGCAATATCAATTCGAATGAAACACCCATAAAGGCCGCCACGCTCGAAGCGGTTGAATTAACGGGCGATTACGGACTTTGTAAAATGCTGCATAATAACATCAATAATACGTTCACAACAACTTCCGTAATATATAGTAATAACTTCAATACTGAAATATACAGGAAGTTCGATGAAGGCGCCGCCGCTTCCACTTCAGATGCTGCCAATTCAGGCAAATTGACTTTAAAAGAAGTTAAATTATTCGGACTCAATTATAAAGCCACAGCCCCTTCATACGTATTCGATTATGCACAGTCCAACGCATCCAAAAATCCGAATTTCAACCCTTTCAGATCGGATTACTGGGGCTATTACAAGAGCGATTTCAATTTTCAATTCCGCGGGCGCTATACGACCGAAGGTACGATGTCGAACCCCGGCTCGAAAAACAACGTGGATGTCTGGTCTTTGAAAAAGATCACGACGCCGCTGGGGGGAGAGATTTTGATCGATTATGAATCTGACGTTTACGAAAAGGTAAGTGACGGGAAAGGGTACGTCTCTCCCAAAAGGTATTTTTTGATAAAAAGCGCCGTATTGCCGGGCACCGGCTGGCAACCCAATGCGGGCATCGTTTCTGTTAGCAAGGATATCGATGATTTCCTTGCGCTGCCGGGTATACAATTCAAAGAGGCTTTTCTTCCTTTCAAGACAGGCTTCGTGGGGAATAATTGTACGGCAATTGCGCGGGCTTACAATTCCGCTCCGAGCAACATACTTAATGGTCAGGCCCTTACCCTGACGCCACGCAACAGCACTGCCGATACCCGTGAAGTAGAGTTGAATATAATGTATGCGAACATCAGTAGTTCCATTGGCTGTGGAACCTATAATCCCGTCTATTCGCCAAAATTCCCGGGCTGGGGATATATAGCGTTAAGGACTTCTTTCGCTTCCCGCGGAGGCGTACGCGTAAAACAAATAAGCATTAAAGATCCCGACAACAACCTCTCCTATACCAACGAATATACTTACGAAAACGGTGCTGCCGGTTCGGAACCAACGGATATCACCGCTCTGATCGAAGCGCACACCATAGGCAAAAGCAATTATGCCAATGATCCGTGCATGCCGCCGGCAGTAGTGATGTACGGTAAAGTAACGGTAAGATCAAAAAGTTTGCAGAATACCTACAATGGCAAATCCGAATACAGGTTTGACAATATGTACGATCGGTCCGTGTCATACCGTCAAATAGGCCCCGAGCCACCCGATACGAACGCATTGATACCATGCTCCACTGCCAAAATTGAAACCTTCACCACGGTGTGGGAATGTATAGGTGCACTTGGCCGCCCCTTAAGCGTTACACATTTTGACAATAATGACAATATCGTCAGTTCCGAACTTTATGAGTATTACCCAGGCAGTCCGGATGCTTCGCCATCCTTAACCGAGACGTTTATCCACCAACTAAAAAGACGAAGGCGGGCACCCTTACAACCCGCCTTGTATAGTGCAGGATTTACTGCTCAATATGAGTTTTAAAAAAATGCAATGTAAAAACCGGCTCAGAAAAAAAACGGTATACAGGGATGGAATAAGTACAACGGAAGAAATACTGGCATTCGACCCTTCCACCGGTATGCCTATGTGGGTGCGTATCACCGATCCGACAACCGGTATTACGGAAACACACACCTCCTTCGCATATATGCAGGCAGGGTATGCTGATATGGGTACCAAAGCGAAAAACCCTGCCGCAAAAAATCTGTTGCTCGCCCCGTATAAGGTCACCGTTTACCGGGATAAAATTATGCGCGACGTCTATAATAACCTCGTCGGCAGCGGCAATCCCCAATTGATCGGGGGCTCCAAGACGCTCTGGCGCCAAATGCTGCCGAAGCGCCGGTTTGACAATCAGGCGAATAAATACGCTGTTCAAACGATTGCTTCGCCCGATTGGAAATCATATAAAACCTATGTTTTTAATGGCGATGCCAATGATGCCAATTGGCGGGAAACGGGCGAAACGACCTTGTTTAACAGGCGAAACGCCCTGCTGGAATCCAAAAGCGGCGTATCAAACCGGTATTCCGCTGTGAAACTGGGCTATGATCAACAATACCCGCTTTGTGAAGTAAACGATGCCCGATACGCTGATTTTGCCTTTAGCGGTTTTGAAGATCAGGAAACGGTGGCTCCCGGTGTTACACATTTTGGAGGGGAAATCACCCAAGGGCAAATGCGCTTTGCAGGGGATGCCGGCGTGAGTCCGCATACCGGTAATTTTTTGGCAAAAGTAGGCGCCGATGTGTTTGGACCAGGCTATTTCACCGCTGAAATTAAGCCCGGAAGGAGTTACCGTGTGTCTGCGTGGGTGCATAAAAACAGTCCTGCAACGGCATCGCTTGTAGTGAGTTTGGATGGTAGTCACAGCAAAACTGGCTTCAGGGGCGATGTGTCCATATATAAAAACATTCTGAAATCTGACCCCTCGAATACAACGGTAGGAGATTGGATACTGATGACACTGGTGGTGGATGTTCCTGCGGATTATGTTCCGAGCGGCGGCCAGTTGAATGATTTCAGGGCATACCTATATAACCCGGGTACCACTGCCGGAGATGCATATTTTGATGATTTTGCCATCAGACCTTTGGATGCGGCATTTAACGGCAACGTCATGGATGAAAAGACCGGAAGAATGCTTGCAACGCTCGATTACCACAATTTTGCAACCAGGTATACATACGATAATGAAGGACGGATCAGTGAAATATGGGTGGAAACCGCTACAGACGGCTGGAAACTCAAACAGAGCAATACCTACAAATTCAAACGCTCTTATTAAATCGAATCCAAATGAAATACCTCCGGAATATATCACTGGCAGCGGCCATGCTGATCGCAGCAAACAGCCACGGCCAATCCAACTGGGCAGACGTCAAGTTGTATGACAACAATGGGGCCGTCATGAGCCAAACCAGATCGTACATGGATGCGCTCGGCAGAACCGTTCAGGAACAATCCCTGGATATTACGAACGGAAATGTGCTGGCTAATCAACCCGTATTTGATGCCTTCGGGCGACCGGTTTTACAAACGCTCACTGCTCCGGTATTTCAAACGACCCTGAATTATAAGGACAAATTCACGGAAGATGCATCGGGCAACAATTATTCGTGGGACGATTTTGACAAGCCCAATACTACGGTGCCGACTCCGGTCAGTAAATAAACCCAACCTGTCAAAATACAGCGCAGGGCTCCGCAGGATGGTATTACAGCAACAGCAAGACTTTCGAGCCTTACGTGCCCGTTTCGGCTTTCCTTATAGCAGGGTTGAATTTTACGCCGATCCCTCGAAAGGTAAAAGGGTGACAACACCTGAAGAAAAATGTATCACGGGTAGCGGCCGCGAACAAAAACGTACTACATGTCCAATGCAGGGGAACTGTATTACGCTGGTTACAAAGGTTCTGCAATATTGGGCATGGAGGATAATACCGCGCTTTTTTCTGCAAATGAAAATTTACAGGCAACAAAAACCGTAAGCGTCGATCCCGACAACAAAGTATCCGTTGTTTATCAAACACTTTCCGGACAAACGATCGCCACTTGTCTGAGTGGCCAGCCGCTCACTCAAAAGGTAATGCAAACGATGTCTTATGCGGGCGAACGAGGCGTCAGTCTACATTTGCCTCCTGCTTGTAACAGTACGTTGAAATTCCCCATACCGGCAGAGGCCTGGTCGCATGGGATACGCGATCAGTTCAACGGCTCTGGTACGGCCCAGATCGATTATAAAATTACAGACCTTTCAACCGGAAAATTGCTGACCCCGGGAACAGACTACACCTTTAACCGCAACAACAGGGTAGTGACGTTTAAGCCGAATTATCAAAACAGGCATCTTTTCCTGCGGGTCAGTTTCAATTATAACGCAGCCAATTCAGGTAAAAGGAGTGATCTGGCGGTATCATACGAACTGGATTACGATTACTGGTCCCTGAGTTTTTATGACACGAAAGGGCAGTTGGTACGCTCCGTACCTCCCCATGCTATCAATTGCAATTACAACCCCCTGGCAAACAATACGCTTACTAATAGTTATTCCACTTATGACATACTTGCAAAAGGACCGGCGGTCAATCAGTTATTGGAAACCACATCGCTTGCATCGCAGGGTGGATTTGACCAGAATCTGTTTTATTCCGTGCAGGCTTTATCAAAACCCAATGGCTCCTCCGGTGGAACCGGCAGTCAAAGTACGCGTAGCAGTTTGAATGCTGTCTCCGTCAGTGGCGATCCGATCGATAACGCTTCCATTATATCGGCGATAGAAAGTGCCGGCGTGCAAACCAGGCAATTCTATGATTTGAATCTGACGGATCCTGACATGATCCATTTTTGGGGAAAAGTAGAGCTGACATTTCACCATGGACACAGATCAGTTCGGGCGCGCTGTTCCGATCCAGGAGGTTCCCAAGAGTACGCTATACCTACAGGCCAGTTATTGGTTTAATTTACAAAACCGGCTATTGCACCAGCAATATAAACGTGAACCCCTATCCGGGCTGGGATGCGCATTTCGCAGTTCCGCAAAGTATTTTATCCAATTACTCGAAGGTTGAATTACGACTGATAGATATTGCCGTACGCGGTTTGCATTACGACAATTCGGGAAGCGGATTGCTGGGAGATCAGTTAATTGCAAATAATCTGATCGACAACGCTTTTTCCAATATCAGAATGGGTGTTACGACACAGTTGAGCAGTTATCCGACTCCTAGTCCCTATTATGTAAATCTGAGTTCCGGCATATCCTATAATAAATTGGGCTGGCCCATTAAAAGCATATCGCCCGATGAAGGAGAGGTACATGTTATTTACGATACCGAAGGAAAATTGCGTTTTAAACAAAATGCCCGGCAATTGGCTGATGGCGGCCTCTTTAATTATTTCCGTGTAGACCGGGCCGGTCGTATCGTCGAAACGGGCAATTCAACCCCAATCTCAGAGTAACAGGCCCGGTTGTGCATTTTCAGCCCTATGATGCTGCTGGAGACCATCCCAACCCTCTCATTTCCAACAGTGTTCACACCGTGGTCGATATCACACAAGCCGGCTGGCGCGCATACGACAACCACTGCACACAGCAAAGTTGGTTTACTTATGACCAGGTACAGAACGATTTTCCAGCAACGCTCACAGGATATAGCCAGCGATATGCGGATGGCCAACTTGTAAAATCCTCGAATACTTATGGAACTTCCTGGTATGGCTACGACGACGACGGCGCCAATACTTGGGTAGTCCGCTCCATCAATGATCTCGGTACCAAAACGGTCAATTATTATTACACGAAGGAAGGCCAATTAGACAAGATCGATTATCAAAAAGAAGTGCCGGCGGAACGTTTTGTACATCAATATGTGTACGATGCCAACAAACGTCCTGTTGAGGTCAAAACCAGTCTGGATAATGCGGTATTTACGTCGAATCAATCGCTTCAATACTACCTCCACGGCGCTTTGAAACGCACGGAACTGGGCGGGACGCTTCAGGGACTCGATTACGTATATACTGCCAGCGGGCGGCTGAAAAGCGTCAACGCTCCCACCCTTACCAACCGTGACCCCGGCAAAGACGGCTATCCGGGAACCCACGCCGGATTTAAAAAGGACGTTTTCGGTTTTACGCTGGACTATTTTACCGGCGACTACGTGCGAAAAAACACATTCATAGATACCTACACCCCCAATACTATCAACAGAACGGATGGGTTCCAGGAGCAATTCAGCGGCGCCATCCGCGCCATGCGCTGGCAAACATTGCTGCCTGCCGGCGCCTCGGCTTCTACCGCCTTTCCTTCTGGTATGCTCCAGTACCTGTATCGCTACGACGCCCGGAACCAATTAAGCGAAGCCGTTTTTGGAAAAGCCGGGCCGGTACTTTGAACGGGCCTACTGCCGGTACCAGCCCAACGTTTACAGCGGAACCAAATGCCTATCGGATCAATAATATGTCGTACGATAAAGCGGGCAATATAAAGACCTTGAAAAGACAGGGAAAACCGGGCGCCCTGCCTATGGACGATCTGAATTACAACTACGCTGCAACATTGCCCAATCGCCTCACTTCCGTAACCGACAATGCCGCTGCAGGCGCCTACAAGGATGATCTGGAATCCCAGGCTGCTAATAACTACCTCTACAATGGTATCGGACAGTTGATAACCGATGTGATGGCTGATCAAAATTACGCTTATGACCCGGCAGGTAATGTGACGGCCATTACGCACTCGAATGGAACGCCCGTGCTTCGCTTCGAATACAACGAAACAGGCTTGCGCCAACGAAAAGTTACATATGATAACAGCGGAAATGAATTAAAAAGTACGTGGTACGTATACGGCTCGGAAGGCAGCCTGATGAGCGTTTACGAAACCCAGGCTGGCGCTACCATCCAAACGGAATTGCCGGTATACGGCATGGGCAGAGCGGGCGTTTACGACAAAGGCAGCAACAGTTATACTTATGAATTGACCGATCATCTGGGCAACGTACGCGCCACTGTCCGCCAGAATGCCGGCGTTGCCGAAGTGCTGCTTTTCAATGATTATTACCCGCACGGCTCGGTCATGCCGGGACGGAATTTCAGTACTGCTCTACCGTATCGTTTTGATTATCAGGGACAGGAAAGGACGTGGAAACGGGATTCAGCAATTTTGAATTGCGGCAGTACGACGGCCGCCTCGGGCGCTGGTTCAACCCCGACCCCATGGGGCAATATCATTCGCCTTACCTGGCGATGGGGAATAATCCGGTTTCCTACCTTGACCCCACCGGCGGCTGGGATAGCGATGACGGATATACGCACCATATGGACGGAGTAATGGCGTGGATGGAAGAATTTGGAATGAGCGAGTTCGATAGAAACTTTTTTGGATTCCCCGGGCCGTTTGGAGGCAGTTTTGGTGCTGATGGAATGTTCACTGCCAATGAAACCTGGGTTTCGGACGTACATGAACTCTGGAAAAAGTTACAAGAGTCAAAAGACTATGTAGGCTACTACGTCGATGCTAAAACCGGCAAAACGATTCCCAATCAAACCATAGAGGTTGTCGGATACCGTTCGGATATGATGTATGAGCATATAAAAAACAAAGCGAAGGATGTATACAACATGGCTTCCGTAGCTGCACAACTTGCCAGCGAGACACTTATCGACCACGCGGCAAAATTTATTTTTGGGCCTTTAGCAGACGCTTACGGTGCATATAAACGTAATCCGTCTCAATACCTGGGGGTCGGAGTGAGTGGCAGTGGCTTTTTCGGTCCGGGCGTAGGACTGGATTATCAGTATGGTTATGTTAAAGGAGAAGGTTATGTCCAATCCAGTTCGTTTCAAATAGGTGCAGGCTCTCCCGGCGCATCGGTCGGCCTTTCATTAAACGCTATGTATACCAATTTGCCGGTAGGACAAAGAAGCAGTAGTTTAACTTCCGGTGCATCTTACCTACTTCAGGGAGGATTCTCGCCAGGGGTGTTGGGGATTTCAGGCGGGCTATCCACTGACATATCGGGAAAAAATGGCGCCGTAAGTTATGGCTCAAATTGGACGGGATTTTCAATATCATCTACCTTCGGAACCCTGGGTGCGTCTTTATCCGCAACCGTTTCAAACACTTATTGGGGAAAAACAACCGCAGGAACAAATCCGATTATGGAGCACGTAATGACTCGTCAGCCTTATTATCCTTTTAGCAACCAAAGTATAGAGCGACTCAGGTCGCTGTTGAAAAATTAATTTAAATAACCAAAC
Organism: Lewinellaceae bacterium; assembly: GCA_016711435.1. Lineage (GTDB taxonomy): Bacteria > Bacteroidota > Bacteroidia > Chitinophagales > Saprospiraceae > M3007. The sequence continues at coordinate 36,049 of JADJSY010000068.1, forward strand.
CACACACCACATGAAAAAACAAATCAATTCAAAACGCGCCCGGCGATCACCCCGTTTTTGAAGGCGGCAACAAGGCGATTCAACTTTCCGACCCGGCCTGGCTGCATATCCGGGGCGCCGTGGAAAGTGGAACTGTAGGAACACAGGAAGTTACAGAAGTACTGGAAGTGTATCCGAATCCGTTTGTAGAAGAGTTGTTTTTCGGGAACCCGCCTGCTGGGGCACTTGCTGGGCTGCACTTTTCGCTATATAATACACAAGGGCATAGCGTCTTTCAGGGAAAACCTGCCGGTAATTGCCTAAGGCTGCCGGTCCTGCCTGTAGGCATTTACTTCCTGTCGCGTTACAGCAAACTAAAAATGGCGTTTGTGCTGGTACTGCTGGCACTGCTGCTTTTTGTCGCCAATATTTTTGAAAAAGAACAGATGGAACGGATGGATCAGTCTTTTTTATCCATCTACGAAGACAGGCTGGTGCCGGCTACCTCTATTTTTGAAATCCGCGAAAACCTGTACCGGAAAAGAGAATTGCTGAAAGAGAGCCTCCAGCCCCTACATGCACCCGCTACAAGTCGTCAGGCAGGCATCGATTCCTGCAACCGGGATATTCATCAACTCCTGACGGCATATAAAAAGACGTATTTTCTGGAAAACGAGACCGCCGTCTTACAGAATTTCGAGTCCGACCTGCAGGCGTATGACCGGCTGGAGCAAACCATTTTGCAGCAGATTAGTATGGGAAACATGCCCCAGGCGCAGCAGATATATGAGCGGGATGCTGTGCCGCATTTTAAAACGGCCGTATTGAAAGTTGCCGAACTGAACCAGATTCAGTCGGAGATAGGAAAGGAGATGCTTTCGCACTCCAAAAAATCAATGGCCAGTTTTCTGCTGTTGTCCGACCTGGAGACTGCGCTGATAGTCATCTTCCTCGTCATTGCGCAAATATTGATATATGCGTCGAGGGCTTTATCGCGCAACCGGACGGAACCTTTTAGTGTGAATTAGGGGTATTGCGTTCCCATTCTCTACGACTCTCAGTGATATGTTGTTGAAGAGATTCTCCTGCTTTTTTTGAAAGTTTGCCTGCATATTTGTCAGAGAGTAAACCTGCCGGGTTTTGTCGAGGGCACTTAGTTTTAAGGCAACTTGTGTAAGCAATCTTCAGGCGTTCCAGTAGTGGTACAGCCTTGGGATCTTGTTCATGTTTAATGTCGATGACGAGTTGCATAGACGATTTTTTACAAAATACGATTTTGATTTCAACATGCCAGACTTCAAAACGCAAATACACGATCTCATCAGCCTTGGCAAACTGGACGAAGCGCTGGCGCTGACGAAAACCCACGCATTGGCCGGGCTGACCGATCTGGATACGCCCGCTACTTTGCTGAGTTCTGAATATGAATACCTCAAAAGGAGCAGCAACTACGGCATTTTGAGCGTGCAGGAGGAAAACATACAGCGGCAAAATATTGCTTTCCGTTTGTTGAGTGTGGTGGACGACTTGAAAAACACCCTCCCCGACCCGGCGCCGCAGGATGCGGCTTCTAAAACGATCCTGTTGTTTCTGGGCGCCAACCCGTTCAAAAACCTGGCGCTTGAACTGGAACGTGAGGTAAAAGAAGTGAGCGAAGGGTTGCAGCAATTCGGCAAACGGCAGGCATTTGACTTTCGCGCAAAAATCCACGTGACGCCTGCCGACCTGCAACGGATGCTGCTTGGCTCGGAATCTGCCGCCCGCTTTGTGCATTTTGCCGGTAATGCC
>JADJSY010000069.1 GCA_016711435.1 Lewinellaceae bacterium
CATCGGCAACGCTCAGGAAAGCCCAAAACCCGACCTTATTCAATTGTCGGGCATCATCGTTGCCGAAGTGGATGGCCGCCGGACGGTTGTTCCCTATGCCACCGTGCATTTACCGATCAAACGCCGGGGCACCTATTCCGACTACCGCGGTTTTTTTACGATTGTGGTGGAGCGGGGCGATAAAGTGCGCTTTAATTGCATCGGTTTCGACCCGGTGACGATTACGATTCCCGATACGCTCACACAGGATCGCTATTCGCTGGTGCAGATTATGACGCAGGATACCATCAACCTGCCGGAAACGGTCATTTTCCCCTGGCCCTCAAAAGAACATTTTAAAGTTGAATTCCTGAAAATGGATGTGACGCCGGAATTGCAGCGCCGTGCAACGGAAAACATAGCCAACGACTACTTGGCCGAAGCGCGTAAAAACCCGGATATGGTGGCATATGGCGGCCGCGAAAGCGCCAATTTTTACCTGCGCCAGCAATCCCGCGAATACGTCTACTTAGGCCAGACGCCTCCAATGAATATTTTTAGCCCGCTGGCCTGGGGACAGTTTATTAAGGCGTGGAAGGATGGGGATTTTAAGAAGAAGAGAAGGAATAAGTATTAATTGATGATTGCCAATTGATTATTGACGATTGATGATGTATTGTGCGTCAGGCGGAGTTGGGTTAGTTTTTATGGCCGGGCGGGGGCCTTGGGGTTGGCGAGAAATTTTTTTAAAAGTCCATTTTTTTGTTTAACAAAAGGGGCGGGGCCGGTGGTGGGGAACCAACCTCTTTTTATTTAAATTTATTTCAGGCAAGGGTTTGTTGCACGTCTTTCAGGCAAATTTTTTTTCTTTTGGTAAAAAAAATCCCCCCGTGAGCCCGCGGTTTGTGGCCCGCCCTCCCCCCCCGTGCAGGGGCCCCCGCAAAAATTGTCCTCCCCCCCCCTGAGGGGCCGCGGCAATGGGTAGAACTTCCCCCCACCAATTTTTGTTGTAAAAGCAAAAAGATTTTACCTGAGGTCGAACTGTTTTTTGTGTTCTTTCATACATAATGAAGCATGTATTAAAAAATAGTCAATTGTCAATCATCAATAAGCAATCATCAATCATTTTAACGCTGCTTTCCGCAGTCTCTTCAAAAACGGCGACGCAAAAATAAACGATTGCAGATTTTCATTTTCGCTGGCCAGCACCTCGTCCTTGGTGCCGCTCCATTCCAGCTGACCTTCGTGCAGGAAACAGATATTTTCACCGATTTCCATCACCGAATTCATATCGTGGGTATTGATGATGGTGGTGATGTTGTTTTCATGTGTAATGCTGCTGATGAGTTCGTCGATCAGGATACTTGTTTTTGGGTCGAGACCGGAATTGGGTTCGTCGCAAAACAGGTATTGTGGTTCCAGGACGATAGCGCGGGCGATACCCACACGTTTTTGCATACCGCCGGAAAGTTCGGAAGGATATTTTGTGTTGTTCCCGGCGAGGTTCACCCGTTCGAGGCAATAATTGACGCGCTCTAACTTCTCTTTATACGTTTTATGGGTAAAACATATCGAGCGGGAAACGAACATTTTCCTCCACGGTCAGCGAGTCGAACAGGGCCGATCCCTGAAACAGCATCCCGATTTTCATACGGATTTCGCGCATACCCGCTTTGTCGAGGGCGGTAAAGTTCACCTCGTCGTACATGACCTGGCCGCTGGTCGGCACCTGCAGGCCGACGAGTATTTTCAACAGCACGGTTTTGCCCGCCCCGGATCGCCCGATAATCAGGTTGTTTTTGCCCGCTTCAAAAGTGAAATTGATACCTTTCAGTACCTGCTGATCCCCGAATGTTTTCAGGACGTTTTCTGCTTGAATCATGGATGCTTCAAATCTTGGATGGTGAATCGGGACAAATGTAGGCAGTCAGGCGGAAAGCAGCGGCGCTATTACCATTTTTCCAGTCGAATACTGATGGCGCCGCTGTCGTTTTTCCATTCAAATTTAGTTTCCGCCCAGTTGGCCGCCCGGAATTTGGGACGGGCATTGTTGGACGCCCCGTACGGCTCGGTGGGAATGCCCAGTAAATTGGTGTCTAATTTTCCGTTGCTATTCACATCGTGAAAACAACTGATGGCGTAGGTTCCAGGCGGCAATTCCGGGAATGCACAGGCGAGATTTCCAATTCCGGTAACTGGTAGCACCTTTTTCGCCCGCGCTTTGTCGGGATTCATATAAGTGCCGGCGTTGTCGTACACCGCCACATAGATCTGGCCTTTTGCCTGTTTGATATTGGTAAAAACAACATCGAGGCCCGGCGCCGGCGGCGGGATGAAGATTGGGAATAAAATGATGAGGAGCGTGGTCATAATGAATGTTTTGGATAGGGTTTGAAAGGAGGTTTGATAGTTTTTTGGTTTGATGGTTGAAAGTTTTGATGGTTTGAGGTGGTAACTGGGCTTTACGTTACCACTTCAAACCATCAAACTTCTCAAACCATCAAACCTTCTTCAAACTATCAAACCGCCTTTATATCGGCAATGCAGAGTAACGCTCAATAAACGCTTTCAGTTCATCCACCATGTCCGGCGAGCCGATGGCGATGGTGCCGCGCTGGTGCAATTCGGTAGGTACCATTTCGAGGATGCGCTTCAATTGCGTATTGATGGCCTTGCCGCCGGCCTGTTCCACGATCATGGACAGCGGGTTGCATTCGTACAGCAGGCGCAATTTGCCTTTAGGGTATTTGCGGGTGGCGGGATACAGGAAAATGCCGCCGTGGATCAGGATGCGGTGAATATCGCTCACCATGCTGCCGATGTAGCGCAGGCCGTAGTTCTGGTCGGAACAATGGTCGATGTAGCGGCGCATTTCGAGGTCGAACTTGGAGTAATAACCCTGGTTGACGGAATACGTGGAGCCGCTGTTCGGGATGCGCATATTGCGGTGGCTCAGGCAAAATTCGCCGATACTGGGGTCGAGCGTAAAGCCGTTGACGCCGCGACCAGTCGTGTACACGAGGATGGTCGAGGTGCCGTACAGGACATACCCTGCGGCGACCTGTTTGGAGCCGGGCTGTAGAAAATCCGCAATGGTAGCCGGGCCGCTTGGGTCGCTTTTGCGGCGATAAATAGCAAAAATGGTGCCTACCGACACATTTACATCGATATTGGACGAACCGTCGAGCGGATCGAACATCACGATGTAATGGCTTTGTTTGGAACCCACTGCGGGCACATTGATGATGCCTTCGTCCTCTTCGGAAGCGATGGCGCAGCACTCGCCGGAGTTTTGCAGGCATTCCACCAATTTGTCATTGGCATATACATCGAGTTTTTGCTGGATGTCGCCGCTCTGGTTTTCGCCGCTGTCGGCCACGCCGAGGATATTGACCAATCCGGCTTTGTTGACTTCCCGGTTGATGATTTTGGCGGCTACGCCGATGTCGCGCAGGAGGCCCGTGAGTTCGCCTGTGGCGTAATCAAAATCTTTTTCGGAGCGGATGATAAATTCATCGAGGGTAATAATGCGGTTGCCGGGTAAGGCACTGCCGGTCGGCTGGCTGTGTTGAACCGCTTTTTTTGTGGTGGACATGGTGGTGGTGGTTAGGTGAATGCCGGTGATCCGTTTGGCACTGCAAAAGTATAAAAGACTTTTTTAGTGTTTTCGGGTTTTGGTGTTTTAGTGTTTTGGAGTGGTAGGGACATGGACGACTTTTTTGCGCCCGAAGCAGGATGGGAGAACGGATGAAACGGATTTTTCAGGATATAAACGGATTTTTAGAAGAACTCAGGGACGTAAAATCCGTTTATATCCTGAAAAATCAGTTTCATCCGTTCTCCCATCCTGCCGCAAGCGGGAAAATTGCAGACTGCCCTGACAGAAATAGCCAATATTCCGGCCATTAGTTTGAAAATTTGAATCTAACTTGCCCCACTTACCGGAAAATGCCAAACGCTGCAACCTCTACTGTTCTGAACCTTTGAAATCTGGGCGACCACAAGGGTCGCTTTGAAATCTGGGCGACCACAAGGGGTCGCCCCTACGGTATAAACATAAAAACCTTGCTATTTGCAAGCCTAAAAGCCCAACTTTGTAGGGGCGGCCCTTGTGGCCGCCCGGATTCCGGGGCATTTTTTAAGGTTCCGGATACCAAAACACGGAACCTCCAAAACACAAAAACACCCGACACATGCCAAAATCGCTGCTCATATTTCTGCTCCTCGCTTTTGTTACCTGCCGCAAAGCGCCGGATACCATCCCTTTGCCCACTAAAATCTGCGTAACCACCTCACACCACAACTTCCCCATTCCGAATGCGACGGTGTACGTGAAGTTTAACGCCGATTCATTCCCCGGCTATGAAAAACCGGCCTCCTATTACGACGCTACTTTTAAAACCGGCGCCGGCGCGCGGGGCTGCATCGAATCGGTGCCGGAAGGCACGCACTGGCTGGTGGCGTTCGGGTACGACAGCCTGCATTACCCGCACGATGTGTTCGGGAGTATCAAATTGGAGGTCTCGCTGGCTGGAAGGCCTGTGCGGGATACGATGTTGTATGTGTCGGAGGAGCATTAGGGCCCCCGAACCTTGACTTTCGTGCTTGTATTCACCAAAAGCAATGCTTTTTGGTGAATACAAGCACGAAAATGCGCCGGATCTAAAAATTTTCGGGGCTGCGCCCCATCTTCGCTCCGCACGGCTACTCGCTGCGCAGGCGGGCGGCTGCTATCGCAAGCCTCGCCCACCTTGCTTCGCTCCTTGCCGCACTACGCTTTTGCTCACAGGAAGGCAGGGACAGGCCGACCAACTGACTGCGGGGTAAGGGCGAGGCGGAAGCCGAGATAGCTGTCCCGGGGAACCCGCGCGCCGTTGCCGCGATAGGCGGCGCGGCAGCTCCGCGCGCCGGAGCCCCAGCCGCCGCCGCGAACCACGCGGGAAGAGCCGCGAGGGTTGTCAATCCAGGAGGAGCCATTTTTCGGTGCGCCTTTATAATCGCCATGCCAGTCATCTTCGCACCACTCCCACACATTGCCACTCATATCGTGTATATCCAACTGGTTCGGGTATTTCAGCCCGACGGACTTCGTTTCTTTTCCGCTGTTGTTCTTAAACCAGCCCACGTCTTTCAGCCGGTCGCTGCCGGAATATTTATAACCTTCGGTGTGGAATTTACCGCCGCGGGCGGCGTATTCCCATTCGGCTTCGGTGGGCAGGTAGTAATGGTAACCCGCCAAGCGGCCGGTTTTGGTGATTTCGTTTAGTTTTTGAATAAATAATTGGGCGTCGTCCCAGGAAACCTGCTCCACCGGGCGCTCATCGCCTTGAAATCGGGATGGGCCTGGGTTGAGTTTATTGACGGGGTGGCTTGAAGCCACCCCGTCAATAGGAGCAGTCACAACCGCCCGCCAGAGGGCTTGCGTTACGGGAAACTTTCCGATATAAAAATCGGAAACTGTCACATCATGCGACGGCCTTTCACGGGAAAGACCATCAGAATCATCCTTAACACTGCCCATATGGAATGGCCTCCTTGCACAGGAAGCATCCAGAATTCATGGCTGTTGACGATTTCTTTGTGTGGTTCGAACATGATAGGTTTGATCTAAAAGTCAAAAAATGAAGCGGCTCCTTGCCGCACTACGCTTTTGCTCACAGGAAGGCAGGATCAGGCCGACCAACTGACTGCGGGGCAAGGACGAGGCGGAAGCCGAGGTAGTTGCCCCGGCGGCCCGGCGCGACGCGGTCGCGAATGGCGGCGCGGCAGAACAGCGCACCGTCGTACCAGCCGCCGCCGCGAAACACGCGGTACGTGCCCGGGGCCATGCGGGTAATCCAGGCCGAGCCATTTTCCGGCGCGCCTTTGTAATTTTCATGCCAGTCATCTTCGCACCATTCCCACACATTACCGCTCATATCATGTATACCCAACTGGTTCGGGTATTTCAGCCCGATGGGCTTGGTTTCGCTGCCGCTGTTTTCATCAAACCAGCCGACATCTTTCAGCCGGTCGCTACCGGCGAACTTTCCGATATAAAAATCAGAGACTGTTACCTCATGCACAGGTCGGCAGGCTTCCCAGAGGTCGCCGTGCTCGTCGCCCATAAGGAAGGAGCCGCCTTCGACGGGGAGCATGTCGAAGGGGTGAGGGAGGTTGGGGAGGGGTTGGGGAAATGGCAGATTGTCCATGAGGCTTGCTACGGTTTAATAAAAATATGTCCGTTTTTCATATCCTGCACGATCTGGCGGAAGACATCCTTCATATCCCAACTGACTTCGGTCTCGACAGCGAAGAAGATTAAATTCAGGGCCAGTTTGATTTTGGTTTTTACATCCGGTTCGGTTTTAAATTTTTTGGCTATCTGTAACAACGGGGCATTGGCAGGTAATTTCCGGGCTATTTCGTACATCCCTTTTTGAATGGTAGCAAAGAGCGCTTCCCGGGTGTTTTCGTCATCGTTCAGTTGTTGAAGAATGACCAATTGGTTTTTACCAAGTTCTATCAGGTAGGTGGTATCCTCAGCCACTATCCCCAATATCTTTCCATTCGATCCAATTGTTCGCCGATCTTGCCGCGTTCATCCGCTTGCACATACCCATCTAAAACCTCTGAAACCGGAATTTCTTTGTCTAATTCAGGGTGGAAATAAGGCTGTTTTTGTTCTTCATAAATGAGCAAGTGGTCGTAGTTGAGCCACACTTCTTCAAAAGGAATTTCCCGTATTACTTTAAGGTTTTCAAACGGCCGGTGCAGTTCCCGGAACACGCCAAGCAGTTCATGCAGGTAGCCGCGTCGTTGTTTTTCAGGCCCGATTACCTCTATTTCGATCATTTCATTGGAAAAAGAACGGCGCACAATAGCGGTGCAACGCCCGCCACTTACTACCACGCCACTGCGCCAGCGTTTTTCGTCAACGATATCCGCATAACGTTCAACTGCAAATTGGGCCATGAACAAGTCGGGCGGGAAGGAGCCGTAATTGAAGCGGAATTTTAGTCCTTTGTTGGTTTTCGGCCAAACGTCGGCAGGTTCGATATCGGAAAAAAGGTCGGGCAGCAAAAAAGTGTCTTTGCGTCCGCGTACCGGGTAACAGAGTTTGAACTTCATCATCAGTTCGACCAGGAAAGCGTACTTGTCGCTGGGGTATCGCTCTATAGGCAGCAAACGTTTCAAATCGGTGAAACTGAACTCGCCTCGCCGTACGTCTTTTACTTCCGCATCATTGATGATTGTATACACACCTGGGATCATTCACAAAACTGACTACGGTTCCCAACGAGGCTAACTGTTTGAGGTTGAGGCGCTTTTCGTCGTCGGGCAGGTTTTTGATATGTTCGAGTTGGCGGTATTTTTCATAACTGATATACTCGTCTTTCATGGCTTCCAGTTCATTTTTCACTGTAAACCATTCCTGCCGTTGCTCCACAAAAACGCTGGGCATTTCATTTTTATCCGAGACAATTTCGTGGATTTTGGCTTGCAATTCCCGAATGGTGTCGAGCGCTACTACCTTTTTTCAGGATTGTCATACACGGCGGTACGAACAAAACCCTTGATATTAGGGTATTCCCGGCGAAGCGGCTCGCGGTCTATGTCGTGTTCATCCAGGTCGGTTTTGTTGATGACGACCAGCACAGGAGCATCGCCGCCGATTTCATGAACCAATTGGAGCCAGTGATTGAGGTCTTTTCGTTCGCGGCGCGCGACCGTGACCAATACATAAAGTGTACGTTCTGTAAAGAAAAACTGGTGGGTGCTGCGCATAAACTGCTGTCCGCCAAGGTCCCAGATATTTAATCGAATGGAGCCTTCTTTGGAAGGTGCATCATCCATCCGGCAGCGCTCGATACCGTGTGTCGTTGTGATCTCCCGCGTTATTTTTTTCTTCAGCAACATTTCAATCAGGTGGGTCTTGCCGTAGTTGCTGTCGCCGATAAACATGATCTTGGCTTCCAGGACGGGGCGTTTGCCTGAGGCTTTCAACCATTTGAGAATTTCTGATTTCCCAAGTGCCACAACATCGGGTGGCGGCAATTCCAGCGGATTTTCCTCCAACTCCAAATCGCTCAGCCCATCCATTCCCGGCGGCAGCAAAAACTCCTTGATTTTGTTTTCGGCTAAGTTCAGGCTTTCTAATTTTCGCAGGCCTTTGCCAGTCGGGAATGGGAAAGAAGTTATCTTATTATTACTGAGATTCAATGCCTTCAAATGCTCAGCCAGATTAGGCAAGGCAAGAATCTTTTTCCATTTGCTGTCTGTAAGTTTGGTGTCAGAGAGGTTCAGCCCAATCACATGCCCCTCTCCATCCAGCGCATATTTCGGAAAGTTTTCTTTAAACGGCATCACTGAGGCCAGCAGGTCGCCGTCGCGCTCGGGCGCTTTGTTCAGTTTCAGTTGGAGGATGCCTTCGATTTGGTGGATGAGTTCGGACATGGCGTTTTTGCTGGAGAAGTGATGAGCAAATGTAACGAGTTAGTCCGAAGTGCGAAGTCTTCAGTGCGAAGTCGTTTGTACGTTTGGGCTTTGGATTGAAAAGGCACACGGATGGAACGGATTGGACACGGATTTCCCCTCGTAGAGTTAATGGGGACGCGGATTAAGCGGATTAGGCGGATGAACGCGGATTTTTCCCGCTTTAGAGTTGACCTTCTTTTTTTTTAAAGTGGTCATATTTGATCTGCGTCAACTCTAAAGCGGGAAAATCCGCGTAAATCCGCCCAATCCGCGTAATCCGCGTCCCCATTGACTCTACGAGGGAAAAATCCGTGTCTAATCCATTACATCCGTGTTCCCTTCCCTCCGCCCATTCAAATCCAGATTCACCAGCATCGCCACCGACATAAAAAACAGCGAGCCGATTTTATCCGTTTCCACGAAATCGTTCATCAGCATGAGCAGGTCGATCAGGATAAAGCACATGACCGAGGCGGTCACCATGCGGCGTTGCCAGCCGGGAGGCGTACGGTGGTAGATGCGTTCGCCATAGAGCATGACCAGCACCGAAAAAACGATAAAAATGACCATACCGGGCAGGCCCTGTTCCACGGCAGTCATCAGGTAGTAATTGTGAATGCCCGAGCGCTCGGGGTTGTCGCTCACGTAGGTTTTGAAACTCGAAACCGTGTATTTTTCGTAAAAAAAGTAAAAATTGCCCGGCCCGAAGCCCGTCACGGGCTTTTCCTTGATCATGTAGGTGGCGGCTACCCAGCGGTACACGCGTTCCATGGTCGAGATGTCTTCCAGTTTTGTGGTGGCTTCCAGCAGGTTTTCAAAACGCGTGTGGGTGATGGCGCGTTCGTAGTCGGGCGCAAATTCGAGCCAGTTGTCGCGCGTGCCGACAAAACTGATAAAAATGCTGAATACCACGGCGACGCCCAGCAGCGCCATTTTCATCAGCCGCCAGCGCATGATCCAGTAAATACCGATGGCGGCAGCGAGGGCCACGTAGGCCGCGCGGGTGTAGGCAAAATTGATCGCGACCAGCAGGAAAACAATACTGCCGACCAAAAACCACCAGGTAGCGCTCCAGCGCTTGTACCAGTAGGTGGCGTACCAGATAAAAGGCAGAAAAATAGCCAGCAGGCAGGCGTACATCACGTGGTTGCGGAAAAAAGGCCCCATCACATAGGCCACATCCTGGAAAGAAAAATCGATGGCGGCGTGGCGGACAAATACCGTCATAACGGCAAACAACAACGGCAGCAGGAACCACCAGAAAAACGCCTTGAAATCGCGCTCCGTATGCAGGAAATGCGCGGCCAGGCAATAAAACACAATGACGTACCAGCCTTTGGCGAGCAGGTATTTGAAGGAAACGAATAAATCCTGGGAAGTGACGACACTAATGGCAATCCAGCACAAATGCACCAGCAATGCAATCGTAAGCGGGTGCCGGATGAAACGCCCGTCGATCGAACGCAGGTTTTGCAGCAGCCAGCCGACTCCGCAGAGGGTCAGTACCCACATCAGCGGCTCGGAAGGCAGGTCAGTGGCGAAACCGCCGGGCAGTTCCCGTTCGATGGAAAGCGGTATGCTGGCAAGCATCAGGAAAAACACCTTCCGGAAGTCGACGGCAGCCAGCCACAGCACAGCCAACCCCAGCGGAATACCCAGCAACCACCAGGCCTGCAACCCGATCCCCAGCCAGATCAGCAGGACGCCCAGCACCGCCAGCCCGCCGAACAGCAGGTGCTGCGGATGGTCGCGGGGAATGCCCAGGATGGTGGAGAGTCGATGTAGCATTTTTAAACTTCCCCCCTGACTTCCCGCCAGTTAATATCCTTGTACGCATCGGCGATCAGCGCGCCCAGGATGCTGAAAAAGAAAGCGGCCACCACCGAAGCCAATACGATGACGGTGCGGCCGGGCCGACTTTTAATACGAGGCGTTTCAGCGATCTCCACCAATTGCAGGGCAGGAATATCTGTTTTGTAAGCGGCCATAATCTGGTTGTAGCGTTCCAGATCATAACTGAGTTGCTTGCGGCCCTGAAAGTGCAGGTCGCCCAGGATAGATACTTTGGGCAGGCCTTCATTGAAACGCTCTAAGTTAAGCCGGTCGTCTTTTACATTGGGGGAGGTAAGGCGTGCAAGTTCGCGTTCGTATGCGCGCACATCGGCTTTGATATACTGAATGGTATCCTGCGGGATGAGCGGGTTGTTTTCCAGGATTTCCAGCCTGGCTCTGCCCCGGATAATTTCGGATTCCGCCTTGGTCAGGTTTTGGGCCAATTGCCCACCCTGCGATCCGGCATCGTAGATATTGTAGAACTTTTTCAGGGTATTCAGACTGTCGCCGAGAATAGCCAGTTCCGTTCTTTTGCGCGTCATGTTATCCTCAAAAGTTGCCAACAGGGTGGCCTGGCTGCTTTTAATGAGGCGCTGACCGATGGCATTGATTTTATCGCGGGCGGCATTGGCCATAGCCGCCGCCAATTGCGCATCAGTATCTTCAATACTTAATTCGATGGCGTCGTTTCTGTTTTTCAGAACCGAATACAATTTGCGGAAGCGCTTGCGGACTTTATGCGGGCCTTCTTTCGAGGTCGAGTCGATATCGTAATGGTCGTACAACCTGAATTTTGAGACCATATAATCCACCACTTCATTGCTGACGGAAATCTCCACCAGGCGATCCAGGTCGCGGTCGGAACCGAAGTAATCCGTGACTTTGCTGGTGTAGCCGAAAATCAGTTCGGGATTGGCCAATTCGGGGCTGGCAGGGTAAAAAATCGTTGTCGCTTTGTAGTAATTATCTAATAACAGGGTGATAACGATACTGCCGATAAGCGTGATAAGACAAATATTCCGTATGGCTTTTCTCCACCGGTAAATGGATGAAAAAACCCCCAGCAGGTTGTCGCGGTTGCTCATGTGTGTAATGATTGTGATGCCATAAAATGGCCCAACGCTAAAAGTGATTTTTCTGACAGACTTTCAAAAGCGGCGCAAAAATAGGAAAAGCCGCCGTCTTGAACAGGGAAGAAATGAAATAACTCTGGGCATTCCGGAAAGGAGTTCATGCGCGTTAACGCCTGGGAAGGAGAATTAGCTGCCGGCGAATGGAAATAAAAAAACCCAGCAGCGCTCATACGCGCCGCCGGGCCATCAAAACACGCTTCATTTATGTAATGCAAAGGTAAAAGCAAAGAATCCAAATTCACAATTCTTTTTCAGATTTTTTTACATAAAACAAGGCCATTGCGTTCTTCGGGTTTTAACAAGTCGTATTCAAATCGTGTCTTTCCGACAATTTCAAACCCCGCTTTCTGGTAAGCAGATACCGGGCCGGTTGACATTACGTTGAGCCACAGTGCTTTATATTGCAATTGAATCGCTTTTTGCTGTAGCGTTGTAAGGAATATCTGGCCGACCCCTTTTCCGAAAAAATCGGGCATCAGGTAAATTTTTTCCAGGAAAAGTGCGTTGGATTCTCCTTCCTGCGGCATGGATTTATGTAAAATTATCTTCATAAATCCCACAATCTGTCGCGAGGAGTCATTCCCCAGCCAATATTCGATGTTTGGATCTGCTAATTCCCGCCGTAAAACATCCGCTCCAAAACACAACTCCATATACCATTCCAGTCCGTTTTCCAGCCAGATGTGCCGGTAATAAGGTTCGTAACTGGCCCTGCCGACGTACTGCAAAAGTTCGAGGTCGGCTACGCCTAGTTTTTGGAAAGAAATAGAGGAATTTTGTGTGTGCATGAATTGCGTTTGTGTTATGATGAGTGCCCGACCACCGAAGTAAAAACCTCCAGAAGCTCCCTGGCAGCGGCAAAAGGAGAAACGCGGCCCTCCAGCACTTGTTTTTCCAGTGCGACATATTTTCCCGGATAGCCGGATGCTGGTAAAACAGGTCTTTTAAACCGCTCTCCAGCGATTCCTTCAACCAGTAGCGGGCCTGCTCCTGCCTGTTTTGTTCCAAAAATCCATTGGCGGTAACATGCGTCTGAAATGCCTGGATGGCTGCCCACAGTTCAGCAATACCGCTGCCTTGTTCAGCGCTACAGGCCAGTACCTGCGGCGACCAGCCGCTGGGTCTCGGAGGCAGCAAGTGTGTGGCATTGAGGTAATGCGCGCGCGCCTGGTTGGCTAATTTCAACCGGTCGCCATCGGCTTTGTTGACTGCCAGGAGGTCGGCCATTTCGACAATGCCCCGCTTGATACCCTGCAATTCATCGCCGGCGCCGGGCAACAACAGCAGCAGAAAAAGATCGGTCATGCTGTGGACGGCAATTTCGGACTGCCCGACGCCCACGGTTTCGATGAGCACTGTGTCGTATCCTGCGGCTTCGACCAGGAGTATGGTTTCGCGGGTTTTGCGGGCCACGCCGCCCAGCGAATCGCCGGAGGGCGAAGGCCGGATAAAGGCCCGCTCGTCGGTCGACAAACGTTCCATCCTTGTTTTATCGCCCAGAATACTTCCTTTGCTGATGGCGCTGGTAGGATCGATGGCCAATACGGCCACTTTTTTCCCCTGTTCCGTCAGGTATAACCCGAGCGCTTCAATCAGGGTGCTTTTGCCGACACCGGGCGCGCCGGTGATTCCGATACGCAGGCTTTGCTGTTGCCCGGCTTGGGATGCCGGCAGCCGGGCAATGACCTGTTGCGCCAGGGCGCTGTGTTCCGGGCGGGTGCTTTCCACCAATGTAATAGCCTGTCCCAGCAGTACCCGGTCGCCAGACCGGATGCCCTGCACAAATTGTTCGACGGTTGGGAGTGTTCGGCGCATGGGGCGAAGGTAAGAGCAGGTGTTGGTTTGTTGAGGGTTTGTTTGTTGAGATTGTTGAGGGTTGAGGATTTGAGGGTGGTAACTCTTAGCTAGTTACCTCCGCAATTCTCAACCCTCAACAATCTCAACAAATAAACTCTCAACAATCTCAACTCATGGTTAAAGTTCCTTTTACATCTTTCAAAATTTATTTTAACTAACATACAAATAATTAATTATCAATATTTTAATTGTTAAACGAATTCACTTTTTTGCAGATCGAGGTTAAACAGTGTTAAGCGGTGCTTACGCGGCTTCCATGCCCTTGCAAATGCTGTTGTTGCTTTACAATCTTGCCGGAAAAATGAATCAATATGAAAAAGTCAATTCTACTTTTAGCCATTTGCGCCCTGGCATTGGGTGCATGTCGCAGCCTCCGAATCCGCGATTTTCACACCAATGAAGCCATTCCGCAACGCCTGCCCCGGCTGGGTTTGCTGGTGCATGAGCGGAGTTTTCTAGATGCCTTTTTTGCCGACATTGATCGCGATGTCTTGTTACTCAGCAATGGTGATGGTCCTTATATACCATCACCCTGGGAAGTATATCAAAGAACAGACCTGACCCTGAGCGATGTTTTTCAGGTACTGGAAAATGATTTACAGGATAATATCAACCTGTCAGGCGGCGAAAAACGGCGATACCCAGTTCAAGTTGCACTACGGAAACGAACATCGAAGTACGCGGGTTGAGGGACTGCTCTTCCTTCCATTACTACGTTTGAGTTGTCAACTGCTGGTATGTACTTGTATCATATACCGCGTAGATGTTGAGTTGCAAATGGAGATAACGGATGTACATGGTACTGTACTGAACCGCTACAGCGCTCCGGGTTCGGGGAAAGGCAAGGTGGCGGCGTACCACGGATATGGCGTTTACCCTGCGTTGCGCAAGGCGAATCTGGTGGCAGTACAGGATGCGCTTTCCAGTATTAAAACTAAAATGACTGCTGATATTCCTGCATTGACGGAGCAATTATCGAAGTAACGACTATTGAAGTGTTTGGTGTTTAGTGTTT
>JADJSY010000070.1 GCA_016711435.1 Lewinellaceae bacterium
CCGAACGAGAACCATCCCAAACCATCAAGAAATCATCGTCCTCGCAAATTACACACCCTTTGCCATCGGTATATTCATCAATGACATTTTTTCGAAGGCTTTGACATTTACATAAGGAATAGGATATGCCTCTGTCCTTTCAGATGAAAGCACTTTGGGCTTTCTACCTTTTTCAGTTTTAGCAAAGTCTCTAAACGCACATCCACCACCCTTCCGGCAATTCATTCCTATTCATCATATTAACTAAAATCTCAAAAAGTGAAAACTGTGTTTCTTTCTTCGGGTAAAACACGCCGATAATGACAAAGGGTTTTTCATGCGGCGTATATGCCATGCTTTGGTGGTGCCCAAAAAGGTAAATATCCTTATTCAGACGGAAATCCGTGTCATATTTCAGGCGCACTTTTCCAGCGCTCTCCGTTCGTCGTTTTGGGCGTCTCTCAGGCAGTTCCAGTACAGGGCGCCGATTTCCCAGTCCTCGATCATGAGTCTCGATTCGCGTTTGGCATCGTCTTCAAATCGGTAGTAAAACTTGTACGGGACTTTAGGGAAGTTATCCTTGGGTTCATCGAACAAGGTTTGTTGCTGCTGCAAGGCCTGCCAAACAGGCTTCCAGTCGCTTTCATCCTTTTCTATTTCAAAAGAAAGGATTTTGGTCGGCTTAAAGGTTGCCAGCGAAACGTTGTGGGGCGCTTTCGAATCTTCGATCAGTTGCGTCAGGTTAGTGTATACCTTTTGCAGGCATATTTTTTTACGTTCCGCCCAGTTGTGATTGGTATTCAGCCGCTCGCTAACCACAGGTCCTTGAACTCGTAATCTTTGGGAGAATGACTTTCGGGGCGGAAGTCGTCGCTGCGCTTGACGACATCCAGTTCGATCCAGGTGTATTTAGTTTGCTGAACCACACCCGATCTTTTCAGGCCACTTAGAAAACTCAGAGGTACCGGATAAATGCGTATCCAGGAGCCATCTTCTAAAAACCCCGCCGTGCACACCAATTCATCATAGTTTCGGGAAGGCAGCGGGTACGTTGTAACGGATAACAGGATTTTTTTTCGAGACATAAATGAAAGATTTTAAGCATGTTTAAAGATGGATTATTTTACAGTTAAACTCAGGTAATGATTTGATCGCATCTGCCAAATGACTCCGGTGGCAACAACCATGCTGCGCTTCAAAACAGGTGAGCGCCACGCGTCGGTGCTCTTGCAGCAATTGCAGGATGTGTTGCTGGCTGGCTTCGCTTCGCGGGATCACGTCGGCCCGGTACTGCCGGAACAGGGTGTCTCGGTCGGCCTGCGTTTCCAGGTTTTGGCGGTTTTCGCTGTCGATGCCGAGTTGAGGGAAGTGGTAGAAATGAATTCCAACACCTTCGCAGGCCGTTTTTAGTTGGCTTTTACTGAATCCGTATTTCATGCTGAACGAGTTTTTGCGCACGTCGCAGAGCACTTTCACATCGCAGGCAATCAACTTGTTCAGATATTGCTCGATACTAAGTCCTTCATAACCAATGGTGTACAGGCATGTTTGACTATTTTCAGGAATATGGGAACGCACCACGTTCATTTCCGTTTCGTTCAGAATTTTCGCCGCGATTTTACTCTTGATCGCATAATAGGGGTACTTGCGGTAGGTGATGGCGATCAGTTCTTCGGACGGTTTATCGCGGTACAGGTGCCGGATGGTTTTGAGTATTTCCGCATCTCTTTTCCGCAGCGCCGGCACAAAATTTTCGGGTGTTTCCTTTTTCCAGTACTGATCCGTATCGCTCACCAAGCCATATTTACCCAGCGTTCCCAGGTCCGCATTTGCCAGAAAGGAGAAGCACCCGTATTTATAAGGTACAAAATGGTAATCCGCCGCTTGCTGAAGTTTGGAAAACAACAACAGCAGTTTCTGCAACTGAACCTTTTCCAGTTGCCCGTCAAAAACCTGTAATAAGGAAAGCAATATCTTTCTTCGGTAATACATCGCGCGTGCTTTTCCGCAAAAATATAAAACAAATTGTTTCTAAGTAATAAAACAAAATTAGTTTGAACTAATTCTTCTGTAACTCATTGGTTATCATTGCCTTTTGCCCTTTGCAATTTTGCCCTTTTACTTACGCCGCCAACACCTCATTTAATTCTCCAATCATTTCCTCCGTGTCCGCTCCGAACAACTGGTACATCTTGCCCAGTCCACCTGCGGCATTAAACGGACTCAGGTCGAAGTCCTCGCGGTCGAGGTGGAAGGAAGTGGCCACGTAATCCTTGATCATACGCAGCCAGTTCATTTGTTCTTCGCTGAATTTCACGGCGCCCGCCTGTTTGCGGAACACCCAGTCCTGGAAGTTTTTGTCCACGGTTTTGTCGTAGGCCGTCAGCGTCTCGTCGTTGCCGATCATGCGGCGGATGAGCGACACCAGGGCCATGAGTTCGTGTTTGGGTTGTCCGTTTACCTTTTCCAGTTGTTCCCAGGCACGCCAGACGTGTAAAGGAGCGAGGGCCGGTTGGGCGTTTTTGATCGTTTCTGCCAGGTCTTTGATCATTTTGAAACTGAGGTCGCGGCGCTGGTAGGGCTGCCCGTAAAAGATTTGCAGGGCCGTGATCTCGGTTTTGTGCGCCTCTATCCAGTCGCGGAATTCATGCACCAGCGTTTCGGCGTCGGCCTTGTTGTCTTTCACCCAGCCGATGTTCAGGATCTCGTCGGGGTTGATGTGGTCGATGATCTGGTCGTATTTTTTGCGCACGTCTATCACGAAGTTCCGCAGGTCGGGGTTGTGGAAAATGGCGACGGCATCTTCTATTAATGATGAATGATGAGCGATGAATGATGAATGCACATCATCCGGCTTGCGGCTCCGGGCATTGGATTGCTTCCACCTTCTAGGCGGATACTTTCCAGTGTGTCGGGATCGTGGGCGTGGAGCAGTTGTTTCACCACCTGCGGGATGGTTTTGCCCTGGGCGCGTTCGGCGAAGGCGATTTTTTCGCGCTCGTTGATTTGTTTATCTAAGCGAATCAGGCGGTTGGCCAGTGTGCTGAGCAGGTCTCCGTCGGTATTGCCTACGGCCACGGCTTCCAGCACTTCCTTGAGCGAAACGCCTGGTTTCTTTTCGAGTGGACGGCTGTCGGTCTTCTGGCTTTTTTCCACCCCGATAGCGTCAATGATGACGAAATGGTCTTTGGTAAATCTGGCTGCCGGCGTTCCCGATGTGCGCAGTTCTTCGAGGCTGCAAGTGCGGGTGCCGCGGCCTTTCATCTGTTCGTAATAACTGCGGCTTTTCACGTCGCGCATGAACAGCAGCACTTCCAGCGGACGAATATCGGTGCCCGTGGCAATCATGTCCACCGTCACGGCCACGCGGGGATAATACCCGGTGCGGAACTGCTGGAGCACCGATTTGGGGTCTTCCTCGCTGCGGTAGGTGATCTTTTTACAAAACTGGTTTCCTTCTGCAAATTCGTCGCGAATGATCTGGATAATATCGTCGGCGTGGCTGTCGCTTTTGGCAAATACGAGCATTTTGGGCGTTTCAAACGCGCCATCTGCCCCGATCCGGTCGGGAAACATGGCGGGCAGTTGTTCGCGTACGGCCCTGACAATCAGGCGGATCTGGTTGGTGTTCACCACATCGTTGTCGAGTTGTCTGGCCGAGTATTCCAGGTTTTCATCGAGCGTGTTCCAGAATTGTTTCCGCGTGAGTTTTTCGCGGGTACCGACGTATTCGCCGAGTTCCAGTGCCGCGCCTTCTTTCGTGATTTTGGTAACGATTTCAAATACATTGTACGGCACCAGCACGCCGTCTTCCACTGCTTTCCGGTAGCCATAGTCGCATACCAGGTTTTGGTTGAAATAACCGAAGGTGCGGTTGTCGGGTGTGGCCGTCAGCCCGATCTGGAAGGCGTCGAAGTAGTCGAGCACCTGTTTCCAGAGGTTGTAAATGCTGCGGTGGCATTCGTCGATGACGATAAAATCGAAGAATTCGGGCGGGGTGCGTTCGCTGTACACGACCGGCATGGGGTCTTTAGCCGTCCAGCGTTCGTTGGGATTTACTTCCTCGTCGCGTTCGTCGAGTTCCGTTTCTTTCAGGATGGAATACAGGCGTTGAATGGTGCTGATGTATACCTGGCTGTCACCGGGAATAAAAGAACTGCTGAGCCGTGTAACACTGTACAGTTCGGGGAAAAGCCGGTTGTCATCCTGCGGTTCGTAGCGTCGAAATTCCTGCTCCGCCTGTTCGCCGAGGTTTTTGGTATCCACCAGAAACAGTATGCGTTTGGCTTTGGCAAACTTGAGCAGGCGATAGATAAATGTGATGGCCGTGAAGGTTTTGCCGGAACCGGTAGCCATTTGGATCAGCGCTTTGGGCCGGTTTTCGCGGAAGGATTTTTCCAGGTTGGAAATGGCGGTAATCTGGCAATCACGCAAACCTTCAGGCTGCAGCGCAGGCGTATCAAAAAACCGACTGCGCAGGGTTTTATCTTCTTTTACCCACTTTTGAAAAGATTCGGGGCGATAAAAAGTAAAAACAGGCCGGGAGCGCGGTTTCGGGTCGCGATAATCCGTAAAGCGGGTCAGTTCTCCGGTACTTTCGAATACGAACCGAAGCGGGTCGTTGTTCAGGTGTTTGAGTTTGGCGGCGGCGTATTCGCCGGATTGTTCTTCCACTACTGTGAGGCGCACCCCTTCTTCTGGCCGTTTTGCTTCGATCAAACCGACCGGCTTTTTATCCACAAACAGTACATAATCCGCCGGGCCGACATCGGTGAGGTATTCTCGAACAGCGATGCCTGTTGCAGCGCTCAGGTTGACCTTAGTTTTATCTTGAATAACCCAGCCGGCAGCAAGAAGTTGCTGGTCAATTTGGTCACGGGCGAGTTGTTCAGGATTCTGGTTGGGCATATCCGGCTATAAAACAAGATGCAAGATAGAAATTTGTTTTATTTTTCCTGTCGCAGTGTTTTTTTGCCTCGTCAGGTCTCCCTCCCATCCCTTCTCACCCAATCCCAAGCGCAGCGCCGCCGCAGTGTCTCCGACCTGCGGCCCACGTACAGCACGATCATCCCGTATATTTACATCTGGAAAACATACAGCTGAATCACCCCAACCGCACCAAATCCCTCAGCTCCAAATCCGTCAATTCTCCGACCCATTTTTCACCGCTTGTTACAGCCAGGTTCGCCAGTTCTTTTTTCGATTGCAGCATCGTATTGATTTTTTCTTCAAACGTGCCCTGGGTGATAAAGCGGTGTACCTGCACATTGCGTTGCTGTCCGATCCGGAAAGCGCGGTCGGTGGCCTGGGCTTCCACGGCAGGGTTCCACCAGAGATCGTAGTGGATCACGTTGGAGGCGGCAGTGAGGTTAAGACCCGTACCGCCTGCTTTCAGCGACAGCAGCAATATGCGGGCGCTGCGATTGTGTTGAAAATCCTCCACCATGATGTCGCGTTCCTTGCGGGAGAGGCCGCCGTGCAGGAAAGCCGCGTGCTCGCCCAATTGATCGCGCAGGAGCGGCACCAGCAGATCGCCCATTTCGCGGTATTGGGTAAAAATCAGCGTCTTTTCGCCGTTGTCTAAGATTTGTGACAGCAATTCGAGCAGCAATTGGGTTTTGCCGGAAAGTGCCGGATCGGCGTCCGGTTTTTTCAGGAAATTGGAAGGGTGATTACACACTTGTTTGAGTGCGGTCAGCATTTTCAACACCAGGCCCTGGCGCTTGATGTCGCCGTCTTTTTCTCCGGAAATGGCGCGGAGCGACTCATCCACCACATTCTGGTACAAAGCCGCCTGTTGTTGCGTGAGGGTACAAAACTGGTTGGTTTCTATTTTGTCCGGCAAATCGCTGATAATACTTTTGTCGGTTTTCACCCGGCGCAGCAGGAAGGGCGCGGTCACGTGGCGGAATCGGTCGAGGGTGGCGTGGTTGCGCTCCACTTCTATGGGTTTGGCATACTCCTCGGTGAATTCTTTCAGGGAGCCTAAGTAACCGGAGTTGGCGAATTCGGAAATAGAAAAATATTCGCTCAGGCGGTTTTCCACCGGCGTGCCGGTCATGGCGATCCGCACGGGCGCTTTGAGTTTTTTGACGGCTTTGGTTTGGGCCGTTTCCAGGTTTTTGATATTCTGCGCTTCGTCGATCACAGCCACGAGCCAATCCTTTTTTTGCAAATGGGTGATTTCGGAACGCACCACGCCGTAGGTGGTCAGCAGCAGATCGGCTTCGGCCAGCGGGGCGAGGCTGCGCGTGGGACCGTGGTAAATATGGGCGCGCAAACCCGGCGCGAAACGGCTGATTTCTTTAGACCAGTTGGTGAGCAGGGTGGTCGGCACAACCACCAGCGCTTTCTGGTCGCCGGCCAGCGTGCCGTCCTCTTTCAGTCGCTGGAGCATCGCGATCACTTGCAGGGTTTTGCCAAGCCCCATATCGTCGGCGATGAGGCTGCCGAAGCCGAGCCGTGTATTTTTGTACAGCCATTCGAAACCGCGCAACTGGTAGGGGCGCAGCGTGGCGTGCAGGCCGGCGGGTAAAGGCACGGCATCGGGGCGCAGCAATTCAGCGATCAGCGCCCGGGCCGATTCGTCCAGATGTACGGGAGTGCCTTGGTATTCGCCGGCCAGCGCGATTTGCAGCAGTTTGGGGCCGGTTGGCCTCGGCGCATGTTCGATTCTTTCCAGCAATGCGGCGATTTCCTTTTCGTCCACGAAAACGTAACCGTCGGCTAAGCGCACGATACCGCGCATCTTTTTGACGAGTTGCAGAAATGCATCCGGCGCAAGCAGTTCGTTGCCCAGTGCGATCTGCCATTGAAAATCGATCATGTTGGCAAACGACAACAGGCCGGAGCCGGAGACTTTGCCTTTGTTACTCGCAGTCAGGGACATGGACATCGCCGGGCGCAGGAGTTTTTGCAAGGCTTTCGGCAACAACACCCGGATGCCGAACAGGCGAATGACCGGCAGGGCATTAAAAAACACATCCACAAATGTCCGGCTGTCGAACCGCAATTTTTCCAGCCCTTTGGAGGCGATGAGATCGTTTAGGGGCGGAAAAAACGCCGCCACCATACTCAGGTCGCGCAGGGCGTCGAGCCGCAGTCGCGCGTATTTTTTGTCCGAAAAAATTTTGTCCAGCGGCGCCGGCGCCTGAAACGGCATTGTTTTGTCTTCAATACTGACGCCTACTTCAAATATTCCTTCCTCCTCATACACTTCAAATACCGGCACAAAATCTTTTTCGGCTATAAAAAACCGGCTGAGCCAGAGTTGGATGCTTTTGGGGTATTCGCGGTTTTCAAACCGTTCAAAAACGGCCGGGCGACCCGAAAAAAACCAGCGGGGCAATTCGCCGTCCTGTGCCGATTTGCCCGCAAACGCCTGTGCGAAATGCCCGAGAAAAACAGCGGTCAAAGCGGGCAGGTAGTCGGCAGTGCTGGGTTCGCTTACGGTTTTTCCCGCGGTGTACACCAGCATTCCGGGCGTCAGCAGCGTGTTTACCTGCTCGCACAAGGCGCGAACATCGGCGTTCAGCAGGGCCGGTACAAAACGCACGAAATAAGCGCCGTCCCCCGTGCGCAAAATTTGCGGAATAAAACCGCCGCGCCGCGCCAGCATTTCCGCAAGCCGGCAGGCCAATTTTAAAGACCGCAGTTCCGGTGCGCACAAGGCCACCTGTGCCTCGGGCAGGGCTTGGAGAAATGCTGTCAGCCCGGCTATTGAATCGAACTGGCGTACAGGATTACCATGTATATCCAGAAACGAGCAGTCGATAAACTCCGCGTTGGCGGCATCCAGGACAAGCCAGACATTTTCGGTAGCCTGAAGGATATGCCGTTGCTCGTCCGTCTGTTTCCTGTCTATCCAAATCAGGTTTTTTTCTACCTCTCCGGCGATGTTTTTATACGCCGAGGCAAGTATTTTTTTGAAATCGCCCTCCGGGAAAAACACCGGTTTTTCGGTCAGCAGCCACAGCAGATCGTCGCGGCAGTCGGAGATCCTGGAAAAGTCGAGCGCTGCAAAACGTGCTTCGTCGAAGGAAAAATCCGTGTTTCCCGCAGTGATCTCCTGTTGCAAACCGGCCAGCCCGGTGATCGGCACAGACTCCCCCGCTTCTTCCGTGTAGCCGCTTTCCTGCAAGGCCGCCACCAGGTCGAACTGGTGCAGGTCGAACACCACGAAAGGATTTTTATCTATTTCGTTGGCCACCAAAAACAGCACCGCCGCCATGTGTTTGCAGGGTACGGCCCAGTCGGGACAGGAACAGGAACCCTTGAGGTCGTCCCAACGCCGCGGAAAAATGTGGATATTTTCCGACAGGCAGGCTTCGTTCAGTTCGGGCGGCAATTCGCGGTTGAGCAATTTGGAGAGAAACAGCGGGTTCTCCGTGACCACCCGCAGCAGGCGTTCGCGGGTATCCTGGTCGAAAGCCGGTACGGTGATATGGACCCGGTACGGTTTGGGTTGCGAGCCGGTCACTTTGGCGTCTATGGTATTGCCGTCCATGTCCAGGTCGTATGCGAGGCCCTTATTGGCGTATGTTTTTCCACGCGGCAGACGATTGGAGTAGTCGATGTCGGTGAGGGACTGAAGCCATTGTTTGCCCCACCAGGTGGTGCCGTACGATTTGCGGGTAGCGCCGGGAGCGGCTTGGGGCGCGCGGCGGTTTCCGTAGTGGTGGTACATGGACAGAGGGAGGGTTGGGTGATGCGTATAGGGCAAAGTTGAGAAAAAAGACTTCTGTTTGTTTTTTAGTTTATCGGGATCAGTGGAGCATAAATATGAGTAAAGAATTATTTTTAATGATATGCCTTCCATAATATTTCATGCCGCGCTTGGTATTTTTCACCAAGTGCAAGCAACTTGAGTAACCAAGGTGATCACCGGAAGCAGCGTGAAGTACTACCGTTTCTTTTTCTTCTTCTTTTTCTTCGATGTTGTCGGAGGTTTTTTCCCGAATACCTGTTCGTACATAGAAGGAGGCTTATCCGGTTTTAAAGCGGGCAGACTGGATGAGAATAGATCATCGAATGACAGATTCTCTTGCTTGGAACGCTGGGACACCTGTAAAAAACTGGTTTCGAATTGGGCGATGTCGGCTTCAAAATCATCCTGTGACACGGTGTCCGCTTTGGGCCAGGCCTTTACAACAAAGGCGGCTTCCCAGGCATGGAAACCCAGCCCTATGAAAAAATCCTCTTCAGTTCTCGGATGTAGCTGCAAGGCGATTTCTCGTGTATTGGAATCAATAATCTTACTTCGCTCAAAAACCATAAACAAAAGGAGCGCCCCAAAGAGCCGCTCCTATTTCCTTGATTTGAGTAAATATCAGGTTGCGTTTACCGGAAAGATACTTGTCAAAGGGCTGTTTTTCCAATCTGAAAAATTTGTTCGCGGTTTTCGCTTTCTGATGGTTTTTCTGCCAGTACACTATGAGATTATCCCACATAAGATAGGCGGAATAGAAAGGGAAACCGCTCCGGTTCATCCAAGCCAGAAACCGGACGTTCATTTCCGTCATAAAATCAACCCGAGCTGTCGTTTCAAACCGCGACATGACGGTTTCGGTATCCAATGGCTTACCAGGGCGCCGCCGCATAACGCTCCCAAATGGCGTCGGGAACCGCAAAATGATGGTCGGCAGCCACTTTTTTTGCCTCGTCCAGATGGAGCGTTTCGTTTATCAGCCAGTGACGGTAAGCCGATTGCAAGCTGCTCACATGCAATGCCAGTGCCATTTCTTGCTCGGGTCTACCGATGTAACCTCCATGTTCACGAACGGGTTGATAGGTTTCTGTGGCTAAGGATATACCCCAATCCTGCCTCAACCAGTACCATACGGATCGCTGAACCGGCAAAAAGGAATCAATATCTTGATTAGGGTGTTCCCTGAAAAAGCGTATCACAGGCTCCGCAGCTTCCGGCTGGCCTACAAAAAAATAGTAGTCTAAGATATATGACGCGTAATAATGGAACTCGCCGGCGTACAGCAGGGGCTGGAGTTGCTCCATTTGGCGCAAAAAACCAACGCCTCTTCAAAGCGTTTTTCACGTCCAAACAATGCTCCCAAAAAATCCAGCAGCACTCCGCCGAGGTCGTATTCGTCAAAATCTTGCTGGGTGAGCGGCTGTTGAAGCGTGTCCAGCAAAAAACCGGCTTGTTCATCGGTATTTACCAAGGCTTCATATACCTCGTACCAGGCGTCGGGGTTTTGTGAAATGGGTGGTGCTTGCATACAGATAATGTATTGTAAAATGCAACTTCACTTACTTTTCGGGCAAAAATAAAGCATTCAACTTAATTTGTGGAAATGAAACAATATAATTTTTGCGATTTCATTCGCAAAAAAACCGTTATTTTTGCGAATGCAATCGCAAAATCATGATTAAACGCATCCTAGAACAACGTATCCGCGACCGGGTTTTTACCGGGAAGGCCATTATTCTCATGGGGCCTCGCCAGGCGGGCAAAACCACGCTGCTCAACACTATTTTTAGCAATGAGCCCAGGTAACGTGGCTCAATGGAGACGACCCGGAGACTCGTATCTTGCTGGAAGACGTTACGACGCTCAAATGGAAACGTATTCTGGGCAATAGTAAAGTGATGGTGCTCGACGAGGCGCAGCGCATCGCCGATATCGGGTTAAAACTCAAACTCATTACCGACCAAATCCCCGAGGTGCAGGTAGTGGCTTCCGGGTCGTCCGCCTTCGAATTGGCCAATCGAATCAATGAGCCTTTGACTGGTCGCAAATGGGCGTACCATTTGTTTCCCTTGTCCTATGCTGAAATGGAAGCCCATCACGGTTTTGCAGAGGAACACAAGCGTATCCCGGAGCGATTGGTGTATGGCTATTACCCGGAAGTAGTGAACCATCCGGGCCAGGAGCAGGAGGTGTTGGGTCAATTGATGGATAGTTTTCTGTACAAGGATATTTTAATGAGGGAGCGCATCCAGAAACCGGAAAAACTTACCCGGCTGCTACAGGCATTGGCTTTTCAGGTAGGCAGCGAAGTGTCGTATCACGAATTGGGCCAAATCGTTGACCTGGATAATCAGACCGTAGAAAATTATATTAATTTATTGGAGCAGACCTTTGTTATTTTCAGGCTGCCGCCGCTGAGTCGCAACCTGCGCAAAGAATTGAAGCGCAAACGCAAAATATACTTTTACGACAATGGCCTGCGCAATGCCATCATCGCGCAATTTCAGCCGCTGGAGCTGCGGCAGGATATAGGCGCTCTGTGGGAAAACTGGCTCATCAGCGAGCGCAAAAAAGCGCTGCACTATCGGGGTATGCACGCCAATACGTTTTTCTGGCGCACCCAGGACCAACAGGAAATCGACTATATCGAAGAACGCGATGGCAAAATGTGGGCATACGAAATGAAATGGTCGTCCAAAGCAAAAGCGTCTTTTTCCAAGACCTTCACGCAGGCATATCCGGAGCATGCATTGCAGCTCATCCATCGCGAGAATTATTATGAATGGTTGGCGGGGGATGAAAAATCAAGCGAATCACGATGAAAGAGAAGGTCGAAAAGTGATTTCATGTTTTTTTAATGATTTATCTTTAAAATATATTTTTATTTTAAAGATATACATTTAAATTTGTGCTTTATTTTTAAAGAAAAATCTTTATGAATATCGAACAAAAGCGTCTTCTCATTACTCAACTTGACAAGAAAATAGCCCATTTCATTGGGGCCAAAAATCATCCCCTGCCCGGCGAAGGGTGGATTTATTCCATCAGAACGGCTTTGGGAATGTCGTTGAAGCAATTGGGTAGACGATTAAAAATGACACCGCAGGGCATTAAAGATATTGAGCGACGAGAAAAAGACGGTTCACTCACATTGCAGAGACTTCGGGAAGTTGCTGCCGCACTGGATATGCAACTTGTATATGGGCTGGTTCCTAAGGAACAAACACTTGATAAAATGATCGAGAAAAGAGCCCGGGAGTTGGCGCAGGAAATCGTCCTAAAAACATCCCATACCATGCATCCGAAAACCAGGGATTGGACGAAATGCAATCAAAGAAGCCATCAACGACCGGGCAGAAAAAAATTAAAAAAGAAATGCCGAAGGACTTATGGAACTGAATCTAAAATATGAAGATGGCCAAACTCCTATCGACGAAGATGAAAAGCGAGGGCTAAAATGCAATTCTGGATTGACCACGAAACATACCCTCCGGAAGAAGTTGCCATTCGCTTTAAGTACTGTCTTGTCTCGATCCATCTTTTCGCTAATGGGAAATGGAAGACATTCGAGGCTGATGGGTGATATTCTCCTCAAAGCGCTCGACAGTGAACATTCATTCACCTGGGGCAGAAAATCTTTTAGGCGGGGAGACGACCGAGTTGCCTATATCGAGGCATTGCGAAAAGCGGATGCTGGAAATATGGAGCCTTTGATTAAATTTTCCAAGGAGTAAAAGAAAAGGCCACCAATTTGGCAACCTTTCTTTTAGTCGGGACGACAGGATTTGAACCTCCACGCCATCGGCGTAGCCCCCAGGCACGTATTCTACCGGGCTGTATCGGTAAGAAACCTACCTGCGCCGCGTTTTTTGATTTTTTGTTCAAGCCTTAGGGCTTCTGTTTTTAGCATGGGTTCACTGACCCAGGCTTGTTCCCAAGGCGCGCCATTTCGAGTAGAGGTGTTGAGACCAAGGTTGTGGAAATGAAGCCGTTTGTGGGCGGACATGCCGACATAAAATCGGCCATGTGTTTTCGCTTTTGATGATCTATACCTGATAGGTAGTTGTATCCATAAATGATGAAGTTTTGATGATGGGATTAAAAGAAAAGGTCACCAAAATGGTGACCTCTCTTTGTCGGGACGACAGGATTTGAACCTCCACGCCATCGGCGTGGCCCCAAGCATGTATTCTACCGGGCTACTACCGGGCTGTATCGGTAAGAAACCTACCTGCGCCGCGTTTTTGATTTTTGTTCAAGCCTTAGGGCTTCTGTTTTTAGCATGGGTTCACTGACCCAGGCTTTCCCCAAGGCGCGCCATTTCGAGTAGAGGTGTTGAGGCCAAGGTTGTGGAAATGAAGCCGTTTGTCGGGATCGGAAGACATGCCGACATAAAATCGGCCATGTTTTTCGCTTTTGATGATGTATACCTGATAGGTAGTTGTTTCCATAAATGATGAAGTTTTGATGATGGAATATTGGATTAAAAAAGAAAAGGTCGCCAAATTGGCAACCTTTCTTTCAGTCGGGACGACAGGATTTGAACCTGCGACCACATGCCCCCCAGGCATGTTACATATCTATCTCAATATTTATTTTTTGCTTGTTTTTTGGCACTTTTTTGATAAAAAAGCCCACATTTATTATAGTTTCTTACCTTTGCTTTGCCTTGTTTTTCGGGTTTCACTTACTTTTTACTTACTTTTTTCGAGCCGCGAATTATGCTCCACGCCACAGCAAAGGTACTGCTATTCAAAAACCGCAAGTTGAAAAACGGCGGATTCCCGGTTGTCCTGCAAATCATCCATCAGGAGAAGCCCAAACGAATCACGCTGGGTAAACATCTCTGGTGTTTTGAAAAAGACTGGGATGTGGCTACCTCCAGGTTCAAAAAGTCCGTGGAGCAATACCGCGAGAAAAACGCGTACCTCGATCACGTCCGTTCCAGGACCAGCGAGATTTTTTTCGAACTGGAACGCGAGGGCATCGTCTTCTCTTTTGAAGAATTTGAAAAACGGTTCGTGGGAGAGGATGCTACCGAGACGATTCCCCTGGGCAAGTTGATCACCCAATTAGTGGATGAAATGAAGTCAAAAGACAGGCTCGGCAATGCGCGGGTATACAAGGATTTTGGCGTAGCGTTGAACAACTACAAAAAGGTCAGCAAAATCAAATTGACCGACATCACCTATTCCTTCCTGAAAGGCTTCGAACAATTTCTCTATCAGCGCGGATGTACCGGCGGCGGGATACATATCTATATGCGTACACTCCGGGCTATCTACAACGAAGGGATCAAACGCGGTTATGTCTCCCGCAATGAATACCCTTTCAAAAGTCAGTTGAATCCTTCCGGGTATTCGCTTTCCAACCTAAAATCAGTTGCCGTTCCGCGTGCCCTCACCTTGGAGGATATTGAAAAGATGAAGGCTTTCGATGTGAAGCATCACCCCAAACTCAACTTGCCCTGGAAAGTTTTTATGTTCACGTACTACGCCTACGGGATCAACTTCGCCGACCTCATTCTGCTGAAAACCTCCAGCATCCGAAACGGCAGAATCATTTACAAGCGAGCCAAAACGGGCAAGGAATACGCTGTTGCCATCTCGGCTCCGATGCAGGCGATTCTCGACGAGTTCAAACGCCCCGAAAGTGAATACTTGTTCCCAATCCTTACCGAAGATCAACACCAAACGCTGCAACAAATTCAAAACCGGAAACACAAGGTGCTGAGCCAAATCAATAATGGCTTGAAGGAAATTGCAGGCATTCTCGGCATCGACGCATCGCTGACTACCTATGTTGCCCGTCATACCTTCGCTACAACGCTAAAGGACAAAGGTGTCAATATTGCGCTGATTTCTGAGAGCCTGGGGCATACGGATTTGAGTACGACGAAGGCGTATTTGAAGCAGTTT
>JADJSY010000071.1 GCA_016711435.1 Lewinellaceae bacterium
GCACCGAGGCAGGCGTGGAGTGAATTCCCGGCGAATCAATTGCCGACAGTGGATGTCGCGTCCCGTTCACCACTTGGCTGCGGACCTTACATGATGGAAGAATGGATATCAGGCGACCATATTACCTTGACGAAGAATCCCTACTACTTCCGGGCAGTGGATGGCTACCCAAAATTTGACCAACTCTCCTTCCGCTTCATACCCGACCCGGACATGGCTCTGAGCGAATTAATTGCAGGCCGCTGCGACATTCTCGACCCATCCATCAACCTCGATAACCACACAGGCTTGCTGCAAGAAATGCAAACCGCCGGAGAAGTTAACGCATACTTTACCACCGGCATGAATGTTGAATGGCTGGGGCTGGGGGTTTTCCCCGCCTCCTATGATGATGGCTACGATCTTCAAAAAGATCGACAGGATATCTTTGCAGACCAGCACACCCGCCATGCGATAGCATATTGCATTGACCGTCAATCCGTGGTTGATAACGTACTCTTTGGCCTGACCACTGTTCCAACAACTTATGTTCCTGTTGAACATCCGTTGTATGATCCGAATATAGAACTCATTCCATTTGACCCTGAAGTTGGGCTTTCGCTGCTGAAACAGGCAGGCTGGCAGGATCTGGATAAAGATCCATCCACGCCGCTGCAGGCAGTCAATGTGGATAATGTCGCCTACAACACACGGCTGGAACTGACCTACTACACCACAACTGCAACTCAACGCAGGCAGGTTGTGGATATCCTTGAAAAGTCCCTCGCACAATGCAGCATTGGCCTTGATGTGCAATTCTTCTCCCAAAATGATCTCTACGCCTCCGGCCCCGACGGCCTTCTTTTTGGACGCAACTTTGACATGGCTGAGTACGCGCTGGGAGTTAACAATATAGAACCGGCCTGCAGCTGGTTCACCACCGCAGAGATCCCAACCGAAGCTAACATTTGGAGCGGCACAAACCTGAGCGGATATAGCAATACCGAATACGATACTGCCTGCCTGGATGCAGGACTGGCGTTTCCCGAAGAACAGGATTATATCGACTATCACCGCCAGACCCAGAATATTCTCGCCACAGACTTGCCTGCCATTCCCTTGTATTATCGGTTGCGCATTGCAGCAACGCGCCCGGATATATGCAATTTCGATTTCGACCCAACCGCCAATCCGCTTTGGAATATTGAAGCCATTGACCGGGGAGACGGATGTGGGAATTGATCTGCCCTGAAAAACCGCATGAGTTTACAGGTCCGTAAGGAACATTGTGACAGTATCTTTTACTTGCTATAATGCATTTATTCAATTGGCAGGAGACAGCCGTGAAAGAAACTGGTTATGAATTATTCTTTTTCATCACACAACATAAAAGAACATCAATCAAATTGCAGCCGGGGACAATAGAGGAGCAGGTTTTGTATGGATAGCAATGTTTTGCTTGTCGACGATCATCGCGATATCTTGCGGCTTCTGCACTCCACGCTGGATACGCTCAAGAAAAAAGAGATCAAAATATCCGACGCCCCTTCAGGCGAAGAGGCGCTCCTTGAATCCGGGCGCCACAAGATCGACCTGCTGATCACAGACTACATGCTGCCCGGCATAAGCGGCGTGGAATTAATGCACAAAGTACGCGCCCGCCATCCGGAAGTAAAAACGATCTTCATCACCGGCATGACCGACAAAAAAAAGCGCGATGAAATGCTCAATGCGGGCGCCCTCGCCATCTTCGACAAACCCGTTCCCCTCGCTGATTTTTTGGATGTTGTCGAACGCGGCCTCGGCCTTGTGCAAACCATCTTCCCGCCCGAAAAAACAGGCGAACATGTGGAAGAGCGCCATGCCAGGACTCTCCGACCTGCTTGCCAACTTCCGACAGGATGTTCAAGCCGAAGCAGTCTTCCTGCTCAATGACCGCGGTCTCGTACAGGCCCGCACCGGCAAGCTCCACGACTCCAGCATGGAAGTATCACTCATCTCCACATTGATGTCCATTCATGGAGCCAGCCTGAAAGTTGCCCGCCACAATCATCAGGAAACCATAGAGTCTTATCACGTCTTCAGCGGCGGCGACCACGACCTGCTCTTCATCCCTGTCACACGCTTTACGCATTGCTCGTTGCTGGCAACGGTCTTGCCACCGAAGAGCACATTCTGGAAACTATAAACGGCCTGCTTGCCTTGCGGACACAGGTTGAGAAATCACTCAAATCCATGGGCGTGACGGGAGAACTGAAAGCCCTCTCCGAAAAGGATAGGCCCGCCTCAGCCTCCGCGCCGACAGTTGTTGCCAAAAAACAGACGGACAAACTCGCCTCAGCAGTTCCCGCCCCCGAAATGGAAGCCCTCCTAAAAGACGCCTCCGCCCAAAAAGCCAAAGTAAGCAACGCGGACGATTTCTGGAATCAGGCGGCTGAAGAACACGGTAAAAAACCCGCCAGCGCCGAGGTAATTTCTCTGGAAGAAGCCCGTAAACTTGGCATTATTTCAGACGGAAATTAAAAAATTTGTGATACAATTTTGCCCGCATTGGGGTATGGTGCAATGGCAGCACACCAGCCTTTGGAGCTGTGGATCTTGGTTCGAATCCAGGTACCCCAGCCTGGTACATCCGCATTAGCGGAATATTTTTCAAAAACAGGATTTGAGCAACGCGGGCAACCGCCGCACAAATCCTGTTTTTGTTCCCCGCACATTCCTTTTGGGGACTGAGGTAACTATATGAAAATAACCACCATCCTACTCGCCGCCGGACAAGGGACACGCATGAAATCGTCCCTGCCCAAGGTTCTGCATCCTGTTGCAGGCAAACCCTTGATCTGGCACGCCATGCAAGCCATACAAAAATTCACAACCGAGAAGCCGATTGTCGTGGTTGGGCACGGTGCCGAAGAAGTGACCAGCTATCTCGGCGATTCCGCACAGACCGTTTTACAGGAACCGCAGTTGGGTACTGGTCACGCTGTAATGCAGGCTGAATCTTTATTGAAGGGGAAAACAGACCTCGTTGTCGTCTGCTACAGCGATATGCCTCTGCTGCGCGGCGAGACATTGCAAAAACTTGTTGAAACCCAAAAGAATAACAAAGGCCCCATCTCCATGTTGACCGTGGTCGCGGACGACCCGCGCGGGTTTGGACGCATCATCCGCAATGCGGATGGTTCGGTCGATGCCATCGTGGAGGAATATGTCGCCACGCCCGACCAGTTACAGGTCAAAGAATTGAACGTGGGCGGCTATTGCTTCGATGCCAACTGGTTGTGGGACGCCCTGCACCGCATCCCCAAAAATCCCGAAAAAGGTGAATACTATCTAACCGATGCGGTGGAACTTGCCACAAAGGCTGGCTTGTCTGTGCAGGCAACTGTGATGGATGACATCGAAGAGACCATCGGCATTAATACCCGTGTGTATCTTTCAGAATGTGATGCCGCCATGCGCAGACGCATCAATCAGGAACACATGCTTAATGGTGTGACGATGATCGACCCCGCCTCCACTTACATTGAAATTGGCGTGACCATTGGCAGGATACAGTCATCATGCCGAACACGTATTTGCATGGAAAGACCGAGATCGGCGAACGCAATGTGATCGGCCCGAACTCCATCATCCGCGATACAAAGATCGGGAATGGATGCAAAGTCCTTGCTTCGGTGTTGGAAGGCGCATGGCTTGAAGATGATGTGGACATGGGTCCGTTTGCACGCCTGCGAAAAGGCGCGCACCTCGGTAATCACGTTCACATGGGGAATTTTGGCGAAGTGAAAGATTCGTATCTTGCCGACGGCGTGAAGATGGGACATTTCTCGTACATTGGCAACGCACAGATCGGTTCCAATACTAATATTGGTGCCGGGACGATCACCTGCAATTATGATGGTGAAAAGAAACACGCCACGGAAATTGGTGAAGATGTTTTTATTGGTTCAGACACCATGCTCGTTGCGCCGTTGAAAATTGGTGATGGCGCACGAACGGGCGCTGGTGCAGTAGTAACAAAGAACATAGCCGAAGATACGCTTGTGGTGGGAATGCCCGCCCGCGCGATTAGAAAATTGGAACGAAAAGCCAAAAAGAAATAGCAGGATTAAAAGATGACTCTAAAAAAAGAAGAAAAACAATCTTTGATCGATCTGGCAAACGAAGCGCGCCGCCGGGCTTATGTGCCGTATTCAAACTATCCGGTTGGCGCTGCCTTGCGGACGAAGTCTGGTCGTTTGTATACGGGCGTGAATATTGAGAATGCCGCCTATCCGCAGACCATGTGCGCTGAACGGGTTGCCATTTTCAAAGCCGTATCAGATGGCGAGATGGAATTTGAAGTGATCGCCGTGGTGACAAATAACGGCGGCTCTCCCTGCGGTGGATGCCGACAGGTGATGGCTGAATTTGGTCTCGATACCATTGTTCTGTTTGCAGACGGAAAAGGAAACCTGACCAAGGAAACCACCGTCCACGAATTGCTGCCTGAGGCATTTACCCCGAAACATTTGGTGACGGAAAAAAGTAGACAGGCAAAAGGTAAAACGCAGGTAAAGAAGCCAGTGGTTCCTTGTGTACGTGTCTGCTTGTTCGCCGCTGTATACTCCCAGCCATGACCGACTTCCGCTCCTTCCGCGCTTCTGCTGTTGTGCTTCGCCATTCTGATTGGGGTGAAGCCGACCAAATGCTCACGCTTTATACACGCGAGCAGGGCATGGTACGCGCCGTGGCGAAAGGCGCGCGCAAAATGACATCGCGCAAGGCGGGACATTTACAGCCGTTTACGCATGTCACCATTCAACTTGCAAAAGGCAGAGACTTGCTGATCGTCACGCAGGTGGAAACGGTCAATGCCTTTCTTCCGCTGCACGATGACCTTGTGAAATTAAGTTATGCCGCCTACGTGGTTGAATTGCTGCTGCGTTTTTCCTATGAAGATGAAGTTGGGAACCCCGCCATCTTTCGTCTGCTGATCGAGACCCTGGACCGCATCGAAAAAGAATCCGAGGCATGGCTTGCCATTCGATATTATGAAATGAGATTTTTAGACGCGGTGGGATTTCGCCCGCAGATGTTTGAGTGCGCAAACTGTGGACGCGAAATACAAGCCGAAGATCAATACTTCTCGTTCACGGTTGGCGGAGTCATTTGTCCACGCTGCGGGCTGGGTTTGCCAAACCTCGCAAAGATCTCCGTGGAAACGCTCAAGTATTTGCGCCACTTCCAAAGATCCAGCTACAGAGATGCTTCTCGCGCACGCCCCAGCCCCGAGGTCCAGAAAGAGGCGGAGGTTCTCATGCAGGGATACTTCACCTATCTGCTCGAACGTGAACTGAACACGCCGGGCTTCATCAAAAAAGTCAAATCATAAAAAAGAGAGACAGCCTACCCGCCGTCTCTCTTTTTCTTTATCCTCTGTATCATCGAACTGCTCATTGGCTGCGTGTTGATCGGCGTGGATGCCGAGCGTGCATCGGAGGCGTACCCGAGCCTGCGCATGGCAATGCGCCTCACCCAGCTGATGACCGCTTTTGCAGAAAATTCCTCTTCGTAGGGAATGGGCACGGTGGTATTTTTCTCCAGCGCCATTCGCAGATCGGCAGCGGTTTCGCCGGGGAATTCTGTGCGCCCCGCACCAATGGCCCAAAAATATGCGCATCGCTGGAGGCGATCTTTGCAAGCGGGAGATAGATGGAAAGTTTCTGGGCGATCTTGTCGAAATTTTGCGTGCCCATGTTGTGCGTTTCGATTCCCTTCAATGCTCCTTTTGCGCGCGGGTTCGTCAGCGCACCCAGCACGGCTTCCATGGAAAGGCTGTTCGGCAAATGATTGAACGGATGCGGGGCGATTGCAACACCGCCCTGTTTGCCAATATGAATAAGCGTGTCGATCAGCGATAGACCGGCGGGCGGCAGTGTTTGGATAAACAGCGCAACCAGATGCCCCTCCTTCGTGCTGACCTCCGCGCCGGGAATAACCTCGACCCCGTATTTTGATGCAAGCTCCTGCGCCTCCAGCGAACCGCGCATCTCATCATGATCTGTAATGGCAATGACATTCAGACCTACATCTGCAGCCTGCTTGAGAATGGCGCGCACCGTGGTGGTTGCATCGCCTGAATAAATTGAGTGAACGTGTAGATCTGCGGTACCCATGTAGCCTCAATGATTAATTTCGCAGGGGCATTCTTTTACTCCAGTTCAAAACGAATACCCATGCAACAAACAGAACAATCGGTTTCAAAATTCTCCAAAGCAGGATTTGAAACCATCTCCATTTTAACGTATAGATGATTTGTGTAATGAGCCAGCGTGCAAACAAAGTTTGACCAAGTCCGCTTCGTACGAGCCGACGCTTGTATCTGCCAAATGAAAATTCGCCACGCTGAATCGACTCTGCGATCTCCGCCGCCGCGATGACTCCGTATCCCAACGCCATGCTGATGCCTTCGCCGAAGATCGGGTCTGCGCCAACCGCATCGCCGACCAATAACACGCGCGGCACAGACGCCTTGTTCCACGGGCTGTACCAGCGGATGGGATGACCTTTGATCTCATAATCGTTCAAGTCAAAGCCGTGACGTTTCATTTCTTCTGCGAGAGGCTCTTTCAACGCAGGGCGATTAGAGTCTGCAAGTAAATTCGTGTCGTAGATTCCCCAGCAGCGCATCGGCTCGCCGTTGATTTGAGTGGGGAAGTCCCACGTATAGCCTGCGATATTGTTTGGGACGGGGAAGAAATCAAAATACGCCACGTCATTGCGTCGTCCATCAAATTCGGAGAATTTGCCGGAAGCAATCTCGGTGGTGGGGTAGTCTGGAGTAATTACCTCCAACACCCGCGCCGTGTAAACCGGTTCATTTGGGAAAATGCAGCGACGCGTGACTCCGTTCGAGCCGTCTGCGCCGACAACGATTGTTGCGCGAAATTCTCCCTGATCGGTTTGGACGGTGACGCCATCTTTATCGGGGATGACGTTGTTGACTTTGACCCCTTCCCGAATTTCGATTCCCGCTTCCCGAGTCTTTTTTGCCAGCCAGTGATCGAACTCATTGCGGCGAATCACGCGGATGGCGTGTCTCTTCGGCACGCGGACATTAAGTCCTTTGCCCGCGAAATCGAAGCGGATGCTTGAAGAGTCTACGTGCGGTACTTCGCGCACATCCAGGCCGAGCCGTTCGAGGATGACTTCCGCGTCAATGACGAGGCCGCCCGCACACAGCTTGAGGCGTGGATAATGCTCTTTTTCCAGAATCAGGATTCGGGTGGAAAGATGCGGGGCGATCTTAATCAAATGCAGCGCGGTGGAGAGTCCACTTGGGCCGCCACCCAGGATGAGGATATCTTTTTCCATTCCTTTATTTTGCCACAAAAATGTGCAGGCCGAACTTTTGGTTCGGCCTGCTTTCCTTGGAGGAAGAATTAGCTTTTGTTTAGTCTGCGGCTGCGGTGGCTGGAACGGCGGCGATGCTGCCTCGCCAGAAAAATGCCCAATACATAATGACAGAGATCGTGTAGAGAATGATGGTTCCGATGAACGGGGGCCGAACCCGAATTTCGACTTGCAGCAACCCGCTGATGGTGGGGCTGAATGCCCAGCCGAAATTCCAAGCCATGCTGGTCAGGCTGGCGACAGTAGCACGGGCGGATGGTTCGACATGTTCCATGATGAAGGTTTGATAGACGGGCGAGCTCATGTTCATCAACGCGAGGCGGACGTAATAGGTTGCCGCGCCGACCCAGAAGATGGGGGAGAAGCCAAGCAAAATTAGGAATGGGATCGAGATGGCCTGTGTAATGACAACGAGTTGAATTTTGCCCGTCCGTTCTGCGAGCGGCGGCGCGATCAACAGACCGATGCCCATTGCGAGCGAACCCCACGCAAACAATGTGCCGATAACCGGGTCAGGCTGGTGATGCACTTCGCGGAAGAAGACGTTCATGAACGGCATGACCAGTCCTGCGCCGAGGGAGGTAAGCAGCATGGGCAGGATCAGTTTTGTAAGCAGCAGCGGATTCTTTGCCGCGTATTGGAACGGCGCAAAGATGGCGCGTTGGCTGTGCGTGAGTTTAGGTGAAGTGAGAAATACCAGCGGAATGATCGCCAATGCTGCGCCGATGCCGATGATGAGAATGGAATCTCCGTAGGCTGTGCTGCTGGTGGCAATGACATTCTTTGCATTGCCCATCCAGGTAGGCAGGTAGCCGCCGACCCAATTGCCGACGGAGGCCATGGTCATTTGCAGTCCCTGACCGAAGCTGAAGAGATAGGTGCGTTCCTTCTCGTTGCTGTTCTCCATTAAGAAGGGCGACATGGTGACACCAGCGAGGCTTTGCGCGATACCCGAGAGCACGTTCATCGAATAGAAGGATGTCTCTGATTGCCAAAGCGCCATGGTGAGAATGGAGATGCTGAGTAGCGCGCCCGACAAAACGAGCGAGCCTTTGCGCCCGATGATGTCTGCGAGGTAGCCCATTGGCAGGGCAACGATGAGAGCGACGAAACTGCTGGTGGTGATGAGGTTGCCAAGCAGGGCTTCGTCAAAGCCGAGGCTGAGGACGTAAAAGTTGAAGATCAAACGGAAGACGCCCATCACCGCGCCGGTGAGGATGACGTTAAGCAAATAGAAGCGCGCATTCGGTGAAAAAGCGCTGATCTGGGAACTGTATTCGCCCAATACTCGGAACAATCTTGGGGCTTTTGTATTTTGTTTGTTCATTCCTTCTCTTTATTCTTTTGGTGTGTTATTTTGCAAAAAAGTTTGTAGATTTCCAAAAATGGATTCGAGAGCCTGCTTGCGGACGGCGTACCGCTTTTCATCCTGATTCAGCGAAAGTTCAACAAGGCTGGCGAGGCGTAATTCGCTGAGGTGATGGGTCACCGTGGGCGGGCGCAGTTGGAGCTTGCGGGCAATTTCAGAAGGGGTGAGGCTTTCGTTGGAAAGATAATACAGAATTTTCAAGCGGGTTGGGTCGGCAAGCGCTTTGAGTGACCTGACCAATGCGTCGGGCACAGTCTCGCCGGGGATGACAGACATATCTGCGGGGCGGGTGCCGAAGAGCAGCAGCATGGTGTCGTTTTCGATCTTCTCAAAGAAGATCAGCGGGGTTGTCCAGAAGGCGGGGGCGATGATGAATTTTGGAGCGCGGAATTCATCGCCGAGTTGAATACCTTGCGAAAGCTCAACGAACAGATCATCCACACTCAAGGTGGAGGCTAATGCTTGGGCTTTTTCCAAACCAGCTTTCAGGACGGGTGCGACGCGCTTTTCTTCTTCCTCAAAAAAAGCCTGATAATACGATTGCATGGCGGAGAGGAATCCTTCGCCAAGTTCAATAGGTTTACTCCACCAATAGAAGCTGCGTTCGAGAGCTTCTTTTTTTAGGCCGCCATGTTTTTTTCCAAACAGTTTCAGGAAGAATTCAATGTCATCTGAATTCCATTTTCCTTCGGCTGCGATCCGCATAAGGATTTTATGGAAGCGTTTGTGCTTTTCCATTTCTTCTGCGTTGTCACCCAGATAGGGTTCATCCAGGCGTTGCAGTTTTATCATCCGCTCTGCGGCTGGGATTTGCTTCAATGCCCAAAGTGCGCTGACGGCATCTTTTGGGGCGGGCAGGCTGTGCAGCCATTTGAGCGGAACACCCGTTAACGGGTAGACCTCCTCCAATAGTTTGCGTTCAGCCGCTGGAATCCGTGAACGGACGCCAGCGGCGTAGGATGGGCGAATGCCAAAATAATCAGGTTCATGCAGAACGTGCAGGCTGATGAATAATTCGTAGGCGGTGCCGAAATCCCAGGCAATGGTGGGGGAGGTCTGTTTATCGGTCATAGGTCCTTTGGTAGCTCCTGGATTATTTTGTGGATTTTAGTTTTCTGCCGATCGCGATCAGCATTTGGCCTGTGCTTTCGTCAATGTGATCGTTGAAAGGCGGGATGAATTTGAAAACGGTTCCAATCGTTACGAGCACTTGCCCAGTCTCGTGGGTGAAAAGGCTGCGTGTGGATGTTTTTGCTTCATCATGGGCATGGTTTTTTTGTTCTTCAGCTATAAATTCATTTGCAATAGACATGGGACCTCTCCTCTAATAAAATCGACAGTTAGGCAGATGCCTTTGTTAGACCGATGTCTAATTAGATAATAGTCTAATATACCTCAAGAGTCAATAGGCAATTTCACTTTTTGGTTGTAATTATGCCCGTGAGGGTATAATTTTCAAAATCCTGCCGCCAATGTCATTAGGGGGAAAGAATCTTTTACATGGTGCCAAAGACCCTCACCGCGCATTTATGCGCGGCAGGGTGACATATTTTTCGGAGGATAAACATGGCGCGTAAAATCTTTAGTAGTACATTGATCGTTATCAGTTCAACGCTACTCATTTTGAGCATTTTTGGGGTTGCGCTTGCCTGAGTATATAACGAGCCATTAACCCGCAAAGCGCTCGATAAATTGGAAGAGGTTGATGGCGAGCTTGAACAGGTGGAGGTCACACTTAAGACTTCGAAAACTGAATTGGAACGTACTCTCCGAATCGTAAATTCCACCGAAGAGGCTCTGAAAAAATTCACTCTCAATGATCCCCAGGGTTTCTTTGAGGATGTTCAAACCACGCTTGATGATGGGCTTGTCACTGAATTGGAAACAGCCAGTACAAGGTTGACTTCCGCGCGGGATACGCTCGAAAATTTGCGCGTCACCTTATTTGGACTCAGTTTAGTTCCGTTCCTTAAAGTGAATGTTTCGGATCAAATCCTGACTGATTTAATAGACTCTGCTGATGCGCTTCAATCTAGGATCGCGGATGTTAGCGATCTTGCTAAACAGGCATCCATCTTTCTGGATGATGCATCATTTCTACTGAGCGGCGATTTCAGCGAAACGCGAGACAGCCTGGAATATTTTCTAGGGGAGATCAGTGTCTATCAACAAAAGGTGGACGGATGGCGCACACAAATAGCGGATTTAACTGAATCAATCCCCACATGGATTGACAACGCCTCTCTCTCCCTGACACTTGGCCTGTTCTGGTTTGCATTCTCTCAGTTTGGGCTGATCCTGCACGGGGTAGGCATGAAGCGCGGAATTGATCCGCTGGATGTGCTGAGGAAAAAGTCAGAATTGTTCGCAGGGTAGAGAAAGCCCTAAAATCGGCGCTTGGGGATGCAGCAGCTACTCTAAGTGGTTCAATAAGTTTTTTTATGCAAAATGCCCGCAATTATTGCAGGCATTTTTTTATCAGGCTTCTTGTAAAAGATCAATTACGCGTACGCGCCAGACCACGTTTCAAAACGCCGTCCATCGTGTTCTTCGGGAGTGTAAAAGGTGAGATAGGTGAGTGCCTGATACGGAACAAATTTTTGTTCCTTCGGGTTCTGGATCGCAAGATCATAATACGAATGCCATGTGCCCGCGTTGAAGTA
Source organism: Lewinellaceae bacterium (assembly GCA_016711435.1). Taxonomy (GTDB): domain Bacteria; phylum Bacteroidota; class Bacteroidia; order Chitinophagales; family Saprospiraceae; genus M3007. The sequence goes on from JADJSY010000071.1 coordinate 11,410, forward strand.
GATCTGGCTTTCGGGTTCAGGCAGGGCTGCATTCATTCCCAGCGGCACAACTTCATATTGGTGGGTGTGTCCGTAAATGATGTGCTGGGCTTTCCCACTTAAGAAGGCGGGTTCTTTCAAAGCATGGCTGGCAAAGGAATGTTTGCCGCTCCACATTTTTTTACGAACCCAGATGATCACATCGTTGATGGTGGCAAAGGTGGCGCGCCCCGACATTTTAATGATGATTTCCATCGCATCCACCAGGTCGAAGCGGAAGGCTTTGTCTGCTTCACGCACGAATTTTGTTTGCAGGAATTCATCTGCGATCTCATCCCAGACATGCTTCAATTCATCTTCCACGGGATGCGCGGCTGCATAATTCTTGATCTGTCCGCTGATCCAAAGTGGAGCGGCGAGCACAGGGCGGATGTTCGCGATCTTGCGCAAGCTGTCAATGATGCCTGCGGGTAATTTGTCGCCGTATCTTTTTTGCACTTCCACAGGGAAGCGGTTGCATACATCCATTGTGAATGCATCGCCAACCGTGCCGAAGTTTCTCCCTTTTTCACGGTTGAAGTTGAACTTGTCGTAAATATCCCCGTGGCGGGCAAGGACTTTGTGCCGCTCGAAGAGATCTTTCAGGAAGGGAGATTCTTGCGGGTCATACGGAAATGGCGATGCTGAATTGCACAGCCCCATTTTCTCAATGATCTCAGTGCGGATGTTGTCAAAAGCTTCGCCTTGCAGGTGGTAGTACCAATCGTGATTGCCCACCATGTAATGAAAGCGGACTTTGATGGGCAGCACTTCCTTGCTTTGAAAATCGGCTTCGCCTTTGCTGTTTGCGGGCGCAAGCTGCAAGCCCTCTCCGCTGGCGAGGCGGCGTAGAATTTTGAAGGCTTCTTCGTTGTGCTCAAGAATGGCGCGGGTGACTTCGAGAAGTTTGGCGGCGTAGTTCGGGTTGGTGGGGTCGCTCCATGGGCGGACGTAGTTGCTGTCGCTCGAACAGGTATCCAGCCAACGCGCGGAGTGAAGCGGGTCGAGGATGTCGCCCATCAGCAAAACGTCGAGACTCTCGATCGGACGGTATCCGCCGTCCCTTCGTAAAGAGGCGAAGCGGGCGGTTTCCGTCAGGCGGCGGGCAAAGAGTCGAAATGCGCTGGGCGAGATCGAATCTGCTGTGGTTCCGTCTCCGAGATGTAAGTCACTGATGATGACGAGCATGAGATTCCTTCAAGCTGATATTTTAGGGACGAGACGGTTCGCGTTGCGCTGTTGCCTGCCTTCTAAAAACTTCGGACATTTTTCTCCCGATGAACAGTCTGAGCCAGCGGAAGAAGATGCGCATGGGATGTTCGTGGTTGATCTGTTGGGGCTGTGTGCTGCGGCGTTGAATGGCCTGACGCAATTCGCGTGAGGTGCTGCCTTCAAAACCCGTGACCCCTGCGCCGATCATGGATGCGATGTGCGCGTCGCTGGATGCGATGTGTGCCAGCGGAAGTTTGTCTGCGGCTTTTTGTGAACGCCCATTAAAGGGACTGTGTGTGGGATTCATATTGCAGATTTCGATGCCGTGTAATACTTCCCGCGCTTGCGGATGCTCCAGCGCTTTGCGTATGCTTTGCATGGAGATGCTGGTGGGGGAGGGTTGGTCGGGATGTGCGACGATGGCTGTGCCGCCCATTTCGCGGACGCAAATCAACGTGTCGATCAATGACATGCCTGCGGGGATTTTCCTATCAATGAAGAGGACAATGAGATGTCCTTCGCTGGTGCTGACTTCGGCGCCGGGGATCACGTGAATTCCATACTCATTGGAAATGGCGCGCGCTTCGAGCGCACCGCGTACTTCGTCGTGATCGGTGATGGCGATCACGTCCAGCCCTGCGCGGACAGCCGATTCCAACGCCTCGCGGACGCTGGCGGTGCCGTCCATACTATATGTGGTGTGAATGTGTAGATCTGCTTTGCCCATAATATTTTTTAGTATACCTGCTGTGTTTGAGAATTGGTTAAGAGGATGTAAAGGTAGGGTTTCTGAACTTGTAAGTTTTCAAACTTCATCATAGTCTGCTTTCGGTTGTATAATTTCCTCCGCATGTTGTGTACGCACTAGAATTACGTTGATGAATGGTGGATAGGTTATATGAGTAATCAAAAGCCCAAAGCAAAGAAACCTGACGTATCGTCGGATGATGATATTGAAATAGGCGGTGATGTCGCTGATAGTTTCATCATCCATGGTGATGGAAATGTGATCAATGTTATTGAGAAAAAGATACTTCAGATTTGCCTGAAAAGGGACCTGACTCCAAAGAATAAAATAAATATTGCAATTATTGTTGCTTTGATTGGCCTGATCGGGACAATTGGAGCTGCCTTGATAGGCTCGTATGGAAAAAGAGATTTACCAGTTCCGAGTCCTACGCTCATACCAACTACCGCAATTGCTTTTACAGATACCGCCACCCCGACTTTCCCCCCAACGAACACGGCTTTGCCTGACACTCCAACTTCTACGCCTGTTTTGGTAACGGATACTCCTGTGCCCACTATTACCCCTGTCCCACAAGCGATTGGGGCAGATTGGCTGGCTGGCTGTATCAGTACATTGTGGCGGGCATATCCATCGGTACCTACGGATGAAAGGGGAGATGGTTGTTGGCGTGAACCTGTTTACGTTTTTTCTGCCGAGAATGGCGATCTGGATTTTCTCGCCGAGCGTAAGGGTGGTCTTGCTGAAACCTATGGTTTGTTTGCCCCATTGCCTGAAAGTGGAACGGTCACGTTTACTGTCCGCCTTGAGCATTTGGAAAACGCCGACCTGTGGATGGGAGTCTTTGCCGAACCAAATCTGGATTCAAAAGGCTTGTTATTGACCATTCTGAATGGGAACGTGAACAAACGCTCGATCGTACAAAAGGACCCGCGAACCTATGAAACCATACAAGGGACTCAAGTGCTATCTCAGGGAAACGGTTTCCTAATTTCATTTACTGTTACCCCGCTCTCTGTAAGCGGCAGGGTCAACCCCCATGTATTTGTGTGGGACCCAGTCTCTCTTCCATCACCGCAAAAATGGATATTTTTGGGATATAAGGGTTTGAGAAATACATATCATATAGAGGGTACGTTCCTTAATTTTGAGTTGAAATAATAAGAGAGTATCTGTTCACAAAAAGCCAGTCCCGCAGCGGACTGGCTTTTTGAAACGGTTGTTTTCACCTTTATAATTTTATGGCCCGTGTCAGCGGGACAAACCATAATGACAGCGAGGTGCAATGATGAAGCTTGTGAAGATTTCTTTTTTTATATGGAGCATATTTGGAATACTTTCATGTCAGGTCTTTTCCTCTGCCGCTGCAACGCAAGATATTCCGACCGAGATCACTGATGCCAAAGGCGCATTCATGCGCCTCGTTCCGGCCGGGGAATTCATCATGGGCAGCGAGGATGACAAAGCGGGCGAGGCAAAACCTGCCCACACGGTGACCTTGCCAGGTTTCTATATGGATGTCTATGAGGTGACGCGGGCGCGTTACAAGGAATGCATAACGGCCGGGATATGCAGTGAATCAAGGAATCTTGCAAGCATCGATTCTTTCTATGCATATTCCGACAATCCGATGGCGAGTGTGGATTGGAATCAATCCAAAACCTATTGTGAAACATGGCGCGGTGCGCGCCTGCCGAGCGAAGCTGAATGGGAAAAAGCTGCGCGCGGCACAGATGGGCGCACGTATCCCTGGGGTGAGGAATATTCCTCAACCTATGTAAAAATAGAAACTGGTTCTCCGGACAATGTTGGAACGTATGAAAAAGGCAAAAGCCCGTATGGGATGTACGATATGGCGGGCGGTGTTTGGGAGTGGGTGTCCGATCCGTTTATTGCGTATGCGGGCAATCAGGGTGAGGGCGTCTTTTGGCCAGACAATCGCGTGTTACGCGGCGGCTCGTGGTTCTACCCCGACAGTTACGCCCTAAGAACCTGGTTTCGCTACGCGAGTCCCCCGGAAACTGCCGATGGCTCTTTCGGCTTTCGTTGCGCTCGGGATGCACAACCATAGCAAACAATCAGCCGCAAGGACATTCCCTGCGGCTTTTCATTTACGCTCTCACCAAGTTGACTGGCATCTCATCCCACATTCTGCCTCAAGGATTCTGCTCGCTTGGCCCGCAGGCGTTGGCTCAAATAGCTGCCACCTGTGCCGTGAAACATTGCGATAGAGGATAGATAGCGGATAGATAGAGGATGAGAGGAGGTTTCACGCTTTGTCAGACAAGTTGAGGTGACAAAACAGCCAGCCCCGTAGCGGACTGGCTGTCTTATTTACGCTCTCATTCAATGTACGATACGCTCTACTTTTTACGAGTTGTTTTCACCAAGCATGGTTTTTTATCATTGCCAGCAAAGCTGGAACTTCGTTTTTCACGGCACCCCAAACCGTTTTATCTTAAATGATTCCAAGAGAATTCTGCCCGCTCGATTTCTGAATGTTCAGCTATTCTTCCTCTTTTGAAGGATTTATTTTTAATGTCTGTTTTACTTGGTAGTAGGGTTTACCCTACCACTTGATTCTGGTTTTTGATTTTATAATTTTATTTATTTCACCTTTTGTCAAATTGATCCAGATTGATTTGGTGAAAGGACTGCAATGGGCTATTGTGTTGAATCTGGGAGTCTTGGCATTATGAAGCCAAACAAAGCTGCAAGGAAATTAACCTACCCTAAGCCGCGTAAGATGAGTTTTAATGGTTACCTATTGGGAAGGATATTTCGACTTTCAATAATTACATCGTAAAGTAAGTTTTTGACAAAAGTGGGCATCTGGTAGAAAATAGCCAGATGAACAAACAACACATACAACTCAGTCCAATAGATCGAGAGTATCTCGAAGCCTTGATTAGCAAGGGCGAACTCAAGGCAAAAACCTATCGTCGTGCGCTTTCACTACTTGAATTGGATCGCGGTCAAACTTATACAGTTGTGTCCAAAACGGTCAAGATAACTATCGCGACGTTGTCCACATTGGCCGATCAATATCGAGAAAGTGGATTACAAGCTTTGTATGATCGTCCGCGCTCTGGCAGACCCATCAAGATTGATGGGGAACAACGTGCAAAAATCACAGCACTGGCCTGTAGTACGCCACCCGAAGGACACGCCGAATGGAGTTTGCGACTATTGGCAGATAAAGTGGTCGAGCTTGGGTTTAGCGAGGAAATCTCGCATACCCATGTGCGCACGATCCTAAAAAAAACGTCCTCAAGCCGCACCTGAAACAAACCTGGTGCATTGGCACATTGGATAGTCGCTTTCTGGCAAGGATGGAAGTGCTGTTAGCGCACTACAAGCTGCCTTACGATCCGAATTATCCGGTGATTTGTTATGACGAGCGACCCTGCTTCTTGATTGGTGAGACAGTCGCGCCATTGGTAATGCAAAGTGGTCGGGTTCGCAAAGAACATTATGCGTATGAGAAGCTGGGCTCCTGCTCTTTGCTGGCGATGATCGAGCCGTTGACCGGACAACGGTTGGCACAAGTTCATCCACAGCGCACCAAAGGAGAATACTCTCTTTTTTGTCAGGCAGTGGCAGCGAAATATCCGAATGCCATCAAAATCAGGATGGTTCAGGATAATTTGAACACGCATGATACCAGCGCTTTCTATGAAAATCTACCGGCAGATGAAGCTCTGGCTCTGGCAGAACGATTTGAGTTTTACTACACACCCAAATCAGCCAGTTGGCTCAATATGATTGAGATTGAGTTCTCAGCACTTTCCAGGCAGTGTCTCAATCGGAGAATACCAACCATAGAAATGCTGGAACGAGAAATCCTGGCTTTAGTAGCGGAACGTATCGAACAAAAAATCAAGATCAATTGGCAATTCTCCATCCAGGCTGCTCGCTCCAAACTCAATTCACATTACGTAGCGGTTCAATCTGCCAATGAAAAATTCAAAGCAACTTAGTTTACGATGTA
>JADJSY010000072.1 GCA_016711435.1 Lewinellaceae bacterium
TAAAACCACTGCCAAAGGCAGTGGTGGAGTAAAAAGGTTCTACTGTGAAGAGTAATTGAAAAATAAGCCACGAAAATTCAATTCAGTTACCAATCACCTGCGTATTTGAGACTGTAAGGCTTTGTGATATTTTCCAGCCTCACGCGCCTGAGTTCCACCAATTGGCGGATGTGGAGATTGTCATGCGCGACCCAACAGGCGAACATCTCTCCTGCGCTGATGGTGCGGTATGGGGTTGTATAGGTTTTCTCCCAATCTGGATTCTGCAATCCATTGAGCCAGGCAAGTGATTGTTCACGTTCGGCAAAGAATTTTTCTTGCATCTCAGCGAAGTTCTGCTCGTTATATTTTCGCTCTGTTAACAAACGATCGGAGTCAATCTCATGCCATTTTTCATTCTGGCGGTAAAGAATGAAATCGAGATGTTCTCGAAAATCTTCGCGCTCTTCATCATATAAGTGGCACACCACTTCGAGCATTGACCACGATTCCACGCTCGGTTTGAGGCGTGCCGCCTCTGGTGCGACTCCTGACAATAAGGCACGGATCATCTCTGTGCTATTTTGAAGTTCCTGATAAAAAGTATTAAATTTCATGTTACCTCTTTCTTTATTTCATTTTAGAAAACATGGATTGTAGTTTTGTCGCCAATTTTCGGTCACTAGGAAATCTTGAGCTTGCCAGACATGCAAGCCAGTATTGGATCGAGACGGTGGCCTCAGCCTCGCCATCCCCGTTCGTGACCGTACCAGCCGTCCGTCAATGAGAAGCGTGCCGAAAGGGCCGAGAAAAATGGGGTTGCATGAAGATGAGTCCGCTTCTTTTTCAGTCATATAATGTTTCCTGTTTTTGCGAAGTTGAACTCTCCGGGCAAGATAGATCAGCAATACTATGGCAATTAAATTTAAAGCCAACTGACCGATGCGGTCGATAGGCAGAGCGCCGCCAACTGTCAAAATTATAGAGCCGCCCAACATGCTGGCTAAGAGTGCTCCTAAGATTAAGCCAAGCCTGTGAGCGTCTTGCCAAATGGGGCTGGAAGCCCAGCCTTCAATTAGAAAAAAAGAGATGCCTGCCAGGATAACACCGACCACAGCTGGAATTACATGGGGAAGGATTGTGACTGCGCCATAGGATAGAAGGACCAAGCCAAACCAGGGTAATCCCAGCGTGAAAGTAATCAGCCCAACCAGCCAGGGAGATGGTGTTTTCAATCGAGTTCTTCTTTGCTCAGGTATAGATGAGGAGGGTAATCGCAAAGCAATAGCGACTAACACCACGATTATGGCTAATGCGATTAGCACTGAGGAGAAGGGAACTTGGTAGTCCAAATTAGGGAAATACTGCGGAACTAATATCTGCGTCCAGGAATACCACGCGAAGAAAGAAGCCAGCGCCAAAATAATAGACGAGATAATTAAGCCTCTTTTGCCGAGCCAGGGGATATCGCGGCGATCAGGAAAGATCAACTCCGTAAGTTGGATTGGTAAAACTACAGCCCAGATACTTTCGTAGCCAAGCGCCCAAATGAGGTATATCCAATTGACGCCCAGCGCACGACCATAGGCGCGATTCGGATCAACACCGATCAGCGGAGCGAGCGAGGTTTGTTGGATTACGCACTCCTCGGCTATGGCAAGAGCAACACCCAGGAGCAGGATGGCAAGCCAACCTTGGCGATGGCGGCGGACGACATCACGAATGATCAGCGCAGCGCAACCCCAAAAGCCTGTCACTAGAATTAGAACGAATAGTGTCGTGATCCGAATCGATCCGAATAAGACATCGGCAATAACTGGCGATAAGAAGAGCAAGGTGAAGATCGGAGCCGCTCGCTGCCATTTTGACGGTGAGACCATAGGTTCAGTTGTAGATGTATTCATTGCCACTCGCCTTTGTTTGATAAGGTTTCGCTAAAAAAATCAATTAACGAGTTGATGCAAGTTGCTGCCCAATCGTTTGCGTTATGCCCAAAGAGGTATGCTGGGGCTGGCGTGGATTCTGATTCGCTTAGAGACTGTTTTATACCGTGTGGCCCGGGCACCACCGGCCCCGCTCCGCCTGACGGGCACGAAACATCCCTTAAATGCCCTTTTCCCGTTGTGGTCCGGGAAATTCAACAAAGGAAATGCTCGGACGCGAAACGCTCTCTAGGGGGCCCGAGCTGCGCAGTGCCGCACACCGCGATACTTGCACCGCGCTGGCTTAGTGCAATGCAAGTGAGCGACAGCCCCCAGCGCCAAGCGCATGCTGTGTTGGGCGGCGGTTAGAAATGAACTATTGATTTTCCGGCTGCCACTGTAACTCCCATAAACCAGAAATTGCAACAACTGGATGAGCGACAAGAACTGTCAATTTACCTGAAGGAACTTTGCCTGCAAATGTAGCGGCAGAACTAAATTCGCCGGGCACATCCATTCCAGTCATTCCTTGAGTTGAGTCTTGGATTTGAACGTCAACTCCATGAAAAACTGCCGTACTCTTGAAGTAAAACTCATAACCGTCTGCCCTGCGTATTGCTTTGACAACTCGCACTGGATAGCCTGCCAGAAGACCAAGATCAATATCTAAATTCCATATCGGATAATTTGTTGTATTACCTAATGCATCCAATTCCTGTACTTGTTCATCGGGAGGTTTTGCTTCTGTATCGAACTCAAACTTTGTTTGTACGTTTTCATACTTGACTGCTACCAAATCTGGTTTGATGGTTAGGGGCCATTTGAATTGTCTACCTTTGATTTCAAATGCCCAGGGAAATATACCCTGTTCGGTTTTTTCGGAAGAAGGATCAGTTTGAGTAAATTGGATTTCCTTTCCATCGGCGTCTGTGATTTTTGGCCAATTTGAAAATGACACTGCTTGTGCTCCCTGAGGCAAACCAATAGAACGGAATTTGCCAATCAGAACATAACCACTTTCAGTTTCGGTGAATTTTTCAAGAACCAAGGGATTTTCATTCGCTACTTTCGCGGGCGTTGCGGCACAGGCATTGAGAGTCAACACAAGTAGAAATATGTATGCAATTAATTGTTTTTTCATTTTTCTCCTTTTGATTAATTCCGCTACATGTTTGGTTAGGCGTTTTTTGTTTTGCAAGACATGATGGCAATTTAATCCGAAAGACCGTTCAAGAAACTTTTGACGATTTCTTGAAACCTGTAGGGCTGTTCCATATTGGGTAAGTGGGCAGAATCTTCAATTATTGCTTTTTGAGCAGAGGGTATCCTTTCCAGCATATAATCAGCGGAAGCGAGAATATAAGGGGTGTCATGAGCGCCGACAATAACAAGAAGCGGAAAGTCTATTTCTGTTAGTCGATCAAATGCTGGCACGTCTGTGTTGGGCAGGTGTTTCCCAAGTTGCTTAATTTCATGAGATAGCACTGTGCGATCCATTTCATAAGCTAATTTTCGCATTTCTTGATTCACTTGATCTGATGTTCGATTCATGCCATCGAACCAGATTTGTGTTTCGATCTCAGCCACAAGATCCAAGTCGCCATTATCGAAGGCTTTCTCTACTTCTGCGAATTTGGCAAGGGTTGGTAAATCCAATTTCAATCCACTTGGGCCAGAGTCGACCATTAATGCTTTCACTCTTGCTGGTTGCGCCAATGCAAAATCCATTGCCAAACCACCACCCATTGAACACCCCAGCATAATGAGAGGCCCGTAGAGTTCAAGGATATCAAGTAAGGAAATTAAATCGCTCATGTGGCTAAAATCCCCTTCAACAGGTTCGCTTTTCCCATATCCACGCATGTCGTATCGGACCACTTGATAATTTTGCGCGAAACTTATAAACTCATTATTCCACTGGCGGCTATCGGCTATGCCAGCATGAATCATCACAAGGGGCGTTCCTTTACCAGCAGTTTCATAATAAATCTGCGCATTGTTGATATTAGCAAAACCAGTTTTAGTTTTGAAATCTGACATGTCGAAACTCCTGAATTTGTTTATAAAGACAAGGTAAATATCTCAACCAATGAAAGAGCGGGCTCATTTTTCACGCTTTGTTGGACGGCAACTTTCCATCTCATTCTTATAGGAGGAAGCATAGGCCTGATTTAGTAAGTATCAACTATGATTTTCGGTTAGGCGTGGCTTGTCTGCCATGATTTTCGCGAGAACCTGCTCTCGCAGATATTCAAGCGAGCTCCATCCATCCAAAACAAGATCGCTTGTGTTCTTTTGTTTGTAAGCTTCCAAATACGGATATCTGGCCTTTTCAAGGTAATGAGTCATTTCGGCTCTCAGTTGTTTCAACCTTGCCTCAGGGGATACGTCTGGAGCAAAAGTGTGGTCTCTGAGGATTCGGCGGGCCATGGCGACATCAAGGGGAGTATCAATAAATATTGCCAGATCGATCAAATTAGAAAATCTTGGATGCTCACGACCCAAGGGACAATCAAGAACAACATATTTGAGTGCCCCCTGTTGGAGTGCTCGCTCTACAGCTTCACCCATGCCGGGACAATCGATTTCCAGGGGGGGAGCGCCCCGCTGGCTCCATTCGTAAAAATCCTCAGGGATGATATTCGTTTCATTAAAATCGTCGAAGCAAAACAGCGCCGATGCAGGGAGTGATTCACGAATCAGTTTAGCTAAAGCAGTTTTGCCTCCACCTGATACAGCATTGATAGTAATAACGTATGGTTTCATCATCTTTTTTTGTTAAGTCCTTTTCACGCTAATGTAGGCAAATCTAATACTGCTATAAATCTCCTGATTTTTTACTTGACATTAAGTGTAGTTACCCAACAGTTTGTGTTACCGGCGGCGTTGGCTTCGATTCAAAGTTGCTATCTATGCACTACTCAAGTATCCATGCTTTTAGGCATAATCCTGTTTTGCTTTCTCTTAATCACTACGAGTAAAAGAAATTTACGACAGGCTGTCTACAACCTTGGTCACCACCCAATGGTTGTTTCCAAGTCTGCGTGTTCGTTGAAACCACATATGCTCAAAAATTGAAATTGCCGCATTGTGAAGAAAAGACCCTGAAACCGATCGACCTCCTATATTCTCAGGATAGCTTTCGACGGTTCCACCTCCGAGTCGGGCGATTTCGTTCAGAGCTCCTTCAAGTGCAATTTAAAATTACTTATTTTTTTTCTTTTCAATAAACTTTTGTAAATCTTGAATGTCTGATTTGTTTACGTAAGACCCGATTGTGTTGCAGTCTAGACAGACATAAGCTGTCAGAGCATATCCTTTAAACATAAATTTTTCTCTCTGGCATAAATGTCTGGTTATAATATCCATAGTGTCCAAATGCTCCATGGTGCAGATTTTTGCTTTGACACGATAAACATTTTCGCTCTGATTTAAGTGTATCCATTTTGTACTTTCCTTTTGTGGTAATGGAATCGTTTTGTTTACTTGAAATATTTAGATCACAATTTAACTTTCTAAAAAATCATAACGGGAACTGGTGCAGTGCAGGTGAGCGACCATCCCCAGCATCCAGCGCTCGCTGTGTTAGGCGGTTTTGTGTTTTTCAAGACTGGCTGGCAAAAAAAGCGTTTTCTAAAAAGAAGATTTCTTTTTAGTGGCTTTTCCATCCAAGTTAAGAGTGCCTGATGTATCACGGTGAGTTCCAGTAGTTTGCTTCACTGTAAATTCTGCGCCATTCAAAATTACATGAGCAATTGCTCTTGCATGTCCAGTGCCCAAGCCATAATCTGCCTTAAGCCATTCAATAATCTCTTTATGTTTTGTCAAGTTCTTTTTCTTTGCCTCAGCAACAAATTCCTTGGGTGCTTTTCCTGTAATTTCTTCAACTTTATCTAAATATGCTTGAAACGACATAATGTTCTCCTATTTATGATTAAATTAATCACTTAAAAGTTCTATGATAATTTCTGCCCGCTCGTTTTAACAGAATGCCAAGCCATTAATACCAGCCAAATGCCAGAGCCAAGCCAGAATAGACGGTTTGCCCAACCCACGGGTACATTTGGATTAAGTTCGCCACTAGGTGAAACAGCCATGAAAAACATGCCCATATTTAAGACGAAACTGATCCACGGTAACTGACCTATCCAAATTACCGCTTGCCGAATATGATCCCAAGCGGGGTTGCGAGCCATACTTAAACTAATCAGCGCTGAGGCAATTGCCATGCTTGGCGCGCCGATATAAAACACCAATTGATGAAGTGGATGCTCTACGTTATAAACACCACCCAGAAAGAATCCTCCCGCAGCAGGGATTAGAAAGAAGAGGCCGACCTTACCCCAAAAGGTCTTCACTTCGGGGTAAAGCGTCGCTGCCAATACTCCAGCGCTTATTGCATAAAAGAAAAACCAATGTCTGGATCCAACCAAACGTTCCGATCGCATATTCGCTAACCATGCTTTGGGCAGTGTGGATATCAGGTCTCAAGATATGCAAGATGACCAGCAACAACAGGGCAGTTACAGCAGTTCCAAGCGCCAGTTGCCTTGCCAACCGAGGGGATACTAAAATACTCATGTTGCTCTCCTTTTATTGAGAATTAATGAAGAGCATTTTATCTTGATGAACAAAGTCTGTATTGTATAAAAATGACAATCGTTCAGGTCTGTTCGTGTCAATAATTTGAGCAGGAGTTAGCCCAACAAAGCGTTTCAAGGATCGAATCAGATGAGATTGATCAAAATAGCCTGCCTGGGATACAGTATCAGAGATTGAACTCCCCTGCTTTATAAGACTGGTCGCATAGCGGGCGCGCTCAATTTGCTGAGTAACAGTACTGGTTAATCCAGTCACTTTTACCAGACGGCGCTGTATAGTGCGCAATGACATATCAATAGGTTGTCTTTTGAAAAAGGCGTTCACAATCGGGTCGCACGCTAGCAGTTCATCACGCGCGAGCCATTCAATAAATGTGTCTGCATTTTCATAATCAGGAAATTGCCATGCTGAACTATCGAGCCAGAAGGAATTATCAGATGCTTCAGGCAAATTTAAGTCGTTGCGATTCGCTACCAAACTGACGGGCATATTGGGCATAAACACGCCAGTCTTGAATTGAATGCCAACAAACTCTACGTCTGCTGGACTATATGCAGGCGTAGCAACAGTTTCTGGACCTCGTATAGTCAGAGTTGTTTTTCCTCTATACCTTGTCAAAACCATTCCCCAATGGCTATCAGACATGGAGAGAAATGCCCCCCCGTTCTCGCTATGACTACGCCAAATCCTTTCAACAAAAGGCGAGGCAGATTTTCTTTCATCACATATTAAATCCATGTTTTTACTCCTCATCTGTGGAGTTATCGCAATTGTGTGAGGTTCATGTTGATTCTCTTGAAATAAGCAAATATGGAACTTCAACGCGCCCAATGGCTTGCGGCTTGTCCCGCATGCTTCTGCGGATACCTGCGCTGGGGCGGGCGCGGACTCTGTTTGGGAGCAGAGAAAACTCGAAGCCACGCTTCGCAAAATGCTTGTAAATTGTGCATGCGAAGCGCACACCTTGTTGGGCGGCATTAACTTGACACGGATACGGGGTGTCAAGATTTTGCCGCTGATGCATTCAAAAAGGGTAGTATTCTTATAAGCAGCTTATTAGGCTTGAATAAATAAGACATATGCGTACTCTTTGATAACACCAAGAATTCTCCGTTCAGTAACTTTGCCAATTCTGCCCCATGTTCTTCACGGACATAGTCTTTATCAGCCATAAAAACCAGCGTCTGCGTCCGAATGGACTTTAGGCTCTTTGGCGGGATACCTTTCCATGTGCGCGCCAGTTCAGCGGATTTTTCAACCAACTCTGACCACTTGTTTGGATTCGGCGCTACAGCCTGATAGTATAGACGCATTCTTTTGGGTACGATCTTGGCTGTCATGCTTTGCATGCCAGACTTCACAGGCCCGTGGTAGCCATCCAAATTAAAAATGGTGGAGCCAAGCGCCAGTTTATGCACAAGCTGTGGATGCCGAATCGCCAGCTCCATAGCCACTACACCCCCTTCGCTATAGCCGAAGAAGTCGGCTTGTTTGATACCAATTTTATCCAGCAATGCCGCAGTGTCGTCGGCCATCTGCTCGAAACGCAACGGCCGCCCAATATCGGCAGTGCGGCCGTGAGCCTGCTGATCAATAGTAATCACCTGCCTGTTTTCCGCCAAGATCGGCACAAGAGTCGAAAAAACACCCCCTTGCAACATGCCGCCATGCAACATCACCAGCGGCTTGCTGTGACCGTGAATCTCACAGTACATTTTGAGATCACCAACTTGTACGTATTTCCCAGATTTAGGAACAGGCAAAGATTCGCCCTCTAGTGCCATACCGCACGCTGCCAGTGCCAGGCGTATCTGGGCGAGCGCATTGGGACCCATACCATGGAGTTGCTCAATCCTGGCATTGCTCTCACCCGCGAGTTGGCTGAGCCGAACATAGCCTGTATGATTCAATGCTCGCACAGCGGGAGTGGCAAGACCAATCTCAGCTATTTTGGATGTCAAATCGTACTTCATAATTTTGTTTCTCCTTTTACCATCGGTTGGCAAGAGCATGAGTCCGGATTGGAAAATGATTTCGATCTCGCCGCTTTGTCAATGTGAAAATAGGCCGATTTCAGCCGCCCAACGGTTTGTGTGTGGGTGGGCGTGGACAATGCTTGGGAGCAGGAAAACTCAAGCCAGAAAAATGCTCGACGCGCGAAGCGTGCCGCACGCCGCAAAGTGGCAGTCCCCAGTGTCAGGCGCATACTTTGTTAGGCAACCTGCTGACTTGCCAAAACAATGGCTGAAAAGACTGCCATTAAATTGCCAAAATTATTGCGCGCGATTCGGTTTTTGCAACTGCCAAAGATAAGTAATATAATGCAAAACCGACTTTCACAAAAACCATTTGACCATTTTTCACTTTACAGATGCAATATAGTTGAAAAAATCGTCTGCTGCTTTTGGGTCTGCGAAGAAATGTCTACCTTCAATAATTTTTGAATTTCCAAACTTCCACAACACACAAACCATGTGGTCAAGATTGTGTTCATCATTCCTGTTTGTCCAAAAACGTTGACATTCGATAACATAATTGTCGTTTTCGCTAACAATAAATTTTTCAACACTAACATTTGACTTCCCATTATTGCTCCCATTACATCGAAGAAAGCAATAACTTCATTGAATCCGTTTCTAACTCCACTAAAAGGATGCTGTCCTAGCGATGTCCATTTTGCATTATCGGCTAAAACAAGTCTGAGATTATCAATATCACGTTTATTGTATGCTTCAAAGAACTTATTGATGATGTCGAGATTTGAGTTTGCCATATTTTTTCCCTTTCTTTTTGTGTGTGTATGTTTTAGAGATTTTTGCTATTTAATTTGGCAGACTACAATGCAAGGGGTTGCCTAACTATATGTTTACCTGCCATCTCATTTTCTGACGGGCGACGGGCATCTGACTTATTCAACAATCTGCTCCAATTTGGTCTTGAAACCAAGTTGTTTTAATCCACGATCATCCCATTCTCTCCTCGCCCCAATGCTCGACGATTTTTCCGTTCGCAATTCGCACAATATAGATTCCTGTGAGGTTGACCCTTCTGCGGTGGCTGGTATTCCCCAGAAGTTGCCAGTATGTGTGCCTGTCATCGTGACGCGTGCCACCACCTTGTCACCTTCGGCGATTAAGTCTTCTATGTTGGTGTGATAATCTGGCATTCCAATCAACGTAGTCTGATGCACAACTTTCGCGCCTTCAAGCCCAGATGGCATACCAGCTATGATATTGGGCGTGAGCACATCGGCGGACACCAATTCAGCAAGGGCGTCGAAATCGCAATTGTTATAGGCTTCCTGATAGCGGCGGACGATATTCTTATTTTCTTCGATGGACATGTTACTCCTTTTAAAGGCAGCAGAATCTGTATTCAACGAATCGTTTTTCTTTTTCATAACTGCTGCTCAGCTTTTTGGCAGAGTGAAAGAGTCTAAATTACCATTGGTGTTTGGAAAAGAACCAGTTATTGATTAAATAATGGTACCGCTTCCAATCTTCCAAATCCTTCAATCCATTTGAGCTAGTTGATATTGCTACCACAACATGAATGTTGCGGCGCTCCTTGTTACTCTTACATGGATTGCAACACAGCTTTCAGCGGCGGACTCCATCCTTTATTTCCAGCGTCTTATATCCGCCATAGCCGAGGAGCAATCCTTGCGCGTCAATGGTTCGATGCAAAAACCAGAAATAGGCAAAATGCCAAGGCCATGCTCAGCCGCCTTACGCCTTACCGCCTTATCATCCATCCCATCTGGGAGCCAGCCAATGCAGCGCAGACCCGCCTCCGGTGAATCCATTTCCAATGGCAATTCACTGACTGCTTTAAGAAGCGTGGCGCGGCGTTCCGCATAAAGGATTCGCATTCGCCGCAGATGACGGGCAAAGTGACCTTCGGCAATGAAATCAGCGAGCGCGGCTTGTTCCAGCACGGGAGCGTGCATGTCGAGGTGGCGGCGCACCGTCAGAAATGGATCAACCAACGGCGGGGGAAGAATCAGGTACCCAATCCGCAAAGACGGAAAAAGCACCTTGCTGAATGTGCCGATGTAGATCACGCGGCCCGCATCATCCAGCCCTTGCAAAGCCGCCAGCGGACGTTCAGCAAAACGATATTCGCTGTCGTAATCATCTTCGAGAAGGTAGGCATGGCACGCTTGGCCCAATCCAATATTGCCAATCGCCGCGCCAGACTCATCGTGACGCCCAAAGGATATTGATGCGATGGAGTGAGGTAGGCCAGACGGGCTTTGGGACGCGCGCGATCCCTCTCCTCTACGATCATTCCCTCCCTGTCAATTGGTACTGGGACGATGTGCGCCTTCGCCCCGATGAAAGCGCCTCGCGCGCCGAAATAGCCTGGATCCTCCAACCAGACAGAATCGCCAGCGTTGAGCAACATGCGTGAGGTCAGATCAAGCGCGCCCTCCAGCCGCATCCTGGTATCCGTAATTTTTTTCCGGACATGTGCTTAGCCTGTTTGATGACAAGCCGCGACCAACTTTTAGGGAAACGCATCCAAAGCTGGCGCATCAGGGCTAAGCAGGCGCAGGGTTCTGACGATGGGCAATGACACAAATGTGCGGGATAATTCCATTTGTGCTCTGGCATGATCCGAAAATACTGGCTGAGACGGTTCGATGGGTTCTGCGGGGTATCATGATTTTGCGGCGTTAATAGGAGGTCAGGCAAAACACGCGCGACAAATGTTCCACTCCCTTCCGAGGATTCGAGATACCCTTCTGCTGTCAATTGCCTGTAAGCGTTCAGGATGGTATTGCGCGACACCCCGAGTTCATCCGCCAGCGCACGGGTGGATGGCAACTTTGTCCCGCCTGTCAATTCCCCGGAAAGGATCGCTGTCTGCAAATGTGTGTAGATTTGCTGATAGAGCGGAGCATTTAAATCAGGATGAAATGGGTTACCTTTAAATATGGTCATGGCTTACCTCAGGGTATCAAGTCTGCCAGTTAAATGAATTTGGATTGGTTAACTGAAATACTTGTTATATTGCCAATGCAATTTGAATTTGCTGAATGTGTCCATGCCCGTATTGCCTGGCATAAGTTTCAACAAAGTGGTCGATGGAAAGTTCGCCCATGTCGGGGTGAATTCCAACTCGCGCAAAATCATTGGGTTCAAGTTGAGCAAGCAGCGTTGACCAGCGGCTGTGAAGTCCGCGCAGGATGGATAGAGAGGCGGTAACATCCGTTTGTTTCGCATCGTCAAGTTCTGCCCAGGCTTCCTGTTCCCATGTTTTGAGAGTCGGTCGGTCTTCTGTCAGAATCAATTTCATTCGAGTATAGGCATGGATGTGTGAATCAGCCAGATGATGAATCGTCTGCGCGATGTTCCAATCGCCGTCGAGGGTGGGGTGTTCGGGTGGACAAGCCAAATGGAGCCGATCAGTTGTCAGGTTAAGAATGATGCGTTCCAAATCGCTGGGAAATTTTTTATTTTGGTAATGCAATCCTGTCGCTGGGCAGTTGTCATTGTGGTCATTTTTCCTCTTTATTGCGCCGCAAGTTTTTTGGCGAGATGATGTAATGCGATGCGCAAATCCTCAGGCTCACGTACTGAAAAGTCGAAAGAAAATTTTGACAGTTGACGCGCGAGCCAATCCAGGTCGTCGGTGCTTCCACGCAACAGCACGCCATCGTCAAAAGGTTCCAGCACGCCACAACACATCCGGTATTTCTTCTTTGGCAGAGGCAAGGTCTGTTTAAAAAAATGTTCGGCAGCATAGACTTCCATGGCGCTGGCAATCGCTTTGTGGCAACGTGCCATCGCATCGAATTGTTCAACGGCGGCGGCTCCAGACGTTTACTGCGTCGGTCAAGTCAACTTCGGCGGTCCAATCTGAAAGAGCGACTGCCGAGGTTCCCGCCAACCGACGGCTGACCCGCCGCGCGCCTTGATGATACGCCAAGCCATGTACGGATCTAGATCACGCTCGGTTTCGCTCGCGCCTGTACCCAGATTGATACAAC
>JADJSY010000073.1:0-5000 GCA_016711435.1 Lewinellaceae bacterium
TGTATTTTTTACGATACCGGGCTGCTTTGCCATCTGCTGGGTATCACGACAGCCGCACAGATCAACCAGCACTTTAGCCGGGGCAGCCTTTTTGAAAACATGGCAATTGTGGAACTCATGAAGAATCGTTACAACCGGAAATGTGCGGCCTGATTTTTATTTCTGGAAAGACAACCATGGCGTGGAAGTGGATTTGGTGTCACTCGAAGGCCCGGATACCCCAGTTATTTGAAAATGAAGTACAGTTTCACGCCAAAAGCGGAGTTTTTCAAAGGACTACAATCTTTTCGTTCCAACGCCCCCGAACATCGCGCTTCCGGTAAAAATATCGTGGTGTATGCCGGAGATGAAGGGCTGCGCAGCGTGGCCAAGATAGAATCGTGGCGGCATTTGGGGCGGTTGTGATATGCTGTTCAGTTCAATTTATTTTTCACTTTAATCGCTTCGTAAAGATGCGCATATGAAACCGGCTGCGTCATACCTCGTAGGGATTTCAGCGTAATAGAATGCCGGCTGCGCGGATATTCATTTACTTCTTTCGTTGACAATACGTAAAACTCCCATTGATCCATATTCAATGGATCGACTGTCTGTTTATCCTGGTGATGAAGCAGACAAAAAACGTATACATCTGCTCGACGCTTTTCGGAGGCCTGAAATCTGTTAGTAGCAGCATCCCAATTGCCCGTCGCCCTGATGCTGAAAGAGATACTGGAAAACGATTTTTGAAACCAGGATTGAAGATAGGCCGCAGATTTGACCTCTATCTTAATACCGTCCAGCGTTTCGAGATCATAAGCATCCCATTCATCGCGCACTTTTGTTCTTTCCACATTGGTGGCAGTAGCCACAATAAACTCAGCGAAGCGCCCTCGGGTAGCGTTGCTAAGAATATCAGAAACGCTCCATTGCCAGAAGTCCAGCAAGGAAAACCCCAACCGTTTACCGTTGGAGGTCAGCGGTTCAATTCCTGTTTTAAGTGTTGCTTGTAATTTGTCCAGCATATTTTAAAGCAGGTTTAATGCAATTCAAGATGTTGTCTCCTTATACCACAAAAAGTGGTAACGCCCGGCCAGGTTATCCACCCAAACCCCAAACGTTACCACCCTGATAACCAATAACTGATAACCAATAACCCTACCTCGCGTAGGTCACTGCCCGTTTCTCCCGGATCACCGTCACCTTGATCTGGCCCGGGTACTGCATTTCATCCTGAATTTTCTGGGAAATCAGGAACGACAGGTCGTCGGCGTACTGGTCGGTCACTTTATCGGCTTCCACGATCACGCGGAGTTCGCGGCCGGCCTGCATGGCGAAGGCTTTGGATACGCCTTCGTGGCCCATGGCGATTTCTTCCAGTTCGCCGATCCGTTTCAGGTAGTTTTCCAGAATTTCGCGGCGGGCGCCGGGGCGAGCGCCGGAAATGGCGTCGCAAGCCTGTACGATGGGCGAAATGATGTTGTTCATCTCGATCTCGTCGTGGTGGGCGCCGACGGCGTTCACGATGACCGGGTGTTCGCCGTATTGTTCGGCCATTTTCATACCCACAAGGGCGTGGGAGAGTTCCGTTTCTTCTTCGGCTACTTTACCGATGTCGTGCAGCAGACCGGCGCGTTTGGCCATTTTGATCTGCTTCGGATTGAGGCCAAGTTCGGCTGCCATGATCGAGCAGAGTTCTGCCGTTTCGATGGAGTGTTTCAGCATGTTCTGGCCGTAGGAGGAGCGGAAACGCATCCGGCCTACCATGCGCACCAGGGCGGCATTGAGGCCGTGGATGCCGAGTTCGATGACCGTGCGCTCGCCGATTTCGATGATCTGTTCTTCGAGTTGTTTGCGCACTTTGGCGACCACTTCCTCGATGCGGGCCGGGTGGATACGGCCGTCGGCGACGAGGCGCTGGAGCGACAGGCGCGCCACCTCGCGGCGGATCGGGTCGAAGGAAGAGATAACGATTGCTTCCGGGGTATCGTCCACAATCACTTCGACGCCGGTAGCGGCTTCGAGGGCGCGGATGTTGCGGCCTTCGCGACCGATGATCTGGCCTTTCATGTCGTCGTTTTCGAGGTTGAACACCGACACCGTATTTTCAATCGTAAACTCGGCGGCCATCCGTTGAATGGTCTGGATCACGATTTTTTTGGCTTCTTTGCTGGCGTTCAGTTTCGCCTGGTTGACCGAATCGCGCACGATCACCGTCGCTTCCGTTTCGCACTTGGCGCGTACGGCTTCCAGCAGTTGATCTTTGGCTTCCTGCTGGTTCAGTTTGGCGATATTTTCCAGCGCTTTGATGCGCTCTTCATTGGCAGCATCCAGTTCTTCCTTCTTTTTTTGAACAATTTTCACTTGTTTGTCCAGGTTTTCGCGCATTGCTTCGAGGTCGACTTCCCGGTTATCCAATTCCCCTTTCCGGTTTTCCAATTCTGCAAAACGGGCATTGATGGCGTCCGTTTCTATTTTCAAATCCCGCTGTTGTGCTGCGATGTCGATCTCTAATTCTTTCAGTTCCAACTGGCGGGTGGCTTTCTCCGTTTCCAGTTCCTGCTTCATCGCGGCGTAACGCTCTTTGGCTTCCTGTATTTTCTGTAATTTGATGCGTTCGTTTTCTGCTTCCGCTTTGGAAATGATCTTTTCGGCTTTCAAGGCGGCTTCGTCTTCCGCGCGTTTGGCTGTCAGGCGGGCTTCCTGAATAATCAGGTCAGCCTGCCGGTTGTGTTCTTCTATGGATTTCTGACTCCCTTTTTTCAGGGTCAATGTGGCTATTACCCAGGTGGCGATACCCCCTATGGCAAGCCCTACTATAATTGATATTATTTCCATTTTTTGAGCATTTTGTGTGTTAATATATGAATTGGAGCGTTTTTCCGGTTTCATATCGTGCCACACCTCTGAAAAAATAGGACGATAAACCACATTCACGCCGACTTATTTTCGAATTACCGCACCCAGCCTGGCTTCAAATGCCTGCTGGAGCTGTTGTGTCAATGCGTCGATTTCTTTATCCTGAAGCGTTTTTTCCACGTCCTCAAATACAAAACTCACGGCGTAGGATTTTTTGCCTTCGCCGAGTTTGGATGTGTCTTCAAACACATCGAACAGGTTGACTTCTTTCAGTATTTTTTTGGCTGTTTTATTGGCCACAGCCACCACTTCACTAAACGGTACGGTGCTATCCAGCACCAACGCCAGGTCCCGGCGCACGGCAGGGAAGCGGCTGATTTCGCTGAATTGTATTTTATTGTTCCCCACGGCTTTCAGGATATTTTCAAAATGAAAATCGGCAAAAAAGACAGGGTTTTTAATGTCCATTTTTTTCAATAAAGCCGCCAAAACGGACCCAAACGTGACCAGTTCCTGCGTTCCGCGGTGGTATTGCAGGGCATATTGATAAGGCGTTTCCTGCAAAGCGGTTTCCTGAAATCCGCTTACACCCAGTCGGGCCAGCAAATTGCGGACATACGCTTTCAGTGTATAAAAATCGACCCGTTTCTTGGCGCCGGGGTGCCAACTTTCCGTTGCATGTACGCCTGTGATGCACAGCGACAAACGGGCAACTTCCGACAGTTTTTCACCCGAGCGGCTGTATGTTTTACCAAATTCAAACAAGCGCAGGTCGGCATTCTGGCGGTTCTGATTGCGTTGCACCGACTCCAGCGCGCTGAAAAGCATCGTGGGGCGCATACAATCCAGTCCCTGGTTGGCGGAATTGTGAATGAACACCAGTTGCGCTTTGTCGATCGGCCAGATGGCGTCTTCCCCCAGGTGGTACGCAGAATTGGACAGCGCCAGGCTCATGGCCTCATTGAAACCGTTGGCGGCCAGAAAATCGGCGGCCTGGTTGCGCACAGCATCCGGGTTCGGGCGCGCCTGTATTTCCATGCTGCTGCGAATCTGGGTAGGAATCGGCACGGCGTCTAAGCCGTGTACGCGCAATATTTCCTCCACCACATCCGCTTCGCGGGTGACATCGGGTTTATTGGTCGGAATAACCGCCGTCAAACCTGTGCGGTTTCGTTATCGATGCCGATTTCGAGGGCGGAAAGGATGGTTTTTATTTTTGCTGCGGAAAAAGTTTCTCCGATCAGGCGGTTGATGCGATCGAATGCTACTTCGATGCGCGCCGGCTGTACGGGGACGGGGTAAATATCCACGCCGGAGTCCGTCGCGCCGCCTGCCAGTTCGATGATGAGCTGCGTTGCACGCTCCAATGCGCGAAGCGAACCATTGGGGTCCACGCCTTTTTCAAAAGCCCATGCCGCGTCGGTGCGCAGGTTGTGGCGCAACATTGAGCGGCGGATACTTTGTGGATGGAAATAGGCGCTTTCGAGGAAAATAGCCGTAGTGGCATCTGATACCCCGCTGTCGGCGCCGCCGAACACCCCGCCGATACACATGGGATTTGATTCCCCGTCGCAGATCATCAGGTCTTCGGCCAGGAGTTTGCGCTCCACTCCATCCAGCGATTTAAAAACGGTGCCTTCCGGGAGGGTTTTGACGATAATTTTCCCGCCTTTTATTTTTG
This sequence comes from Lewinellaceae bacterium, assembly GCA_016711435.1. Lineage (GTDB taxonomy): Bacteria > Bacteroidota > Bacteroidia > Chitinophagales > Saprospiraceae > M3007. Next base: position 4,520 of record JADJSY010000073.1, read on the forward strand.
CCAGGTCAAAGGCATGCAAGGGCTGGCCCAGTTCTGCGCGGACGTAATTGGTAATATCCACCACATTGTTAATGGGGCGCTGACCAATCGCTTTCAGGCGGTTTTGAAGCCATTCGGGGCTTTCGCCGATGGTAATATTGCGGATAACGATGCCGGTATAACGCGGGCAGGCAGTGCTGTTTTCTAAGGATACTGGGAAAGGCGCGCCCGTTGCAGGCAAACGGAAGTAGTCGGAGTTTCGCCGGATTTCAATTGCGCGGCAGGGTTTTCATGGTGGCGAATCCAGGCCAGTATATCGCGCGCCACACCGAGGTGGTTGGTAGCGTCTGCGCGGTTGGGCGTCAGGCCGATCTCGATGACGGTATCTGTTTCCTGTTGGTACCATTGCGCTGCGCTGATGCCCAACGTAGTGTCGGCAGGCAGTACCATGATACCGGAATGGTCGTGGCCGACGCCGAGTTCGTCCTGGGCACAAATCATG
>JADJSY010000074.1 GCA_016711435.1 Lewinellaceae bacterium
TTGTAGATGCGATCACTGCGCTCGTAACTTCGCAAAAAAGTTGACCTGCCATATTACCCGCGACTTTTGCACGCCAAAAAACGCCTCCTCCCGCCCTGTTACCTGCCGACGCCGCCGAACGAGATTCCCTCGCCCGAATCAGACGGAAGACCTCATCCGTCAGCACAAAGAGGTAACGGTAAAGAAAAGCAATAATTGTAGTGAGAATAGCAGGGACTTTTAAATGTTCCAACGCATGAATGAGATCAGGAAAGCGAGTTACAGCCACGAGCAGAATCGCCATCTGCACCGAAAGCCAGGAACGAATGAGGATGCTGATAAAACGCAGCAAACCCATATCTGTGATGACAAGGTGAGAAGTAAAAAGCTGAAAAGTAAAAAGTGGCTGGCCGGGAATGGAAAATAAAACTGTGACGGCGACCAAAGCAAATGGCAGGGCAATAATCGAACGCTTGAAGGTGTATCCAATCCCTAATTGCGAAAGTAAATTTGCGGCAATCAAAATATCCAGGCAAACCCGAAAGCCAGCCATGCCCCATCAGGGAGCAAAGCATTGGAGACAATAAAGGTAACCGTCACGAGTGCTTTCACCCGTGGGTCCAGGCGGTGAAGGAAGCTTTCTTTCTCGTGATAACGGTCAAACGCGTCAAAATGCATGATTGATTATTTATACCTGAATCGTAAAACATTCCGCAGGCTGAAATTTCGACCTGCGGAATATTGTTACTATTCACGCCTTCGCCTTCAAGCCTCGGCCAATAAGGGCAATGACCGCACCAACGACTATAACGCCGATCACCCCAGCCAGAATGGTTGATATAGCTGTTTCACCTAGGAAGGGCAATGTGTAATCCGGAATAATGGAATAAGGCGCAGACTGACCAGCATTAATGAAACCTACATCTGTGGCTACACGCTCCAAGCCATCGGGGTTCCCAGAGGCAAGTGGTGAGAAGAGCACAACAAGCACGGCAATGAGCCCTCCAACAAAGACCCAATTACGGCTTCCCAAGGCAGATTCGGAGCCTTCGCCGAGCAGATCAGGACGAGTTTGCATGATAAACGCCAGTGCAGAAACTGTGATCAACGCCTCCCCCAACCCAATCAAGGCATGGACGCCCAGCATGGCAGGGATAACGATCTGCAAATCCGATGTGCCACTCAACCATAGTTGTAATGAAGTGAGCAAGGCGCCCGTCATTACTGAAAGCCAGGCGGCAGCACCGGCAACGCCCAATTTTACAGATTTGGATTGACCCGCCGCTGAACGATACAGCCCATAGCCTACTGCGGCAGTGACCAGTCCCATATTCAAGATATTTGCGCCCATCACCACAAGCCCGCCATCTTGAAAGAGCAATGCTTGCACAGCAATAACAGAAGTCATCACCAACATACCCGCCCAGGGACCAAGAACAATGGCAGCCATGGCACCGCCAAGTAAATGACCGGAAGTGCCGCCCGCCACCGGGAAGTTGATCATCTGTGCGGCGAAAATGAAAGCAGCCATTACGCCCATGAGGGGAATCTGTTTTTCACCAAGAGCTTTATTAGTCTTTGAAATAGCAAGCCCAACCACGCTTGCGGTAATGATCCAGCAAATAATGGAAATTATCAGGCTTAGAAAGCCGTCTGGGATGTGCATGGGGGTGGGTGAAAAATGCATGTTATTCTCCTTTTTGACAATTGGGACAAAGACCAAAAAACATAATATGGCTATCTATTAACCGATATCCACTTGTGGACTCCAATTGACGATAAAGTTTTGCAAGTACAGTATGGTCCACCTCCATCTCATTTCCACAACTTCGGCATTTCAAATGGTGATGTTCGTGGCCTGCAATTTCATAAGCAAGATGTCCATTCCCCATGTGCGCAGAGCGTGCAAGCCTATTCTCTGCAAGAAACTCCAAAGTGCGATACACCGTAGGCTCGGTCAAACCAGCCAACTCTTTTGATGCTTTTTCAAATATTTGGGCGGGAGTTAGGTGCTTTCCAGAATGATGCAACACATGCAAAATCGCCAAACGCTGCGATGTCATTCGGTATCCAAGAGCACGGAGTTGAGGAGTGTATTCTTCTGCGCAGGACATAAGGTTTCCTTATTGCAACTTCTTGCAATAATATACTTATAGAGTAGCACGGATATGTGATTCTTACCTTAAAAGAAAAATCCTCCTTCTTCATGTTTGGAAGAAAGAGGAAAGAAAACTTAGGGGAAGATTAGGGTTCCCAGACATAATGAACCATGGCTGCGATAGTTGGCTTGCCAGAGGAAATATCCATGCCGACTGCCCAGGTTTGCCAATCGAGGCCGCTGAATTCGTCGGTGCCGGGGAAATAGACGGAGTAGTAATTCATATCAGGATACGGCCATTGAGGGATGTAGTTCCTGCCGCCTGTTTGTATTTGACTGCAAACGATCAGGAATTTGGTGTGAACACCTTCTCCAAAGTTGGCAGGACGATATCCTGAAATGAACCTTGGTCGTTTCACCGCTGCCAAAGGATAGACCCCAATCGGCCTGAAAGGTGGTTTCAAAGACAAACTTTGCATGTTCCACATCGTAATTGATGACATTGCCATCACGATAATATTGAACGTCCATGCCATGAGACGGGGAAACAAGAGAGGCAAGCAATGCCCCGTCTTTGGATGCAATGGCTTTGCTCAGGGAGTTGATCAATTCCGTGCCGCGGATGTCGGCGCAGAAATCAGGGGGCTGGGTTGGGATGGGTGTCTGCGTGAGTACGGGAGGCTGTGTGGGTGCGGAGGTGGCAGTTAATGTTGGGGATGAAGTTAATGTCAGTTGGGGAGTGGCAGTTGTCAGGGCAGTGGGAGGCGGAGGCGCATCCACGGGGACAGCGCAGGAGATGAGAGTCAATATCAATAACGATAAAAGTATGTGTCTCATTTTTATTCCTTAATAAATAAAAACTGGCGGAGAGTTCCGCCAGTCATTGTACTATTTTGCGTTTGCTTCTTCCGTTGCCTTTTTTGCAATGCGCTTGATGATTTCTGCCACGCCGCCAATTGGGTTTTTTAGAGTTTCAAATGCAATTTCGGTAATTTCAGGAGCCATACGTTTTAGGTTACGAAAACGACGCGCGAGGAATGTTTCATCGGGATCCGGTTGCTCAAGAACGGTTTGAATTTCCTGCAATTCTTCTTTTACATCGGTCTTTTCCTGCGGGTTAAGATCTTGCTTTCTTCAACTTTTTGATAGATTTCCTTGAACAAAGGCGCAATATTTATGGTTTGGTTGGTAACCTTGTTATGGTTGCCGACAACGATCTTACTTCCTGCACATTGCCGCCAATGACAATACTGTTATTTCCGGCATTCAAACCATCTTTTTTTTTTTAGCGGGCATGATTTCCTCCAAAAAAATTACTTCTTTTTTTTTTTACATCCTTCGGCGCGATCACCACGCGAAAGCCAAGGTCATCATTGAACATCAATGGGATGGACCAGTTGCAGAATGAGGAACGCGCAAACCATTGATAGCCGATCCATGAGCCGCCGCGCACGATGCGGTATTTTTTATCTTCATCGTACCAGGAGCCTGTCCACTCCCAGGTGTTGCCGCTCATATCCCACGCTTCGGTTGGGCTGGTGCCCTGTGGGAAAGTGCAAACGACGGTGGTGCCGCCAAGCCCTGAGCCTGACGAATCACTATCCCATGTGTTAGCGGCAGATTTATCGAAGCCTTCGCCCCACGGATATTCGCTGCCATGCTCTCCCCTTGCGGCGCGTTCCCATTCATCGTCACGAGGCAGGCGGATTGTGTATCCTTCCGGCACTGCCACGATCTTCTTTGCAAGCCAATTGCAGTAGGCTTCCGCTTCATACCAACTCACACCCACCACCGGCACGATGGGATTGCTCAATTCGATGTTGTGCCAGTAATACGGCACATTGCGTTTTGAAAGCGGGCGATGTTCAAGCCAATCCCGCGAGACAGCTTCCATCGTACGCGAATCATATTTTCCGGTGCGCCATTCCCACCCTTCATCGCTCCAAAATTCACGGGTCTGGTATCCGTCCTCTTTGACGAAGCGCGCATACTGGATGTTGGTAACCGGATACTTGGCGATGAAATACATGTATGGAATTTCTCTCGCTTCTTTCTTAACTCCGGCCAGATACTCGCCAGCAGGCACATCCACAAACCGATCCAGATCGCCGGGACGCCAGCCAAGCCGCCCAAGCAGGAGTCCTGCATGTCTGCGAATCTCCGGGCGAATGTTACCGCCTTGCATGGTGGCAACTAATGACTGCGTTACATGTTCCTTGCTTTGCAGAGGAACGCCGCCGGGCCATGTATCTAAAACCGCGTCACCAGCCAATACAACCGCTTCACCGGGAGGGCCGGGTTGTTTATCTACCAACGCTTCCACGACTTCGCCGGAAACTTTCGGCAATTGCTGGCGAATGCCAAGGTAACCGATGGTGAGCAAGGTCACTTCACGCCATGCCTGCTCCCCCACATGTTGAGAGAGGATTTCAATGATCGGGCTGGAGTCGCCCTGTCCCTTTAATGCAAGGGCAACGGCGGCAAGATATTCTTCAAAGGTCAGGTGGATGAATCCGTATTCGCCCGGGCCACGCTCCAGCAGGACAGCGGCATGATCATGCACATCGGTCAGGAATTGACGCGCCGCCTGATGCGGTGACGGGTCGCCGCGTTCCAGAAAAAGTTCTTCCAGTTTGCGGCGCAGATCTTCACGCCCCACCAATCCAACGCCGGGGCTGACTTCATGCATCCACAAAGCCAGCGGCGCAAGGATGCGGATCGTTTGGATCTCATCAATGTCACGCCCGGGCGCGCGTCCACTGATACTGCGGGCGCGATTCCAGGTGGAGAGTAGCGTATTTACATATTGATCGTAAAGCTGCACACGGCGTTCAGGCAATGACACGCCCTGCCGCTTCATCAACGCGAGGATGGTGAGAAGCAATGGTGTCGAGGCAAGCTGCCGCACGCCGGGGTTTTGTGAAATGGCATCCAATAATTCGCGGCGGTCGGTTTCTGCATCGGCACGGGCAACGGCTGTATTTCCCTGTGCCTGTTTTTCGAGCGCAGTCGTCCACTGCCCAACAAATTCCTCGATCTCATCTTCTTCAAAATCAACGATGGTACATTCCACCAGATCTTCAGCAGATGGACGAACCGCGCGATAGCCAACCACACGGCTGGTGAGCACAAATTTATTTCCCTCGTGGCGGTGGAAGGCAAAGAAATCCACCACGCGCTCAACGACGGTATTGCGCATGTTCAAATCGCGGACTTCATCGAGCCCATCCAACAGGATCAGCGCGCGGCCTGCTTTGAGCGCTTCATGCAGCATGGGGCCAACGGGAAGATCCGCACCGATGCCGTCAAAATAATCAACGATGAAATCATCAAGACGTATATCGTTGGTTGTAAGCGCATTTGCGAACGCAGCCAAAGGCAAAAGGATGGGCAGGAAATCATTCAACCCGATTTTTTGCCCCTCTCCACGGGCAAGACGCAAAGCAAGATATTTTACAAAGGTGGTTTTTCCAGCTCCCGGGTCACCCAAGAATGATTACGCCGGAATGTTTTTGTAATACATCCAACAGCGGAACAGGTTCGCCAAAGTGAAGGAGTTCCTGCTCATGGTCGGTGATCTCACGCCCCGCCAGACTCAAGTCACGCTTCCAGGTATCGCCTTCGGGCAATTCCATGCGCGCCTTAAGCGGAACATATAGATCAAGCAGTTTTAATTTCAAAGGGACACGGTCTGAAACCCCCATGCCTTTCAAGCTGAGGTAATAATGACGGTCCGTCAGGTAGCTGAGATATGCCGCAGTGGATTCCCGGATCTTTGCGGCAGGCATGGCAGGCTGAAGGTCACGCCAGAAGCGATCTGCCAGCACAATAGTCTGCCCGTGGATGATGGCGCTGTCCGTGACCGCACCGCCAACGGCAATGCTCTGGTCACCAGCCTGAATTTCAGATTCAGGCTTGGTTCGTTTTGTAGTTTTTTTGGGGGTCGTCTTTTTTTCGGTCATGCCCAGCCTCTTTGTATAAAGGCAGTATACAATAATTCGAGGCGGCCTGCATTTACCAAATTGAAAGGTGAATTTCATTTGCACATGGAAAACACGGATTTCACGAGAAAAAGCCTAGAATCCGCTATTTTCCAGAAAATGCATGTACAAAAAAGAGACCCAGGGCTAGTCAACTGAGTCTCTTACTTTGTCTTTTCTATTTTTCTAGCTTTGTTCGTTTTCACCGAAGACGATCACCACAATGTGTTGGTTCAGGAATTTGGGCAACACGCCATCCGGCGAAGTGACCTGCCCCAACGTGTACCCGCCCGCAATGGGAACGTTTGCTCCCAGAATCTCCTGTACTGCGGCAATCTCTGCGCCGGGTTGGGCTTTTAATAACATCTGCCAGGCCACATCCACAAGCACGAGAGCCAAAGCAGGTTTGGCACCGCCAAGCTGCAACAAGGCTTGCTGGGTCGCATCTCGTGCCGCACGCTCACAAGCGGCGCGACTGCCAACCAACAAAAAGGCATCGATCCCGTCGCGAATGGTTGCATTCATACGGAAACTGCCGTCGGCTTCCACACGGATCGGCGAGCGTACCACCAACCCATCTCCCTGCTCCACGCCAAGCGGATACAAACGCGCAAGATGACTTAAAGGAGGGAAGGCCCAGTCACGCGCCGGATAACCAAACAGGCTTGAGTATGTTTCAGAAGCGGGGCGTCCATCCAACGTCCGCAGCCAGAAGCCGCGGGAACGTGTCACCCGAAACTGACTGCCCACCGGGTCCCAGCCGTGGTCGTAGCCAACCCCCATTTTCAAATTCCCGCGCAGCAAGGCGGCAACAAGCCCGCCGGTGCCAGATTGGCTGCCCGTCATTTGATACGTATTGCCGGTGTGCAAATCTCCGCTGGAGAGCGCCCCCGTGGCATTTAATTCGGATGTGATGCCGCCGCAAAATTGCTCGGCATCTCCATTGAAACCGTCTGCAAAAAATAACATGGACTGACGCTCAACCCGCGCCGACACATGATTCTCGATCTTTGAAGCTGTCTCACGCCCTGACTGGGCATACCCCGGAAGCCAGAGCGTATCTGCTTCAAAGTCACCACTCAACAAAGCCACCGTTACAGCATGTGGATGATGTCCATCTCCTGTAAGACCGGCAGGCGAGCTGAACCCGATCATCGGCGTATCCCCCAACAAACTGGTGACTCCATTCAACACTTCTCGCGGCTGGTATTGATGCGAAGCGATTACCACAGCAAAACCAGGTGTATTTGCGCCAAGACGGTTCAACGCCTTATGCGCCGCTTTCAAACCAGCCTCGCGGCCGTCAAGCGCCTGCGCAGTTCCCACAGATGCATTCATTGTCATCTTATCTCATTAACCTTCGGCAACCGGAACCGTAAAATGGAATGTTGTGCCTTTTCGATATTCACTTTCAAACCAGATGCGCCCGCCCTGCATTTCGACAAGACTCTTGGTGATGTTCAAACCAAGCCCCGTACCGGGGGCTTCTCGAGCCTTGGGGTCGTCTGAGCGGAAGAATTTCTGGAACATCTTTTGCTGATCTTCCACCGTCAAACCGATGCCGTCATCCTTCACCCACAGATGGATCACACGCGGTGCGCCATCGGCATCCCAATGATTTTCAGATTCTTCCACCCCGATCTGCAGCATTCCACTTTCAGGAGTGTATTTATAGGCATTGCTGAGCAAATTGGTAAGCACCTGCCCCACACGAATGCGGTCTGACCACATGGGCGGCAGATTTCCGGGAATCAGAATTTCCAGCGTCTGTTTTCTGTCATCGATCTGGCGCTTCATGGTGCGGACAACTTCATCCACAAGGTCAGCGGCACTGGTGGCCTTATATTCAAAGCGCAAACGACCAGCCTCGATCTTCGCGTTATCGTTCAAATCCGAAACCAGAGTAGACATGCGTTCAACGTTGGACTTGATGGTATGCAGGAAGTTGGTCTGCATTTCATTGATCTGCCCCACCGCCCCGCCCGCCAGCAATTCGGTATAGCCTTTGATGGAGGTCATCGGGTTCTTTAGTTCGTGCGCCACAAAGGAAACGAAATCGCTCTTGGCAAGGTTGGCGCGCTGCACTTCTCCATACAGCTGCGCGTTGGAAATGGCAATGGCCGCATGATCCGTCAGACGGGTGAGGAACTCAATATCCACCTGCGAGTCATTCGTGCTTTCCAAAAATAACAAACCGATCACTGCCGTTTCACGCCGGATGGGGATCACCATTTGGGTGTGAGAAGCGGAAAGTAATTTATCTTTTGAAGCAGCCACCGATGCCTGTTGCGGCAATCCCGATTCAAGCGCCTTGGTCATGGAAGGCAAATCCACCTTCATCGTACGGTCAGACAAGCCAGCGATGTATTCATCAAACCCCACATCAGACATGACGCGGAGATTCTCTTCTGCCAACATACCGATCAACCCCGCTTCCGCGCCAGATTGCCTCAAAGCCCAATCCAATGTGATGCGCATGGCGCGGTCCATTTCAAGGCTGGCGTTCAACTCGCGGTCGATCCTCTGCATGACGGAGAGTTCTTCCACGCGGGCGGCGAGTTCCTGATCAGTCAATGTAAAGAGGCGTGCATTTTCGATACCCACTGCGGCCTGTCCGGCAAAAGCAGTAAGCAGGGTTTGGTCATCCTGCACAAAAGGCAAACCATCACGGCGGTTGATAACTTCCACCACACCGGTAACACGATCCTTTACCTGCAATGGGACAGCCATTAATGAGCGGCTCACGAAGCCGGTCTGTTGATCCACACCTTTGAAGCGGCTTGTGGCAAGTTGATCTTCATTTTCGATCACAGGCCCGCGAGTTTCCACGGCCCGCCCCACAATGCCAGTTCCCGGAGGCAGACGCTTCCCGATCAGGTTCGTGGCTACTGGCCCAACCGTCACTTTGAAGACCAATTCACCCGTCTGCTCATCCACCAAAAACAGGCTGCCTGCCTCGCAGTTCAAAATTCCCACGGCGTTCTCAAGAATGTTTTGCAACAGGAGGTCAAGGTCGAGCGTGGAGGTTAATTGACGTGTGATCTCGTTCAACGTGGAAAGCTGATGGGCGCGTTTTTGTGTCTCTTCAAGCAGACGCGCTTTCACGATGGCGCCAGCGGTTTGGTCTGCAATGGCCTGCAAAAGCTCAAGCTGTCCGCGCGTGTAAACAATGGAACCGTCACGGCTCCCCACACTCAGCGCACCAATGGATAAAGCGCCTGCGTTCAATGGAACGCCCATCCATGCAAAAACATTTTCGAGGATGGGGGTATGGCCGCGCGCCTGACATTCACGCAAATAATCCTGTGTGATGACGGGACGACTTTTGCGGATCACTTCCGGACCCAAGCCTGAGTTCTTCGAAAATGGCAGATTCTCACGCTCTTGAATTCTCTCGTTTTTCTCCAGACAAAAGCCGTAATAAAAATAATCACTATCTTTGTTGTACAAGGTAATATGAAAATGCGAAGTCGGGATGATCTGTGCGGTTTGGACATAGATCAATTCAAGCACATCATCAAAGGTCAGGGTCACGTTCACGCCCTGCGAAACGCGGGTGAGCGCGTTCATTTCCAAAATTCGGCGTTCAAGATGGGCTACAGTTTGTACACGCTCAATGGCGATGGATGCCTGATCGCACATGTTCTCCAGAAATCTCAAGTCACGCGGGGTATACGGTTGACCCGACAGGCGCGACCCCAAAGCCAGCCATCCGTTGGGGCGTTCCTTGCCGGGCAATACAATGAAGAGACGTGCGCCCAGTAGACTCAGGCGTGATTGTTCCGATTGAAGGGAGGAGGGCAATGCGGCAGTGTTATCGAGGAATAGCGGCAGGTGTTCTTTTCAAAGTAACGCGCCAGCGGGCTTGCGGATGTAAACCGTATGTCGCTCGTAGGGCGCCTATCCGCGCCCGGGAGGGCGAAGTAAAAGTCATTGAGTGAATCATATGTATAGACGTGAACCCTGCTCGAGGTTAAGGTGGAGGCGATCTGTTCGCTCAGGACCAGACCGATCGTGTTGAGGTCCAATGCAGTTGTGAGGCTGTGGGAAAAATCCTCCAGTTGTTCAGCAAAGGCACGCTCCCCGCGAAAGAAAATAGTATCCACTGCAGTTTGCAGCCGGGCACGAAGCGGCTCCAGAATAATGGCAATCAGGAACATGTAGCCGCCCACCAGATAGGCATTATTGGCAGGCAGCGAAGTATTGAAGATCAATCCGGCAGAGGTAACGATCAGGGCGTACCCAAGCACCACCATGTGGTCAGCAGGATATACATGAAACCGCGGCGGACAATATCATCTGTACGCAGGAAGCGGAAACGCAAAATGGTGTAGCCGATGACCAGCGGGAACAAGGCCAGCGGCAGGAAGAGGTACGGTGAAAAATTGGTCGGGCGGATAAAACCGATTCCCAGCCAAATGCTTAACGGAACAAACGCAAATACCGTACCGATCAAAATAGTTCGGGACTGGGTCTTTACCACCGGCGATTGGGCATAAAAGGCATGATAGAGATTCGTTAAAAGATAAAGGATGGCGCTTAATGAAACGAACCCATATAGATACTGCCAGCTGTTAATATAGGTTGTGGGGTGATCGAAATTGAAAAGGTTTGGCAGGGCATTGAGCGCAAGGATCAATCCCAATGTCACTCCGAGCCAGCGCAGGTATGGACGGTTGATAACAGGGCGCGGCTCAACCGGAAAAACAAGGGCAAGGTTGATCAATGCGCCGCCTGCAATGGCAGTGGCGAACGTCCATGCAATTGTGAACTCGTGGGTGGTGATCAGATTAAAGTATGCGCCGGTGACAATGGCAAGGGAGGATGTGAAGAGGGAAAAAGCGCGTCCGGCCGCTTCATTGCGGCGAAAACCAAAGATCCACAAACTGACAGCAAGAAAAACCGCACTCAAGATCGAAGGAACAATGAAATAAACTGTACGGCTGGCTTCGGGGAAGGAATATAAAGTGACGTCGAAGGTGTTTTCATCGCCATTCGTTTTTAGGACGGTGGCTGTAACATTTTCACCGGGAACACGCCCTCTTAAAATCTCCGGATCTCAGAAGCGCTGCGGACGAGATTCCCGTTGATGGACAGCAACTGGTCCCCCACTTCAACATTCCCATATAATGCCCACGCAGGGTCGGAAGAGTCAGACCCAGTGCCGTTGAATACAAGCGTATGTTCGTAAAAAGCGCCAAGGAAAGGCTGTTGAAACCAGCGGTTCGCCAGAAATAATCCGATCAAAAAAATGACAACAGCCGCAGCTTGATATACAAAAACAGCCCACAGCAATAACTGGTTTATCAAAACGCCATAGCGCTGAAAACCAAGCGGCTCATTTCGTTGCATGCTTTGTGCTACCATGTCAAGATTTTACACTACAACCCCATCATCAGTGTATGGTACTTTCATAACAAAGAAGCAAGGTAATAAAAAAGAGGCCGCTTATCGCAGCCTCTTTTACTACCTTGCTTACTAAATATCCAAATTCCGGACGCTCTTGGCGTGGGTTTGAATAAATTTCTTGCGGGATCCACGGCATCACCCATCAGCATGTCAAAGGTGCGGTCTGCTTCAGCAGCATCATCCACATTGACCTGCAGCAGGGTGCGGTTGGTGGGATTCATGGTCGTCTCCCATAACTGCTCGGGGTTCATTTCACCCAGACCTTTATAACGCTGCAAGCCCGCCTTCTCACCAATTTCCTTCATTGCCTTATCTTTTTCCTTGTCACTATACACATACCTGACTTGATTCTTGTAGGCAATGCGGTACAAAGGAGGTTGTGCAATATAAAGATGGCCGCCTTCAACCAACAACGGCATGTAACGGAAGAAGAAGGTCAGCAACAAAGTACGGATATGGCTGCCGTCCACATCAGCATCGGTCATGATAATGATGCGGCCATAGCGCAGACCTTCGAGATCAAAGTTATCACCGATTCCCGTGCCAAGCGCAGAGATGAGCGATTTGACTTCATTGTTTCCCAAAATCTTATCGAGGCGGGCGCGCTCGGTATTAAGGATCTTACCGCGCAACGGCAGAATAGCCTGAAAGTGACGGTCGCGTCCCTGCTTGGCAGAGCCACCAGCCGAGTCACCTTCCACGATATACAGTTCGGTTTTGTTTGAATCACGTTCGGAGCAATCCGCCAATTTACCAGGAAGAGTTAACGACTCAAGCGCAGACTTGCGGATGACAAGATCGCGTGCCTTACGCGCCGCATCTCTCGCCCGAGCAGAGGTGAGGCATTTAGAAATAATTGCCTTCGCTGCTTGCGGATTCTCCTCTAGGAAAGTGCCAAAAGCCTCAGCCACAACCTGTGTGACGTAGGTCTGCACTTCAGGATTCATCAACTTGACCTTGGTCTGCGACTCAAATTGTGGATCGGGGTGCTTGACCGAAACAATAGCAGTCAAACCTTCGCGTGTATCATCGCCAGAGAAGTTCGGGTCGGCATCTTTGAGCAGGCCATTCTTGCGGGCATAATCATTGACGACACGAGTTAAGGAAGAGCGCAAACCAGTGAGGTGCGTACCACCGTCAATGGTGTTGATGATATTTGCAAAAGAATATACCGACTCGGTGTAGGCATCCGTGTACTGGATGGCGGCTTCGATGCCGATGTTTTCGACTTCTTTTTCGACATGTACAACCGGATGTAAATTCTGACGGTTACGATTCAAATAGCGGACAAATGAAGTGATACCGCCTTCAAAGTAGAAGGTCATCTCACGTTCAGCACGCTCGTCCACAAATTTGATGGTCACACCGCGAGTCACAAAAGACATTTCGCGGAAGCGCTGAACCAGCGTATCAAAACGGAAATCAATATCTTCAGTGAATATCTGCTTGTCAAACTTGAAGGTCTGCGTGGTGCCGGTATCTTCCTTGTTAACCTTGCCGATCTGTTTGATAGCACCCTGAGGAACACCCCGCTTGTATTCCTGTCGCCAGTGCTTGCCATCACGTTTGATCTCAGTTACCACCCACTCAGAGAGCGCATTGACGGCACTAATACCCACGCCATGCAAACCACCAGAAACCTTGTATCCACCGCCGCCGAATTTACCACCAGCGCCGATGACTGTCATAACGACATCAAGGGTTTCCATAGGCTTGCCATTCGCATCTTTCTTTGAGGGATGCGGACCAACTGGAATGCCGCGACCATTATCTTCAATGGAAACACTGCTATCTGCATGAATAGTGATGTTAATTCTATTGCACACCCCAGCCAGTGCTTCATCAATGGCATTATCGACCACTTCATAAACAAGGTGATGCAAAGCTTTAATATCCGTACCACCCACGTACATACCGGGGCGTTTACGGACATGCTCGATCCCTTCAAGGGCTTGAATGGAACTTACATCGTAATTGATCTTATTTTCTTTTTCAGCCATACCAACCTCCAACGATTGAATCCAGACATTTTTGTAGTTGCAACTTTAGTCGCATTTGCGGGTAAACGACTTCCCTGCGGGGATATTCGTTATTAAATTTTCAGGCTACGCCTGTTTGATCGTACTATTCGGGCGCAATTTCTCAATGACCGCCTGCAGCCAGACGCTCATATCACGATAATAGATGAAACTTCCAGCCAGCAGGCTGGTGGTTACAAACGAATGACCAAAGATCCCGAACAGGGTCATCCATGAATTTTCAGGGGGAATGTTCCATAAAAAGTTCAGGCCAAAGGAAAGCAGGAATATGGTCAACACGAACAGGCTGCTGGTAGGCAGAGTAAAACGGGTCAACTGGATGCTGCTCAAAATGGAAGTGATGAAGTTTTGATTCTTTATGAAGATCCCATGCGGCCAGAAGAAGATCGGCACGATCACCCACATGGAACCCAGGCTGATGAACAACACAAATAAATTCGCCAGAATGGCACTTAATTGAATGACCAGGAACAGGAGCAGCAAAAGCGGCATCCCAACGACAAATAGGATGACCCCGGTTGATATGGAAACAAGGATGGTCTGCACAACAGCGCTAAATGTATTGACGGCACGCTCTCCCACAGGAGCGGCGATCCAAGCCACACTGCGGAAGTAAAGTCCGCCGCCGATCCAGCCGACAATCGTCAACAAGAATAACCAGCCGGGAAAATTGAGCGCGTTGACCTGCATAATGGCAGGATTTCCAAAGGCGTAACAGATGCACTGTGGGGCAGCATCAGGCTCGAGATCCCGATCGGAAGCGTGCGTAAAACCCAAAACAGATTGATATTGGGAATTGTGCTCTCGTAAAAATCCAACACCCGTTGAATATCCGCAGCGGGAACGCCGCCATTTTGCCAGATACTTACCACTTCGTCTTTAACTGAATCGAACAGGGTGGTCATTTGAAGGCGCGGGCCAAGCCACATGAACAGGTTTAGCAAAAGCGGCAGGAGAATCGCCGTAATATGCGAAGCGATCGTATCAAAGCCTGCCTTGATGGAATTGATGATGCCCGGCGGGGCGGAGATTTTCTATGCGTGAAACTTCCATAACCGATTGATTCTACCATACCCTCGCTTGCGCTCATGCACGCGCACAGGTACACTTTGTATGCAAGAGAACCGTTCCACATTGCCTTCCGCAGACCGCATCGGTGTTTTGGTGGCATCCGTTTTGCTCGCATTCGCAATGACAAGGCTCATCCAAGCGCCTAGTTTTACGATTACCCTGGAATTACCCGGCTTCTATTTTGCCCTACCCCTTACCCTCGGCACATTCATGACCATCCTTGCCGCCGCGTTGACCGCCGCAGGCATGGACTGGCTTACCCGCTTTCATCCTGCCCTGGGATCAAAAACAAATATCGAACATCTCATGCTCCCCACCATCACAACCTTTGTGATCGGTGCGCCGCTTTCGCTCCTGCCAAATGGTATAGCCTGCGGACAGGATTTGCGTTTGGCGCGGCTCTGCTGGTTATTGTTTTCGAGGCAGAGTACATCACCATTGACCCATCCGCTTCAACCTATGCTCTGGCGCGTGCCGGTCTGACGGCGTTGGCGTATGCCTTATTCCTGATCCTCGCTACTTCGCTTCGCTTTTCTGGGGCGCGTATGTTTGTGATGACGCCAGCCATATTCATCGTTGCCGCGCTGATCAGTTTACGCATCCTTCACCTTGATGGCACAGATCGTTGGGATTTCCCCTGGGCCATTGGCATTGGCATTGTTTGCGCACAGATCGGAGCAGGCTTACATTATTGGCCGCTCACCCCGCTTCAATTTGGGCTCGCGCTTACCGGCCCTCTCTATGCTTTAACGATGCTGTCGGTCAGCCTCGCGGAAAACATTCCCTTGCGCCGCGCAGTGGCCGGGCCTGCCATCGTCCTCGGGGTCGCCTGGGCTGCCGCGATCTTTTTATAGCAATGCAATCCCTCACTCTTTCAAATGAACAAGTACAAACCATGCTCAATTACGTCGAGTCACATGCGCCGTTGGAATCATGCGGGCTTTTAGCGGGACGAGATTCAAAGGTGGAGAAAATTTTCTTCGTGCAGAATCAGGCACACAGCGCGGTACGATACGTGATGGATCCCATCGAGCAATTAAATGCCTTTGAGTGGATCGACTCCAATGAAATGGAATTGCTTGGGATCTTTCACTCGCATCCAACCGGACCTGAAACTGTTTCGCCCACCGATATTTCGGAAGCCGCCTATGCAGTTATCTACATCATCCTCGCGCGCGGATAGTGATTGGTGCGCCCGCGGATTTTGATCGAAGATGGTACCTTTCGTGAAGTGAATTTGGAAGTTACGCAAACAAGCAACCTTATTTGATATTCTGTGTTTTTATGAATACACTCAAACCGGAGGAGTTTTAATGCAAACTGTAATAGACCTTGGGGTTATCTTTTTGGCGTATGTGTTTGGATCGATTCCATTTGGCTTGTTGATCGTTAAACTAAAGACCGGAAAAGATATTCGCGAGGTAGAGAGCGGCAGGACGGGCGGGACGAACGCCATGCGCGCCGCAGGCTTTTGGGGCGGGGTTTGCAACCGCCATGTTGGAAGCGGCCACGCCACGCCCCTATATTAAAAGGCAGGAGCCGTGTTGGTGGCAAAATGGATCACACCAGCAGAGTGGGTACATGTTGTTACTCCGCTTGCGGCGATTCTTGGTCACAACCATTCGATCTTTTTAATGGAGCGTGATGAAAACGGAAAGATCATCCGCTTGCGCGGCGGTGCGGGCGGAGCGCCCTCTGTTGGCGGTGCCATGGGACTTTTACCCAGCTCGATCCTGATCATTCTGCCGCTTGGCATGTTGACCTTCTTCACCATTGGCATTGCTTCGTTACAACGATGGCGGTGGCGCTGTTCGCAATTATCATTTTCGCCATTCTAGCCGCGCAGGGCTCACTTCCGTGGATATACGTTTGGTATGGTGTGGGTGCAGAGTTATTGCTGATGTGGGCGTTGCGTCCCAATTTGGAAAAATTATTTAGAGGCGAAGAACGTGTGGTGAAATATAGTTTGAACGGCTGGCTGCGGGCAAGGCGTGAGGGAAAGAAAGATAGCGGCTAGCAGATAGTGAGCAATGGTCAGTGACCAGTAATCAGTGGTTAATAAAAACAGCGCGTGCTTTTTGGGCACGCGCTGTTTTGTTTTCTTGTTTGTATTAGTCGAGCAGGTTGGCGGGGATGTTGCCGCCGTTTTCGGCGATCTTCTTCAAGACTTCCTTGTGAAGCCAAACATTCATGCGTGCAGAATCGCTCATTTGGTCAGCGGGGGCAAGCTGAGTTCTTCAGCCAATTCCTCAGGGCATCGCTGCTGCTGTCGATGTCGAGCAGCTTGAGCAAGTCTACGATGGAGACTTTCCAGTTGAGTTGGGCAGGGTTTTCGGAGGCAAGTTTTTCGAGCTTGGCAACCACATCCACTTCAGAGATGGCTTTTGGAGCGGCAGGTCTCTCTACCAAATCCCGGTCATCTTTCATTGGGCGAGCGGC
>JADJSY010000075.1 GCA_016711435.1 Lewinellaceae bacterium
AACACGTGTTGGTCAGCAAAAACGTGTTCATTTTCCTCGATTTTAACGGATATGGGCGGATTGATCGAATGGGCGAGTTTATCAGGGAAATGCCTGCCGTGCGCATTATGATCGATCACCACCTCTACCCCGATCCGATAGCGGATTATATTTTTTCGGAGCCGGAAGCCAGCAGCACCTGCGAACTGGTGTATCGCTTTATCCACGGACTGGGCGACGCCGTCAGGATCGATCCTGTCATTGGCAAATGTATTTATACAGGCTTAGTGACCGACACCGGCTCTTTCCGCCATGCCACCAACCCGATGGTTTTTCGTATTGCTGCCGACCTCGTGGAGCGCGGGATGGACGACACTGCCGTGCAGGATATGATTTTCAACTCCCAGAAAGAAAAACATTTGCGCTTACTGGGGCATTGCCTCACCCATCGCATGGAATACCTGCCGGAATTTCGTACCGCACTCATCTGGCTTTCTAAAAAAGATTATGAAATTTTCAACATCCAGCGCGGCGACACGGAAGGTATTGTCAATTACCTGCTCAGCATAAAGGATGTGCGCCTGGCTGCTTTTATCCACAACCAACCAACGGTGGTTAAACTCAGCCTGCGCTCGAAAGGCGATCTGGATGTCCAGGAAATTTGTAAAAAACATTTTAACGGCGGCGGCCACAAAAACGCGTCGGGCGCTTATTCGCACGATAGCCTGAAAGGAACTATTGATAAGTTTAAAAGCCTGTTACCGGAGTATAAAGAGCTCCTGACGGCCAAATAATTCACACATTTATACACTCACACATTCGCTCATTCATTCATTCAGCAATGCGTAAACTATTTTTTCTGGCTCTTGTAGCCATCGTTGCCACTCAGATCGCCTGCAAAAAAGGCAGCGTGACAACAGAGCATGGTTACCAATTCACTAACCATACAGACAAAGGCACTACCAAACCACAACCCGGCGAAACGGTATTGCTCCAAACCTACACTTACATCGGCGATTCGCTCATGGCCAGCACCCAAAAAAATTATGGCGGCCCACGCGAATTTGCACTATTTGAAAAAGACAAACTGCCGCAACGGGTGCCTGCCATCTACGATGCTTGTCTGCTGATGGGTGAAGGCGACAGCGCCACGGTCGTCGAAAAAATCGACTCTTTTCTTCAAAAGTTCATTCCGCCTGCATTGAAAGACGCCAAAGAAGTGCGCTATGAAATCGTTCTTGTTAATATCATCTCAGCAGACGAGAAGAAACAAGCAGAAGAAGCGGCACGGCAGGTGTTGGTTACAATTGAAACCGGTGTCAGACAGGTGCTTGCCGACTATGCAGCGGGCAAACTGAACGACAAAATCACCACAACGCCTTCGGGCCTTAAAGTGTACACGGTAGAAAAAGGCAGTGGCGCAGCCCTGACACCCGGAGAAACGATCAAAACCAACTATTATGGCTCCCTGAGCAATGGCACCATGTTCGACAACTCCTATGAGCGTGGCGAACCATTGGCGTTTGCAGTAGGCGTCGGCCAGATGATCCCGGGTTATGACGAAGGCGCTATGCTGCTCAACCACGGCGGCAAAGCATACTTCTTTATTCCACCTGCACTGGGTTACGGCGATAAAGACAACGGGCCGATACCAGCCAACTCTGAACTGGTGTTTTATGTTGAAATACTGTAATGTCAGGGATGAGATGAGGTGAGGGTTGATCGAATTTCTCGGAGAAAATTCGGGAATCGTATGATGCAACCTTTTTCCATGAGTGCCAGCCTGAAAGTGCTAACGCTCACTCATACCTCATCCACTAATCATCCTATTACAAAGCAGGAACTTCTTCGGGATCTTCCTGTTTTGTTTTTTTAAGTAAAAGGTCAAAATTAATTTTGATCAAATTCCTTGCAAATGCTTGATTATCAACTCTGATAACCAATAACAGATAACGGATAACTACTTACCATGAACAAGTTTCTGTTTAGCCTTTTTATTGCGGCATTGCTGCTGCCCGCATCTATCCAAAGTCAATCACAGGGTATACTTACCCCACATGGCTATCGCTTTATCAACCACACCCAGAAAGGGGGTCGTAAACCGCAGATAGGGGAATCCGTAGCCGCTTTAGTAGACGTATGGGCAGGAAAATCCCTGCTGAGCAGCTCCAGAAAATCCGGGAGCGGCATTTACCAGTACGATTTGCCGGATACTGCCACCATGAACCACGTACCGCCGGTTATTGAGGCGGCTTTAATGATGGGTGTAGGCGACAGCGCTACTATTTTCCAGAAGATAGACCCTTACATGATGCAGTTTATTCCGGAGGAAAGCCGGAATGAAAAAGAAATCCATTTCCAGATCGTTTTACTGGAAATACAGGATATGGCAGAAAAGCAACGCGCAGCTCAATCTGCACGGGAACGCACCCGCCTCCTGCGCGAAAAAGTACAGGCAACCGTGCTGGATTATACGCTGGGTCGCTTGAATACGCGTTTGAGTACCACTGCTTCCGGACTGAAAATGCTCGTGGAAACCCCTGGCACAGGCGCTCAAGTTGTCGAAAAAGAGGCCGTACAGGTTCATTATTTCGGCTTTCTGACAGACGGCACTACTTTCGACAATTCCTTTGAACGCAGCGAACCGATTACTTTTCCTGTCGGCGTCGGACAAATGATTCCGGGTTTCGACGAAGGCGTGATGCAGCTCAGACATGGCGGCAAGGCTTATCTGTTTATCCCTCCGGCACTCGGATATGGCGAAAACAACCCCGAATCCATTCCCCCGAATGCTGAATTGGTGTTTTATATTGAAGTGCCAGGAAGGTTTGAATGAGTGAGTTGACTTTGATGGTAAGGCGGAAACTCAGGCTTTAGCAGTATAATTAACCCGAAAGTTTAACCTACCACACTTCATCAACCATCAAACTTTCAAACCTTCAAACTTTTGAAACCTTCAAACACAAAACTACTTATGAATCGTCGCACGCTGTTATTGGCCTCTTTTTTATCGCACTCGGCGCGGCGCCTGGTACGCCTGGAATAAAAGAAAAAACCAGTCGGGTACCCGCAACTCACCAGACATGGAATTCGCCGTAAAAAACACGGAGGATATCGGCAGGATTTTTATAGCCGACCGGGGTGGCCAAACCGCTTTGCTGGTGAGAAAAGACGGCTACTGGGAGTACAACGAGCGTTACAGGGCACGCAGAAGCGCTATACAAACGCTGCTGGAAACCATTGAAAAAGTGAATGTGCAGAATATACCACCCAAAATTTCGGAGCCGTCTATGATTAAAGACCTGGCTTCCAACGGAATCAAGGTGGAGATTTATGATAAAAAAGGCAAACAGATGAAATGTTACTACATCGGCGGCGTCACCAACGATGAGCAGGGTACCATTTTTATCATGGATGGATCGGAAAATCCTTATATCTGCCACATCCCCGGGTTTATAGGCACCCTGCGTATTCGCTACCTGCTCGGCGACGATGCCTGGCGGGATCGCGTCGTTTTTGAAGAAAAACCCGAAGAAATCCAGTCCATCAGTGTGGAATACCCCCAATCCAAAAGCGAATCGTTCCGCCTTGAAAAGACAAGCGAGGGCGATTACAATGTCACGCCCTTCTTCAGCACCACTACCCGAAACACAACTCCGCTGCGCAAAGGCGCCGTAGAATCTTATCTGCTGCAATTCGAGCGGCGCGGCGCCGAGGCTTTTGAAACCAACCATCCGGGTCGCGACTCCATTTCCAGGCTTGTGCCATTCGCCATCGTTAACCTGAAAAAAACGGACGGGACAGAAAAAAATGTTCGTTTCTGGCCCGTTGAAACCTCTTACGACCAAATAAAGGGCAATACGGTGATAGCCCGTTACCTGACGGATTATAACAATGGCGAAGCATTCCTGCTGACGCAAAACCTGGTTTTTTCGCCCGTTTTCAGGGGTTATTCTTTTTTCTTTGAAGGAAAAAACAGCCCGAATGTGCGGAATTAACACGTACCGGCTGATTTATCTGCCGGAAAGAAAATAACTTTGAAGGCCAAGGCGCAAGCAAAACGCCTAAAAAACAACCTTTGAAACCTTGCCCATTGCGAAATAAGCTGTTTGCCTTGCACTTGCCCCTTGCCTTATTCTTCCCGTAAAAACGCAGGAACCTGCACAGCTCTGCGCGCGGGGGCAAGCGAGGCCAGCAATCCGATGCCGATGACCGTCAGAATGACCGGAATAAAATCAGTTGCCCGCATGGCAATCGGGTAACTGTCCACCAAAAAACCCTGCGGGATAGAAATCAGGCCGTAGGTTTTTTGAACAAAGTACAGCAGAACGGCCAGCAGGATGCCTATACACATGCCCAGCAGGGTGAGCAAAATGCCTTCCAGCAGGAAAATATTGCGCACCAATCTGTCCGTTGCGCCCATACTTTTCAGGATGCTGATGTCTTTTTGTTTGTCGAGAACGATCATCCACAGTGCGCCGATGGTGTTGAAAGCCATGAGAATCAACATAAGACTGGTAATCGCGAACCCCATCCATTTTTCCAGTTGCATCACTTTGAAAAACGCTTCATTTTGCTCGTACGCATCTTTCACCACATAATCGCTGCCCAGCAAATCCTTTACCTGTGTTTTCAAGGCAGACAATGATACGCCGGATCGGCCTTTAATTTCTATGGATGATACCGTTCCCGCAGGCGCTTCCAGGAGTTCCCGCATAAAGTCGAGATTGGTCAGCACATACTGGTTGTCAAAATCCTGTTGAATAGCGAACGTGCCCATGGGGTACACGTTTCTGGTTTTGAAAGGCTGGTCCATCAGGCCGCTTTGTTGTTCCGGCATGTAAATGGTGAGCGTTGCCAGCGGATTGGATAGGTTGACGCCGAGCTTATTGCGCATCCCCGCGCCCACCACCGCGCAGTTGCGTTCGGAGGCCCGCAGGCGGTACTCACCTTCCTGGATCGTGGAATCAATATTATTCACCCGGGCAAACAGGCTGTCCACACCTTTCAACACGCCAAAATTCTGGGAACCTTCGTATTCAAAAAAAGCAATCTCCTCCAGGGTTTCACTGGCATATAACACACCAGGCAACGCGCGCACCTTAACCAGTACCAGGCTGTCGGCCTGAAACGTTTTGCCTTTTACCGGGCTTACTTTTACTTCCGGGTTGAAATGCCCGAACAGCCCGGAAAGCAGGTCTTCAAAACCATTAAAAACGGACAGCACCAATATCAGCGCCGCCGTGCCGATCGCTACTCCCAATACGGAAATACCGGTGATGATATTGATGGCATTGGCGCTGCGGCGGGCAAACAGGTAACGCCGGGCAATAAAGAGCGAAATATTCAAAGGAATAATTTTTGCGACAAAAGTAAGGGATGGCGCTGAGTATGGGTTTATTAGTTTATGGTTTATAAGTTTATGGTTTATACTGCTTCGCTCCGGAATATGGATTGTTGATTAGTCGACCGAGACAGGGAAAGCGCAATTGATGCCATCTTTGCATCCAGGCATCTAATATGATGTGCCTGTTTAGCCATGCCAAAAACGAAAAGCCCGAAACACCAAAAACGAAACACCAAACACCTTCCATGCGTATCCTGATCCTCACCCCCGGTTTTGCCGCTTCCGAGCAGGATTACAATTGTATTCCACCCATGCAGTTGTTTGTGCGCGCATTACAAAAAAAAGGAATGGAGGTACAGGTGGTTGCGTTGGAATATCCTTTTCGCAACGAACCGCAGGACTGGCACGGCGCAACGGTTATTTCGGCCAACGGACAGAACAGGCGCTGGCTGCGCTGGCGCACCTGGTCGCGGGCGTTTCGATACGCCGAACACATCATCCAGACCAATAAAGTGGATATGCTGCACAGTTTCTGGCTGGGGCCGGCCTGGGTCATCGGCGAACGGCTCGCCCAAAAATGGCAAATCCCGCACTGGACCACCCTGATGGGGCAGGACGCCCGCGCCGGCAACCGATACCTTCGCCGCCTGCAGCCGAAACACGCCGGACGACTGATTGCCTTGTCTCCATTTCACGCAGATGTATTTGAACAAAGCACAGGACTTCAGGCGGCGCATCTGGTTCCGTGGGGAGTGGATACCCTGGAAGCACCCGACACCTTGCCGACGGAACGAACACTCGACGTACTCGGCGTGGGCTCGCTCATTCCGGTAAAAAACTGGGATAAATGGCTGCATACCATCACATTAATCAAAAAAGAAAGCCCCCTGCTCCGCGCCGAGATGATCGGAGATGGCGTGCTTCGCTCCCGGCTCGAAAAGCGGGCGCATCAGCTGGGTTTGTCGGAAACGGTGCGTTTTACAGGTAGTTTGCCACGCCCGGAAGTACTCGCCCGGATGCGGCAGACAAAAGTACTGCTACATACTTCCGACTACGAATCATTCGGCTTCATATTGCCGGAAGCCGCTTTAAACGCCTGTCGCCTTGTGGCTACCCCCGTAGGGATCGCGCCGCAAATGGCCGATTGTGCAGACGACCCGGCATCTTTGGCGAAAAAAGTACTGGCCGCCATTCAACAGCCGCCTTTGAGCGCGCCGGCCTTGCCATATACCATAGAAAAAGCCGCTGATACGTACCAGCGGCTGTACCGGCTGCTTTAGCTGCCGGAGTATGTACTGGCTGATTTATCTGCCGGATTCTTTGCCATCGGCAGCTAAAGCAGCCGGTACATTTAACGCAAAAAATAAGTCAGCGACAAACGCAGCGAATTGGTATTGATACGGTGCCCGGCTTCTACAAAATCGAGGTTGTTGTACAGGTTACTGACGCCGTAGTAGTACCGGGCATTTGCCTGGAAACGCCCTGCCGAAGCGCTGATACCGGCCGCAGGGCCGAAATCCATGCCTGCAAAAGAATCGTTCAGGTCGACTGCACGGGTGGCGTTATTGATGCTCACGTAATCGCCGACGTACAGGTTGCGGTTACTGCGGTTGAGGTTGTGAAAATTGGTGCCGAAAAACCCGCCGCCTTGCAGCCCGATCGGCAAACCGAAGGGATGAAACGTGGCAAAAACGCCCGCTTCAAAAGAGTTATAGTGATAATCGTAGAGGTGTTCTTCCGTAATTTGTTCCGGCACGAAATGAACAGCCTTGACAGATCCGCCTTTACGGGTAAACATAATTTCCTGGCTTACGCTGAAACGATCGTTGAATTCAAATTGGAAATTGCAACCCACTACGGCGCTCAGGCGACCGGCAGAGGTAGTAAATAAATCAGATTGAATGGAGGAGTAGTTGCTGCCAAGGGTAAAACCTAAGCGGTGGCGTACCTGGGCCTGGGCAGTTTGGGGAATGGCAAATGTGGCAACAAATAATGCAGCAATAATAGATGTCCTTGCAAGCATGACCGGTGGTTTTTTAAATTGAATAATAAAGAAAAGAGTCCGATGCTCACAGCAAGGTGATTTGTTTTCATTTTGGTATCGGAATCAGTGACAAAATTGCAGGTATAACAAACAAAATGCAAGATCGCGAAAAATATTTGACGAAAATTTAACACTTCAACCAAATCATAATCGGCGACTATACTGATTTTAACGCATCGACAAAATTAGTATTGTCCAAAGTAATGCCAACTTTTGTTTTTTGTCGGAAACTTGACAAATAAAGCAAGCGGGCAGCCAAGGCAAAAGGCACAAGAACATAAAAGCCTATGAAATTATGCTGGATGTTGTGCACAAGATTTGACCTTCGCCTTCTTGCGCCATTTGGTGCCCCATGTTTTACTTATGCCGGGACAACAACACATTTTCTACTTCGTTAAGCCTTATTTCTTTTGCAGCAAATAAAACCAGGAGGTGATACAGCAGGTCGGCGCTTTCATTCAGGAGGCGCTCGCGGTTGTCTCCCAGGGCCTCGATGACAGTTTCCACGGCTTCCTCCCCTACTTTCTGGGCCATTTTCGGAATACCGGCTGCAAACAGTTGGGCGGTGTACGAGCCTTCGGGCGCTGTGGCGCGCCGTTGCAGAATGATATTTTCCAATTGATGCAAAAAATCGGGCGCTACATTGGGCTGGTTCCAGCAAGTATCGGCGCCGGTGTGGCAAACGGGGCCTGCCGGTTCTGCCTGAATGAGCAAGGTGTCGTTGTCACAATCGAGCGCAATGGAGCGCAGCCGCAAAACATTGCCCGATTCCTCTCCTTTGGTCCACAAACGTTGTTTGGAACGGCTGAAGAAGGTAACCAGCCCTGTTTCTTGTGTTTGTTGCAGCGCAGCGGCGTTCATGTAGCCCAGCATCAGCACGGCTGCCGTCTGTGCATCCTGCACGATGGCGGGAACGAGTCCGTCGCTCATTTTGTCAAAATCGGGGGATTGGGCAAGAGCCATGATTGGATGATTTAATAGGTGGAACCTGTATTTGGCGGCGCAAAAGTAGGGAGATAAAATGGGACTCGGATTTTTTCCCTCGTAGAGTGATAGCACACGGATTTGACAGATTAGACACGGATTTTCCCCCCGGGGGGGTTGGGGGGGGGGATGGGGGGGCGGGAAAACCCCCCCCCCCCCCGTGTTCCATACTACGAGGAAAAATCCCATACATCCTGCAACCCCCCCCCACATCCTGCACCAATACAATAAAGCAAGCCGATTATGGACGAACCACTGAAAAAACTTTTAGCAGGATGCCGGCGGGGCAATGCAGGTGCGCAACACCAGTTATTCGAGCGGTATCATTCGGATTTATTCCTTGTTTGCCTGCGCTACGCCAGGGACCGACCGGAGGCCCAGGATATGCTCCAGGATACTTTTCTGGCTATTTTTAAAGACCTGGATCAATACAACGGCAGCGGGGTATTTGAAGGCTGGTTGCGCAAGGTGACGGTACGAACGGCCCTGCAACACCTCCGAAAAAACAACCCGTTGCGCTTCGCAGAGGACTACGACCTGTTGCCGCCCCACGCATTCGATATGCAACCGGATACGGAACTCAATGGCGAAGCGATCCTCCAGCTCGTGCAACAATTACCGCCGGGCTACCGCACAGTTTTCAATATGCACGGCATCGAAGCCTGGTCGTACCCCGACATTGCTGCCGAACTCGGCATCAGCGAAAGCAGCGTCCGTTCCCAATACACCCGTGCTTGCAAACAACTCCGCCTGATGGTGGACAAATTATTCACCTGTTTGATCTGACAACAACATGGAACAAGATAAAAATACACAAGACCTCGAAAAATTTGTCCGCGGGCAACTCGACGGCATACAGCCCAAACCGGATGCCGACACCTGGTCGAAAATAGCCGAACGGCAGCAGCCGCTCAACAAATGGCTCCGGCTCCGCTTTTACGGTATCCGCTGCGCGATTTTGCTGGGCGCAGTGGCCCTCGTTTGGGTCGTTTGGCAATATAATACGCCTGAAAAACCCGTATTACCCATACCCGTCGACACTTCCACGCAGCAAAATATCGCAGGAAATACCAGCGCCCCCGGCCTCGATCCGTTTAGTGCAGCCGCCATACCGCCTGACGCAAGCGATCAACCGCTTACCAATATGTCAAGCGGTCAAAAGCGCCCGGACTGGTACCAGCGCAATACCGTGCCGATGCAGCAGGTGCGTTTTTCGGCTGAAAAAGGCATTCAGTACCAGAGTCCTGTTTCCGGAAATAAAGTGCGTATTCCCGGCGGCGTGCTGGTGTACAAGGACGGCAGCCCGGTGAGCGGCGCTGTAGACCTGATGTTCCGGGAATACCGAACCATGGCCGATTTTCTGGCCGCAGGTATGCCCATGCATTACCAGGACGAGCGCGGCGCATTTTTCTTCAACTCGGGCGGCATGTTTGAAGTGCGGGTGAGTCAGAACGGCGCGGATTTGTTTATTGCTCCGGGTAAAAGTTACAATGTCGACTTCGCGCCGACTGCGTCCCTGGAGAGCGCCAACCTGTTTTACCTGCCCGATGCAAGTAACCAATGGGGTCACCTGCCCCACGGCCAACAGGCTTTGGAAGACACGATGGGCCTTGCAGCCTTGCTTCGTCCGCGTATTCTCACGGAAAAAGATGTTGTTACGGACAACCTGAACAATACGAACCTGGAATGCCTGCCCGGTATCTGGTTGGTGCCTGATTCAGCCGACGCGGTAGCCTGGCTGCAAGAGGCTATTGAGACGGGCAGGGCCTTTGCAAGGGGTAAAATCCAGCCGCCCATGTGGTTTCGCAAAAACCCGGAACGCGACGACAAGTTCTTTATGCGCGGCCTGGACAGAAGTGAAATCCGGATCGTACACCGCCATGATACCGAGGAGCGTTTTTTCCCTGACGATCCGAGTAAGGTTTTTTCGGAATTGGCTGCTTTTAAAGAATGTTATTTCACCCGGCTCGTCGACTCCACCGATGCGCTCTGGCGGCCCGACCCGCAAAACAGCGTGGACCAGATGTTCCGGCAACAGCGGGCCTGGAAGCGCGTGGTGGTGTACCCGTTAGGAGGCAGCAAATGCGAGGTAGTTTTCGGGGATGAAGATGAAGAGATCAGGGTGGCCGCTCGGCTCTCCCGCAGCAGTGAACGCGGCAGCGCCACCCCATTTAACCCTGCCCAGGTTTTTGCTGAATACGAACGCCTGCGCCATGCACGACTGCACTCCTACACAGATGCTATCCGGGCCTGGCGGCGTTTTGTAGCGTTGGCGGATATGCACCAGATGCCCGAAGAATGGTGTTTCCCGGTTAAATTGTGGTTCGATTACTTTGAGGAAAACCGAAAAACGATGCAGCAGCGGTACGATTCTTTGTACCAGACCGGCATCACAACCAACCGTGCCCTGGCCGCTAAAGCCATTGACGATTGGAAAGTACGTGTTCGCAAGTTGCATTATGAGCGCATCGCTTTGGGGACGAAATACCAGGATGCGGGCCACCAGATGGCAATGACCCTGCAGGTGTCCGGATTCGGGACGTACAACTGGGACCAGATTTTTCAACTGGCATCGCCTATCAGGTATCTGTACCCGCGCTATAAAACCCTCGGCGGAGAAACCATCGCACCCGTTGCAACGCGCGTCATTGACCGGGAACGACGTTTATTTTTTTCCTTGCCCCAAAATGAAAACCTGTTCAATTTGCCGGGGCGTATGATGGATGTGATTGTCACCGGAGCGGATGGCCGCACGTATTACATGCCGGGAAAAACCTATTCCAGCCTGGATTTGAAAAACAAGGACCAGTTTACTTTCGTCATGGAAGATGTGACGGATAAAGTGGGAACGCCGCTGGAATGGTCGAGGCTGTTGGGGATTTGATAAGTCCGAAGTCGACAGTGCGTAGTGCGAAGTCCGTATAAGTCCGAAGTCGGCAGTGCGAAGTACGAAGTCCGTATAAGTCCGAAGTCGGCAGTGCGTAGTGCGAAGTCGACAATACGAGGTTTTATAAACACATAGGCACATAGAAAACATAGTTTTTAGAGTACTCTACGCTATGTTTTCTATGTGCCTATGTGTTTAAAAAATTATGCAAATTTTTTGCGTTTGCTTTTAACTATGAAAACAATCTTCCGCTCCCCTCTTTGGCTCTTGCTGTTGCCTTTTGCGTCGAATGCCGCCCCGCCCGATTTGCCCCAATGGGATATGACACTCCTCCATTCCGAATGGGTGACGCCCAATATCATCCGGATTCCTTTTACCCTGACCGGTACGCTCATTACGGTGCGTGCGCGCCTGGACACCCTGGAGGGCAATTTTTTCTTCGATACCGGCGCCAGCAGTTTGTTGCTGAATCAACGGTATTTAAGCCGGCCGTTAGCGGGAGCTTCCGAAAACGCCGGCGGCATCACCGGAAAAGTAAGGGTTTTGGGCGCTTCAAAAGTAAATACCTTTGTACTGGATAACTTACAGGTGGTCAATGTGATGGCCGATTGTATCGACATGACGCACATCGAACGAAGTAAAAAAACGGAGTTGCTGGGCATTATCGGATACCGTATTTTTGATGGTTTTGAAGTATTGTTTGATTATGAGTCTTCCCGTATCGTTTTGATACGCACGGACTCGAAGGGCAATCCGCTGGAAGCCCTCCCGAATTGGGAATATCAACCTTTGGGTAGTATTCCGGTTGTAACAGCAGGGCATGTGGCGATCATTAAACTACAATTCGCAGGTCGTTCCGCTAAATCTTTTGCACTCGACTCGGGTGCAGAACAAAATTTACTGAGCGTAACGACCAATAAACGTTTTTTAAAGGAACACTTTGAAATTGGCAAAAGGATCAAACTCAACGGAGCAGGCAAAGAAAGTGTGGAGGTGCTGAGCGGGCGATTAAAAAACGCGCAGGTCGACACCTTTTTCTTCCAACCGATGGCAACCTTGCTCCTGAATCTGACTGAAATCAACACCATTTATCAAACCAATGTGGATGGGGTGCTGGGTTATGAATTTTTATCTCAACGGCCCATGAGTATCAATTATAAAAAACGACGCCTGCGCATTTACTACAAACCGAGACCGTAAAGGCAAATAGCAAAAGACAATGCAACTGAAATATCTGGCAAGTTTGGTTTTCCTGTGCGCGGGCTTTGTGGCCGGCGCGCAGATCACCGCAAAAAGTGTGTACGGGTCTTATTTTCTGGATGAAGAGGAAGTCGTGTTTGAATTTGACCGGCAGGTATATGAAAAGGAAGTGCGTGCATCCGGCATTGCAAAAGCCGATTTTGCCGACCTAGGCATTTTGCAAGTGGCCAGGAGCGGCAATTTCAATAACTGGTCGGAGGCCGGTTGGAGAATGCTGCGCATCGATGACAACCGCTTTCAAATCCGTAAGCGCCTGGATGATTTTAAAGACGCACCCAACTGGCAATTTCGTTTTTGATCAATGGCAGGCTATTGGCTGCCGCTCGATTCCGCCCTCCTGAAAAAAGGAATTTTGGGGCTGTATGACATTCAAAAACCCCATCTTCCGGCGCCCATCGTGAGTGATAGCGGCAATGTACTTTTGACCTTAAAAGGTTACAAAGACGCCAGGCAGGTCATTCTCAGCGGCACTTTTAACAACTGGGATGAGCAGGCCATTCCCATGCATCGCACCGCAAGGGGTTGGGAAATACGCCTGACACTGGCGCCGGGCGTCTACGAATATAAATTTATTGCAGATGGAACATGGTTCGAAGACCCTGCGAACAGTGAAAAAAGGATCAACCAACACTACACCATGAACTCTGTGTTGCGGGTGGCAAAGCCGGTGCGCTTCGAATTAAACGGTTTTCAGAATGCCACCAGGGTGATGCTGGCCGGTACTTTTAACAACTGGAATCCCAATGCATTGAGCATGCAGCACTCCGAAACCGGCTGGTGGGCCGAAGTGCCGTTAATTGGCGGTAAACACCACTATAAATTTATTGTAGATGGCAAATGGATGACCGATCCCGCAAACAGGTTGATTGAAACAGACCTGGAAGGCAATCATAATTCGGTGCTTTTTGTGCAGTGAGTGGTGAGGCGTGTTTCGTGGTGGTGTTTAGTGTTTCCGGACGCTGCATATTGAGTTCTTTCTTCTTCGGACCCAACTATCAACTACGCCAAAGGCGAAGCGCCCGAAACACTAAACACCACACACGAAACACGATTACAGGCCTGAAAAACCAAAGCCAAAACCGCCGAGCCGCCAAGCGGGACGCTTCTCACCCTCTCACTTCTCACCTCTCACCTCTCTTATTCCCCGCGCAACACATCCGCAGGATTAACGCGCAAGGTCTGCCATATCTTGAATCCGATAGTCAGCGCAGCCATGCCGATGATACCCAAAGCGCTGTACAGCAGCGCTTGCGGTTGTACGCCAATATTAAATTTGAAAATGCTGTCCATGAGTTTAAGCGCCAGAAAGCGACCGCCCAGGCAACCTGCGAGCAGGGCGGCGGCGAAAATCCAGGCGTAATTTTTATTCAAAACCCAGGAGATATGCCCCGAAGAGGCGCCCATCACCCTGCGGATGGCTACTTCGCGCATACGCCGCATCACATTCAGCGACACCAGCGAAAACAAACCTGTGATACAAAGCAGGATGGCAACGCCGGCAAAACCGACCATGCTCCGGGCAATGTTGTCCGAGGCTTCGATGGCATCCCGCATCATTTCATTTTGATAACCTACATTGAAGGGAGAATACGGGAACATCTGTTTCCATTGCTCCTCAATGGCGGACATAATGCGCGGCTGTTGCGCGACGTCCGCAGTCTGGATAATACAGCGGCGGCAACTGTCGGTGGGGATTTGTTGCAGCACGGCAGAGAGAATCGGATTAAAGGGTGTATCGGTGAGGAAATCGGCTACCACGCCTGAAATCCGGCAAGTGACGCCTTTAACGTCGATTTGCTCACCAATCATAGGTTTTCCTCCGCCAACTTTTCTGATAAAAGTCTCATTCACCACAATTTCCCGCGAAACACTGGAATCGCCCGCCGGCGCCGGCCATTCGCCCGAAACCAACCGCATTTTCATTACGGGCGCAAAATTATTTCCAACCTGGTACAGAATGGATTCCTGCTGTTCGTCCTTGTACTGGAAATAAAACATGTTGTACCCGAAACCGGGCAAATGCAGGGGAAGGAGCTGTGGCAAGCACACCTGGTATTTCTTTTACGGCATTTTCAAAACGCTGATAATCACCTCCTTGTGGGAGCCAGGCCTGCAATATAGGCTGGTAATCAAACCCTATATCGGCCGTGCGATTAAACTCTGCATTGCGGGCAAAACTCAGGCCTACCACCACCGAAACCATTGAAATAGCCACTTGTAAACCCATCATCACCCGTGAAAAATAATTGCTGCCGCCAAACAAAACGCCACCCCTGAAGATGCTGGAAGGTTTGAAGGAAGAGATGTAAAACGCCGGATAACTGCCTGCCAGCAAAGTGGTCAGCCCGACGATGGCAAACAAAAACAATTGAAGTCCAGGGTTGCTGTAATCCACTTTGAGACTGGTAAATTTCCAGGTGTTGTTAAACCACTCTATGATAGGAAAAGCCA
The DNA here is from genome assembly GCA_016711435.1 of Lewinellaceae bacterium. Lineage (GTDB taxonomy): Bacteria > Bacteroidota > Bacteroidia > Chitinophagales > Saprospiraceae > M3007. The sequence continues at coordinate 14,953 of JADJSY010000075.1, forward strand.
GCACCATGCCCACCAGCGTCGCCATCGTCACCACCACGAAGGCTTCGGAAAGCAGCTGTCGCACCAACTGGGCGCGGGTGCCGCCCATCACTTTGCGTACGCCGATTTCCCGCAGCCGTCGGTTACAGATACTGATGGTCATATTGGCAAAATTCAGCGCGGCGGTCATCAACAGCAGTATAGCCATGGTCATATTGCCCCAAACCGCTGCCGGCGGTACCCCCGGCCAGAGCCCGTTGGAACGCGTGAAGCGGCTGTTATGCGCCCAGTCTTGCAGCGCTTCCACCTGAAATGACTGTACGGTCCAGTCGGGGCGCGCAGCATTGTGCGGCGCCACATATGCCTGTAAGGCCGCGTTCAGGTCGGCGCTGTTTGTCCCGGGTTTCATGCGCAGAAACAAAGCATCCGTCAGGTATTTCCAGGAGTGGTAATCGGGTTTTTTATTGCCGTCCAACTGGTTGTCCAGGTGCGTAATCAACTCAAAACGCAAACTGGAGTTCAGGGGCATTTTTTTCAGCACGCCGCCAACGGTGAGGCTGAGGCGCTGGTCCGTATCTGCATAAAAAAGCAGGTTTTGCCCAACGGGGTTTTCCTTGCCAAAATACTTGAGGGCGGTGGCCTCATCTATGTATACTTTGCTCCGGTCCGAGAGGTTCGGCTGGCCGGTAACGCTTTCAAAATCAAAAAACTGGAAAAAATTATCGTCTGCAAAGGTGAGCCATTCATTGAACACTTCGTCGCCACGTTTCACTACGGTCATTCTCGAATCATAACGGCAGGCTGTAGCTACACCGGGCACATCGGCGGCTACTTTCGGGCCCAATGCAGCAGGACAAAAACCATACTGGTCATTGTTGGATGCCTTGATCATTTTCACCCGCACCACCCTGTCCGCTTCGTGGTGCCAGTAGTCGAACGTGTTGGCAAAACGATAATTGAGCCAACCCAAAATACAAAAACCCAGGGCAATGCCTAAGCCCAATACGTTGATAATCAGATACCTGCCGTTGCGGCGCAGGTTTCGGAGTGCGAGAATGAATTGGTGGTAAAGCATTTGTTAGAAGTGAGAAGTGAGAGGTGAGAGAGTGAGACACATCCCGTTCGGCGATTTTTTGGGTCTTGGCATTGGTTTTTCAGGTCTGTAATCGGGAAGCGTGTTTAGTGTGTGATGTTTAGTGTTTAGAGGGCTTCGCGTTTGGCCGGCGTGGGTGGTGTTTGTGTTTGGGGCTGTGGCTTCCCGACCCCCAAAGGGGAGTACATCGCAACAGATTGACGATTTTTACCTTAAGGTGCAGATTATAAGTCTTTTGCGATGTACCCGTTAGGGGTCGGGGGCAAATGCCAAACGCGAAGCACCCGAAACACGAAACACCACACACGAAACACGATTCACGATTACAGGCCTGAAAAACCAATACCAAGACCCCAAAAATCGCCAAACGGGATGTCTCTCACTCTCTCACCTCTCACCTCTCACTTCTCTATTCACTCCTCAGGCTCTTCACCGGATTGGCAATCGCCGCCCGAATACTCTGGAAACCGACCGTCAAAAACGCGACAAAGAAGGTGGACAGCAAGCCGATCACAAAAATGCCGGGGCCGAATGGAGCGCGGTACACATAATCTTGCAACCAGGCATTCATCACCCACCATGCGACCGGCGCGGCAATGACGAAAGCAATGATAATCAGGCGGATATATTCTTTTCCAAAGAGCCACAGAATACCCGGAACGGTAGCGCCCAGGGTTTTCCGAATGCCGATTTCCTTTGTTTTTCTGACCACCATGAAGGCGGCAAGTCCGTACAATCCCAGACAGCCGATAAAAATGGCGATCCCTGCGAAAATACGGATCAGTTGCATGATGATATTTTCCGATTCCAGAAACTCTTCCATCTGATCGTCCATAAACGTGCATTCGTAGTAATAATCGGGGAAGTTATTTTCCCATACTTTTTTGATCTGTGCCAACACGGGCGCCGGATTGCCCGACGTCAGTTCCACCGCACAATTGGAATAGGATTTGGAATCGGTAGATATCGAGATGGCTGAAATGGCCTCTGATAATTCCCAGTTATGAAAGTCCTGAATCACCCCTACAATAGGCGCCGATACCCCGTCGATATTGGCTTTTTTGTTCAGCACATCTTCCGGAGAAGCGAGGTTCAGTTTTTTTACAAACGTTTCATTGACAAGGTATTCCCGGACGGTATCGCTGGGTTGCAGGTTTCGTCCCGCCACCAGGCGGAGGCCGAATGTTTCAAGATAATGCACGTCTGCGGGTTTGTTGTTGACAATCCAGGGTTCTCCTTCCGGCCGGTTATCAAATCGAACGCCGGTCTGATTGTTGGAGTTGGAAGCAGGCGGCTGATAGCAGAACGAGACGTTTTTCACCCCTGCAATAGCGGAGATTTGTTCGCGCAACGTATTCATCTGCCCGCGTTCGGGTACGGACAATGTAAGCACCACACCGGAACGAAAACCCCAGTCGGCATCGCGGGCAAACTGGATCTGGGCCGTCACCACTGCCGCCCCGATAATGAGGATTTGTGAAATGGTAAATTGTGTGGTAACCAGAATCCTGCGCAGGGAAAGTCCGCCGGCCTGTCGGCTGTCTGCCTGGCCCCGGAGCGATACCACCGGCTGAAAACGCGCCTGCACCAGTCCCGGATAGGCGCCCGCCAGAAAAACAACCAGCACGCTCAGACCCGCAATGAAACCAACCAACGGCAAACGACCGGGGCCTGAAAAATGAATGCGTTCTTCCATCCAGGAATTCAGATACGGCAATGAAAACCAAGCTGTTGCAAGGCCGATCACAACGGCTGCGGCCACGATCAGGCTGGTTTCAAACATAAACTGCCAGAACAACTGGCCTTGGGTACTGCCCAGCGATTTACGCACACCCACTTCCCGGGCGCGTTTGAGCGCCTGGGCGGTAGCCATGTTTATAAAATTGACACAAGCCGTTATCAGCAGGAAAATGCCGATACAAGTCAAGGCCCAGAGGTAATTTTTGGCGATCTGTCCGCCTCCGTAGTCCCTGTCGAGGTGCAGACTGGTCAGCGTCAGTGGTTTGTATTGAAACAGCGTTTCGCTTTCGGGAGTGGTGGTATTTTTTGAGGAATGCCGGCATGGCGGACTCCAGTTCTGCAATGGCATGGCCTTGCTGCAAAAGCGCAAAACAATAGGTGCCTCCGGTGATGCCGCCCCAGTTGTCCATATTGGAGGCATAAGCAGGCATAGCATTGCGGGTGGTCCAGGAGACCAGAATTTCATTTTGATAATCCGTATTGTCGGGCAGGTCGCGGAGGATACCGACCACCCTGAAATCCACTTCATTGTCATAGCGGAATGTTTTGTCGATCACGTCCGTATGGCCGTAATACTTGCGCGCTATTTTTTCCGTCAACATGGCGGTATTGGGTTCGCGCAAAGCAGCGACATCGCCCTGTATGATAGGCAAATCCAGTATTTCAAACAATTCCGGTTCTACAAAAGCAAATATATCCTCCTCTTTGTATTTATCAGGAATGCCCGATGCATTGGGCACACTAATCAGTGCTTCACCGCGACCAGCGTACATGGCCGTTTTTTCAACAAAGGAAAATTCTGTTCGCAGCGCTTTCGACATGGGATTGGGCGCTCCCCGAAACGGCGTGACCGTCTCCAGGTGAATATCCGTTACCATGCGCACAATGCGGTCAGCCTTTTTGTGAAAAGTATCGAAACTGAGGTGGTGCTGAACCATCAAAAAATGAGGATGCAACAAGCCACACTCAAGCCCAGGCCCAGCACATTCAACAGGGAGTAACTGCTGTTTTTGCGCAGGTTGCGCAGGGCGATGAGGAGATAATTGTAGATCATAGCCAGTTTTTTAAAAGCGTGTTTAGTGTTTCGTTTTTTCGTGTTTGGGGCGCTTCGCTTTGGCCCGTGTTTGGTGTTTCGTGTTTCGTGTTTGGGGCGCTTCGGGCTTGGCATTTCTGAAAATTGGACCAAATATCAACTAATTCCAAGCCCGAAGCGCCCCAAACACGAAACACTAAACACCAAACACGGGCCAAAGGCGAAGCGCCCCAAACACGAAAAACAAAACACCAAACACGTATTATTTCCTTACAATATCCTCGCTTTCCACCCTTCCATCCATCAAATGGAGAATACGTTTGCCGTATTGGGCATTGGCATCCGAGTGGGTCACCTGAACGATGGTCACGCCGTCTTCTTCATTGAGTTTTTGAAACACCTCCATAATTTCGCGGGCCTGTGGGCTTTGTAGATTACCCGTCGGTTCGTCGGCCAGAATCAGTTTGGGATTCCCGATGAGCGCCCGGGCGATGCCGACGAGTTGTTGTTGCCCGCCGGAAAGTTGCGCCGGGAAAAGGTCCTTTTTCGCAACGATATTAAAACGGTCGAGCAGGTCAGCGATGCGGCTTTTGCGTTCGCCGGAGGGCACTTTTTTGTATAGCAGCGGGGTTTCCAGGTTTTCATACACCGTCAGGTCGTCGATCAAATGGTAGGCCTGAAATACGAATCCGATATATTGCTGGTACAGTTCGGTGCGGCGGCGTTCGTTAAATTTGTGCACGGCTTCTCCCAAAAACCAGTATTCGCCTTCCGTAGGCTCGTCGAGCATACCGAGGATATGCAGGAGGGTGCTTTTCCCGGAGCCGCTGGGGCCCATGATGCTCACAAATTCGCCCTCCGCGATATGCGCGTTTACATAGCGCAACACGTAGGATTTGGTCGCGCCGTTTTGGTAGTATTTTTCGATATTTTTAAGTTCGAGCACAGCGTTGAATTGGTTGAATTGGTTAGAATTTAAGGTTAAAGATTACATGATTTTAGATTTAAGATTTGCTTGGGATGCCCACTTCAAAAATCTAAAATCATGTAATCTTTAATTTTAAATCAATTGTTTTTCATAGCTTATTTACCAAAAACAGCCGCTTCGATTCACTGGGGTAAATTTGGATAAAAACGGCTGACTAACAGAATGTTAAACAGGCGTACCCCGCAAATGAGCAGCTGTTTTTGGGAATTGTTGCCCCGTTTTTTTAAAAAGGCAAAAGGCAAAGGACAAAAGGCAATGACAGACATCCAGGTTCTGCGTCCTCTCACCCTCTCACTTCTCACCCTCTCACATCTCTCACTTCTTCTCACTTCTAAACATGGAAATTCTCCGTCACCACCTTTCCGTCGAACAGGTTGATGATGCGGTGTGCAAAACCGGCGTCGTGCGGGGAGTGGGTAACCATGATGATGGTTGTGCCGCCCTGGTTCAGTTGGGTCAGCAGGTTCATCACTTCGAGGCCGTTGGTGGAGTCGAGGTTACCCGTCGGTTCGTCGGCCAGGATCACTTTTGGATTGGCTACCACAGCCCGCGCAATGGCCACGCGCTGTTGCTGACCGCCCGAGAGTTGTTGCGGGAAGTGGTTGCGTCGGTGCATGATGTTCATACGTTCCAGTTGGGCTTCCACTAATTTTTTGCGCTCTGCGGGAGGCGTTTTCAGGTAGAGCAGCGGCAGTTCCACGTTTTCATAAACCGTCAGTTCATCGATCAGGTTAAAAGACTGGAACACAAAACCGATATTGCCTTTGCGCAGGTTGGCGCGACTGCGTTCGCTCATTTTAGCGACCTCCGTGCCGAAGAAGAAGTATTCGCCCTCCGAAGGATTGTCGAGCAAACCGAGGATATTGAGCAGGGTGGATTTACCACAACCGGATGGGCCCATCATGGCTACAAATTCACCGGGTTGGATATCGATACTTACCCCGTTGAGGGCGGTGGTTTCCACTTCATCGGTGGTGAATAATTTGTGGAGGTTGACTGTTTTTATCATGACAAGTGATTTTATTTGAATGCTTTTTTAGATGGTTTGAGAGGTTTGATGGTTTGATGGTTTGATTGTTTGAGAGGTTTGATGGTTTGAGGTGTTCTGGCTCAGGTTACCACCTCAAACCATCAACCCTCAACCTCTCAACAATCTTAATCAATTTTGCAAATTCAATATCTGTTTATCCCCGAAGTTTTCATAAGAACTGGTAATCACCTCTTCGCCCGCTTCCAGTCCGCTCAGCACTTCGAAAAATTGCGGATTTTTACGGCCCAGGGAAATATCGCGTCTGACGGCCCTGGAGCCGGATGGATCAACTACAAACACCCAGTTGCCGCCGGTATCGCTGAAAAATCCGCCGGTAGCGAGCAGGGTGGCCTCGGCCGGTTTGCCCAACTGGAGCCGGACGGGGACGGACTGGCCGCGTCGCACGCCGCCGGGTATCTTGTCAAAAGTCATATCCACCTGGAAACGGCCATTGCTGACTTCCGGGTACACTTTGGAGACGGCCAGTTTGACGGTAGCGCCGTTGAATTCAAAAGACCCTTCCAATCCCGGAAAGATGCGCGAGATATAATGTTCATCCACTTCCACGCGCATTTTGAAGCCGTTGAGGTCGTCGATCTGGCCGATATTTTGTCCGGCAGTGATGCTGGCGCCGATTTCTACGTCGACCCGCGAGAGCAGGCCGGACACCGGCGCTTTGACGGCAAGGTTCTCCAGGTTATCTTTCATCATACGCAGGTTCAGGCGGGTGCGTTCGAGGGTGCCTTCGAGTTGTTTGATCTGCGTAATGCTGTTTTCTTCCTGAAATTTCTGGTTTTCAATCTCGATACCCCGTTGTTGAATCAGCCGTTCGTGGGTGATGCGGGTTCTGGTAAATTCCTGTTCGCTGATGACTTTATCCGCAAACAATTTGCTATTGCGCTCGAAGTCGTCTTTGGCCTGTCGGATTTGATAATCCAGTTCGGAAAGTGTTCTTTGCAACGTAAACTTGTCCTGGCGCAAGCGCAGGCGTGTATTTTCCAGGTTGTTAATCAGGTCGTACATTTCCGTTTCGCGGTTCACGAAATCGAGCATCAGGCGCTGATTTTCCAGTTTTAAAATCAAATCGCCTTTTTTCACCGTCGCGCCGCCGTCCAATAGTTTTTGTGCTACATAGCCGCCTTCGATGGCGTCGAGTTGGTAGGTTTTTAAGGGTTGTACGACCCCGGTCACGACGATAAATTCGTCAAAAACGCCCCGTTCCACTTTGGAAACGGTTATTTTTTCGCGGTTCACATTGAGGCTGCTTTGTCCGCTGTTGCGCAGGACATACACCACGAAAGCCAAAAAACCCAAAATACCGAGTCCGAGGGCAATGCGTTGCGGCGTAAATCTTTTTTTCTTAATGGCTCTATCCACGTTGTCTAAGGATAATTGATGAAGGATAATTTCTTAAGGTATAACAACCCCGTGCCAGTTTCTTAAAAAATTGACAATCAGGTTTTTAGGGTTTTTCACACGTTGTGTTCCACGTTCGTTGGCGAACGCAGGTGTCCGAAAACGAACACATCCAAAGCAAATTTTTTTGCTTTGGTTTTTTTAAAGGAGACTGAACAAAATCTGGCAGGAATCAATTTTCAGGTTATTTTTGCAGTAAAAGTAAAAAATGACGGCAGCGACAAAACAACCAATGAGCAATGCCCAACTTGAGATACTGCAATTGTTTGCCACGAATCTTTCGGAGGAGGGAAATACTCGAATTGCGCCAGATGCTAATTGAATTTCGCGCACGGCGCCTTCAATTGGCTATTCAGCAATTGAATCCTACTCCAACTTAAAAACCATTCCAGGTTGCTAAATTGGCCTTGGATTTATGGATACTCTACCAAATTTAGAACGCATCAATAAGTATTACTTCTGGAATCTTATCACCGTCGATCCTGACGACAACAAATTTGTGGATTGCGCTATCGCTGCAAATGCCCATTTCATTTGTACAGAGGATAAGCATTTTAAAGTTCTGGCAAATGTTACCTTTCCGACTGTTTCAGTCATTTCTACCAAAGATTTCATCCTTTTACTCCATAAAAAAGATGAACAGAGGATACAATAGCGAACGCATGTGTCCGAAAACGAACACCATTTCAAAAAAATATACTTGATTTGCAGTCTCTTAGCCGCGGGCACTGTCTTTGTAGCATTGCGCTGAAGGAGTTGTAATTGCAACATTTGTCAATCGAATGCTATTATAAGGCAAATGAACACATTTCAACCAAACTCCGCGTACTAAGATGAATATGAACGAAGCCAATATTCTCATTGTGGACGACAATCCCGGCGTGCTGAGTGCCGGCAAATTGTTCCTCAAACGTCATTTCGCGGAAGTGGACACAGCGCGCGACCCCGAGGAAATACCCATATTATTGAAGGAAAAACGCTACGCCGTCATCATGCTCGACATGAACTACGGCCGCAGCGCCAAAAACACCGGTCAGGAAGGTTTCGACTGGCTGGCGCGTATCCTCGAACTCGACCCTACCGCAGTCGTGGTGCTGATTACAGCCTACGGCGATGTGGAACTGGCCGTAAGAGCCATCAAAAACGGCGCGACCGATTTTGTCTTAAAGCCCTGGGACAACGATAAACTGCTGGCTACGCTGCACTCTGCCCTGCGCCTCAAAAGCAGCCAGGAAGAGACGAATCAATTGAAATCCAAACAGTTAGGTAAAAACCTGGCCGATGCTAAAGATATGCCTTCCCTGATTTTTCAGAGCAAGGCCATGCAGGATGTGTTCGAAACCGTGCAACGCGTGGCCGAAACGGACGCCAATGTGCTGCTGCTCGGCGAAAACGGAACGGGCAAAGACCTGATCGCGCAGGCCATACACGCCAAAAGCCGCAGGGCGCTGGATAATTTTGTGAAAGTCGACATGGGCGCCATTACCGAGTCGCTGTTTGAAAGTGAATTGTTCGGCCACATCAAAGGCGCCTTTACCGATGCCCGCGACGACCGGCCCGGCCGTTTTGAAGCGGCTGACGGCGGCACCATTTTTTTGGATGAAATCAGCAACCTCACCCTGGGTTTACAGGCCAAACTGCTCACGGTATTGCAAAACCGCACCGTCACCCGCGTGGGCTCCAACCGCGTCCGGCCCGTCAATGTGCGCGTGATCGCTGCTACCAATCAAAACCTGTTTGAAGCGGTGAAAAACCGCACGTTCCGCCAGGATTTATTGTACCGTATCAATACCATTGAAATACAACTGCCTCCCCTGCGCGAACGGATCGACGATATCGAAGCGCTGGCCGTACATTTCATGAAAGAGTTTTCCAAAAAATACAACCGTCCGGTCACAGGCCTGAGCGCCGCCCTGCTAAAAGAAATGCACCGCTACCTCTGGCCCGGCAACGTGCGCGAACTGCAGCACGCCGTCGAACGGGCGGTCATCATGGCAAAAGGAGAAAAACTCCAGCCCGAAGATTTCTTTTTCCGGCAGTCGGCCAATGGCGAACGAGAAATGGATTTGCCAACCATGAACCTCGACGACATGGAAAAGCAGTTGATTATGAAGGCTTTACAGAAATACCACGGCAATATTACCGAAGCGGCTGCAGAACTGGGGCTGACGCGGGCCTCTCTTTACCGGCGTTTGGAGAAGTATAACCTCTAAGCGACCGATCGGCCTGCAGCACGTGGCGTTCGGTATGCGCAATCACAAAACCGAAGGTGTCGCCTAATTTCAAACGTATCCAGGGCGACAGGGAAATGGGTACCCGCAGCGCATTCAAATCGACGTTTGCTGCGTCGCGCAGCAATTCCAGCATCTTTTCCTGTTGATCGATAAACTCCGCGAGCATCCGCTGCGGGTCGGGCTGCGCAGCCGGCACGGCGTTTTTGGGCGCTTTCATTTTGCTTTTTAAAACGCCACCCTGCTGCGGTTGCATCAATTGGGTAAAATAGGCGCCCAACCAGCCCGCATGGAAACGTTGCGCCGGCTTTTTGCCGCGTGCCTTTCCCTGTTGAATGGCTTTTTCAATCGTGGGCAGGTAATGGCGCCCATATATATTCAGGTGTTCGAGGCATTGCGCAGCGCTCCAGGCATCGGGGGCAGGGCGGAAAGACAGATGTTCAGGGGACAACATCTGCCATTCACCCACGGCTTTTTGAAGATAGCGCTCGGTTTGTTCCTGGAGTTGATCGAGTAATTGCTGCGTATGGACCATGACTTATTTCATTTTATGGTGAACCTGATATTTGAACACCACAAAAGTCCGGGATGGGGAAAGTATAAATGTTGGTAAAAACCAAGATTTTCACGGACTCATCTTCGCATAAATAATCCCCACCACAATCGCCTGGAACAAACCGTAGAGGAACCAGGTAATAACGAGACTGACCGATACGGACAGCGAACTGAATGTGATCCACATACTGGGGAGCGTTGCAATCAGGCCGTATACCAGGCCCATTTCGGTACCGCGCCACCAGAAAGAGCCGTGAAACAGGCTTTAAAGCGCCGCCAGAACCAGGCCAGTGCAAAACTCAGGATGAAAGGATGGATGAAATACAAAATCCTTTTTCCCTTCCAGACTAAAAACGGGATCGTAATAGAGGTTCTGCCAGATCGGGAAAAACGCAACCAGCAGATAAAGCGCAACATAACTAAAGACTAACAGGACAGCGCCTGCAACAACACCTTTGATCAGAAATTTTTTTCATGGTCAGGTTTTATATTTTTTTAGCAAAAAGAAATGATATGGCCGGGTTGAGATTGTTGAGGGGTTGAGATTGTTGAGAGGTCACTCACAGTTGCCGATACCACTCACAATTACAGACCTGAAAAACCCAACCTAAACCTATAAAAGGCCGAAAGGGATGTTCTCACGATTCACAACTCACTATTCACCACTCACGACTCACATCTGCGCTCGCTTCATCCACCTGCACAATCAGGTTAAAATGAAACGTGATCCAGTCGTTTACTTTGATCATCCGAACATGGCTTCCGGCGGGTCGATGCCGTAAGCGCTCATTTGCAGGGCATGTTCTCCCTGGAGTTCGAAGCGATTGGGGCTGAGCATCCTGGCCCTGGCAAATATGGACTGCTCTTTGGTGACGTTTGTAATGGTAATACGGACTTTCGCCTGCACATCGAACCAGTCTTGCCAATCGCCTTCCAGGCATTTGGCATGTTGCCGGGTATCTACGAGCGCAATTTTAATATGCGGATATTGATCAGCCTGAAGCGCTTTCTGTATATCGTTGTCAATCTTTCGATTGTGGCAATCAAATTTTTTTGATTTCAAGTGCAGTTGAACATTATTAAACCGGGCGTATCCGCCATTTCGTTCTACTTCCAGCACTTGTTGTGTATATTGGTCTTCACAATCGCAAGTAAACTTGTTCACGTTGGATGTTCCCTTCAGGTACAATTTGCTGCCATTTTGTATATGGAAGCGCTTTTTCCAGGTCCGCTATTATCGGTGGTACTACCTGTCCAGGAAAATACCCGCTATTAAAAAAAGGAAACTGCACAGCCACCGGGTTTTATCGTAAA
>JADJSY010000076.1 GCA_016711435.1 Lewinellaceae bacterium
CGGCAATATGGGCTTTGTCCGGGAAGTGCATTTTCATGCTTTTGAAGAGGCGAGGCTGCCTGTTTGACACTTGAAATGCAAGGGTGACACCCTTATTACCTCACCTGCCTCATTGCCCCTTCTTCGGAGTATTGGCCGGTTCCTGGCCAGGCTTATCAAAAAGGCCGGCGGGCAGGGCCTTGTTCAACAGCACATCCTTGTATTCATAAACAGTAATACCTGCATTGTTGTGCGTTTCTGTGGAAAAGGGTATCAGAAGGCCCTCTACCTGTCTGAAATCGGAAAAGTAAACCTGCATCGGTGGGCGGCCTTCTTCGATGATGGTTCTTTGGAGTTCTACACCATCGCTTTGGCGGAGGTAGGAAACCATGGATAGCGTATCTGCCGGAATGTTGACCTGTAAGGCGTAAACAGGTGTACCTTTTATGGTATCCGTACCCGATAGCGTAACTAGGAACCCTCTGTTAGCAGCGTCGTAAAACAGGCCATAGACGTCGCCGACGCCACTTACTTCAAACATCCGGATCCTGCGATTTACTTTGTCTCCTTCTATCTTTTCTTCTTTTGTCATTTTATTGAATGACATCCAAATACCCCGGGGGCTGGTGCAATCGATGGTTTTTATATCCATGCCCAGCATAGTCGAGTTTATTTCCGCTCGAAAGGCTTCGCGGCGCTCCCGATAGAGTTTACAACCCTGCGCTTTGAGACCCGGCTGCGAGCGGCTATTCATGTTGAATGAAATTTCAACAGTTTTTAATTGTTCCAACACGGCGCCGCCCCTGGTAGTGAGGTGTTGTGCAAGAATAGAATCGAGGGTTTGCCCTGTAAGCGGGCAATGAAACAACAGCAATGCTGCCAATAGGTAAGTTTTCATGGTCGAAGTGGAATTTTAGACGCTTAAAACTGGATTCTGCGTTACAAAAGTTTTAAGCGTGTCTTCCAGATCGACCAGATGAAATTGTTTGCCGACGAATGAAGGAAAATACAGGGAATTTGGAGTGCATTTCAAATTGTCGCTTGGGATCGAGCGCTGCGTATTGTCGGGGTGACTTCGAGTCACCCCGACATATACCGCTACGACAATTTGAAATGCACCCGGAATTTGTCGCGTTTAATCATCAATCGCCTGCCCCACCAACACCCGGAATTTTTTTCCGGTACTATCGGAATATGCTTTCTGCGTTTGTTTAAATATTAACCCGATAATACCCTCCTTCGGATCGGCAAAGTAAGAAGTATTGAAATATCCGCCCCATCCGAAGGCGCCGGCACTGCCTTTGCCGCCCATATCCTGGCCTGTCTGGTTTAGTACGCCGAACGCCAGTCCGTAAAATGTACCCGGGTCGCCCATCAGGTCTTTGGTATGATTGCCCATCATGAATTGTACGGTGGTACGGCTCAGGATGCGTACGCCGTTGAGTTCGCCTCCGTTGAGGTACATTTGTAGAAAATTGGCATAGTCCACAATGGTGCTGGACAGACCTGCGCCGCCGGAGAAAAAGCGCCTGGCGCCTGTAACAGGATAGGCTGGATCGTAAAAAGTAACCGGGTAGCGCACCCATTTTCCCATTTCGGGCTGCTGAACCGGTACCAATCGGCTTGCCTTGTCATCGGGCAAATAGAACCAGGTATCTTTCATACCCAGAGGGTCGAACAGCCGGGTTTTCAAAAATACATCGAAGGGCATCCCTGATACAATCTCTACCAGATAACCCAGCACATCAAGTCCTTCGCTGTACGTGAATTTTTCACCGGGATGGTGGTGGAGGGGCAATCCGGCCAGTTTTTTTACACTTTCTCCAATGCTGATGGTATCGGTGGTAAACAAATCGGTGACGCCTGCCTTTCGATAAAGCATTTTAAACTGCTCGTCTCCGTCGATGACGCCATACCCGAGACCGGAAGTATGCGTGAGCAAATGCCGGATAGAAATTTCGCTTTTGGCGGGATCCGTGGTATAAGTAGTATCGTTGTAACGGAATGTTTTGAGCACCCGGGGGTTTTTAAATTCCGGGATAAATTTTGAAATCGGATCGTCGAGATCGAATTTACCTTCTTCCCACAGCATCATAACGGCCGTCGCGGTGATGGCTTTGGTTTGCGATGCAATCCGAAAAATGTCATCCCTTTTCAACATCCGGCCGGCGGTGTTGTCTGCCATACCGAAGGCTTTGTAATACACTATTTTGTTGTTTCGGGCCACCAGGGCTACCATACCAGGCACCTCGTCCTTTGCTAATGCTTGCAGCACATGGAGTCGATACGTGCCAGGCGTTGCGCGGAAATGCCCACACTTTCCGGTTTCGCTTCAGACAATGGCGGTGATTTTTTAAGGGATGGGGTTTGAGCAGCGGCGGCAAAAACCAGAAAAAGGGACAAACTGGTGAAAAAATATTTCATGGCTGGTTTTGTAAATGATTGCGAACAAGGTTCATCAAACTTTATTTTTTTTGCCAAATGTCATATAATATGCTGAAAGTGGAGAGTTTAAGAACATTAATAGTTGAGAAATCAATTAAATAGACTGGAAAGGCGAGCGCCTCCCCCAAAAAATGCAAAAAAAAATCACGTCGCGCAAGCGCGACGTGATGCTACAGAACGGAGTCTCACCCAGCCTTCATTTTCATAACTTAACTTAGTTGTGCTAAGGCCATTCCCCGCTCCCTTTTCTGACATAAATAAAATCATAGCCCACCTGATAAGTCTTTCCTTCATCAGCGGATACTTCATAGAATTGGCGTACTTTATTGGGGCCGAGGTTAAAAAATGTCAGTTTTCCGGGTTGTCCCTGCGCAGTGGTTGTGGTGAAACGCATCGCGCCGTCTTTGTACTCCCCGTTTTCGAAATAGCTCAGGTTGCGCCCGGAGTCCGTCCATATCTGCCGCCATTTGCCGGTCTCAGGCACGTAGAAATTCATACTTTTTCCGTTATACGGACCGTTCCAGGTAGTCCAGTTTTCCAGAATCAGGCAGCCGCCGGAAACATTCTGGATCGAACTGGTACCGGTGCGCTGCCTGGTAGCGCTATTAGAAAACACTTCCCATTCACCCACCCAAAAATCGAATGCACGGGCTGCGGTATCTCGCAAGCAAGGGTAACTGGCTAATAACATGGCCTCCCGAAGGGATTTGAGGCGGCTGTCTTTTTGGATGTTCGCAAAGGCAATGTCCTGTTCCAGTTCATAAACGTTGTTGTAGCCGTTGGACTGCGCTTTTTGTAGCCACTCGAAGGCCTGCGTGTTGTTTTTTTTCAGGGAATAGGCCATCGCCAGGCGGCATTGCACCATCGGAAGCAGGTTGGCGGGTAAATCAGCCATGTTGGTCAATTGCTGCAACCCACTGATGGCTTCATCCGGGCGGTTCTGGCGGATTTGGCAGAAGGCAATGCGTAGTTTGGGCAATGCTGCTTCCGGGTATTTCAGCAAGTATTCCCGGTAGGCAGTTTTGGCAGGTTGCCATTGATTGGCAAAAAACAATGAGTCGGCATAGGTGGAAGGCGGCTGGGTGTTGGCGGGTATTTGGGCGAAAGAAGTGGAACAGCCTGCAACACAGATCAGGAACAAGCGTAATTTTTTCATCATAATATTGATATTGAAAAGCAAGTCTGGGATTTTCAACATCGTTTTGAACTCCGACGGAAAACCCCAGGATGCTTCGTATGAAAAATAAAGCCAAAACACACCCGGTTTGAGGAGAAAATGATTAAAACCGATAAAGTTTTCCACAATCCGCTACTTTTGCCGTCTACTCAACGCTGTTAAATCCGACACCGATGCTACGTTTCCCACGATTAATCCTGATACTGTTATTTATTGGCGCCGCCATTCCTGCCGAGTCGCAGGCAGACCCCACCCCTGCCGAGCGGACGACCGTCTCCTGGAGCCGCGATACCCTCGATTTCGGCGTCATTGAAGAAGGGACTATTTTGCTGGATTCTTTTACGGTTACCAATACCGGCGTCATACCATATCAGATCAGGAGCGTACGAACAAGTTGCGACTGTACGGTGCTGCGGTATCCCAAATCGCCGCTTCAACCGGGAAAAACGGCTACTATCCGGGTCGAATTCGACAGCCAGGGCAAGGCAGGCCTGGCACAGCCGGGTATCATTTTGTATGATAACTCAGCACCTAATTTAAGGAGTATTCTGTATTTTAACGGAAGGATCGTGCCGAGGAAAAAGCCTAAAAATGCAATGGGAAATTGGGTGTTTGGTGTTTGGTGTAGAGTGTATGGTGTTTGGGGCGCTTCGCCTTTGGCAACTGTGGGTAGCTCAGGCGAAGCGCCCCAAACACCATACACTAGATTTTAATAAAGATTCCCCGCCTGTACAACACCAGGCAAACCAGCCAGATAACAGCCGTAAAACAAAGTGCGTAGAGGAGCGAACCCAGTTCTGCCTGGTTGATCGGGTAAAACACATTCTGGTAAATCCAGTACAAGGCACTGCGGCTTTTTCCTTCCGCGTCCGTGTATTTGATCAAACCGGCAGTTTTTACAACCAAGCCGGCCAGCACAAAGGCAAAAAGAGGGTTGGAGCCGAAAACCAGGAACGGTTTTGCCCATGTATTCCAGCCGCGCAGGTCGAGCGCCCACACGCACAAAGACAGGAAAATCATCGCCAGACCACCCGTGTACAAAACGAAAGAACTGGTCCAAAGGGATTTATTGATCGGGAATGCAAGTCCCCAGATAAGTCCGGCCACACCTATAATGGTTCCATAAAACAACAAATCATACACCAATCGGCCCGGCTCAGATTTGCGCGCCGTTATCAAACTGCCTGTCAGATATCCGATGATAACAGTTACAACCGCCGGCAATGTGCTCAGCAGCCCCTCCGGATCAAACGGTATACCTTTTCCCATCCATAAATGTCCGGCGCCCAGCAGCATCAGGTCGACCTGCCGTACAACATTAAACTCCAGTGCGTATGGATCTGCTCCGCCGCCCAGGTGCAGCACAGTCCAGTAACCCGCAAGCAAAAATCCCGCTGTGATGGCCAACACTTGCCGCGACAACATGACACATAAAAATGCCGCCATACCATATGCCAGGCCGATGCGCTGCAGCACACCCAGAATGCGCAATTCCGACCAGTTTTTATTAAAAAACGGGAATGCATTGAGCGCCAGTCCTATCAAAAAAATGAGCGCTGCGCGGCGAAGTATTTTTCGGGTAAGCGCGGGTGTTAACTGCTGATTAAATTTTGAGAAGGAAAACCACAAGGCCACGCCTACGATGAACAGAAAAAACGGAAACACCAGATCCGTGGGTGTGCAGCCATGCCAGTCGGCATGTTCAAGCGGATCATAGATACTTTGCCAGGTGCCGGGATTGTTCACCACGATCATCAACGCAATAGTAAGTCCGCGGAAAAAATCCAGAGAAAGGTAGCGCATAAACAGATTGTTATTTTTTCAGCCGAAATGTAATCAGATAATTCAAAACCATTTTACCTTTCCCCGATGATTATTAAAATCATGTAATTACATCTAACTATTAATCCAAACTTAATTTCGTATGAAGAATTTTTCAATGCCTTTCAGGTGCATGTTAACATTGCTCCTGTCCATGGTGTCGATATGCTTATCGGCACAATCTGTCAGTTACAGTATAAAAGGAACCGTAACGGATGATTCCGGCGCCCCGGTTGCAGGCGCCACGGTTTCCTTAAGTGAAGTTCGTCAGGGTACCTACACCGATGAAAGAGGGTTTTACAACCTGAGCGGTGCAGTAGCGGAAGGGACTTACAACCTGGAAGTCAAGTACTTCGGCTATCAGGCCTCCCGTAAACAGGTGAGCATTTCGCTGAGCCAGAGCAATCTTGTACAGGATATTATGCTGGGTGGCGACATCCTCAACCTCGATGAAGTCGTGGTGACAGGCAGTTCGCCGACATCGACGCGCCGGCAATTGGGCAACTCCATCGGGGTGGTCGACGGCCGGAGTTTAGAAAAAGCGGCAGTGTGAACCCGCTCGGAGCACTTTCCGGTAAGGTAGCAGGGGCGCAAATCAGCCAGAATTCAGGCGACCCTTCCGGCGGGTTTTCCATCCGTTTGCGCGGCGCCAGTTCTATCAAAGGTTCCTCCGACCCGCTTTACATCGTAGACGGGGTCATTGTTGACAACTCGTCGCAGAACGTTATCAATCGAAGCGCCGATGCGATGACAACCAGTTTTGCAGCCGGTCAGAACCGTTTGGTCGACATCAACCCGAACGATATCGAGCGCATCGAAGTGCTCAACGGCGCTTCCGCCGCTGCCTTGTACGGCTCCAGGGCCTCCAATGGCGTTGTGCAGATTTTTACCAAAAGAGGGCGCAGTGGCAAGCCGAGTATCGAATTCAGCACCAGCGCCAGCATGAGCCAGTTGCGCCAGAAAGTATTTATGACGGATTATGGCAAACGGTTTGGCGTAAAAGGCAACGACCGCCTGGAAACCGCACAGGACCGCCTGACCATTTTGCTGAATGTCGGCCTGACCGAAGCGCAACTCACGGCGATGGGCAAAAACTTCGTGAAAGTCGGCCCCGTCAACCGCCTGCTCGTCACGGATCAATATGACGTACAACGGTATGATTATCAGGACAATATCTTTCAAACAGCATTTGGAACCGACAATTACCTTTCTGTAAAAGGTGGAACGGACAAAAGCAATTATTACGCCTCCTTCGGTTATGCGAACAACGATGGTATTATCCTGAATACAAATTTCAAAAAGTACACAGGTCGTCTGCGCCTCAACCAGACGCTCAGCAGTTGGGCCACCTTGTCGGCGGGCCTTGGCTATACCTTGAGCAAGAGCCAGGATATGCCGAACGGCAACAACTTTTTCAGCCCTATCAGTACGATGTTTATCATCGACAATGTGTGGAATATAGATGAGCGCAGCGCCGACGGAACCCTGAAACCGGTGGAACTGGTGCGTATGAATCCGCTTACCGTGCTGGAGACGTTTGACATCACGCAACAAACCAACCGCACCATCGGTGATATTAGCCTGAAATTGTTTCCATTCAAAGGTTTCCGGGTCGATTACACACTTGGCGCTGACAACTACTCCCTGCAAGGCAACGAGTTGCATCCGCGTGTACCGTACACAGGTGTGTCGGCCGATTTCTTCCCGGACGGCTACGTAGGTGTTGCTGTCAGCAATGTGAGCCAGATCAACAGCGACCTCTTACTGACGTATGAAACTACATTCGGCAAACATATTACTTCCACCACAACCGGCGGATATCAGTATCAATATGCGCAAACTGATTTTGCATCGGTAGAAGGACGTGACCTGGCGCCGCTGATTCGCAATATTTCGGCGGCTTCCAACCTGTTTAAACTCCCGGCGCAGTCCATCTCCCAGTTTTCACTGAACGGTTATTTCCTGCAGGAAACATTTGGATTTAAAGACCAATTGTTTGTGACCTTGGCCGGGCGTATAGACGGCGCCTCCGCTTTTTCAAAGGAAAACCAGAATAACTTTTACCCGAAAGCGAGCATGAGTTGGGTGGCATCCGAGATGTTCAAAAGCAGCAATCTGAAGAAAACCTGAGTACGCTAAAACTCCCGCGCTTCTTACGGGCAGGCGGGTAACCTGACGGGCATCGGCGCGTACGACCGTTTTAATAATTTCCCGGGCAGTAACCTGGCTGGATTACCCGCAGTACTGCCTCCTGCAGCACTGAACAATCCCGACGTTGCTCCGGAACGTATGACAGAAACGGAAGCCGGCTTCGACCTCGCTTTCTTGCGCAACAGGATCGGTCTCAGCCTGACCGTGTACAACCAGGACATCGATAATCTGGCATTTAACCGTCCGCTTCCCCCTTCCATTGGAGGCACCAGCATTGTTACAAATGCAGGCGCTATGAACAACAAGGGTATCGAATTACTGCTTACCGCTCAACCGGTGCGCAATGCCAATTTCCAGTGGAACCTGGGTCTGAACTTTTCCGCCAACCGCAATGAAGTGTCCGGTATCGATGGCGTTCTGTCGCTCCGCGGCTCTGACGGCGCGCAGTCGGCTTTGAATGGCGAATCTTTCGGCGTTTTCTTTGGCCGTTATTATGCACGCAATGCCGACGGTTCGCTGTTACTGACTTCTCAGGGATTGGCCCAACCGGAACGCGGCCTGGTGATTGTGGAATCTGCCTACAATGAAGCCAGTCTGCCCACCGGCGCGTTGAAAGATCGTATTTACCGCTATGGCGGAAGCGTGTATGTGCCTGTGCTCGACGCCAACGGTCAGCCGCTGACCGTAGGCACGCAGGAACTTCGCAAGGTCATCGGCGACCCGACTCCGGACTGGATTGGATCCTTTAACTCCCTCCCTTTCGTATAAAAACTGACGTTCAATTTCCAGTTTGACGCCATTATGGGCGGTGAAATTTACAACTGGAACCGCATCACCAGTAACAATGTCGGTTTCGGTGAAATTGCAGAAAAGGAACTCAAAGGCGAATACCCTGGGGTTATGTGTCGTCTATTGCGGGCGGCGTAACAGGTCAACGCATCCAGGAAGAGCATATTGAAGATGCTTCATTTATCAAATTGCGCGAAATCGGCCTCACATACAGTTTCGGTCGCATCGGGAAAAACTTTGAAGATTTGACGGTAGGTCTCATGGGTCGCAACCTGATTTCTTTTGATGATTATCAGGGATTTGACCCCGGAAACAAATTCCGCAGGCCAGAATGACCGCGTACGCGGCGACGATTTCGGTAGCGTTCCCATTCCACGCAGTTTCTCCGTTCGGGTTGCAGGTCGTTTTTAATATCGCACCGGACAACATGTTTGAATGGAACCAGTTTTTAACAAAAAATCATTTTACAATGAAAAAATACTCTTCACACTCCTCACTCCGATGCTGTTGCTGTTAGCCGGCTGCGAAAAGGAGTTTTTTAACCCGAATGCCGCCGATGGCGGGCAGGTAGTGCAAACAGCCGAAGGACTTACCGCTCTGATTGTCGGGATCAAAAAAGAATTTTCAGTAGGCGCCACCAGTGCATTGTACAACGCTATTTCATCCAACGGACTCACAACCAAGGAGTTGTACGTTATCAATACGGGCAATGGCGAATTGGCGGCATTGGAAGCGGGTAAGGGCAACGTGGGTGGCAGCAATGCTTTTCTCCGCAATATCTGGACCAGTTGCAACATCACGAAAGCCAATGCTCAGCTGCTGATCGACAATTACGAGAAGGTGCGCGAACCAGGTACCACTGAAATGATCCGGGTGTACGGGCATTTTTTCAAAGCATTGTCTATTGGTACGATGGCGATTTTCTGGGAACAAATCCCGACTGAAGTTGTGAGCGCCGACGCTTTTTATCGGGTAAACGCCCTGCTTTTAAAACCCGTCAGGCGGCTTTGGAAGAGGCTGTTGAATTGCTGAATGGCGCTGCAACAATTATGCAGACTGTGACGCCTTCCGCTTTTTTTAATGTTAAAGTGGGGACAGACATAGACATTAAAAATTCAATTAATGCCTTACTTGCCCGTTACAACCTGATGCTGGGCAAATACACCGAGGCGCTCGCCGCTGCGAATAATGTCGATTTGACAAAAAGATCGTTCTTTAAATTTGATGCCGTGAGCCAGAACCCGGTGTTTCGTTCTTCCTTGGTCACGAACAATACTTATAACGGCTTGCCCAACTTTGGTTTGCCCGACACGCTGAAACCAAATGCGCTGGATGCCCGTATTGCCTTTTATTTAGGCAATAATACAGTGCCCGTAAAAGTGCTGGGGTTTTTCAAAAGCGACGCCGACCCGATTCCGGTTTACCTGCCCGGTGAAATTACACTCATCAAAGCGGAATGTCTGGCCCGTCAGAATCAGCCGCCGGACGCAGTGGCCGAATTGGATAAAATACTCACTAAAACATCAGATGCATTCGGGTGACTGCCAAACTGACCGCTTATGCAGGCCCTGTGACTTCCGAAGCTGTGTTGTTCGAGATTTACCGGCAACGCTGTATTGAATTGTATATGTCGGGTATGAAACTGGAGGATAGTCGCCGCTTCAACCGCCCTGGTCCGAATGACGCGGGTTCTGAACGCAGTCGCAATTATTATCCTTATCCAACCGTGGAGCGCGATAACAACGCAAATACTCCGGCGGATCCGGCAATTTAGAAGTGAGAGGTGAGAGTCGTGAGTGTACCGCTCCGCTATTGGTATGCTCAATAGCGGAGCGGTACACTCTACACTCTCACTTCTCATCTCTCACTTCTCACTTCTCACTTATTCAGGTCGCTCAACCTCACCATATATGGCTTGTTCATATACGTAGACGGTACAAAAGCAACTGTTCCGGCATTTTCAGCGACAATAAAGTAGTCCAATACGGCTTCCATTGATTTTGCTTCAATGATGGCAGAAAAGGCTTTCATACCGGAAGGCATATCATTGGAAGATTCTTCATTCATCGGAACGATAGTGTAAGGTTCCGTATTGGCAAACCGGTAATATACTAGCAGGCGTTTCGGGAAACGGTCTGCCTTGGCCACAATTCGGAAAGCATTGAGTTTCTGATTTTCAAATTTGCCCCTACCCTGCACTTCCCCATTGGTCACAGAAGAAGGCAGCGCAGTCAAATCAGGATGTGTTTTCAGGTAACGGGTGCGTTTTGACATCAATTCGACGATGCCCGGGATTTTACTTTTTCTGCCAACCGTCTCGCGCAGGCTGCGCTGGAAATCATCGAGCGGATAGGCTTTTATTCGGGTCGTCGTTGTAGGGCACGACAATCATGCCCCTGCAATTCCTGGGCGCGTTTTTCATAACTGCCGTTAGGAAATTTTCTTCCACGATCTGGCGAATGTGTGCGAGGTACATTTTTTTGTAAAACCATCCTTCAGCAGTTGACTGATAAGTGGTTTGTCACGGGTTATCGGCATGTAATAGCGGGTCGAGCGTCTGCAAGTCCTCGATTTCCAGATCGCTGCCTTTTCCGGTGTTTTTAAAACTGCCAAAAGCCAGGTTCAGGTCCCAGTGAACCGGTTGAAAACGCCCGAAATTATCCTTGTAGAGGTAGTAATTCTGGCTGTAATTACCGGTATAGCTGCTCCAAATTGACCATAACATTGTTCAAGGCGAGCATCCATAAGGTACGATCGACATCCAGCACGCGTTCAATTTTGTCAGGCT
Source organism: Lewinellaceae bacterium (assembly GCA_016711435.1). Classification (GTDB taxonomy): domain Bacteria; phylum Bacteroidota; class Bacteroidia; order Chitinophagales; family Saprospiraceae; genus M3007. Next base: position 11,151 of record JADJSY010000076.1, read on the forward strand.
CATTATTCAGGATGCGGGTTAGTTCCTGCAATTCATTCCAACCGGCGGCTGAAATCATTTCCAAAATTGCCTTTATAGCAGTCCACATTGTCTTCATATTCCAGCGAGCCAAAATATTTTGTTTGCAGCTGGCCGAAATTTCAGGTTTGTAGTCGACACCGGCTTTAAAAAGGTATTGTTGCTTGGAACCGAAATGCTCCTCCAGGAATTGTTTGTCAATACTTTCCAAACTGACATACACGCCGATATACTCTTCATTGACAAATAACTTCGTGTAGGCTGCCTTGGAAGAAGGCATGTATTTGCCCGCAATTTCATGGAACAGCACTTCCCGAACCATACTCGGGGTCGCGAAGCGCCGAAGACAGTTTCAGCGATACAAAACCCTGGTGGTTCTGTTCCTGGCTGGTAAAGTTCAGTTTGATGGTAAACGGATTTCGTTTCAGGCCGGTCTGGTAGGACTTGTCGCCACGAAAGCGCACCCCGACGCCCTCGTATTTGGCGCCATCCACCACAATACTGCCTGCCATCTGGCCCATGCCATAAATACGCATGGAGTCGAGGGCATTCACCCAGTTTTTAGCAGGAGCGTCAGGCGAATTTCGCCGATTGATTTTTTATCGTAAAGCGGGCGCCCCGTTTTTCCGGTCTGGGAAAAAAGCAGTACAGGAATAACGGTTATCAGCGCGATCAACAATCGTTTCATGTTGTGTGTGTGCATCGGATTTTAAAAAATGTTAATTGTAGAAACGGCGCAATGATACGAAAAGGACATCCTGCGGCCTTATATTAATATCATTGATCTGCTGTTTTCTTATTTCTTCGAATATATTTTCTGATTCTGTCGTAAAAAGGCGGGCTTATGGCGCTCATTTGCGCCTGGTGCATCTGCTGAAAGTTTGTAGCACTTTCTCCAGGAAGTCGGTATCCACCCATTGCTGAATCGTTTCCAGCCGCGTCCACCGTTCATCCGTACCCAGTTTATACGTCTGTTCGTAGCGTTCATTTTCAAATTTGACGCTGGTGCGTTCGCCCATTTTGAAAATTGTAATTTTTAAAGTGGGGTGTTGAATTTCGCCGATGATTCGCATAAAAATGACCTTTTTTCTGATTATCCGGTATTTGAAGCCGTGTTTCATTTTGTCGTCAAAAATGCAAAAGTCTCCCGAATACGCCTACCCAAATGAAAAATCCGTCGCAACTTTTGAATTTTCTAAAAA
>JADJSY010000077.1 GCA_016711435.1 Lewinellaceae bacterium
ACCTCTGCAACCATGGATGGAGCAGGAGCCTTGGAGCGGATAACTGCCCAAGTCAATACACCGATCAAAGCCACAGCAACGACCCACACGCCTATCTTTGTACCCAAAGACAGACCGGGCTGGGCATATTGAACTACGATCGGAGCGATGATCACCGCAACAAGATTGACCACTTTGATCATCGGGTTGAGAGCCGGGCCAGCCGTATCCTTGAACGGGTCGCCAACCGTATCGCCTACAACACCGGCCTTATGGCGTTCGGAACCTTTACCAAGATTCTTTGCAGGATCTTTCGGTTCATCTTCGATCAACTTCTTGGCATTATCCCATGCGCCACCGGAGTTGTTTAGGAAGACGGCCAGCAATTGACCTGAGACAATGATGCCAGCAAGGAAACCGCCAAGCGCTTCCACCTGCAGGGTCAAACCAACAACAATAGGAGTGACGATGCCAAGCAAAGCGAGGGAAACAAGTTCCTTCTGTGCAGCTGTAGTAGAAATGCTTACAGCTTGCTTGTAATCAGGCTTGACTTTTCCTTCCAACACACCAAGTTTAAACTGACGGCGAACTTCCAATACAATGAGGGAAGCGGCACGGGTTACAGCTTGAATGGCAAAGGATGAGAACAGCCAGGGTAATGCACCACCGATCAACATACCGACAAATACCTGCGGCACATCGACGCGAATACCAATGGATTGAATTTGTCCTTCGAGTGGAACGCCAAAACTGGCTTGAGCACGGGAAACATCTACAAGGAAGGAACCGAAGAGCGAAACCGCCGCGATAACCGCGGAACCAATCGCAACGCCCTTGGTAATTGCTTTTGTAGTATTACCTACGGCATCGAGGTCAGCCATGATCTGCTGGGCATCCACGGTAGCCTTATCTGTCATGCCAGACCAGGACATTTCACCAATACCATTGGCGTTGTCTGCAATCGGGCCAAAGGAGTCCATCGCCACATTGTTGCCGGTAAGAGTCAACATACCAATACCGGTCATAGCAACGCCATACAAAACAAAAGTGGCGCGAACTGTGCCATCAACACCAGGTATGGTTCCGAAGATGAAGATAGAGGCAACAATGGTTAATGCAATCACAAGCACCGACCAGACAGAAGACTCGAAGCCGGTTGAAATACCGCTTAAGATCAAAGTAGCAGGGCCGGTATCAGCAGCCTTTTTAATATCATTTACAGGGGAAGCATGTGTGCCTGTGAAATATTCCGTCAAACGGTCAATGACGATGGCAAGTAAAACGCCAACGCCAACCGCGGCAGGCATACGCCACCAACCACCCCAGGCAGCCATCTCAGGAGAGTTCAAATAAAGAAAACCAGCAATAAAGAACAATACAGCAGAGATCAAAGCGGAAGTAAGGAATCCGCTGAAAATCGCCTTCATTGCATCTTCACTCTTGCCAGTGTCTCCACCGCGGACAAAGTATGTACCAATGATGGATGACAACACACCGATACCACGAACCATCAAGGGGAAGATGATCCACTCAAGGCGGCCGGTTGCATGCCAAAGAGCAAGACCAAGAATCAGGCCCGAAACGATCGTTACTTCATAGGATTCGAAAATGTCAGCGGCCATACCAGCACAGTCACCGACGTTATCGCCCACGAGATCAGCGATCACAGCAGGATTTCGCGGATCATCCTCAGGGATGCCTGCTTCTACTTTACCGACCAAATCTGCACCTACATCAGCAGCCTTGGTAAAGATACCGCCGCCCACGCGCATAAACAACGCAAGGAGCGTTCCGCCGAAGCCAAATCCAAGCAAAGCATCTGGAGCGGCAATACCCAGGATAATAAAGATGATGGTACCGCCAAGCAAACCAAGACCATCGGTTAGCATACCGGTGATGGTGCCAGCGCGATAAGCAATACGAAGCGCATCACCAAAGGATTTCTTTGAAGCAGCGGCAACGCGTACATTGCCTTCAATAGCCATACGCATACCGATCTGACCAACGGTAAGGGAAAAACCTGCGCCCATCACAAATGCAAGCGCGCGTGCAATTCCTATAATAAAACGAACTTGATCAGGGATTGATTTGCGAAGCGTTCAAGAGCTTCCGGGGAGGGTGGAACTATATAGACGGAAAAGAAAAGTGCCAACGTGAGTACGACAATCAATGGAACGATGGAGCCAATCTGTCTCTGCAAATAAGCATTGGCGCCATCTTTGATCGCTCCCCAAACTTCCTGCATTTTTTCAGTGCCTTTTTCTTCACGCAGGATCTGGGAACGGAGGAGAAGTGCGTACAACAAGCCAACAATAGCAATACCAAATACAACCCAGATCGCTATCGCCTCCAAAGAGGTAAGTCCTTGCATATAGTACATTGGGTAATCCCTTCTTAATTTAGGAATGAAAGATAGGCTTTCGCCTTAGGCGCACACGGATTTTACAGTCGCGAATTGATTGTGTCAAGAAATGTGAGTATGTATTAATCTTGAAGCCGATCAAGTTGACATCCTACATCAAACCTGATAATATTTAGCGAAATTAGTCGTAAATACATTCAAAAAGGAGAAACAAACATGCTCCAGGAAATTGAAACTCAACTTTTCACACTAACCCCAGCCGCAAGCCAGGCTGTCAAAGATATTCTTTCCCAACGAAAACTTGAAGGTTATGCACTTCGTGTATATGTCGCTGGCGGCGGTTGCTGCGGCGTGAATTTTGGCATGGCATTAGACAATAACTTCCGCGATGTGGATACCACATTTGAATCAAACGGTGTAAAAGTTGTTGTTGATGACGTCTCCATGGATTATCTTCGCGATGCAACTGTTGATTTCGTAAATGATCCTCAACACGGCGCTGGCTTCGCAGTCAACAGCCCCAACGCCAAAGGACATAGCCACAGTGAAGGTGGATGTGCATGCAACAGTAACGGCGGCGAAAGTTCCTGCGGGTGTGGCGGCGGTGGCGCCTGTTCTTGCAGCAATAATTTAGAAAAATAAAGCAAAAAAATGACCAGGAATTCCGGTCATTTTTTTTATTGCCCTCGCAGGAAAGAAATTAGCGTCCCAAATCCCCCAATAAAGCCCAAGCCAAAAATAAGCAAACCCAAAGGAACTCGATTAGTGGTGGATGCTTCATCTAAAAAAGTTGCGACAACTAATGGGGCTGGCTGAGTAAATGTTGGAAGTCGAGTCGGCACGACGGGTGTGACAAAGGCAGCCACCAAGGTTGGGTCAATGGTCGGAGTGGAACCCGGGGTTGGAGTGGAAGGCGCTTCAAGGACAGGCAATTTGCCCGTTTTCTTAATCGTTACATAAGGGCCAAAACCCATGCAACAGAATCCGCCACTCCCTGATAGCTCACCTGTATCCAATCTCCATCTTCTGAAATTCCAAAGGCGGGTACTTCCCTGGCCTTTCAGCAAAACACCAATGGCTGGGTACAAATACGAGCTTGGGCCAGAATAAATATTAACGATCTCAATATCCAGGTTCACTGAAACGATCATTCCAGAAGGTGTGCCGGTTACGGTGGGTATCGAGCCGGTAGGTTGTTGAGCAAGGACTGACAATGACCCAGGGATTATAAAAAACGCTTGCCATACCAGCAAAAAAAGCGAAATTATTATAAGCAAACGTAATTTATGTAAAGGCATCAATTCCTATCGTCGTATCAATGACAATGGTAAACCGATAAGTCCCAATACCGCAAACGCAAGAATGATCACAGCCAAAGGAACAGAGTCGTTTGAGTTACTGGAAGCAGGCTGAACATATGCAGGCTGAGTTAAGGACGGTGGAGGTGTAAATGTTGGCAAACGGGTGGCAGTTGGGGCAAGGTTAAATTGTGCCGCAAGTGTAGGATCTACCGTGGAGGTAGGTGGCTGAACCGGAGTAGGAGGCGGAGCTACAATCTGTAAGGCGCCAGGGGAAACCTGCACCAAAGGAGAGTACACCCAGCCTTTGTTGTCTGGCGCACCGGGAAATTCGATCTGAATCCAGTCACCGCCTTGTGATCTACCAAGTGCCGGAGCAGTGGAACCTCTGACAAGTGTTCCTACAATTGGATAAACATAGGAACTCGGCCCCATCCGGACATTAATCTGAGGTTCGTCGGTTATCACGGTAATAAACATGCCCGGAAGCTGGGACATTTGTCGGTTGTTGAGCCAGAGCCAGGTCAAGGAGGAAGCGGAAAACATTCCAAATATTATTAAGGCTGTCAGCAGGGGAAGGATGGGTTGAAACCAGTTTCTTGTCATTTCGTAGTACTCTTCAAGGAGAATCGCAAAGGCGATTATAATCGACTTCATGGAACGAAAAATTTTTCACGGAACGATCAAACCAGTGGATGTTGCCCAGGCTTTGCTTGGTCAATTCAATCAGGGAAATTTGCGGGCGCAAACCCTTGGGCAAAGCGAGAAAATGATCGTGCAGGTAAGTTCGCGCCCTGATGCCATGTCTGGCGGGACAGACGGCCATGACCATCACCATCCAAAAAATGGATGATGGCATTATCGTGGAAATTGGGCAGCAGGCCTGGCTTGGAGTTGCAGCCAGCCTGGGCGCCACTGCTCTCGCCGCGATTCGGAATCCGTTTAGCCTGCTCGGACGTCTCGATGATATAGCCCAGGATATTGAACACCTCCAACTTAATGAGCGGATATGGCAGGTGATCGCAGAATCTGTTAATTCAACCGGAGCATCGATGGATCTCTCGGACAAGCTCAAGCGGACAAACTGTGAGTACTGTAATACAGCAAATCCAGTCGGCGCCCCCTCCTGTGTTTCCTGCGGCGCCCCCTTAGGAAAAGCGCAGCCGGACACCTGTAAGAAATGCGGGTACGTTGTGAAAACAGGCGATAAGACCTGCCCGAACTGCAAACAGCCTTTACTGTTTTAATTAAATTTCGGGCCACCCGTATCAGGCTTGCATAATTACCTTTGGCATCCTATAATGATTCGAGAGTAACCTATTTATGAACTTAAGAGAAATCGAAGCCCGTCTCCAATCCCTTGTTGAAGTGGATTTACTGAACCTGCTTCCGGGAAAAAAAGTCGAAGATGTGATCATCCAAAAACTGGCAGCGGCGATCCATCTTAATACCCATACGTTGGGAAATGGCAGCCAGGCTGCCCCTGATGTTTATACGTTACAGATGCACCCCATTACCTCAGAAAAATGGCGCGACCAGCAATTACTTGCAATACTATTGCATTCGATCACCACTGTAGCACAGGAAGCTGGGTTTAAGTTTACAATATCACCAACTATCACCATATCTACAGACGAGAAAATACCTTTAAATGATGCTGAGATCATCGCATCACATCGGATCGAATCTATGGCCGAAACTAACGCAACCCCTCTGGATACCGGAAGCCTGGACGAAAACGGCAGGATTCCTGATAACGCATTCTTAATCGTTGAAGGCGTAAAGGTTTTTCCGCTCGTTCTTCCTGTTGTTAATATTGGCCGCAGGTTGGATAATCAACTAATCATAGATGATCCACGCGTTTCCCGAAACCATGCCCAGCTTCGCACGATTAAAGGTAGATACGTAGTATTTGACTTGAATTCCACCGGGGGGACATTTGTGAATGGACAGCGGACAAGCCAAAGCGTGCTTTACCCCGGCGACGTGATCTCTCTTGCCGGTGTGGCACTCATTTTTGGACAAGACAACCCGCCTCCGCGCCCGGACCTGAAAGACACCTCCCCCTTTCAAAATGCCGCTTCCGACCGTCCGACAGCGATTCTCAAAGAACACTCCACTGCAAAACTCAGAAAAAAATGAGTGGGTCTATTGTTCTGGCTCTACGGCTGGCAACTGCGCTTGCCCTCTTTATCTTTTTAGGGTGGACATTATTTTTTCTGTACCGCGAAGTGAACAGACAAGGCCAATCGATTGCAAATCGACGTATTCCAGGAATCAGCCTCACAGTCCGGCAGGAAGCGGGTACTTCATCCCTGAAATATTTTTCCCAATCCGAGATCATTCTTGGCCGCGATCCCGGCTGTGATATCCCATTGACTGATGACACCATTTCAACGCGTCACGCGCAGCTAACGTACCATCACAACCAATGGTGGCTGGAAGATCTGGCTTCTACAAATGGGACTGTATTAAATGGCGCACAGGTTAGCATGCCCACAGTGATCACATCCGGTGACGAAATAAAGTGTGGAGCAACGCGCCTGACGGTGAGCCTTTCGGAAAACGTCATCAACGAACCCACTCAAAAGATAGGAAAAAAACATGGATAACAAAGCAACCCTTGCGATCATAGGCGGTTCAGGCTTGTACCAGATGAGCGGTATTGAACAGACAGAAGAAATTGTAGTAGATACGCCCTTTGGAAAGCCCAGCGCACCGATCACCGTTGGAACGCTTGAAGGGATGCGGGTTGCCTTCCTTGCGCGCCACGGCATTGGACATCACATCACACCTACAGAAGTACCCTATCGCGCAAATATTTATGCATTGAAATCACTGGGTGTGGAACGTGTCGTCAGCATCAGCGCGTGTGGATCGCTGCGGGAAGATTACGCACCCGGGCATATCGTGATTCCCGATAATATCTTCGATTTCACAAAAGACCGAGACCGTTCCTTTTTTGGAGAAGGCTTCGTTGCTCATGTTGGCGTGGCAGACCCGTTCTGCGGCGACCTTTCGGGGCAATTGGAAACCGCGGTTTGCGCCACTGGAGCAACAACTCATATAGGCGGCTCCCTCATTACGGTTGAGGGTCCGCGTTTTTCCACGAAAGCAGAATCACATGCATACCGCTCATGGGGTATGTCCATCATCGGGATGACTGCTTCGCCAGAGGCGTTTTTGGCACGCGAAGCCGAGCTATGCTACGCAACCATGGCGCATGTGACAGACTACGATGTGTGGCATGAAAGCGAATCACCTGTAACAGTTGATATGGTGATCCAAACCCTTAATAAAAACACCGAGATCGCGCAAAACGCCATCCGCAATCTGGTGCGCGGATTGAAACCTGCGCGCGCGTGCAGTTGTGGACAGGCGCTGGCATCCGCATTGATCACCAACCCAAAAGTGGTCCCTGCTGAAACACGCAAAAAGCTCGATCTGATCATCGGCAAATACCTCAGCTAAAAAGTGAAGATCAACTCTGCTGTCATCCTTCAATTTGCCAAAATGATGTACCATTGAAGCATGCATGATCTAACCCAAAGCCGCTTGTTACGCTGGGCGGCCTTCTTTTTATTTTTACAGTCCATCATCCTCACTCTTTCTCCCGCAGTGAGAGAGCGAACCTGGGATGTGGACTACAAAATATCCCACTGGCTGGGCTTCCTGGCCTGGGTGGCTTTATTCAACCTGCTGCATCGCACCACCATAAAATATTTACCGGAACGCGACCCCTATATTTTGCCCGCCGCAGCATTATTGACCGGATGGGGGCTGCTCACCATCTGGCGGCTGGATGAACCCTTCGGAATTCGCCAAACGATCTGGCTCGGGTTAAGCACACTTACGCTGGTCCTTGCAATACGATTTCTCAAGAGCCTAAATTTCCTAAGAACCTATAAATATCTATTTTTAAGTGGCGGCCTGTTTATCACCGCCCTTACTTTGATCTTCGGCACCAATCCGTTAGGGTATGGCCCCCGTTTATGGCTGGGCTGCTGCGGAATTTATTTTCAACCATCCGAACCGCTCAAACTGCTGCTCGTCATCTACCTTGCCGCGTATCTCGCAGACCGCGTGAGTTTTCAATTATTTTCATTTCCGCTTCTTGTGCCGACATTAGTGGTTACAGGTCTGGCGCTGACTTTGCTGCTCGTTCAACGCGACCTGGGTACAGCCTCCATCTTCGTTTTCATTTTCACAACATTGATCTTTCTAGCCACTGGCAAGCGGCGGGTATTAGTAGGCGCAACCTCCTTCCTCGCAATCGCACTCTTCCTGGGCTATTTCTTTATTGACATCATCCGCATCCGCATCATTGGGTGGATCAATCCGTGGACCGACCCCTCCGGCAACTCCTACCAGATCGTTCAATCACTGCTTGCAGTTGCAAATGGCGGCACCATTGGGCGTGGACTTGGGATCGGGAGTCCGCTGCTTGTGCCTGTTGCGATATCAGATTTTATTTACGCGGCAATAGCGGAAGAAACGGGTCTTGTCGGGACTTTAGGCCTGCTTGCGCTCATCTGGCTGATCCTCGCTAGAGGTTTGATCGTCGCCCTGCGTGCCACAGACAGGTTCCGCCGCTATCTCGCCGCGGGCGTGGTGGCGTATCTTGGTATTCAAAGCCTGCTCATTATCGGCGGGAATGTGCGGTTGCTCCCTCTTACTGGTGTGACTCTGCCTTTCGTTTCATACGGCGGTTCATCTCTGCTCACATCCTTTGCGGCGTTATTTCTATTACTCATCATCAGCAATGTAGAGGATGGCGAGCCGGCGCCGCTACAGGAACCAAGACCATACTCCATTCTGGCGGGCATCCTTGCATTGGGATTATCTGCCGTTGCATTGAGTACAGCGTGGTGGTCGGTGATCCGCGCCCCTGATTTGCTGCTGCGAACAGATAACCCCCGCCGCACCATCGCAGACCGGTTCGTCCTTCGCGGCGCGTTGGTGGATAGGGATAATCAACTCATCAATGTAACCGAGGGACAAAGTGGTTCATACGAGAGAATCTATCTGTATCCAGACTTTGCGCCAATTAGTGGCTATACGCATCCAGTTTATGGACAAGCTGGATTGGAAGCTACGCTCGACAATTATTTGCGAGGCTTGCAGGGAAACCCATCCAGCTTGATTCTGGGCAACGAGATGGTCTATGGAACTCCCCCCACAGGATTGGATGTGCGGCTAAGTATTGACCTTGATCTGCAAGCCAAAGCAGATCAACTATTGCAAAATAATTCCGGTGCAATCATTTTAATGAACGCGGAAACCGGCGAGATTTTGGTGATGGCATCTCACCCAACATACAACCCATCTAATTTGGATGTGGAAGGCGAAACGCTTTCGCAAGACGAATCCTCTCCCCTGCTTAATCGAGCTACGCAGGGACTGTACCCGATAGGGTCGGCATTGCTTCCATTAATTAAAGCGGAGTTTGGGTCAAAGCAGCCTTCAATTTCTGAGCTGCAAACATTTTACGAAAGACTCGGCTTGCTCCAGGTTCCATCCATCAATATGCCGGTTGCCGCCGACGATCAAAACGCATCAGTGCGGAGTTTGAAAATTAGTCCGTTGCAAATGAGTGTCGCGGCGGCAGCTCTCAGCTATGGCGGGGTTGCGCCTTCGCCGCGCATCGCAACAGCCGTCAACACGCCGGAACAGGGATGGGTGGTGCTTCCAGCGTTGAGTCAGCCGGTTGAGGTGCTACAGGCATCAGCGGCGAACGAAGCGGCTTTATCTTTCATCCAGGAAAGCAGGCTTTATTGGAATCACATCGGGCAGGCGAGTGTGGATGAGACCAATGTCACATGGATGCTGGCGGGGACTTTGCCGGATTGGAAGGGCACGCCGCTGGTGCTGGTGGTAACTTTGGAAGAACTTAATGCCCCGTTGGCGGAAAGCATTGGGAAAAATCTTTTGAATGCGGCAGGGCTGAGCCAATAGGCAGCTCAATATTTTCCTTGTCTTTTCGGGATCAAAAGGTCAGGCTTATCACCTGACCTTTTATTATTTCGTTTTGTTTACGAACCCTGGTCGCTGTCTTTTGCGCCGTAGCCGGGGCCGCTCTTGAAGAATTCGTAATTGGGCTGAACATCGGCAGTGAGGTCCACCACTTCGCCAGCAGCGAGCTGCTTGGTGGTATCCAAAACAACTTCCTTGCCGTTGTGGTTTTTGCCTTCGTAGTGACCGGTGAGACCGACCTTGCTGATGTACTCGCCGCCCTTGGCGGTATACGCAGCGGGGACTTCATCTTCAGGGAAGATGGCGGCATAGGGGCATTCGGGGACGCAGGCGCCGCAATCGATGCAGGTATCGGGGTCGATGTACATCCAAGGCCATTCTGCTACCGGTTGACCGGGGACAATGCACTCAACGGGGCATACTTCGATGCAACCGCGGTCGCGAACGCACAAGCTGGTAATAATATGGGTCATGTGATTTTTTCTCCTTTTGGGATAATAAACAATTAGTACTATTATAACTTTGTTTAATCTCGTGACAAGGGCGGGGTTTCAAAAATCATTTGTTAGGAGCCGATTTAAGATGAAGATACAAGTAAGGTACAAAAAGTCAAAAACTTTTGCTGAATTTCTCGAATTTTCTTATTTTCAAACTAATTCGTGAAATCTGAATTATTAATTGCTTGTGGGCAAATTTATCGACTTGGCGGCGATTTTGAGCGACGACGTCCCAGTTGACCACGTTCCAAAACGCGGCGATGTAGTCGGGGCGGCGGTTCTGATAGTTGAGGTAATAGGCATGTTCCCAAACGTCGATGCCCAGGATGGGGGTCAGGCCATCGGAAAGCGGGCTGTCTTGATTGGCGCTGGAGACAACAGCGAGGCCAGTGCCCTTCTTGACGAGCCAGGCCCAACCGGAGCCGAAGCGGGTTGTGGCGGCTGTGGTGAATTCCGCTTTGAAATTATCAAATGAAGTGAAGGAAGCATCGATGGCTTTGGCAAGTTCGCCCTTGGGTGCGCCGCCGGCGTTGGGTCCCATGATCTCCCAGAAGAGGTTGTGGTTGTACGTACCGCCACCGTGATTGCGGACTACACCGCGCACGCCTTCGGGAACGGCATTCAAATCGCTGAGCAATTCCACGAGAGATTTGCCAGCCAGTTCGGGGGTCTTATCCACGGCGCCATTCAAGTTGGTGATGTAGGTCTGATGGTGTTTGGTGTGGTGGATTTCCATTGTGCGCGCGTCGATGTGGGGTTCCAACGCGTCGTATGCGTATGCGAGCTTGGGAAGTTCAAAAGCCATGTGTCTCTCCTTGATTATCTTTCGTTGTGAAATTTCGTTTCATTGAACATATACCCGCCACATTTAGAACTGCTCTTTTTTGTCGCGGGTATTATATAATTCGATTTTACTCCCTAACCAGTGCGCTTGCAAGAATTTAGACAATTTTTATACAAATATCATATAAATCAAGGATTCCAGATGACCGACGCTCGCGCCAGACTTTTCCTGCCTTTTGCAATTCTCATCGCCATACTCGCGGTCTCCACCGCGAGCATTTTTATCCGTTTCGCGCAGAATGATGGCGTGCCCTCTCTTGTGATCGCAGCCCTGAGATTGACTTTTGCCACTGTGATTCTGACTCCTGTGGCGCTGACTAAACATCTCGACGAAATAAAACGCTTCACGCGGACCGAGGTCCTGCTCGGTGTTTTCTCGGGCATTTTCCTGGCTGTTCATTTTGCCACGTGGATCACTTCTCTTGAATACACGAGTGTTGCCAGTTCGGTGGTGTTCGTTGCGACGGGGCCGTTGTGGGTGGCGTTGTTTTCGCCGATGCTGTTGAAGGAGCATCTCGCGCGGACGGCTATTGTCGGGTTGGGATTGTCCATCGTCGGCGGGGCAATTATCGGGTTGTCTGATGCGTGCTCCTGGTCGGGAGGGCTTTCGTGCCCAGACTTGCAGAATATCATGCAGGGGCGGGCGATGTGGGGCAACTTCCTCGCTCTGGCCGGTGCGTGGGCGGTGACGGGGTATTTGATCATCGGTAGAAAATTGCGTGCGGGGATGTCTCTCGTACCATATATATTTTTGGTGTATGGCATGGCGTCCGTCGCTTTGATCGTTATTATGTTTGTTTCGGGGAATACGCCTTTTGGGTATGCACCGAAGGCGTATGGCTGGATCCTGCTGCTTGCCATTCTGCCGCAACTGGTGGGACATTCCACTTATAACTGGGCGTTGAAATATTTGCCTGCGGCGCTGGTGGCTGTGACGACGCTGGGTGAACCGATAGGCTCTGCAATTTTGGCGTTTTTCCTGCTGAGTGAAACGCCTGCCATTACCACCATTATTGGCGGTGTTTTAATGTTGACGGGTATGTATCTGGCGTCGAGAAATAAATGATCATCGTAGTGATGGGCGTTTCAGGTTCGGGAAAGTCTACGGTCGGCTCGCTGCTGGCCGATGAACTTGACTGGCCGTTTTACGACGCAGACGATTTTCACAACGAAGCCAATCGAAATAAAATGTCGCAGGGCATTCCATTAACTGATGATGACCGCTCGACATGGCTTGCCTCATTGCGGGAATTGATCCAAAACAACATCAATTCAGAAACATCCATTGTTCTTGCCTGTTCAGCCTTGAAGGAATCATATCGTGCCATTCTCAAGGTACATGAGCGGGTCAGGTTCGTTTATTTGAAGGGTTCCTATGCTGAAATCGAATCCCGATTAAAAAACCGCACGGGGCATTTTATGCCAGTAAAATTATTGAAAAGTCAATTTGAAACTCTTGAAGAACCGAGAGATGCGTTGACGGTGGCACTCACCCACTCACCTGAAGAAATCATCCAAATCATTTACAAAGGACTCGCATTATGAAACTCCCCGCTCATTTATATCTTGATGAAAACAAAATTGCCTACGAAGCGCTCAGCTTCTCACCTGAAACAGAAAAAGGTGCGGCCAATGTGGCGCACGCTCTCGGTTTCTCAGAGCGGCAAGCTGTGAAAACTTTGATCTTTCAAGTGGATACAGGCGAGCGCGTGCTGGTGATGCTTGGCGGTGACCAAAACGCAATTTCAGGCAATCTCAAAAAGGCGATCGGCTCGCGCAATATTCAAATGGCACAACCTGAGGTGGTGAAGGAAACGACGGGATACATCATCGGGTCGATCCCTGCTTTTGGCTGGCAGCCCGAAGGGTTCCGCACTTTTCTGGAAGCGAGTCTGTTAAATGAACCCATCCTCGGCACGGGGGCGGGTCAATGGGGTGAGGAGATCATGATCACGCCGGAGAATTTGATCAAGGCGAGTAAGGCGATCGTGGTGAATTTGACGATGAAGGTCAGTAGTGGATAGTTGGTGATAAAGTGATGAGTAATCAGTAATCAGTAATCAGTTGGTGGGAGGCGGAGGGTTTGTTAGCTGTCAAGGGGGGATTTTACGGCCAGGCCGCCACGCTGTAAAACGTGGGTGTAGATCATTGTGGTTTTTACGTCTTTGTGTCCGAGGAGTTCCTGTACGGTGCGAATATCGTATCCGTTTTGCAGGAGATGGGTGGCGAAGGAATGGCGGAATGTGTGGGGCGTAACGCGTTTGTTTATGTTGGCAAGTTAGTGCGGCAGCACGAATGGCTTTTGCAACGCGGTTTCATGGATGTGATGCCGGTGAGCGCTTCCTGTTTGTGGAGTCGGTAAAGAGTGTGGGGGCAGGAAAGATGAATTGCCAAATCCATTCTTTGTGGGCGGTTGGATATTTTTTATCGAGGGCGAACGGCATTTTGACTGAACCAAATCCGGCGGATAGATCTTTTTGGTGGATGGCGCTTACCCGCTTGAAGGTGTTCGCGCATCGGCGCGATGATTCCATCGGGGAGCATGGTGACTCGGTCGTCGCCTCCTTTTCCGTCGTAGACAAGGATGCGATGATTTTCAAAGTCAATGTCTTTGACGCGGAGGCGGAGACATTCCATTAGGCGAAGTCCGCTGCCGTACATGATCTGTGCCATGAGTTTGTATTGTCCGGTCATGCTTGAGATCACGGCCCGCGCTTCGTGGGGTGAAAGTACGTTGGGGACTCGTTTGCCTTTTTTGGGTCTGATAAAGTTGAGGGAAGATTGGTCCAATTCGATATTGAGTGTGTTGCGATAGAGGAAGAGGATGGCGCTGATGGCCTGGTTTTGGGTGGAGGCAGATGCTTTGCGATCCACTACAAGGTGCGTGATGAATTGGTTGATCTCGGCTACTCCCATTTCTCGCGGGTGACGTTTGTTGTGAAAGAGGATGTATTCACGAACCCACTGAATATAGGTTTTTTCAGTTCGAAACGAGTATTGCTTAAGGCGAATATTATCTCTGAACTGGTCGAGTAGTTTTTTCCCCTGCGGGGATGCTGATGTGGTTGTTGGTTTTGGGGTTTCTGCCATTTTCTTGCCCCTTTCTGGTGGTGCTTGTATAATGGTTGTTATGGAATATATAAGGGATTATACAGCAAAATTCCGTAT
>JADJSY010000078.1 GCA_016711435.1 Lewinellaceae bacterium
TTTATTTACCCGGCTGTTGCGCACTAACCTGCCATTTTCCAGCAACTGCGCCATGTAAATGCCTGCCGGCAAACTCCCGGAGTCCAGCAATTCAGATACGCCCTGCCGGAGCGTGTAAGTCCTGCAAAGCCGTCCCTGTGCATCCATAAAACGCAATTCATACCGCGCGTTAGTGGGCTGTTCCATTTCCAGCACAACTTCTATACGCTCAACAAAAGGGTTGGGATACATGATAAATGTCAGCCCTGACTGCGGCTCGTCTGTTGCGACCTGCATATCGACGGTAAACATAAAAACCTGCGCACAGCCTGAAGCATCCTGGATCGTCACCTGGTAATCGCCGGGCGATAATGACCCGATTGCATGGCCGCTTGCGTTGTTGCTCCATTGAAAAGTATAAGGCGCCGTGCCTCCGCTCACCTGTTGCAGGGTGACAGCGCCATTACCGCTGCCCGTATTGTGTTGAATATGAACGCTATCGACGGTGATGATTGCACTTACTGTGACAGTCGTTTGAATCAGGCTGTCGCAGTCATTTACGGTTTGCAAAATAGTTGGATAGACGCCGGCGGCACTGACCATCTGGCCATCGGGCAAAGTGTGGCTGTCTCCGGGACACAAAAAGACCTGTAAGGTCGTCGGCGCGATGGCCGGATAAATATTCAGTTGGGTCTGAATAACGCTGTCGCACCCAAGTATGCTCTGCACGGTGGTTTGATAAATACCCGCCGAACTGACCATTTGGCCATCGGGCAAAGTATGGCTGTCGCCCGGACACAAAAAGACTTGTACGGTCGTTGGCGCGATGGCCGGGTAAAAACTCAGTTTCGTTTGAATAACACTATCGCAACCAAATATGCCCTGTAAAGTGGTTTGATAAATGCCCGCCGAACTGACCATTTGGCCATCGGGCAAAGTGTAACTGTCGCCCGAACAAATGGAAACCTCCTGTTCATTGACCTCACAATCCTCCCGGATATGAAAAAAAGTGCGGTTGTAAAACCCCCGAATACCGGTTACCGCAAAGTCTTTTCCATTGGTACTTAAAGGGCACTATGCTGGTCAAAGACATATTCGTGATATTATCCGGGTTGGGTATTTTTTCATAACAAAGCACCTGCAATGGGTGCGATTGTACCTGGTAAACCCGCGAAGTGCCATAAGTGCCGAACGGGTTGGGCTGACTGGATCGGACGGCTACCTGCAACCTGCCATTTTCCAGCAAGTGAACATCATGCCCTTCGTCGCCCCGTGCATCGCCCCAGGTCAGAAAATCGACTGCTTCGCCGGTGGCGGCATTAAAACGCATCAGAAATGCGTCGCGGTTATCGGGCGCTGGAACACGATCGCCCACCACAACCACTTCATTGGTAGCAGGCAAATAAACCATATTGCGGGCAAGCGCCGTCTCAAACGGTAGCCCCCACTGCATATTCCCATCCTGGTCAATTTTCAGCAATATCGCAGTGGCCACAAAAGCCCTGTTGACCGGCATGATAAAACCGTCGTTGGTAGCCACAATATCAAAAGGCGATTCAAAAAAACCGGTATGGTACGTTTTTTCCCAAACGGGTTGCAGGTTTTCCGACAAGCGCGTCACGACTACATCCTGCGGGTTGAGACCGCCGCCCACGTTGACACTTGCTGCCATGGTATAGGTATTTCCAATGCGCACCAGGCTTGGTTCGACGCGTTCGTCGATGGTCTGGTTACCGTTTATTATGGCAAAACCAAACTTTTTCACTCCGATGCTCGTATTGAGATTCAGGTTGGCATCCGTTTTAACGGCTACCACTTTGATCAATGAATCATTGGGGAGGGTGCAGTTGTCGCATTGACCGACGGCTACAAAACCGCCATCGGGCGCTTCCACAACGTCCTTGAATTTTGATTGTCCGCCAATCGCCGTCCCGAATTTCTGTAGCGCCAATTGTTGCCCCAGATGATTCACTTTGAGCAGATACGCTTCATTGTTCCATTCACCGGCTATCACAAAATGGCCGTCCTGGGTGGCAATGATTTTATACCCCCGGTTGATATCGGTCTGTACCTGACCGTAAGGAAGTGTAATCGTGTGACATTGGGCGGATAATTGGAAAGCGCCAAAAAGGAGTAAAAACGTGCATAAAAGTTGATTTTTCATAGATCATTCTATTTGGTGGAGAGAAAAAGTGAAACACCGGACATGGTGTATTGCTGCACAGTACAAAGGTCGGCGCACTTGTTCAATTAGAAAATCCCTGAAAAAAGCCATTTTTTATACTCCCCTGCTACCGGAAAACCGTGATGGGCAGGGTTTGATGGTTTGAAATGTTGAGGGTTGAGATTGTTGAGGTTGTTGAGGGTTGAGATTGTTGAGGGTGGTAACGGAGGCCATAAGTTACCAGCCTCAACCCTCAACAATCTCAACCCTCAACATTTCAAACCTCCAACCCTTCCATAAGTAACTTAAGTCACCTTCCCATGTCCGCCATGTGGCTTACCTTTGGTGGAAATACCGATAAGCAATAACAGATAAGTAGGTGAGCAAAATTAGTCTCGCTTAAATTCTTTACAAATGCTTGAGTATCAACACGGATAACCGATAACCAATAACCGACTTAAATACTATATGCATTACCTCGAAACGTTTATCAATGGCTGGCAAGGATATGCGCAGCATCTCTGGCAGGAGATCACGCGACCGCACTGGGGCAATTTTTTCTACTGGTTAGTTGGCATTTCCGCATTGGTCTATGTACTCGAACTGCTGTTTCCCTGGCGGAAACAACAATCGGCTATCCGGAAGGACTTCTGGCTGGATACGTTCTACATGTTTTTTAACGTGTTCCTGTTTCACCTGATCGTTTATGCAGCGGTATCGGATGTGGTGGTAACGGCTTTCAATGATTTCCTGCGCGAGGTTTTCGGCATACGAAACCTGGTTGCCATTCAGGTGGCGTCCTTTCCGTATTGGGTACAGTTGCTGATCCTGTTCCTGGTGCGCGATTTTATACAATGGAACACACACCGCCTGCTGCACCGGGTGCCGCGTTTGTGGGAATTCCATAAAGTGCACCACTCCGTGGAAGAAATGGGTTATGCGGCGCACCTGCGTTATCATTTTATGGAAACCATCGTGTACCGCAGCATCGAGTACCTGCCGCTGGCGATGATCGGTTTCGGCATTTCGGATTTCATGCTGGTCTATGTATTTACGCTGGCCATCGGACACCTCAACCACGCCAATATCTACCTGCCGCTCGGACCCTTGCGTTATATTTTCAATAACCCGCAAATGCACATCTGGCACCACTCCAAAAAGCAACCCGAGGGTCGTTACGGCGTGAATTACGGCATTACCCTGAGTCTCTGGGATTATCTTGCCGGTAGCGTCTGGATGCCGCACGACGGAAGGGATATCGAACTGGGTTTCCAGGATGTTGAAAAATACCCGCACGGTTTTTTGGAGCAAGTGGTAGAACCGTTTAAAAAAGGCAAATAGTTATCCGTTATTAGTTATCAGTGTTGATAGTCAATCATTTACAGTGAACTTAGACAAAACAACAGCAATTTCTAATGTAAGAAAATTGTGTAAAACCGGACGTTCAGGGCTGATTGGCAAAGGGGCAGCGCCCCGGTAATATTTGTAGCATTTTCCAGTTAGCCCAGCAATGGAGGGGCAGCGCCCCGTTCATATTACCGGGGCGCTGCCCCTCCAACCATATTCATCACTTCATTCTACAAATATTATCGGGGCGCTGCCCCTTTTGTTAGCCGGATCCGCTGCCTCTCGTAAATGTCTTACATTAAAAACTGTTGACTTAAAAACTTCAATATCAATGAATGGTGTACGCTACGCCGCTCACCTCTCACCCTCTCACTTCTCACCTCTGTTATGTCAAAACGCCGTGATTTTCTTCGCAACAGCCTGCTGGCCGGATTCGGTGCAAGTCTTTCGCCCCTGACAGCCTCCGCCAAAGCGACCGGCGGGGAACTGACGCTGGATGCAAACACAGACGTTGCCCCCGCTCGCTCCGGCACCTTGAGCCTGCTGCAAACCACCGATGTACACTGCCAGATTCACCCCCACGACGAGATGTTCTGGGAAAATGAGCAAATGGTATTCCGCAAAACCGCCGGGTATGCACAATTGGCGACCATGCTGGACAAAATCAGAAAACACAACCCCAATACGTTCACCATCGACACAGGCGATATGTTTCAGGGCAGCGAATTATCGGTCAAAACAACCGGAAAAGCGCTGGTACCTGTGCTGAACGCACTGCAATACGACCTGTATTTGCCCGGCAATTGGGAAGTGATTTATCAAAAAAAAGCCATGCAAACCCTGCTCGGCGGACTCGATGCGCCCAAGGTTTGCGCCAATATGTACCACGATATGGGCGAGGGTAAAAAAGGCGAACTCATATTCCCGCCCTATTACACCTGGTCGCGGCTGGGCGTTAAAATCGGTTTTCTGGGTTACACCGACCCGCTGGTGCCCCTGCGGCAATCGCCCAACTATTCCAAAGGCATCATTTACACCAAACCGGAGGAAAACCTGGCCTGGTATGTCAACTTGTTGCGCGAACAGGAGCAATGCGATTTCATCATCATCCTGGCGCACCTGGGTCTCTCCCAGCAAATTCACTTGGCTAACCTGCCCGAATGTGAGGGCGTACACTATATTTTCGGCGGCGACACCCACGAGCGGGTGCGCGAACCGATTGTCTGCAAATACGCCAAAGTGGTGGAGCCCGGCGCCTTCGGCTCTTTTGTCGGCAGGCTCGACCTGGAAGTAAAAGACGGAAAAATCGTCGGCGAACGATACGAATTGCTGGAGGTAGACGCCAAAAAACACAAACCCAAAGCGGCAGTACAACAATTGCTCAACAGCCTGGAAGCGCCTTTCAAAGCAGATATCGAGACGATTCGGGGCTACAGTACGGTGCCGCTGTACCGCTATTTTGTCATTGAAAATACGATCGACACGCTCATACTGGATGCCTTGGCCTGGCGGGTAGGTACTGATATTGTGCTGTCCAACGGTTTCCGTTTCTGTCCGCCGCGCAACACCGGGCCGGACGGTATGGCGCCCATCACGGAAGGTTACATTTACGATATGCTGCCCGTCGATTCGCTGATTCGCACGGCCAAAGTGAGCGGGCAACAACTGCTGGACTGGCTCGAAAAAGAACTGAATAACGTTTTTGCCAAAGATGCGTCCAAACGTTTCGGTGGCTGGGTGGTAAAATTTAAAGGTATGAAAGTGGAATTTCTGGCCTTCGGCGAACCCGGCAAACGCGTGCAGAAAGTCAGCGTCGGCGGTCAGCCGATCGACCCCGCGCGCATCTACTCGGTCTGCGCCTGCGAGCGCGACGGCGATCCGGATACCATGCTTTGCCGCATTCCGCAGGTGAAAGAAGGAAAAAATACGCCGTACTCCCTGCACCAGACGATGCGGGATTACTTAGCCGCCAATTCGCCCGTCACGCCCACGCCGCATGGCGCTGCTATCGCATTGGATGCGCCGGCAACGCTGCTCACGCAGGTGACTGGGGTGAAGTATGGGTTTAGATAAGATATTGATTTCCTCTTCGTAGCCTGATGGAACACGGATTGGACGGATTGGACACGGATTTTCGCCCTCGTAGGATTAATGGGGACGCAGATTGAGTATCATCAAACTAAAAAAATTTAACATGAAAGCCACATTTCAAGACCTCATCGACCCCGAAACACCCACGATAATCGACTTTTTCGCAACCTGGTGCGGCCCCTGCCGTATGGTTACGCCTATCCTCGACGAATTAAAAAAAGACCTCGGCGACAACGTTCGTATTTTCAAAATAGACGTCGACCAGAATCAGGCACTTGCTGCACAATACAATGTCCGCAGCATCCCCACCATCATGATTTTTAAAGACGGGGAGTTAAAATGGCGCGAAACGGGCGTACAAAGCAAAGTAAAACTCAAAAGCGTACTGGAGGGAATCGTATAACCCATGCAAATACTGAATGACTGGAAATTTGTACTGATCGCCTGCCTCACACTGGGGCTGGCGCCTTTCGTACCCGAACCGCATATCTGGGGTAAATTGCGCTGGGTAGCCGGCGGAGCGGTGGGCATGACGTCCATGGACTGGTTCGACCTGGCCTGGCACGGACTGCCTTGGGTGGCTTTGTTGCGGCTGGTGGTGCTGAAGGTGGTGAATGGTGAGGAGTGGTGAGTAGGAGGAGTGGCATTCCGTTAGGAGGGCATTCAATTGAAAGATAATTGAGTACGTTCTTCTAACTGAATGCTACTCACCACTCACCACTCACTACTCACTACTCACCACTCAAAAAACCAGTACCCGATCACTTTCAAGGGTCCAGGCTGCCAGTTCAGCCATGTTACTTATTGACAGCATGATATTCATCAGATTGCCGCTTTCCTTGTCAACGTCAGCCATCCCCATAACTTTAGATGCGTCGTTTGGCAACGCATCCGGAAATCAACAAAAAATCCGGTAGCGACCGTCAATACGCCCACAGCAACAATACTGGTCGGGATGCCGAACGCATCGGCCAGTACGCCCGTGAGTAAAGCCCCGATGGCATAACCCATATCCCGCCAAAAGCGAAAAACGCCGAGGCTTTTGGCCCGGTCGAAAGGGTGCGTATTCTCGGCAATGGAAGCCAGAAAAGTGGGATACACCATAGCAGTTCCCCAGCCCAGCAACGCAAGCAGTGCGGCAAACGCTGCAAAACTGTCCACCCATGCCAGGCCCAGCAAAGCCAGTCCTTGCAGCAACATGCCCCACAGCAACAAGTCTTTTTTGCAAATAAAATCGGACATGCGCCCGCTGAACAACTGCCCGATGCCCCATACAGCCGGGTACACGGCGGCTAAAATGCCGATTTCATGCAAGGAAAAACCTTTTTGAACCAGGAACATGGGAAGCAGCCCCCATACCATGCCGTCGTTCAGGTTGTTCACCAGACCGGTAACGGTCACAGAACCCAGGTTGCGGTGCCGCCAGCTCGTGTCGCGAAAAATATGCGCCAAACGAGGCGCCTTGCTTTGCGCCGCTTCGGCTGCAACATGCGCGTGCGTATCGCGCACCAGCAACAAAGTAGCCAGCAAACCCGCCACCGATAAACCCACTCCAAGATAAAAAGGATAGGGCCGTAAGCCGTATTCGCTCGCTATCCATCCCGTGAAAAAGGCCGCCAGCGCCACGGCGAGGTATCCGGCAAATTCATTCAAACCCATCGCCAGGCCCCGGTCGCGCTCGCCCGCGAGGTCTATTTTCATCACGACGGTGGCCGACCAGGCAAATCCCTGGTGTACGCCGAGCAATATATTGGCGGCAATGACCCAGTTCCAGCTCGGGGCGTACATCAGCAGAAAAGGTACGGGCAGCCCGAGCACCCAGCCCAGCAACAACAGCCGCTTGCGGCCCAGCAGGCCGGCCAGGGTTCCGGTAAAGAGATTGGCAAATGCCTTTGAAATCCCGAAGGCTACAATAAAAGATAACACAGCAGTCTTGGCAGCGATGCCAAATTCCACTTCGGCCAATTGCGGCAGAATGCTGCGTTCCATACCCACCATGCCGCCTACAAAGGCGTTGATCACTACCAGGAGGGTGAATTGTCGCCAGTTTTCGCGCAGTCCGAGTTTCATAGATGCAATTTTTCCTGCAAAGGTAGGGGCAGCACAAGCAGTCAATTCTTTACAAATGATAAGAAATCAGTGTTGCGCCCGAATCCTGCTAAGGCTCACGGGTGTGATACCGAGGTAGGAAGCGATCAGTTTCAGCGGTACCCGTTTGAGGATGTCGGGCGAACTTTCCAGCAGGTCGCGGTAGCGTTCTTCTGCGCTGTGAAATTGCAGGCTCTCGATGCGATTGACGGTGTCTACATAACCGGCCTCGAAGATTTTCCGGAACAGCCGCTCGATGTCCGGGAAAGCATCATAGAGACTGAACAGCGATGTAGCGTGGATGGCCACCACTTCCGATGGCTCCAGCATCTGTATCCCTTTTCGGGAAGGTTTGCCACTGAAAAGGCTTTCCACCCTTGCAATGATCTGATTTTCAAAGGCAAAACTCTCCGTTATATCTATATCGTCTTTGAAATAATAAATACGCGCCAGGCCCCGGTTGATAAAATAAATCGCTCGGCAGGTATGTCCAATCGGCTGTAAATCTTGATTTTTTCGAATGGTTTGAATGGTGCTGATCGCACGTATAGCCGTTCTGGCCTCTTCGGACAATATATTGTACTGATCAAAGTAGCGGAACAGGGAAGTCATGGATGAGAAGTCTGGTTTGTATCAAAAGTAGGGTACTTCCATCCATTTTCAGGCAACAGTTCTATTACCCACCAAAACAATGTTTACTTTTGGAGGTTTTAGAAGTCCTTTAAAGTTTATACATCGAGCATAGATATGCAGACCGACCCTTCCCTCTTGCGCAAACTCGCCGACGAAAACGACGTCCGGATACTCCCAGCCGGCGAGGTAGTGCTCAATTTTCAGGCCTATATCAAAAGTATTCCCATCGTATTGCGCGGCCACATCAAAGTAGTAGGCGAAGATGACCAGGGCAATGAAATACTTCTTTATTACATCAAACCTGGGGAAAGTTGTGTGATGGCCATCCTCGGCGCACTGACCGGCACAGCCAGCAAAATAAAAGCCGTTACCGTAGAAGAGACCGAAATCATCTTTATCCGGCCTGAAAAAGCGGCCAGACTCGTCAAAGAGTATCCGGGCTGGGCCGAGTATATTTTCACGCTGTACCAAAGCCGTTTTGAAGAGTTACTCCAGGTGGTAACCAATGTCAGTTTCAAAAAAATGGATGACCGCATTGTGGATTTGCTGCGCGAAAAAGCGAAAATTTTCGGCTCCCGCGTGATCGATATTACCCACCAGCAAATTGCCGAAGAAATCGGCAGCACCCGCGAAGTGGTGACCCGCATTTTGAAAAAACTGGAACAGGAGGATGTGCTGCGCACGGGCAGGGGGAAAATCCGGTTGGTGTGAAGGAGGGATGAGGAATGAGTCATCCCGAATTTTGCCTAAAACGACCACAAAAAGGTCAAACTCGTATTTATTGATGATTGCTTATTGATAATTGATGATTTATAATGTGCGAAGATGCCACCTTGCATCAAAAATCATCAATTGTCAATAAGCAATCATCAATAAAAATTGTGCCGGCGCGTACAAAGAGTCGCTACAAAATCAGGGATGACTCATGTTTATGAAAAAT
The DNA here is from genome assembly GCA_016711435.1 of Lewinellaceae bacterium. Lineage (GTDB taxonomy): Bacteria > Bacteroidota > Bacteroidia > Chitinophagales > Saprospiraceae > M3007. Next base: position 9,243 of record JADJSY010000078.1, read on the forward strand.
ATTCTGTTTTCATTCCATCCTGGCGCCCGTTCTGATCAGATACTCTTGTATCGGCCCCAAACCGACAGCAGCCCGGCGTTTGTCCAGGTTAGCGGGGTCTTCTACAGGGTACAAAACCCAGGCGCCCGTTTCTTTATCCGGCACGATTTGACTACCATAGCGCTGCGGTTTGCCCTGCCGCATCCGTATCCTGTCTTCCAGATAAGCCAGATTTGCAGGTTCGGCCTTCCCGTTTGCAACGGCTCTTTGCATCAGCGGCAGGTATTTTTCCTGTACAGGCAATTCGGCGTGCTGGATCACAAGGAACAAAGCGCTGCTGCCTTTTTGACCAACTTCATCCGCACCCAGCCAGCCCCGCTCGTCCAGGATTTGAATCACCCGGAGTTCATTCAGAGAGTCCTGTTCCCGGTTGCGCCGCATAAAATCCTGGAATTCAGGCGATTTCCGGCCGTGGAGTGCAATCACACTATCCCACCGGACGCGATACCATTGGTCGAGATCATATATTTGTTCGAGTTCCAGGGTGAGCGGATCGTGTTTTATGGCTGCTTGTTGCTCTTTTTTTAAAGCAATACGGGTCATCATCCGCGACCAGCGAAAGTCGTTTTTCAAAGCGGCAAAATCAGGTTCCGTTTCCCAGGTAAAAGGATCGTCCGGCAAATCCGTTTTTTCAACAAGGCGATTCAGGTGAAAAAAAGCGGAATCTGCATCTCCGGCCCTCGACCATGCCCGGGCGGCTTTATACCGGTCATCGGGGTATGCGCGTCCGCTAAACGCCTCGAAAGCAAACGAATATGCCCGGGCTGCCGGCTCGAATGTACCGGACAGCAAAAGGGAATCTGCGATCTTTACACGCCCGGCGTACGTTTCGTTTTGAGCAGGCAAAAGAAAGTGCGCGTGTAAAAAACAAAGCAGGAAAAGTATTTTTTGCATGTTCAACTATCTGTTTTGTACATAATTGGTGCAGAATACATCCAAAGAGGCCTGTAAATAAGTTACACTGCTGTATTTTCAGACGTTTTTTCTGCATAGGCATCGGAACTGAACGGCAACGACATACCAAACGGGGTAATTGAAAATGCTCCTTGTGTGCCCCCTGTTATATACATTCAGGTACCCAAGTCGGCATCTTTGCAGCATTCTTTACCAAACAGGATGAGCAGCCAGAAAAAAACCTGCTCGACAAACGGTACAAGTTTAATTGTTTGACCTCTTAAAAAAGCAAATAAATCACAGGCATCATGGAATATTTAGGATACGGCCTTTCTGTTATTATCGGCATTTCGTTGGGGTTAATTGGCGGTGGCGGCTCTATTCTAACCGTTCCTGTGCTGGTATATGTGATGGGTATCAGCCCGGTGCTTTCCACGGCTTATTCGCTGTTTATTGTCGGATTGACTGCTTTGGTCGGCTCCGTCGAATATGGCAGAAAAAAGTTGCTGGACTACAAAACGGCACTCATTTTTGGCATTCCGAGTATTGTGGCGGTGTATAGTACCCGAAAATTTTTAGTGCCTGTCATTCCCGACCCCGTTTTTCACATTGGCAGTTTCGAGCTTACAAAAAACCTTTTTGTGATGCTCTTGTTCGCAATTTTGATGGTAGCGGCTTCCGTTTCCATGATTCGCGACAAAAAGAAAAGCGACGATTGCGAACCAAAAGAAAAGCGTTACAATTTACCCCTGATTTTTGTGGAAGGATTGCTGGTGGGAACGCTCACGGGATTGGTTGGAGCAGGTGGCGGATTCCTGATTATTCCAGCCCTGGTTTTGCTGGCCGGACTACCGATGAAACAGGCCGTGGGTACTTCCCTGTTGATTATCGGCGTCAAATCGCTCATCGGTTTTCTCGGCGACATTGGGCATCAACCCATCGACTGGAAATTTTTGCTGACTTTTTCTGCTTTTGCTATTGTGGGTATCTTTGTCGGCACACAACTCGCCCGGCGCATCAGCGGCGATAAATTAAAACCGGCTTTCGGTTGGTTTGTGCTGATTATGGGAATCTATATCCTGATCAAAGAAATTTTTTTTCAGACGCCGGTTATGTAACATTCATCACGAAATCGGCGCTTTCACCACCCGTATCTTTGTACGGCAAACAAATAAAAAAAAAAGGCAAAAGAAAAAAAAGGCAAAAAAAAAAAAAAAAAAAAGAGAGGACGAAATAAAATTCCCCCCCCCCCAGGGGGGGGGGGAAAGAAAAAAAAAAAAAAAGGGAAAAAAAAATATTATCACGAACTGATAACTAATAACAAATAACTACCAATGGTAATTGAACAAATCTATACCGGCTGTCTCGCACAAGGCGCCTACTATATTGAAAGTGAAGGGGAAGCAGTTGTGATCGACCCGCTGCGCGAAGTGGAGCCCTACTTGGTGAAAGCCCAAAAATCAGGCGCCAAAATCAAGTATGTTTTTGAAACGCACTTCCACGCCGACTTTGTCTCGGGTCATTTGGATCTGTCCAAAAAAACCGGCGCAGCCATTGTTTACGGCCCGCAGGCCAACCCTGATTTTGAAGCGCATATCGCAACGGATGGCGAAATATTCCGGGTGGGAAAAATCAGTTTTAAAGTACTGCACACTCCCGGCCATACCATGGAAAGCACCTGCTACCTGCTGCGCGACGAATCGGGTAAAGATGTGGCGCTTTTTTCCGGCGATACCCTGTTTATCGGGGATGTAGGCCGCCCCGACCTGGCACAAAAAGCAGCCCACCTGACGCAGGAGCAATTAGCAGAGACGCTGTACGACTCCCTCCGCACAAAAGTGATGCCCCTGGCCGACGAGGTGATCGTTTACCCAGCGCACGGCGCAGGTTCTGCCTGCGGCAAAAAAATGAGCAAGGAAACCTATGACACGCTCGGCAACCAGAAAGCGACCAATTACGCCCTGCGCGCCGATATGACGAAAGCAGAGTTCGTAAAAGAAGTGACGCACGGCCTGATGCCGCCGCCGGCTTATTTCCCCCTGAATGTGATGATGAACAAACAGGGTTACGACAGCATCGACGAGGTGCTGAAACGCGGACAACACGCGCTCAGCCCCCGCGCTTTTGAAACGGCGGCCAATGAAACCGGCGCTATCGTGCTCGATACCCGCCACGCCGAAACCTTTGCCAAAGGTTTTGTGCCCAACTCGATCAATATCGGTATCGACGGCAATTTCGCGCCCTGGGTAGGCGCTTTGATCCCCGATATCAAACAGGAAATCCTGCTCGTAACCGACCCGGGCCGCGAACAGGAAGTGGTTACCCGCCTTGCCCGCGTGGGCTACGATTTCGTAATCGGCTATCTCGACGGCGGCTTCGATGCCTGGAAAAAAGCAGGTTTGGAAATCGATCAAATCGAACAGGTCAGCGTCGCAGAACTGGCAGAATTGATACAAAAAGATAAAAACCTGCCTGTGCTCGATGTGCGCAAGGAAAGTGAATTTTTCAGCGAACACATCCAAAATGCCGAAAACGCGCCTTTGGACGACGTGAACAGTAGCATGACGCAGGTGGATAAAAATAAAACCTACTACGTCCACTGCGCCGGCGGGTACCGCTCGATGATTTTTGCATCTATCCTGCGCGCCCGCGGCTACGACAACCTGATCGACGTAAAAGGCGGATTTAAAGTTATCAAGGAAAGCGGACTGATCGCTGTCAGCGATTATGTATGTCCTTCGACGATGTTGTAAAAGCTCTCTCACATTTCACACACTTGAACCATGTTAGATTTTCTTAAAAACGTATTTAGTAGCGGTCCTGCAACGGACTATAAAGAATTGCTGGAAGCAGGCGCCATCATCGTGGACGTACGCTCTGCCGGCGAGTTCAAACAGGGCCATATCAAAGGCTCCATCAACATTCCACTCGACCAGATCGGCACGAAAATCGCCTTCTTGCAAGGTAAAAATGTGCCCGTTATCACCGTTTGCCGGAGCGGTAACCGCAGCGGCGCCGCTGCCGGAGTACTCAAAAACAATGGCATAGAGGTGTACAACGGCGGCGCATGGGATAGTTTGAATGCGCAGATTTAAATGAAAGGGACAACATTGCAAAGGGCAAAAATCAATGTTAGTCAATGCGTTACAGAAGATTTAGTTTTAACTAATTTTGCACACCTGCTTAGGTAGGTGTGCAAATTCATTTAGATTAAACTCTTTGCAGATGCTTGATTATCAACACGGATAACCAATAACTAATAACGGATAACTCTCTATGGTAGAATTATTAAGTCAACCCTGGCCCTGGTGGGCCGCAGGCATTATCATCGGTCTCACCGTGCCGACGCTCCTGTTGCTGGGTAACAAACATTTTGGTATTTCCTCCAGCATGCGGCATATCTGTGCAGCGTGCTTTCCGGCAGGTATTCCTTTTTTCAAATACGACTGGCGGAAAGAATCCTGGAACCTCTTTTTTGTGGGTGGAATCCTGCTGGGCGCCATCATCGCTTCTACCTTGCTGGCCAATCCAAACCCTGTACAAGTGGCGCCTGCATTAGCCGCCGAACTCCAGGGGTACGGCCTGACTGACTTCAGCAATATGCTGCCTACAGAAATATATTCCTGGGAAAGCCTGTTCAGCCTGCGCGGATTCATCCTGCTGGTGGTCGGCGGATTTTTGGTAGGTTTCGGTACGCGTTATGCGGGCGGTTGCACCAGCGGTCATGCCATCATGGGCCTTTCCAACCTGCAATGGCCTTCACTGGTAGCCACCATTTCCTTTATGGCGGGCGGTTTTCTGATGGCCAACCTGCTGCTGCCGTTTATCATGCGGCTTTAAATGGATGTAAAGAATTTAAGCAAAACTAATCTTGCACACCTACTTACAAAATATGTCTGACATCAATCATATCACTACTCCTTTTCAAACGACCATTCCTGAAACGGACTTCGAGGTGCGTTCTTTGGACACTATGTGTGTCAACGAATCCCATTTGCAGCACCCCTGGTACTACAATTTTAAATATACGATTGTAGGACTGATTTTCGGGATTGCTTTTGTAAAAGGCGAAATCGTTTCCTGGTTCCGCATTCAGGAAATGTTCCGTTTACAATCGTTCCACATGTACGGCGTCATCGGCGCCGGCGTTGTGCTGGGCGCTGTGTCCGTCTGGCTCATTAAACGCCTGAAAATCAAAACGATATACGGTGAAACAATCGAATTTCACCCTAAAAAATTCAACAAGGGCCAAATCTACGGGGGCCTTTTGTTCGGCTTCGGCTGGGCCATGACCGGCGCTTGTCCGGGACCCTTGTTTGCCCAAATCGGCACAGGCGTGTCCGTTGTTGCAGTGGTCATTCTGAGCGCTATCGCAGGCACCTGGGTGTATGGGTACTTTCGGGAGAAACTACCACATTAAGAGAGGGTGAGAGGTGAGAGGTGAGAGGCTTCCCGTTTGGCTTTAGTTTCGTACCTTTGGCTTGGGTTTTTCAGGCTGGGAACCGTGAACAGTGTTTGGTGTGTGGTGTTTAGTGTTTCGGACGCTTCGCCTTGGGTAATAGTTGATATTTTGTCTAACTTTTACAACTGCCAAAGAATAAGCTCGAAAACTAAACATCACACACCAAACCTGAAAACAATACAAACCTGAAAACCTTGCCAAAACCGGGAAGATTCTCACCACTCACGATTCACCATTCACCATGAGAATTGTTTTCTTTCTCATTCAAAAGGAATTTCTGCAAATCTTCCGCAACAAGACGATGCTGCCGCTGCTGCTCGTGATGCCGGTTTTCCAGATGCTGTTGTTGTCTTTTGCAGCGAATTACGAAATCAAAAACTTGCATCTCGCTGTGGTGGATGCCGACTTTTCGCCTGCGTCGCGGCAGTTGACTGCCAAATTTGAAGCCTCGGGTTATTTCAAAACCCAAATAGTAGCCACTGCCGGGGAAGCCGACGACGCCATGTCCAACGATCAGGCAGATTTGATCCTGGAAATACCGGCGCATTTCGAGCGCAACCTGGTGCGGGAAGGCACGGCCTCCATTTCCCTGACCGCCAATGCCATCAATGCCACCAAAGCCGGACTCGGCATGGGTTATGCGCAAAATATCATACGGTCGTTCAACCAGCAATTTGCCGAAACCTGGGCGCCCCGCCTCGCATCCATCGACCCCGCAGCACTCCCTACACCCGCGCCGCGCCCCATCCAAATCGAATATTCCAACTGGTACAACCCCAAACTCGATTACAAGACGTTTATGGTGCCAGGTATTCTGGGTGAGATCGTGGCGCTGATTATTTGTTTTCTTACGGCTTTGAATATCGTCCGGGAACGCGAATTAGGCACCATCGAGCAACTGAACGTGACGCCCGTTCAAAAATGGCAGTTCATTCTGGGTAAATTACTGCCTTTCTGGATGCTCTCGCTGGTGATGATGACGGTCGGTCTGACGGTCGGAAAATTAGTGTTCGACATTCCGATGCTGGGCAGCCTGTGGCTGGTGTTCGGTTACACGGCGGTTTTTACGCCCTGTATGCTGGGACTGGGTTTTCTGATTTCCAATTTTGCCGATTCCCAGCAACAGGCCATGTTCACCGCCTGGTTTTTTATACTGATCTTTATCCTGATGTGCGGACTGTTCACGCCTGTGGAAAGTATGCCGGATTGGGCGCAAACGCTCAACACCATCAACCCGATTGCCTATTTCGTTGAATTTATGCGGCTGGTTTTGCTCAAAGGCGCCGGATTTCAGGACATCCGGCAAAACTTCTTTACCGTGCTGGGCTACGCGGTAGTGGTGAATTCTTTGGCGGTGTGGACGTACAAGAAGCGTGTTTAGTGTTTGGTTT